>JABSPK010000002.1 GCA_013214065.1 Flavobacteriaceae bacterium
ACTCCCAACCATGGATGGAGCATATGTTCCTCATCCACCAAGCGCATCAGCTCCAAGTTGAGCTGGGTTTCCCCTTTCGGGGCATAGTAGAGCCCGCTACGGTGTATGTCCAACAACTCGCATTGGCGTACAATGCTCAGTTTGGAGGCCTTGTCAACGTGCTTCCGACGTTCTTTTGCACTATCCCTCATGACAAGGCTTTCTTTAAAAAATCAATCTCCATTTTCTGCTGACCGATCGTTTTGAGCATCCGCTCCTCCTTTTCCTCGGCCTCGCTCTTGGCATCTTTGACGGGCCTATCGAAAACCGCCTGTCCGTTCTTTAAAAATTGTGACTTCCAGTTGGTAATCTGGGTAGGGTGGATCTCATACTTGCGACCCAGCTCCTGGATGCTGTAACGCTCCGATAAGGCCTCCAGAACGACCTTGAACTTGAATTCCGATGTAAACTTTCTTCTGCTCATCTGACAATAAATTTAGCTTAATAATCCAACTTAACTTACTGTCCTATTATTGGGGGGAATTATATATCGGTTCCAATCGACTGGTCAGAGAGCTTGACAAGTTGGTTGCTGTTAGGGGTAAGCCGGAGGCAATCCGAGTAGACAACGGGCCGGAGTTTACCTCAGCCAACTTCCAAGTTTGGTGTAACCAAAACAATATCAAGATTAAATACATCCAACCCGGAAAACCGGTTCAGAACAGTCTTGTAGAGCGTTTCAACAGGAGCTATCGACAGGAAGTGCTTAATGCTTATTTGTTTGATTCCTTGAGCCAGGTTAGGGTTCTTTCTGAACAGTGGTTGGAGCATTACAATGGAAGAAGACCCCATGAGGCACTACAAAACTTAACGCCTAAAGAGTTTTTGACCAAATATGGAAAAGCTAGCTTTTCCATTTCAAAAAATCAATTAAATTGTACAAACTCTACTGTAGCTAATTAAGGGGTACTTACACCAATACCATGACGGCCGAATGGTGCAGGAGCACATTGGAAACCGCCGTTATGGAACATGGTGCGCCCGAAATACTCAATACCGACCAGGGAAGCCAGTTCACCGCCAAGGAATTCCATACATGGGTGACGGCTCCCGGACAGGGCATAACGCTCAGTATGGACGGCAAAGGCCGGGCAATCGACAACATCTTCATCGAACGGCTGTGGCGCAGCGTCAAATATGAACATGTGTACCTTTTTCCCGCCGATGACGGATTACAGTGTTACCGTGGCATCAGGGAATACTTTGAATATTACAACCATGAACGTCGCCATCAGGGAATTGATGGCCAGAGACCGTTCGAGGTTTATCAACAACAGAAGAAAAAAGCAGCGTAGTGATAGAAAATGAAAATAGGGTTTTCAACAAAACCGGTGACTTATCAGTCTCCCCCGGACCCCCTCTTTTCAACATCATTATCATATTTATTTTTATTGAAAAACTGTCCTAGAGATAGGGGGAATTATACACCTCCTTTACCAAATCGCTTACGTCATCGCCAAGTTCTTTTAAAAAGGTAATGGCGTTTTGGTTATTGGGATTTAACTCTACCGATTTGCGATAATTTTTAATAGCCAGTTCATTTTTTCCTAGCCTCATTAAACTTTCGCCATAACTGTCATAGGCATTAAACGATAATGGAAATTCCTCAACAATCAACTGAAATATTTTACTTGCTTCATCCGTGCGGTCTGACCGCAATAGAACATAACCCATAGCGTTCATTTCTGCTTCATTCAAGCTATAATCTTTAGAATCTTTAATCTGGTGATATCTCGCTATTCCTTTATCAATGCCTTCAGCTTCAATAATTGCCAATACCAAGTCAGCTACCGATTGTTTTGCCATATCATATCCTTTACCATGAATTATAGCTAGAATAGCTTTTGTTATATCGTTAAGTGGGGCTCCACCAAGTGGCCCTACACTTGTATTAGTTAAAAGAACAACCAAAGATTTATCAGACGTAGTTCTAGTAATATTAGTGTTAAAGCCGTTAATGCCTCCTCCATGTCCTATGGCATAAATACTATCTGTAGAATTTCCTATTTCGGTGTAACCAACCACCCATCCATAAGCATAATGAGTGTTGCCCCATGCTGAAATTTGAGGTTCGAAATACATGCTCATATACTCTTCTGGCAGCAACTTAGTGGTATATAAAGCTTGATCCCATTTATACAAATCTTCAACAGTTGAATACATAGACCCTGCGGCATATGGAATAGTCATATCCAAATAATCAGAATTCACGTAATCTCTGCCCTGTTTTTCGTAGCCTGTGGCTCTATTTTTTAAAATGTCGGCATGATTGTCATAACCCGAATCCTTCATGCCTAATGGGGTGAATATTTTTTCTTGAAGCATTTGCTCATAGCTTTTTCCAGTCAATTTTTCAATTATAACGCCAAGAAGAAAATACCCTGAATTACTGTAACTAAATTTTCACCTGGCCTGAATTCCAATTCCTTATCAGCAAACATTTTAACAAGCTCTTCCGGAGTATATGGATCACGACTAATTTCTTCCATAAACTGGGGAAATGATGTGTAATTAGGTATTCCAGATGTATGTGCTAGCAAATGATGGCACGTTATACTATCACCATTGGCTTTTGGATAATCTGGAAGATAAGTAGTAATAGGAGTTTGTAAATCTAATTTCCCTTCCGCCACTAATTGCAGAATAAGCATTGCTGTAAACTGTTTGGTAATAGAACCCAACCGATGTTTCGTATTGGGCTGATTTGGAATATTCCATTCCATATTTGCCAAACCAAATCCATTCTTATAGATAACCTTACCCTGATCGGAGACTAAGACGGAACCGTTAAATTTGTCATACTCTTCATATGTGCTCAAAAGCTCATGGATTTGTTCAACTTTAGACTGAGCAATTCCAGTACCGCTTTTTAATACTAAAAACAGTATTAAAATGCCTTTTGTCACTGTTGGATAATTTGATTTTGGTGCCATGTTTAATATTTGAACTGTTTATTTTATTGATTGCAATGAAGCACAACGTAGGAATATAGATTATATGATCTATATATCTTTTATGTACGGAACTAAGATAAGAGATCTTTGACCCCTTTAAATGAGGTTTCCGCTACATGAGTATAGATTTCGGTTGTCTTGGTTGAATTGTGGCCAAGTAGAAGTTGAATGTGCCTGATATCGGTTCCATCCTCTAAAAGATGGGTGGCAAAACTGTGACGTAGCATATGTGGGGTCACTTTTTTTGAGATACCAGCCTTTTTGGCAGCGTTCACAATAAGTTTTAAAACACTTGATGCCGAATAGGGTCTGTTCTTCGGTCCCTCAAACAGGTATTCCTTTGGCCTGTATTCCTTAAAGTAGGTTCTAAGCTCACCGAGTAGGGTAGGGCTCAGAACGGTCATCCTATCCTTGTTGCCTTTTGCGCCCCTTACGGTAATGAGCATCCTCTTACCATCGATATCATGAATCTTGAGGTTCAAAAGTTCACTCCTTCGTAACCCCCCGGAATAGAGCAGAGATACAATGCACCTATGCTTGATATTGTTCGTGCATGCTATCAAGTCCTTTATTGGAGAGGACCTTGGGCAACCGTTGTTGTTTTCTTGGCCGTTCTATGGAGTAGAACCTATTCGGCATTCCCATAACGACCTCATAATAGAATTTGATACTGTTTACGGCCTGATTGATGTAAGAATGCGAACGGCCTTTTTGAACCAACACTTTGAGATATTCCCTTATCTCGTTCTCGGTAATTTCCTTGGGTTCAATGGTGTCGTAATGGTTGATGAAACATTCAAATTGGTGAACATAGGTCTTAACGGTATTATCGGCATACTTTTTAAGTTCCAATTTGTCGAGGTATTCCGTAGGGCATCGTTTAAATGATTTTTTCAGGTCCCTTTTTCTGTACCATTCTACATTTTTCGGGGCATCGACATTGAGTTCAGCATCCGAATCGAAAAAATAATTACCATTGACCCAGACCTCACCCCTAAAAGTATTGAAAATGGAATTTAGATTTTCTTTGGTATTGGGCAAATGATACATGCTGAACGCTTCTGACCATCTGATTTCGGGTAGTTTCTGCGCCAGGGCAAGGGTGACCTTATCAGATCTGAATTGTAGACCAATGTGTTTTTCACTACCAATAAGTAAATGCTTTAACGTGATACTCCTGCCCTTGAACATAGGTTCGATTCTTTGGCAATAAATATCATGTAAATAATAATTCTAAGCAGTATATTAAGCGTATAAGATACGTATGTAAATGTTTGAAAACAGAAAGTGTCCTGTTTGTGGGGGTGAAATAACGGCAAGGTCCGACAAGAAATATTGCAGTTTAAAATGCAAATCGTCAAATCAATACGAAAAGCGGCAGACAGAGGAAGCTTTCTTCCTTAAGGTCGAGAAACAGTTACGGACCAATCGGAAGGTACTCAAACATTATAATAAATCAGGCTATACCACCATACGAAAATCAGAGCTGGAACGACAAGGGTTCGATGCCATGTTCCATACCCATTATTGGGAGAACAAAAAAGGCGACCGCTATCAGTTTGTTTTCGAATTTGGTTTTCTAGAGCGTACCGTAAACGGAAAGGAAAAACTTGTTTTGGTCACTTGGCAGGACTATATGACTCGGTAGTTTTCGTGAAAGCTAGCGGATATAAGAGTTAAATAGTGTTAAAAAAGTGTGTTGCACCTATGTTGTACCCGTACCAAACAAGAAGGGCTCCCGTTTCTGGGAACCCTTGATTTTACTAGTAGCGGGGACTGGACTCGAACCAGCGACCTTCGGGTTATGAGCCCGACGAGCTACCTACTGCTCTACCCCGCGATGTGGACGGCAAATATACGACCGTTTACCACACTTTTCCAAATTAGGGCCTGCTTGTTTTGAAAACCGGCCCAGAAATCACCCACCTAACGACTTTTCTCCAAGCCGTGGCGAATGACCCAACCTCAAGTGTTGGCTTGAATTGAAATCCATATCTTCGAAGCATGGAGCAACTCAACGATTTTCTCATCAAGGCCATTTCAGGTACCGAATGGCCCATGTTCCTGCTCCTGATTGGGGGCGGATTGTTTCTGGTGTGCTATTCCAAGTTCTTGCCGTACCGGTTTTTCGGCCATGCCATCGCCATTACGGCAGGCAAATACGACGACCCCAATGCCAAAGGGGACGTCAGTTCGCTACAGGCCCTTTCGGCCGCCGTAGCGGCTACCGTAGGTCTCGGGAATATCTCCGGAGTGGCCATTGCCATCCATGATGGAGGTCCTGGAGTGGTGTTCTGGATCTGGATGACCGCCTTGATAGGTATGTGTATCAAATTCTATTCCTGCAGCCTCTCCATCATGTATAGGGGGCAGGATTCGGAAGGGAAACTCCAAGGTGGCCCGATGTTCTATATTACCAAAGGATTGGGAAAAAAAGCCAAACCCTTGGCCATCTTTTTCAGTATCGCCGGCCTCTTCGGGTTTTTGGGGGTCTTTACGGCCAATCAGTTCACCGAAACCTTTATGAGTGTCGTACAGCCTGAAGACAGCCTGTTTGCCCTGGGCGGCAGTGCTGAAGACCCACTTTTCAATTGGAAATTGCTTATTGGGGCCTTGCTGGCCATCATTTCGTCTTTCGTCATCTTCGGGGGCTTGACCAAAATTGCCAAAGTGGCGACCACCATTGTGCCCTTTATGGTGATGGTGTATTTGGTCGCGGTCATTTTGGTGATGATCGCCAATGCGTCTAAAGTGCTGCCTTCTTTGCAATTGATCATAACCGAGGCGTGGAATTTCAAGACCGTTGTCACAGGGGGCTTTTGGGGGCTGGTGATTATCGGGGTGCGCCGTGCGATGTTCTCGAACGAGGCCGGTCTGGGGTCTGCACCCATGTACCATGGCCAGTCGAAAAACGAGGAACCCATTCGTGAAGGGTTGGTCGCCATGCTCGGCCCGTTTATCGATACCATCTTGGTCTGTACGTTTACGGCCATTGTGTTGATATTGAGTGGGGCTTATTTGGAAGAAGGAAGCGGGATCGTCATGACCCTGAACGCCTTCAATACTTCATTAGGAAGCTGGGGCGGTGTACTGCTGATGGTCATCGTGTCGGCCTTCGCACTATCGACCCTGTTCACTTATTCGTATTACGGTGTAAAAAGTCTGTCGTTCTTGACCAACGCCAAAATCGGGAAGCTTTATAATGTTTACTTCGTGATCATGATCGTTTTTGCCGCTGTGGCGTCGCTGGAATTGGTCAAGAACTTGATCGATCTTTCGTATGCCCTGATGGTCATTCCGAACATGATCGCAGTATTGTTGTTGGCCCCAAAAGTCAATCGGGAAGCCAAGAAATACTTTAAAAAACTGAAGGATGGCCATGCATAAATCGGGTTTTGTCAATATCATCGGAAACCCCAATGTGGGCAAATCGACCTTAATGAACGCCTTCGTGGGCGAGAAACTTTCGATCATCACCTCTAAGGCGCAGACCACACGGCACCGTATTTTTGGAATCGTCAATGGGGATGATTTCCAAGTGATTTTTTCCGATACCCCGGGAATCATCAAACCGGCCTATGAGCTGCAGCAATCGATGATGGATTTCGTGAAATCGGCCTTCGAAGATGCCGATATCCTGATTTACATGGTCGAAATCGGGGAAAAAGCCTTGAAGGACGATAACTTTTTCAACAAGATCCGCAACAGTACGATCCCCGTATTGCTGTTACTCAACAAGATCGATACCTCTGAACAGGAATTTTTGGAAGCCCAGATGCAGTTTTGGAAAGAACAGCTTCCCAATGCGGAGCTGTACCCGATATCCGCCCTTGAGAATTTTAACGTCAAGGAAGTATTCCATCGGATCGTCGAATTGCTTCCCGAGGGCCCGGCTTATTTCCCCAAGGACCAATTTACCGACAAGCCCGAACGCTTTTTCGTCAATGAAAGCATCCGCGAGAAGATCCTCCTGAACTATAAAAAGGAAATCCCCTATGCCGTTGAGGTCGAGACCGAGGAATTCTTGGAAGATGACGACATCATCCGCATCCGCTCGGTGATCATGGTCGAACGCGATACCCAAAAAGGTATCATTATCGGTCATAAAGGGGCGGCCTTGAAAAAGGTCGGTGTAGGCGCCCGGAAAGACCTTGAAAAATTCTTCGGCAAACAGGTCCATATCGAACTGTACGTCAAGGTGAACAAGAACTGGCGGAACAATACGAACCAATTAAAACGGTTCGGATACCAGGGTTAGCATCCCCTATGAAGACTTCGAAGACCTTGTGATTGCGTAATCTGCTGAATACCGTACCTTTGTGCCCTATTTTTAGGTATGGGAGCTATCGTAGCCATTGTAGGAAGACCGAATGTCGGCAAATCAACTTTTTTCAATCGATTGATCCAAAGGCGTGAAGCCATTGTCGATGCAGTGAGCGGGGTGACCCGCGACCGGCATTATGGGAAGAGCGACTGGAACGGTAGGGAATTCTCCTTAATCGATACCGGGGGCTACGTGGTCGGTAGCGATGATGTTTTCGAGCAAGAGATCGACAAACAGGTTGAACTCGCCATCGATGAGGCCGATGCCATCATTTTTATGGTCGACGTAGAGTCTGGGGTTACCGGCATGGATGAGGATGTGGCCAAGCTTTTGCGTCGGGTCGATAAGCCTATTTTTTTAGCGATCAACAAGGTGGATAATGCCCAACGGGCAGCCGATGCAGTGGAATTCTATGGCTTGGGTTTGGGTGACTACTATACCTTGTCGAGTATCAACGGCAGTGGCACGGGTGAGTTGCTCGATGCCTTGGTCGAAGTGCTTCCCGAAACCGTTGACGAAGAAAGTGACCTGCCCCGTTTTGCGGTCGTCGGTCGCCCCAATGCCGGAAAGTCATCCTTCATCAACGCCCTGATCGGCGAAGACCGGTACATCGTAACCGATATTGCGGGCACCACCCGTGATAGTATCGATACCAAATACAATCGTTTCGGTTTTGAGTTCAATTTAGTCGATACGGCGGGTATCCGACGCAAGGCCAAGGTCAAGGAAGATTTGGAGTTCTACTCGGTCATGCGTTCCGTTCGGGCCATTGAACATGCCGATGTTTGTTTGCTGTTGTTCGATGCCACCCGAGGCTTTGACGGCCAGGTACAGAATATCTTTTGGCTGGCCCAACGCAACAATAAGGGGATTGTCATCTTGGTCAATAAATGGGACTTGGTCGAAAAGGAAACGAATTCGGTACGCGATTATACCCAAAAAATCAAAAAAGCGATAGAACCCTTTGTCGACGTGCCCATCATATTCGTTTCGGTCTTGAACAAACAACGAATTTTCAAAGCCATTGAGACCGCTGTCGATGTATACAAAAACCGCTCTAAGAAAGTGAAGACCCGAGAGCTTAATGACGTGTTGTTACCGATCATTGAAAAAACGCCACCACCGGCCTACAAGGGCAAATACGTAAAGATCAAGTTCTGTACCCAGTTGCCTACGCCTTACCCGCAATTCGCGTTTTTCTGCAATCTTCCGCAATACGTGCGTGATCCCTACAAGCGCTTTTTGGAAAACAAGATCCGCGAGAAGTTCGACTTCACCGGGGTACCGATGAGCATTTTCATGCGTAAAAAATAGGTGCCTCTTAATCGAGGTTGACTGTAAGTACGGTATTGGGGTTCGGAAGAGCCGCCCCATCTAAGCGCATCGCCGCAACAAAGGGGATGCCGCCACAACAACCATCGTTTGATGAAAGTTCGATATCGACCTCCAGGTTTACCGACCCAAGGGTTCCGAACGCCACTTCAAAAGCATAGCTGGTCGCCTCCCAGGCCGAAGTCTGCAACGATAGTAACTGCGTATCACCGCCATTGAAGAATCCTTCCGCAACTTGAAAGCTGATGTTCCCGGGGGCATTGCCTGTAATGCTAACATCCGATGCGTCGAGTACTTCGGCTTCGAATACATTGGTGCCGTTCTGTAAGACTTCGAATACCAAGGTCGGTGGCCCTTCGCAAAGTACGGTGCTGCAGTCGATAGCGTCTTCATCACAGGAAAAAGCCAATACGACAAAAGCCAAAAGGAAAAGTTTGTTTTTTATGGGGTCGTTTGCCAGGAAGATGGCTTATTAGTGTTGGGGTTGCTTTGTACTGATAAAAAAATTACCAGCCTCCCGAAGCGCCGCCGCCGCCGAATCCGCCACCCCCGAATCCACCACCGAACCCGCCGCTTCCAAATCCACCACCTCCGAAACCACCGCCTGAAGATCCACTGCGATAGCCCCCTCGGCCCATATTGCTGAGGATGATCATATCCCAAATATCCATGCCCTTGCCGCCGCGGCCGCCCCGATTGTTGCGACCCCCTTTATTTCGCCTGCTCGACAGGATGATAATGAAAATGATAAACATCAGAAAGGGAAGTAGTGCCCATAAGGGGAAGCCTTCTGAATCACTGAGATCACGCTCTTCGTCGAATTGCCCGGTCAGCGTCTTGAAAATCGCCTCGGCCCCCTTGTCGAGCCCTCGGTAATACTCCCCTTTTTTGAATTCGGGAATGATGACACGGTCTATGATGCGTTTGCTCTGGAAATCGGTAAGGAATTCTTCGACACCATAGCCCGTATTGATGGCGATACGGCGGTCATCCTTGGCCAAAAGGAGGAGGATTCCATTGTCTTTTCCAGCTTGTCCGATGCCCCATTTCTGTCCCCATTCGGCCCCTAGGAAATTGATGTTCTCCCCTTCGGTAGACCCGATGATGGCCACAACGATCTGGGTCGATGTGCTGTCACTATAACGGATCAGTTTCCGCTCGAGCTGTACTTTTTCGGATGCGTTCAGCAAAGCGACATAGTCGTAAACACTGGTCTGCCTTTCGGGCTTATCGGGAATTTCGAATTGTCCCCAACCCCAAAAGGAAATCAGCATGCATAGGTATAGACTAGCCTTTTGAAATTTCATTGCTCAACTCATTGGTGTCATTAGGATTCCAGGGGAAATGTGCTTTCAATTCCTGTCCGGCCTTCAATATTCCGGCTACGATACCTTCCTTGAAGGCGCCCCTTTTAAAATATTCGGCGATGGTATTCTTGGTCGCTTCCCAAAAATCCTTCGGAACGGCCCGATCGATACCTGAATCCCCATAGATGACGAATTTTTTATCGGTCACCGCCACATAGAGCAAGACCCCGTTGGCATCTTTGGTATTGTCCATTTTCAGAAAATGGAAAAGCTGCTGGGCCCTACTGAAATGATCGATGTCACTGTGTGCTTCTATGTGGACACGAATTTCGCCCGATGTAGCCCGCTCGGCCTGTAAAATCGCCTCGATGATTTCTTGTTCCTCAGCTTGGGTTAGAAAGGCCTCGACCTGGTCCATATCAATCGAAATTGAAGTCGACGTCGGGGGCATTCTCCGCCCCAGGATTCGAGCTAAACAGGGACAATGCATCGAAACCGGCCAGATTGGCGATGATATTGGTCGGTATTTTTTCGATTTTGATATTGTATTCCCCGGCGAGATCATTGAATCGATTACGCTCTACATTGATCCGGTTTTCGGTACCCTCCAATTGCGATTGAAGCTCCAGGAAGTTTTGGTTGGCCTTGAGGTCAGGATACCGTTCTACCGTGACCAAAAGCCGTGAAAGCGCTGAAGAAAGCCCTGTTTGGGCCTGTTGGAACTGTGCGATGCTTTCGGCATTCAGGTTGTTGGGGTCTATGGTCGTTGCGGTCGCCTTGGCCCGGGCTTCGATCACGTCTTTCAACGTGCCGCGCTCGAAATCGGCCGCTCCTTGCACCGTTTTGACCAGGTTGCCAATAAGATCGCTCCGCCTTTGGTACGAACTTTCGACATTGGCCCATTGTTTGGTGGCCAGCCCTTTCATATCGACCAAGGTGTTATTGGTGCGCACATACCATAGCCCTAAGACAACGGCAAGTCCGATAATGACGATAACGGGGATCAGTTTTTTCATATGTATGGATTTTAGTGTTTATGTGTCCTTGCTTATAGGTTACAAAAACCGGCTTTTTGTTACACTTCGATAACCAAGAAAATATACTGGGGATTTTACAACTGATCTTTGATCTTCAAAAGCTCGGCCCTGACCTTTTGCAATTTTTTGATGACCTCGAAATTCGAAAGGGTCTTGTGTTTTTCCTCCTTCAAATAGGTTTTGGCGCCTTCTAAGGTAAACCCACGCTCTTTGACCAAATGATAGATCAACTGCAGGTTTTTGATGTCTTGGGGTGTGAACTTCCGGTTGCCCTTGGCGTTTTTCTTGGGTTGGAGCACATCGAATTCCTTCTCCCAAAATCGGATCAACGAGGTATTGACCCCAAAGGCCTTGGCAACTTCGCCGATTCCGTAATACCGCTTTTCAGGAAGGTCTACATGCATTAATCGAGCGATTGGTTCTCTTGGGTAGCGTATTTCAACATGTTCTCGAATTCTTCGGCTGTTAAACTGCCGTAATAGAAGTTGATCGGATTGATACGCTTCTTGTCTTTCCACACTTCATAGTGCAGGTGGGGTGCTTGCGAACGCCCCGTATTTCCGACAAATCCGATCAAATCACCGCGCTTGACTTTTTGGCCGACGGTGACATTGTATTTGCTCAAGTGCGCATAAATAGTCATGTAACCATAGCCGTGGTCGATGCGGATGTGTTTGCCGAAACCGGAGGAACGGTTGTCGGCGCGAATGATCTTACCGTTGCCCGAAGCGTAAATCGGCGTGCCCCGTGGCGCTGTAAAATCCATGCCATGGTGCATCTTTCGGGCTTTGGTGAAAGGGTCAGTGCGCCAGCCATATCCTGAGGCCATACGGGTCAGGTCTTCATTACTGACGGGTTGGATGGCGGGAATGGCCGCCAGTAGTTTTTCTTTTTCTTCGGCCAATTTGGCGATTTCGTCCAACGACTTCGATTGGATCACCATTTGCTTTTGGATGATGTCCAAGCGCTTGCTGGCATCGATGATGATTTCCGAATTATTGAAGCCTTCCAGTGATTTGTAACGATTGACCCCACCGAAACCGGCCCGACGTTGTTCTTCAGGGATCGGATTGGCTTCGAAATACAGGCGATACAAATTGTTGTCGCGTTCTTCGATATTGCCCAAGACCTGCTCCATTTGCTGCATCTTGCGGTTCAGGATATCGAATTGCAGCTCATAGTTCTGCACTTCGCGCTTTAAGGATAATTCTTGGGGGGTATTGACCAAATTGGTGTTCATCAAGAACAGTAGCGTAGCGAAACCGAACAGTGCCGCACCGAGAACAAAAAGGAAGATATTACGATATTTCCGGGATTTTTTTGGTTCAATCTTGCGATACGATAAGGTATCCGGATCGTAATAGTATTTTACTTTAGACATGAATTGAAATTGTCCTATTTTTGGTCATTCGTGTTTAGGTAACAAACAAATATAAAAATTGTTTTGTTGACCGTGTTAAAATTAATTAAAGCTTAACTCCCGTAATGACGTCCCAAAAGGTTAGAGAACAGTTCTTAAACTTTTTCGAATCCAAAGCGCACAAGATCGTAGCCTCGGCCCCCATGGTCATCAAGGACGATCCCACCTTGATGTTCACCAATGCAGGAATGAACCAATTCAAGGAGTTTTTTTTGGGGAATACCCAAGCGACCACCAAGCGGGTGACCGACACCCAGAAATGCCTACGGGTCAGTGGCAAACACAATGACCTTGAAGAAGTAGGTAAGGATACCTACCACCACACCATGTTCGAAATGCTGGGCAATTGGAGTTTCGGTGATTACTTCAAGCAAGAGGCCATTGCCTGGGCCTGGGAGCTCTTGACGAAAGTTTACAAGATCGATAAGGACAGCCTATATGTTTCGGTGTTCGAAGGTAGCGACGATGCCGATAACCTCGATATGGACCAAGAGGCTTTTGATCTTTGGAAGGCCATCGTGCCTGAAGATCGGATCATCATGGGCAACAAAAAAGATAATTTCTGGGAAATGGGCGATCAGGGCCCCTGCGGTCCTTGTTCGGAAATCCATGTCGATATCCGTCCAGACGAAGAAAAAGCGAAAGTACCCGGGGCCACCTTGGTGAACAAAGATCATCCGTTGGTCATTGAGATCTGGAACCTGGTCTTTATGCAATACAATCGCAAGGCTAACGGGAGCTTGGAACCTTTGCCTGAAAAACACGTCGATACCGGTATGGGCTTCGAACGCCTGTGTATGGTATTGCAAGGGGTCCAATCGAACTACGAAACCGATATCTTCACTCCCTTGATCCGGGAAATCGAGACCATCACCCGACAAACGTACGGACGCAGCGAAGAGAAGGACATCGCCATTCGGGTTATCGCCGACCATGTTCGGGCCGTGGCCTTTGCCATAGCCGATGGCCAATTGCCTAGTAACAACGGGGCTGGTTACGTCATTCGAAGGATCTTACGTCGAGCCGTTCGCTACGGCTTCACTTTTTTGAATACCAACAAGCCGTTTATTTATCGTTTGGTCAAAGTATTGGCCGAGCGTATGGGCAAGGCTTTCCCTGAACTACGTGAACAATACCAATTGATCGAAAATGTCATCAAGGAAGAAGAAAGCTCTTTCTTGAGCACTTTGGAACAAGGCTTGGTCTTGTTGGATTCGGTCATCAAATCGGCCCAAGGAAAGACCATAGCCGGTGAAAAGGCCTTTGAACTCTACGATACGTTTGGGTTCCCAATCGATTTGACCAGCCTGATCCTAGAGGAAAAAGGCTATGAATTGGACGTTGCCGGATTCGAAAAGGCGCTACAGGCCCAAAAGGACCGTTCCCGTTCCGCTTCGGAAGTGGCCAAGGAGGATTGGACCGTTTTGTTGGACGATGCTACCCAGGAATTCGTAGGTTATGACCAATTGGAAGCTGAAGTACACTTGGTCAAATACCGAAAAATTACCAGCAAAAAAGAGGGCGATCGCTATCAATTCGTCTTCAACCTTACCCCGTTTTATGCCGAGGGTGGGGGTCAAGTAGGTGATAAGGGGTATCTGGAGGCCGCCAACGGTGACGTGATCTACGTACTCGATACCAAACGGGAGAACAATGAGATCGTTCACTATGCCGAAAACCTCCCCAAGGATGTGAAGGGTGCTTTCAAAGCAGTGGTGGATCACAAGCAACGCCAGCGTACGGCCAGTAACCATACGGCGACCCATTTGTTGCACCAGGCTTTACGGGAGATTTTAGGCGAGCATGTCGAACAGAAGGGTTCGGCAGTCCATTCGAAATACTTGCGCTTCGATTTTTCGCACTTTGCTAAAATGACCGTCGATGAACTTCGGGAGGTCGAAAATTTCGTGAACGCACGTATTGAAGGTCAGTTGCCTTTTGAAGAAGGACGGAACGTACCGATCAAAGAAGCCATGGCCGATGGGGCGATGGCCCTGTTCGGGGAAAAGTACGGCGATACCGTACGCACCGTCCGTTTCGGAAAATCCATCGAACTATGCGGGGGTACCCATGTCAAGAATACCGGTGATATCTGGCATTTCAAGATCACTTCGGAAGGGGCGGTTGCCGCTGGCATACGCCGTATCGAAGCCATTACCTCGGATGCGGTCAAAAGCTTCTACTTCAAGAACAACCGACTGCTTTTCGAAATCAAGGACCTGTTGAACAAGGCCCAGGACCCGGTCAAGGCCGTAGCCCAACTGCAAGAGGAAAACAGTCAGTTAAAGAAACAGGTCGAGGCCTTGTTGCGCGATAAGGCCAAAGGGCTTAAAAACGAACTGATGGATGAGTTGACTGAGGTCAACGGTATCCAATTCCTTGCCAAGAAAGTCGATCTTGATGCCGGAGGCATTAAAGACCTTAGTTTCGATATGGGAAAACTCAAACCGAACCTCTTCTTGTTATTGGCATCCGAAAAGAACGGTAAGGCGATCTTATCGTGTTACATCTCTAAAGAACTGGCCTTCGAACGCAACCTGAATGCAGGTACCATCGTCCGTGAATTGGGCAAGCACATCCAAGGGGGTGGTGGGGGGCAACCCTTCTTCGCAACGGCCGGGGGTAAAAATCCAGCTGGAATACCTGAAGCCTTAGTCCAGGTCAAGGATTATTTGAAATAAGATGAAAAAATTCCTTGCAGGCGCACTGATCGCCCTGGCCTCGGTCTTGATCTACAAGTCATGCGCCGATTCCCAGAGTGAAAAGGGCGTGTTGCGAGAACAGTCCGCTTTGATCCAACGGCAGCTGCAGCAGGTCTCGAAATTGATCGTGACCGAAGGCCATTTTGCCGAGGTATACAATTATGCCGATTCGCGCGAATTGTTCGGGTCTCTATTGACCGCTGACAAAAAAGCCTTGGTCGTCGTCAATGCCGAGGTGCGGATCGCCTATGATTTGGAGCAGTTGGCGTTCACCATAGACAGCACGAACCGCACCGTAGTGCTCCAACATATTCCCCAACCCGAAGTCATTATCGACCCTGATTTTGAATACTACGATATCAGTGCCGACTACTTCAACCCCTTTGGCGCCGAAGATTACAACACGATCAAACGTCGGGTCAAACAAAGCTTGCATGAAAAAATCGAAGCTTCAGGCTTGCTTTCGAATGCCGAAACCCGCTTGATTACCGAATTGCACCAACTCTTGATCTTGACCCAAAGCATGGGCTGGACCCTCCAATACCAAGAAGAGCCTCTAAGCGACTTGGAAGGCCTACAGCAATTTTTGGATTGATTTTGCAACATTTTCGTTAGGGGCTCGTCTTTTGGTTGAAACAACCATCAATCATGAAAAAAACATTGACCCTTATCGGCCTTGGCATGGCCTTGGTCGCTTGCACCTCCAAAAAAAGGACGGATGTCGACTACGTCATCCGACCGATAGTCATCGATAGTGTTCCCGCATTGCATGTCGCCATGCAATTCGACGCTGATAGTTCAGGGACCACCGTCTTGCAGTATCCGAATGATGCATGGGGCGAGTCGGATCTTTTCAACGTGCTCCATCGGGTGGGCATGACCGAAGGGGAGGCGGTCATCGAAAAGAACAAAGACAGCGGGTGGATCGTTTTAAAACACGATCGCAATCTCGAACGATTGCAATTCGAATATGTTATCCAACAAGATTTCGTAGCCGAAATTACCACTGAAAAAGTATACCGACCGATCGTGCAACCCGAATACTTCCATGTATTCTCCCACAACCTGTTCATGGTGCCGTCGCATGCAAATGATACCCTAGAACTCGCATTGCAATGGGAAGGTTTTGAAGATGATTTCATCATCCACAATAGTTTTGGCAGTCAAGAGCGACGGCAAGAAGTCAAGATTTCGAAAAAGCGTTTTGGGAGCGCCATTTTCGTCGGTGGTGATTTTAGGGTGCATCGCGACACCATTCAAGGAAACGCCATCAGTTTGGCGACCCGTGGCCAATGGGTCCCTTTTAAGGAAACCGAGGTGATGGAGGTCTTGGCTACGACCTTGCGTTGCCAGCGGAATTTTTGGGACGACCACAGCCAAACCTATTTTACGGTCACCATGCAGCCCTTTCATCAAGAAATGGGGAGTAGTTTTCAAGGTACGGGTTTGACGAACTCCTTCGCCACTTCGGTCTCGAACAACAGCTATACCGATTTGCAACAAATGGTCTACCTCTTCAACCATGAATTGATGCACAATTGGATCGGCCATACCATTGAAAATGAGAGCGAGGAAGCCCAGTATTGGTTCAGCGAGGGTTTTACCGACTACTATACCCACAAGAATATCGCTTTGCACCGCATCAATGGGTTGGATGCTTCCTACTATATCGAACAGATGAACGCCACGGTTCGGAACCTGTTTTCGTCTTCGGTGCGCAATGCCCCCAATTCGGAAATCAACTACGCCAATTTTTGGAGCAATCGCGACTATGGCAAATTGGCCTACTATCGCGGTACCCTTTTCGCATTTTATATGGATCAGACCATACGAAAACGCAGTTTGGGGGCGAAGAGCCTGGATGATATGATGCGTGATATCCTGGCCGATGCCGTCAATTCGGGCCAAAAACTCTCACATACCTATTTTTTGGATGTGGCCTCCCGTTACATGTCCGAAGGATTCGAACGTTTTTTTGAAACACACATTCTAAAAGGAAAGGATTACCCGTTGGTCGAAATCTATTCGGAATTGGGATTGCAATTCGAACCCAAGAGTACCTTATACGAACTAGGGGTCCAACTCTCCCCTGAGGAAGATCGTGTGCTTTCGGTCGTGGCAGGAAGCCGAGCGGAGAAAGCAGGCGTTCGGGCCGGAGACCGGCTGTTCTCACGCAGTATTTGGTATGGTGATGCTTCGAAAGAGGTCGAACTGGGTATACTGAGAAACGGTCAGAAAATCGAAGTGGCCTATTACCCGATTCGGGAAGCTGCCATACCCACACTGCTCGATTCCGAAACGAACCGCGAACTGCTTATGCCTCGACCATAGCCTGATCCACCAAGGCGATGCCGTCATCGATCAAGTGACCCACTTCGGGGCGCTCTTGTTTGATCGTGTCCAGATGGTCGATAATGGTTTTTGCCAGGGCGTCGCGTTTGCCTCGTTTTGCCAGTTCGTATAGTTCGACCGGTAAGAGCCAATCCATAGGAAACCGCTCTTTGACCGCTTCGAACAAACGTCCTCTTGACGTGGTAGTGTTTTCACCGGTTCGATAAGCACGAACGTGTTGATAGAAGGTTTCCAATTGGAGGCGTTCCGCATCTTTATCGGCCTTAATGGTAGAATCGGATAGCTCATGCGATATCAAATCGAAGCTTTTCAAGTCAGCTGGCCCGTTGTAGGCCGAAGTAATGCTACACCCCACGGCCATATGGTAAAGACCCCATTCGGGTAAAAAGAGTACGCTGTCGTCATGGGTTACCGTGCAATCCTCAAAGGTGATCAGGATGATCTTGCCCATCAGGTTGCGCGTACCGGTTACGATTTTTCCGCTGACGATGACCCCGCCTTCGAACTCCAAGGTAACCCGTTTCCCCTCGAAGATGTCATAGGCTTTTAGGTCGCGGGGACTCATGTCCACAATCGGGAGATTGATCCCCTTAAGGTTGCCGATAGGGCAGCCGAAGCCATCCGGATGGTTTTCGGTGCCATGACCGACCAGTTCCTTTTCCCGATAGGAAAGCGCCGTCGGACCGATGGTACGTAAGTATACCGGTGCGCCTTCATGTTCGATAATGTGGTTCAATACCCCGGATATCTGGATTCCGGTACTCAGTTCCAAAGTGCCAAGGGCTTTGGAGTGCACCAGTTTTTTGGCCCCTTTCAATCCGCCGGTGCGCAGGGCCATGGTATTGGCGAAGTCTTCCAAGACTTGGCTCAAATGGGCAAAATCGGGCGTCACGAACAGCTGGGGCTGGGGTTTGGTGATGTCGAAGGAGGTGTTGGCCGCTTCCAATGAATAAGGGAGTTTTTTGACCGCATCGGTCATGCACCAACTACTTTCACCGATTGACGAGAGCAATCCTGCACCATAGATCTTTGGGTGGTCGACATCCCCGATAAGGCCGTATTCGACCGTCCACCAATGCAGGTTTCGGATCAAGGCCATTTCACTAGGTTCGCCCATATTTTCCTGTAAGAATTCGATACGGGCTTCAGCAGCTTGTATATCGGCTTCCGGTGTGCCCTCGGCTTCCTTGATGATCGAAAGGTGGCGTACGGCATCGTAGAGTTCATAGTCTTTGGCACTGCTGATGGCTTTGCATCCGATCTCGCCGAAACGTCGCAGGTATTCCGCATACTCCGGATTGGCGATGATCGGGGCATGACCGGCCCCTTCATGGATGATGTCTGGGGCGGGGGTATATTCAATGTTCTCCAACTGTCGGATATCGGAAGCGATGACCAAGACGTTGTATGCTTGGAATTCCATGAAAGCCGAAGGCGGAATAAAGCCATCGACGGCCACGGCGGCCCAACCGATTTCCTGTAAAATCCGGTTCATGCCGTACATATTGGGAATCCCATCGATGGAAATACCCGTTTTTTCAAGGCCTTCGAGATACGAACTGTGGGCCACTTTGCTGAGGTAATCGACATTTTTGCGCATTACATAACGCCAAACCGCTTGGTCGATGGCCGAATAGGCTTCGTAATGCTGGGGTTTGATGTATTGCCTCAGGTGCTGCGGCAGTTTGTCAAGCACCGGGTTACTTTCATAGGCGTCTGAAGGCATGTTTTTCATAGGGTTGTGGGATTACCGGCCGGGTCGAACAGCTTGCGGATACCGAAGGCTTCCGGTGAAGGACCGTTCGCTTCAAGGGCTTCCAGTTTGTCTTTGGCCATTTGCAATGTCGGCAACTCCCCCTCGGGCAGCCACCATAGCACGAAAAGGGAAGGTCCTTTGAGGTCGAACCATTTTTTTTGTTCCGCAAGAAGTAACTGTGCACGGTGCCGTATACAAAGTCTTTCAACGCATCCAAATCCGCCCAAACACTGATGTTGACCGCCATCATTTCGTCTTTGAAGGGCGATTCGAGATAGGAGGCCGCTCGCCCTTGATCGTCTTTCAAGCGCCAAATAAAACCCGGGCTTTCCTCTGCAAAGCGATTGACGGGTTCGAGGAAATCGACGAACTCCTTCATGGTCGGGTCGTCCAAGGAGGCTTTGAAGCGGGCGATGTTGGCTTGTGCTAAATGGTACTTCATTGCTATTAAAGATAAATATTTAGTCTTATAGAACCATGGATTATTAAAATATTAGCGAATCTTACTTTTATAATTATAAAAAACAGGAAAAAAGACTAATTTTAACACCGTTCAACCTCTCAAAAAGGAACCTATGGAAAATCGATTGGATGCTATTGACCGGGCCATATTGAAAATATTGGAGCATGATGCCAAAACCGTGGCCAAGGATATCGCCGCCCAATTAGGAATGACCAAAACGCCGGTTTATGAACGCATTCGCCGTTTGGAGCAGGAGGGGTATATCAAGAATTATGTGGCCATTATCGATACCGATAAGGTGGGGCAGAGCATTACGGTCTTTAGTTTTGTTTCCCTAGAAGCCCAAAAAGGGGATTTTATGGACGATTTTCTCCAAAGGGTGCAACAGCTTGATGAGGTGGTCGAGTGTTTCGTGGTCGGCGGGGAATTCGATTTCTTACTCAAGGTCATCGTCAAGGATTTGGATGCCTATTACCATTTCGCGAAAAGCCAAATTGCGTCCTTGCCCAATATCGGTGCGGTAAAAAGTGCCTTCGTACTCAATGAGGTGAAAAACAAGAAGACCTTTCCACTATTGTGAAAAGGTCTTGATATAAAGATATCCAGTTTAAAAAAACGAAGAACCTGTTTCACGTTTCCACCACAATAAACACTCAACTTGTTACTGCAGGTTCTTCGTTCGCTCTTGGATAGGATCTTAGTTCGAAGCGACCGTCTGTTCGGGCGGGTAGGCCTTCAAAATCTGGGAAACGAATTCCTTGATGCGCTGTTCCTTTTTCTCGATATTGCCGGTATTGTTCAACGTGCCGGCCCCTCGGCCTTGCCAGACCAATTCCTTGTTGCGGTTATCGATCAAATCGATGTATAGCGAACCTTCGGTGCGGGTGCTCACATTATTACCTCCCCAGCCCCAACCAGGTCCCCAGACCCAAGGGTTATAGAAGCCCCAGCCCCAGCCCCAACCCCAGCCGAAACCGAAATTGTTGTTGTAGACGTCGACCTGTTCGCGTTCCTTGGTGAAAATGCTGACCAACAAATCGGGATTTTGTGACTTGGTGAACCCGCGTGACGCCATTTCCGCGTCAATGGCATTGAGGATCCGTTTTTTGTCCAAATCCGATATTTGGGCCTTATCGATGCCGGTTTTGTAAAAAGCATAGGTCTTGTACGAATTGAAGTTGGCTTCCTTATCGTAGTCGGCAATGACCCTTACGGAAACACAGGAACTTAAAAACAACAACATCGCGAAGACGGAAAGAAGGATTCGGAAATTTTTCATAACAACGATTTTTGAGTTAAACAGCAGCTCGAACGCTCATTTTTAAGCATCAAAGATTGTGCCGAAAATGTTTAGGGCGATGGCTTCGAATTCGTTTTGGAATCATAGCCGTAAGGGCAATGCCTGCATCCACTTTCGCAGCAGTAGCCACGCTTTAGATGGAACTGCTCGGTAAAGACGCGATAGCCCTCCGGGGAAAGGTAAAAATCCCCTTCTTCAATGGGGATGATTTTTTTCATGCCGTTTCGTTTCCTTTCACAAAATTACGGAATTCATGGGCGTACAACGAATTGTCGTGTTGTTCATCGTTTGGGGATAAGAAAATTCCGAACCCATCGTTTGTATAGTCCGAATCGGGTATCTTTGTGGTGCCCCACGGTCAACAATGTTCGCTCAAAGAACACCTATATGATTGTTGTATTTAAACACTTTTTCCGAAAGAATTATGTCGGTCTCACACTTTGGCCCTTCATCATTGTCCGCGAAGATGTGCATAAGGAAGATGCCGTGCTCATCAACCATGAGCGCATCCACCTAAAACAACAGCTCGAACTCTTGATCCTACCGTTTTACCTCTGGTATTTTGCCGAATGGTCGCTTCGCACCCTGTGGTACCTTGATTCCTATCGGGCGTATCAGAACATATCCTTTGAACGTGAAGCCTATGCGAACGAACGTGATTTCGACTATCCAAAGGACCGGAAACCCTATTCGTTTTTAAACTACTTGTTCAGGGCCTGATGGTCGGGGAATCGACCAATCAGGAAGTCGACCTGCCGGTGTTGGCGAAACATGGGGTGCGACTTTTCATAAAGCGGGAAGATCGAATCCACCCATTGGTCTCCGGCAACAAATACCGCAAGCTGAAATACAACCTCGAGGCCGCTATTGCGCAAGGTCATACGACACTATTGACTTTTGGAGGTGCGTATTCGAACCATATCGCAGCGACGGCCTGTGCCGGAGCAGCCGCAGGCCTCAAGACCATCGGGGTCATTCGAGGGGCCGAGCTGGCCCATACGCAGGAACTAAACCCGACCTTAACACTGGCCGAAGCCCAAGGGATGCGCTTTTATTTTGTAGACCGCCAAACCTATCGGGAAAAAGACCAGGCCGATTTTCATAAGCTTCTGGAACAGCGGTTCGGAACATGTTACCTGCTGCCCGAAGGAGGGTCCAACTCCTTGGCAGTGCAGGGATGTTCGGAAATTTTGGGCGCTGCCGATGCCGATTTTGATTGTATAGCCACGGCTGTAGGTACCGGGGGTACCTTGGCCGGATTGAGCAATGCCGCCTGGCCCGGACAACGGGTTTTGGGTTTTTCGGTCTTAAAAGGTGGTTTTTTAAGCGAATCCATTCGTAAATTCGCAAGCAAATCGAATTGGGAACTCATTGAAGGATACCATTTCGGGGGGTATGCCAAGGTCACGGAAGAGCTGGTCCATTTTATCAATACCTTCAAGGCGACCACGGGCATTCCTTTAGATCCGGTGTATACCGGTAAGCTGTTATTCGGCTTGATCGATAGTATCGAAAAAGGGCTTTTTAGCAGCAGCTCCCGAATTTTGGCCATCCATACCGGTGGCCTTCAAGGCATTGCCGGAATGAACTCGGTTTTGAAGCAAAAGAATTTACCATTACTCGAATGATGATGCGACGATTGTTGATAGGAGGGGCCGTACTGATTTTGTTGACCGGCTGCGGTACCAAGAAGCGGGCAAGGAACAACCGCAATGTACAGACCGTGGAGCGGAATAAAGGGGTCTATAACCCGAATTCAGGGTTGAAAGGGGCCAAGTTCGATCAATCGAAGTTGTACCCACTCCCCGAAGATCCTGGCTTTTTCAAGCGCTTTCCCATTGCGAATACCCAAGAGTACATCAGTGAATTTTCGAAAATCGCCCAATACGAAATGCGTGCTTTCGGCATTCCGGCGAGCATCACCCTGGCCCAAGGCATATTGGAAAGTGGGTCCGGTCGAGGCGAACTTACCCAGAAAACGAACAACCATTTCGGTATCAAATGCCATACCGGTTGGCAAGGGGATTATGATTTTCACGATGACGACGCCAAGGGGGAGTGTTTCCGAAAGTACAACCACCCCATGTTCTCGTTTCGCGACCATAGCATTTTCTTGGCTTCCCGATCGCGATATCGTTTTCTATTCAACTACCGACGCGATGATTATAAAAAGTGGGCCTACGGATTGAAAAAGGCCGGTTATGCCACCGATAAGAAATATCCCCAAAAATTGATCGCCTTGATCGAACGTTTCGACCTGGAACGTTTCGATGCCGAAGTGGTCGAAAATGGCTTGGAAACCGTGCGCAGGCCCAAACAGTACGAGGTGTTTACCCATGTGGTCGAAAAAGGGGATACCTTGTACGGGATTTCGAAAAAATACCTTGTTCCGGTTGAAGAGATCATGCGGTTGAACAATATGGAAAATACCGTCTTGTCGATAGGGCAGGTCTTGAATTTACGGAAGATCAAAACAAAATAAGCATGCGATACCAACGCAGCAGCGCTTTGTTCGCTGAAGCCAAAAATTATATTCCCGGTGGGGTGAATTCCCCGGTACGTGCCTTTAAGGCCGTCGGTGGTGAACCGATTTTCATCGACGAGGCCAAAGGGGCTTATCTCTATGACGTAGACGGCAACCGATACATCGACTATATTGCCTCATGGGGCCCACTGTTGTTCGGGCATGCCCATCGTCCGGTCATCGATGCGGTGGTCACCAAGGCGCAAAAGGGAACCTCTTTCGGTATCCCTACCGAAATAGAGACGGAGCTGGCCAAACTAGCGGTTAGCATGGTGCCGAATATCGACAAGATCCGTTTCGTGAATTCCGGTACCGAAGCCTGCATGAGCGCCGTGCGATTGGCACGTGGCTTTACCGGAAAGGATAAAATCATCAAATTCGCCGGCTGCTATCACGGGCATTCCGATTCGTTTCTGATCCAAGCGGGAAGCGGGGCCGTTACCTTCGGAAGTCCGAATAGCCCAGGAGTGACCCAAGGAACCGCCAAGGACACCCTCTTGGCCGATTATAACGATTTGGAAGGCGTCAAGAACCTGGTGGCGAACAATCCGGGTGAAATCGCCGCCATCATTTTGGAACCCGTCGCCGGAAATATGGGGTGTATCGTACCCAAGACGGAATTTATCAAAGGACTGCGCGAACTCTGTACCCAAGAAGGCATTTTGTTATTGTTCGACGAGGTAATGACCGGATTTCGTTTGGCCCGTGGTGGGGCCCAAGAAGCCTTGGGAATCGATGCCGACATTGTCATGTTCGGCAAGGTCATCGGTGGGGGCTTGCCCGTTGGCGCTTTCGCTGCCCGCGCTGAGATAATGGCACACCTGGCCCCCGAAGGACCGGTGTATCAGGCGGGGACATTAAGCGGAAATCCCTTGGCAATGAGTGCCGGTCTGGCCATGTTGACCGAAATCGAACAACAACCTGGAGTCTTCGAAAGCCTAGCACAAAAGACGGCGTATTTGCATGAGGGTATTGCCGGAATTCTGTCTGAAAAGGGCGTGACCCATCAGATCAACCGCTTCGGCAGTATGGTTTCGGTACACTTCTGCGATGCCCCGGTAACGGACTTCGCCTCTTCAGCCAAAGGAAACAACGAAGACTTCAAGCGGTATTTCCATGGCATGTTGGACGAGGGGGTGTACTTGCCGCCTTCCGCTTTTGAAAGTTACTTTTTAAACGATGCTCTAAGTTATGGGGATTTGGACCGCACTTTAGAGGCAGTGCGGAAACTTTTCTAGTGTACACTTTTTTGGGGGGTCAGCTCTTTTTTTCAAACTCCAACACCACGGAGCGGATGGCTAGGTCATGCAAAGCCATTTTCTTGTCATTGGCGGTAACGGTCAATAAAGACAGCCACCCCAAGGTCGCTTTTAGGACAAATCGGATCAGTGCTGCGAAAAAGGAAATGTTTTGTGTGGTATCGCGCTCTTTTTTGACCGTGATGTTGCTGTAGGTATGGCCGATGGTGCCGCCGAATTGACTGGTCATCAATGGGTCATAGAGTAAAAAGAGGAAAATGGCGGCGATCATCCGAACCGAATCGGGAACCTGATCGAAAAGGGCCAGTACTTCCGAAATGGCATACATTCCGGCCACGATAACGATCGCATCGATTACCGCGGCTTTCACGCGATCGGGCAAGAGGGCATAGGGTTTGGTCATGGTATCCGGTTCAATTTTTCGACTTCGGTGTTGATTCGTTGGTTTAAAAGTTCCAGTTCGTGATCATAGCGGTTGGTATCTTCCGATACGATTTTTTTGATCAGATGACATTGTTGCAAGCGAAGTTCGGAATACGCCAAGATGATGCTGTTCCGTTCCAATAATTCGGAGGGCATGCCCTCTAACGAATTCAAGTCCTTGAGCAAGGCGATGTTCTCTTTCCAACGCGGTATGCTTGTCAGGTCCAATTCCGTGATGATGCGCGCATTGCTTTTTTGTTCGATCCCTTCGAATACGGCTAAGGATTCCTCTTCGTTTTTTCCGTATACGGCCATTTTGGTATCATACTCGGCATAGGCTGGATCGTCCGATTCCAATAAAAAAACATAGCCGAATGCGAAAACGGCTAGGCAAAGTAGCGAAAGCAATCCGATACCGGCCGCTCGCCAACCCGAATAAAATACGTTCCCGAAAAATTGATGGTCTTTCAGTACCTGGCCCTGCTTCCACTCCACGAGTCCCCAAATGATGGCGGTGTATACCAACGGGATCAGCTGTCGCGGTATACGATCGACAATGGCTTTAGGGAGCATAAAGATCCCTCCGAAGAGGATAACGGTCGATAGGACGCCGATCCATAGGGATTTCTTTGCTGCCTGCGGTTGTTCAAGCGCTTTGAAATTCTCACCGATCATATAGCCGGCGGCAAGCGGACCGCCCAGAAAAGTGGCTCCTCCTATGGCCTTGGTCGAGTATAACTTGAGGTCTTTAGTGGTATTGGACGTGGGTGGGTCAGTTTCGGTCATGGGATTCAATCGGCTATTAAAGTAAGGTTATGTGCGTTATTGTTTCGTCATCAGGTAATCCGCAACAGCTTGATAGGCCGGAAGCGAAGTCGGGTCGATTTTGGCATTTTTGGCCTCAGGATGTGATGCGAACCTGACCAAAACCATTTCCGCTGCAGGGTCGATATAGATGGTTTGACCGTGCACGCCCCGAGCTGCAAAGGCGCCGTTCGCATTATGCGTAATCCACCACATGTTGCGATAGCTCCACCCTTTTAATGAGGCGTAAGCTGAATTGGCGAAGCGCTCCTGATCGCCCCCTTTCATAATGTCTTCTACCAAAGCGACCGGCAAGACCTGTCGGCCATTGAAGCGGCCTTGGTTCCGGATCATTTCACCGAACATGGCCATATCGCGCATATTGGCACTGAAGCCACCTCCTGCAAAGGCAATACCCGCGGCATCCACTTGGAAATAACCGTCAATATGGGTGCCTATAGGTTTCCAAATACGTTCGGAAAGCAACTGCGGAATCGTTTTTCCCGTCACCCGTGATACGATCCAACCCATCACATCGGTATTGATGGTTTTGTAAGCAAACGCATAACCATGGGCACCATCCCCTTTTTGCACCGTTTGTAAATAGGCGTAGTAATTTTTCGGTCCAGTATACCCTTTGGGTTTGGGTAGCGGGTTGCCCGCGGCCGAAAATACCCATACTTCGGCGTTTGGATCCGAGTAGTCCTCACTGTATTTTAAACTCGTGGTCATATCGAGTATCTCACGTATCGTGGCATCCCCAAAGGCGGAACCTTGTAATTCAGGCACATAGTCCGCTGCGGGCTTGGTCTCGTCCAAACCCCCCTCGGCTACCAATAATGCCCCAAGGGTACCCGTAAAGGTTTTGCTGACCGACATGGCTGCATGTACCCCTTCTGGTTGTAAGGCCCCAAAATACTTTTCATAAACGATGGTGCCGCGGTGCAGGATCAATAGGCCATCGGTATAGTTGGTCGCCAAAGATTCGGTCCAACCCATACGACCCGTGCCGTTCAAAGGGGTGAACGAAAGGGAATCGATGTGACTGTCAAAATCAACGGAGAATTCATAACGATCGCTTTGGGCCGCCGCCACTTCGATGGTCGGTAAGAACTGCCGCATATGGCAGACACTGTATCGCAAGGCGGGAAAGGTGAAAAAACTTCCATCTTCGGCCAATGCGATGCGATCGGAATTTGGAGGGAAGCCTTGCATCCATCCCATAAGAGTAGGGTCGGATGCCTTGGCATCAAGCTGTTTTTGGGCGCATATCGTTAGGCAATACCCGAAACAACAAATGAAGAGTAGTATTCGTTTCATAGCGGTTTTTTAGATAACCGAAAGATAACGAAAATGCAGAATCGTAGGAATACTCTTAAAGCGCTGGGATGCGCTATTATTTTAGGGAATCTCTCAGTTTACAAGTACCCCTTGTAAGACTTCAAAGTACCGGGCCGCGATAAAACCTGCCCCTGCTTCATTGTAATGTACATCATCTGCCAATAAGCTATCGCCGAATCCGGTCGCCATATCCACCACTAAAATGGCCGAGGTGGCGGTTCGCTCTTCCATGGCGATCTTTGGCACGTCTTCTTGCAATTGATTGAAAAAGGTGGTCAGCTGTGGGGTCATGGCGCTGCTCATGGCCGGCGCCAGTTGTTCGATGATGATCGTTACCTTCGGGTTCGCCGATTGCAGGAGGTCGATGATCGCCTTGATATTCGTTAGGGCTTGCTCATAAGATTGGCCGGTCAAGGCATCGTTGCCCCCCGGCGAACTCAATAAGACGATATCAGGCCCTCCCGTTTGCTGTAACCAAGCTGGTAGGCCCTGTAAGATCTGACCGGAGGTAAAACCGCCACGTCCTTCATGATCGGGATCAAAACGACGATCGGCATAAGCTGGATAGGTGGCTCCGTCTTCCCGTGTACCTACAAAATCAAATTCGACGCCCGAATCGACCAATAACTTCCATAACTCGTACCGGTAACTTTCGTATTCCGGGCGGGCTCCTTCGACCCTTGAAGCGCCTAAGGGCATGATGGTCGTGGCCGCACCACTGGGGTTTTCCGGGCTAGGTGACATGGGGTTTTCCGCACTGCAGGAAAAAACCAGCATGAGCATACAAAAGAATCGGGTTATCAAGGAAACGTTCATAGGATGTTTTTTAAAGAAAACAGGAACAGGCTTGGGGTACCCTACCCCTAAAAGCTTACCCGAAATAAAAAATTCGGGGTAAAGCCCAATGACAATTGCTCCAATTGGTCGATTTCTTGCAAACCGGTTTCCGGATTTTCATCCACGCGATAGAACACGGAAAGCGGTACCTGACGGACGTAAAGGTTTTGGGCCGAAACCCCTAAGACCCCCTTTGTGTTTCCCGTTGCATTGAATGCAAACCGATACTGGATCGAAGCATCCAATCGGTGGTAATCGGGCAAGCGGGCACTATTGATGGGTGCGAAATCAATATCCCCGTTCATAGCGTCAAAACCTGTAACCGGGGTAAACGGAGCCCCGGAACGGAAATTCCAACCCAATGAAAACCGCCAAGCGTCAAGTTCATAGGTGTTCGATAGGGTCAGGTTGTGGGTGATATCATTGTTGCCCGGAAATTGGCCTGCTGCGAGTTCTTCAAAACGATACCTCACTTCGTTGAAGGTATATCCTAGCCAAATACGATAGGCCTGCCATTGTTTTTTAAGGAGGACGTCGATCCCGAAAATTTCGCTTTCCCCTTGCGAGTATTCTTCAGACGCATTGGTAAACCCGTTGGTAAAAGACGTCAAGCCATCGATGTTTTTGAAATAGGCATCCACATCCAAGGTCCACCCTCCGATATCGTATAAGAAGCCGGTCGAGAACTGGGTGCTTTCCAAAACGGGTATATTCTCTTCCGTCAATGTCCAGATACCGCTTTGTAAGCGCAATCGGGTATCTTCGAATTCGATCAATTGACTGACGATTTGAAAGCGCCGTTCAGCGGTCAGCTTGATACGAAGGTTTTTGCTGAGCGGATATTCGATATTCAATCGAGGCTCGAAATACCAAGCGTCAAGAAGTGAAAACCGCGACCCTCGAAGGCCAAGCCGTACCAAACCACGATTTTTTGGTCTGAAGTCATAATTGGCATATAAGGCATGGGTGGTGTTTTTAAAATTCGAGGCTTCATTGAAGTCCCTTTCGTCTGCAGAAACTTCGCCGTCCTCAGGGTCTTCGGGTTCGATATCCTCATCGCCAAGCTCATCGCGAAACAATTGATAAGCCACTTCGTTGCGCGTCAGTTGATATCCTAATTCAAGTTGTTGTTTTTCGTCAAGATCATAGGCCAAGCCAGCACGTAAGCCATAGTCCTTGACCGAATTGCGCCTAAGGTTTTCCTCGGTCACTGCATTGTCTTCAAAAAACCGATTGCGGTATTGGCTGTCGAAATTGGAGTAATACGCACTGAGGTTGTGGTGCCAATCCCGGCCTTTGCGTCCTGTCCAATCAAAACTGAGCCCTTGGTTCTCGGTGCTCAAGGCATCTTGTGACCGGTTTTCATCATCGACCAGCATAAAATTCAAATCGTTGTCGGTCAACAAGCCACTGACATAGATGCTATCGTTCTCAGAGGGTTTGATCATCAGTTTGAGGTTGAGGTCATAAAATGAAAAAACTTCTTCGCCTTCGACCAGGGTTTCTTCGTCTTCTTCGGCGGGAATGACTTGACCATTGCCATCGTTGACAATGATGGTGTTCTGGAAGACTTTTTCGGAAATGGCCTCAAAGGTAGGAGTGCCCAAGCCTTCAATATCGGCATAAGAACGACGGCCCGAAACGACCAAGCCTACCTTATCCCCCAAAGGGGCTTTCAGGTAGGCGTCAGCTTGTGTGCCGTTCAGTCCTAGACCGAAATTCAAGGTTTCGGGGATTTGGGTTTCCCCTTCGATGTCGATGACCCCTGAAATACGTTCGCCATAGGCTGCTGAGGCCCCGCTTTTCGACAAGGTGGCACGGGTGGTGATGTTCGGGTTGAATATCGATAACATTCCAAAGAAATGTCCGGTATTATACATTTTGATACCGTCATACAGGATCAGGTTTTGGTCGGCCGAACCGCCACGGATCTGGATGTCGGACACGGTCTCGTTGATGCTCGTTATGCCAGGGACCCACTGTGCCGATTGGAAAACATCGGATTCCACGAGCCCTGGTAAAGCCCCTTGTTCGGCAGGTTGGAGGGTCAATGAACCGTCTTTGTTCTTATCGATGCCCTTGATCAGGTAAGAACGTACCACCACCTCTTTCAAGGATTCGATTTGGGGTTCCATTAAGAAATTCAGGCATTCTTGGTCCGTGAAATCGGAGGGCATGAGCAATCGGGTCGCATAGCCCACGAATTGGAGCAGGATCCCCGTTTCGATCGGTTCGTCGACAATTGAAAAATAACCCCGTGCATCGGTGGTGTATCCTTTGGTGGTGCCCTTGATCAAGATGGTGGCAAAAGCCAAAGGCGTTTTATCGATCGCATCAAAGACATAACCACATACGGTACTTCGTGTGTCCGGTGGACTGATGATGATCTGATTGGTGCCGATTGGTTCGAACAACAAGCCGGTGTCACTTTGGAGATATGCCAATAACCCATTGATCGTCAATTCTTTCGAAAGCGTGATACGGTATTCGGCGATAACCGTTTCGGAATAGGAAAACAAAAGATCCGAACGGGCTTCAACATCTTGAAGGACTTGTGCCAAGGGGGCGTCATCGTAGGTAAAGGCATAGCGGTCTTGGGCCTTGGCCACGAACACCATGGCTAAAAGCATCCCTGTCAATAAGAAACGCTTGAGGCTATCGTGCATACAAGGTGACGGTTTTTTGATCTTCCGATAATTCGTACCGGATTCCCATAGGAACCAACACCGACTTTAGGGCCAACAGCAGGTCGTCATGCACGAAACTGCCCGTAAACCTTCCTTCGATGAGCTTGGGGTTATACTCGAAACGGACCGCGTAGTAATGCTCTAATTCGGCCAGTACCTTCTGCAACTCCGCATTCGAAAAGCGGCTTTGACCGCTTTGCCAGTCGGGTCTGTCATCGCTATGTTGAAAAGTGACCATCACCTTGTCTTTGAAGGTCAAGGCATCACCGGCTTCCAATACCGATCGTTGTTCCTCAGGGGCATGGTCGAAACGGACCCTGCCCTCATAGCATCGGAGTTCAAAGTCCTCATTTCGGATTTTTACGTTGAACTCTGTTCCCAAGACACTCACATCCCCTGAGGTAGTGCGTACTTGAAAACCTTCGCCCTTGGTCACCTTGAAAAAGCCTTCCCCTTCGAGCTGTACGGTTTTGTTGTTCGTCCAAAAGAATCGACGGTGTTGCAAGCGCGATTGCGCATTCAATACGACCGTACTGCCGTCTGGGAGGATGATTTCGCTTTTCTCTCCGATACCGGTACTGTAGGTGATTTTACTGAAGAATAGACCAAAAAGGAGCACTATGGAGGCCGCGATACCCAAGGTGTAATAGAGTGGCCTTAGGTTCACCACCTTTTTTACGTTGCCGGATGCAATGCCCTGCCATACTTTTTCGCGAAGGGCTTCCTTGTCGAACCCGGGTTTTTCAATGCCCTCAAGATGCTGTTGTAACCGTAGGTATTCCGCGTAGGTTTCGGATGCCTCGAACTCGGCCGATTCCGCATCGGTCAACTCCCCAGCGAGCCAACGGGCCATTATCGTATCATCTTTTTCTTCGAACATAGTTTTGCTACATACATCTAGGAAACAGGGTACTCCATTTTTACCCTACCCCCTTATCCGTTAAATATTCCGCACTGTTTTCCGCAACTTGTCCAAAGCCTTGTGCATGCGTTTTTCCACCGCTTTTTGGGAAACTTCCAAAAAGGCTGCGATTTCTTTATAAGTCATGCCATCGATGCGATTCATCAAAAACACCTCGCGTTGGCCTTCGGGGAGGGCCGCAATCGCCGATTCGAGCGTTTCGCGGTATTCTTTTTCCTCCAATTGGTATTCAGGGGTTTCGTGTTCTATGGATCGTTGGGGCCTTTTGGCATATTTCAACACTACTTTTTGATGTTCTACCTGGTTGTAAAAGGCGTTTTTCGCCACGGCAAACAAAAATCCACGGGCCTTTTCGAAAACGACCTTTTTGCAATTGTTCCAGAGTTTGATGAAGGCCTCTTGAACAAGGTCTTCGGCCTGGGGTAGGTTTCCTGATTGGTAATAGAGGTAATTGCGAAGCGTTTCCGCATGGAGGTCGAACAGCTGGTCGAATACCCTTTTCTCGCAAACGGACTTTTCGCTTTCGCTCATTCAGGGAATTTTTTTCTAGGGGGGTGGGGTGAATCCAAAGTATCCTGTTCTACTACCAAAACTAAAAAATAATTGGTTATGACCGTCCCAAAGCATTACAAGTCCATCCTGTTCGCACTGAGCGTACTCGCTGTGGCATCCATCGCCTATAAGTTGGAATGGCTTTCAAAAAACGAAGCGGAATTTAAAGCTGATGCGGTGTATCGGGTGACCTACCGGTATTTCTTCAAAACCGATAGTGCGACCACCTTCGTGAAGGCGTTTTTGCCTAAAAACAACGCAAGACAACAAATCCTAGCCCAAAAAAGCATCATGCCCCCTACCATTGGGTTCACGACCGTGGCCGAGGGTCCGAATGTGCGCGGCCATTGGACGACGGACGTACCGAATACCTATGAAAGCGTGAGCTACTCCTTTGCTTTTAGGGGGAGGGACCAACTGTTCGGACTACCGTCTAAATTCAAACCAATGACCACCGGTATGGAAGGCTTTTTGGTACCTAGCGAACACATCCAATCGGATGCCGAGCCCATCGCCCAACTGGCGAAACGACTTTCTAAGGGCACTGCCAGTGATAAAGCGGTCGTTCAGTCGGTGTTCGATTATGTGCACGGTATTCCTACCGCACCGATAATCACATTGACCGATGCTTTGGGTGCTTTGGAACGAAACAAAGCCTCCTGCAATGGTAAGAGTCGGCTTTTGGTCGCCTTGGCCAGGAATCTGGGGTATCCGGCCCGCATCAAAGGGGGGATTATCTTAAAAGCATCGAACAAGCGTACCAGTCACGCTTGGGCCGAATTGCACATCAACGGCGATTGGGTGCCTTTTGATGCCCTGAACGGTCATTTTGCCTATCTGCCTGCCAATTATTTGGAATTGTATGAAGGCGATGCCTTTTTAGTGACCCATAGCCCGGGCATCCAATTTGACTATGCCTATGAAATCAAACCTCAAGAATCGCTGCCTATGATCAATGAGGAAGCCCAAGGGATCGATGAATTGACGGCGTTTTCGTTATGGGGGCTGGTCAAAAACGGCGCGATTTCGAAAAAGAACCTCTTTTTGTTATTGATGCTGCCCTTGGGCGGATTGATCGTCGCCTTATTACGGAATATCGTCGGCATTCGCACCTTTGGGGTCTTTTTACCGGTGCTCATCGCTTTTTCCCTTTTGGAAACCGGATTTACGACCGGAATGGTACTCTTCCTTTTCTTGATTTTGTTCGTTGGCTTGATTACCCGTCCTTTTGATGCCATGGGGTTACTGCATACCCCCAAATTGGTCATTTCGTTGACCCTTATGGTCTTGGTGATGGCCTTGGGCAATTACTTCGGTCTGCGAATCGATATCCCTTGGTTAGGGGCGTTGACCTTGTTCCCGACCATCATTTTGACAATTTCGGCAGAGCGCTTTTCGAAGCTCATTGTTGAAGACGGTTTCCATAAAGCGACGGGAACCTTGCTCCAAACACTTTTGGCCGTCGGCGTATGTTACCTGCTTTTCGCCGTGCCCGGCCTAGACGGGATCCTGATCTTATTTCCGGAATTGCTCTTATTGGTCATCACGGCTTGTATGCTATTAGGACGCTATGTCGGCTTACGGTGGACCGAGCTCCTTCGTTTTCAACCCTTGTTGCCCTTAAAATTCAGCTGATCATGTTAGGAAAATTATTCCAGGTCCGAAACCCCAAGGGGGTGGTCGGGCTCAATCGCCGCAATATCGAATTGATTTACCCGCACAATCAGCGTGAGCATTACACCCTCGCCGATGACAAGGTCAAGGCCAAGATGCTGTTGCATGAACATGGCATTGCCTGCGCCCGTACGTATGCGGTGATTGAACGGATCAGTGAGATTAAGTCAAAATGGGCCGCTTTGCAAGACCATGAAACCTTGGTCATCAAACCTGCCAAGGGCTGCGGTGGCGGGGGCATCAAGATTTTAAGGAAAAATACCAAGGGTCGCTGGCAAAGTAGCGGTAATACGATGACCGACGCCTGTCTCATTGAGGAGTGTATTGTGCCGCATCCGTTCTTTGCCGAGATCTATGATGAAGGCGTCCCTGATTTCCGGATCATTACCCTCAAGGGTAAACCGCTGATGGCTATGTTGCGGATGCCGACCTCGAAGTCGGACGGTAAGGCCAATTTACATCAAAACGGTGTGGGTATCGGGGTCGACATGACCAAAGGCACCTTAACGCAGGTGTATGACGGAAAACGGTATACGCTGCATCATCCCGATAATTCGAACCAAGTCTTCGGCATGCAAATCCCGTTTTGGTTTACCATGTTGCAATTGGCCCGAAAGACGGCCAAAGCCTTTCCGCTGGAGTATCTCGGAATCGACTTGGTCATCGATAAGGTCAAAGGGCCGCAAATCATGGAAGTCAATGTACGGCCGGGCCTCGGCATACAATTAGTCAATCAACAAGGTCTGGCGAATTGTCTGGCCTAATTCCAAAACATCCCATTTTATGAAAAAGTATATCACCTTTTGTTTATTGCTATCGGCGTTGAACACCATGGCCCAAGAACGGCACCGATTCGAATTCGGCAGCCAAACCGGTTACGAGTACAATTACTTTAAAAGCCCCGATCAGGTATTGGTCGATGGTAGCTTATTGAACGAAAACGATTTGATTTCCAGTAGTGGCTATCTAGATTTGTTCTTTGATTACGATTACCGCTACCAATGGAAGGCCAACCGGATCCGCATTGCCATTTCCCCCTTTGCGAGGTTGTTCCAAGAACAAATGACCGATAGCTATTGGAGTTTGGATTTGGCGGTAAAATACGATCGCAAACTCTCGAAATCGATCAAACTGCTAGGCGAATTGCACTTTAATCGAATGGATCGTGAGGGGCTTGACGGTGCCCAAGACGTTTTGGTCAATCCGTTAGGGTATACCAATTATGGTGCTTCGGGTGGACTGGCTTGGCGCCCAACCAAACAACATCGCACTTCCTTTGAGGCCTTTTATAATTTCAAGAATTTCGATGCCTACGGGGTCAGGGACCTTCAATTCAATGAATACGGACTGCGTTTGGCGACCAGACAGGAATTCCGCCCCGGAAGATTCGAGCATTCGTTCGGACTGACGACTTATATCAAAAAACGCCTATACGACACCTTCAATTCAGAAGAATCGCCCCAAACGGGCCGTCGTGATTGGGACTATGCGAAGCTCACCGGATTTTACAACTTACCGTTGAACGCTGTTTTCGAAATTGCACCCCAACTGACGTATTACGGTCGTTTCGATCGTCTCGAGAACCGTTCCGGGTTTCACCAATACGGACCAGGGATCCGTTTGCGTTTTGATAACGACAAGACGCGGATCAATGCCTTGGTAAAGTACCAGGTGCGGGGGTATACCGATATACAAGCTCCTGGGGCGACCGATTTGCTTCGCTATACTTACACCGATATTTCATTGCAGTTCGAACACCAATTACCGATCAAAGGGCTGTTGTTCACCGGAAGGGCCTACAGTAGGTTTAGGGAAGCCAATACCGTGGATCTCGCTTCGCGCTCTTTTCGGGGTTACACCAACCAATATGCCGGTGTCTGCCTAACTTGGAAACTGTAAAGGACAGCTAGCCTTGTGCGGTTTTGCGTTGGAGGAAAATGGCATAGCAACTAAGGATGATGGCCGATGCGGAAACCATGGTCATCAGGGTACCCGGGATGAAATGAACGAACCCACCCAAATCCAAGAACAGAAAGTAGCCCAAGTCGGCCAATCCGCCTGTGAGTGCGGCTAGATAAATAGCATTTCTGTTCCCTTTCCATATGCCAAAAGCACAAAAAAAGGTGACCATACCGATCCATAGAAGATTGAATCCGTGTTGCCCGATGATCGCACCGGCCGCTTTGGGATAGTCCATGGTCAGGGTGTCGGGGTCAACGGCATCGGCGATACCGATGACGGAGGCGCTGATATCCCCGGTCAAAACGCCCTTCATGGTCATAACACCGGCTAGGACGTGTACCAGACCCCAAACGATCCATAAGATAGAGGCGGTGCGCAAACAAAAGGAAATGGTTTTCATACATGGGAATTTGTCCGGAAAGTTCCCTAATCCCCTTAAAGTATACATTAACCTAGATTAAGAAAACGGATCAGGGCGTCCTGAAATTGGCTGACTTTACCTTGCTCAAAGCTTCTGGAGTAACTCCTAAGTATGAGGCGATCATGCGTTGGGGAACCCGTTGAACGATATCAGGATAGGTTTCGATGAACACTTGATACCGCTCTAAGGCCGAAGAAGCCATGAGGCCCATAACCCTTTGCTGCAAGACGTGCAAGCGTTTGACCAAGGGCCCGACGTTCTGCTGTTCGTCCGATAGGTTTTTGTGTCGCACTTCGACCACGGCATCTTCCAAGACATCGATAAACAAGCTTGTGGGTGCTTCTGGGGGGGCATTGTTCGCAATCACCCATCCTTCGGGCGCGAACATAAACACATGTTCCTTGCCTTTGGTGTCAACGGCATAACTTCGTAGTAAGCCAGATTGTACCACATAGATTTTACTATTCAATTCACCTGGCTCTTGGAGTATCGCATTTTTCGAAAGCTGGAGTTGGGCCATATGCAGTAAGATAAAAAATCTTGACAATCCATGTAGTTTCTTTGGGTCCTGTTAATGTTTTGATAAACATAATAAAAATGTTTAGTCTTTTTATATATTCGTTAAACAAAGCTAATTCAACAGAGACCACCATGAAATCTATCCTCGTTACGTTTTTTTCCTTGATCTTTTTGTTATTCGGTTCGATCCAACCTGAAGCTCCTGATTTTCAAGGCCAAGCGGTATACTTTTCAAAATCGACCCTCGAATTGGGGAGTTGGGGAGCCCGAATGAGCGAAGCCCAAAAAAAACAAATCAAGGAACGCTTGAAGAATCGTTTGGAGAAGACCTATATATTGAACTTCAACAAAGAAGCATCGGTCTTTAATGAAGAAGAACAACTCGATGCCATGTCGGGGGCCACGGATTCTTGGGGAAAGAACTTCGCCCGCGGGGAACAATACAAAAATGTGAAGGAAGACGCCTTGGTCCAAAGCCAGGAGTTCTACGGTAAAAAGTTTTTGGTGAAAGACAAACTGCAGGCGTTCAATTGGAACATTGGTTCGGAGACCAAGCAAATCGGCGAGTATACCTGTTTCAAAGCATCGGCTTTGGTACCGACCAATGAATTGACCTGGTATGATTTTTCATGGGGCAAATTGCGCAACCAACAAGCCGCCAACGCGGAAGAAGGTGGTGAACCCCAGATCGATATGACCCAAGTAGTGGCTTGGTATACACCCCAGATTCCCGTTTCACATGGTCCGGCTGAATATTGGGGCCTCCCAGGGTTGATACTGGAGGTCAATGCCGGCGGAACGACCATGCTTTGTTCCAAAATCGTGATGAACCCCAAAGAATCATTGGATATAGAAGCCCCTAAAAAAGGCACGGTGGTGACCAAGGCCGAGTATGAGACCACGGTCTTGGGCAAAATGAAAGAGATGATGGAAAATAGGGGCAGAAGAAGAACCCGCTAATCCAAACCTCCTTATCCTAGTTCCATCCAAAAGAAAACGATGAAGCGAATCCTGACCGCGCTGGTCTTGTTGATCGGCCTGACCGCTTATGGCCAAATACAATTGGAAGGGGTCGTCAAAGACACCCTGGGTAATCCGCTAGAACTGGCCAATGTAATCGCCATCAATCAAGAAACCAATGCCATGGCCTCCTATGGCATTACCAACGATTCGGGAAAGTTCAAGATCGAACTAGGCCCCAATGGTTCGTACCAAATCCAAATCAGCTATGTGGGCATGAAGATGCTCAAGGTGCCCTTGGAGACGAAGGAATCGGATATTGTTACCGACTTTGTTCTGGAACCTGAAAACGCCCTTGACGAGGTCGAACTGGTCTATGAAATGCCGGTTCAAGTCAAGGGGGATACCTTGGTCTACAATGCCGATTCGTTTCAAGACGGTACGGAACGAAAGCTCGAAGACGTTTTGGAGAAATTACCGGGGGTCGAGATCAATGAAGACGGGCAGGTCGAAGTTGAAGGGAAGGTGGTCAACAAACTCATGGTGAACGGCAAGGACTTTTTTGATGGGGACACCAAACTAGCGACCAAGAACATTCCTTCAAAAGCGGTCGATAAGATCCAGGTACTTCGAAACTATGCCGAAGTCGGGCAGTTGCGAAGTGTCAGGAACAACCAAGACAATGTCGCCCTGAACATTAAGCTGAAGGAAGGAAAAGAGAATTTCTGGTTCGGCGATGTTACCTTGGGTGGCGGGGCCTCTCCAGATGACGGCTTGTACGTGGTACAACCGAAGTTGTTCTACTACAGTCCGAAGTACACCCTCAACTTTATCGGCGATTTCAACAATACAGGTGAAGTGGCATTGAACCGGCGTGATATCCGCAATTTAAACGGAGGTTTTCGAGTACCGAGCCAAAATAGCGGTACCGATATCAGTTTGGGGAACAACAGCTTGAACTTTTTGACCGATCAAAACAACACCTTGGAAATCGAAAGCAAATTGGCGACGGCGAATTTCAGTTATTCCCCATCTTCGGGCTTGGATTTAAGCGGTTTTTTGATTTATAGCAGCAGCAGGATTTTATCTCGGGAAATCAACGGCATCCAATATACCGACCCTGCTTTGGGCATTCCCGATGAGGTGACCGAAGCTTCGGGTCGTGAACGCTCTGAGGAAGGTTTGGTGAAATTAAGTGCCTCCTTCCAACCCAATTACAGCAACCAGATCGACTATGATGTTTTGGCACGGATCGCCAGCGATCAACAGAGTCAATTGGTCGCATCCTCGGTCTTGGGAAATACACTTCGTGTCGACGACTATACTCCATGGAGCCTAAACCAGAATTTGAATTACTATTATACCCTGAACGAGAATAACATCTTTGCCCTTGAGGCCCAACATCAATTGAGGGAGGAAGATCCTTTTTATAATGCGGTATTGACCAATACGGATTCGGATAACGATGCCTTCGACGCGACAGCGGGGTCCCTGGGCTTCGATACGGGGCAGGACGCCTATGTTTTCGATCAGAATAGAATGATCAAATCAAATCAGCTGGATGCGAAGTTGGATTATTACAACATCTTGAATAAAAAGAGCAACTTGAACGTGACCTTTGGGGTGATCTTTAGCCGTCAGGAGTTCAATTCCTCCATTTTCCAGTTCTTGGATGATGGATCTACCTTCGAGCCTACACCGGTCATTAACGATGGACGATCACGTAATGATATTACCTATAATTTCAGTGATCTGTATCTCGGATTGCGCTACCGCTTGAAAACAGGAAAATTTACCATTACCCCTGGACTATCGGTGCATGCCTACGGAAACAAGAACGAGCAGTTCGGCAGTATTTTCGAAGACAATTTCTTTCGCGTGCTACCCGAATTCGAGACCCGGATCGATCTGAAAAAGAGTGAATCGCTCACCTTGCGCTATGATATGCGCAACCAGTTTACCGATGTCACCCGATTGGCCGAGGGGCTGATTTTGAATAGTTTCAATGACATCCAATTCGGGGAAGCCGGGTTGCAAAACGCCTTGTCGAACAATATCAGTCTGTTGTACAGTAGCTTTAACTTGTTCAACTACACCAACGTTTTCGCACGTGCGGCCTATTCGAACAACATCGACCAGATCCGTAGTTTGACCGATTTCGAGAACGTCATCCGTACGAGTACCTTTTTCAACTCGAATTTCGCCGATGAGACCTTCAGTCTGTTCGGCCGTGTACAGCGCACCTTCGGTAAGGTACAGGCCACCTTGAACGCTGGGTTCAATTACAGCAAGATCAACCAATTCATTCAAGGCCAACGCTCATTGAACGAAGGATTTACCCAGACCTATACCCCGGGAATCCGAACCAATTTCAAAATCGCCCCCAATATCAATTTTCGATACCGTTACAGTGTCACCAACAATGAACAAGGTGGGGGAGTGACCAAGTTCGTGACCAATGCCCCTTCGATCGATTTCGATGCCTATATCTGGAAATCGGTCACCCTGCGATCGCAGTACACCTATACCAATCAGGACTTGGGCGATGGAAATTCACAGTCGTTCCAGAATTGGGATGCTTCATTGGCGTACCGCAAAGACCGCGATGCGAAATGGGAATATGAATTGAAGGCTACCAATTTACTGGATATCGACGCCCAGGTTCGCAACAGTGCCAATAACGTGTCGGTCTTCTCATCGGAAACCTTCATCCAACCCCGTTTCGTTACGTTTCGAGTCGTTTATAGCCTGTAGTGCCAATTCAGTTTTTTGTTAAAAAATCGATGACCGCCCCGGCAAAATCGGCTTGTTTGTAGGTGTTGTTATGGTCGCCTTTGAGCAAGATCATTTCGCTTTTTGGTATCATTGCCTGTAGTTCCTTGGGGTCACCATTGTCGGTATCGGCATCGCCACAGGCGATCAAGACCGGAATACGGATGTTGTTTAGTTCGGTAGGTCGGGTTACCGGTTGAAAATCCTGCAAATGCCCCAACACCTTTAGATCCGCCCCGATCGATTCGGCATAGGCTATTGCTCCCGAAGTTAAGGTGTCCGCTGCTTTTCGACCACTAAACGCATCTGCAAAGGCCTTGCGCCGCTCCCAGTCGGGGTCGGTGAAATCAGCACCCATTCCACCTAAGACCGCTTTGGTGATCTGTAGTTCCTGCGTTAGCAGTTTGGCCAAAACGATGCTTCCCCGAGAATATCCAACGGCATGATAGGCGGTGAGGTTCAAATGATCGGCAAGGGCCAAAAGGTCTTTTACTTCGGCATCATGGTGATAGCTATCAGGCAATTGCGGTTTGTCCGATTGACCATTACCCCGTAAGTCGGGAACGATGGCGCGAAACCCCTGGGCGATCAACGCTTTTTTAAGCTCCGTTTTATTCCATGAGTTACCGCTATTGATGAATCCGTGTAGCAACAGCACCGGATACCCGCTTCCGGTATCGGTGTAGGCTATCGATATACCGTCAAAGGTCTTGAACTTGCCGCTTAAGGTTACCGTTTTCAAGGCTTTGGGACGAATAGCCTGCAATACTTCCCAGTTGGTATGGTCCTTCGGTTTGGGTGACAGTTTGAACACCCATAAGCCTCCCTTTTGATGGGTGGTGATCTTCAGATGAAGACGGATTTCCGCTTTGGTAAAGAAACCGTCTTTGGTGACCACCGTACTCTCATATCCGGATTCGTTTTCTTGCAAGGCCACTTGGGTGTCGACCGTTTCGAATTTACCGACTGCTTGCATCAAACCGTCATAATAGGATTCGAGGTAGGTCGCCAGTGTCTGCTTATCGACGTTCAAGGGCTGTTTCAAAACCCAAGCGAAGGCATAGGTCCAAAAGCCATCGGTGTTCATGACGTTCCATTGTGGGGAAAACCGCACCTCCTCATAACCTGTCAACGGAATGTCTGGGGCAAAAGAAAGGGGTAAGGTCAATTTTTCATAGGTCCAATCCCCCGGCGCTACAAGCACGGGGTCGGCCTCTTGACCATAGGTGAAACCGCTTAGGGCGATCAACAAAAAGAAGTAATGGATTCGTTTCATGGGTGGTTGCTCAATACCTAAAGGTACTAAAACAACTTAAGGGGTTAAGATCGGTTTTTAAGCCGGTATTGGTAAGGATTGCTACCAGGGCTTTCTTTTTTCAACTTAGGAAGCCGTTCGAACCGACCGGTGGCCAATATTTTCTTTTGAAAACGGCTGCGATCGAGATTCTCGTCCAAAATCGTTTGGTGCAGGCGGTGTAGTTCGGGCATGGTGAAGGCCGATGGTAGTAGGTTGTGGGTGTGCAACTCGTTTTTACTGTCTTCCTTTAAGCGGTTTCTCGCGAAATCGATAATCAAACCGTGATCCAACCACAAGTCGGGCAGCTGGTCAAAAGGAAACCAGGCAACGGCTTCGTCGAACTCACCGGGTTCAGGTTTTGTGTGGGCAATATCGACCAACGAGTAATGCGAAAGGGTTACGAAACGATCATTGATCCAGTAGTCGTCACGCCATGGCAATCCGTTGGCGTCGAAGTAGTTTTTGAACTCTTGGTCGAAACGGCGATCGGCCGCACCGAATACGGATAGGAACTTAAAATGGGGTCGGGCCAAGCCGGTCCGTTCCTTTAAGATGCGGACGACGGCATGGTCAACCGATTCGTCTTTCTTGATATAGCCCCCGGGAAGCGCCCATTTCGGACCTAATTTCAAAAGCAGGCATTTCAAAATACCGTCTTCGTACCCAATGATGACCAGGTCTATGGAGAGGTTGGGGAGAAAATAATCCCTCCCGTTTTCTAGGATGTCGTTCATATCCATCCCAACAAAAATAACAATTGTGACGTTTGGTCACAAATTAAGATTTATTATATTTGTGGCAAAATGACACAAATAAACCCATCATGAATAAAAAGATAAAAACGGTATTGAAAGTCCTAGGTGTTTTGTTGCTGCTGCTACTGTTGACAGGATTTTTGACCTACCGCTATTTCAAGGCGACCTTTTTGAATTTTGAAAAGGACTATAAGCAAACCACCGAATTCAATACGTTGACGGTCGATGGCTACGCCTTTTTGGACCGCAATGGCAATGGTGCCCTGGATATTTATGAAGACGACCGACAAGCTGTCGAAGCCCGTGTCGCCGATGTTTTGGCCCAGATGACCTTGGAGGAAAAGATCCATTTGCTCAAGGGGTCGGGCATCGCATCGGCCATGGGGGCCGGTGAACCTGATGGTATTCCCGGAGCCGTGGGTACGATTGTGCCAACACCACGATTGGGAATTCCTACGGTCTACCTTTCCGACGGCCCGGCTGGCTTGCGCATCGAACCGACAAGGGAAGGCGAAGACCGTACCTTTTACTGCACGGCTTTTCCGATCGCTACCCTTTTGGCCTCTACCTGGAACGAACCCCTGGTGCGGGAAGTGGGCGAGGCCATGGGTAAGGAAGCCTCTGAATACGGCATCGATGTCATTTTGGGCCCGGGGGCCAACCTCCATCGGCATCCGCTTTGTGGTCGGAACTTTGAGTACTATTCCGAAGATCCACTCTTGACAGGGATCATAGGTGCCGCCATGGTCAACGGAATCGAAAGCCATGGTGTCGGTACATCGGTCAAGCATTTCGTTGCCAACAACCAAGAAACCGAACGCTTTCTGAACGACGTGGTCATTTCGGAACGCGCCCTTCGAGAACTGTATTTGAAGGGCTTCGAGATTATTGTCGAACGGGCCCAACCCTGGACCATCATGTCTTCCTATAACAAAGTGAACGGAACTTATACTTCCGAGAGTCCGCGATTGTTGACCGATATCTTGAGAACCGAATGGGGTTTCGAAGGTCTGGTGATGACCGATTGGTTCGGTGGGCGTAATGCCCCTGCCCAAATCAGCGCGGGCAACGATCTTTTGGAACCCGGTACGAAAAGACAGTGGGATGCCTTGACCGAGGCGGCTGAATCAGGTCAACTAACTGAATCGGATATCGATCGTGCCGCGGCGCGCATCCTTACCTTGGTTTTCCAAACGAAAAAAATCAAAGGGGAAGCTTATGGGGAGAATCCCGATCTTGGGGCGCATGCGTCCATTACCCGAAATTCTGCGGCAGAAGGTATGGTGCTATTGAAGAATGAAGCCGCGCTTCCGTTGGCCGAAGGTTTGAATATCGCCTTGTTGGGCACGACCTCGTACAACTTCATTGCCGGAGGAACGGGTTCTGGTGATGTGAATGAGGCGTATACCGTTTCTTTGGAAGAAGGTTTGGCCAATGCGGGTTTTACCATCAACACCAAAGCCAAATCGCTTTACGAATCGCTGAAAACGGCCAATGCTGAGGCATTCGTCAAGCCTGAAGGACTTGAAGCTATGTTCAACCCCTTTCATCCCCCTGAAATGTCATATTCCGAAACCGAGCTGGAGACCATCGTCGCTACCGCCGATGTGGGCGTATTGACCCTTGGTCGCAACGCCGGTGAAGGTGCCGATCGTAGCCATACCCAAGGTGATTTTTTGATTACCGATCAAGAACGACGATTGATCGAGATGACGAGCGAGGCGTTCTCGACTGCCGGTAAAAAGCTGGTAGTGGTCATGAATATTGCCGGGGTGATTGAAACGGCTTCTTGGAAGGATGAGCCCGATGCCATCGTTTTAGCTTGGCAAGGTGGCCAGGAAGGGGGTAATTCGGTAGCTGACATCCTATCGGGGGTAGTGAATCCGAGTGGGAAATTGCCCATGACCTTTCCCAATAAGATCAAGGACCATGCTTCACATGCGAACTTTCCTGAAGGTGGCGGCACACTCAGTATGGGCGATTTGATGGGCCAACTCCTATTCCCACCAGACGAGCGACCTGAAGAAGAAAAATTGGCGAACCGTGATATTACGGTATACGATGAAGGCATCTATGTGGGATACCGCCATTTCGACAAGCGGGATCTTGAGGTGTCCTATCCTTTTGGGTTCGGACTTTCCTACACTGAATTCAGTTATGGGGATATGGTGGTGGAATTGGAAAACGACTCGCTGTCGATTGCCTTGACCGTTTCGAATATTGGGGAAAGCCCCGGTAAGGAAGTCGTACAATTCTATGCGGAAAAGGAAGGAACAACAATCGATAGGGCACCCCAAGAACTGCAGGGTTTTGTCAAAACCACACTTTTACAGCCCGGCCAGGTCGGTAGCCTTCGATTGAAACTGCCGATTCGATCACTAAGGTATTGGGACGAAGGCAACAATGGCTGGACTTTGGAGCCCGGCGATTATCGCATCAAGGCGGCGGCCTCTTCACGCGATGTGCGGAAAACCGTCGGAGTGACCCTGTAGCCGTATGCCCGAACTGAATTGAATTAGGGCAAACCTTGATTCCCATCTTGAAATCCATCGCCGAGTGGGGCGATTTCGTAGTGGCCAATCACGCGGCTTGATATAAGCTTATTGGCCATAGAGCTCATGGATACCCCTGATGTCACCATCTTGCAAACCGGAGATTCCCAATGATAGGAAATCCGGATTCATGATATTGTTCGACTCGACATGGCCAAGCCCCAATACATGACCGGTCTCATGGATAATGAAATCACCGAAGGTCGTACAATCGTCAAAAGCCAAACCGGATTGGATGACCACATTTCCTGAAAAAGCCGTGCAAGGTGCTGAAGGATAATTCGGATAACCGATCCCCCCTTGACGGATGTCGGCTACGAAAAAGCGGATATCGGCCGTACTGTTTTCCGGAAGTTCTTGAAATTCGATATTCGTAACCGTGGCCCAAGCCTGAAGTGCCCTACGGATTTCCGATTTGGCGCAGCTCGGCAAGGTCGCGAATGATTCGCTAGGCAGATCGATTTGGGCATGGGTGTCGATTATCCCGTTTTCTTCTTGAAAACTAAAGCTTAGGGTACCCCCTGCTGTTTCAGGGCCTTGGCTGTTGTATCCTGCTGGGGAAAATAGCGGGTTTTCGCCCCATTTGAATCCGAAGAGACAATAATTCCCATTGCCATTGGTGCATTCGGAAAGGGCGGCATTACAGCTCGAAAATCGCGAAGACGGGTTGAGTACCGTTGCTTCGTTGTCGGTATCGGGTTCATCATTACCGCAGGCGTTACAGAACAACGCTGCTGAGAAAACAAACATCCATCTTTTAAAAAGATTCCATAGCTGCGTTGGATTTCTCATAGATCGAAGGTAAGTTTTTCCGTGTTTAAACGGGCATTAGGTAAACAAAGGCACTAGTCCAAAGATGATGAAAACCATCCAAACGAGTAAAATGACCCAATACAGTATCGGATTTTGGGTTCGCGAAACGGTTTCCATCAGGTAGGTTTGGCCAGACCTCAAATCTTGAACGACCCAAAACGTGAAAAATAGACTCCAAAGCCAAGTCCAATCCCCAACGATCCCAATTAAGATCAACAGCAATCCGATTATGGCCTTCCACTTTATTTTAGGATTGACCAACGCCTTATTGGCTGCTTTATCCGGTCTCGATACGGGAAGGATGTGGAAAAAGGCCCCGAAGGGATCGCTATAGACTTTGGTCGAACCGTCTTCGTAAACGACACTACCCCCGTTGGCCAGGACCGCTTTTTTTAACTTAGGAAGATCATTTGAAGCAAAGTAAACGCCCCAATATTCATATTTGCCTTTGATGCGGTTGGCTACTTCATATACCGACCCGATCCGTTGATGCCTAATATCGAGAATATCGAATTCCCCGGTCAGTGCCGTAGGTTCGATCGACCATGAAAACAAGGTTTCATAGAAGGGTTTGACTTTGGCGATATCGGAAATGAAGAGGGCGTTCCATACCAAAGCACTGGGGCTGTCGGTATACCGGGATTGAAGCTGGTTGCCTTCGTAGATGGTGAAGCCCGCGCCAAGGGGATCTCGTATCAAGGCGATCTTGCCTACGGGATTGTCCAATTCGACCAACTCCACGATTCCACCCGCATCTTTTGCCAAGGCTACGCTAGCCGTCACGCTTTCGACTTCGACATACGACATCCAAAAGGAGGGCATGTTCATGTCTTTGAACTTTTGCGGGGTCTCGTACAATCCGGCTATGGATTGTCCTCGATGCATGGCCATGAGATAGCTGCCGTCTTCGGATCGGTAGTCCCAATCAAAGACCGCGGCGTAAAACGAACGGGCAATGTCGAGGTCGTAGGTCGAAAGATCGGCGAAAACGAAGTGGTTCTTTTGCATACTCCAGAAACGTATCTAAAAGTACTGCGCTTGCCTTAGAAATCAAATCTATTCTTGAATAGGGAGCAAGTAATTGGAGTTCGCATAGGCACCGATGGTATTGCCAAGACGATGTCCTTCTTCGGAATCATAGCGAAAATGGATGCCCAGGTAGACCCTTGAGATTGCGGCCTCGTAGCCCGCTTGTGAAAAACTATCAAAGGAACGGGTCGGTGGATCCATATATAGGGTTGGAGAGAAAGGGCCAGAACTATCAACGGTTTCCGTAACCATGGTAAACCCATAGGTGTCACCGGTGCCCAAGGTCGCTGCTAGCACCGTCATAGCAGCCGAACTGGCCGTGCCATGTGCTGACGGATACGAAGGAAAGGCATAGGTGTGCTGATGCAGATTGTTCCACTCAAGATCGGCTTTTGTGGCATCATTACCATCATGTTCCGCCCATCGTATGGCCGTATAAGGCCGCCAATGATTGTAGTGGAACTTGTTGTCAAAGACGTTGATATACGCATCGTAAACCGTCATATTGAGTAGGGCGTAGACACGCGTGGCCTGCCAAAGATCTAAGGTTTCCTGCACGATAAGTTGGCGGGCCAGTCGGTTATGGGAGTTTTCGACGAAGTCTTTCCACCATAAAGCCAAATGCTCTTGGTCTTGGCTTCGCACTTCGCTGTTTTCAGATCCGAAGGATTTCACCTCATCAAATGCCGAGGCATAAGCCGCACTTTGGATGTCCGGCGGTGGGGGTGACCGAAATTGATCTGCTTTTTGGAGCAAGAATGTTTTGGCTTGGGCCCAGCCTGCACCGAATACAAAACCCTCGGGGGTTCCACTATGTTCGTTGAATTCGGCGTAAACGCCGGGTGCCATAGGGTGCCAGGTGTATTCGGCTTCGCCGTTCCAACCATCATCTTGACGTAAATCGATTATTGCGCTGGCTGCCGCTTCACCTAAAGCCTTGGCCTGGGTGATTTGGGATTCGGGGATTTCGGTGGTCCATTGCCCCAACAAACTGTCAAGCATCGGCTTTTGATCAGGATATTGACCAACAGCTACGGTATGCATGGCATAAGCCACCGAAACCTCTGGTAAACTCACGGAACTGGCCGACTCAAAAGTGTAGGGGGTATATACTGGAGCGATACTGTTCAAAGCGTCGTGGGCGGCCACATGCATCATGGCGGCGGTGCGAAGGCCTTTTAAGGTTAACAGCCCGTCTTCGGCCACTGCCATTTCGAAAACACTGCGGTTGAAGGCATCCAACACTGTGGTGCCATGGTTTTTTGGGTCCACGGTATTCGGGCTGCAGGTGATCAGCAAGATTGTGGCACAAAGACCGCTTAGGGTCAGAATAACGGAACGGGAAAAAGCCTGTGTTTTCATAGGTGTTTGTTTTTAGCCCTTGATCAGGTTTCGGATGAGGTGTTCAATGGTTGCAGAGCGCCCCAGCAGTTCGATGAAGCAAGCGTATATATTGATTCCGACGGCAAGCCAGGTAGCCGGATGTTTTAGCTTTTGATATTTCAATGCCGCCAAAAGGACCATGGTGATGATCAAACCTTGGGTGAAATATACCGGACCCATAATTTCAATATCGGGCCAATCATCGATGTTCATGACGATAGCGATACCCTGTATGCCGCGCCCCAAGGCCGGCATCATGATGATAAAAACCGTACTGATCAACCACCATGCATGGTTCTCAATGTTTTTCCTTTCGATAATGCTTTGGATCACAGCGTAACCGAACGCCAAGATCATGGGGATTTCCACTGCGGCCACCCCAATGAAGAACCACGGCTCAAAAGGGCCGAAAAGATCCCTGAATTCGGCCGAACGATCGGCCGAAACGATATCGCGGTGCATCATGCTAAAAGCAGTAATGCAGACCCCACCGGCAAGGAACATACCGATGATACCATTGGTTCGGTGTCTGGCCAATTGGCCATGGGTGGCGAAATACGGTTGGATGATTAAATAGAGGTACCAAATCGTTCCACTCCAATAATGCACATGTACCGACCAGGCGTTGTCGGTAAAATCTCCCCAATAGTCCCTAAAGATGCCGAATTGCATGAACACCATCGGAAGCAGCATCCAAAGGTGTAGGCTTTTGTATTTCTTCATAATAGGTTGTGGTTGTTAAATGGTAAATCATTGATTAAAAGGTAGTTGATCCATCTAGTGAATAGGTATGGAATTGTGTCAATGGTTTGGATTCCTTTATTTTTGGTCTGTCGCTGACCGCAATTGCGGGAATGCTTTGCCGCGCGGCCGAATTTCAGTAACTTAACTTTCGTATGGTACGCGACGTCCTCAATATCAACGAATTCATTGTCTTGATCGAACAGGCGGATTCCGACAAGGTGATCATCGATTCGTGTCGTTTTGATGAACCTCTGATCGCAGTGGCTTTTTATGGCTCGGGCAATGTGCATTTGAGTATGGATTATGCCGGACAAAAGAACGCTTATGACAATACCAAGGGATTAGCCATTTCGTTTTATGCCGATACCACGGTTGATTGTGTGCATACGGTTGCCCCGGATAAGCCCTTGCAATGTGTATTGATCGCTACGGCGCCCCGCAACCTTCAAAACCTGCCCAACGGTGAAGGCGAATTGTTTACCGATCTTTTAGATCAATTGGTACGGCCGAAGGCACCCTATGTAGAAGGGCCGCGGTTTTTCATGACCCCTGAGATGGAACAGATAGTCGACAATATTTTCGCCAATAGGTATGAAGGAAAGGCCAAGATGATGTTCTTTAGAAGTCAGGTCACTGCTTTACTTTCCCATTTCTTTTGGCAGTTGTCTACCTTGGAAACCCAGGATATCAAAACCGGGGAACGTGAAAAACTATACCATGCCAAAGAGATCCTCTCGAACAATTTAGAGGCACCCCCTTCGTTGGCCGAACTTTCTCGCCTAATCGGATTGAACACCTTTCAATTGAAAAAGGACTTTAAGGCCATGTTCGGGGTCCCTGTTTTTAAATACCTGCAAAACGAACGCATGGTAAAAGCCCATGATCTGATTCGAAGGAACGAAGCCACCGTACAGGAAGCGGCATGGCATGTGGGTTACGATAGTTTAAGTTCGTTTTCAAACGCTTTCCATAAAAAATTCGGGTTTCGTCCGAGTGAAGTTAAAGTTTGAATAATCTGATATTCAAATACTTGCGATAAGTACTCCTTTTCGAACAAATCATCCTCCTTTTTGAACAAGCCCTGGTTTTAGACCGGTCCTAGTTTTGTGCTGTAATCAAAATACAAACATCATGAAACTATTTAAATCCATACTGATCGCAGTCACCATCTGGACCTTGGGGGTGCTCTCTTTTACGGTATCCTTTTTTGTGCCGGTACTTGACGACTCCCAATTACAGGCGAATCTAGTATTGTTTTTAGCCATAGGCCCTATCGTTTGGTTCGGATCTTGGCTGTATTACCGAAATGGTCTTACTACCCACGGCTTGCAGGCCGGCCTGTTCTTTTTCGGGATGGCCGCCTTGCTCGATGCCTTGGTCACCGTACCCTTATTGGTCGTGCCACAAGGTGGGAGCCACCTTACCTTTTTCTCCGATCCAGGCTTTTGGGCCATCGGTCTTGAATTCGTCTTAACGACCCTATTGTATTGGCATGTCAAGGTGAGAAGACGTTCACAAGAGTTTATGAATCAATCAAAATGAAGCATCATGGAAGTAACAGCAAGCAATCTAACCCTTTTCGCGGCAACACTATTAATTGGGCTTACAGCAGGCCTATGTTTCACCTGGGGAAACGCCGTTACCCCTGGTATTGGACAATTGGAGGACCTCGGGTACCTGCAGGCCTTTCAGAAAATGAACAGGAGTATTGAAAACCCGATATTCTTTATGGTCTTTTTTGGATCGTTTTTGGTGGGGATTGCCGCCATCGTTTCAAACAAAGCCATATCACCAGAGCATTTTAGGTTGGTCAGTTTGGCCATCGGAATCTATTTTGTCGGGGTGGTGTTGGTAACGGTTTTCGGCAATGTGCCATTGAACCGTTTACTCGAGAATACCGATTTGACGCAAAGTACGACCCTCGAATTGCGAGAATTGCGTGAGCGGTTCGAACAGCCTTGGAACCGGTTCCATATCCTTCGGATCCTTTCAGCCATCATCGCTTTTTCAATGCTCCTTATCGCAGGAATCAACAAATAAGTATAAACATCAAAATTCTAAACATCATGAAAAAAAACGTATTAGTATTAGGCGGAACCGGAAAAACCGGAAAAAGAATCGTAGAACGTCTTGAGAAACTAGGCCACCATGTAAGGATCGGTTCCAGAAGCGCAAACCCGGCATTCGACTGGGGCCACCCCGCGGCTTGGCCGAAGGTACTTGAGGGAATCGAAAGCGTTTACATCACCTATCAACCGGACTTAGCCGTGCCAGGGGCCAAGGAAGCGGTAGCAGCGCTTACCAAAGTCGCCAAAGCACAAGGGGTTAAAAAATTGGTCCTGTTATCGGGCAAAGGTGAAGTTGAAGCGGAACGCTGTGAACAAATCGTATTGGGATCAGGGATCGACAGCACCGTCATCCGGGCCAGTTGGTTCAATCAGAATTTTAGCGAAAGTTTTTTTCTGCCCCCGATACAAAGTGGGGTAGTGGCCTTACCTTTTTCCCATTTGGGAGCTCCCTATGTCGATGCCGATGATTTGGCCGATGTCGCGGTGAACTTGTTACTGAATGAAGGCCATCAAGGGCGGATTTATGAATTGACCGGTCCGCGCTTGTGGAACTTTGAAGAGATCGTTGCGGCGATTGCAACCGAAACGGGTCGCGATTTGAAGTTCGTTCCTATCAGTTTGCAGGCATTTGTCGATGCTTTGACCGCGCAAGGCGTTCCGGCCGATGTGGTTTGGTTGATGGAATATCTCTTTACCGAGGTATTGGACAATCCTTCGAACCAAGTCGTTACCCAAGATATCGAACGGCTATTGGGCCGGCCCCCTATCGATTTTCTACAGTATGTCAAAACCACCGCCAAGACCGGTATTTGGAATACCGCTGTAAAAGCATAAACCAACCATCCAGATGAAGGCACCCCCTCCGTTTTCGGTCGGGGTGTTTTTTGGTATCGAAAGGGATGTAAAGAAGGTCCTTGTCAAAACCGATCGGCCCGTAAAAACCCAATCGGTAGCTCGGTACTTCCCCGACTTGCCAAATCGGATACTATTTCGCCGATAACACTAGCGAATTTGAATCCATGTCCGCTGAATCCGGTGGCGATCACTACTTTTTCATCATATCCGGGAATAAAATCAACGATAAAGTGCTCGTCCTGGGTTTTGGTGTACAGGCAGGTCTTCATGACCAAGGTACGTTCATAGCCATCGGGCAAGAACGCATCCAAAAATTCGACCAAGGCGTTTTCATCCTGTGCCCGGGTCGATCGGTCGACCTTATCTGGGTCGGTAACCTCCCCACCGGGATGGTGCATACCCAATTTCAAACCCAAAGGCCCCCCGAATTGCCCAGCTGGGACAATGGGGAATCCGTAAAAATCACGGTCGCCATTGCGGATTAACCAACATGGAAATACCGAATGATCGAAAACAGGCCATTTTTTCGGCTGTACCCAGGCCAATGGTTGTCTGGTGACACTCACTTTAGGGGCGAGGCCGGGGGCCAATTTTGCCGCCCAAGGGCCTGCGGTGATCACCAATTTATCGGCCGTGTACGTACCGCGGTCCGTGGTAACGATAATGTTTTGTTCTTCACGGTACCAATGGACCACCTTTTCATTGGTTTTGATGACCGCACCATGGAACAGGGCTTGCTGTGCGTATAACAGGATACAGCGTTCCGGTGTCAGGAAACCGGCATCCGGCTCTTCGAGACGTTCAAAATCATGGGGTAAGCGAAATTGAGGATATTTCTCGCTACAGGCTTGTGCACTGAGTTCGTTAATGGGGATGTGGTAGGCTTCGGAAGATGCTTTGACGGTTTGTAAAAACGAACTCCCAGGGGTGCCGAAATACACCATGCCCAATCTAAAGAATACCTGGGTGCCGGTCTCGGCTTCCAAGTCGGCCCAGTTTTGATAGGCCCTTTCCAAAAGGGGGACATAAACAGTGGCTTCCCCATAGGCCTTTCTAATGATGCGGGTCTGCCCAGCATGCGATCCCCACGGATGGGTGATATCGAACTGCTCTAACCCCAACACCTTATGCCCCTGTTTTGCCAAATGGTAACAGGCCGATGAACCCATGCTGCCGACCCCGATGACGATAGCATCAAAATGCATGTCAGGTAAACGAGCCCCCATACTATTTCCTTGATTTTTGGACTAAAAATAACCCTTTTCTTTACAGCAATGAATTGAAGGAGGGATGTTTGGGCAAAGTCCCAAGCACGAGTCGGTGATGGTCGGTGTGCTCCTTTGTATCGCTTAACCTATCATGAAAACGTAATTAATATATTGCCCTTTTTACGCCCCGAATCCACATATTGATGGGCTTTGACGATATCATTGAGATCGAACTCACGGTCAATGTAAGGGGTCAGTTTCCCGGTTTGGTAAAGGGCGATTACTGTTTTTAAATGTGCGGATTTCTCTTGGGTGATCATTTTTACCGAAACGAAGTTCCCTTCGGGCCGCAACACCTTTTTCGCCAACTTTTTGGAAGTTTTACCAACGGCGTCAAAGATGACATCATAAACTGTCTCCCCTTTATGGTACTCGGTTTCCGTATAATCGATTACATGATCCGCCCCTAGGGACTTTGCCATATCGAAATTAGGTCGACTGCATACAGCTGTAACCTTGGCCCCTGAATTTTTACCCAATTGCACGGCATAGCTGCCGACACTTCCGGAGGCTCCATAGACCAAAAGGTTTTGGTCTATGGTAAGGCCCGCCTTTTCCAAAAGAAAAAACGCGGTCATCGCCCCAATAGGAAGGGCAGCGATTTCTTTTTGGGCCATCGCCGCAGGGATCACTTCAAGAACCCCGTGTTTCAATGCTTGGGGTATGCAAACGTATTCGGCATGTGCTCCGGTCGGTAGCATGGTCGTGGTACCCAAGACATGATCACCGGTCCGTATTGAAGTAACGCGATTCCCGATCGCTTCGATCCTGCCGACGAATTCATGGCCGAGGATTTGTTTTTTGGGTTTGAACAAGCCGAACAACAATCGGGCCGGTAACCAAAACAAAGGTGGGAAATCGGAGGCCCTTAATCGGCAATCCCCTGATGTGACCGTGGTGGCTAAGACTTTGACCAGAACTTCATCGGGTTTGGGTCGGGGCTTGTCCATGTCGGTGATCTTAACCACTTCGGGAGCTCCATAGGAAGTATATCGTGCCGCTTTCATTGGTGCCTTAAAGGTACGAAAGAATCACAGTTTCCGGTTAAGGATCCAAGCCTTCCAACCAATTTTTCATGGCGTCTAAATACCCTTCGGGTCGGATGTAAGGCAGCTCGTTGTCTTGGAACTCGAAAAAGCCTCCGGTTTCGCAAACGAAAAGGTTGTGGTTGGCTTCCGGATAGGTGATCAAGGTCAATTTTCCTTGGGGTCCAAGGGTCTCTTCATAAATCCTTTTCGTTCTTCGCCATTCCACATTTTTGTCCTTTCCCCCAAAAATCGCCAAAACCGGACATTCGATTTGTGATAGGGTACTTTCGAAATCGGCGAGGTAGATCTGTTGCCCCGTGACCGGATCAAACGCTTCGTTCATAAAGCGGGGTTGGTACGCTTCATAGTCCGACTTAGTGGTTTCGCGATAGTTATTGAAACGTTTTAAAAAAGAGGTCTTTCGGAGGTTTTGGGTCGCGGCCTGGGCCTTCTCAAAACTACCCCCGGAGTGCACGATCCTATTGCCTTCGGCCCATTCTTCGACGATTAGATCTACCGAATCTTTAGGCATACCCCCAAGTAAAAGATTTTCTTGCAAGAGATAATTGAAGTTTTCACGGGCGTATACCCCGGAAACCGAAATCCAAAATTTGATATCCTTTCGGGTATTGATCACCAATGGGTTGATCCAACCAGCTCGGCTGATACCCCAAAGCCCGATCGTATGGGCACCAGCGATATCCTTGGTTTTAAGCGCTTTTATAGCCGCGAGTACTTCCTCGGCACTGTTTCGTACTGGTTGGTTGTAGTCGAAGGTACCTTCACTTTTCCCACATCCTTGTTTGTCATACATATAGGTAGCGTATCCAGCTTGGGTAAGGGCGTGGCGAACATCACCATGCCAGTTTTGGGCTACGGCATTCGTGCGGCCAGAACCGTGTACGACCAAGACGACCCCTTTTGGAGGTTGCTCGGGTTGTGTCAACACCCCGTGTAGGGTCTGGTTTTCGAATTTAAAACTGAATTCGCTGATCTTTTGCTGTGCATAGGTCAATGACCAAGCCGCGAACATACCGATACAAAGTAGTTTTTTCATCTTAGGAGGGCACTCGATTTCCTTAAGGAGAGGTATTTATGCCAAACGTTACAGTAGGGCCTTATTTTTCAAGAAGAGCCGTTCTTTTGATGGTGTTGGCACATCATTTCAAAGGCTTTTCAGCTTAGGGTTTCCTTCTTACCTTCGATACGTTTCCGTGAAACAATCGGCACAGTCACCGATCAACACCAATTGATCCCCTTCCCAGGCGATAATGCTACGAAAACCATTTTCCTGGACCACCATTTCCCTGGGTTCGTTATACAGTTGCGATTCTTGGGTGCTGATGAAATAGTCGACAGTCGCGGTCAACACTCCATTGCGATAGGTACGGATGGTTGTGGAACTGATATCAAGACGTCTTGAGCTACCTGTACTTTCCGGAGTTTCGGTTTGTCCGGCGATACCCCCTGAAGAACCGACCCATTGCCAGCTGCCAAGGATGCTTTGTGTTTGGGCTTCGTCAGTCTCATCGGAGCACGCGATTAGACATAAGAATAAAAAGGCGGGAAGTATGCGTTTCATATTGGTGGTTTTGGATAAGGTACGGCTTTCGCGTTTTCGTTGCGTTTGAGGCTGGGAAACCCCCATAAAGTCGTACGTTTATTGCGAAAGGGCATAAAAACACCGGGGTCTTACCCCGGTGTTCTTTGCAACTGCTTCCTAGCGGTTTTGGGCCAGATCCAAACCTTGAGGGGTCCAAATCAACTCTTTGGTTTCCACACTGGTTTTTTTCCAGTTCGCCGCTTCGTCGAAGTACTCGCCCACTTCCTTTTTATACCGGATCTTACCGGCGACCCCATGGGCATCATCCGGAAAAATAAAGGCTTCCGAAATAAAGTATGCCCCGGCATCATGTACTTGTGAAAGTCGAGCGACCGTGTGCAGACGGCCTTGCTGTTGGAACAAGTAAATACCGCCGCCTTCAACACCACACGCGTCCGCCACATAATCGACCCACACCATACCGTCGATACCCGTCAAGCCTTTGGTGCCCAACATGTTCAAGTAAAAATGATCATTGCCCAATCGAATGGCTTTCTCTGAAAAACCGCCTTCAGCTTTCAGCGACCGAATCACCAATTGGGAAACCCCTCCGACTTGGGCCCGACCGAAGAAATGATCGATACCGTTGATGGTCAGCTTCTCCAACGCCAAGAGACCGCCGAGCACATAGCCTTCGGTGCCTTTGTAATCGACCTTGTAGTAGGGGTGGTCCATGCCTTTGTATCGCCATGAATTGTCATGCCGTTTGATTACCGACATATGGGAACCGATAGGTAAGGTCTTCAACACCTTGGCATCGGTAGTCGGCGATTCCCGAAGTTGGACTTGATCCCCAAAAAGATAAACGATTTGCCCGGGTTCAAACCCACATTGGTCTTCAAGACAATGCAATTTGTTTTGGGCATTCGCGAACAAACAGATGGCTAGTAAGGTAAGGATGGATAACATCTGTTTTGTTTTCATCGATTTTGAATTAAATGATTAAAGAACTTTATATACCTACTTCACTATCGCCGGCCTTGGTTGTTTCTATCGATGAAAATCCCTAAAAATCCGTTGTACTACATCAATTACGAAATCCTTAACAGAGGTATCCTCCGTTGCTATAGCAGCGAAAAGGTAAAGATGATCTATCTAGTGCCCTTTGACGTATCGGAAAAAAGACGAAAACATCCAAAAACGGGACCCAGGGCGAGCAGGGCGAACCACCAAATGGAATCCGGTGAGATCAACAAGCGGGACATGAGTTCGATACTGACGATGGTTATGGCGAATCCGATTCCATTGACAATGGTCAAGGCGGTTCCTTTCAGGGCCAAGGGTGCATTTTGCGCAACGAGGGTAGCGAATAGGGGTGAATCGGCGATGACCACCATCCCCCAAAACAAAAAGAAGGATAAAAACAACCAGGGTGGTGCTATTTGAAACAATAGCGGGCAAAGTAAGCAGCAACAACCCGAAAGCAATAGTGCGGTGCGTGCTACTTTTTTCGTGCCCAGTCCGCTGCCCAGGTATCCGGCGAGAACGCAAGCAAGAGCCCCACAAGCAATTCCGGAAAAACTCCAAAACGAAACGGCGAATGCGGTTTTTTGTGCGGAATTATAGGATTGCAGTAGCCATGGAACAAAGGTCCAAAACGCATAAAGCTCCCACATATGGCCGAAATAACCAAAGGCCGCCGATCGGAAAGTCCGGTTTTTGAAAACCGATAGAAAAGCGTTCCATTGCACCGGTGCCCCTAATTTACGATAGGGGCCGTTTGGTACCAAGCCCCAAAGCAGTAGTCCGCCTATCGCTGCTAGGGTCGAAGTAGCTTGAACTACCGTTTGCCAGGGTAATTCTTGGCTCCAAAACTTCAGTAGGTGGGGAAAAGCGGTTCCCAATACCAGCGCCCCGACCAGAAAACCAAGTGAAGTTCCTAGCCCTTTTTCGAAGTAATCGGAGGCTATTTTCATTCCAACCGGGTAAATACCGGCTAAAAAGAACCCAGTGAAAAATCGACTGATCCATAAAGAGGGCATGGTGTGCTCGGGCCATAGTAGCGCTAAATTGCAACAACCGCCCAGCACCGCACAGATTAAAAAGACCCGGGCCGGGGCAAATCGATCGGTCAATGTGGCCATGGCGAATAACAAGGTTCCTGCTATAAACCCGAACTGGACCGATGCGGTCAGCGTTCCGGTAGCCGTGGGCCGTAAATCGAAGGCCGATAATAACGAAGGCATCACGGCATTGCTCGCGAACCATAGCGAGGTGCAGCAAAATTGAGCCACTACAATGACCGGTAAGATGTGGGGTTTGACCGTCGCCACACTACATCAGGATTCCGTTTTTCGCTTGAATGGCAGGCGGAAGATCGGTTTCACCCAACATTTCACGTAAATCGATTTCGATGGTGCGGCACAGGGAGAGCATCGGGATGTCATTGCCCATTCCGGAGAACGGATTTTCAGAATAATCACCAATGAGTTCCATACTGATGTACACCCAACCGATAAGTGCGGTCAAGGGTACCGATAAAAAGAACCCGAGATCGCCCGTATGCATGAGCTCTGGGATCATACTAAACGGCAATAGGAGCAAAAAGATCCAAATAAAGACGTTGCTGATATTGGCATATTGTCGCGGTAGCGGAAATTTTTTGATGCGTTCGCATTTGCCTTGATGTTCGTAAAAATGATAGAGCACTTGCATCATTTCCATATGCCGAAAATCATCAATGAGGTTGTCGGCCCTTAACTTGCGAAGATCACGGGCCTGTTCATTGATGATCTGGGTGGCGGTATTCACATGGCCCACCAACCGATCGTGTTCCTGGGGTGGCAACAGATCTTGGAGTTCGACCCGGGTCACTTCGTCATCGACAAGACCGATCCCAAACCTCTTTTGGTACATTCTTCCGACTTTGCCCGTCGCGCCTTTTTGACTGGAATGTTCCCAACTGGTCGCGACCAAAAGTTGGCTGCGTAAGGCATATAGCCAGGCGATATGGCGGTAGATCAGCCGTTGTTTGATAGTGGCGATGTCTTGACCGTTGGGGTGGAATTGTTCAGTAACGAACCCGTCTACATAGGTGCCCCAAGCCCTACTACTGTTCACAATGGCTCCCCAGATTTTTCGTGCTTCCCACAGCCTATCATAGGCACTGTTGTTTTTAAAACTGATATAAAAGGCCACTGCCGTACCAATGACCGAAATGGGCAACCACGGAATGGTTATGGTGATGATGCCGATTCGGTACAAGTAAGCGATCAGGGCGGCACCGAGCAATAGGTACGTGATGTGGTGCCATGTCCATCGGAGGATACGGGTAAACTTAATGCTTTTGGTTACGATCATAAGGTATGGTTTAGGTGTTGTAAGGTTCGGTTGCTTGGCGCTTCGAAATCCACCAGTAGTTTCCATGTGGACCGATAATGCCTCCTTGATAGTCGCCATAATCCATGGCCATAGGGGCAAAACAATTGGTTGCACCATGACGCAAGGCGCGTTGGTACACGAAATCTACATTGTCGACATAAACATACAGGGCGGTTCGCATGTTCTCGAACTCGCCCCGTGCTTGACTAACCATCAAACAACTATCCCCTATTTGTAGGATGCAATTGGCGATTTCACCATTGGCTTTGTTTACCGTTCGGTTTAGCTCTTTAGCATCGAAGGCATTCTCAAGAAAGGCGATTTGCGATTCAGGTGAAGCGACGAACAAATAGGCATTCAAGGTGTGAAATCCCGGAGGCTTGTAGGTGTTGAATCGGGCGCGATCATTTGCGGTCATGGTTGATGACGGTTTGGTTTCCTTTACCAAGATAGCAAATCGGAATTAGGTGGGCTTTAAAAAGAAAACCCCCGACACGCACAGGGCGTACCGAGGGTTTCACATCAACAAAAAACACTACCTGCTGCGCCCTTGGCGCTGCATGCTCCTTTTAGTCTTCATTTTTCGATGGAGGTTCAGCTTTTTCCATACCTGGAATTGTTCATCGGTCAAAATTTCCTTCAGTTGCTGTTGATGGGCGATTTGCCGATCCAGACGTTCGTTCTGTAATTCGAATAACTCGTCGGCTGACGATTTTCCGTCTCTTTTTTCACGGGCTGCCATTTTGGACTTCCTGTATTCGGCTTCGGCAACATTGATATCGAAGAGTTGTTGTTGTTGCGACTCGTCGAGGTCAAGGGCCAAGGTCATTTTTTTGGTGTGCAGCGTGGCAACTTGTTCGGCCGAAAGTTCCTTTAAAACCTGTTTCTTGGAATGGTGTCGGTTTTGTTGGGCGATCCCGCTAAAGCCCATGACCAAAGCGAGTGCCAGAATGATTTTTTTCATGATCTTGAATTTTACGATTTATCCGTATGACCATGAATGCGCCCATTGGTTTAATGGAGCTATAGGGTTTGTGAAGCTTTTAACAGAAAGAAGGGATGTTATTGACCGTCTGCTCCGGATTCGTTCAACGGTTCGTCTTCCAAACTGTCTTCCAGTTCGATGTCGGTAACTTGTTCTGAAGCCAATTCAAGTTGCAGTCGGTCTTGTTGTTGTAGGTCGTAGTAATAATAGCCGGCTGCGAGAAAACCGCATAGATAGATCAGGCTTTTAATTTTATAGGCTTTCATAACGTCAGATTTGGTTTACACAAAGTAGCAAAAAATCAGGTCGATTTCTTTAAATTGTTGTGAAGCGCCAATTCCTGTAGGTCAATTGCCGATTACCATAGACAAAAAAAGCGGCGAATTTTCGATTCGCCGCTTTGTTTCATTCTAAAAGCCGATTCTAGCTCGGGTCGAGAATGGCATCGATACGTTGCAATGCATCTTGCAAATGATACCGGCTCATAGGGTCTGACGCCCTGGAGATTCCATTGCGGATATCCCGTTTCAAGTTGTTCAATTCGGCCCTGGCCACAGATCGGATGTCTGACTGACTGGTATTGACGGCCGTTGATTTGCGATACCCTCCGAAGTCGGATAACTTTCTTTGGTTTTCGGCGGTCATCAGATATTCCAATCGGTCAATGTGTGCCTTTTGGAGGTTTCGACGATAGGTGTCGATTTTTTTGCCGGATCGTGTTTCCGACCAAAGTCCGCGTCGCAAATCGCGCATCAATTCCAGCATCCCATAGGCTTGATCACCATTGGCGGTTTCATTTTCGATGACCCGTGCCAACTTACCCAATCCTAAAATCGTATTGAGGGTTCGCACCTGTAGGCCTCGAATGCGCTCAACGGATCCCGAATATTGCACCTTGTTGAAGATTTCTTGATCGATCAGCCATTCGGGTGTTTCAAACAATTCACTTTGTAGAAAGGCCAAGCAATTCTTTTGATGGGCTCTATCGACATGGATGTAAACGGCACCTTCTTGATCAGCGGTTTTGTAATATTCATAAACCCCGCCGATGTTGTTGGAAACATGTCCCATATAACGCCTGAATTGATTGACGACCTGGCCGTACATGGTGTTTAGGTCATCATAGGTCTTGCCGTCTTCCGTAGTCCATTCCATGAGTTTGGGTACGATCCGTTGCAGGTTGGCAATGCCATAGGTGCTGGCTTTGATGGCATCATCACCGATATCCTCGGTTTGCGAACTCGGGTCGTGCACGTCGCCGACCTGTTGGTGCCCAAAGCGGTACATGGGGTCGTCGGCATGCGCTGTGATCCATTCGTTCAAAATAGGGTTTTCATCTTCCGCTTCGGTATCCAAAATAGGACGATAGCCCCAGCGGATCGAATGTTTGTCATACACCCCGATGTTCGGCATAAGGGCCACATCCCCGTCTTCCGGTTGGGCCACATAATTGAAACGGGCATAATCCATAATGGATGGTGCCGTACTGAACTTCTTGGTGAAACTTACCGAACGGAGCGAATCGACAGGATAGGCCGCGCTACTTCCCATATTATGTGGCAAGCCCAAAGTATGACCTACTTCATGTGCTGAAACGAAACGGATCAACCGTCCCATGATTTCATTTTTAAAAGCTACGGTGCGTGCTTCCGGATTGATGGCCGCAGTCTGTACGAAGAACCAATTGCGTAATAGGCTCATGACATTATGGTACCAGTTGATGTCCGATTCCAAAATTTCACCACTGCGAGGGTCACTGACGTGAGGCCCGTTGGCATTTGGTATGGGCGAAGCTAGATAGCGTACTACCGAATAGCGTACGTCTTCTGGCGACCATTCGGGATCTTCCTCTTCACTCGGGGGGTCTTTTGCGATAATGGCATTTTTGAAACCGGCAGCTTCAAAGGCGACCTGCCAATCTTCGATTCCTTGCTTTATATAAGGTATCCATTTCTTTGGTGTGGCCCGATCGACATAATAAACGATCTGTTTTTTCGGCTCGACCAATTCACCGGCCTTGAACTTTTCAATATCCTCTTCCTTAACCTCCATTCGCCAGCGGTCGAGATAGCGTACCAATTTGCTTTCTTGGGCGTCAAGCCCATAATCGACTTGGCCCCTGGCGAACCAGCCGACACGCTCATCGAAATACCTGCGCTTCATGGGCTCTTTCGGTAAGAGGATCATGGAGTTATTGATTTCAATGGAAATCGAACCCAGGCTTTGGTTGCTTGGGGCGGCTTTGGCCGCATAGGTTTTGACATGTCGTGCCTCGATATTGAGCGGGTAACTTTTAATCGATTCGATATAACTTCGCTCCCCATCCATACGACTGACCTTATAGCGGTTCCTAAAACGTGACGGCATGCCCAGGGCGTTCACATCCTTGGTGAACAATGGATCGACTGCGATGACCGTAGCGGGGGCCAAGGAATCCTTGGTGTTCAATGCTTTGATGTCGAAAGCGAAAAGCACCGGTTCGAAATTGGAGTTGACCACGGCTTCATGGATCGGTAGGGAGTCGGCTGCATAATTACCATAAGAAACGACGCGTAATAAGACCTTTTTGGGTTTTTTCTCCCATCGCAATACCTGGGTATTGATCTTGCCGCCACCGAATCCGATTCCCGTCGCGGTTTTCGAAATCCGGCTTACCATGAGCATTTCCCTATTGAAAAGGGAATCCGGTATTTCGTAATAATGCTTTTGATCGACTTGGTGTACACTAAAAAGCCCAGTATCGGTGGTGGCTTCTTTGGTGATGACCTTATCGTAGGGTTGTATGTCCCCTTTTTTCGGTTTCGGTTCGGGTTTTTGTTCGGTTTTCTTCTTTTTCTTTTTGAAGATCTGGGCCTCTGTTCGATGAAAAGGAGCCATCATTAGGAGTGCCAAGATCATGCTCGAAAGCAACTTTGATTTCATTTCAGGTCGTTTTGAATTAGTCCAATTCGCCAAAGAACTAAAAAATAGCAAAAGCAAACTGTTAAAATCGTATTAAGGGGGAAAATATTTTTCAGGATATCAAACCTTCGGGAGTCCTGCGTTTTACTGATAGTTTCCGTTGAATCGCCCACTATAGTTGCGATAAGAGCGATTGCCTCTTTTGTTAAAAAAGTCAAAATACTGTAACAAAAGAATATTTGGATAGTCTTATAAGCAAATAACATCAATCATCAAATCAATCAAAAAATGAACAAGTTATTAGTTATTTATGGGTGTATGATACTAGGTACATCACTCATAGCAAAAGAACAAGAAAGTACGGTCACCGGACCCATGGTGAACACCAATTTGGAAGTGATCGGTACCACAGTTGAAGGTTTAGCGACATCAGGTTTAGATGTCGAGTTGGAAGAGGCTCCGTTGTTGCTGACAAAAGTGACCATTAATGAGCCCGAAGTGTTGGAAACGGATGAAATAGCGTTCCTTGAAATCGAAGAAGAGGTGGATTTAGGTTTTGATACCGCCGACTATCTTCCTGAAGGTTTCAGTCCTTATGAAAGTTATTTTGATTTGAATTCCATCATATTCGTCGAAGTTGAAACTGAAGAGCTCGGGTACGACACCAGTTCGTATCTACCCGAAGGATTCGATGCCTATGCAGAAGTAATCGATCTGCGTACCATCAACTTCATGGAAGAGGAAGAAGAAATCGACCTAGGTTTTGACACGGCAGACTACTTGCCCGAAGGATTCGATCCTTACGGTGACTACAAAGCCGTCGATGCCATCGAATTCAAGGAAGTCTCTAACGAAGATGACTTGGGCTTCAATGCAGAAGCGCACCTTCCAGTTGCTTTCGACGCGTATACTGAAGTAGTGAACATCGATTCGATCCAGTTTGTCGAAGATGACACCATAGAATTGGGATTCGATACCAGTGCGTATCTGCCCGAAGGATTTGACCCCCACGTGAGGTCAACTAGGTAGGATGTTTTCATTTTATCAAATTTTTGAGTTAGTTAGTTGAAAATCCCGGCGTCAGCCGGGATTTTTAATGGAAAAAAGGGAACATCGAACCGGTTAACAAAAAAATAACGAACAATTCGATGAAGTGCAAATGCCAATGAAGTAAAGAAAACCTTATCAAGTTCTCAACACCGGCTCTCAGACCATGCCGATTTGACAACGTTTAAGGCCAATTCGTAAAAAAATGGTGCTGCCGTCCGCAGGGGCGAATGAAAAAGAAAACATCCAAGGATAATAAAATACGTATGTATGCGTACTAATGCATGCAAAACACATTCATCAAATAAAAAGACATGAAAATAAAGAAATACATATCGACACTGTTTTTAGCCGCGTTACTGATTCCATTGTTCAGTGCTAAAGAAGATACCGATGCCATCGAAACGACAGAGGATTTAACTGCAGTCGTATTCACCGAGGAAACCCTCGAACTTGATTTTGATACTGCGGACTTTCTTCCGGAAGATTTCGATCCGTATGCAAACGAGGTGCCCCTTGAGTCGATCCAATTCATTGAAGAGGATGAGGTGGAATTGGGCTTCGATACGGCAAAATACCTGCCCGAAGGATTCGATCCCTACAGGGGATAAGCCTAAAAACAAGCTAATTTATTACTGAAAAGCCCGATAAGAATCGGGCTTTTTTGTGCATTTCATCGAAAAAAGGGGCCTTTCATGGAGGGCGTTAACATAAATTTCTATTTTGAGAAAGTGAATCACCTCAAAGAAGGAAATTTGCGGTTCACCGATAAATAATAACCGTTTATCGATATAACGTTCCAAATCAAAGTAAAATGAAAACAATCAAAAGCCTCATTACCGCCGTTTTGGTCTTTGCCATCAGCTTTTCCGCTTTCGGTCAGGACGAAGTTAGTGAACGCGAAGTAATCGCCTTATTGGAATTACAATCGCGCACCAAAGGACATTTGTGGACCCATCAGTGGGATCGCAATACCCCGATTGCACAATGGCATGGGGTCACGGTTAAGGACGGTAAAGTAGTTGCTCTTGACCTTTCGAACAATAACCTGCAAGGAAAGATCCCCTTGACCATTGGTAACCTGAAATTCCTCCGTCATTTAGACCTATCGAATAATCATATCGAAGGAAAGATGCCTCGATTGTTCCGAAAGCTCCAGTATTTGGAGACCATCGACTTGGCGGGCAATAATCTTGAAGGGCCGCTCCCGACAACCATTCACCGATTGGCTAGCTTGACCGAGTTGAACGTAGCCGGTAACAATCTCGAAGGCTCCTTGCCCGAGGCCCTCACCGAATTGTCGAAGTTGACGACCTTGGCCGTTGCTGATAATGCCTTCGAAGGAACCATGCCTGCAGGTATGGAAAAAATGAAGAAATTAAAGAAGCTGTATATCGCGAACAATGCATTTAGCAACTTGGATAATCTAAGGAGCTTGGCCGCACAACAGATCGTGATGACCGATATCGACGTCAATTCCGCGAATTTCAAGCCCATTGATTTTGAACAGAACGGGCTATCGAAGTTGGAGTTCGTCGATGAGAACGAGTGACAATAAACTGACTTACTACGTTTTAAAGCACCCTTAGGGGTGCTTTTTTTATTAAAACAACAGCGGGATGACGAATTGGAAGACCAATATCAATAAGCCTACCGAGATAAGGTTCAGCACAATCCCCACCCTTGCCATTTGCGGTACTTTGACATAGCCGCTCGCAAATACGATGGCATTTGGTGGCGTTGCCATGGGCAGCATAAACGCACAGCTACTTGCCATGGTGACCGGAATCAATAGGTATAAGATGGGTAACCCCAGGCCGATGGCAATACCGGCAACTACCGGGGCCAATACGGCCACTAAGGCCACATTGCTCATCAATTCGGTCATAAAGAGCATGAGCAAGATCAGCAAGGAGGCCGTCAACAAGATACTGATATCGCTACCCGCGATCGCCCCGGCCACCAAATCGACGATGCCGCTGACCGACATGCCTTTGGCTAAAGCCAATCCACCTCCGAAAAGTATGAGAATGCCCCAGGCCAACTTCGAGGTGTCGTTCCATTTGATGATAAAGTCACCCTGTTTCAAATTGTAGGGTACAGCGAACAAGGCAATTGCCGCGAAAATACTGATCATGGTATCGGAAAGGCCAAGTGTTGGGAAGATGGTATTGATCAATGTCCTGAAAATCCATAAGAACACGGTGATTCCGAAAATGATCAAAACCATTTTCTCTTTGCCCGAGGTCGGTCCTAGCTTGTGCAGTTCTTCTTGAATGACTTCCCTGGAAGCATTGAACTGGAGGTTTTTGTTCGGAAACATCCATTTCACCAAGACGAAATAGGTAATGGTGATAAGCAGCAATGAAAAAGGGAGGCCTAAACTCATCCATTTCAGAAAAGAGATCTGGATGTTGTATTCATTTTCCAATAGTCCGATCATGACCGAATTCGGGGGCGTCCCTATAACGGTCGCAATGCCCCCTGCATTGGCCGAAAAGGCGATGCCCAACATCACGCTGAGGGCGAAATTTTGATCATTTTTCGTAAATCCATCGGCATCGTCGATCAATAGTCGGATCACTGACAGCGCGATCGGTAGCATGACCACAGTACTGGCGGTATTGCTGATCCACATGCTCAAGGCGGCCGTGGCGATCATAAAACCCAAAACCACCTTGTTGGGGGTGGTGCCGGTCAGTTTGATAATGTTCAGGGCGATGCGTTTATGCAAGTTCACTTTCTCTAAGGCCAAGGCCATGACGAATCCGCCAAAGAACAAAAAAACGATCGGGCTGCCATAATTGGCGCCCACCTCGGCTATGGGCAGGATCTTCAACAGCGGAAACAAGAGCAAAGGAAGTAGGGCCGTGACCGATATGGAGACCGCTTCGGTAATCCACCAGACCAACATCCAAAGGGCAACGGCGATGACGGCGTCACCCTGTTCCGAAACCAAAACCAAGGGTAAATTGAGAACAATCAAAAAGATCAGGGGGCCGATGGCCAGCCCAAGTTTCCTACTCAGCTCCATAGAGTTCCGAAACTAGGGTTTTTTCAGAAATTGGCTGCTGTGGCCTTAGTCTTTTTTTGAGGCAAAGAGTCCGTCTTCCCTTTTTTCAACCGCGAAAAGACCCAATTTCGAGAGGTTCTTGGTGCTTTTGTCCCATTTCTTTCCGCTCAGTCCCGCTTTCGCTTTCAAATCGGCGAGCGGCATTTCAGTAACGGATTTCAGAAGCTCCATGATCGTTTTCTCCTCTTCGGTCAATTCTACCTGTTTTTTCTCAGGCCGCATCTGCGGAAAGAACAGCACTTCTTGTATCGAGGCATTGTCCGTCATCAACATCACGAGACGGTCGATCCCGATACCGATGCCCGAGGTTGGGGGCATGCCGTATTCTAAGGCACGAAGAAAATCCTGGTCGATGAACATGGCCTCATCATCGCCTTTTTCGGATAGGCGAAGCTGTTCTTCAAAACGTTCTCGTTGATCAATGGGGTCATTGAGCTCAGAGTAGGCATTGGCCAATTCCTTTCCGTTGACCATCAATTCAAAACGTTCGGTCAAACCGGGTTTGCTTCGGTGTGCCTTGGTCAAAGGACTCATTTCCTTGGGGTAATCGGTGATAAAGGTGGGCTGTACATAGTGGTGTTCGCATCGCTCACCGAAAATCTCATCGATCAGCTTGCCGACTCCCATGGTAGCATCGGTCTCGATATCGAGCGCTTGCGCCACTTCTCGAAGTTGCTCTTCGTTCATGCCGCTGACGTCATGACCAGTATGGATCTTGATGGCTTCAAGGATAGGCACCCTAGGGTAGGGGGCCTTGAATTCGATTTCATTTTCACCGACCTTGACCTTGGTACCTCCCGTGGCGTCTTGGGCCACTTTTTCGAGCAGTTGCTCGGTGGTATCCATCATCCAATGGTAATCTTTGTAGGCCACATAGAGTTCCATCACCGTAAATTCCGGGTTGTGGGTACGATCCATGCCTTCATTTCGGAAGTCTTTCGAAAATTCATAGACTCCATCGAACCCGCCCACGATCAAGCGTTTCAAATAAAGCTCGTTCGCAATACGCAAATACAACGGAATGTTCAGCGCATTGTGATGGGTCAGAAAGGGCCGTGCCGCCGCACCTCCCGGTATGGGTTGAAGAATGGGTGTTTCTACTTCGAGATAGCCACGGTCGTTGTAAAACTCCCGAATACTGTTGGTGATTTTGGTGCGTTTGACGAAAGTATCCTTCACTTGGGGGTTGACCACCAAATCGACATACCGTTGTCGGTACCGCAGTTCGGGATCGTTGAATTCATCGTAAACCTTGCCATCGGCATCCACTTTGGGCAAGGGTAAGGGTTTCAAGGCCTTACTGAGGAGGGTGAAATTTTTTACCATGACGGTTTTTTCCCCGACTTGGGTGGTGAACAATTCCCCTTCGACCCCGATGATATCACCGATGTCCAGCAATTTTTTATAGACGTCGTTGTATAGCGTTTTGTCTTCGCCAGGGCAGATTTCATCCCGATTGAAATAGACCTGGATCCGCCCCTCGCTGTCTTGCAGTTCGGCAAAGGAGGCCTTGCCCTGGATCCGCCTTGACATCAACCGACCGGAAACAACTACCTGCTTCCCTTCTTCGAAATTGGATTTGATGCCTTTCGAATTCGAATCTACAGGATACAATGCGGCCGGATAGGGGTCGATCCCCATCTCGCGCAGTTTGCCCAATTTCTCCCTTCTAACGACTTCTTGTTCCGAAAGCTGCATAACCAAAAATTAAACCGTAAAATTACACTTTTGCGGTTTAAGTTCGGTATGTCTTGGCTTACTTTGCGTAGTTCGGAACGTAGGCGCTTCCCGATACGATGGCCAGTAGATCTTCTTCCAAAGATGCGATGGGCCGTTCGACGATGCGGTTGATCTCTTTTCCGTCCTTAAAAAGGATTATGGTCGGCACTTTGATGATGCCGAGCCCCCGCTCTTCGCCGGTCGGACTTTTTTTGTACGCCCCCTTTCTTCGATCCAGGGCCACCATCTCCAAGGAGGCGGTATCGAAACCCGCTTCGTTCAAGATTTTCAGGAATCGGGGCACTTGCCGTTTGCTGTCCCCACACCAAGTACCTAAGAAGAGTTTGATTTGAAGACCCTGTAACTTGGGCCCGATCAGCTTGACCAATGACCGATCGACCTCGTAGTTATTATAATTGGGCACGAACCAACCGGCATAATCCCCTTGCTGTAGGCCATCGGTATTGATTTGACCGAGCAGGAAATTGCGTCCGTCTTCCATCTTGATTTCTTGGTTATACGTCTGGGCCAGGACCCCGGTGGCGCTAAAGCAAAGCAGCGCGATAAAAAGTTTTTTCATGATTTTCAGTTTGTTCGAAAATCGATGAAAATGCAAGGTGGATTGGAAATCGCTGGATGGAAATCGGGACTAGACCCCCGGTTGAATTTTAATCGAAGAGTCCAAGTAATTCGTCTCGAGAGCTGACCCCCAACTTTTTGTAAAGATTGTTGATATGGGTTTTGACCGTGCTGTGACTGATGAACAAGGCGGCCGCGATCTCTTTGTTCGAGTGCCCTTTTTCGATATAGGTGATGATCTTCTGTTCTTGTTCGGTCAATTTTTCAAAAAAATTTGCCGGGCCAGGACGTTTGCGCAGTCGATACAACAAGAATAGGTTGAGCAAAACCGAGAGGACCAATGCCGCATATGGGCCCCAAACCGCAAACCCGCTTCCGGCTTTTTGTTTCGAAATGCTGTAACGATCCGAATCGAGTTCGTTACGGAAGAGTGTGGTAAACCGTGCCTCAGGGTATGCAAGCTGTAAGCGCTCCATCAAATTATCGTAGTAGGGGTTTTGTGAAAGATCGTTCAAATAGAATTCCCGGGTTTCACTTCGCCTGTCGGATAGAAAATCATGGATGAACAGTTCGACCAAGGGCTCGTCACAAAGTTGCCCGAAAGACTGCAGTTGTTCAAACCACTTGGCCAAAACCATTTGCCGCCCTTTTTCACCGGTGATTTCACTAAGTTCATAGGCCATGGCTTCCTTGAGGGTTTCGACCTCGAGCAGGTACGAGGCACCACCCCCATCGGAATGGACCGAACAGAGCATTTCTTGATCGTCGGTGCGTTCAAAGAAGATCCTATCGCTATTGTTGGCGATGAACAAGACACTTTTGCTTTGTTGGCAATTGCCTAAAATATGGTTTTGATGGGTGGTACTCAGGTCACAGCCGTCGGTATGGATCCGATAGATGCGGTTTGCCGGAGGTAGGTTCTTGCCTTCAAAAACAAAATACCCCATCGAATCGGCAACGGTTTTCTGTACCAGTTGATCCAATTGGATGCGCGAGGATTTCTTGTAGTCTTCAATGAGTGAGAGGTAGACGGCCTGGTCGGCAAAGGCCTTCGACACCTGGCCTTCGAAGCGGTATTGACCGTAGCTGCAAACGGTCAGGAGTAAAAGTAATGCTGTGGTACGGACCTTTATCATGGTAAACGAATCGAATTTACTATTTTATGTAACAAATTGGGGCGAAGCGCTACCAATAAATAGCATCAATCAATATCCTTAATGAGTTTTCTACGCGTTTTACTGGCGATACTATTTCCGCCCTTGTCCGTTATCGGTAAAGGTTGTGGGTCGTTCTTAATTGTGTTACTTTTAACTTTCTGCGGATGGGTCCCAGGGGTCATCGCAGCACTGATCATCTTGAATAATCCGAACTAGACGATAATGAAAAGATTCCGTTTTTTGGCCGCCCTTTTGGTTTCGGCCCTGATTCTCGCATGCAATTTCACCGAAGAAATCCATTTCAATACCGATGGATCGGGCAAGATCGATATCCATTTCGATGGGGATGAGTTAATGGCGATGATGGCTTCTATGGACTCTACGGGCGCCTTGGACAAGTCCATTGATTCGACCTTGGTTTTCAAAGACCTGCTGGAATTGAAAAAAGACAGCATCGCCCAATTATCGGAAGAAGAACAGGCCAAATTGAAGAAATTGGAACCCTTTAGTATGCGCATGGTCGTTGATCAAGCCACAGGGGTCATGAAGTTCAATTTATTCAGTGACTTCGACAAGGTGGCCGATGTGAATGACGCTTTCAACGCTTTTCAAGATGCAAGTAGTTTCGGTCCAGGACCAAAGTCGGACAACGGCCCTTCGATGTCAAATCAGCAACCTGCTACCCAGGTATCCTATAGTTTTGAAGGCAACACCTTCACCAGGAATACCAAGGTAATCGACCGTTCGTTGTTCGAACAAGGGTTGGATAGCCTGCAAGGAGCCGAAATGTTCTTATCGGGATCGACCTATACCTTCAAGTACCATTTTCCGCGCAGGGTGAAGAAAGTCAATGTCGAAGGGGCTACTTTTTCAATGGATGGAAAGACCATGATCTATGAAGTCAACTTTCTAGATCTCATGAAGAAGCCCGAGACCATGAACCTCCAGGTAGAGCTGGAGAACTGATCCGGCCTTCGTATTTTTGCAAGATGAACAAACAAGTTCTTCTTCGAGATCTAGGCACCAAGGACTACAAGGAAACCTGGGACCTTCAGGAAGCCCTTTTCAAGGAAATCGTCGATTTGAAAATCAAAAACCGGCGTGAGGGCAGCACACATGCGACCCCCAATCATTTTCTGTTCGTTGAGCACCCCCATGTATTCACCTTAGGGAAAAGTGGCGATATGGCCAATCTCTTGGTCGACGAGCGAAAATTGGCCGAAAAGAATGCCTCCTTTTATAAAATAAATAGGGGAGGGGACATCACCTACCATGGCCCTGGCCAGATTGTGGGTTACCCGATCTTGGATTTGGATAATTTCTTTACCGATATCCATAAATACCTGCGGTTTTTGGAGGAAATGGTCATTTTGACCTTGGCCGATTACGGCCTGAAAGGGGTGCGGTCTGAAGGGGAGACCGGGGTATGGCTCGATGTGGGTACCCCTTTTGCCCGGAAGATATGCGCCATGGGTGTTCGCGCCAGCCGTTGGGTGACCATGCACGGTTTCGCCTTGAACGTCAATGCCGATCTGGGGTATTTCGATTTGATGATTCCCTGCGGTATCAAAGACAAGGCAGTGACTTCGTTGAATGTGGAATTGGGAAAACAGCAAGTCGATGTAGAAGCCGTAAAACAACGCCTAAAACATCACTTTACGGCACTTTTCGAAGCTCAGTTCGTCGATTCGAGCTCTTGATCGACGTTTAGCTGCTGTACTGTGAGAGTACGGTGCTTCCCATTAACTTTCCGGATTTGTTATAAGTTTCCTGTTTGACCATTCCCACTCCTTTGGCCAACCATGTCCGTGACGGAAACGTTTGCTTTCCCATCATCATTTTGGTCTTGGTATCGCTGTAGAGGACATAACATTCAAAGGTGCCTGCCGGTGTGGTTACGGTTTCCATTTTTTCAACTTTTCGGTTGATGGTTTCCACGTTCATGTTCATGGTCATGGCCCCACCCATGGTGACCTTGATGTTCATATTGGCGTCAGGCAGCTGTTGACCCACCTCCAAATTGTTCGGGAGCTCGATATCGGTGCCGGAAACGTCCATATCCATTTCACCGAACTGACTGAGCATCTGTTCGTTCATCAAAGACTTAAAGTCGATCTTGACGACATCGCCTTCACAGCGAATGGCGTATTCAGAATTAAAGGTGTTTCCTTTTTTGTCGGATATGGTCATTACCATCAAGGCCGATTCGGTAGTGCCACCGGTCTCGACATCGGTGACCTGATAGGCGATGGTGCCGTCTGATTTTCCCTTTTTATTGAAGTTTTCATAGGTCATCGACGCACCTTCGACCAAAGGGTAGTATTGGCTACAGGCGGTCTGGGCATTGAGGGTCATCCATCCAAGGAGGGCCAATACTAAAGTGGTGAGTGTATTCTTCATGGGTATGGTTTATGATTTAATGAATTCGACCCTACGGTTTTGGGCCTTCCCTTCAGGACTTGAATTTTCGGCTACCGGTTCGAGTTCGCCTTTTCCGTCTGTGGACAACCTGCCGGCATCGACATTGTAAACATCCACCAAGGCGTTTTTGACCGCTGCTGCCCGATCTTTTGACAGTTGCAGATTGGCATCGTCGCTGCCATCACTATCCGTATGCCCAACGATTTTTAGATTGATGTTCGCATCTTGCTGTAGCACTTGATAGATCTGTCTGATGATACCCATCGATTCCGGTTTGATGTTGGCCAATCCCGAATCGAACAGTATGCCATTGGTCGATATCTTACCTTCGGCAATCAGTTTTCTCCGCAGGTCGACTCCCCCTTCGGCGATTTTCAAGTTCGAAATGAATACTTGCTCCTTTCCATCCTTAAACCCATTGGTATGGATTTTTATAGTGCTCAAGACCGATCCATTTGCGACGAGTTGTGGCACATCGAGGTATTTGACTTCGTTGATCCATAACCGGAATCGATTTTTATTGACGGCAATGGAAACATGGGGTTGTTGTAAGATGATTTGGCGGATATCGGCCTTTACGGTACTTCGAATTTCCTGCTTGCCATTGATACGGTTCTTGACCGTTACCCCAATCGCGGCGTATTGGCAAAAGGGAATGGATGCGCTGGCAAAGTGGGTGCCCACTTCAAACTTTTCATCACTGCTCAGCAATACTTCCAAAAAAGCATTCGAAGAGGTGTTTCGATCAAGGCCCACGTTGGCGATATCGAATTCGATCGTGTAGTCTTCAGGTAGCTGGGGGGCATTCGGGAGGTAATAGATATTGTACCCCGATTTGAGGCCCAGCCACTTTTGGGGATCATCACCCAAGGTGACCACTTCCCCACCGGCATTGGTATTCCATTTTGCAGGAAAATCACCGATGAAGTCATCTTTAAAGTCATCGAAAAATAAGGGTTTATCGCCTGGCACGTAGTCGAATTTGCGGTATACCTGTATGGTTTTCGGTCCACTAGCAGGGGTGTCACCGCTTTGGGTTTGCGTATTGGTATTGGGTTGGCCACCGCCGCCGGTTTGTGGTGAAGGGGAGTTGCCCACATCCGGTGGGGTTTGACCGCCCTCTTGACCCGGTTCTAAAATGGAGTCTAGGGCTTGGTCGGTTTTCTTGGAGGTTTCCTGTTCTACCCGTCGCTCAACGGTGCGTTCTGCCGCTTTCTGGGCCTTTTTCCCTAGTTTCTTTAAAAATTGGGCTTGGGTGGTCGATACGGTGCAGAGGGCGACCATGCTAAGTAGGCATTTGAGGGCAAATCGATATTTCATCAGTATAGTGTTTTGATTATGTGGTAGTTAAAACCGAAATTACAACGAAACAATATACTTAAAGCCAGGGTTGGCCGTACGAAAAGATGTATGGGTTACCTCAAATTGTGTATAAGGTGTGGTTAATTCAACCGATAGACGATGATCGAATTGCCCTGGTCTTTAGCAACCAGTTCCAAGCGTTTGTCATTATCGATATCGGCCATGTCGATGATCGAATTCCCGAATACCGGAAAATTCGCAATGGGTTTGGCCTGGCTATCGTACAGAAAAATCCGCTGGCTTTGTAAATCGGTTACCGCTACATAGATCTTATCATAGATGTAGAAGATCTTGGGCGCGGTGTAGACCCCGAGTTCCAGGGCTACTTTTTTCCCTTTGATGCTCAAGGTGTTTTCGTTCATCAACGCCAAGGTCTTACTGGTAGCGTACATACCGTGGTCTGCAACTAAGTTGAAATCCGTCGCCGATAGTTTTCCTTTGCTATCGACCTGATGCAACACCCCTTTGGTATCGGTTACCGAGAATTTGTTCCGATACATAAAGACCTCGTTTTCAGAAAAATCGATTTTCCGATCGACCTTGATGCGGTCATTTCCAGCGCGATGTTTGATTTTTAGGCTCTTGTCGGCCAATTTGAAGACCAGAAAGTCCTTATTTCCCATTCTAAAATGTTTTGGAGCTGCAAGGATATCACTTTCGGCTTCGGTGTAGGTAAATCCATTGACTACGGAGCCCTGGCCATTGTACATGAACACCCTTCGGCCTTGAGTGACTAAAAAGCGGTAATTGCGGTTGTTTTCGTAATCGAAGACGGCGAGTTCGTTCAGGTTACCCCCATCGAATTTCATATCGAACGGGGCGACCACCTCACCATTGCGATCAAGGATCATGAACTTGTTCAGGGTGCAGAAGGCCAGTTGCAGTTTGCCGTTCTTATACAGATCGACTTGTTGGATCCGACCCTGTATCGGCCCGTCAAGGGCTTTTTTCCACAGCACCTTTCCTTCCGTAGAGAGCAGGTAGAGGGTGTTGTCAACGTCTTGTACGACGATTTCCTGCTTCTTGCTTCGGTGGTTGAGCACGAATTGGGGGTCGTTGGCCAAATCAGCGTCCAACTCGGTGGTAAACAGCGGCGAAACGGCGTTTCCTTTACTTTCTATCCGGACTTCGGAGGCATGAAAACTCGTATGGTAAAAATCGGTATCGGCCACGAGTTGGGCCATAAAAACGAAGCCCTTGTAATCGGCCTTGGCGAAATCACGGCCGAGTTGTTGTTGGAATCGGGTGTTTAACAGTTCGGAAATTCCTTTGTTGTCGGCAATGGCCAATACCGATGATTGATCGGCCAATCTTGCCATGGCATGTTGGTATTTTGGGGTTTTGTCGAAGGTAGCCCCACTTTTGAAATTGGCGATCAGGGTTTGCAGTACCTCGCGGGAGTCGCTGAACACAAAGGTATTCTCGACCAAGGTGACGAATCGGCTTTCAAAAGGACCGATCAACGGGCCGAACCCATCATTCAAAATCGTGCTATCGCCCAATTCACTGATTTCACTGTTTTGGTAGACCGAGCTGCCCGTGCGGATGCCGACGAGGTATTCATAGAGGCTGTTGGCACCATACGAATGCAATGAAACCGCTTTCTGACCATTGATCCGCAAAACCCCGACTTCTTCGATGGTCGAAAAAAGGGTGTCCATGACTTTGGTATGGTCAAGGAGTCGTTTTTGGTTATTGAAGTAAACCCCATAGTCGTCAAAGGTGAAGGATATCAATTTTTCCGTGTTGTCTGGGGCGATGGAGGGTGCGTTGTGCGGTAGGGGTTTCGTGCCTTTGAAAAGGTTGATGAAATTTTGGGTCGAATCATTGGCCACGGCCACACCGTTAAAGCCAAAATCACGTTGGGAAGCCGAAAGGTCGATAGCGAGCCAGTCACCCAAGGTGTAGTTTCCGACTGCACGGGCCTGACCCCCTAAAAAACCGAGCAGACCTTCGGTTTTTTCAAGGTTGATGAACAGGCTAGTGGTCTTGTTTTGCGAAGAGATGTCGTAAAGGCGTTGTAGGTTTTGGGGTACGCTGCTTGACTTTGCCCGCACTTGGTTTTCGATCAACAGTTTGGAGCTGCTGACCACGATGTTCCCATCCATCAAGATGGCATACAAGGTCGAACCCCCATAGCTGTATTGGGTGATGGTGGCCCCTTCATAAGTCAAGGTCTCCACTCTTTTATCCACGATTTGGTCAAGGGTGATCCATTCAGGGGTCTTTTCGGTCACGAAAACCAGTTCGAACTTGTTCTTGCCGATTTCGTAGAGTGCGAAAACACTGTTCCCTTTTGGGGCGACTTGTTCAAAGGGTTTCAGTTTCGCTTTGATATTTTGATAGCGTTCCAGCGCTTCGGCCTTATCCAAAAATTCGGAATTACGCAATTCGCTACGCAAGCTTGCCAAATCGGTGGTTTTGATGATAACGGCGGCATCTTTGGGAAGATAGCTCAGTAAGGAGTCTGAAGTTACGGTCTTCTTGGTACAGGCGGTAGCGATCAAAAGAAGGATCAAAAACCGAAATCTCATGGGTGTGCTTTTGAACAAAAGTACGGTCTTTGTCAAAAATCCAAGGCCAATTGTTCGGGTAATTGCCGAAAGCTTTTACGATGGTATTCGGTCAGGCCGTATTTGCGGATGGCCTCACGGTGCTCCTTGGTCGGGTACCCTTTGTTTTGGGCCCAATTGTACATCGGATATTCTTTGTGGATGTGCTCCATATAGGCATCCCGATAGGTTTTGGCCAAAACGGAAGCGGCGGCGATGCATAAAAGTTTACCATCCCCTTTGACCACACACTCGTGTGGAATGCTCCCATAGGGTTTGAATTTGTTTCCATCGACCAAAATGGCGGTAGGGGGTCTCGATAGTTTGTCGAGGGCCCTATGCATGGCCAAAATGGATGCGTTTAGGATGTTGATGCTGTCGATTTCAGCTTCGGAGACATGGGCAACGCCAAATGAAAGGGATTCCGATTCGATAATGGGCCGTAAAAGGTCCCTTTTTTGTTCTGATAGTTGTTTGGAATCGTTTAGGAGGGTATTCTCGAAGCCTTCGGTCAAGATGACCGAAGCAGCAGTGACCGGGCCTGCAAGGCAGCCCCGGCCAGCTTCATCTGTTCCTGCTTCAAATAATTCACGGTACGGGTGGATCAAACTACCCAAACCGTTGGCTTATCCGACTTTGAACGAAAACACCTCTGAGCTCGAGGTATTGCCCGCACTATCGGTGGTCACGACACGCCAGAAATAGGTGGTGCCCGACATCACGATCATATCGGTCAAAGTGGTATCCGTAGTGGTTCCGACAGAGGTCGTTGGGTCGGCCTCCGTTCCGAAGAACACCTCATACCCGGTAATATCATCATCGATATCCGAACCGGTCCATGACAAGGTTACCATCGTCGTCGCTGCGATATTCGCTCCTCGCGCAGGGCTCACGACCTCTGCAGGGAAAGGGGCGTAGTTCTCAATCCCAGGTCCTTCGTTGTAAAAACGGAAGGTCGCACTGGTGCCCACATCTTGTGTGCCGTCGGCTCGCGAAGTGACCGACCAGGAATAGGGAGCACCACGCATGATGGTGATGTCGGCCATATTGGTGTTCGCATTGACCGAAGAGGTAGTGCCCGAATTCAAATTCGTCAAGGTCACGGTGTATCGATCGGTATTCGTCGAGGCGTTCCATTCGAAAGTGACCGTACTCATCGTAGCGTCATTAGGGTCGACAATCCCCGTATTACACTCTGTCTGATCTTCAGGGAAGACGAGGGTAGCGGCTCCCGGTGCCGGGACCATCGGTTCGTCATCGTTTCCTCCGGTCGGTGGTGGCGGATTATCATCATCGCCACCTGAACTGCTACAGGCACCGATACACAATGCCATGGCCACACAACTAATATATAGAATACTTCTTAGTTTCATTTTCTAACAATTTTATAATTCAACAACGAATTCTCTGTATTGATGTTCAAGAGATAGACCCCTTGAGGTAAGGTCGATATGTTCATATTCACATAGCCGTTGTCAGGTCTGTACGGTTTACCGAGGACCCGAACACCGGTTGTAGTATAAATCGAGATATCGACTTCTTCGAATTCAGATGACCCAAGATAAATGTTCAAGGTGCCATCGGTCGTTGGGTTGGGGTAAAGGAAAATACGATTGCTCAACACAATGGTCTCGGCATAGGTGCCTTGACAATCCTTATCGGTACGCACGCTCAACAGGTTCTCCACTTTGCCCAAAGGCAGGGTAATCTCGTCCTCAGTGGTGAAATACTGCTCCCCATTGAGGTCGATCCAGTATTGTTTGCCCCCACGAAGGTTCAAGGTGACCTCGTTGTTCAACGAACTGACTTTGGAGTTGACATCCAAGGCTTCCGGTTCGGTAATCACCACGTCGAAGCATAGTTCGTAGCCGGCTTGGCCGTCAACGGTCAGACAGAGGGTGTAATTGCCCGCTGCCAAGTCGGCAAAGGTGGTGGTGTCCGTAAACATGGCCGAACTGCTATTACTATCGGTATCGGTCAAGGTAGCCGTATAATTCAAGGCCGTAGCCGCTGTTACTTCAACACTTCCGTTGTCATTGGTCGTACACGACTCCCCAGTGGTCTTCAAACTGAAGTTATTTGCAGGTAAGGAGAAGATTTCACAACCATCCACATCTACGACCGCTCCCGCCGGGGTATCGGCACAGAGGTCATCGGCATTGGGTACGCCGTCATTGTCCAAATCATCATCACAGACATCCCCGATACCGTCACCGTCACCATCGGCCTGGTCGGCATTCGCGGTAAACGGACAGTTGTCTTCGGTATCCAAAATACCGTCGTTATCATCGTCATCATCACAAACATCACCAAGACCATCCATATCATTATCGGCCTGATCGGCATTTGCAGTCAATGGGCAGTTATCATCCACATCGTCAATGCCATCGTTATCATCATCGTCATCGTCTTGTAGACCTTCGACCCTAAAGTTATCGATAACGGCCCCTTCATTGTTGGTGAATTCATCGGAGTGGAATACGATCCTGAAAACAACATTGGCCTCTCCCGTTAAGTCAGTTTCACCCAATGCCGCATTTTGATTAAAATCATATCCATATTCAGTAATTGTGGTATTGGTTCCGGTCCATTGCGCACCTGGGCAATTGAAACAATCACCTCCGGTAGTGGCACTGGTTCGGTCACTGGTATACCAATTGGGTTGGCTATCGACAGTACCCAACACATTCCAAGAACTTCCTGAATCCGTTGAATATTCCACATAGACCACATCCCAATTCTCTTCAAGGTCATAGGCCATGTCGAATTTTAGTACCGGAGCTAAGATATTGGCCAGTTCATAACAACCGCTGAGGACATAGCCTTTGGTGATATCCGGGTAGTTCCCATCAAGGTTGGTGGCAATTACCTGGGTCCCACCAGCTGCTTGGTTCAAAAGGGTGCCTTCAGGTACCCCACGTTCCCAAACACTTTCTGGGCTTCCTTCATTATAAGTTAACAGCGTCGAGGTTTCATCTTCAAAGGTGAAGACCTGATCTCCATTGGCAAACGGATTGATCAAAATGTTGGTCGTTCTCGTATTGTTACCCACAATGGCATCGTTGGTGACACTAACGGTAACCTCTAAATTGGTGACACTTACATCGGGCGCCATAATGGTCGGCAACGCGATGGTTTGGGTCGCGCCACTGGCGATGGTTCCACTAAAAGTAAAGTTCTGGGCAGCTCCTCCATTCAAATTGTAGGACACTTCGACCTCGGTAATGGCATTGGTACCTTCATTTTCGACGACGATTTCAGGGATGACTTCCCTACAATTGACGATGCCCAAAGTTGGGGTTATCGAAACCAACTTGACATCATCGCTTTGTTGTGTAATCGGTAATGGACTTACCCAAGCCCCACGGCCGTAGGTACTGGCCACGATCACTTCGTCATCCGCGCTGATTTCCAAATCACTTACCGCGGTGTTCGGTAGGTTGGTCGAATATTGCTCCCATTCGGTCAAGGTGTCGTCCAAACGATAGACCCCAAGATTCGTACCCACGAAAATGGGGTTATTGGCTTCCCTGGGTTGGTGTACGATACAGAAAAACGCTTGCTCGGCTGGTAAATCCAAAGTGATATTTTCACGAGATACCAAAGTGTTGCCGTCAACGGTTACCCGGTACACGCCCCGTTCATTGGGTTGCGATCCTTGTGAAATACCTACTCTTCGTGAGGTGGTCAAATAGACGATGTTGCTGTCGTTGTTGTTGATGGCGATATCCGAAATCTGCGAATCAAAGGGGACGGCCACATCATTAATCAGAACAAAGTCCACACCACCGTTTTCACTGCGATACAGGTTGCCCTGATCGGCGGCATACATGATCATGGGGTTGTTCGGGTCGATTTCAAGGTCGTCGATATTATTACCTTGGGCGAAATTATCCGAAACCTGTTCCCAAGTAGAATCGTCAAGAAGTTTGAAAACCGCGGAATAAGCCGCATAGACCGTACCTTCGCTATCCAATGCCAATGGAGTGATCCAGTTCGCACTAATTGGACCTGAACCCGTATCCGGTGAATCAATTCTAGTTGTGTTTTGACCAAGGTTATTGGTGATGAATAGCGGGTCTCCGAACTGCACGAAGCCATAAGCAACGTTCGGATTCGTTGGATCGATTTCATAATCCATCCCATCTCCTTGGGAATAAACATTCCATTCGTTGTTGTTGTATGCAAAGCCCGAATTGTCTTGGGTACCCCCTACAATTCGGCTGGCATCATTATTGGCAATACCGATACGGTAGAATTGGGTGACCGCAAGGCCGTCTGAATAATCGGTGAAATTCACCCCGTCATCAGAAACGTATAAGCCACCATCACTACCGCAGTATAGGCGGTCGTTGAAAAACTTCAGGGTATGGATGTCGGCGTGGGTGTAGGAGGCGTTGTTGATCCTCCAATCGCTGACCTTGCCAAAATTATCACCTCCATCTGAACTGCTCCATACATCCAAGACCCCGACATACAACTCGCTGGCATCGGTTGGTGAGACTTCCAGGGCGAAGTCGAACCAGGCCTGGCTGCTGCCAAAAATATCATCGGTTTCATTAGTACGCGAAAAGGTTTCCCCACTGTTCAAGGAGCGGAACAATCCCAAGAAGGCAGAACCCCTAGCTTGGACATCGGCCACGCAGATGTAGAGCATATCAGGATTCGCGGGTGTTACCCCCAATACCATCCGGCCGCCATTGGTAGGCAGCACATCGGCGATTTCGGTAAAGTTGTCCCCGCCATCGATCGAACGGAAGTAGCTGTTGCTATCGACCGCATAAATGGTGTTGGGATCTCCGGGTTTCAATTTAAAATCGGTGATGTCACCGCTGAGTTGTACGGTCCAAGTGTCACCGGCATCCTCCGAGCGTTGGAGCCCATCGGTGGTACCCACCCAAATTCGGTTGGAGTTCGAAGGATCGACCACGATTTCGTTCATGGTATCGAATTCGTTTTGAGTATCCGGGCCCAATCCTGTCGCGGCCCATGTCATACCCCCATTGGTCGATTTGAACACCCCGGCACTAAAGGAATCCGAAGCATCGTCATCCCCGGTGGCGATGTATACGGTATTCGAATCATTGGGGTCGATAGCGATGCCCGACACCCCGATTTGCGGGAATTCGTCAAACAAGGTGGCCCAAGTCGAACCACCGTCGGTACTTTTCCATAATCCCCCGGCTGGGGCACCTGCATACCATACATCCGCGTTGTTCGGATCGACGGCAATCGCATTGATACGGCCGATTCCAGGGTTTCCGGAACCGGATTCATTGCTGATTACCGGACCTACGATGGTCCAATTACTGGTCGGATTGACCGGTCCGGCACTGTTTTGAAAGTCTTGCCAAGAATCCCAAGCTTCGCGTGCCGTGGGCAACGTACCATCGGCTTTGACCAAATGTTTCCAATAATTGCGCCAACGCATAAAGGGCTTGTACCCGCTTCCTTTGGCGTCTTTGTCCTTATCGACCCAATAGGCGTCAAAGGCATCCGTAATTTCTTTAAAGGTGTAGGTCGGTTTTGCCGTAGCACCTTTGCTAAAGGCAATTTGGGATTTTTTCTTTTCCAAATCTTTCATCCATGGGGCATTCTTATTGAACTGGCCAAATGAGAATACCGACACGAATAAAAAGAGCAGTAGTAATTTTCTCTTCATTGTAAATTTTTTAACTATCAAGGGGTTAAATTAGCCTTTTTTTAACTTTTCGAAAAGGAATCGGGCGTTAAATCACAATTCTGCAATCCTTTTCGTAAATCATGGTTTTGTGATACTTTCCAATGAATGGTTGAAATCAAACGATCAATGGGGATATATCAAAAATGAAAGCCCTGAATCGAGGGCTTTCACTGGCTTAATTTGCAACTTGTATTCGTTGTTGACTTGACTTTTATGCTTGCACCTATAAAAAGTGCTGCAAAATTTATTGTTGGTTATCAGGTGGATCACCTTCCCCTGGCTCCGTGATTAGTCCTCCGACACGCTCTTGACAGTCCCCAATGTTGGCATTGTAACCTAATTGGAAGCCGTATTTGTAACAAGCGCTGTAGTTACCATTCATTACTTCAACATAAATCGACGCGGACCCAATACAAGCTAGGGCGGCGTTTGTTCCACGATTTTTGCCAAGATTGTAATCAACATAGCCAGGGTAATTCGCCCACAAAGAACAATCCAAGCAGCTTGAATCAAAGGTGCTGCCAGCATTCTGATTTGTTGTGGTAATCGGTTCCAATGGTCTAAACGATACCGATGTTACAAACACAATGCTACACAAAAGAAACTTTAAAGAATAAGACTTCATTTTTGTAATAAATTATTAATTAATAATTAGGTTAAATCTTAAAGGTAGCAATTTTCAATTGCAAAATATGCCTGGTCTCTTGCTATTTTTCACATTTCCTTACCAAGAAAATTGGATACCTTTGCCCCGCAAGTCAGTTATATGCGGAATTCGTTAGTATTGGTATTCTTGTTCGTGGCCCTAGGGTCCACATGGGCACAAGATTCGATTCCATTCCAGCGCTCAAGGGACACCACCAGTTTTCGGCAAAAGGCCAAGGCCCAACAAGAGCGTAAGGCGGCAAAGGAAATCACCATTGAAGATTACAAGATCGTCGATTTCGCTCGGGATACCACCTTCGTCGATACCACCCTGAGCATCCATAAAGAATACCGCTACAATTTTCTCCGCATCGATGATTTTGAATTGATGCCCTTTTCGAACATCGGGCAACCCTACAACAGCTTGGGGGCCGATTTTACCAATGGGGCGTTTTTACCGCGCTTAGGGGCCAGGGCCCGACAATTCGGCTATTTTGAGCTCGAAGACATTCCTTACTATAACGTACCGACCCCTTTGACCGAACTGTTCTTTAAGACCACTCTCGAACAGGGGCAGTTGCTCGATGCCATGCTCACCTTCAACACTTCAAGGCGTTTGAACTTTTCGATAGCCTATAAAGGGTTTCGCTCGCTGGGCAAATACCAATTCGACCAGGCCGAAAGTGGGAGCTTTCGAACGAGCTTCAACTATCGAACGGCCAATAACCGGTATTGGGTACGGGGGCATTATACCTATCATGATGCCGAGACCGAAGAAAACGGGGGCTTGGCCGATAAGGTCGAGCAATTCGAATCGGGTAACGACGACTTTTTAGATCGTTCCCGGATCGATGTGGCCTATACCAATGCCAACAATAGGGTGTTGGGCCGACGCTACTTTTTAGACCATCAGTTCAACTTGGTACGCCCTAGGAAGGATTCGGTCAAAACCCGTTCGACCTACGTCTCGATCGGGCATCAGTTGAGTTATGAGTCCCGCTTCTATCAATTCGAGCAAAGTGCCCAAAACGACGCCTTCGGTAGCACTTTTATTTCGCCCATCGATGATAAATCGACCTTGAAGACCCTCTACAACCAAGTGTCTGCCAGCTTTTCGAACCCAAAACTGGGCACCCTGATCGGAAGTTTGAATTTTTACAACTACGACTATTTCTTCAATAGCATCCTGATAACCGATGCGGGCGAAATCCCGAATCGCCTACAAGGTGATGAGATGGCCGTGGGGGCCGATTATAAGAACACCCGGGGCCGACTCAGTCTCGAAGGGCAACTGCGCTATGCCCTGACGGGTGATGTGACCGGTAATGTATTGAAGGCCAAGGCGAGCTTTAAGTTCAATGACAAGCACCGACTGTATGGAGGGATCGATGCCTCATCACGGGCGCCCAATTTCAATTTCCTATTGTACCAAAGCGAGTACCAAAATTTCAATTGGCGTAACAGCGGGTTTGAAAAACAACAACAACAGACACTGTATGCTGGCTTCGACTCTTCCTTGTTCGGGGATTTGAAGGTGTCGTTCACCGCGGCCGATAACTATACCTATTTCGGTCTCGATGCGGACGAAGTGAGTGCGGCCCAGGCCGCCTTGGAGGAAGGCGAATCACTTGACGGGGTCTTGACCAGTTTCGTACGCCCCTTTCAAGAGACGGGTACGATCAATTACCTGAAGGTGAAATATCAAAAGGAATTCAAGTGGCGCAAATGGGCCCTGAACAATACGGTGATGTATCAAGAGGTCGACCAAGACAACCAGGTACTCAACCTGCCCGAATTGGTGACCCGCAATACCCTGTATTTCTCAAGCGATGTTTTCGATCGGGCCATGTTCATACAGACCGGGGTCACCTTTGAATACTTTTCCGAATACTATATGAATGCCTACAATCCGTTATTGGGGGAGTTCTATGTGCAAGAGAACGAGAAGTTGGGTGGTTTTCCACTAATCGATGTCTTTATCAATGCCAAGGTGCGACAGACCCGCATCTATTTTAAGGCCGAACATTTGAATACTATTTGGAGTACGGACTACAACTATTACTCGGCCCCAAACTATCCCTACCGTGATTTTGTGATCCGTTTTGGCTTGGTTTGGAATTTCTTCTCATAAATTTTTGTTAGCATCGGTTTGTTTTTTGCTGAAAATGAAGGGCTTAAAATTTTTTAAAAAAAGTCGCAAAAAAATTGCCCCAGGAGTTTTGCCGTAATGGAAAAAGGGTTTTATATTTGCACCCGCTTTGCGAGTCAGTGGGGCGCGAGATAAGGAGGGGTTCCCCGGCGACGGTGGATCTTTTTTTATCGGGAAGAATAAGAGAAGTTCATATACATATTGGGAATACGACAGCGTAGAAATTAGAATAACGAAAACCATTTTGACGTCAAGGAACCATTGAGGGTTTATTGGGTACCTAATAATATTCAAGAAACAACAATGAAGAGTTTGATCCTGGCTCAGGATGAACGCTAGCGGCAGGCCTAACACATGCAAGTCGAGGGGTAACAGGGGGTGCTTGCACCCCGCTGACGACCGGCGCACGGGTGCGGAACGCGTATGGAACCTGCCCCTGTCAGGGGAATAGCCCAGAGAAATTTGGATTAATGCCCCATGGTAACACGGTATCGCATGATATCGTGTTTAAAGATTTATCGGACAGGGATGGCCATGCGTACCATTAGTTAGTTGGTGAGGTAACGGCTCACCAAGACAGCGATGGTTAGGGGCCCTGAGAGGGGGATCCCCCACACTGGTACTGAGACACGGACCAGACTCCTACGGGAGGCAGCAGTGAGGAATATTGGACAATGGCCGAAAGGTTGATCCAGCCATGCCGCGTGCAGGATGACTGCCCTATGGGTTGTAAACTGCTTTTACACGGGAAGAAACCTCCCCTCGTGAGGGGAGCTGACGGTACCGTGAGAATAAGGACCGGCTAACTCCGTGCCAGCAGCCGCGGTAATACGGAGGGTCCGAGCGTTATCCGGAATCATTGGGTTTAAAGGGTCCGTAGGCGGGCCGATAAGTCAGGGGTGAAAGGCCACGGCTCAACCGTGGGACTGCCCTTGATACTGTCGGTCTTGAGTCGTTGTGGAGTTGCCGGAACATGTGGTGTAGCGGTGAAATGCATAGATATCACATAGAACACCGATCGCGAAGGCAGGTGACTAACAACGTACTGACGCTGATGGACGAAAGCGTGGGGAGCGAACGGGATTAGATACCCCGGTAGTCCACGCCGTAAACGATGGACACTAGCTGTCGGGCCTTCGGGCTCGGCGGCCAAGCGAAAGTGATAAGTGTCCCACCTGGGGAGTACGTTCGCAAGAATGAAACTCAAAGGAATTGACGGGGGCCCGCACAAGCGGTGGAGCATGTGGTTTAATTCGATGATACGCGAGGAACCTTACCAGGGCTTAAATGTAGGTTGCATGGGGCAGAGACGCCCCTTTCTTCGGACCACCTACAAGGTGCTGCATGGTTGTCGTCAGCTCGTGCCGTGAGGTGTCAGGTTAAGTCCTATAACGAGCGCAACCCCTACCGTTAGTTGCCAGCATGTAAAGATGGGGACTCTAACGGGACTGCCGGTGCAAACCGTGAGGAAGGTGGGGACGACGTCAAATCATCACGGCCCTTACGTCCTGGGCTACACACGTGCTACAATGGCCGGTACAGAGGGAAGCCACCCCGCGAGGGGGCGCGGATCTATAAAACCGGTCACAGTTCGGATCGGGGTCTGCAACTCGACCCCGTGAAGCTGGAATCGCTAGTAATCGGATATCAGCCATGATCCGGTGAATACGTTCCCGGGCCTTGTACACACCGCCCGTCAAGCCATGGAAGCCGGGAGTGCCTGAAGTCCGTCACCGCAAGGAGCGGCCTAGGGCAAGACTGGTAACTAGGGCTAAGTCGTAACAAGGTAGCCGTACCGGAAGGTGCGGCTGGAACACCTCCTTTCTAGAGAAACGGGTCCCGATGGCCCGGTTCCTTGGATCGAAGTGGTGATCGTTGTTCGAGCTGTCGTTCCCTGATATGTTTATTGATATATTGGTTTTTAAAGACCGAGACAGTCTCATAGCTCAGCTGGTTAGAGCGCTACACTGATAATGTAGAGGTCGGCAGTTCGAGTCTGCCTGAGACTACTTTTGCCTTGATGGGGGACCATTGGAGGCGGATGTTCATTGATTATTGAGAAGGAAATTCTGGAAGTTGGGTATGTAGTTATGTACTGACTACTGACTGCTCATTACTAACTACTAGTATATGGGGAATTAGCTCAGCTGGCTAGAGCGCCTGCCTTGCACGCAGGAGGTCACCGGTTCGACTCCGGTATTCTCCACGAACCACGGCCTTGCGGCCGCGGGAAAAGTTCATTGACATATTGGGACCGAGCATACTTATCTTAAAGATAGGTTATGTGAGGTCAAGAGAAGAAACTTTAAGTAGTAGAATAGAATACATTGTTTACAATATATTAAGGATTACGAGGGCATTGCGGGACTTTGGTCCCGTCAGTGCGACAAGCAAGCAAAGGGCGTATGGGGGATGCCTAGGCTCCCAGAGGCGACGAAGGACGTGATAAGCTGCGATAAGCCACGGGGAACTGCACACGAGTGTTGATCCGTGGATTTCCGAATGGGGCAACCCGGCAGGTTGAAGGCCTGTCACCCCGCAAGGGGGGCGAACCCGCTGAACTGAAACATCTAAGTAGGCGGAGGAGAAGAAAACAAGAGTGATTCCGTGAGTAGTGGCGAGCGAAAGCGGAACAGCCCAAACCAAGGTTGTTTCGGCAACCTTGGGGTTGTAGGACCGCGATATTGTATGGACGACGAACCGGAGGCGGTTGGAAAGCCGCACCGTAGAGGGTGACAGTCCCGTACGGGCAAGTCGTTTAATGCATAGCGGTATCCTGAGTAGCGCGGGGCACGTGAAACCCTGTGTGAACCCGGCGGGACCATCCGCCAAGGCTAAATACTCCTGGGAGACCGATAGTGAACCAGTACCGTGAGGGAAAGGTGAAAAGAACCCTGAACAAGGGAGTGAAACAGACCCTGAAACCATACGCCTACAAGCGGTCGGAGCCATTCGTGGTGACGGCGTGCCTTTTGCATAATGAGCCTACGAGTTACTTTTACTGGCAAGGTTAAGCACTTCAGGTGCGGATCCGTAGCGAAAGCGAGTCTGAACAGGGCGCCATAGTCAGTAGTAGTAGACGCGAAACCGTGCGATCTACCCATGGGCAGGTTGAAGCTGTGGTAACACATAGTGGAGGACCGAACCCGTTGACGTTGAAAAGTCTTGGGATGACCTGTGGGTAGGGGTGAAAGGCCAATCAAGCTCGGAAATAGCTCGTACTCCCCGAAATGCATTTAGGTGCAGCGTAGTAACAGTTTTATAGAGGTAGAGCTACTGATTGGATGCGGGGGCTTCACCGCCTACCAATTCCTGACAAACTCCGAATGCTATAAAATGGTTTACTGCAGTGAGGGCATGGGTGCTAAGGTCCATGTCCGAGAGGGAAACAACCCGGACCATCGGCTAAGGTCCCCAAATATGTACTAAGTTGATAAAACGCGGTGGAACTGCATAGACAGCCAGGATGTTGGCTTGGAAGCAGCCATTCATTTAAAGAGTGCGTAACAGCTCACTGGTCGAGCGGTTCCGCATGGATAATGATCGGGCATAAGTACATTACCGAAGCCATGGGCCCGCAAGGGCGGTAGGGGAGCATCGTGCCTGCCTTGAAGGTGTGCCGTGAGGCATGCTGGAGCGGTCACGAACGAAAATGTAGGCATAAGTAACGATAATGCGGGCGAGAAACCCGCACGCCGAAAGACCAAGGTTTCCCCGGCCATGCTAATCAGCCGGGGGTCAGTCGGGACCTAACGCGAACCCGAAAGGGGCAGTGGATGGGCAACGGGTGAACATTCCCGTACCCGCGATACGTTGAAAGTGACGGGGCACCGGAGTTGGTGCGTGCTGACGGAATAGCACGTTGAACCTTCGGGGATAGTACACCAAGGCCACGGCCGCGGTGACAATCCAGCGTAGGTGCCTCCAAGAAAAGCGAGTATCGCGGCCCGTACCGTAAACCGACACAGGTGGTTGGGATGAGTATTCTAAGGCGCTCGAGAGATTCATGGCTAAGGAACTAGGCAAAATCGACCCGTAACTTCGGGAGAAGGGTCGCCTGCTTCGGCAGGCCGCAGTGAAGAGGTCCAGGCGACTGTTTATCAAAAACACAGGGCTATGCGAATTCGAAAGAAGAAGTATATGGCCTGACACCTGCCCGGTGCCGGAAGGTTAAAGGGAGATGTTATCCGTAAGGTGAAGCATTGAACTGAAGCCCCGGTAAACGGCGGCCGTAACTATAACGGTCCTAAGGTAGCGAAATTCCTTGTCGGGTAAGTTCCGACCTGCACGAATGGTGCAACGATCTGGACACTGTCTCGGCCATGATCTCGGTGAAATTGTAGTATCGGTGAAGATGCCGGTTACCCGCAGTGGGACGAAAAGACCCCGTGAACCTTTACTATAGCTTCGTATTGACCCTGGGCAAGGGATGTGTAGGATAGCTGGGAGGATTTGAAGGCGTGTCGCCAGGCATGTTGGATCCGTTGTTGAAATACCAGCCTTCGTTTGTCCGGGGCCTAACCTCGCGAGAGGGACAGTGCGTGGTGGGTAGTTTGACTGGGGTGGTCGCCTCCAAAAGAGTAACGGAGGCTTCCAAAGGTGCCCTCAGCACGCTTGGCAACCGTGCGCAGAGTGCAATGGCACAAGGGCGCTTGACTGTGAGACATACAGGTCGAACAGGCACGAAAGTGGGGCATAGTGATCCGGTGGTTCCGTATGGAAGGGCCATCGCTCAAAGGATAAAAGGTACTCCGGGGATAACAGGCTGATCTCCCCCAAGAGCTCACATCGACGGGGGGGTTTGGCACCTCGATGTCGGCTCGTCACATCCTGGGGCTGGAGAAGGTCCCAAGGGTTGGGCTGTTCGCCCATTAAAGTGGCACGCGAGCTGGGTTCAGAACGTCGTGAGACAGTTCGGTCTCTATCTACTGCGGGCGTCAGAGATTTGCGCGGATCTGGTTCTAGTACGAGAGGACCGAACTGGACCGACCGCTGGTGCACCAGTTGTCCCGCCAGGGGCATCGCTGGGTAGCTATGTCGGGATGGGATAAGCGCTGAAAGCATATAAGCGCGAAACCCGCCGCAAGATGGGATCTCTTTAAAGGGCCGTGGGAGATGACCACGTTGATAGGCCGTAGGTGCAAGGGCAGTGATGTCCGCAGCCGAGCGGTACTAATTGCCCGTATGCTTGCGCACTGCCCCTCGGCAGTTCTTAAGCTAAACCATGTAGGATATACTACCACTCAAAGTCACTTCACTTGAACCGCACATGCGGTCCCAACATATGTCATATAAAGAAATCGAAGATTTAGGTGGCCATGGCGACGGGGTACACCCCTTTCCATTCCGAACAGGGAAGTTAAGCCCGTTTGCGCCGATGGTACTGCCACACCAGGTGGGAGAGTAGGTCGCCGCCTTCCTCAACGCCCTTCACAGTATCGTGAAGGGCGTTTTTTTTGGCCCTATCCAAAGAAATATATAATAAAGTAGGAAAAAGACTACATTATTCCGTAGCTTTAGCCCGTTCCAAATTTCCATTCCCTCCCCCAACCTCTACTATTAATCCCCCGAATAGCGATTTTGTTATGGTATACGGTCTGTAACTCACTAAACCATATACCATTATGAAGGGAAAACTACTAGTTCTATTACTAATCGCCTTGACGACTTCGCAGATGCAGGCCCAATCTTGCAATTGTGACGTTACCTTGACGGGACTCAAGCAAACCTCATTGAACCTGATTTGGGCATCGCAGACCAATTATTCGCCCGGCGATACCATTTGCATTCCGGTAGGAAGCTATCGCGGTCTCCGTTTTTATGATTTTGAAGGAACGGCTGCCGCACCTTTGACCATTATCAATTGCGGGGGTAAGGTCGAAATCACGGAGAACCAGTATTCCGGGATCGCCTTTAAGAATAGCAAACATATCCGATTGACCGGAACGGGTGATGCCGGGTTCACCTATGGCATCCATATCGCTGAAACGACCTCAGGGGCTTCGGTCGGCGTAGGCTTGGAAGACTTGAGTACCGATTTTGAAATCGACCATATCGAGATCGAAAATACGGGTTTTGCAGGCATCATGGCGAAAACCGACCCCAGTTGCAGCAAGCCCCAAACCTGGCGGGTAAACGGTTTTGTGCTCGAAAACCTAAACATCCATGACAACTATATCCATGATACCGGGGCCGAGGGCATCTATGTAGGGTACACCGGGGGCTATAAGGTCAAATCGAATCGGGTGTGCAACGGTACCTACCGTTTCGGACATTGGTTGAAACATGTCGACATCCACCATAACATCCTTGAAGATATCGCTTGGGACGGTATCCAGGTCAATCTGGTGAATGAAGATGGCAAGATCCACGACAATACGATCGTCAACTACGGAACGGAAAACCGCTATGCCCAAGACTTCGCCATGAGTATCGGTGGGGGAATTTATGAAGTATACAACAACTATATGGAGAATTCGGTGGGGGGCACGGGCCAAGGCATGCAGTTCATCAGTGCCGAGAGCGGAACGAAAATCTACAACAACGTCTTGGTACGTCCTGATTTCCATGGTATTTTCATGCATAACCGCCATGAATTCGACGACCTAAATGAAGGCTATTACATCGTGAACAACACGATCATTGAACCCGACGATTCAGGTACCTATTACAACACCGTTATTACCCAGACGAACGATCCCAACAAACTTTACGATACCCAAGAGCAGGTACCGACCTATTTCGTGAACAACCTGATCGTGGATCCTGGAAACGATCATGGGGCAGGCAACACCTGGAAGGGTGATCAAGAGAGTTATTTCGATTTCAATAAGCGTATTGAACGCGATAGTTCGCTCAGTCGTATTTATACCAATTTGATGACCCGACAGATGGATACCTTGGGACTGACCGATATCGTCAATGACGATTACAGTCCGTTCGATACCGGCTCCGACCTTGTAGAGGCTGGCTCCGATGTTTCGGCCTGGGGCATCGGTTTCGATTGTACGAACTTGATCAGACCCCAAGGAACGGACTATGATATCGGCGCTTATGAACTTTTGATCGGTACCGCGCTGAGTGCCGATCTGCCCGATGATATCGAGCTTTACGACGTGGTCGAAAAACAGGCCTTCGATCCTTTGATCTATCCGAACCCGGTGCGATCCAGATTCCGTATCGGGAATGTCGCCGATAAGGAAGTGCAATTGCAATTGATAGGCTTCGATGGTCGCATCCTTTTTGAGAAATCACACACCATAGGGACCCCCATAGCGATCGAGGAATTTGCAAGCGGCTTGTATTTTCTTCGGATCATCACCGGTAACGGCAGCATGGTACGCCGCCTGGTCATTCAATAAAAAAGGCCCCGATTTCGGGGCCTTTTTCGACTAATTCAAACTTCAAACCCTGGGTAGGTCTCCCTCTCCTTTTAAGGGCAGTTGAGAGCTGCCCATTAAATACGTGTCGATATGGTGGGCTGCTTGTCGGCCTTCGGCAATGGCCCAAACGATCAACGATTGGCCACGGCGTTGGTCTCCAGCAACGAATACTCCTGGAATGTTGGTTTTATAATCCTGTTCACTGGCTTTGATGTTGGTTCGGTCGTCCATCATCAATCCCAATTGTTCTGCAATGGTAGGCTCGGAACCCGTAAAACCAAGAGCCAATAAAGCGAGCTCACAGGGCCATTCTTTTTCGGTTCCGGCCACTTCCCTGAGTACGGGCCGTTGCCCCGGCACAGGCTGCCATTCGACTTCTACCGTGACCAATGCGGTCAGCTTGCCAGCGGCATCGCCCTTAAAGGTTTTGGTCGAAATGCTGAAAAAGCGATCAGCACCTTCTTCATGCGATGAACTGGTGCGCAAACGCATCGGCCAAAACGGCCAAGGCTGGGCATCGGGCCGCTCTTTGGTCGCCATGGGCATGATTTCAAAATTGGCCACGCTTTTCGCCCCTTGACGGATGGAGGTACCGATGCAGTCGGAGCCGGTATCGCCCCCACCGATCACCACCACGTGTTTACCGGTGGCTTGGATCGCTTCCCCTTCGAAGGGAAGGCCGTCGACACGGCGGTTGTTTTGAGGGAGAAAATCCATGGCCTGTACGACCCCCTTTAAATCAGATCCGGGTATGGGCAAAGGCCGTCTTACCGTGGCTCCCCCACAAAGGGCAATGGCATCGAACTGTTCCGAAAGTTCCTTGGCATCGATATCCTTGCCGATATGGACCCCGGTCTTGAAGGCAATTCCCTCGGCTTCCAAGATTTCCAAGCGACGATCGATGACCGATTTTTCCATTTTAAAATCAGGGATACCGTAGCGAAGCAGGCCGCCGATTTTTTCGTCCCGTTCAAAAACGGTGACCGAATGCCCGGCGCGGTTCAATTGTTGGGCCGTTGCCAGTCCTGCAGGCCCCGATCCGACCACGGCGACCGATTTACCGGTTCGCATTGTCGGAGGTTCCGCTTTGATCCACCCCTTGCTAAAGGCGGTTTCTACAATGTTCTTTTCAATATTCTCGATGGAGACTGGGTCTTCGTTTATTCCCAAAACACAGGCTTCCTCACAGGGTGCGGGGCAGAGCCTTCCGGTAAACTCCGGGAAATTGTTGGTGGAATGGAGGATCTCGGTCGCCTTTTCCCACTTGCCGCGATAAACGGCATCGTTAAAGTCGGGGATCAAATTCCCCAAAGGACAACCGCTATGGCAAAATGGGATGCCACAGTCCATACATCGCGCCCCTTGATCCCGGAGCTCGGGCTCTTTCAGGGGTTTTGTGAATTCGCGATAGTGTTTGATGCGTTTTTCTACCGGGGCGTAGGATTCGATCTTTCGCCCATACTCCATAAATCCTGTCGTCTTTCCCATATCCCTAATTATAAAATTTCCATTTTTTCATTTTCCAATCGGATCAATGCCTGACGGTATTCTTCGGGGAATACCTTAATGAATTTGGGCAGGTACGCTTCCCAATTTTCAAGAATGCGTTGTGCCAGCGGGCTTAAGGTGGCGTTGTAGTGCTTTTCGACCAGGTCGCGCAATTCGGCGATATCTTGATCTTCTTCTACCTTCAGTAAATTCAAGGATTCGCCGTTGCAGTTTTTCTTGAAACTGCGGTCGGCGTCGAGGATGTAAGCGATACCGCCGCTCATTCCAGCGCCGAAATTCCGTCCAACCTTACCCAAGATCACGGCGACACCTCCGGTCATGTATTCACAACCATGGTCACCGATGCCTTCCACAACGGCCTTAGCCCCTGAGTTTCGAACGCAGAAGCGCTCGCCGGCCTTACCGTTGATATAGGCCTCTCCAGCAGTGGCCCCGTAAAGGGTGACATTTCCAGTAATGATGTTGGCCTCCGGTTGCAAGGTTGAACCATCGGGTACCTTGATGATGAGCTTGGCTCCTGACAGTCCCTTCCCCAAGTAATCATTGGTATTGCCATTGACCACCATGGTCAGCCCTTTGGTCGCAAAGGCACCGAAGCTTTGACCGGCAGAACCGGTAAAGTTCAATTTCAAAGTGTTTTCAGGAAGGCCTTCAGCCCCATAAATTTTAGAGATTTCGTTGCTAATGATCGCTCCAACGGCCCTATCGGTGTTTTTTATCGGAAAATCCAATGCCGTTTTCTCTTTTCTGAATAAGGCGGGATGTGCCTGTGAAATGATATCGAATTCTATGGACTTCTCAATGTTGTGTCGTTGTGCTTCCGTATGATGGAACTTGGTGCCTTCGGGCACATCGACTTGGTACAAAATCGGCGTCAAGTCGATACCGGCGGCCTTGTAATGGTCAACGGCCTTTTTACCATCCAATTTATGGACCTGGCCAACCATTTCATCTACCGTCCGGAATCCGAGTTTGGCCATGATCTCGCGCAATTCCTGGGCGACAAAGTACATGTAGTTGACCACATGCTCGGGCTTGCCCTTGAATTTTTTACGGAGTTCGGGGTTTTGGGTGGCGATACCGACCGGGCAGGTGTTCAAATGGCATACCCGCATCATGATGCACCCAGAGGCGACCAGGGGGGCGGTTGCGAATCCGAATTCCTCGGCCCCGAGCAAACAGGCTACTGCTACATCACGCCCGGTTTTAAGCTGGCCGTCACATTCGAGCACCACACGATTTCGCAGGTCGTTCAACACCAGGGTTTGTTGCGCTTCGGCGATACCGAGTTCCCATGGAAGTCCGGCATGCTTTAAGGAGGTCAATGGGGAAGCTCCGGTACCCCCGTCGAAACCGGAAATCAAGATGACGTCGGCCTTGGCTTTGGCTACTCCAGCGGCAACCGTACCTACACCTACTTCGGAAACCAATTTCACATTGATCCGTGCTTCGCGATTGGCCGATTTCAAATCGAAAATCAATTGTGATAGATCTTCGATTGAGTAGATGTCGTGATGCGGTGGTGGTGAGATCAAGCCGACATAAGGTGTCGAATTTCGGGTCTTGGCAATGGCCGGATTCACTTTCGGTCCGGGTAATTGCCCGCCTTCGCCAGGTTTGGCCCCTTGGGCCATTTTGATCTGGATTTCTTGGGCATTGGTCAAGTAGTTGCTGGTGACCCCAAAGCGGCCCGAGGCCACTTGTTTGATGGCGCTATTACGCCAATCGCCCGATTGGTTCTTATAGAAGCGCTCGGGGTCTTCGCCCCCCTCACCCGAGTTGCTCTTGCCCCCGATACGGTTCATGGCAATGGCCAGGTTTTCGTGCGCTTCTTTACTGATACTTCCGTACGACATGGCTCCGGTTTTGAAGCGCTTGACGATTTCGGTCCAGGGTTCTACCTCTTCGAGCGGAATAGGATCGTAATTCGAGAATTCGAATAGCCCGCGAATGGTCAATAAGCTTTTCGATTGTTCGTTGACCAGTTGGGCATATTCCTTAAAGGTGGTCGGTTCGTTGTTGCGAACCGCTTTTTGCAATTTAGCGATGCTCAAAGGATTGAACATGTGTTTTTCACCATCACGTCGCCAGCGGTATTCCCCACCGATCTCCAAATCGAGCTTGGCGGCAATGGCATCGCTTTTGAAGGCTTTGGCATGCCTTTTCGCAATTTCCTTTTCGATTTCATACAAGCCAATGCCCTCGATACGGGTCGGGGTATTCGGGAAGTAGGTGTCGACCACTTTGGTGTTGATGCCGATACATTCGAACAATTGGGAACCGCGATAGGAATTCAAGGTCGAAATACCGATTTTGTTCATCACCTTTAAAATGCCCTTGCCGATGGCCTTGTTGTAGTTTTGGATGGCTTCTTCAAAGGTGTATTCCGTAATGTCGTGTTCTTCGATCTGTTCGGCGATGATTTCGTTGACCATATAAGGGTTGATGGCACTGGCTCCGAAACCGAACAACAGGGCAAAATGGTGTACTTCACGCGGTTCGGCCGACTCTACGATGATGCTCAATCGGGATCGTTTCCCCATTTTACGTAAACCGCTGTTCACATAAGAACAAGCCAACAGAGCCGGTATGGGCGCCAATTTGGTACTGATGTTACGGTCGGAAAGGATGATGATGTTCGTGCCTTCGTCAATAGCTTTGGAAGCTTGTGAAAGGATCGAATCCAAGGCGGTTTCAAGGGCGTTGTGCCCTTTTTCGACTTCATAAAGGATCGGAATAGATACTACCTTATAATCGGGACTGGCATCATAGTTCTTGATCTTGTCCAGGTCTTCTTTTGAAATGACCGGGTTTTGGATCTTGAGTTTTCGGCAATGTAGCTCGCTGAATTCAAAAAGGTTGTGGTCACTGCCCAAAGTAAGGCTGATGTCGCAAATCAACTCTTCGCGGATACCGTCCAAAGGCGGGTTGGTGACCTGGGCAAAAAGTTGCTTGAAGTAGTTGTAGATCAATTGGGGCCGTTCGGAAAGGACGGCTATGGGAGTGTCAGACCCCATAGAACCTATCGGTTCCTTACCATGCTGCGCCATTGGAAGGATGATCGTATTGATATCTTCACGGGTGTAACCAAATGCGGCGCGGCGTTTTTCCAAAGGGGCCTCGTCGAGGAACAGCGGGCAATCGTTGTACGGGATATCCTTTAAATGGACGAGATTGTTTTGCAACCATTGTTTGTACGGATGTTTTTTGGCGATGGTTTCCTTGACTTCTTCATCATTGACGATACGGCCTTCTTCCATATTGACCAAGAACATCTTACCGGGTTCCAATCGTCCATGGTATTCAATATCTTCCGGTTTGAGGTCGACTACCCCGGTTTCCGATGACATGATCACATAGCCTTGTTTGGTCACCGAATAACGCGAGGGGCGCAGGCCGTTGCGATCCAGTACGGCACCGATATAGTTGCCGTCGGTAAAAGGGATCGAAGCAGGACCGTCCCAAGGTTCCATCAAGCAGGAATTGTATTCGTAAAAGGCCCTTTTGTCGGCAGACATATCGGGGTTCTTTTCCCAAGCTTCAGGCACCAACATCATCATCACTTCGGGAAGCGACCGGCCGGTCATCAAAAGCAACTCGACTACCATATCCATGCTGGCGGAATCCGATTTGGCGGGTAAAACGGTCGGTAGTATGGCCTTGATTTCTTCGCCGAACCATTCGCTTTCCAAAAGTTCTTCCCTAGAACGCATCCGGGCGACATTGCCGCGAAGGGTATTGATCTCCCCATTGTGGCACATGTACCGGAACGGTTGGGCCAGATCCCAGGTCGGGAAGGTGTTGGTTGAAAAACGCTGGTGCACCAGTGCGAGTCGCGTGACTACCCGTGGATCTAAAAGGTCTTCATAATAGTTGCTGATATCTTCAGGTACCAAAAGTCCTTTAAAGATGATGATCTTGGTCGATAGGCTGGGAACGTAAAAGAAAGCGCTTTGCGATAACTTGGAAGCGTTAATGGCATGTTCGGTGACCTTTCGGGCGATGAACAACTTCAGGTTGAACCTGAATTCGTCCAAATCGCCGGCATGGCCGATAAAAACCTGGCTGACGAAAGGTTCGGTTTCCTTGGCTATCCTGCCGGGGACAGAGCGATTTACCGGAACGTCACGCCAACCGATAAGACGAAGCCCTTGGTTACTGATCTGTTGTTCGAATTGGGAAATACAGTATTCGCGTTGGTTTTCTTTTTTCGGAAGGAACACATTGGCGACAGCGTATTGGCCTTCTTCAGGCAATTCAAATGGACAGGCATCGACAAAAAAAGCGTGGGGGATATCGATTAGGATTCCAGCACCGTCACCGGTCTTTCCATCAGCGCTAACGGCACCCCGATGTTCCAATTTATCGAGGATCTCAAGGGCTTTGTGGATGATGTCGTTCGACTTTCTTCCCTTAAGGCTACAAATGAAACCGGCTCCACAGTTATCGTGCTCGAATTCAGGGAGGTACAATCCTTGTTTCTTCAACTTCATCATTAAGATATTTACTCAAAAATATCAATTGGGTTGAATTATATTCAAGGATTTAAAATAAACTCAATAAAATAATCAATGATAGGATTCAATGTGTGTAAATAATGCAATTTGATAATTTGACATAGGTAGAATTATCAAATCCTCAAAATTAAGGGTGCCAAGCTACGGATAGGCCCGATTCGTATGTGTCTGCCTGGTGTTTTTAAGGAGTTTTAGCCAAGGATGCCCGATTCTATCGCTACTCATGGGATAAAACCATACTTTTTCGAAACCTACCCCTAAAAAAAGAGGGGGTGTTAGTCTTTGAGGATGCTCCTTGAGATGACGATTTTCTGTATCTCGGAGGTTCCCTCATAAATTTGGGTGATTTTGGCATCACGCATCAAGCGTTCGACATGATAGTCTTTGACAAAACCATTACCCCCGTGGATCTGTACCGCTTCGACGGCAACTTCCATGGCCGTTTCGGCAGCGTACAACTTGGCCATGGCCCCTGAAAGGTCATAATTATGGCCATTGTCTTTATCCCAAGCTGCTTTGTAGACCAAATGACGGGCCGCTTGGATCTTGGTGTGCATGTCGGCCAACTTGAAGGCGATGGCCTGGTGGTTCGAGATTTCAGTACCAAAGGCTTTTCGTTCCTTGCTGTATTTCAACGCCAATTCATGCGCGCCTGCGGCAATACCCAAGGCTTGTGCAGCGATACCGATGCGACCCCCGGCCAAGGTTTTCATCGCGAATTTGAAACCAAATCCATCTTCACCGATACGATTTTCCTTTGGAACCTTGACATCGTTGAACATTAAGGAATGGGTGTCGCTGCCGCGAATACCCAGTTTGTTCTCTTTCGGACCGATTTCGAAACCTGGGGTCCCCTTCTCGACGATCAAGGCGTTGATGCCGCGGTGCCCTTTGGCGACATCGGTTTGTGCAATGACGAGATAAACCTCTGCCGAATTTCCGTTAGTGATCCAGTTTTTGGTGCCGTTCAAAAGGTAATGATCCCCCTTGTCGATAGCCGTTGTTTTTTGGGATGTGGCATCACTACCGGCTTCGGGTTCGGAAAGGCAAAAAGCCCCGATGATCTCACCAGTGGCCAAACGGGTCAGGTATTTTTCTTTTTGGGCTTCGGTTCCGAAGGTTTCCAATCCCCAGCAAACCAGTGAATTGTTGACTGAAACGATGACCGATGCCGAGGCATCCACTTTCGATAATTCTTCCATGGCGATGACGTATGAAAGCGTGTCGAGCCCACTACCGTTGTACTTGGTGTCGACCATCATCCCCATAAATCCGAGTTCCCCCATTTTTTTGACTTCCGCTTCCGGAAATTCCTGGGCATCATCCCGCTCAATTACTCCTGGTAGCAATTCATTCTGGGCGAAGTCCCTTGCCGCCTGTTGGATCATCAATTGCTCTTCCGATAGGGTATAGTCCATAATTTTATCGAATAGTTAAAAATGCAGTGCAAATATACGTCTTAGCTGCTGATTTTTTAAAGAAATATCGATTTTACAAGGAATCGCTTAATTTCAAAAAATCAATCAAGGGCATTGTAAGGGTATTCAGCAATCCTTATATTTAACAAGGCAGGAAGCCTTTCGATTCGGCTTCCCACCAAACTAACGTAACGACTAAACGAACAAACCAACTTCTAATGGAAACCATAATCATAGTTATTTTCTTGTTGGGGTACCTTCAAATTACCCTCGAGCATAATCTAAAGATCGATAAATTGATTCCCGCCTTGGGTATGATGGCCATTCTGTGGGCGATCATTGCCTTGGCCCATTTGCCCGTATTCGAGGTGAATGCCGAGTTGAAAGAGCTGGAACCCTCGCATATCGATGAGATCTTGCTGCATCATTTGGGAAAAACCGCTGAGATTTTGGTGTTCTTGCTTGGGGCGATGACCATCGTTGAGATCATTGATTATTTCGACGGTTTCGCTACCATTAAGGGGTATATTAGAACGCGTAGCAAGCGCAGGCTGTTGTGGATCTTCTCGATCCTGGCCTTTATCCTTTCAGCGATTATTGACAACTTGACCGCTACGATCGTGTTGATTACGATTTTGCAAAAAGTCATTAAAGACCGGGAGACAAGGCTTTGGTTTGCCGGTTTGATCATTATCAATGCCAATGCAGGCGGGGCCTGGTCACCGATTGGTGATGTGACCACCACCATGCTTTGGATTGCTGGCAAGGTAAATGCCGGCGCCCTGGTATTACGGGTATTGGTGCCCTCGATCGTATGTATGGTCGTACCTACCTTGATCGTTAGTCGCTTCAAGGTCTTTAGTGGTACGGTTGAACTTGACGAACAGGTCGGAGGTTCGAAATCGAAATATGGGCCGGTCATGTTGTATTTAGGATTGGGTTCTATCGTATTCGTACCATTCTTCAAGACCATCACCCACTTGCCACCTTATGTCGGTATGATGTTTTCCTTGGCCGTCGTGGCCACCTTCGCCGAACGCTTCAGTAATACCAAAATCAGCATCACTTCGGTAAGTGAAGAGCATGATGAAGGGGCACACCACAGTCCGGTACACAGTGCCTTGACACGAATCGAGCTGCCCAGTATCCTCTTCTTCTTGGGGATTTTGATGGCGGTAGCCGCTCTGGAATCACTCGGTTTGTTGTTCAATTATGCTGAAAGTTTGAACCACGCCATCCCGAATACCGATCTCGTCGTGATGTTATTGGGATTGGGTTCTGCGGTAATCGATAACGTACCTTTGGTCGCTGCCAGTTTGGGGATGTTCTCCGAACCGCTCGACCACCCACTGTGGCACTTCATTGCCTATTCAGCGGGTACCGGTGGTAGCATGTTGATCATCGGATCGGCTGCCGGGGTCGTTGCCATGGGAATGGAAAAAATCGATTTCTTCTGGTATTTGAAAAAAATCGCCTGGTTGGCCGCTGTCGGGTTTATCGCCGGTGCGCTTGTTTTCATAGCCATGCGCGATTTTCTTTTATGAACATAATTATTTTGTGAATTCCCCGTTATTATTGCAACTAAAATTGGGGAACACCTATGATTATTTTTCAAGACCAGATTTCATCTGACGAACTTGCAGCGGAATTATCGGAAGAAAAAACCCTTTCGGTAATGGATTTGATCGTAAATGGCGGTACGGGTAGTATCATTATCATCACCGTCTTGTTCATTCTTCTCTTCGTTGCGCTGTACATCTATTTTGAACGGATTTTCGCCATCAAGGCCGCTTCGAAAATCGACAAGAACTTCATGAACCAGATTCGTGACCATGTCATGAACGGAAAATTGGAAGCTGCCAAGCTCTTATGTGCCCAAACCGATTCGCCAGTAGCTCGTTTGACCGAAAAGGGGGTCTCCCGCATCGGAAAACCCTTGGACGATATCAATACGGCCATTGAGAACGCCGGTACTTTGGAGGTCTATAAACTGGAAAAAAACGTTAGTATTTTGGCTACGGTGGCCGGTGCTGCACCGATGATCGGGTTCCTCGGAACAGTGATCGGTATGATTTTGGCATTCCATGAAATGGCAAGTAGTGGCGGGCAAGCCGAAATGGGATCCTTGGCCTCCGGTATCTATACGGCCATGACCACGACGGTTGCCGGTTTGGTAGTGGGTATCATCGCCTATATCGGATACAACCACTTGGTCAACCGAACCGATAAAGTGGTCCATAAAATGGAAGCCAATGCGGTAGAGTTTTTGGACCTTTTGAACGAACCTGTTTAGTAGCCTATCTATGAAATTGAAGGGAAGAAATAAGGTGAGTCCGGAATTCAGTATGTCATCAATGACGGACATCGTCTTTCTGTTGTTGGTGTTCTTTATGCTGACCTCGAATGCCCCGAATGCTTTAGACCTGCTACTGCCCAAAGCCAAAGGGAAGTCGACCAATACCCAAAACGTTTCGGTGACGATCGACAAAGACCTGAAATACTACGTGAACAACCAACAGATCAACGCGGAATACATTGAAATTGAATTAAAAAAAGCACTGGAAGGACAAGAGAAACCTACCATCATCCTGCGGGCTGAACAGAGCGTGGCCATCAAAGAGGCCGTCAACGTTATGGACATTGCCAACAGGAACAGTTACAAGGTCATCTTGGCAGTGCGGCCAAAGTAAATGGCACTATTAGATACGAGACACAAGAAAAAATCCTTTACACTGACCACTGCGTTACTAAGTGTATTGCTGTTATTGCTTTTTTATATCGGTTTGACCTATATGGATCCACCCGAAGAAAATGGCATTGCCATTAATTTCGGCACCATGGAATTCGGTAGCGGAAAACAACAACCTACCGAACCTATCAAATCGGAGCCGATCGATATCCCTGAACCTCCCGCGGAGCCCGAAGTCGAGGAAGAAGTGGTCGAAGAGGTGGTCGAAACCCAAGAGCAACCCCAAGAAACCGTTCCGGAAGAAGCACCCATTGAAAAGGTAGTAACCCAAGAAAGCGAGGAGTCGATTCGTTTGCGCCAACAAAAAGAAGCCGAACGCAAGGCCAGGGAGGCCGAAGCCAAGGCCAAAGCTGAAGCGGAGCGCAAGGAGCGAGAACAACGAGAGGCTGCAGAACGCTTGAAACGCGAACAAGAAGCCAAAAAGAAGAAATTGGACGCCTTAATGGGCGGCATCGGAAAATCAGACGGCACGGCCACCGGTAGTGAAGGCGACGATACCCGCAATGGTGATAAAGGCAGTCCGCAAGGCAACCCCTATGCGACTACCTACTACGGAGCACCGGGCAGTGGTAGCGGAACCGGCGGCTATGGTTTGAGTGGGCGTTCCTTGGTCGGTAAGAACGTCGTGCGCCAAGAGTGTAACGAAGAAGGTCGTGTCGTAGTGAAGATCGTGGTCGATCGCAACGGAAAGGTCATCAAAGCTACTCCAGGGGTAAAAGGCACTACCAATACAGCGCAATGCCTTTTGGATCCCGCCCGAAAAACCGCCATGTCCTATTCATGGAAAGTCGACGCCAAAGCACCATCACAACAGATCGGTTTTGTGGTGGTGAACTTTAAACTGGGCCAGTAGTGACCTATAAGGAAACCTTGCAATGGATGTTCGCCCAATTGCCCATGTACCAGCAAAAAGGGGCCGATTCGTATAACGCCAAGTTAGATAACATCCAAGAATTTTCTTCCTATTTGGGTGAACCCCATACCCAATTCAAAAGCATCCATGTGGCCGGAACCAACGGTAAGGGCTCTAGCAGCCATATGCTGGCATCGGTACTACAAGAAGCCGGGTACAAGGTCGGATTGTGTACCTCTCCCCACTTAAAGGACTTTAGGGAACGGATCAAGATCAATGGCAAGGGCATCCCCAAAAAAGATGTCGTGACCTTTATCGATGATCATAGGGAATTTTTGGAAAATCATCGGTTGTCCTTTTTCGAAATGACCGTAGGCATGGCCTTTGCCCATTTTGCGAAGCAGCAGGTCGATATCGCCATCATCGAAGTAGGTTTGGGAGGACGTCTCGATTCTACGAACATTATTCGACCCGAAGTGTCCTTGATTACCAATATCGGATTCGATCATATGGACCTATTAGGGAATACGTTGCAAAAGATCGCTTTGGAAAAGGCCGGCATCATCAAAAAGGAAGTGCCCGTTATCGTTAGTGAAACCCAAACCGAAACAGCGACGATATTTCAGTTGGTCGCTGCCCAACACAAATCCGAAATTACCTTTGCCGACCGCTCGGTGAAGGAATCCTATGCTACGGACCTATTGGGAGCCTACCAAGTAAAAAATGTAAAAGGGGTTGTTGCCTGTGTCGAAAAGTTGGTCAATTTCAAAGTAAGCGAAGCCCAATTGAAAAAGGGACTGCGCAAGGTTGTGACCAATACCGGCCTATTGGGCAGGTGGCAACAATTGGGCCACCGACCGTTGGTAATCTGCGATACGGCACACAACAAAGAAGGCTTGCAAGCGGTCTTGGCACAACTGAAGGAGCAACGGTTTCGAAAGCTGCATCTCGTGTTGGGCTTCGTTCAGGAAAAGGACTGGCAAAGCATGTTGCAACTGTTCCCTCAAGGGGCGAAATACTATTTCGTGTCACCCAAGGTACCACGGGGGCTCGATGCCGAACTTTTGGCCACAGAAGCCAATAAATCAGGGCGATTGGGTAAGCCCTATGGATCAGTTAAAAAGGGCTTGGAAAAAGCCATTGAAAAAGCGAAAAAAGACGATTTGATCTATGTTGGCGGCAGTACTTTTGTCGTGGCCGAAGCGCTTTGAATATTTTGCTGATTTTCTTTTATCCAAAAGAAAAATGATGCTATATTTGCACTCCCTATTTGAAAATTAGGGCTCTTAGCTCAGTTGGTTCAGAGCACCTGCCTTACAAGCAGGGGGTCACTGGTTCGAATCCAGTAGGGCCCACAACAAAAAGCCACCGAAATCCGGTGGCTTTTTTGATTTTCCACATAGTTCATCTTTTAAGTATATCGAAAATAATGTGCATCGTGTTTCGATATCCATTGTGGTGATGGCATCCTTAAAGTAAAATTGCGTTTCACTAGTAGTATCGTTTCGATTTCCTTATTTGCCCTGCTTTAGTTAACAAATAGTCCTTCCAAAAGCACCGCTGCTTCGAGTAAACTCTTATCGGGTGCACCGTTTTTTTTGCTTTTTGTTGGTAATTATGGGTATCAATCAAAAATCATCATCAAAAAATGAAACGTCTTCTAAAACAGATCGTTTTGAAGTACCTCGCTGAAGAAACGGTCATACCCGACAAACACGTGCAAGAGAAATACCGTAAATCAGGCCTGACCGAAGATCAGGCTATGGAAATCAAAAGAAGGATACAGATCGCCTTTGAAACCGACAAGATCTATCGGCAAAACGATCTTAGCCTGATGCAGCTCGCCGAGCATATCGATCAGGATCGGTATAAGATATCAGAGGTCATCAACCGATTTCACGACAAGAACTTTTATTCCTTATTGAATTCGTACCGCATTGCAGAAGCAAAGGCTTTGCTGATCAACGAACCTTTCTTAAGTGTCAAGGCCATCATGTACGAGGTCGGGTTCAATAGCAAGAACAGTTTCTACAACGCCTTTAAGAAAGATACGGGGAGCAGCCCGAACGACTTTCGCCTTATGGGCAGGTTCCCCGCCCAGTTGGCCTAGGAACCCGACCCACAACTAATATTCACAAGACCCGATACCTCTAGAGGAGGTGTCGGGTTTTTGTTTGCCCGTAAACCAAGGCCATGGTTTCCCACGCTTATTTTTCGGATGTTAAAAACGGTACTTGCCCATGGGCAGCCGGTTTTTTGATGTCCCTGCCGTTTTAAAAGTACCCTTTTGGCTATGGAGTTCGATTGTTTTGTTCTTGCAATTGTAAAGGTAGGGCGGTGAGAGGCCTTACTTCTTAAAAGACAAAGATTCCATTTAAGTTTTGTTTTCTTCTTGGAAGTTATTTGAATTAGCTATCAAAAAATTCTTTCCCGCCCGCCTTTCTCAGTTGCGCTACTCAAAACAAGTACTAACAAAACTTCAACTCTATGAAAGTAAAGAAACTGTTCGGGGCAATGCTGGCGCTACTGTGTTTTACGGCCTTCGCGTTCGCCCAAGAAAAAACGGTGACCGGAACGGTGACCGACCAAGCGGGTGTTCCGTTACCCGGGGTGAACATTGTGGTCGAAGGGACCACCAATGGCGCCCAAACGGACTTTGATGGCAATTACGCCATCAACGCGGCCGAAGGGCAGGCCCTGCTGTTCACCTATATCGGTCAAAAAACGGAACGCATCCTGGTCGGCCCTTCCAATACGATAAACTTACAAATGCAAGAAGATACCCAAGCCCTTGAAGAAGTGGTCGTAACGGCCCTCGGTATCAAAAGGGAAAAGCAAGCTCTGGGGTATGCCGTCGCCGAAGTAGGCTCCGACGAACTTGAAGAGCGTGCTGAAGGGGATATCGGCCGGGTACTGACCGGAAAGGCGTCGGGGGTGAACATCACCCAACAGAGCGGTCTTTCAGGTTCGGGTACCAATATTATCATTCGAGGCTTCAATTCCTTTAGTCAAAGCAACCAGCCGTTGTTCATCGTCGATGGGGTACCCTTCAATGCGGATACCAATCCTTCGGGCCGTCAAGGGTCACGACAGGATTTCATCAACGGAAATAACGGATCGAGCCGCTTTTTGGATTTGGATCCGAACAGCATCGAAAGTGTCAACGTCTTGAAAGGGCTTGCGGCCTCTACCCTGTACGGGTCGTTGGGTCGTAACGGGGTGATCCTAATCACCACCAAGGCCGGACGTGGTGGTGCCGGGGTGAAGAAAACCGAGATTACGGTGACTTCCTCCTTCTTTTTCAATGAATTGGCATCGACCCCTGATTACCAGAACCAATACGGAAATGGTTTCGATCAGGCTTTTGGATGGTTCTTCAGTAACTGGGGACCCAGTTTCGATCGCGGGGGTGTCGCCGGTTGGGGCAATAGCACCTCCTTCGATGATGCGGGCACTTTGCCGCACCCGTATTCTACGGCCTCGTTTGCGGCGGCTTTTCCCGAATTCCAAGGGGCGCGCTACCAGTGGCAGGCTTATGACAATTTCGCTAACTTCTTCAAAACCGGTACGGTATCGACCACTTCGGTCAATATCACCGGGGCTTCCGACGACGGAAAGATCAGCTACAATGCGAATTATGGCTATTTGAAGGATATTGGCTTTACCCCGGGCAACTCCTTGAACCGAAACAACTTCGGTATCGGGGGCCGGGCACAGTTGAGCAATAAATTCACGGTAACGGGTGCGTTGAACTATGCCCGTACCAAGTTCATTTCGCCGCCGGTGGCCTTGAGCCAAGGGAACGGGGCGACAGGGGGCGGTTCCTCCGTTTTCGGGGACCTCTTCTTTACGCCGCGATCCGTCGATGTAGCCGGTTTGCCGTTTCAGAATCCGATCGATGGCAGTAGCGTCTACTACCGCCAAAACAATTCGATCCAACACCCACTTTGGACGGTGAACAATTCCGGGACCCGTCAAGAAACGAACCGGGTGTTCGGGAATATGGGCTTGCAGTACGACCTGTCCGATAACTTGAACCTGATTTACAGGGTCGGTATCGATAACTATAACGAGTCGAACGTCAATTTCCAGAACCGTGGTGGGGTCAATAGCAATAGCAACGACATCCGCTTGCAAAGCGGTATCTACGAAACCTGGAACAACGTCAATACTATCTGGGATCACAACTTTGCCCTGAACGGCGATTACGACCTGACCGAAAAAGTCGGGGCGACCTTCAACGTCGGTTTCAATGGCAGAAGGGAAACCTTCGATCAAAGTGGGGTTTCGAGTGACGGGCAACAGGCTTTTGGGGTCTTGCGTCATTTCAATTTCTTGAATCAAAATGAGATCCAAGGAAGCTTCGAGCGAAACGTGATCGGTTTGTATGGGCAGGTTGAATTCGATTATGACAACATTTTGTATCTGACCCTTGCCGGTCGTAACGACTGGGTATCGAACCTGGCCAAAGACAACCGCACCTTGTTCTACCCAAGTGCCAGTTTGTCTTTCGTACCAACGACGGCCTTTACCGATTTGAAAGGGGATGCCCTAGGGTATTTGAAATTCAGGGCTGGATACGGAACCTCGGCCGGTTTCCCAGATCAAAACTCCGATTCGTACCCGGTTGCCAATCGCTTGTCATTGGATACCCAAGACTTTCAAGACAACACGGGTACCAATATCGTGAGCAACTCTACAGGTTTGACCTTGGGTAACCCGAACCTAAAACCCGAACAGGTTTCCGAGATCGAGTTGGGGATCGAATCAAGATGGTGGGACAACCGGATCTCATTGGATGTTTCCGTGTTCCAACGTACCACGACCGATTTGATCGTCAGCCAGCCTTTGGATCCTTCTTCAGGATTCTTCCGGACCAATACCAATGTGGGTGAAATCAAAGGGGAAGGTATTGAGATTGATCTCGGTTTGAACCTGATCCGCAGTGAGGACAATGGGTTCAACTGGAATACGAACATCAACTTCACCGCCAACGAGACCGAAGTGACCGATTTGGGCAACGATACCGATTTGATCGTGTATTCCGGATTTGGAAACTTAGGGAATGCGGCTATCGAAGGGGAACCTTTAGGGGTGATTTACGGAAGTCGCGTACTCCGCGATGCTGAAGGCAATTTGGTCGTCAATGCCGCTGGGGATTACGTTCAAGATTCCCAAGACGGCGTTATCGGAGATCCGAACCCCGATTGGGTGGCCAACATGATCAACACCTTGTCGTACAAGAACTTCTCGCTAGGCTTCCAATTGAATTATACCCAAGGTGGCGATATCTATTCGAGTACCATCGCTACCCTACTAGGTAGGGGATTGATTACGGAGACCTTGGATCGCGAGAATACCTTCATCCTGCAAGGGGTACAACAGAGTGACGGAAGGGTCAACGACGTACAGATCAACAATTCGGATTACTACTTCAACAACATCCTTTTCGGACCTAGCGAGCTGCAGGTATACGATGCAACGGTAATCCGTTTGCAGGAAGTGTCTTTAGGCTACTCCCTACCGCAGAAGTTCTTGGATAAGACGCCTTTTGGATCTTTATCGATCACGCTCTCGGGCCAAAACCTATGGTGGGATGCGGTCAACACCCCTGACGGTGCCAATTTCGACCCGAACGTATCGGGTACGGGTGTCGGTAACGGATTTGGTTTCGATTTCCTTAACGGACCGAGTTCTAGAAGGTATGGTTTAAGTGTAAAAGCATCATTCTAAGATGAAAAAAATTGAAGGAAAAATGAATAGACTATATACATACATCAGACTGGCTTTATGTGCGGCTTTTTTGGTCGTGGCATCATGTGAGACCAATGAATTGGATTTGACCGAAGACCCGAACTTCTTGACGCCCTCACAGGCGAGCCCCGATTTCTTTTTGAATTCGATCCAAGAGGATTTCGCGCGGCACTTGGAAGGGGATGCGACCGGTGATCCACAAGATAACTTCCAGACGGGAGGTAACGTCAATGGCGACGGCCTTTCGATCTTAGGGCAGGAATTGACCCGGTTGATGCCGTTCGGCAGCCGTGATTACCAAAGTGGCTACCAGGATATCGATACCGATGACGAATGGGACAATGCCTATCGTGGGATTATCTTCGATATCAGGAACATGACCCCCTTGGCCGAAGAAGCGGGCTTGACCCGGCATATCGGTATTTCACAGTTTATCGAGGCCTATGTCATCGTTTCACTGGTCGATTTTTATGGGGATGTGCCTTATACGGAAGCCGCTAGGGCCCCTGAGATTCTGAATCCGGTATTGGATAGCGGGGCGTCGGTCTATGATGCCGCATTGACACTATTGGATCAGGCTATCGTGAATTTCACCAATACGGCCGCTTCGAATCCGTCGACCGACTTTTTCTACGGTAACGATTACAGCAAATGGGTCAAAGCTGCGAACACCTTGAAATTGAAGATCTACCTACAGCGTCGTTTGGTCGATGCGAATGCCTTGGCCAGTTTCAACGCGATCATCAACTCAGGAGATTACATCCAGGATACGGCCGATGATCTGGATTGGACATGGACGGGCACCAGTGCCTCCCAACCCGATACCCGACACCCGAGATACGGTTTGAACTATGCCTCTGCCGGTGCCGGTGATTACACCTCAAATTGGTTGATGAACCAGATGCAGGTGAACGACGATCCGAGGATCCGTTACTATTTCTACCGTCAGGTGCCCGTGGTACCTGGTCAGGACGGCGAGGCCCCGGATGAGGAATTGTTGACCTGTTCGTTACAAACCCCACCGGCCCATTACGTTTCGGGCGGATTTACCTTCTGTGCCCTTTCAAATGGGTATTGGGGTAGGGACCATGGTGATGATGAAGGAGGACCGCCGGACGGATTGTTGAAAACAGCGCACGGGGTGTACCCAACCGGAGGACGCTTCGATGACGATAGTTTTCAAGCGATCGCTCAAAACTCCAATCCGAATTCCTTCGGGGCCGGTGGAACCGGAATCACCGCCATTTTGAATGCCTATATGGTCGACTTTTGGATCGCTGAATTCGCTATGGCCCAAGGCGATATGGCCGCTGCGGCCACCGCGCTGCAAAACGGGATGAACAAGCAAATTGCCAAGGTACAGTCTTTTGCTGCCAACGATACCGGGGGTGACCTTTCGTTCGAACCCTCTTCGGCCGAGGTATCCGGTTTCGTCAGCGATGCAATTGATGCCTTCAATGCGGCAACAGGTGATGACAAATGGGATGTGTACGCCGAGCAGTTTTTCGTCGGTAACTACGGCAATGGGATAGAGACCTATAACTTCTATAGAAGGACCGGTTTCCCGACTACCTTGCAACCGAACCGTGAACCGAGTCCGGGTGCCTTCATCCGTTCGATGTACTATCCGAACCAGGCAGTGACCTCGAACCCGAACATCACCCAAAAGACCGATCAGACCGTGCAGGTATTCTGGGATACGAACCCTGCGGGCTCATTTCCAATAGCTAATTAAAAATCTACGTTTATGAAAAGCATTAAAAATTATGTAATGATGGCTGTGGGAATACTGGTGGTTTCCTGCAGCTCCGATGATAAACTGATCGACACCGTTGACGACAGCGTCGAGCGCGGTTTGGTCTTGCGTACCGTGAATACGATCAGTTCAAGCTATAACATATTCGATACCACTTCAGAGTGGGGGGTGACCCTCGAAGTGCAAGATGCCGAAGGGGGCACCTTGCTGTCAGAAGTACGCGTTTTCGTGGCCTTCAATGATCAGAGCACCTTAGGGGGTGACCAAAGTACGGCCGAAACGGCCATTGCTACTTTGGATCCCGCAACCTTTACAACGGGCCCCTTCGGATTACCGCGAACCGACTTGACGGTCAGTTTCAGTGATGCCCTGGCGGCAACCGGAATCGCCTTTGCCGATATCGAAGGCGGGGATCAATTCAATTTTCGTTTGGAAGCCGAGTTGACCGATGGCCGGGTATTTACGAACAACGCCAACGGTACCGTACTCGGGGGGTCGTTCTTCAGCTCGCCCTTCGCTTATGTGTCGACCGTAGTGTGCCCACCGACCGTGCCAACGGCAGGGGATTGGACCATTGATTTCCAGGATTCTTTCGGGGATGGTTGGAACGATGCCGCCCTCGTAGTGACCATCGACGGCGAGGCGACCAGTTATACCTTGGATGACGGTTCGGCAGGTAGCGTAACCTTTAATGTGCCTGATGGCGCTCAAGAAATATCCATAGTGTTCACCTCAGGGGCCTTTGATGAAGAAGTCTCTGCCCAGGTAACCTCGGCAAATGGCAATGTCGTTGTGGATATAAGTCCAAATCCTACTGCGGATGCAGAGCTTTTGGACTATTGCCTAAATAACTTGTAGTTTTTTTCAATTTAAGTGATTGGTTAAGGGGGGGCTGTCTGTTAGGGCAGCCCTCTTTTTTGTTCCAAAAACTGGAGATAGTCCGAATTCTTGGCGATCGCGATCACTTCTTTTTCCCCAATGCGCAACTTGACCATGTCCTTGACGTCCCCAGGGGCATAAAAACCACTGTTACGGGCGTATTCCACTTCAAAACCACCTTGGCCATCACCTAGTAATAAAAGCCCCGTACTCGCATCGTTTCGCGGAGTTTCCACTTCCGAAGAATGAAGGTTACCGACCAACAAGACGTCCAAATTGCCATCGCCGTTGAAATCCTCGGTCAGCAACTGGTTGATTGAAGAAAGTTGGGCCATGTTCGGAAGGGCATGGCGCCTGAAGGTCCCATTGTCGTTTTCCAGATACACACTGGCGAAGGATTTCACTTGGTAGTGCAAGGAATTGTCCAGATCTTCTTCGGTATATACATCTTCGAGGGTCGCCGTTGAAAAGGATTCGTAATCCTTGAACTTCTGTTTGATGCCGGGAATCTGTTGGGACGAACACTCCCTTCCACGGACCGGAAACTGTTCCCCTTCATTGAAATAACTCAAGACGATATCGCCTTTGTAATTATTGTCGAAATCGTTGAAGAAGATATCAAAGGTCGCGTCATCCGAAGCTTTGTACTTGTAATTGAGGCCCAGATTGCCGACGATATAATCGGTATCCCCATCATTGTCGAAATCACCATCAACGATACTGAACCACCATCCGGTACTGTCTTGGGTACCCCAGCTTTCCGAAACTTCGGAGAAATAGCCTTCCTCGTTCTGTAAGACCCGAATGCCCATCCATTCACCGATAACGATGAGGTCCGTCCAACCATCATTATTGAAATCCGTCCAGATGGCATCGGTGACCATGCCTGATTTTTTGAGAAAAGGGGCTAGCTTTTCGGTGGCATCCACAAAGCGCGCTTCCTCGTTTTGACCGATGTTCTCTAGCAGGTAACTGTCGGCCGGTGATGGGTAGTTGCCCGGGATCAAGCGACCACCTACAAAGAGATCGAGGTCACCATCCTTATCGAAATCATGGCTATGGGCCCGAGATCCACTGGTCAACATTTCGGGTAGGGCCGTCATCGATTTTTCGAAGTTGCCCCTTCCGTCATTGATATAGAGCCGATCTTGTAATGGCTTGGCGGTGGGGGAGAACTCGTTGCCCCCGCTGACAATGTAAATATCTTCATCCCCATCCCCATCGGCATCGAAAATATGGATGCCCATGTCTTCAGAAGCACTATCCAAAGTGAAAGGCGATTTTATGCCTTCCCCAAAGCCGGAAGGCGTTTGGAAATATAGGGTCGTTGTATTTTGAGCAGCGGCCCCTACGACGAGGTCATCAAGCCCATCCCCGTTCAAATCCCCAGCAGCGATGTTCGGACCGAACATGGAGGTCTGATGGGGCAACAGCACTTCATTCACGAAATCATCGTAATAGTTTTCAATATGGCGATGTTCGATCGGTAGTTCATCGGCCAATAAATTATCAAAAAGCCCAAGCGATGCTTCCTTCACATCATCCGCTGTAACCGCATTCTTGTAATCAGCGATCAATTGGGTATCAATGTCCGGATTTTTGAATAGTTGCTCGCTACGGTCAGGCCAAACGATCTTAAGGGAATCGATGGTCTCGGTATCGCCAAGGCCAAAATGAAGTCGTGGGGCCACGGAGGATTGAAATCCACGGGTCAAAGTCAACTCTTGGTATTGGGCGTTACCTTGGTGGTAGAGGTACACCTTGGTGCCAAGGCCAAAGGGGTTCAATTCTGACCCTTTAAACGACAGACTTATATGATGACTGTTTTCAGCGCATTTGTTTTCGAAAACGCCTGCTTTATCATCGATGTTGTTGGTTACGATTTCTAAATCACCATCGTTATCGAGATCGACATACACACAGCCGTTCGAGAATCCTTTGTGTTCGATGCCCCAATCTTGGTTCATTTTCGCGAAGGTGAGATCGCGATTGTTTTTGAAGACGTAATTATCGATTTTCTCTGATGGAATCTGCAAGGTTTTTTCCAAAGTACTGTCTTGGTGAACACCGTTTTTTTCAATTTCCAAAAAATAGTCCCGGTTGTTGATCTCCCGACGGGTGCCATTCGAAATAAAAATGTCTTTCCAACCATCGTTATCAAGGTCTGCGAACAAGGGTCCCCAGCTCCAGTCTGTCGAGGAGACCCCGGCAAGGCGCGAAACATTACTGAAATCGGCCACGGAGTCACGCAAGGTACCATTGTTCATTTGCAGGCTGTTCTGCATGTATTGGTAATGGAACCCGGCATTGACCGTACTCCAAAAAAGCTGTGGGTTCATGCTGGCCATATTGGCTTTCGCCCGTCGGTTGACTTGGGAGGTCATGTCGACTTGGAGGATATCGGGTAAGGCATCGTTGTTGAAGTCCGCGATGTCGACCCCCATTCCGTAGAAAGAAGTGTTTTTAGTGCTTTGTTTGACGGCTTCGGTAAACGTACCGTCTTGATTGTTGTAAAAGAGGTAATCCGGTGAACTAAAATCGTTCGAAATATAAAGATCGGGCCAACCATCTTTATTAAGATCGCTAACGGTGACGCTTAGTGAAAGTCCGAAGGTCGTCAGGCCGGCTTCATCGGTCACATCGACAAAGTGGCCGTTCTCATTTTTGAACAGTTTGTCGGTTTCCAATACGGAGGCGTTCATCTGTTTCATGCGGTAATAGAAATTCGGGGCATTGAAACGGGTGGGCGGGTAATTGGCCACATAAAGGTCGAGGTCCCCGTCGAGGTCGTAGTCGAAAAAAGATGCCTGTACACTATTCGCAGCATCCGCGATGCCATACGCCTCAGCTTGTTCTGAGAAGGTATTGTCGCCGTTGTTGATGAACAACTGGTTTTCTTTCGCACCGAACTTGCCTCCGACCGAACAATAGATATCCAAAAAGCCATCATTGTTCACATCGGCCATGGTGGTGCCGGTATACCATCGGGAATCCCCGGTAATACCTGCCGAATCCGAAATGTCTTCGAATTCCAAGTTGCCTTTGTTGAGGTATAGTTTATTGGGGACCATATTACCGGTAAAGAACAGATCGGTCAACCCATCATTGTTGATATCGCCGGCCGAAACTCCGCCACCCATGTAAATGTAGGCGTACGTAAAGTAGTTAAGGGAGTCGTTTTCGGTGAGGGTATTGGTAAAATCGATATTCGTTCGTGGGGCCTCCAATTTTGCGAATATGGGATTGGAAGCGGTTTTCGTCTCTTTGGATTCCGTACAGCCAGTGCCTGCCAAAACCAACACAAAGAGCCCGATAAAGAGGGAAATTCTGGGCATTTTCATAAATCGTTATCTCGTCTTTATGCTAAGGTAGGGAAAAGGGGAAACAAAAAACAGGGCATCATTACAACGCCCTGTTTCTGCAGCTATACTTAAACTAATAAAACTCAACTAAACTTAAAATCCTGGGTTTTGGGTGAGCACGCCACCACTTAAATCTATAGCTGTAATCGGAATGGGTAACAAATCCATCCTAGCTTCGTAGGCATTGGCTTTGGTCCCAAAGTTTCCTATGGTACGGGCTTCATTCTGCACGTAGTCGTTCAATACATCGACAGTAACGCCCCATCTTCTTAAGTCAAACAAACGATGACCTTCCATCGCCAATTCCAATCTTCTTTCGAAGCGAACGGCTTGTCTGGCGAACCCGGCATCGGCGAAGGCCGGATACGGTTCGATCTGGTAGTTGGCGGCATCGGCATCACCGGCCATATTCTGAACATAGCTCATGTTCTTGGCTCGGTTACGGACTTGGTTTACATAATTCAAGGCCGTACCCAAATCACCGGTCTCTACGGCAGCTTCAGCGGCCATCAGCAAGACATCCGCATAGCGCATGAAGTGATAATTGATCCCTGAATGCTGTTGCCCCCAAGCACCTGTTCCTTGGTTGGCACTCTCACCGGATTGATAGACGTTCTTTTTTGGAAGGTATGGTCCTGAGATATCGGCGAAACTTGCACGAATCCAATCTTTACCGATATGCATGCCATAACCGTTGTAGTCGATACCCCTTCTTCCGATGGTGTAATCGATTCTAGGGTCTAGTGGCCCGGTATGGGTGGTAAAGGCATCCGCACTTTCTACCCCATAATCATTGGCGATATCGGTTTGGTTAAACGTATCCAATAACGGTAGCCCGGTGCCATCGGTTTGGTAGGCATTCGCCAAATCCTGTGATGGCTGGTAGAATCCACAACAAGAACCGAACGGCCCTGGGTTCGGGAAGTTCAACGTACCTCCTCGGTTACCGTTGAATGATTGTCCTGAATCGGTGGTAAACTGGATCGCGAATACGGATTCGGCACTATTGTCACCAGCTACGCTAAAGTTATCCAAGAACTCGGCGTTCAAGGCATAGGGTCCGTTGTTGATAACATCTTGCAACAAAGAAAGGGCTTGCCCCCAATCGGATTGGTACAAATGTACTTTTCCCAAAAACGCTTTTGCGGCCCAAGCCGTTGGACGTCCGACATCAGCTTGAGAGTTCGGAAGGTTGTCGACCGCATATTGGAAATCAGCTTCGATTTGTTCCCAAATAGCCCCTGGGTTCGGTTGGTTGAACTCAGTAGCCGCGAAATTCTCTTCTGAGATATACGGAACGTTTACATAGATCTTCTGCAATTCGAAGTTGAAATGCGCTCTTAAGAACCTGGCTTCGGCCAATGGCCCGCTAAAATCACCATCTTCCAAAGAAGCGATCAATGAGATTACGGCGTTGGCACGGTTTACCCCTGCGAACAAGCCGTTCCATTTTCCGAAAATATAAGGATTGGCACTGGTCCAATCGTAGGTTTCCAAGAGGAACAGATCCGCCTGATCCCCATCGGTACTCCCTTTATGGGCATCATCCGAAATCACATCGAACCACCAGTTATCACCACTTACCGTCCAGTCGGCAGCTCCTTGGTTGTTTCGGATCCCGTCAAGTGCGGAATACGCACCAACGAGTAACAAATCGACACCCTGGGCATTGGCCAAGGCATCATCACTCAACGCCCCGATTGCCGGTTTGTCGGTGAAATCATCGCCACAGCCGATACAGACGGCAAGCAGCGCTAAACAATACATTAGTTTCTTTTTCATTTTTTTAGAATTTTGTGTTAATACCAACAGTCAAAATTTGGGACACTGGATAAGGTCCAAAGTTTCCAAAATCAATACCCAAAGACAAGTTGTCGTTTGAAATGACTTCTGGGTCAAAACCTTCATAGTCGGTTATTGTAAAGAGATTGGTTCCTTGGATATACACCCTAAAAGACTCCATTCCCATACTGTTGGCGATGTTATCCGAGAAGGTATATCCAATCTGTAGATTCTTCAAACGCAAAAAGGATGCGTCCTCGACAAAATATGAATTAGGTTGTGTTTCAGCATTTTGGATGGTTTGACTAAGCGCTGGCAAAGTTGCATCCGTATTGCTTGGTGTCCAAGAATCCAAAACCCTGGTGCTTCTGTTGCCGTTGAAGAAGGTAGGGAAATCGGTAAAGATCTTCTCGTAGTTGTACACGTCGTTTCCTTGAGAACCGGAGAAGAAGGCCGAAATATCGAATCCTTTATAGTCGGCTGTCAAATTGATACCATAAGTGAAATCAGGGTGTGGAGAACCGATTTGTGTTCTGTCATTGTCATCATCGATGACCCCGTCACCATTGACATCACGATAGGTGAAACGACCATCGCTGTCGAAACCAGTCACTTCCCTTCCGTAGAAGAAAGAAATCGGTTGCCCCACTTCAGTACGGGTTACCGCACCACCTCGCAAGTCGGTACGTCCGATCTGGAAGTCACTGATCAAGCTTTGGACTTCGTTCTTGTATCTAGAGATATTCGCTTGGATACCGTAGTTCAATCCGTAGCTGGTTGAATGGTTGTACCCGATGGCCAAATCAAAACCGGTGTTTTGGATGTCCCCAAGGTTGACCAATGGTGCGGCCGCATCGATAGCAGTCGTACTGATAAGACTGTTATCACGCGTAATCAAATCCTTGGTGTCGATATCGAACCATTCGAATGAAACGTAAAGGTCATTATCAAAGAACCCGGCCTCGATACCGATGTTCGTGGTTTGGCTGGTCTCCCATTTCAAATTTGGGTTACCCACTTGGCTTAAAATCGCTCCGGTAGCGATCGTACTTCCATTCAAGGAATAGTTCGCCAAGGTCTCGCTCAAGTTCGACACGTTGATGGTAGGGTTACTGATCGGTAAGGTCTGGTTACCCAATTGACCCCATGAACCTTTTAACTTCAATCGGCTTACGAACGAATCTTGCGGGAAGAAATCTTCATCACTGATCAACCAGCCCGCACTAAACGATGGGAAGGTCTGGCTTTGGTTATCCCCTAGGAAACGGGACGACTTATCGTTCCGTACCGTAACTGTTGCAAAATACTTGCCCTTATAGGAATAGTTGGCCGTACCGAAGATGGAGAACAATGAATTCTCCCCGTCGAACGCGAAATCTACGTTCGGGGTTCCACTACCATTGCTCAATAGGTAGAAGTCAGGAGTTTCGAACAAGAATCCGTTTCTACTGATCTGCTTTCCTTTACTGCCTTCTTCAACCGCTTCAAGACCTGCAAGAACGTTTACGTTATGATCTCCGAAGATTTTGGAGTAGTTCAAGGTATTGTTCCAAGTCCAGTTGAAGTTCTGGATGTTCTGCTCACGAAGCGTATTGGTGCTCAACGGCTCGATATGCTCTGGATCCAAAGCTTGGAAAACGCGTTGATCGAAGTTTTCGATATTCCCACTGAAGGTCGATTTAAACGTAAGGCCATCATGTAGCTCAGCGGAAAGATAGACATCCCCGAACACCCTGAAGGTCTTATTGAAATCGTCTTGCGCCCTTAGCAATTGGGCAACAGGACTCCTGGTATTACTTAATCCAGGTCCACCGGTTCCTGCGAAATCCCCTTCGTCATCATAGACGGGAATCAGCGGGCTCATCCGCAAGGCGTCGTTCACACGGGTCGAGTTGTTTCCACCGTTTGAAAATGAAGCATTCAAGTGTTCTCCGATCGTCACCTTATCACTGATCTTGAATTCAGAATTCAATCGAGTGGTTCCTTGCTTAAAGGTATGCGCCAAGAAGACCCCTTCCCTGTTCAAATAGTTCGCTGAAAGGAAATAGCGTCCTGTTTCACCACCATTGGCAATAGAAAGTGAAAGGTTTTGGGTCTGTCCGTCCTGGGTTACCGCATCCAACCAATCAGTACCTCCTGGGGTGACCGTAGCACCACGCGCTTCCCTTACGATTGGATCGTACGAAGCTACTCGGGTGTAGTCGATCAATGAGGATGGTATGGTCGGTGTTGCACCCGACCCGTATTGTGGGTGGGTAACGGTGGCACCGTCATTGGCCAAACTTTGGAAGATCATATTGGCATGTTGGTTCACGTTCAATAGTTCAGGAACGTTGACCGCTCTTGTGATACCGGTATAAACGTCAAAAGAGACCGTTGGCTTTTCTTGGTTGTAGCCACCGCCTTTGGTGGTGATGATCACGACACCATTGGAGGCCCTTGCTCCATAGATAGCCGCGGCACCATCTTTCAATACGTTGATTTGATCGATATCGGCCGGGTTGATACTTGTCAATACCGAGGCGTTATCGGTCTGTACCCCATCGATAATATACAAGGGGTTGGTATTGTTACTCGTACCAAAACCACGGATAACGATTTTTGGAGCGGCACCTGGTGATCCGGTATTGGTTACCGTAACCCCCGTTACCCGTCCTTCCAAGGCTTCAGCTGCATTGACCAAAGGGGTCTTTGTAGCCTCGGAGACATCAACGGAAGCCACCGAACCGGTCAAATCACCACGGGTCTGCGATGCATACCCTAAGACGACCACTTCAGAAAGCTGATTGGCATCTTCGGACATCGCTACGTTAATAGTGGTTTGTCCATTAACGGCAACTTCTTGGGTGCCGAATCCGATGTAGCTGAATACCAAAGTGGCATTCGCATCCGCTTCAATGGTATAATTCCCATCAAAATCGGTTTGGGTACCATTGGTGGTACCCTTTACCACAACGTTGGCACCCGGTAGGGGCGCACCATCGGCATCCGTTACCGTACCGGTCACCGTTGATTGCGGTAAAATCAAGTTCTTGTCTTTTGAAAGAGCATTGGCTTCCGCCGTAAAGGAAGTTAGTGCCAACGTCAAGGTCAAGACTAGGCTGAGCGCCGATTTTGACCAAAACGAGCCACTTTTCCGCACAGCAAAAAAGCCACGTTTGATTGTTTGTTTCATAATCATGAGTGTTATTAATTAAGTTAAATAGTTCGGTTGTTCGTCAATTCGGTATAGGGTAAGTGTCGAACAAGTGATAAAATTATACAAACACATTGCACATGCATGGTATTATATTATCATTTTTTTATACTATTTTTTAGAAATGGGCATAAAACGGCAAAAACCTGGCGTAACCATTAATTTTACTGCCGTTAAGGGATGGTTGTCCATAAAATCCTTCAAAAAGCCAATTGGAATACAGCAATATTGAAATTATTATTAGTACTTTATGGCAATTTTTTAACACTTTATCTGTGTAATGTCCAAATTTGAGGGAGCTAATCCTTATAAAACCTGACAAAATAATACTAGATAAGTTTAAAATAGTATTGACATGTTAAAAAAGTATCAGCGTGAGATCACCGCCCTGTCCCCCCAAGATAGTTTCTTGGTCATGGATCGATTCAGGGATACCTTCGATTATCCGGTGCATTTTCATCCGGAATTGGAGTTGAATTTTATTCTTGATGGCAGGGGGATGCAACGAACCGTCGGGTTCAGCATCGAGGAAATCGATGATTATGAGTTGGTCTTGGTCGGTCCGAATGTGTACCATGGTTGGAAGATGCACAATTGCCCGAACAGCGTACACGAGGTCACCATCCAATTCCACAACGATCTTTTTCAAGACAATTTGACCCGAAGGAGTATCATGAAGCCGTTGCGTGAGATGCTCGAGAAGTCGGTACACGGCATCCTTTTCGACAAGATGGAGTCCCAAAAGATCGCCCCGAGGATCATGAAGGTCTCCAAATTGGAGGGGATCGACTATTTCTTGGAATTGTTCTCCTTATTATATGACCTGTCGATTACCAAAAACCAACGCATGCTTTCCATTTCGCAAACTTCGCGTGATGATTTCGACAATAGCGACAAGATCAAATTGTTCTACAACTTTATCCAAGAGAATTACGCCAATAAGATCACCCTCGATCAAGTGTCGAGCTTGTTGAACATGAGCAAGGTATCGTTCAATCGCTTTATCAAGAAAAGCACCGAACGCACCTTTGTGGAATATTTGAATGAAATCCGGGTCGAGAATGCCTCCCGTATGTTGGCCGAAGAAGAATATGGGGTTTCGGAAATCGCGTATAAGTGCGGGTTCTACAATATCGCCAATTTCAATAGGATCTTCAAAAAGATCAAGGGGTGTACCCCTAGCCAGTACCGCAAGGAATTTTACCGTTTGACCCGAGTACAATAAGAATCGTATAACTCAAAAACCGAATATCGAATGCAAATAATCGAAAGCCCGAAAGAATACGATGTGATCATCGTTGGTTCAGGGGCCGGTGGCGGAATGGCCACCAAGGTACTTGCCGATGCCGGACTGAAAGTCGCCGTCGTCGAGGCCGGACCGTTCTTTGACCCCAAAGACCCCAAGACCATGACCCAATTGAAATGGCCCTACGAATCTCCGAGAAGGGGGGCAAGTACGGATCGTGCTTTTGGTGAATGGGATATGTCATGGGGTGATTGGGAAGTCGAGGGCGAGCCCTATACCCATGAGCCGGGAACTGATTTCAAATGGTGGCGCTCCCGAATGCTCGGAGGTCGTACCAACCACTGGGGGCGTATTTCGCTGCGTTTCGGCCCAAAGGACTTTAAAGGCAAGACGCGTGATGGTCATGGGGAAGATTGGCCTATCGGATATGAGGACGTGAAACCGTATTATGACAAGGTCGATAAGTTGATCGGCGTCTTCGGTACCAATGAGGGGCTGCCCAACGACCCGGATGGGTTTTTTCTCCCTCCACCAAAACCCCGTTTGCATGAACTTTTTTATATCGATGGGGCAAGAAAAACCGGAATTCCCGTAATCCCATCCCGAATGTCGATGTTGACGAAACGTATCAACACCGATCGCGGGGTTTGTTTTTATTGTGGGCAATGTTCGAGATCTTGTTCGGTATATGCCGATTTTTCATCCGGGAGTTGTCTGATCTTTCCGGCCCAGAAAAATGGTGGCCAGGTAGAACTATTTGTGAACTGCATGGTCAGGGAAGTAACCACCGATGAAGAAGGTAGGGCCACTGGGGTTTCGTATATCAATAAAGAAGATCGTAAGGAATACAAGATCAAAGGTAAAGTGATGGTCTTGGCCGCATCGGCCTGTAGTTCGGCGCGGATCCTTTTGAATTCCAAATCAAAACAGCATCCGAACGGGTTGGGCAATAGCAGTGACCTTGTTGGGAAATACCTGCACGATTCAACGGGTGCAAGCGCGGCAGGTTTCATTCCCGGGCTCATGAACCGCAAGACCTCGTATAATGAAGATGGGGTCGGGGGCATGCACGTCTATTCCCCCTGGTGGGGAGATAATTCCCAATTGGATTTTCCAAGAGGGTACCATATCGAAGTTTGGGGGGGTATGGGCCAACCTAACTATGGCTTCGGTTTCAACGTGAACGACTTCAACAAGTTCTTCGGCCTCCGGGTAGGGGGTTACGGAGACAGCCTTCGAGACGATGTGAAGAAATACTATGGTTCCGTCATTGGTTTCGGGGGTCGTGGTGAAGCTATTGCCAGAAAAGAGAATTATTGTGAAATCGATCCTACAACGGTTGATAAATACGGTATACCCGTGTTGAAATTCAATTATAAGTGGTCTGATTTCGAGGTCAACCAAGCCAAACATATGCAAGATACCTTTGAAGAAATCATCCATAATATGGGTGGTATGCGTCTGGGGGGTAAACCAGGTAAGGAAAGCAATTACGGTTTGCTGACACCGGGAGAGATCATTCATGAAGTAGGAACGACCAGAATGGGTGATGATCCCAAAGAATCCGTGACGAATAAATTCCAACAACTTCATGATGTCGATAATGTCTTCATCACCGATGCCGGACCGTTCGTTTCACAGGCGGACAAAAATTGTACCTGGACCATCCTCGCGCTGGCATGGCGGGCCTCAGATTATATTGTCGAACAATTGAAACAACAAAACATATAGCCATGGACAGAAGGAAAAGTATACAGACCATCATATTAGGTGCCTCTGCCTCGGCCATTGCCTTTCACGGGTGTCGTACCGAGAGCGATAGTGCATTAGATACTCCGGCGACCGCCGACCCCAAATACTTTGGGCGGACCCCTGAGGAGTTGGAACGACTCGAAAAGTTGAATGCGGAAACCTTGTTCAACGCCCATGAAATGGAAACAATTGCCGTTTTGAGTACGGTAATCCTTCCTCCGAAGGAACCGCATGGCGGTCCTTTAGAGGCCGATGTGCCTGAATTCATTGAGTTTATGGGCAAAGACCTGCCCGAAATGCAGATGACCCTTTTGGGTGGATTGATGTGGTTGGACCATAAAAGCAATACCGAATTCGGTTTGGAATTCAAATCGGCAAGTCTAGAGCAACAACAGCAGATCTGTGATCAGATCTGCTGGCATGATCCTGAAATATCCTTGGACGAACAGGCCTTGGAGATCCAGTTTTTCGCGCTGATGCGGAATTTGGTCGTCTGCGGGTATTATACCTCTAAAGTGGGAATTGCCGATTTAGGATATAAAGGCAACATGCCCAATGTTTGGGATGGGGTACCTGAAGATGTACTGGCCCAGCATGGGGTATCTTATGATCCCGAATGGTTGGCCAAATGTGTCGATCAAAGCAAAAGGGGCGTTATTGCCGAATGGGATGAAAATGGGAATTTATTGACCTAAAACCTGGGCTATGTTTTCGCGACTTCTCTCGAGCTTGCTTCTTCTAGTGGTTTTCATGCCGTTGGAATTGCGGTCCCAAGAGGTCGGGCTCCAATTGTACAGTCTTCGTAATCAGTTCGAGAACGATGTGCCGGCCACTTTTACGCTTATCAAGAGTTGGGGTATTACGAAAATCGAAGGTGGGGCGGTTACCTATGGCGTTTCCGAAGAACGGTTCAAGAGGCTATTGCAGGAGCATGGTCTCGAAGTTGTTAGTATCGGGGCTTCTTATCAAGAGTTGAAGAAAGACCCCGGTATCGCACTAGACCGGGCCAAGGGTTTTGGGGCGCGTTTCGTGATGTGTCCTTGGATTCCCCATGGTAAACGGTTTACCCTAAAGGACGCGAAGAAGGCAGTGGGGGTGTTCAATGCGGCCGGACAGGTTTTGGCGACCGCTGGGATTACCTTGCTGTATCATCCGCATGGGTATGAATTCGAAGCTCATGCAGGTGGAACGGTTTTCGATTTCATGGCCCAGAACGCCCAATATTTCGCTTTTGAACTCGATATCTTTTGGGCCTGGCATGCCGGTGTCGATCCCCTTGCCTTAATGAAGGCCTATCCGGGTCAATTCAAGACCCTTCATTTAAAGGACATGCGAAAAGGTGTGGTGGGCGATGGAACCGGTAGACAAGATGTTGAAGACAGCGTCGCCTTGGGTGCAGGTTCACTTGCCGTCGCAGAGATAGTGAAGTTGGCTCGAAAACAGGGGGTGGTGTATATGTTCCTGGAAGACGAATCGTCGGCAGTGCTGACCCAAATCCCGAAAAGCCTGGCTTTTTTGGAAACCATTGATTGAATGTAGGCCAATCTCCCTTTTTGACTTAAATTTGCAGCCCAAGTTGCGATAGATGGTATCAACGATTTGTAGAAAAGCACACTTTAATGCCGCCCATAGGTTGCACAATCCGAAATGGAGCGATGCCAAGAACCTTGAGGTATTCGGAAAGTGCAACAGTCCGTATTACCACGGCCACAATTTTGAGTTGGAAGTACGTATTCGGGGTACTGTAGATCCCGATACCGGATTTGTGATGGATTTGGCGGTTTTAGGGAAGTTGATCAAGGAAGAGGTCGAAGAGCGTTTCGATCACAAAAACCTGAACGAAGACTGTCCTGAATTCGATGGCCTGTTGCCTTCAACGGAATATTTCGTCAAAATTATCTATGATATCTTGAAGCCGAAGCTTGAAAATGGGCAATTATTGCACATTACGTTGCATGAAACGCAAAAGAATTCGGCAGAATATGGTGATTGGTAACAAATTTCCGATATTGCAGCACTTTTTTGGAGTATTAGCTCAGTTGGTTTAGAGCGCTGCCTTGACAGGGCAGAGGTCACTGGTTCGAATCCAGTATACTCCACCAGCTTAGAAAACCTTGTTGTCAGCGCGATAGCAAGGTTTTTTTGTTCGGGTCCGAATCGATTTCGATGCGCTGAAGCCCCCAGGATGTTATGGTTGTTCCGAATACACCGGCTTAGAAGGTGTTCAGGTTTTCCGCAATGCGTATTTTAAGATCTTCGCGTAGGTCGACCCGTTCGGCGTAACGTTGCCATTGCGAAACCGTGGCATTGATGGAGTCGATGATCTTTGCGCCTCTTTTAATGTTGTTGTCGGTAGCCAAGGTCATTAGGTCGTCTTTGGTGATGTTGCGGCGTTTGCCATTCACGCTAAGGGTCTGTTGGTTGACCCAATAGTTGTTCGGGTCGTAGGCGAAACAGAGATCATAAGCCGGGGCCAATCGCCATTCGGTATTTTTTTTAAGCAGAAAGGAAAAGTTTTTGGTGTGGTCGTCATAGTTCGTCGCAATGACATTGAACACCATTCTGCGGAAGAGTTGTTCGGCTTCCGGATAGGTCAATCGCAACTGCCGCAAGGTTTGAAAGAGTTGCTCGTAGCTAAAGCCGTACATGTCATTGAAATCATAATGTTGCAAACCGCATAGCGATTGGATATGATGTCTTTCATTATCCTCACGGTCGAAGCGTTTGGTCATAAAATGGGCCCTGCCGTTTTCTTCAAGCAGTTGACAGGAGGTCATCTCGATGCCACAATCTATAGCCATCAAGTGGTAGGCGTATTCGACCCGGCCCCAACCTGAACTTTCGCCGAACTGCTCGCTACTGACCCCGTCGAGTTTGAGCAGCCAATGTTCGAAACCTTTCGGGACCTTTCCTTGTCCGGAACGTATTTCTTTTGTTTTCGGATGGTAAGCAATAACGGCCTTGGGCCTGGCACCGCCCGCCGAGGTTCCGATTTTGAGGATGTCCGTCATGGCTTTTTCGCTATCCTTATCGAGATGGGTCAAAAAACGCTCCCGTTCGTTCAGCATTTTTTTGGCCACTTCGACCAGGCTGTCCATCGCCAGAGGAAAGGTGCGGGTCGCCGGTTTGTGTCGAGTAGGATGGAATTCCAAGGCACCCATGGCCCTGGTGCCGATGAAACAAAGTTTTTCTACGGGGTTCATGCTGTTCGCGGGTCGTCCTTGGCGGGCTAGCCAGGTGTCGATCAATCGATTGCCATATTTATCGGGGAGGGCATCTGATAGTAAGCCGGGCAGTCCTTTAAAGGTGTCTTCCGTTTCATCCCGTCCTTTGCGTAATTCCGGAAAACTGAAGATGCGTTGTCCTTGGTCCAGGGGCATCTTGATGGGTGAAAGCTCCCAGCCGGTATCCTGAAATTCGGGAGCATATTGAAAATAGCCCAGTTTTTGGCTGTCGTCCCATCGAACGGCGCCTACCAATGTTCCCCAGATATATACCTCGGCGACATCTACCATCCCAAATCACTGTTTTCTTCGGTATTCCGCTTTTTCGGGGATGCCTGTTTTCGTTCTTTCCGCTTTAGCTTGGCATATTCAAGAGGACTGATCTGTTCGCGTATCGCGAAGGCGTCCATAACGTGTAACAGGTCGAGAACGCGCAATACTTGGATGAAGCTATCGATACGAACTTTTTCCCCGCGTTCGAGCAAACTCAGTGTAGAACGACTGATCCCAGCGTCGTTGGCGACTTGGGTCTGCGATTTGTTTTGGTTCAACCGATGCGATTGGATGAAAGAACCAATGGTTTCCAGTAGGGCTTTATCGGATAGTAACTGCCATTTATTGTATGATATATCATTCATAATGGTATGTTTATAAATGAAATGAATGTTATCTCATGCAAATATAGATAATATTTATAAAAAATGAAAAAGAATGAATGACATATCACTCAAGATGAACATGAAAATATTAAATTGAATGATATGTCATTCAATTTAATAGCAATTAAAAGACTGTTTTTGGAGCATCTTCTCCTGCCTGGACTCGGTCTAGGAAATCGATATGCAAAAGTCGAAATACCTTGCGTTCAGCGGAATGTTCCAAGATTCAATCCGTACTTAGGGATTCAAAAACTTACCGTACAGGAAGTCGATCGGCCGAACCAACGTACGCGGTTCTTGGATGCTAGATTGTAAATGGTATCCCTGATGATGCGTGAGATAAAGGCCAATAAGGCCGCTACCAAACGCCACTTAGGGATTTGGGATACGATTTTCAAGAAACCGTCCGAATGGGTATGTGCCCCCCACTGGTCTATGAAAATCACGGTGGTCAGCGATTCGGTCGGAAAGCCATAAGAACGCAACAGTTCTTGACCTCTAGGGGACTGAAAGGCCACGAATTCAAAAATATCTTCAGGGGCGAACTTCAATAACCATCCAACGACCCCATTGCAGAGGTTGCACTCGCCGTCAAAAATGATAATGTTCTTTTCCATAGTTGGTTTGTTTATGGACTATGGGTCGTAAGAAAACGGGCTTCTTTTCAATCGAATCCGCTAAATATCAATATTTTGGAAAAATTTATGAATTATAGGTCGTTCAAGAGTCGCTCAAGGGCCATGCCTCGCGAACCTTTGATCAATACATGGGTAGCTGGGCCGATCAGCTTGGGGAGGTCGGCCTCTAGGGTCTCGAAGTCAGCATATTGCGGGTGGTCGGTCCGAATTCCGGCGAAGTGCTCGCCCACAAAAACAATGCTGTGGAATCCGAGTTTATCGGCCAAATCGGCGATGTTCTGGTGTTCTTCGGCCGAAGATCCACCCAATTCGAACATGTCACCCAAGAAAACCGCTTTGGTATTTCCGGGCATGCGATCAAAACTTTCCAAGGCGGCCTTCATGCTGGTAGGATTGGCATTGTATGCATCCAAGATCACCGTTTTGCCGTCGCGTTCCAAAATCTGGGATCGATTGTTTTCTGGGATGTAGCGCTCCAAGGCTTCTTTGATATGGTGTTCGGCCACATTAAAGTACTTTCCGATCAGTACCGCCATGCAGCAGTTCGGAAAATTATAGGTACCGATCAGGTGGGTACGTACCTGCTTCCCTCCGAAACTGAGTTCGACAAAAGGTTCGGTACGTTCCAGAACGATATTGAAATACTGGGTGTCTTCTTGGCTAAACCCCACTTTTTTTACATAGCGGGCTAGTTTTTCTTTTTGTATCGGGTCATCGGCATTCATAAAAATATGGGCGTCATGATCCATGAGATACCGGTACAGTTCGCTTTTGCCTTTTATCACCCCTTCAACACCCCCAAAGCCTTCAAGATGGGCCTTGCCGAAATTGGTGATCAATCCGAAATCGGGTTCTGCCAGTTTGCTCAACATTGCGATTTCCCCCTGGTGATTGGCGCCCATTTCGATTACGGCCAGTTCGGTTTCCTCGCTAAGGGTCAATAAGGTCAACGGTACCCCGATATGGTTGTTGAGGTTGCCTTGGGTCGCAATGGTGTTGAAGGTGGTGGAGAGTACGGCATGGATCAGTTCCTTGGTCGTCGTCTTGCCGTTGCTTCCGGTAAGTGCAATGACTTTTGCCTTGCAATATCGTCTGTGGTAAGTGGCCAATCGTTGTAGGCACTCCAAAACGTCATCCACCAATATGGTATCAGCAAGGCCGGCGTATGCAGCATCGTCGACGATCGCTTTGACCGCTCCTTTTTCCAAGGCTTGTGCTGCGAAGGCGTTGCCATCGAAATTGGGTCCTTTTAGGGCGAAAAAGAGGCTTCCTTCTTCAATTTTTCGGGTGTCGGTGGTAACTTTTCGGTGGGCAAGGAATAGGGTGTGTAGCCGGGGTATGTCCATAAATCGAAGATAAAAAAAAGCCCCGAGGAAAACCCGGGGCTTTGGCAAAAGCAATTTTTTTTATCGCGATTTCTTGTGTCGAACCGTTTTGTTCTTCGACTTTGATTTTGAACCGACACGCGACATGGCGCAGCGGAACCCGATATCGTCGGTCGCCATATATTGTGGCAGGTAGCGACGTTGTGCTGGATCCAACCAGAAGGCCCGGTCCCTCCATGAACCTCCTTTGTAAACCCTTACTTCATCATTGATTAGGGAGGTGCGGTAGTTCGATGTATCGTATTGACGCAAGATCTTTCCGGTAGAGTCACGCTCCACCTTGTGTTTTGGAGCGTCGTACATTTTTCTGCTATCGTCGGCCTCATCGCTAAAACGTTCGAAGAACCTTGAAGAACCGGCATCGCCATCACGATAACCACGGTTATCACTAGAGGAGAAGTTCGTTCTCAAATAAGTTTCCTCTTCGCCTACGGGCACTTCCTTGATTTCTCCTGGAAGGTTCACCGCAACGATCTTGCCATTTGGAAGGGTGTCGTAAACGATTTCATCTTTGATGATATCGACCTTACCTTCTTCGTTGATCGCTTTTTTCAAATAGATGTTACCACGGTAGTAGTTGAAGTCACTGATTTCGTCATCAACGATCGGACGGTAAACATCGGCGACCCATTCGGAAACGTTTCCTGCCATATCATACAATCCGAAATCGTTCGGTTTATACGATTTGACTTGGGCGGTGATATCGGCGCCGTCGTCAGACCATCCTGCGATTCCGCCGTAATCCCCTTTTCCTTGTTTGAAGTTCGCCAATTGGTCACCACGACCGACGCGCTGTCCATTTCGGGTATAATCCCCTTCCCATGGATATTTTTTTCGTCCGCGATAATTGTTGTATTCACGGCTACCGATCAAGGCCTGTGCGGCGTATTCCCATTCCGTTTCCGTGGGCAATCGGTATTCTGGGGTGATCACACCCGTGCTACGCTTGGCGAATACGCTGATCGAATCCCGTTTTTGTTTTCCTTGAAGTGAGTCGATTTGACCGTTGTAAACCGATTCCGGATTGTTCAAATACGCCTCTGTACTGAACGTTCCATCAACTTCACCGCTAAGGGCACCGTACATTGCGTCTTCGGCAAGATAACCTTCTTTGACCAAGTTGATCTCATTGACCCTATCGGTACGCCATTCGGCATATTGCGTCGCTTGGACCCAATTGACACCAACGACCGGATATTCGGCATAGGCCGGGTGTCTCAGGTAGTTGTTGGTCATGGTTTCGTTGAAACCTAATCTATTTCTCCAAACCAAAGTGTCGGGCAAGGCCCCTTTATAGATGTTCTCATAGGTAGGATTTTCTGGAGGATATACTTTTTTTAAGTAATCGAGGTATTCCATGTACATCTTATTGGTTACCTCGGTCTCGTCCATATAGAATGATTGCACGTGTTGTTGTGTAGGTGTATTGTTCCAATCGTGCATGATATCGTCTTGTACCTTTCCTTTGGTAAAGGTTCCACCTTCGATGAACACGGTACCCGGTGGGGTTACTTGTTCCTTAAAGTCGGAATTGTACTGGAACCCACCATCTTTGGAATTGATTTTCCATCCGGTAGCTCTCGAGACATTTTTGGATGAAGACGATGAAGAGTTTTTACAACTTGTGAATGACACGGCCACTGCCAAACAAGAAAGCACAATTTTTAAAGGGCTTTTTTTCATAATGAGGACTTGAGTTCACTAACCGGTCGCTATGTTCGAGCCGGTACTTTGGTTTTATTCGATTTAAATCACTTTCGGCAATAGAACGAAAAGTTTGTCACAATATTTTATTCGCTCAAAATATTTCCAACGGCGTTTTCGTGACTATCGTAAAGAAATAACGGTGACTGGGGGTTTATATTATGTTCGACTTAGGTCTTTAACAATCGAAATCGTATTTTGGTCGAACATTTCTTCGAAAAAAGGAAAAGGGGTATAAGAATTCGTTGAAATACCCGTTCATGTGTAATACGTCTAATTTTTTTTTGGTTTAACCCAAGATTTTAGACTTTCGAACCACTTTAAAAAAGAAAAATGAAAAAGTTATTGCTTATTGCGGTTCTTCTGCTTGCCTTTTCGGCAACTTCCCAACAAGAACGAACCATAACCACTGCTGTTCCATTTTTGAACATTTCGGCCGATGCCCGGGCATCCGGTATGGGTGATATGGGGGTCGCGACTTCGGTTGATGCGTTTTCACAACAGTGGAACCCGGCGAAATACGCCTTCGCAACACGTAAGTCAGGTATCGGTGTAAGTTACACCCCGTATTTGGAGAGTATCGTGACCGATATCTCCTTGTTGAACGCGAATTATTTCAATAGGGTCGGTGAACGGGGAGCTTTCGCTTTCAGTATCCGGTATTTCGGTCTTGGTGATATCGAATTACGCCAAACCATCGATGATTTGGGAACGACTGTCAGTCCGAACGAATTTTCGATCGACGGTTCGTATTCCCTACAATTGAGCGAGACCTTTTCGATGGCCGTCGGTGGCCGTTTTATCAGTTCGAACCTGAAATTCCAAGATAGCGGGGCCGATTCGCAGGCCGCCAATGCATTCGCGGTCGACGTTGCCGGTTTTTTCCAGTCCCGCGAAGTGGCTTATGAAGCCTTCGATGGTCGCTGGAGAGCAGGGTTCAATATTTCCAATCTTGGTGGAAAACTACAGTATGATGAGGGGGGGCAAGAGAACTTTCTGCCGACCAACTTGAAGTTCGGTGGTGGATTCGATTTCATTTTCGACCAAGACAATGTATTGGGAATCTATACCGAGTTCAATAAACTTTTGGTGCCTACCCCACGTGATTTTACAGGGGACGGCTTGATTACCTCTGAAGATAACAACGAATACCAACAGATCGGATTCTTCAATGGTGTCTTCGAATCATTCGGCGATGCCCCTGACGGTTTCAGCGAAGAATTGCAAGAGGTCACTTGGGCGCTTGGTGCGGAATATAAATTTCAGGAAGCCTTCATGCTTCGGGCCGGTTATTTTAATGAAAACGAAAATAAAGGGGCCAGACAGTTCTTTACACTGGGAGCCGGATTCAAGTTCAAATCAGCGCAAATCGATCTTTCATATTTATTCTCGACCTCACAGGTCAGGAATCCTTTGGAGAATACTTTGCGTTTCTCCTTATCTTTCGATTTCGGGGAGGAGTTAACGAACAATTGATGAAGACTTAAAAAAATCAAGGAAAACCCCGCCTACAAGCGGGGTTTTTTAATTTTTAGGTAGTTTCGTGTTTATGGGGACCAAACGAATTGGATTTGAACTGACCGTATACGATACGTTGGACGAGATGTCGGAAGAAGATCGAGGGTTGTTGCATCAAGCGAATTTGGCGCGTGAGAAGGCGTATGCCCCTTATTCGAAATTCCACGTTGGTGCTGCCGTCTTGTTGGAAAACGGGACCGTGGTCTTGGGGAACAACCAAGAGAACGCGTCTTATCCGTCAGGCCTTTGTGCCGAACGGGTAGCCATTTTCCATGCAGGGGCCAACCATCCCGGTGTGGCCATCAAATCCATTGCCATCAGTGCCGTGTCTACTACTTCGAATGAAACCACCGCTCCGGCCGCTCCCTGCGGCAATTGTCGCCAGGCCATCGCTGAGTATGAACATAAACAAAAAGGACCCATTGCAATTTTGATGCAAGGCGCATCGACGACGGTTTACAAATGCCATGCCATCGCCGATTTGTTGCCATTGGCGTTTGACAACTCTTTTTTAGGGGATTCTTAATTCAAATATTTTCCGAAAACAGATATATACGTATTTTTGTTTTCCTTCGCGAATCGGAGGAAGCGACAAATTGTTCATTTGATGAAAAAAATCACCAAGGAAGTTTACCTAAAGTGGTATGAGGATATGTTGTTCTGGCGCAAGTTCGAAGACAAACTAGCGGCTGTTTACATACAACAAAAAGTACGCGGATTCCTGCATTTATACAATGGTCAGGAAGCCGTCCTTGCAGGGGCGTTGCATGCGATGGACCTGACCAAGGACCGGATGATCACCGCCTATAGAAACCACGTTCAACCCATTGGTATGGGTGTAGATCCAAAAAAGGTCATGGCCGAACTCTATGGTAAGGTGACCGGAACCTCCAAAGGGATGGGGGGATCCATGCATATATTTTCAAAGGAACACCGTTTTTACGGTGGCCATGGTATCGTAGGGGGTCAGATTCCCCTTGGGGCCGGATTGGCTTTTGCCGACAAATATTATAAACGCGATGCGGTCACGCTCTGTTATATGGGCGACGGTGCCGTGCGACAGGGCTCCCTGCATGAGACGTTCAATTTGGCCATGCTTTGGCAGCTTCCGGTGGTCTTTATATGTGAGAACAACGGATATGCCATGGGAACTTCGGTGGCACGGACTTCATACTCAACCGAAATTTATAAACTGGGCTTGGGTTATGAAATGCCTTGTGGTGAGGTCGACGGAATGGATCCAGCGAACGTGGCCAAAGAAATGGACAAAGCCATCGAAAGGGCCCGTTCAGGTGGAGGACCGACTTTCCTTGAAATGAAGACCTATCGTTATCGCGGTCATTCCATGTCCGATGCCCAACACTACCGAACCAAGGAAGAAGTTGAGGAATACAAAAAAATCGACCCGATTACCCAGGTCAAAGACGTCATCCTTGAAAAGAACTATGCAAGCGAAGACGATTTGAAAGCAATCGATAAACGTGTCAAAGAGCATGTGGCCGAATGCGAGAAGTTCGCCGAAGAGTCGGAGTTTCCGCCCGTCGAACAACTCTATGACGTGGTTTACGAACAAGAAGATTATCCATTCATCAAACACAAACTTTAGGCAATGGCAGAAGTGATCAATATGCCGCGGTTGAGCGATACCATGGAAGAAGGTACCGTTGCCAAATGGCTTAAAAATGTAGGGGATAAGGTCGAAGAAGGGGATATTTTGGCCGAAATCGAAACGGATAAGGCCACCATGGAATTCGAATCCTTTCATGAAGGCACCCTGTTGCATATCGGAATTGCCGAAGGTGATGGTGCCCCTGTTGATTCCCTTTTGGCCATCATCGGTGAAGAGGGTGAAGATATTTCAGGCCTATTGAACGGTCAGACGGCTGAAGCTCCTGCTGCCGAAGCAGCTGAACCAGCGATAGCAACACCGGAGCCTCCGAGTCAGTCGGCCCCTGTGGCCATACCCGATGGGGTAGAGGTCATCTCCATGCCCCGTTTGAGTGACACCATGGAAGAAGGTACCGTGGCAAGCTGGTTGAAACAAGTTGGTGATACCGTTGAAGAAGGCGATATCTTGGCCGAAATCGAAACCGACAAGGCTACCATGGAATTTGAATCGTTCTATTCAGGAACCCTATTGCATATCGGTATCCAAGAAGGGGAAGGTGCTCCTGTAGACTCACTATTGGCGATCATCGGCCCTGAAGGAACCGATGTGAATGCCGTATTGAGCGCTTCGGAGAATCCGCAACCAGTAGCATCCGAACCAGCTCCGGTAGCCTCTGAAAAAGAAACTGTGACTACGGAAACCGCTGTTGAAGCGATTCCGGCAGCTGATGGGCAACGCGTTTTCGTTTCCCCATTGGCCAAAAAAATGGCAGCAGACAAAGGCATCGACCTATCGACCGTAAAAGGGTCGGGAGATCATGGAAGGATCATCAAACGTGATATCGAAAACTATCAGCCGTCACAAGCAGCGGCAGCTGCCCCAGCGGTTGCTGAACCTGCACAGAACGTTGCTGCACCTGTACAAATTCAAGTGCCGGTCGGTCAAGAGCATAGCGAAGAAGTCAAGAATTCGACCATGCGTAAGGTAATCGCCAAGCGTTTGAGCGAATCGAAATTCACCGCACCACATTATTATTTGACCATTGAAGTCGATATGGATAATGCGAAGGCTTCAAGGGCCCAAATTAACGGACTGCCCGATACCAAGGTGTCGTTCAACGATATGGTATTGAAGGCCTGTGCCATGGCGCTGAAAAAACACCCTCAGGTGAATACGACTTGGAACGGCGATACCACCCGATACAACCAACACATCCATATCGGTGTGGCCGTCGCGGTAGATGATGGATTGGTCGTGCCAGTATTGAAGTTCACCGATCAGATGAGCCTAACCCAAATCGGGGCTTCGGTCAAAGATTTGGCGGGCAGGTCAAGGACCAAAAAAATCAAGCCGGACGAAATGGAAGGGAGCACTTTTACGGTTTCCAATCTCGGAATGTTCGGCATCCTAGAGTTTACCTCGATCATCAACCAGCCGAATTCGGCTATTTTGTCCGTTGGGGCCATTGTAGAGAAGCCGGTCGTGAAACAAGGCGAGATCGTTGTGGGTAATACCATGAAAGTGACCTTGGCCTGTGATCACCGAACCGTTGATGGTGCCACAGGGGCCCAGTTCTTGCAGACCCTCAGGGCCTATTTGGAAAATCCGGTTACCATGCTGGCTTGATCAGTACGGGAAATGATTTGAACAAAAGCATCCATCCGGATGCTTTTTTTATCTTTAATCCGATACCATAATACGCTGCCAATGGGCAAAATCGCTTTATATCTCGTGTTGACATTCGCCATGACCTGCGGGTCAGTGAAAAAAACCGACAATGGGTCACCTTCAAGTATGGTAGTCGACCCCAACGCCCCGGATGGGGTAAAAGGACGTGTCGAAACGAAGTCGGGGGCACAAGGATTCACGGATGCCGATAAAGTCAATGAAATTATCAGCTATTTGGCCTCCGACGAATTGCAGGGTCGTGATTCGGGTAGCGAGGGCATCGCTTTGGCCGCTTCTTACATTGAATCTCGATTTGAAGCATTTGGCATCCGGCCTTATTTTAAGACCTTTCGGGATACCCTTGGAAATTTTGAAGGTGACGCCTACAATGTCGTGGGAATGATCGAAGGAACGGATTCCGAATTGAAGAACGAATATATCCTTATAGGGGCCCATTACGACCATATCGGCCTAATCGCTCCTGAAAACGGCGATGCGATTGCCAATGGAGCCAATGACAACGCTTCAGGGACCACTGCGGTACTTGAATTGGCACGTTATTTCGGAACTACCAAAAACAACAGACGCAGTTTGATATTTGCCCTGTTCAGTGCCGAGGAAAAGGGATTGCTCGGTTCAAAGCATTTGGCCAAAAGAATGAAAGAGGCTGATTTGAACCTTTATACCATGCTGAACTTTGAAATGATCGGGGTGCCGTTACAGGATAAGGACTATCAACTATATATCACGGGCTATATAAAATCAAATTTGGCCATAATCAGCAATGCCTACGCTGAAGAAAAATTAATCGGTTTCCTTCCGACGGCGAAACAGTACAACTTGTTCTTTCGATCTGACAATTATCCTTTTTTCAAAGAGTTCGGGGTGCCATCGCATACCTTTTGTACGTTTGACTTCACCAATTTCGCCTATTACCATAAAGTAGATGACGAAGTTGCGGAGATCGATGTGGCCCATATGGCGGATGTCATCAATAAAATGGTACCCGTTGTAGCGGCGATTACCAATGCCGATGACCAAGAAATCAAGATGAACCCAACATCCAAAGACTGAGATTGTTCAAAATACGAATCGATTTACATGGCAAAAAATATCATAATAACAGGCACAAGTAGGGGCATCGGATTTGAATTGGTGCGCCTATTTGCCGAAGCGGGGCATCAGGTATTGGCCTTATCGCGCAATTCGGATACGGTCAATGCGTTGGATCACCATAATATCCAATGCGTATCCTGTGACATCGCGAATTCCTCAGATTTGGATCAAGTGTCCGAAATCGTTTCAACTTGGGACACTGTGGATGTACTCATCAATAACGCCGGTCGGTTATTGCATAAACCGTTTTCCGAAACCACGGTAGAAGATTTCGAATCGGTGTATAAAGTCAATGTATTCGGTTTGGCCGAATTGACCAGGCGTGTACTTCCGAAAATGGGAGCTGCTAGCCATGTGGTGACCGTTAGCTCAATGGGAGGGATACAGGGGAGTATGAAGTTTCCAGGACTTTCGGCCTATAGCTCCAGCAAAGCGGCCGTTATCACCTTGACCGAACTTTGGGCGGAGGAGTTCAAGGAAACCGGTCCCAGTTTCAATGTATTGGCCATTGGCGCCGTTCAAACGGAAATGCTGGCTGAAGCGTTTCCAGGGTATAAGGCGCCATTATCCGCACTTGAGATGGCTGAATATATCCATGGTTTTGCCTTGACCGGCCATCGCTATTATAATGGAAAAGTGCTGCAAGTTAGTAGTTCAACGCCCTGATTTGGCGATTACCTTAGCATTTAAAATGCGATCCAATTTGGGGTATTTCCCTAAAAAGCGGACTTCGTCTTCCAACATCAGTTGCAAGTCGCTCATGGTCGAATCGGAATAACCGTCATAGAAGGCTTCTAAGACATCCATGCCCACGGTGACCTTTCCGAAGGCTGGAAATCCGACCACGTCAAGGTAGTTGATGGTGTCTAATCTCGAGTTGTCACGCAAGTTGATAAAGATATCCCCACTACGCGAGTTCTTTCCACCTCTTGCAAAACTTAAAGTGCCTTTGGTATTGCTTTGTCGAACGGGTTCATCGGGTATCGGGGCCTTTTCCCAACCCGCGACCTCTTGGGCATTGTGTCCACCAAACTGAACGACGAAATTCGGGTGGGTGCGGTAAGCCAACGATCCGTCGAAATATCCGCTTTTGACCAAAGAGTAAAAACGATCGGCCGCTTCGGGTGAGGCCTGACGAACTACTTTAAGTTCAAATGGACCCTTTGAGGTATCAAACCGAACTTCAAAGTGTTCTGGGGCCACACGATTTTTGAACGGCTGACTTGCGCATCCTAAGAGAACAACGGTCAAGACCCCATACGCAAGCCGTTTCATTGTCGACGGTAAACTTATGCTAACTTGACTGCTCATTCGCTACCATAACTGATTTCGACTTCGTTTGCCTTAGTCTCCAAGATATTTTCGCTCAAGGTGCCATTGGTGTAGTTCAGCGACGCTGATCCCGAGTCAGGGACCTTGATTTTCATGATCCAATCAGGGTCGGTCTTTTGGATAATAAGGGTCGTTTTTCTATTAGCCTTTTTGTATTGGATGGAAATACTATTTTCGGCGACTTGAATGTTCTCAAGACTGGCTTCATCCCAATCCGAAGGCATCAAGGGATCGATTATTATTTCTTTTTTGGCGGCATAGGGCCGCAGACCGAAAAACTGATGTACGATCGGGTAAGCAAAGCTATAAATGTTCCAGGCTTGTGTAATCATACCGTAGTCCGGAGAAACTTCATACATACTTCCCGGTAGGGCGTAGCTAAAGGTACGGGCCATGCGGTTCAAGTAGTTCAACGCCTTGTCCGGTCTTCCATAGTTGTTTTCAGATATGGCCTGGACCCCGGTGGGCAAGGTCATTACCGCACCGGTATATGAAAAAATCTTGCTGCCTTGAAAAGAGCCGTCATCAGAGCCTGCAGAAGCATCACGGTCGATGCCGGTGACGAAGACCCCGAACGGATTGACGAAACGTTCGGCGACTTCCAAGGCTCTGACTGCCTTACTAGAATCGGCGATGCCCATTTCCATAGGCGTATTGACTACCCAGTTATGGTGCATCACGAAGGGTCTCGGTTGGTCGGATGGATTTGCTTTGATGAAGTTTCTAGTGGCCTCGAGTTCTTCGATGGCCCAAGGTTTGTTCAAGGTGTCGGCCCGTACAATCGCATCTTCGATCAGATGAAGGGCTTGTTCGTCGGTTCCGATAAAATCGGCAAAGGAACCGAAATCTTCCGACCAAAAGGAACTGTTTATGCGTTCCGCTAGTGCTGTTGCCGTTTTCGCATAGGAATCGGACAATTCCGTTTCGCCCAATTCTTTGGCCATCATTGCGGCATCGTGAAAGGCTTTTTGGGTGTAGGCCGCTACATCGATCATTTCGCTGTCAAGACCGTGGATTTCCATCATCCCGAACCCTTCAGGAAACAGGTTGCCATCAGTGTCGTTTTCCGACAGCAGCCAATGCAAACCTTTTTTAACGGTCGGGAAATAGCGAGCTAGGAACTCCCGATCACCGTTCCATAAATAGGTGTTCCAAATCAGTGAGGCGAATTGAGGGGTTTCATTGATATTGCCCGGATTGAATACGGCACCATTGGTCGACATTTCGTGAATGATCTTGCCATTTCCGTTGACCGCATTGGAGACACTATCCAACAAAGCGATGGTATTGTAAACGGCTTCGGTTTGGCCGATGGCCATATACCCTTGTAAAGCATATTCACTATCGACACCGAACCACCAAGGATAATCGGGAATCCCGGCCGTGATGCCCGAACCGATTTCAGGGACCTCCCTTATCAACCAATCACAGTTGTACTTCAGCCATTCGAAGGTCCGCTCCAAATGTTTGTCCGGAATAGTAAGTTTGGTGCGTTGTGCAAGATCTTGGTATCTCTTCCGTTTTGCATCCAACAAACTGACCCGATCATCAAAAAGGGTACGCAACGTGTTCCGTGCAGCTTTTTCATCACTATACGAGCCCGCAATGGCAAAAGTGATGGATTGTTGCTGGCCCGGTGACAGTTGCATGTTATAGGACAAAGAGCCCGAAGTCCCTTTTCCCTGATATTCCGAATCAGTTCGGTCATGCGCGGTTGGAGGTTGATCTGCGGCGAAAATCGCATACCATGGGTTTTGGTCATCCTTGATTACCCAACCTCCGATTCCGTCGTCGAATTCGGCCTGGTCTTCCGAATCGATGAGATCGGTTCGTTCACCTAGCCAGGTCGGACTCAGGTCTGAATGGCCGATAAAATCAAGTTCAAAAGCCTGATTGGTTTCCCCATTGTTCATGACGGTGATTTCAATGACCAAACCTTCGGTATCGTCAGGCACGAATTGTAAGCGCTCAATGACCAATTGTTTGTCTTCAATAAGAAATCGATGTGTGTTTGCAAAAGGATAATTGGTGAATTGTTCAGCCGCGTCCAAACCAAAGGAAGTGTTGTCGAATCGCAAGGCGACGTCAAAACCGTCCATTAATTTAATGGGATGGTTCCAGATGCCCCCCATTTCACCTTTGATATGCCATCCGATTTCAGGGAACGTCCCATTTTGATGCCCGACCATATAGACGCGATTGCCTGCTGTTACGTAGGGCGATTCCAAATAGGCCGCCTTTCCATCGATGCCATCGATTTGCGAAAGTACGGGGAGTAATTCATTGTCGGCGTTATCGGCACAAGACATGATAAGTACGAGTGCAAAAAGAAGGGTCGATTTTTTCATATTTGGAAATTGCTCAATTAAAAATACACAGATATCCGAAAACGCCACAAAGACCGTCCTTTTTTCGTATCGAATGTAGTAATATGGAGTATTTTTGGGACGTGAACCAAGTATTGCTGAAGTATCTACCGGAACGGGCAGTAGGTCCGTGTTTTGATTTGATAAAACAACATCAAGTCAATCTCAAGGTCGTGGATCATCGGGTCACTAGACATGGTGACTATCGCCGGATGCCGGATGGGATGCACCAAATCACCGTCAACGCTTCATTGAATCCGTATCGTTTTTTGGTCACCTTGATCCATGAAATCGCGCATTTGGTGGCTTTTGAAAAATTCGGTCGGCGGATCAAACCCCACGGCAAGGAATGGAAACTTACATTCAAATATTTAATGGTCCCGTTTATCAGGCCTGATGTATTTCCGAACGAGTTGTTACCGCTGCTCGCCGCACACTTCAAAAATCCCAAAGCGAGTAGCAGTACGGATGCAAAGCTTTCCATTGCATTGAAAGCCTACGATGCAACACAAGATAATGGTACTTCTTACGTTTTTGAACTGCCTGCAGGTGCGATTTTCAAATTGTATAACGGAAAGTTGTACAAGAAGGGCAACAAGCGGGTCAAAAGGTATGAATGTACCGAACTGGAATCAGGAAAGACTTACTTGTTCCAACCCAATGCAGAAGTTCAATTGATCAATTAAACATACGAAATGAACAAAGATTATTACGCAGTATTGATGGCCGGGGGTGTCGGCTCTAGGTTTTGGCCGGTCAGTACGACCGAGAATCCAAAACAGTTTCATGATATGTTGGGCACGGGCAAGACCCTGATCCAAAAAACATTCGACCGTTTGAATCGATTCATACCAACTGAGAATATTCTCATTTTGACCAATGAGCGTTACAACGAAATGGTCTTGGAACAGTTACCGGCGGTCACTCCTGAACAGGTCGTTCTGGAGCCTGCTATGCGCAATACCGCTCCATGTATTCTCTATGCTTCGATGAAAATCCAAAAGATGAACCCGAATGCCGTTATGATCGTGGCGCCAAGTGATCATTGGATCGAAGACGAAGCGGCTTTCGAAAAGGATGTGAAAGCATGCTTCGAAAAGTGTGCCGGCGAACCTGTGCTCTGTACGCTGGGAATTCAACCGACCTATCCGAATACCGGTTTCGGTTATATCGAATACAAAAAGGGCAGTGCGGCCCCGATTAAGGAAGTGGAACAGTTTCGCGAGAAGCCTGATTTGGAAACCGCAAAGGAATTTTTGGTCCAAGGTAATTTTCTTTGGAATGCGGGTATCTTCATGTGGAGTGTCGAAACGATCATCAAGGCCTTCGAAAGTTACCAGCCCGAACAATTCGATCTCTTTGACGGAGGTATGAGCTGTTACAATACGCAAGATGAAAAAGCTTTTATCGACGACAACTACCCTAAAGCGGAGAACATCTCGATAGATTATGCTATCTTGGAGCGATCGGATGCCATTTTCACCTTGCCCGCCACCTTTGATTGGAACGACCTGGGTACCTGGGGCGCCCTTTATGAAAAGTTGGACAAAGATGCTGATGACAACGCCGTTGTGAACAGTGAGACCTTGCTAATGGATGCAAAAGGGAACATGATCCGATCCGATAGGGGTAAAGTCGTGGTTATCGACGGTCTCGAAGATTATATTATCGTCGACAACGCGGATGTCTTGATGATTTACCCCAAAGCGAAGCAACAAGATATCAAAAAGGTCAGGGGCGCCGTACAAGAAAAGTTCGGCAACGGGTATGCCTAAAAAACATGGATAATACGAATAACGACAACCTTACCGATACGTCGGGCCATGAAGTCAAAAGGGATTTTCAAGGCCTTTTGGGCAGTGCCCGTAAATTCTTATTCGAACTTTTGGAAATCCGCAGCAATACGGATGCAGTGGCCACGAAGGAGTCGATTATAGCCGATATACCCTTTAAGGGGCATACTTCTTGGATCCTTATTTGTTCCATATTTATCGCTTCGGTCGGGCTAAACGCGAATTCAACGGCCGTGGTCATTGGTGCGATGCTTATTTCCCCCTTGATGGGCCCTATTCTTGGGATGGGGATGTCGTTGGCGATCAATGATATCGATATGTTGCGCCGGTCCTTGAAGAATTTCACGGTGATGGTGGTGTTGAGTGTATTGACGGCCTATTTGTTTTTCGCCTTATTTCCATTGCGTGACGAATCCTCTGAACTGCTGGCCCGAACGGCACCGGATATCCGTGATGTACTGATCGCGTTTTTCGGTGGCTTGGCATTGGTGATCGCCCGCGCCAAGAAAGGTACGATTGCCAGTGTAATCTTTGGAGTGGCCATTGCTACGGCCCTGATGCCGCCTTTGTGCACCGTTGGCTTCGGTCTTGCCATAGGAAAACCGCTATATGCCGCTGGGGCGATGTACCTTTTTGTCATCAATACCATATTTATAGGGTTAGCGACCTTTTTGGTCATCAAATACCTGCGTTTTCCCATGGTACGGTACGCGAACTCAAGGCGTAGGCGATTGATCGCCCGGTTGGCATCGTTGATAGGCTTGGCCGTTATGATTCCCGCTGGAATTACTTTTTATGATGTGCTGCAGGAGTCTTTGTTCAAAAGGGAAGCGCGTGATTTTTTAAAGGAAACCATCGAAGTATACCAGTTCAATTCCACTGGGGTCTATATGAAAGACTTCACCCGTTTGGAATACAACGGTGGTGAGAACTCCAGTATCAATTTGGTCTGTATGGGAGATGAGACCATACCCCAAAGCGTGATCAACACCTGGAATGTCCAGAAGAATGGATTCAAACGACTGAAAGAAGCGGATCTCAACGTTTTGCAAGGGGGCGATGGCGGGTCGGAAACGAATTTGAAATATGTTGATGAGCTCTATGAGACCAAAAAAGCCGAACTCGTCAGCAAAGATGCCCAGATCAAAACCTTGGAAGAAGAAGTGCTGAACCTTAGGAAGACGGTTTCGAAACAAATCCCGTTTCAATCGATCAGTGCTGAAGCCAAAGCGAATTACACCAATTTGACGAACCTGAGCTTTGCGTATCAACTACAGACCGATTTCAAAAAGACCGATACCGTACCCGTATTCGAAGTGCAATGGAAGGATGGATTGCGCGATAAGGTCGTCAAGGAAGAGGAAGCCAAGCTTTTGAAGTGGTTGCGAATTCGGTTGAAGGATTCAACGATCCAGGTTAAGAAGTTGTAATCAATTACGCTCCTCGATATACATCTGCCGTACTTTTTTGAAAAGTTCCGACGAATAGACGAAATCCGTGACCGCTTTGTTGTCGGTCTTAAAGATTTCCTTATTGGTGCTTTCCCATTCTTTATGTCCGTCTTTTAGGAAGATGATCTTTTCCCCGATTTCCATGACCGAGTTCATGTCGTGGGTATTGATGACGGTCGTGATGTTGTATTCTTGCGTGATTTCTTGAATGAGATTGTCGATCAAAATCGCCGTTTTGGGATCAAGTCCCGAATTTGGTTCATCACAAAAGAGATAGGTGGGGTTCATGACGATGGCCCGCGCTATGGCCACCCTTTTTTTCATTCCCCCAGAGATTTCGGAAGGAAATTTTTTATGGGCATCGATCAAATTGACCCGCTCCAAGACGAAATCGACCCGATCTTGCATCTCACCTTTACTCTTCTTGGTGAACATATCCATCGGGAACATCACATTTTGTTCTACGGTCATGGAGTCGAACAAGGCACTTCCTTGAAAGACCATTCCCATGTCTTGACGCAGGTCACGACGTTCACTTTGGGAGAGTTCCGAATAGATTTGACCGCTATAGGCAATCGAGCCCTCTTCCGGTTCGAAAAGGCCCAAAAGACATTTTAGGAAAACGGTTTTACCCGATCCGCTCTGACCGATGACCAAGTTTGTTTTGCCTTGGTCGAAACAGGTGTTGATACCCTTGAGTACATGGGTATCACCGAATGATTTATGGATATTCTTTACTTCGATCATCAGCCTAACAATAGTTGGGTCAAAACGTAATTCAAGATAATAATCACCACACTAGTCCATACAAAGGCCGTGGTACTTGCTTTCCCTACCTCAAGGGCACCACCTTTCATATAGAACCCATGAAACGAAGGTACCGTTGCGATGACGAAGGCGAATACCAAGGTTTTGATAAAAGCGTAGGTTACGTGAAACGGGGTGAAATCAAGTTGAAGTCCTTTAATGAATTCGCCGCTTGGGGCATATTCACCAAAGACCGCGGCGACCCATCCACCCAAGACTCCGACATACATGGCAATAGCCACGGCAAAGGGGTACATGAACATGGCAATGATCTTTGGAAATACCAGATAGTTCAACGAATTGACCCCCATGACCTCCAAAGCATCGATTTGTTCGGTCACCCGCATGGTTCCGATACTGGAAGTAATGTAAGAGCCGACTTTACCGGCCATGATGATGGAGGTAAAAGTCGGGGCGAACTCCAAAATGACCGATTGTCTGGTAGCGAACCCGATTAGGCTTTTTGGTAAAAAAGGACTGTTCAGGTTTAGTGCGGTCTGAATGGTGACGACCCCTCCGATAAAGAAGGCAATGAAAATGATGATCCCCATTGAGCCGTAGATCAATTCATCGATTTCCTTTAATATCAAGGATCTCATAATGGGCCATTTGGTCGGTTTTTTGAAAACCTCCCATACCATGATAAAGTATTTGCCAATGGCGCCGATATAGTTGAGTAGCATGCCCATGAAAGAATCTAAAGGTAAAAATAAGCATATTGCGTTGCTTTTGACCAGCAATCGGACCTATAAAAGCAATATTTAAATAGCTTTGCCCGAAAGCATTCCTTAATGAAAAGAACCCAGTTTTTCGTCCTTGTGCTGATGGCATTGGCCTTCAACAACCTTGTTGGCCAACGTAAAACAAAATCAAAAAAGTCCGTCGTTGCCGAAGTCCCCGACAAAGGGCCACGTTTGGTGGTAGGTATCGTTGTGGATCAAATGCGATTCGACTACCTGACCCGTTTTTGGGACCATTATGGTGATGGTGGGTTCAAACGACTCGTAGCGGAAGGATTTAATTGTAAGAACCACCACTTCAATTATGCCCCGACCAGTACAGGTCCAGGCCATGCTTCGGTGTTTACCGGTACTACTCCCGCAGTACACGGTATCATAGGTAATGATTGGTACGATAAGGAAACGGAAAGTGAAGTTTATGTGGCGGGTGATGAAGCTTATGAAAGTGTGGGCTCAATGGGGGAGGCAGGTAAAATGTCACCACATCGTATGTTGACCACTACCATCACCGATCAAAACCGATTGCATACCCAAATGCGTGGCAAGACCATAGCGGTAGCCATCAAAGATCGCGGTGCGGTTCTACCTGGTGGTCATACGGCCAATGGAGCCTATTGGTTCGAAGGAGGGGACGTAGGAAAATGGATTAGCAGCAGCTACTATATGGAAGTACTTCCCGATTGGGCTACCGCGTTTAATGCTTCAGGCATCATCGCGAGTTACAAAAAGCCGTGGACTACCCTACATCCAATTGAATCGTATGTTGAAAGTGGAGCGGATGACAATCCGTATGAAAGTCTTTTCGAGGACGAGCAAAAGCCCGTATTTCCACATCAAAGCCCGAATTTGCTGAATAAGACCAAGGACTTTGAAATTTTGAAGTATACCGCCCATGGAAATAGCCTGACCCTTGATTTTGCCCTGGCCGCTTTAGCGGGCGAAAACTTGGGAAAAGACGAAGACACGGATTTCTTGACCATCAGTTTTTCGAGTACCGACTATATCGGGCATAAGTTCGGGGTGAATTCAAAAGAAATCCAGGATACCTATGTACGGTTGGATCGCGACATCGAACGGTTATTGAACACTCTTGATGCCCAAGTTGGGCAAGGCCGTTATACTCTTTTTCTTACTGCGGATCATGGGGCCATTCATGTGCCTGCCTACTTGAAAGATAAAGGGATACCGGCAGGCTATCTCGATTTTAAGGCACTTCGTGAGCGGTTTGACGCTTTTGTAAAATACAAATACGGTACGACGGATATCGTGAAGACCATTAGCAACTACCAAGTCTTCTTGGATCATAAGGTCATCGACAACCTCGATATGGATTTGGACGATGTTCAGGAAGAAATGGCCTTGGAGATGCTAAGATATGCCGGTATCGACAAGGTTTTTACCGGTTTTCAATTGTGGCAACAACACTTTTCGAGGTCTTCGGGGGTCCCGTTTCTCATCCAACAGGGTTGGCATCAAAAACGATCCGGTGATGTGATTTTCGTGCAGCGTCCGGGCTATGTTTCCTATCCTCGAACGGGATCGACCCATGGATCACCTATGATCTATGACACCCATGTACCCTTGTTGTTTTTCGGAAATGGGATACAACGTGGAGAGACAACCAATAGAACGGAAATACCGGATATCGCCCCGACTATTTCGGTATTGCTAGGGGCCGGATTTCCGAACGGTACTACAGGCACGCCGATCACTGAGGTTCTAGACTAACTTGTCTCTAATTCCCTTCCAACGAAGGCTGCGAATAAACCGTCCTTCGGACCGGGTGACGAATCTTGTTTTTCGGGATGCCAGAGCCCCAAGATATCCGAATATCCCATACACATACAATTTAAGGTTTTTCGATTGCCAGGCCATTTTAAGTAAGGCGAGCTTCGCTAAAATCAGGCCATAACGCATCTGGTATAAGGCGATACCTTTTGCCCTATGGTTTTGTTTTGTGTACCCATGACCGGTCGGTCTGAGATGTTTCACCCTAAGTGATTTGATGGTTTTGACGTGAAAGTCATGGTACCGGGCCAAGAGCACATCGACCGTATCCCATCCAGTACCCATTCTAAGCCCCCCGATTTTCTCGAAACAGGCCTTGTGGTATAGTTTGATCGGCCCGCGGACATGATTCGCATCGGCAATGCGTTCGTACGTCCAATCGGCACCATTGGCAACGAACAGCAATCCACCACAAATACCCAGCTTCCAATCACTTTGGAAAGCCGCTTCCATGTTTTCGATATAGTCAGGGGGTAATACGATATCGGCATCGAATTTGCCTATCAATTCATGATCTTGAGTTTTGGATAAGCCAAAATTAAATGCTGAAACTACTTTTGTACCCGGTAAGTGCCCGGGGCGGCTTTCATGTTTGAAAACCTTAATGAAAGCTTGCTTTTCAGCATAGTTCGAAGCAATGTCAAACGTGCGGTCCGTTGAACTATCGTCGACCACAATGACTTCATCAGGAAGACGGGTCTGTGCCACAATGGAATCCAGACAGGCCTTTAAGTAAGGGGATTCGTTGTGTGCCGGTATGACGAGACTTATCCGCATGCTTCGATTTGCTGTTGCGCTAGGATGGATTTTCGATACGTTCGGCATAAACGAGGTAATAGCGGTCGGTAAACCAGCGTAATAGGGGGCGAAGGCCGATTTTCTTGGTCGGGTTGGTCCATTTAACGGAATCTTTGATACGCCATCCGGCTTTTTCAAGCAACCAATCGAATTGCCAATCCTCGAACTCGTGATAGTGTCGATCCCAGGGGTCGGTTTTGCTCTTGTAAGCCGAAGCGAACCAAAGTCTCAATGGTACGCTAGCCACCAAGGTATCCGCTTTGATCTCACGTAAAACGTTATATGGGGCTACCAAATGTTCGAAAATCTCAAAAGCGGTAACTGTCTTGCTAGTCGATTGCCGTATTGCGGTAAAATCAGTGTCCAAATCCTCACCACTGGTATTTTCGACCTGATACCCTGCTGCTTTCATGATTTCGCTGAACGGGTTGGTAACTCCCAAATCAAGGATGGAATCCTTTGGGGAAACATGTTTTTTTAAAAACGCAAGGGTGATTCGGTACCGCTTGTGTGGGTATTTGCCTTCGTACATCCCTCAAAAATCCAAAATAAATCGGCAATTTCCCAAAAGCGTCGTAAAAATCACGAACAGCGCTTAGATCTCGTAGACGACGCAGTTGACGTTCATTCCGGCACCGACGCTAGCGAAAAGGACAATGTCCCCTTTGTGCAGTTGGTGATCATTGACAAGTCCGCGTTTGACACGATCAAAAAGAATGGGGACCGTCGCGACCGAATTGTTCCCCATTTCATGGATGATCATGGGCATCACATCTTCTGGGACTTGGAGCCCATACAAACGATAGAACCTTTTGATGATGGCCTCATCCATTTTTTCATTGGCTTGGTGGATGAAAATCTTACGGACTTTTTCAATAGGGATTTCGCTTTTGTCCAAGCAGGTTTTCATAGCCTTCGGTACATGGGTACAGGCGAATTCATAGATTTTTCTACCGAACATCTTGATGTATCGGGTATCACTACAGCCGTCCGTATCATAGGTTTTGTCAAAAAACAGATAATAGGCTTCCCCGTTGGCATGCGTTTGCGAGGCATGGCCTAAAATGCGACCATTGCCTGGGTTCGCCTCGACGATACAGGCCCCTGCGCCATCTGAATAGATCATGCTATCACGATCATGGGGGTCGATGACCCTTGAAAGGGTTTCACCACCGATGACCAAACATTTTTTTGCCATCCCGCTTTTGATGAAGGCGTAAGCTTGGATGACTCCTTCTACCCAACCTGGGCATCCGAATATCATATCGTAAGCAACACAGGAGGTATTTTCGATTTTCAGGAGATGCTTGACCCTTGTGGCCAGACTTGGTAGGGTATCGCCTTGGATCTTGCCATGGGCGACATCACCGAAGTTATGGGCGAAAATGATGTAATCGATATGCTCTTTATCAATACCGGCATTCGAAATGGCCTGTTTTGCCGCTTCAAAGCCGAGGTCGGACGTATTCAAAGTCGGATTCGCATAGCGCCTTTCGGCAATGCCCGTAATTGCTTCGAATTTTTCGATAATGACACTATTGCTGTGTTCGAATCGGGTGCCATCCCGATCCAAGAATCGGTGGTCAAGAAAATCTTCGTTCTTTGTTATGATTTCGGGCAGAAAACTACCCGTGCCGGTGATGCCGATTTGCATAATGCTTCATTTTCAACGACTTGAAGTTAAACATATCCCCATAGTTATTATGCATGCATAATATTGGTTACGATGTCCAACCTGTGGTTTCCTGAAAACCGCCACAGCATTTCTAAGGTCAAAATATGCTAAACCCCAGTGTTTACTGCCGTTTACCTATACTTCAGCATAGGCTTCGATAGGGGTGCAGGTGCAGATCAAATTACGATCCCCAAAGGCTTCATCCGTTCTTCTTACCGTCGGCCAAAACTTGTTTTCGTGTACAAAAGGTAGTGGAAAAGCCGCTTTTTGCCTCGAATAAGGAAAATCCCATTGGTCGCTGGTTACCATGGCCAAGGTATGTGGCGCATTTTTCAGGACATTGTTCGGCTCTTCGGCAACAGCAGTTTCTATTTCCGCTCGAATCGACAGCATGGCATCACAGAAACGATCCAATTCAGCCAAGCCTTCGCTCTCGGTAGGTTCGATCATGATGGTGCCCGCGACAGGAAACGAAACCGTAGGGGCATGGAATCCATAGTCCATCAGCCTTTTGGCAATATCGGTCACTTCGATACCGTGTGCTTTGAAAGGTCGGCAATCGATGATCATCTCATGAGCGGCACGACCGCCTTCACCCGTATATAGGACCTCATAACTTCCGTTAAGACGTTCTTTGATATAATTCGCGTTCAAAATGGCGATTTTGGTGGCATCGGTAACCCCTTGGCCCCCCAACATTTTGATGTAGCCATATGATATCAAGCAAGCCAAGGCACTACCCCAAGGGGCGGCCGAAATTGCGGTTATCGCTTGTTCACCCCCCGTTTCGATAACGGGATTCGTCGGTAAAAACGGCTTTAGCTGAGGTGCGACACAGATGGGGCCTACACCTGGTCCGCCCCCTCCATGTGGAATGGCGAAGGTCTTATGCAGGTTCAAATGGCAGACATCCGCACCGATGGTTGCGGGGTTGGTCAGCCCTACTTGGGCGTTCATGTTGGCCCCATCCATATACACTTGTCCACCATGATCATGGATCAGCTGGGTGATATATCGTATGGAGGATTCGAATACACCATGTGTCGAAGGGTATGTGACCATTAGGGCGGCAAGATTTTCGGAATGGGCCTTAACCTTTTCTTCGAGATCGATGACATCGATGTTTCCTTGTTCATCGGTTTTGGTGACTACCACCTTCATGCCGGCCATAACCGCCGAAGCTGGATTCGTTCCGTGGGCAGAAGCAGGAATGAGGCAAATGTTGCGATGCGCTTCACCGTTGGCCTCATGATAGGCCCGAATGGTCATTAGGCCTGCGTACTCGCCCTGAGCACCCGAATTGGGTTGTAAAGAGGTGGCGGCGAAACCGGTAATCGTATTTAATTGGGCTTCGAGCTCGTTCAGCATTATTTGGTATCCTTCCACTTGGTTTAAAGGAACGAACGGGTGGATGTTTCCCCAATTCGGCCAACTCAATGGCAGCATTTCAGAAGCTGCGTTCAGTTTCATCGTACAACTTCCCAATGATATCATGGAATGGTTCAATGCGAGGTCTTTGCGCTCGAGGCGTTTGATATAACGCATCAATTCCGTTTCCGAATGGTAGGCGTTGAACACTTCATGTTCCAGATATGGGGAGTTTCGCTGAAGCGTTAATGGAATGCCGTCGGTCGTTGCCGAAGGGGTATTCGGGGCGTCTACCAATGCGAATAGTTTCAAAAGTGCGTTGAGATCCTCATGACTGGTGGCCTCGTTCAAAGAAATAGTGACCGTTTTACCATCGATGTAGTGGAGGTTGATGCCGCGATCTTCAGCCTTTTCCTTTAACTCATCTGCATTGAAGACATCCAGTTTAAGCGTATCGAAAAACGCGGTGTTCCGTTGTCCGAAACCGATTTCAGAGAGCTTATTGCCCAACATAACGGTCTTCTGATGGACTTGTGATGCGATGTAGCGTAACCCTTTTGGGCCGTGATAAACAGCATACATGCCGGCCATCACCGCCAAAAGTACTTGTGCGGTACAAATATTCGAGGTCGCTTTATCGCGTTTGATGTGCTGTTCACGGGTCTGCAAGGCCATCCGCAAGGCAGGGTTGCCGTCGGTATCCTTGGTCATTCCAATGATCCGACCGGGAATATTTCTTTTGTAGGCTTCCTTGGTAGCGAAAAAAGCCGCATGTGGGCCGCCATAACCGAGTGGTATCCCAAAGCGTTGGGTGGTGCCTACGACGACATCCACTCCCCATTCACCAGGAGGGGTCAAGAGTACTAAGCTCAAGATGTCAGCGGCGACCGCCACCTTGATATCGTTCGTTTTGGCATTTGCCGTAAATTCGGAATAATCGGTTACTTGCCCATGTTTGCCGGGGTACTGCAATAAGGCCCCATAAAAATCCTCCGAAAAATCAAAGGAAGCGGGGTCCCCGTATTGCAATTGGATACCTAGGGGTTTCGAACGGGTTTCGAGCAAACTCATAGTTTGCGGCAATACGTCATTCGCAACGAAAAATTTAGATACACCGGCTTTCTTCTGAACCCTTCTACGGGTATCGAACAACATCGTCATGGCCTCTGCCGCCGCGGTACTCTCATCAAGCAGGGAAGCATTGGCGATCTCCATGCCGGTCAAATCACAGACCATGGTCTGGAAATTCAACAAGGCTTCAAGTCTTCCTTGGGCGATTTCTGCCTGGTAGGGTGTATATGCGGTGTACCAACCCGGATTTTCAAGAATGTTCCTTTTGATTACCGAAGGGGTCAAACTTTCATGATACCCAAGACCGATGTACGATTTGAAAACCTTGTTCTTTGCGGCCAATGATTGTAATAGCTCCAAAAATCGATGCTCACTGATCGCTTCGGGTAATGCTAAGGACCCTTTTAGACGAATGTCATCCGGAATAGTCTGGTCAATCAGTTCGTCAAGATGGGCAACTCCAACGATTTCGAACATTTTTTGTAAGTCCCCCTCGCCGATGCCAATGTGGCGCAATGCAAAATTCTCCGTATTCATAATGCGAAAATAATTGGGCAAAATTAGGGATAAATTGGGGGAAAACGTCCATTTTTCCGTTGTGGTGGACCAAAGTTTTTAACTAGTATTCAATTTTCTTCAGCAATGGGTAATTTTGTTGAATGCAGACGATGCGACGATTTTTTGATTTTTACCTAGATGCCAGTGTACATGTGGCTTTAGCCGTAGTTGCCCTATATGGCCAAACCCTGCTTACCTTCAACATAACGGCCAACCCCAAGGTGTCGGTTTTCCTTTTTTGTGCCACAATTGTCTGCTATAATTTCATGAAATACGGTGTTGAGGCCGAAAAATACGTTTTGGTTTCCAATGCCTACCACCGGATCATTCAGGCATTTAGCTTTTTGGCCTTCTTGGGGTGTCTTTATTTTTTTTGGTATTTAGACCTTAGGTTATGGATCTGTATCTTGATTTTGACCTTGGTATCGGCCTTGTATGCCATACCGTTTTTACCCGGTTTTAAAAATCTTAGGAGTCTTGGGGGCATGAAAGTATTTTTGGTGGCTTTTGTTTGGGTCGGCCTCACCTTGGTCGTACCGTTCGTAGAAGCCCAGCTTCCGATACATGGTGGATTTTATGCCGCCGCAGCGATGCGTTTTTTATTGGTGGTCGTATTGATATTGCCATTCGAAATAAGGGACTTAGGGGTCGATGATAGCAGCCTTCGGACCCTGCCCCAACAATTTGGGGTAGGACGAACGAAACTATTGGGATATGGTTTGGTAACCACAATGGTCTTCATTTTTATCCTAACGGCCCCGTCTTTCAACGAAGCCTTGCATTTTTCAATGTTGTGCGTATTTCTTTTGCTGGGATTGTATTTCAGTTCGGAGCGGAATACGAAATACTACGCGGGGTTTTGGATCGAATCGATTCCAATAGCATGGTGGTTGTTGGGACTGGTAATGCTGCGGTATCAGCTTCCTTTTTGAAGTTCTTGCTTCATCTTTTCCTTTTCGGAGTCAGAGAGCATTTTCATGTTGGCCTGTTCACACAGGCCGGTTAAGGTAGTGTTCTTTTTGGTGAATGCCGCACAGGTTTTACAATACAGAATGTGGAATTTCAATTTCACGATTTCCCAAAAACTGGCTTCCTCGTATTGCGATTTATTGCAGATAATTGCGGCTTCTTCACATGAAATCTTCATTCTAAAACCAATTTTGATTCATACAGCCCATCAAGGCCGTCCGTGCCCGATGGATCATCACCCAAAGGTTTGATGGGTTGATTCCTAGTTCATTGCAGATGTCTTCGGTGCTCATTCCTTGTATAGTCTTCATTTTAAAGACCAAGGATTGCTTTTGGGGTAGCTTTGCGATACATTCTTGGATCGCAAGGCCCAATTCTTCATTTTCAATGGTATCATCACCACCCTTGCTGAAGGGGTCGGCAACACGTTCTTCCAACCAATCACCTTCGTCTTCGCTAGCTGAAGTATAATTGATGCGTACCTCGGCCTTACCCTTTTTCGAGTTTATCTTGCGGTAGTGGTCGATGACTTTTCGTTTCAATATAGCGATAAGCCATGTGCGTTCTGCAGCATCACCCTTGTAGTTTTTAGCGGAGTTCAACCCGGCAAAAAAGGTTTCTTGTACCAAGTCTTTTGCTATTTCCGCATCACTAACTCGAGCTACGGCATAGTTGAACAGGTAGTCGGCATAATTATCGACCCATTTTTCAGGATGTAACTCGTGTGCGGGCATGCTAGTTTTTCGGAGTACCAAATGTAATGGATTTTAGTTAATGCTTCTTGTTAATGAATCAATACAAACGACTTCAAAAAATATCACAAGAAGTTCACGGTCCTATACTTTGACGTAATGTTAACAGTTGGATTTAAGCCGACTATGCCGTTTTGTCAACAAGTCCGGCCCGTTCTAAAAGGGGCTCAATGCTAGGTTCGGCGCCTCGAAATCGAACATAAAGTTCCATGGGGTCTTCGGTACCCCCTTTTGAAAGTACGTGGTTTTTGAACTTGTCGGCCACGGTTCTATTGAATATACCCTCTTGTTTAAAGTACGCAAAGGCATCGGCATCGAGTACTTCGGCCCACTTATAACTATAATAACCTGATGCATACCCGCCTTGAAATATGTGGGCAAAAGCGGTACTCATACATGTTGAAGGGGTTTCAGGATATAAGCCGGTGTCTTTGAACGCCTTGGTTTCAACGGCCTTGACATCCGTGACGCCAGTGGGATCACTACCATGCCATGCCATATCCAGAAAACCAAAGCTTAACTGCCTGAGGGTGGCCATACCTTCTTGAAAGGTAGCTGTAGCCTTGATTTTATCGATTAAGTGTCGTGGGATCACTTCTCCGGTCCCATAATGTTTGGCGAAGAGTTTTAGGGCTTCCGGTTCGTAGCACCAATTCTCAAGGATTTGACTGGGCAACTCCACAAAATCCCAATAGACCGAAGTTCCTGAGAGTCCAGGGTAAACCGTATCCGCCAACATACCGTGTAATCCATGACCGAACTCGTGAAAAAGGGTGGTCACTTCGTTAAACGTCAACAAAGAAGGTGTGCTGGGGGTTGATGGGGTAAAATTGCAGACATTCGAAATATGGGGGCGCACATTTTCGCCGTTTTGCTTGTATTGTGGTTTGAAGGAAGTCATCCAGGCACCGCCCCTTTTTCCCTTCCGGGGATGGAAATCAGCATAAAACAAGGCAACATACGTTCCTTGTTTGTTGTAAACTTCGTAAGTCTTTACTTCTTTATGATAGGTTTCAACCTCATGGACTTCTTTGAAGTTAAGATCGAACAATCGTTCTGCGACCTCGAACACCCCAGCAATGACGTTTTCAAGCTTGAAATAGGGCTTTAGTTGTTCGTCATCCAAATCAAAACGCTCTTGTTTTAGTTTTTCGGTGTAGAAGGAGCCGTCCCATTTTTCAAGGGTCTCGATGCCGTCGGTCTTGTATGCGAAATCTTGAAGTTCCTTGAATTCCTTTTCAGCCGCCGGTTTTGCTTTTTGTAAAAGTTCGTCCAAGAAACCCAATACGGTTTCCGGGCGTTTGGCCATGCGTTCTTCTAAAACGAAGTGGGCGTGGTTGGCATACCCTAATAAATTGGCACGTTCAAAGCGCAAATTGGCAATGGCGATCACGTGCTCTTGGTTGTCATGGTCGTTGCCTTTGAAGGCCTTGCTGCCAAAGGCTAGGGCCAGTTTTTTACGCAGGCTCCTATTTTTGGCATATTTCATAAAGGGAAGGTAGCTGGGGTAGTCCAACGTGATCAACCAGCCCTTTTTATTTTTCGACTTGGCCAACTGGGCAGCCGCTTCCTTGGCATGTTCAGGTAGACCATCCAAATCCCCCTCCTCGGTCAAGTGCATTTCAAACGCATTGGTCTCGGCCAGCACATTCTCACCGAATTTGAGTTTCAATTGCGCTAAGGTGGCGTCGATTTCCCTTAAGCGCTGTTTTTTATCATTCGGCAGATTGGCCCCGTTTCGACTAAAGTTCTTGTAGGTCTTTTCAAGAAGCATGCGCTGTTCGGCGCTTAATTCGAGCGTTGATTTTTGGTCATAGACGGCCTTGATCCTTTCGAATAGCTTCTCGTTCAAGATAATATCGTTCTGATAGGCCGACAACCAGGGTGATACCTCTTGGGCGATTTGCTGAATAGTCTCATTGGTTTCGGCCGCATTAAGATTGAAGAAAACACTTGAAATCCGCCCGAGTTGCTGTCCTGCGAAATCGAGTTTGGCAATGGTATTCCCAAAAGTAGGGGCTTCACTTTGTGCTGTAATGGCATCGATTTCGCCCCGTGCCTCTTCGATGGCATGTTCGAAGGCCGGTTTGAAATGGGCATTTTCGATTTTTGAGAACGGCGCTTGATCAAAGGGTTGAAGCAGGGGGTTGTTCATTGGGATGGGAATTTGCTACGAACGGATTCGGATTATTGCTTTTTTTTCATGGCTTCGGCGCCTTTGATGACTTTCTCTTTGAGACCCTCTTTATAGAGCACCATTTTATCGCGGACGCATGGATCGTTGCTCCCGATGATCTGGGCTGCCAAGATCCCGGCATTTTTGGCCCCGTTTAAGGCCACCGTCGCCACTGGCACCCCACCTGGCATTTGTAAGATCGACAAGACCGAATCCCAACCATCGATGGAATTCGAACTCTTGACCGGCACGCCGATGACCGGCAGTGGTGACAAGGACGCCACCATGCCCGGTAAATGGGCTGCTCCGCCCGCACCTGCGATAATGACGCTATAGCCATTGGTGTGGGCGTTTTTTCCGAATTCGAATAATTTCTCAGGCGTACGATGTGCCGAAACGATATCGACATCGACTTCGATATCGAAACCTTTCAGGATATCAACGGCATCTTGCATGACGGGCAGGTCACTGGTACTGCCCATGATTACGGCTACTTTGCTCATTTGCTTTTTACGATTATCGTTTCTTTTACTTGTTGGGCCAGTTGCCTTGCTTTGGCCATATCGGGATCAACAATGGTCACGTGGCCCATTTTTCGAAATGGCCGGGTCTGTTTTTTTCCATAGATATGTGGGGTGACACCTTCCAATTCAAGGATCTGTTCCATATTCTCATAAACCACCCCGCCGGTATGGCCTTCAGCTCCGACAAGGTTGACCATTACCCCCGCGACCTTGCTATCCGTGTTGCCCAAAGGTAACCCTAAAATAGCCCTGATGTGTTGTTCGAATTGGTTGGTATAACTGGCTTCGATGCTGTAGTGACCGCTGTTATGCGGCCGAGGAGCCACTTCGTTAACCAATATCGAGTCATCTTCGGTTTGGAACATCTCAACGGCCAAAAGCCCGACCTGTTTGATGTTCTCTGAAACCTTCAATGCGGTTTCCCTGGCTTTTTTGGCTACTTCTTGGTCGATACGCGCCGGGCAGATGACGTATTCCACCTGATTGGCCTCAGGGTGGAATTCCATTTCGACGACCGGGTAGGTCTTGATCGATCCATTGGCGCTGCGCGCCACGATGACGGCCAATTCGTTTTTAAAGGGGATTAGGGTTTCGGCAATGCATTCGACATTCGGCAAAGCATCAAGGTCCTCCGCCTTGCGTACTATTTTTACCCCTTGCCCATCATATCCGAACTGGGCGCTTTTCCATACGAAGGGCAATTGTACCCCACCGTTGGCCAGGCTGTCTTTGATTTCAGAGGTATAGGCAAACCGAGTAAACGGGGCGGTGGGTATCTGATTATCGGTATAAAATAGTTTTTGGGTCGCTTTGTTCTGTATGATCCTTAAGGCCTTGGTCGGTGGGTAGACGGTCACCCCTTCGTTTTCCAACCGTTCCAAAGCGTCGGTATTGATATTTTCGATTTCTATGGTCACTACATCGCAGTCTTTCCCAAACCGGTATACCGTTTCGAAATCCAAAAGATCGCCCAAGACGAACTCATCACATGCCAATCGGCTAGGGGCTGCCTGAGAGGCGTCCATTACTTTGGTACGGATATCCCACTTCCTGGTCTCGTATAAGAGCATTTTTCCCAATTGCCCTCCACCTACGATTCCTAATTTAAATGATGACGAAAAATACTGCATGACGATGTTGTAACGCTAGCAAAAATACATCGAATTCACCAAAGGATAAAGGCATGCCAGCAAGGGCGCATTCAAAAAATGCTATCTTTGCGCTCCTGTGAAAATGAGACCTTTGATACGTTTACATGACAAATCCTTTAAACCGTTTCTCAGCGAAACGGAGATTTTGGCGGCGGTTCGGCGAATGGCTGATCAAATCGCAGGGGATTATGGCGACGAAACACCCATTTTCGTGGGGGTACTCAATGGCTCTTTCATGTTCGTTTCCGATTTTTTGAAAGCCTATGACCACCCTTGTGAGGTGACTTTCGTTAAGTTGAGTTCTTATCAGGGGTTGACCTCGACCGGTATTGTTGAGACCTTATTGGACGTGTCAGAGGATATCGAGGGCCGTAGCGTCGTTATTTTGGAAGATATTATCGATACGGGAAGGACCCTGCAACAGTTGGTCCATCTTTTTTCGAATACCAACGTAAAGGAATTCAAGATCGCTTCCTTGTTCTACAAATCGGAGATTTACAATGGGGAATATTCGATCGATTATGTGGGAATCGAGATTCCCAACAGTTTTATTGTAGGATACGGACTCGATTATAACGAATTGGGTCGAAACCTAAAAGAAGTATACCAACTAAACCAAACAGCGATGATCAATCTGGTACTTTTTGGAAAACCCGGTGCGGGAAAAGGAACCCAAGCGGGATTTTTAAAAGAAAAATACAATCTAAAGCATATTTCGACCGGCGACGTTTTTCGATATAATATGAAGAACGATACCGAACTCGGGAAATTGGCCAAGTCTTACATCGATCGCGGTGACCTTGTTCCAGATGAGGTAACTATCGATATGCTAAAAGACGAGGTGGAAAAGAACCCGGAAGCCGCTGGGTTCATTTTTGATGGGTTTCCGCGTACCGAGGCACAAGCTTTGGCGTTGGATAATTTTTTGGAATCAAAGGATATGAAGGTCGACGCTACGATTGCCCTGGAAGCCGATGACAATGTGCTTGTCGCCCGGTTGTTGGAAAGGGGCAAACAAAGTGGTCGTAGTGATGATCAAGATGAGGACAAGATTCGAAATCGTTTTGATGAGTACAACCAAAAGACAGCTCCTTTGAAGGCTTACTATAAGGCCCAAGGGAAATTCCATTCCGTCAACGGAATAGGTGGAATCGACGAGATCACCCAACGACTTAGCACCGTCATCGACGGTTTGTAAAACCGATTCGTCCCGGTTGACCGACAGGATCATGCGGGATCCGTTCTAGAAATCCTAAACAATGACCGAAGGTAATTTCGTAGACTACGTTAAGATACATGTTGCTTCGGGCAACGGTGGCAAAGGGTCTTCCCATTTGCATCGCGAGAAATATGTGGCTAAAGGCGGGCCTGATGGGGGAGATGGGGGCCGGGGTGGCCACATCATCGTCAAAGGAAACAACAACCTTTGGACTTTGGTTACGTTTAAATTCAAGAAACACTTTAAGGCAGGCCATGGTGAACATGGTAGCAAGAACCGCAGTACTGGGGCCGACGGCAGCGACGTTTTTATCGAAGTGCCACTCGGCACTGTGATCCGCGATACTGAAACGAATGCCGTGCTTTTTGAGATTACCGAGCATGATCAAGAAGAAATCGTCGCCAAAGGTGGCATGGGGGGGCGCGGTAATTGGCATTTCAAATCGCCTACGAATCAGACTCCACGATACGCGCAACCCGGTACCGGGGGCGAAGAACGACAGCTTACCTTAGAGCTCAAGGTATTGGCCGATGTGGGCTTGGTCGGTTTCCCAAATGCCGGTAAGTCGACCTTATTATCGGTAATGACCTCGGCGAAACCGAAAATCGCCGATTACGAGTTTACCACCTTGAAACCCAATTTGGGTATCGTCGAACACCGTGACTTTCAAAGTTTCGTGATGGCCGATATTCCCGGAATCATCGAAGGTGCTGCTGAAGGCAAAGGTTTGGGGCACTATTTCTTGCGGCATATCGAACGGAATGCGACCTTACTTTTCTTGATACCGGCCGATAGCAACGATATTTCAAAGGAATATGAGATCTTGCTTGATGAACTGCGCAGATACAATCCGGAGCTGTTGGATAAAAAAAGACTGGTGGCCATCTCCAAATGCGACATGCTCGATGAGGAACTGATCGGCGAAATGGACGCCATGATCAAACAGGATTTCAAAGACGTATCCTATCTTTTTATTTCCTCGGTCGCACATCAAGGCGTACAGGAATTGAAAGACAAGCTTTGGCAGCTGTTGAACGAATAGTTCGGTGAATCGCCCATGGGCCATGGAATTCTTCGTAAATTTATGAGGAACCCCAGGTTATGAGAACTTCTGAGATTCTTGTCTTGTTTCTTACCCTCATCGGACTTTCCTGTGCTTCGGTCAAGGTCAGTTATGATTATGACCGCACCACCGACTTTGACAATTACAGTACGTATAACTACTTCATCGATATGGAAACGGGCCTGAGTCAGTTGGATGAGAAACGGCTTTTACACCATCTCGATACGACCCTGGCCGGAAAAGGGTATTTGTTGGCCGAAGAACCTGATTTTTATATCAATATCCTGAGCAGCGAGTTTCGCAATACGGCCAACAACAATGTCGGTGTCGGTGTTGGCGGTACCGGGCGCAATGTAGGGGGTGGTGTTTCCGTCGGTATCCCACTAGGCAACTCAGGATGGCAACGTAGACTGTAGTTCGATTTCGTAGATGCCCAAAAAAACGCCTTGTTTTGGCAGGCCATCAGCGAAAGTGGGTATCGCGACAACGCCTCACCAAGCGTGCGTGAAGAAGCCCTTAGAAAGTTGGTATTCAAGGTGTTCGCCAAATTTCCTCTCGAAAAATAAACCGCTTTTTCAATTTGGCGCCTTTCCCTTACCGTTCGGTAAGCTCCCTTTACCGTTCGTCATAATTTAGTTTCCGTCACCCCATGCTTCCTATACTTTTGTGTTGTACAGAAGTGCTAAAACAATCAAAAACAAAATGATAACACTGGTAAAAATAATCGTAAGCTTGGTTTTGAGCATTTTACTCTAAGCAGGAACCGAGTCCATCATCTAAAGGAAAAACATGAAATTCAGTACCATCATCCAAAGAATAACCCATATCGAAATTTTGAGTGCCTTGTTATGGGCATCCGTCATCCTCGTAGCGGGCTTTCTTTTGGTAGATCCAGCGATGATTTCCACTTTGATCACCGCAGCGGGATTGCATGTTGTCTTATTGTCCAACCATAAAAAATCAATCAAATGAAAACCATGGAAAACACCAAAAAAGTAGTATTCGCCATTGGCGCCCTTTCCGTTTTGACGGGAATCGTCGAATTAGGGATGAAAGGGGCGACCCTTGACAACTTTTTCCCCTTGTACATCGGTCTGACCCTCATCGGATCGGTAGTATTCAATGGATCGAAACCGATCGAGAAAACCGTTTGACGAAACCATTTATTATGAAAAGGAAAAACCTGCCCCTTTATACATCGATATGTGCCGGTTTGATCTTGATGCTAACGGCCATTCTTGTGTATCAAGGTAAAGCCGAAGCCCTACAACCAACCTTGTTAATGTCGGCAGGCCTCCTCATGCTGGTACACGCGGTTCTGTTGAACCGCGCACCGGCCTACGTCAAGTGTGAAACCCCGGATCAGCATGGACAAAAGCCGTTAAGTTGGTCGACCATTACCACTAAAAAAGGGTTTCTCAAGGTCATTGGGATAACCTTTGGGACCATCGTGGTCTTTTTCGGTCTTGGATTTTTGATAGGCCGGCTCCTGTTTCATGTCATCCATTAAACAGATCCTTAATATCTTTGATACGTTAGTAGCATTCGAATATGAACATTAGCGAGAAAGGCAGAAATCGACTCTTCTGGACGTTGCAATTCGCGGGATGGGGTTTTATCAACCTCATCTCGATTTTTTTTCTAAACAAGTTGAGTACGGCCTTTATGGTCTTCTCCATCGTCACGGGAATAGGTATCGGTATTTTTACGACCACTTTGCTCCGATACTATTTGAAGCACAATGTTTTCTTCGAGGATTTCGGGCTAAAGGAATTGATCAAGATCGTGGTCGGTTCGTTAGTGGCCTCGATCATTTACGGTGGCCTGAATATCGGTTTCGGGGTGCTTTATGTCAAGTTTGGTCCTACCATAACGGAGGCGGAAAAAGGCATTTTAAAGGCCTTTGATAGCCCTTGGATCGTCGTCTTCAATTCGTTGTTCATCACTTCATGTTGGGTCATTACCTATTTGGTCATTAAACTTTTGATGAAGATCAATAAAGATCGTATCGAACGACTCGAATTGAATACCAATTTGAAGCAGGCCCAATTAAACACCCTGAAGGGACAGATCAATCCACATTTCATGTTCAATAGCCTGAACAACATTCGAGGTTTGATGCTCGAAGACGTTGAAAAATCACGTGAGATGCTGACCAAACTTTCTGAAATGCTCCGCTACTCGTTGACCAAGAACAATGTGAATGCCATTGCGGTTTCAGAGGAGCTGGAAATGGTCGAGAATTACATCGCGCTTTCCAAGATACAGTTCGAGGACCGGTTGGAGTATGTTGAGGAGGTCGACCCGGGTTGTTTGCAACTGCAAATCCCACCGATGATCATTCAATTGCTTATCGAAAATGCGGCCAAACACGGCATTGCAACGCTAAAAAACGGGGGGAGGATTTTGTTGTCGATTCAAAGTGAAGCCTCGGTTTTGACGATAGTCGTCAAGAATACCGGTGTTTTGCAAATCGCAAAAAACAGTACCCAATTGGGATTAAAAAACATCAGACAGCGCTTACGATTATTGTACGGTGACCAAGCCCGTTTTGAATTGGGCGAAGATGCCGGGGAAGTGAAAGCTACCATCAAAATTCCATTGACATGAAAATACGGGCAGTTATAGTTGAAGATTCCAGGTTGGCCCGAAATGAGCTGAAAGAGCTGATCAAGACTTTCGACGAAATCGAGTTGGTCGGAGAGGCCGAGAATGTGGATATGGGTTTTGAGCTGCTGCAAAAAGAACTTCCGGATCTATTGTTTTTGGATATCAATATGCCCGAGAAAGACGGGTTCGATCTACTCGAAATGCTCGATGAGGTCCCGATTACCGTATTTACGACTGCATTCGATGAGTATGCTATCAAATCATTCGAATACAACGCTTTGGACTACCTTCTAAAACCTATTAACGCCAAGCGTTTTAGTCTGGCTATTGAGAAAGTCAAGATCCAGCTTGAAAAAACTTCGGATACGGGCACTACCGCAACAAGATTGACCGGAAGTAGTCAGATTTTCATAAAAGATGGGGAACGTTGCTGGTTGGTCAAAATCAATGAAATCTCCCATTTTGAAATCGTTGGCAACTATACCCGGGTGTTTTTCGCCGAAGAGCGGCCCATGCTCTATAAATCATTGCAACAGATCGAGGAAAAGCTTCCTGAGGCCAACTTTTTCAGGACCAACCGACAGCAGATCGTCAATACGAATTTCATCAAAGAAGTGGTGCCATGGTTCAATGGCAAATTGAAGCTGGTCATGGGCAATGGGGAAGAGATCGAGGTCTCTAGACGACAGTCTTACCTTTTTAAAGATAAACTCAGTTTTTAGAAATCGCTTAATCGTTTTTTCATCGGATTACCGAACGACCTCAACGACATAGGTTGAAATGGCCTGGTCACCTGAGAAGATATGAAGGTCGTAATGCCCTCGCCTTTTGAAGGAATGCCGAAGGTGGATAGTGTCACCACTGCGGTATTGGATCGGGTCGATCTTTGAGGTTTTTCCATTTTTATTGATAACGAATCGCATCGGCCGGTCGGCCAGGTTATCAAGTTGTTGTATGGTGAACTCAAGGGGTTGGTTGACTTTGAGCGCGACGTCCATGGTGGCAGGGTAGGTTGGGTTTAATCGGTTTTCGAACGCCGATCGATAAATGATCGGTCCAGTGATAAACGTCTTGAAGGAGGGTGGCTCTTCGAGCAAGGCCCACTGTGGGTCGATCGGATAATGGTTCTTGATGAAAAGTTTAGGGTCGGGCAAGAAATAGCTGTCATTGAAATCGGGTTTGAAGGATATGGCCTCCTTTTCAAACCGGATGCTTCCTGCCGACCAAGTTGCATCGCATAGATACCAGTTTCCATCCAATTCAATGGCATTCCATGAATGGTTAGCAACACTTGTTTCATTCAAAGCGGTATGCGCGGTACGTCCGTAACCATCAACGATACGGCAATCAAGCCCTGATAATGATGAAAGTTCGCGAATCAGATATGCATATCCGGTACAAGCGGTTTTTTTCTTCTTCAATAGGTTTTTGAACATGGTCGGCAAATACTTGCGGTTCCATTGTTCGAATGCCAAAGGCTCTTTCCTTAATTTTTGACGCCGGTGTTTTGTTTTGGTGAAGGCATCGTAATCGTTGGCGATGTTGGTGCTTACCCATGTGAAAATCGCCCTGAATTTCCCGTGATCGGTCGGCAGGTCTTTGGTCAGACGATAAGCAAGCAGCGGTAGGTTGTCAAGTGACATCCCACGATGTATTGCGGCGATGCTATCGGCTTTATGGTAGGCAATGCCATTCTTTGCTTCCCATTGCCCATGTGCCGCAATACATGTAAGATACACTAGGATGAAGATCCGCATTATCTTCTGTTTTGGGGATGTTTTTTGATCGGGTCGGGTGTACTGCTATAGAGTCCTTCTACCATGATTTCACCCATTAAGAGGATATCGGCTTGATCGAATTGTACCGTAATCACCACCTTTTGGCCTGTCTCTTTCGTGACCTCATAAGACTTGGTGTCATAGCCCAAGAAACTGAAAAGCAAGGTGTCCCCTACTTTTAGGGGCTTAGGAAATTCGAACTTACCGTTGAAGTCCGTAGTGGTCCAAAGTTCACTATCCTTCAAGACTACATTGGCTCCGACCATCGGAATACCCTGGTCATCGAATACGGTTCCTGAGACTATGGATTCACCCACGGTCGCGGTAACTACGGTTTTTTCAGTATCGATTGGGGTCGTGGCCTCTTGTGCCTGCAAGTTTTGGGTAGCCAAAACGCCCAATAGCGAGAAACCGGCCAATCGCAGTCCATGTCGACGCTTGAAGGGATCGAATAGTTGACCGATTTTGAAACGACCACACAAGGCATCTTTTCCGTGTTCGAGTCGTTGCATCATCTCGTCTCTGCCCATTTGGGTAAAATCGATGACTTCCTTGCTGCAGCTTTGGCAGTAGCCCCCGGATCGGGTCGGTTCAAAACTTTCAAAATCTTCGGTGCACGGCCTTTTCAGTGTAATTTTTTTCATTGTTTCCATAGGATTCAAATTTTGATTAGAACCTGAAAGTACTTTAGGTGAAAGCGTATTCAAACCTAAAAATAGTGGTCGCGTACCTTGAACGAGTGACGCTGGGGTTTCATTGAGGTAAAAAAAAAGCCCCGTTTGGGGCTTTTGCGATTCAGGTCAAGCTTTCAGTATCTCGGCGTATCGATCCTTGTATCCGACCAAGGCCAGTACGTTCAAGACCAATAAGGCCAGGGCAGGGCCGATATTCGGAGGGTCCAAGGTGGCATGGAATAGTACGGCGCAAACCGAAATACTCATCAAGACCACGGCCATTAAAGCGCCCCATTTGTTGAAAATCAACGCTAAGCCGGCTAAGGTCTCGACTACACCGACCATGGTCAAGTGCTGGCTTTTCGATAAAGCGGTGAAATACTCAAGAGGGTCACCGGTCAATTCAAAGGCGGGCAGGAACTGAAAAAACTTATTCAGTCCGAAGACCAAAACGAACAAGCCCAACAATATCCGTACGGCCATAAAAACTTTTGCATTTATAAGGAATATAATTAGTTAGTTATCAATTAAATGTAGCAAAAAATGCGAATTCCTTACGCTTTTGGTGCTTTTTCTATAAAGACTTTAGGAGTCCGCCATCGATCGGAAGGTTGATGCCGTTGATATAAGCGGCCTTGTCCGAAGCCAGAAAAGCAACTAAAAACCCATACTCTTCAGGTTTCCCGATGCGGTTAGCGGGTACCTTTTTTTCCATTTCGGTGCGTACCTCATCTTCTTCGACCCCCATTTTTTCAGCTTTCTTGGCATTCAGTGATGCCAGACGTTCAGTGTCGAAATACCCGGTCAATATGTTGTTTACCGTAATCCCGTCACGTGCGATATCGATCGCAAGGCTCTTTGCCCAAGTAACAACGGCAGCTCGTATGGTATTCGAAAGGGCTAAATAATTCAAGGGTTCCTTGACCGAAATCGAAGCGACATTAATGATGCGTCCCCAGTTCGACCGTTGCATTTCCTTCAGGGCCAGTTGCGTGGTATAGACCACCGATTTGAACAACTGATCAAATGCCTTTTGATAATCCTCGACCGATTTTTCAAGGGCACCTCCCGCTTCGGGGCCTTGGGTATTATTGACAAGGATATCGATGTGGTTATTGGAGAAAAACCGTGTTAGAACCCTTTTATATCCTTCGAAATCGTTGAAATCGACCACAAGGTATCCATGTTGTTGTCCTTCATGGGTCGGTAAATCGGCGATAATCTCTTGTAGCAGTTTTTCACTTCTGGCCATGAGGGTAACCTGGGCACCACTTTCGGCCAATTGTTTGGCAATGGCCTTTCCGATACCCCGGCTGCTCCCACCGATCAAGGCACGTCTTTTTTTTAAGGAAACGATCATTTGTACGCTTCCCTTACCGGACTGAAAACGTCCATTAGTTTGCATGGGGTCAATGCTTTTCCGCCATGTGGGGTATCGGAAGGGATGACCACGACATCGTCTGCACGATAAACCGAGGTTTTTCCGTCAAGGGTGAATTCGAATTCCCCTTCGACCACGTGCATGATCTGCTCGTGATGGTGTTGGTGTATGGGAACTTCAGCGTCTTTCTCGACAGTCCAAAAGACCCAACTTAGTTTTTCTCCATGGACCATTTTTCCGTGGTACCCTGGCATGATTTCTTTCGAAACCAAAGATGATAGGTTCATAGGTGTAAATTTCTGTATGAAGTTAAAAATATTCCTCAAGGCCAATGGCTATCTTTGATGCGAAATCCATTTCAATGAAAATCCATTTTATCGCAATCGGCGGTAGCGCCATGCACAACCTGGCTTTGGCCTTGGCCTATAAAGGGTATACGGTAACCGGAAGTGATGATATTATTTTTGAACCCTCCAAAGGAAGGTTAAAAGCCAAAGGCCTTTTGCCCGAAACCTTCGGTTGGTTTCCTGAAAAGATAACCGCCGACCTTGATGCCGTTATTTTGGGAATGCACGCCAAACCCGACAACCCTGAATTGGAGCGGGCCCAGGAGCTGGGAGTGAAGATCTTCTCCTATCCGGAATTCCTCTATGAACAATCGAAAGACAAAACAAGGGTCGTTATCGGCGGTAGCCATGGAAAGACCACGATTACTTCGATGATCTTACATGTATTGGACTACCACGATATATCAGTGGATTATATGGTTGGGGCCCAACTGGATGGGTTCGAACGTATGGTCCATTTGACCGAAACCAATGATTTCATTGTACTGGAAGGTGACGAGTATTTGAGTTCGCCCCTAGACCGACGACCAAAATTCCACTTATACCAGGCGAATATCGCGCTCTTGAGCGGTATCGCATGGGACCATATCAATGTCTTTCCGACTTTTGAGAACTATGTGGCCCAATTTCAATCCTTTATCGATGGCATCGTCCGTGGTGGTAGTATTACCTATTTTTCGGAAGATCCAACGGTAGTCCAGGTTGTCGAGGCTACGGAGAACACCATTCGAAAGTTCCCCTATGCCGTTCCGGAATATGAAGTGATAGGAGGTGAAACCTATCTGCAGACCGAAGATGGTCCGTTACCCTTGCAGGTATTCGGTCGACATAATTTGGGTAATGTGATGGGGGCAAAATGGATCTGCCAGCAAATGGGCGTTGATGAAACCGATTTTTATGAGGCCATTGCAAGCTTCAAGGGCGCCAGTAAACGAATGGAGAAAATCGCAGAGAAATCGAATCGGGTAGCGTTTAAGGATTTTGCGCATTCCCCAAGCAAAGTAGGGGCGACTACCGCGGCCTTGCGGGAGCAGTACCCTAAGCATCACTTACTGGCCTGTCTCGAATTGCATACCTACAGCAGTTTGAACCATGACTTCCTCGAACAATATCGTAATGCCCTCGATAAGGCCGACGAAGCGGTCGTATTTTATTCACCAGAGGCCGTCAAGATCAAACGATTGGACGAGGTGTCACCAGATCGTATAAAGAGTGCTTTCAAGCGCGAAGATTTACTGGTGTTCACCGATCCGAAGGCCTTCGAAGCCTATTTGTTTGAAAAAGACTTCGCCAATACCGCCTTGCTTTTAATGAGTTCAGGAAATTACGGCGGACTTGATGTTGAGGCCTTACTCAGCAGATTTTAGGCAATTTTGTCAGTTCGGACACCTTAGGAACGGCTTTTGAAATCCATCAAACATGAAAAAGCATGGTACGATAAAACGTTCTGCAAAGCTCCTACGCTTACTTTCAATGTCGTTAATGGCCGTAATGATCGGTTTTTCAAATAGCATTTTGGAAGAAAACAGAAGCATCAACGATACTAGGGCCCGTATCGAGCAGCAGTTCGAACAGGCCGACGAAGAAGAATGAAGGCGCGTCGGTCAAAGGCCGAATTGGCGCAAATGGTGGTCGAGATGTTTGTACTGCATTTGTCCCCATTGCTCTCGGGTAAAGGTGCCGAACAATGGATGGGGGTTCCATTCTTCCCGGTTTTTCACCCCATGGCATTCGTCGATCAACGCTTTTAATTTTGGAAGCTCGACCTTGAAATCCTTTTCCTCTTTTGCAACCAATCCCGGTGCCGTCGGAAGGTTTTTGCGCCAAGGCTTGTCATTGTACATTGATTTTTTGAACAACCACCGTACCAACGGGTTGCCCTTTACCTTATGGGGTTCGTTCTTAATGGCCAGTTTTAAAGGAAACTGACAATGCCAAACCATTTGTGCGGCAGTCATTTTACCCCATTGCCGCGGAGAATCCGGTTGGAGCTGTTCTAGACGGGTCATGATCTCGCCATGGTGCTGGGTATCAAAAATTGACTTCATCCTTTCGTTTTTTTACAAATTAAGGAAAGCATGCCAAAGAAGTGGCAAAAACCATAAAAACGAATGGGGATACCGAAACACCACCTGGCCATAAAGGATTGGGCCATTGATGACAAGCCTAGGGAAAAGCTTTTGGAAAAAGGAAGCTCCGTCCTTTCCGATGCCGAGATCATTGCCATCCTTATCCGCTCCGGAAACCGCTATGAAAGTGCTGTAGAACTCTCCAAACGCATTCTTTCAAGTGTCGATCATGATCTTGATAAATTAGGAAGGCTTTCGGTCGACCGCTTGTTGCACTTCAAAGGCATCGGTGAAGCCAAGGCCATTACCATAACCGCAGCCCTTGAATTAGGACGGAGAAAACGACTGGTTGGTGCGTTCCGTTCGCTGAGGATCCATAAAAGTTCCGATGTATTCGAGTTGATGTATCCTGTGATCGGTGATTTGCCCCATGAAGAATTTTGGGTCCTATACCTCAACAATTCGAACAAGCTTTTGGCAAAAGATCTGATCAGTAAAGGGGGTATCACAGGAACACTGGTCGATGTGAGGTTGGTGTTAAAGCGAAGTCTTGAGCTAGGTGCCATAGGCCTCATATTGATCCACAACCATCCTTCCGGGGCATTACGGCCAAGTAATCAAGACAAACAAGTGACCAAAAAAATGAAAAATGCCGCGAATACCATCGACATCAAAATATTGGATCATGTGATCTTAGCCGAAAAAAACTATTTCAGCTTTGCCGACGAAGGCATTCTTTGAGTAATTCACTGTTCTTATAGGCGGTGACGGGTTGGCGGTGATATTCGTACATTTGGGTTTTGAAGACTATGCTACTTGTCTACACCCATAAGATAACCAACAGGTTCAGTTATACGGCCAGGCATCTTTTTACACGGATTTTAGGGGTGGAAGTCGATTTTACGACAAAAGTCGAGGATTTCATAAAGCATAAGGGCCCCAAGATTACCTATACCAAAAAACCTTTACAGAATGAGTTTTTCATTCGGTCGAATGACCTGTTATTCGAACAAGGGATCAATGATGTTGCCCTAAAAATGGGAAATTGGGACGGTCTGCCCTGTTTTTTTGAGGCGGGGGAGCGCAGCAATGTGCCCTTCGACATCTTTGCGGCGAGTTTTTATTTATTGAGCCGATATGAAGAATACCTGCCCCATGTAAAAGATCATCTAGGACGATTTCCACCAGAGACCGGTCTTGCCCATCAAGAAGGTTTTTTGGAACGACCATTGGTCGATCTTTGGTCGAAGAAACTGCTTAGGTCGCTACAAGAACGTTTTCCTGATTTGATGTATCGACCAAAGACATATCGTTTTACATCCATAATCAATGTAACCAGTTCGCACTCCTATGCACTCCGCGGTTTTTCAAGGGGCTTTGCGGGTTTTGTACATGATTTGGGCCGGTTTAAATTGCGAAGGTTGGCAAGAAGGGTGGCCGTTTGGTTCGATCCAAAAAAAGACCCCTTTGACAATTTTTCCAGTTTGATCGCTATACACAAGCGTTTCAAGATGAAAACGATGTTCTTCTTTCAATTTGCCGATTACTCTCGGCATGACAAGAATATTTCCATCCACAAGAATAAATTCCGCTTTTTGATCAAGTCCATTGCCGATTATAGTAGGGTGTCGTTGAGTGCGTCGATGGCCTCTTCCATGAACAATGCTATTTTAATTGAAGAGAAGGCACGCTTGTCCCAGTTGATCAATCGGCCGGTGAACAGTTCAAGGATGCGGTACAACAAAGTCGTCTTGCCGGAAACTTATAGAAATCTAGTCGAGGCCGAGTTTACCGATGATTATTCCATGGGGTTCACCCATCGGATCGGCTATCGTGCCGGCACCAGCTCACCCTTCTACTTTTACGATATCAATCTTGAAGTACAACAACCGATCAAGATACATCCGTTTGCTTTTTGCGACCATGCCCTGGTCAATTGTACCACCAAAGATGAGGTTTTTGCCTTGACCGATCCTTTATTCGATGAGGCCAAACAGGTCGGTAGTGATTTCGTCATGGTGTTCTCGAATCAATTGTTGGGCAGCAAGCATAAAATAAACTGGCTTGAATTGTATGAGGCTATGGTAAAACGGTACTATGTTTAAAGAAAGGGTCACCGATGTCTTTTTCGATTTGGACCATACCCTTTGGGACTTCGAGCGAAATTCGGCCCTTACCTTTGGTAAAATATTCGCTGAAAGCGGCATAGCGGTCGATTTAGAAGCATTCTTACAACATTATGTGCCCATAAACCATAGCTATTGGAAGTTGTTCCGTGAAAACAAGGTGACCAAGCAAACACTGCGTTTTGAGCGATTGCAGCGCTCTTTTCAGGCCTTAGGGGAGCAACTGCCCAATGCGGTCATCGATACCCTTTCGGATGCCTATATCGATACCCTTTCCTCGTTCAACCATGTTTTTCCAGGAGCCTATGAAATTTTGACCTATTTGAAACCGCATTATAAGTTGCATATCATCACCAATGGATTCGATAGGGTTCAGGATAGGAAGCTTAGAAATGCCGATCTCGATGGGTTTTTCTCCATTGTGGTCAACTCAGAAATGGCGGGGGTTAAAAAACCGGATCCGGGCATATTCGAAATGGCCTTGGCGAAAGCCGGGGCAAGACCGGAAAAATCATTGATGATCGGAGATAACTTGGAAGCCGATATCTTGGGTGCCATGAAGCTCGGAATGTATGGGCTCCACTTTAATTCAAACGATGAACCCGAGCATGGGTTTTGTCCGATAATTACCGATTTGGTCGAAATAAAATCATTTTTATGAAGTTATAGTAGGGTAACAGGACCACTTAGCTGTTCTACCTACAAACCCCAGAAGATGAACCGGACGATTTTCGGTATTGTGATAGTTTTTTTGTTTTTGGCCATGGGCGCATGTGCCGATGAACAGAACTTCGATCAGGTTGATGATCTGGAAGTCATTCCCACCGCGGCGACCAGTATTTTTTATTTCGAATCGGATGAGAATACCATTAATCAAGCGCCAATAGGTGCATTTTATACCCAAACCTTCACTTTTGAGGCCTTCAACCAAGACTTCGTCGCCGACAACGTGTTGGACGGTACCATTACCTATCAGGTTGAGAATACCACGAGCAAGGAACTGGATATTTTGATCGAGTTCTTGGATGCCGGTGGAAATGTGCTCGATACGGAGAATTTCATCATCCAACCGGAACCAACGGCCTTGATCGAGCGTCAAATCACCTATGGACCGGGAGGTAGGAGCCTTGATATCTTGATCAATACCACCGATATACGGGTGGTCGGAACCAACCTTGGTGATAACACCAGTCAATCATCGGTCCCACAACCTCTAATCATTTTAAGATCCAGCGCGGTATTTAGGGTAAGACTACTATGAGAAAACTACTGACAATGGTTTTGGTCACATTGGTTTTCGGTGTGGGCGGACTCACTGCGCAAAATCAACAGCTACTGTACGATTTTTATGAGATCCCCCAATCCGCAATGCTGAATCCCGGAGTGAAGACCATACAGCAATGGCATGCAGGCCTGCCCTTACTTTCCGGATTGACTTTGCAAGCTGGAACCAGTGGCATCACGGTAAACGACCTGTTCGCAGATGATGGTATCGACTTCACGACCAAATTACGCGATCGTGCGATCAACGGGTTGGGTCAAAACGATGAATTTGGTGCCAGTGGTACATTTGAGGTTTTCAGCGGAGGGTTTCGAACTGCGAATCGACCGAATGACTACTATTCTTTCGGGGTTTATGGGGAAGGGTTCATTTCACAATTTTGGCCCAAGGATATCGCCATATTGGCCTTCGAGGGCAATGCACCGAATATTAATAGAAGGTTCAGTCTGAACCATTTCTCAAACCAAGGGGAGGCGGTCAATGTGTTTCATTTCGGGCTGAACCGAAAGCTCAACCAAAAGTGGACCGTCGGGGCGAGGGCAAAGCTTTACTCTAGTGTATTCGAATTCCGATCTGCCAAGAACGATGGGTATTTCGTGACGACGGTCGGCGAGAATAATTTATTGCGCAATACCTTGGTGGCCGATGTACGGATGCGTACCTCAGGAGTCGATGAACTGCTTGATATTCTCACTGACGATTCCGCGGCAACGCAAGAGGAACTCTCCAAACTCCTTATTCGAAAATCGCTCTTGGGCGGAAACCTAGGGTTGGGTATGGATTTCGGATTTACCCATGAGCTAAGCCGGCAGACCGTCATAACGGGAAGCGTCTTGGACCTTGGTTTCATCTATTACAATAAGAACGTAAAGAATTATGCGTTGAACGGCGCCGCTTCCAATGAAGGTATTGAGATCATCCTACCTGAGGATTTGACCAATCTTACCAGTGATATTTGGCAAGAACTTGTCGATGAAATCGAAAGATTGGTGCCCTTTGAAACCGATGAAGATGCTTATTTGGCCATGAGACCGATAAAGTTATACGGTTCGATCCGACATAATTTCGGCCAAAAGGACCCCCGTAGTAATGATTGTGATTGTGACATCAGACCGAAGATAAACCTCGATCGGTTCGACTATATCAACAGCGTTGGGGCCCAATTGTTCATGATGCAGCGGCCTAGGGGCCCCCAATTGGCTGTGACGGCATTTTTCCAAAAACGTTTTGGTAATTTCCTAACCCTGAAAACAACATATACCGCCGATAAATACTCCTTGTCGAACATCGGTATGGGAATGAGCTGGCAGTTGGGAAAATTCAATTTCTACGCCATGGCCGACAACCTTCTTGGGTACACCAATATTCCCGATAGCCATTACGCATCTTTCCATTTAGGATTTAATATCATATCTTGGAACGGTAATTGATTACTAGCTCAGCATGAAGAAAATTGTATTTGTTTCGCTCCTTGTTTTCAGTTTAAGTTTCAATGGGTCGGCACAGCTGAACGGTTTCAAATACGTCATCGTTCCTAAAAAATTCAGTGCCTTTAAGAACATGAACGAATTTCAGACCAGTACCTTGATAAAGTTCTTGTTCGATAAAGCCGATTTCAATGTGGTCTATGATGACAATTTACCTGATGACCTCAAAGACGACCCTTGTCTCGGTGCCCTTCTTGATTTAGAAGACGAATCGAATTTATTCGCTACAAAAACCAGACTTCTGGTTAGGGATTGTGAGGGGAAGTTCGTATTCGGAAGCATTCAGGGCAAATCGAAGCTTAAGGATTTCAAAAAATCGTATCAAGAAGCGATAACCGAAGCCTTTGCATCGTTTAAGGGCATGGAGTATGCCTATGATCCCGAGTTGCGAAAGAAACGGAGCACCGAAGGACGGAATACCGAAGAAAAGTCCGAAACCGAATCGGAGACGGTCACGGTAAGTTTCAAAGACGACGTCAAAAACATTGATGAAGTTGAGGAACGCGATGTGAACGTGATGCCCGAAAGTACCGAAAATCAAACTCCAACATCGATTACCACCGGATCAAAGGGTGATAAAGATATCTTATATGCCCAACCAGTGGCAGAGGGCTACCAATTGGTCGATAGTAGCCCGGCGGTTGTTTATGCACTACGAGCTACCTCCTCACCGGATATCTTCATGGTCACGAAGGATGGTAAAAACGGAATCGTTTACAAGAGCGGTGAAAAATGGTTCCTTGAGATGGACGGAAAAAGTAAGAAAGCGACGGAGCTTAAGATCAAATTCTAAAAATTGTACTTGTCTTTCCACCGCTGTTTTAGAAAGGCACGAATCGCATTTTCGCGTTGGCTGTTTCCAGGTTGGTAAAACTCCGTACCTGAAATTTCCTCGGGCAAGAACTCTGAAGCCACGAAATTCTTTTCATAATCATGCGCGTAGGCATAACCATCCCCATAACCCAATTCCTTCATGAGTTGGGTCGGCGCATTTCGTATGGCCAACGGTACTGAAAGATCTCCGGTATCCTTAACGGTTTTTTGGGCTTTTTTGATGGCGACGTAGCTGGCATTGCTTTTCGGTGACCCCGCCAAATATGTGGCACATTGGCTTAAAATGATCCTAGCTTCAGGGTAGCCGATGGTGTTTACCGCTTGAAAGGTGGCATTGGCCAAAACCAGGGCAGTGGGGTTGGCGTTACCGATATCCTCTGAAGCGAGTATCAACATACGGCGGGCGATGAACTTCACGTCTTCACCCCCTTCGATCATACGTGCCAACCAATAAACGGCTGCATTGGGATCGCTGCCCCGTATCGATTTAATAAAGGCCGAAATGATGTCGTAATGCTGTTCGCCGGTCTTATCATAGAGTACCGTGTTCTTTTGAACCCGTTGCAACACCTTGTCATTGGTAATCCTAATGTCTTTCGAAGGTTCCGAATTGATCAACAATTCGAAAATATTCAATAGTTTTCTTCCATCACCCCCTGAAAGTCTGAACAAGGCTTCGGTTTCTTCGATCTTGATTTTTTTCGTTTTTAAAATGGGGTCCGTTTTCATGGCCCGGTCAAGGAGCGACTGAAGATCCTCTTTGGAAAAAGGATTCAAAACATAGACTTGGCATCTTGACAGCAGTGCCGGTATAACTTCAAAACTGGGGTTTTCAGTGGTCGCCCCGATTAGGGTGACCCAACCTTTTTCTACGGCACCCAATAAAGAGTCTTGTTGTGATTTGCTGAACCGATGTATTTCATCAATAAAAAGGATGGGGTTTTTCGCGGTGAACAACCCACCGCCTTTTTTTGCTTTTTCGATGACTTCGCGAACGTCTTTGACCCCACTGCTTATGGCACTCAAGGTATAAAAGGGACGTTCGCTTTCTTCAGCTATAATATGGGCCAATGTGGTTTTTCCAGTGCCTGGGGGACCCCAAAAAATCAACGATGGAATGACCCCTGAGGTAATTTGGTTCGTTAACGAGCCATCGGTGCCCACAAGATGCCCTTGGCTGACGTATTCGTCTAAGGATTTAGGTCGGATGCGTTCTGCTAGGGGTTCGTTCATAAGGTAAAAATACGGAAATAGCAGGATGACAATTTATCAGATTTTGCATTTCTGGTAAGTTAATTGCAATTTTAAAGGAATGACTGAAAAAGGGGATTTGCGGTTTTCATTAGGCTTATTGATCGTTCCATTGTTCGCGGTATTGTCCATTTGGTTCGTTTTTTGGCTTGAGTTGATCACAGGGTCGAATTTCAATACGCATGGTATTTATCCCCGTCGTTTGAGCGGTCTACAGGGCATCGCATTCAGTCCGTTCATCCATGGTTCCGTGGAACACTTGTATAATAATACCATTCCATTGGCGGTTTTGACCACTGCCTTGGTTTATTTTTATAGGAGCAGTGCCTTCAAGGTCATTGTGTTCGGCTTGCTGCTTTCAGGGGTTCTTACATGGATGATCGGGAGACCGTCTTATCATATCGGGGCTAGCGGATTGATCTATGTTTTGGTCAGTTTCATTTTTTTCAAGGGAATCTTCGCAAAGCACTTTCGCTTGATCGCACTTTCATTGGGTATCGTCTTTTTGTACGGAAGCATGCTTTGGTATATTTTTCCTATCGAAGACGGGATTTCTTGGGAAGGACACCTGTCCGGATTTTTGACAGGGCTCTTTTTGGCCCGGTTCATCAAGGTCGATTTGCCAAAAAAGAGAACGTATCAATGGGAAAGGGATGATTATAATGAAGAGGAAGATGAGTTTTTAAGACATTTTGACAAAGACGGGAACTTTATCGAACGACCTGATGATGATATCGAGATCGTATACCACTTCAAAAAAAAGGAACGAAAAGATGGCGACTAAGCCTGGCGTTGTCGAACGACTTCGTATAAAAAGGCCCCACAGGCCACTGAGACATTCAAGGAATCGATATCACCGAGCATAGGCAATTTCGCTTTTTCGTCGACCAATTTCAACAGTTGTTCGGAGACCCCTTTTCCTTCAGAACCCATCAATAGCGCTGTGGGCTGGTTGAAATCGACATTGTAAAGCAGCTTGTCGGTCTTTTCGGAAGCCGCAATAATGCGGACACCTGAAGCATTGAGGTAGTATATGGCATCTTTTAGATGGTCTACTTTACTAATAGGGACATTGAAGACCCCTCCTGCCGATGTCTTTACCGTATCTTGATTGACCGGAGCCGAACCTGATTTTGGTACGATGACCGCCTGTACCCCGGTACATTCCGCCGTTCTAAGGATCGCCCCGAAATTCCTGACATCGGTGACTTGATCCAGCAACAATAGAAAGGGGACACCGTCTTTCGAGAGCACTTCTTCGATAAGTGTCTCGAAATCCCTAAAGTTGATCGGTGCTATTTTCGCTACGGCCCCTTGATGGTTGTTTTGAGTGAACCTGTTCAATCGTTCAACGGGCACGTAGGAAACGCTCAGCCCTTGTTTTCTCGCCTTATGTTCAAGTTCGCGAAAAAGAGGTCCTGATAGTCCTTTTTGCAAAAAAAGCTTGTTTATGGGCTTTTCTGCACTTATTGCTTCAAGTACGGTTCGGATACCGTAAATCTGTTGTTCTTCTTTCATTAGGAAGGCAAAGGTAGCCTTTTGGATCAAATCGTTGCCGAAAAACCAGTTATAGGTCTTTTGATAAAAGAAATGCAGCCCGGATAAGGCTGCATTTCCATAGCTGTAAAATAGAAAGGGGTATCAGCTGTTCAGAAATTGAACTACTTTATGGATATCGCCCTCGTCACTCACTTTGATCCTGTTCTCTTTCAGAAACGACTTTAATTCACTTTGCATGTCGCCTTCGACAAGGTTGAGCAGTTTTTTATTGCTGAGTTGTACCTCATCGATGCGGTTGCCGCCATCGACTTCGATATAGTACTCCGTGAATTTGGTAAATCGGGCCGGTGAAGCTTTGACGAACGTATTCGGAGCTTTCTTGGCTTCTTTGAACGTAATCTTAAGGCGTTTGTATAGTTTGTACTTGCCATCGCTCAAAAGCGTCAGATAGCCATTTTGTGTCTTTCCGTTACGATCGATAAAGGTCTTGAAGGCCATTCGCTTCCCATCGACGACAAGGTTGATTTTCTTGTCACGACCCAAGGCCCGTATCGGCTCTTCTTCTACATTTTGCTGCTTGAGTTCGATTTCCTCGTTATGGGCATTATACCGGTAGTACATATCGCCTGCCTTTTCATCCCCATAATAGATTTGCGTCAACTTGAACTCATTCGCCATATAGGGCGAGCCTTCGATGTTCTCATCGAGATAGGTAGCTTTGGCTTCGGAATCCTCGATCGATCCCATGGCATATTTGTAAAGGGCATCAGAAACCCCACCATCGGCAGAATTCGCGTTATAACTGACTACTTGTCCTGAAGTTTGGGCGTTGCCGACGGCGACTATCGCCAGAGCGGCCAAAAAACTGCATACTTTTTTCATTTTGATTGATTTTATTTTTCTTTAAAATACGTTTTTTTTTTCGACAGCGGGGTAAAGGTTCATCGGGAGGCAAAAAAAAACGGCCTGAAAAGGCCGTTTTTAAACGTAGTACCATGAGGTATTAGCTGTTCAAATATTCAAGGACTTCATACACATCGTATTCGTCTTTGATTTTGATTTTGTTTTCTTTTAGGTAAGCCTTCAGTTCCGCTTTTTTAGCATCAGGGATCAACTTGAGTAACTTTCTGTTGCTCAATTCCAATTGATCGATCCTATTGATCCCTTCGATTTCCAAATAATATTCAGTGAACTTCGTAAAACGGGCCGGAATCGCTGGAATGAACGAGTTTTGGGCTTTTTGGCCTTCAGTGAATTTTACATCGGTTCGCTTGTACAAACTGTATTTACCATCCCTAAGTTGGGTCAAATATCCGTTTTGGGTGGTTCCTTTCTCATCGATAAACGTCTTGAAACTCATCGGTCTTCCGTTGATCTTGATGGAAATTTTCTTATCTCGGCCCAAAGCGCGAACCCCTTCGGACTCCAAATTGGTCTCCTTGATCTCGATTTCTTCGTTATAGGCATTGTAACGATAGAATAGATTTCCTAGGTTCTCGTCACCATAGTAAAGAACGGTTGGCAAAAATACATCCGAAGTGTAAGGCGATCCTTGGAAATCATCGTTCTTGAAAGCTAATTTTTGATTCGCTTCCTGAATTGGCCCCAAGACCGCATTTAGTTGCCCCGCAGAAGCAAAGTTCGCACTTCCTGAAGAGCTGTAGTTTGCAATTTGGCCGGTCGCTTGGGCAGCTGCGATAAACGTACCTGCCACAAAAGCCAAAAGGGTAAAAAGGTTTTTCATTTTCAAGTGATTTTTGAGAGTAGCAAATCTAACGAAATAAAGGTGTCATATAACGCGATTCATGATAAAACTTTCATAAAAATCGTCATATGGTTCAGAGGCCAAGACTTTGTATTTCAGGGGCGTCCTTGTCATAATGGTACCCTCTCCAGAAGAAACCGGGTGTGGTATACCGCCAAACCAGTCCTCCATCGCGATCGACTTCCCAAAATCCGAAGTCACCTTCGGTAATCAAACGATTGCCATTGGGCAATGCGACCGCGCCGGATACCCTACCCGAAAACAGATCGGTGTCTGTGAAACTCCATACGACTTCAGGCTCGTTGTCGGTATTGGCCAAAAGCGAAAACGTAGAGGGCATCTCGAGTTCGTAGACGGTCGATTGCGCCGCGTTGAAACCATTGGCGAAAATCAACATATTGCCAGCTGATTCACCCGTCAAAAGGTTGGGGTGATGGTTGCGATCGAACCTTCTTACCCCTTGATCGTTTTTATAGGCGGTCGGGTTGCCGAAGCGGTACAGAAGGTCTCCTCCTACACCAAAGTTCCCCCCAGTACCCGTTTGGGCTTCGGCAGTGCTGGTGCTGTGGTCAATGACCCAAACCTCACTGTAAAAATTGGCGCTGATATAAATCAGGTCGTTTTCCGCATCATAAGCCAAACCGTTGGCATGACTGACATCACCGTCATCATTCGGAACTTCCAAATAATTGATATCGATTCGGTTCGGATTGTCCGCTACGGATCCAAAATTCAGTTTGGTGTCGTCGAAGTCTTGGACCAAATGATCCCACATATGCCATTGCCAAACGATTTCATCCGTTGATGGGTCGATTTCGAAAACAGCATCGTAAATTACCTGAGTGCCGGCCGAAAATCCGATCTCGGTGGCTTCTTCCATTGATTTTCGCTCCCAAGTCAGAAAAAGGATGTTTCCGTTGGGCAACATCACGGCATCGTGGTGGGCGATGTGTTCCGAACTTGAATATTCGTACGACCACTCAACACCCCCATCTTTATCCAACAATGCAATGACCCCTCCGAAACCACCTAGGGTGATTTCTGGGCTTTCCGATTCAAGCATGGTCAACAATTGGCCGTTGGGCAGTAAGAACGCATCATTGCCCAAACGGCTGCCGTTCAAGTTCCATTCGAAAATCGTTGCGGCCTCTTTGTTCATTAGATACACCCGATTTGCCGAAGCATCGTTCACCAAAATAAACCCGTCATAAACCAAGTCGGCATTGAACACTTCCAAGCCTTCTACCGGAGGAGGGGCGTCGTCATCGCCGCCTGAGACATCGTCATCGGTCTGCACTACATCATCGGTAATGGATCCGTCATCGTTGTTACAGCCTATAAAAAAAATAAATAGCAAAAGGGCCGCGAACGGGCCGAGTAATTTATGTGATAGTTTCATAGCAATGGTGTTTGGGTCGTAAGGCCCTGAACATCGGTGAAAAGATACGAAATCATTTTATTAACGAATGCAATTGAACCGGACCGTCATTTTGGGTTGCTATCAAATAAAGGTCATCGGTGCCGGTGATCAAATCGAGGTCTTTGATGTTTCCTTCAAGAAGCAAGCCCGATTCGACCCAGGGTAGGGGAGTATACCCGTCTTTTCGGTTTGAAAGCAGTACCAGGCCTGAAAAAGCGTCCAACCTTGGGGTTTCGACTTCGGTTTCGTAGATATTGCCACCTACGATGAGGTCTTCGAAACCGTCCTTATCGATATCGAGTGAAATCAAATCCAGTATCGGGAACAATTGCGCCTCAAAAGGTAGGTAGTGCTTGCTAAAGGTTCCATCCCCATTGTTCAAAAGCAAAGAAGAGCGGAACTCGGTAACTTCGCCTTCAAACCCTGAATTCAACTTTTCACCATAAATGTCAACCAATTTGGCATTGGCGAATTCAGAATAGGTCTCGAATTTTTGTTGGATGAACGGCATTTGTTGCGAAGAACATTCGCGGCCCCTTACCGGAACGTATTCGCCGTTGTATTGCTTGCTCAACACGATATCATTGGTTCCGTTTCCATCAAAATCATTGGAAAATACCTTGAATGGTTTCTTTTGACTTGCCTTGAATTTGATGTTCAACCCTGCATTGCCCAATACATAGTCTGGAAGGCCATCATTGTTGACATCGGTTTCGGTGATCCCGAACCACCACCCTTGGTTTTCTTCGCTGTTCACGAGATCGTTGTCACGGGTGAATCGTCCTTCCGAATTGGTGAAAAACCCAATGCCGGTCCATTCGCCAACAGCGATGAAATCGGCCCAACCGTCGCGGTTGTAATCGGTTACAAGAATGTCATTGATGATGCCGAATCTTTCCAAATCATGGGCCACCTCGGCGGTGACGTCGATTAGTGTGCCGTTTTCGTTTTTCCATAAGGTCGAGCTCGATGGGTTTGGATAATTTTGGGCGACGATTCGGTTTCCGACCAACAAATCCGGTTGGCCATCACGGTTAAAATCGATAACATCCACAGATCGACCGCTTTTCGGATTCCGTTGTAAGGCATCGATTTCCGCTTTCGAAAAATTCCCGATACCGTCGTTCAGATAGAGTCGATCGGCATATAAGGACGAATAATTAGCGAATTCGTTGCCACCACTTACCACGAAAAGGTCAAGATCGCCATCCCCATCGAAATCAAAAAACAGTCCTTGCATGTCTTCATAACTGCGATCGTTCTCAAAAGCCTTGGTCGATTTGGCCGTGAATTCGCCATTAGGCCGCTGCAAGTATAGCATACCGTATTGGCCGGAAGCCCCACCGATGTAAAGGTCTTCCAATTGATCGCCATTAACGTCCCCTTTGGTTACGAAAGGTCCTAGGGTAGATTGCTTGTAGGGTAGCAATACTTCCGTAGCGAAATCGTCATACGTATTTTCCTTATGCACGAAATCCAATCCGCTTTTCATGACATCGATTTGATTGAAATAGGTCGGGTTAGGACTTGTTTCAACATTTTGGGCGAGGTCTCCATCCTTTTCATTGACTTCAAGAAGGGTATTGGCCTCGATTTCGTAGAAACGTTGGATGGCCCCGTTCGGCCATTTGACGATTACGCTATCAACTTTATCATGTGCTCCTAACCCAAAGTGGCTGATATCCTCATGGGCTGAACGATACCCACGAACCCTTCTTGATTCAACGAGTTGGGTTTCGCCCTTGTAGGAGATTGCAATTTGCGGGAAGGCCTCGGATAACTTGCCCTGGGCCTTTATTTTTAAATAATTACCACCACCGTTTTCCATGGTCATGTTGCGATACAGAAAACCCACATCGTCGATGTTGTTCACCACTAGATCCAGATCTCCATCGTTGTCAAGATCACCCTGGGCGGCCCCGTTGCTAAAAGAGAAGTCCGCTAACCCCCATGATTTCGCTTTTTCCGAAAAATCAAGCTTACCGCCGTTCTCATAAAGGATGTTTGGGAGCTTTTCGGAGGGCATGGACTCATAGAGCTGCTTTTTAACGGCCAAAGGCACTTGACCCTTATATTTTCTTTTGGCTTCGAAAACACTTCGTTGAAGGTCGTTATCGAGTGCATAACGCCTGTATCCGTTCGTGATATAGATGTCCTTATCGGTGTCGTTGTCAAAATCCGACATCAAGACCGACCAACTCCAATCCGTATTGGCCATGGTCGTTGCCTGTGAAATGTTCGAGAATTTAGTATCGGAAGTTCGGAGTTGAAGGGAATTGTACATGTATTGGTGGTGAAAACCGGCATCATTGATCAAGTAGTCAAAGCGATCGGTATTCATGGAGGCCATCAAGGTCTTTGAACGCACATGGTCGTTGGCGGCCATATCGAGTACGAAAATATCTTGTTGCCCGTCGTTGTTGATATCGGCTACATCCATACCCATTCCGTAGAAAGAAATTTGCTTGGTATAGGTCTTGATTTCATCCGAAAACGTACCGTCATGGTTGTTTATGAACAGGGCATCAGGTATGTAATAATCACTTGCTATATAAAAATCGAGCCAACCGTCATTGTTGAGGTCGGCTACTGATAGGCCCAATCCGAAAATCGGGCGTTCAATTCCGGCTTCTTTGGTCACGTCGACAAAGCGACCGTTATCATTGCGGTACAAGTGAGAGCTGTTGAAATAGGTGCTTTCTTCATTTTCGGCGACCAAGCGATAAAGATTGATAGGGTCGACACCATAGAGTTCATTTTCGTTCATGACGAGGCAATCAAGGTCACCGTCACGATCGTAATCGAAGAATACCGATTGCGTGCTGATCCCCATGTCAGCTAAGCCGTAATCAGCAGCAGATTCTATAAAAGTATCATCTTGCTGGTTGATGAACAATAGATTTTTGCGTTGTAACCTAGGGTTTGGCCCTCCTTGCGAGACATAGATGTCCAGCCAACCATCGGCGTTGATGTCAACGAAGGTTACCCCATTTGACCATACTTTACCTGCATTGATGTCCGCTGCCGGAGAAATGTCACTGAAGGTTAGGTTGCCCTGGTTGATGTAAAGCTTGTTATCGACTTGGTTGCCACAAAAAAAGATATCGGGCAAACCGTCGTTGTTCAAGTCGGCAATTCCAACGCCGGCCCCATTGTAGAAGTAATCGTAGTTGAATAGATTGGCCAGGGAATTTACGTCTTCTTGAATCTGGTTTTTAAAGTCGATTCCGCTGTCTTCGGATGAAACCGATTGGAAGACCGGTGAAGGTTTTTCGGTCTCGTCTTGTTGTTTCTGTTCAACAGTTTTTTTGCATCCGAAAAACAATACACCAACAAGAAGGACTAAGGGAAGAAGAAAACGGACAAAACCAAGTTGCCTGCTATGACTACTTTTCAACGGACTCATGTATATCAAATACTGTAAATGCGGTTAAATGTACTAATTTGGAAAGATACCGATTGCCGAAGCAATGTTAAATCCCTTTTTAGGAATAGTCTTTAAAATAATAATGGCCTTACGTTTAAATAAAGCGCAAAAAAAAAGCCACCCAGCTGGGTGGCTTTTCTATATTGAAAAATTCGATTAGTCTTTGCAGAAATCGATAGCTATGCTTCCTGCCGGTGTACTGGCCGGAATATCCGCTACTGTATTACCATTTGGTGTAATCAATTGGAACGACATTTCGCCCCAGAAATCACCCCTGAAGTTGAAATCTGCAGCTTCGGTCAAACCGGCCGGAACGGTAAATGTTGCCGTACCTGCACTGGCACCATCGGTACAATCGTACCCTGGATCTTCGTACGGAGTACAAAGTCCGATTTCGAAGACAGTGCCGTCACTTAAGGTAATAACCAGACCAGGACCGCCACCACCACTGGTAGTAGGTTGCCATCCATCTCCGTATGAATCCTGCATGTTCACGGTCCAAACCCCAGGGGTCGGTGCTTTCGGTGGGCAAACCACCGTAGCGGTGTACAAGAAGGGTGAGCTGAAGAACGAACCGGTCAAGGTACCTGAGTTGTCAGCGAACGAATAGCGGCTGCCATCGCTCAATACCAACTCGAAACGGATCGTGAACTGGTCGGAACCGTCAACGGTCGAATCTGAAATCGGAAGTGCCGCAACCAATTGCGGTAGCGTGATCATGTACATGAACCTCGGCAATCCGAACTCACCGGTGGTGAAGGTCGAAGCGTCCAAGGTCTCTGCCAATACTTCATCCGCACTGAAATCAGTGCCTCCATCGGCGACTGAATTATCACGGAACCCTACCCAGACCTCTACGGACTGTACCAAGGTACCTTCCTCTTGATCTTGGACCTCGAGTTCAACGGCGAAATTGGAATCTGCACTACCGATCGGAATTTCATTGGATATCACACTAACGGTTCTAAGAATGGCCCCTCGGGTCTCGGCATCAACAATACTGTCGAAAACGGTGTCACCGTCTTCACAGCCGACGAAGAGCATGGCTAAACCTAATAGCGTGTAAAGAGTAATTTTTATTTTTTTCATCAGTAGTTTATTAGTGATATTGTGGTAAACCGGCTTTAAATACCGGACTTTAAGAAGACAACCATCCGCGGGGGATGGTTGTCCTTAATATAGCTATGACTAGACTTTAGTCAGTGTTACCTCGGCATCTACGCCTCCACCACAATCGTCGCTCTCATCATCCCTAAGAACGATATTGAAAACGCTATCATCGAATGGATCGTAAGTTCCAGGGGCAGCATCAATCGGTGGGCCCAATGTGATGCCCGCAGAACATTGTAGACCTGAAGCTTGGGCTGCGATAGGATTAACCGACTCGCAAACCAAATCAAAAGCAAAAGCACGTGGTCCGTTACCGATTCCGAAATCTGGAAGGTAAACGGCTTCAAATACCCGTTGGGTCGAAGTTTCACCAATGGCCAATGTTACGGTAGTACCGGCACCCCAAGTGTTAGAGCTAAAGATACCTGGAACCACTTGGTTCACCACATAGTCTCCAATAAACTGCTCTGCACCTACCGGGCAAACCACGGTAGGGGTGTACAAGAATGGGGAGCTGAAGAACGAACCGGTCAATGTACCGGAGTTGTCGGCGAAAGAGAACCTGCGCCCATCATTCAACACCAATTCGAAACGTACAGTGAACTGATCACCTCCGAAAAGGTCATCTTCACTCACACCCGTAAAGGAAAGCATTTCAACAAGGGTTACCGCAAACGACGTTCTTGGCAGACCGAATTCACCGATAGTGAACTCGCTACTTGGAATGGTCGTGAACAAACTTTCAGCAACATCCAAATCGGTGCCACCTTCCGCAACGGTATTGTCTCTGTATCCAACGAAAACTTCAATGTTGTTTACGTTGGCTCCATTTGCTTGATCTTGTACCTCTACTTCGACAGAGAAACCAGCATCGGCAACACCGATAGGCAATTCGTTCGAAATAAGGTTAACCGTTCTTAGGATCGCACCTCGTTGCTCTGCATCGATGATGGTGTCGAAAACGGTATCACCGTCTTCACACGCCGTGAACATCAATACTGAAGCCAAGGAAGCGAAACCAAGAATATTCTTAATGATTCTTTTCATATCGCAATTATTTAGTTAGCAGGTGGGAAGGTCGGGCTAGCCGGATTGTTATCCCAGAATACCTGCGTGGTCAAATCTGTTCTTTGATCCAAGTTCGGGTTGTTGATCACCTCGTTCTGTGGCAATAGGAACGTTCTTGGGAACGGACCAGGGTTCAATTCCCAGTTCGGTAATACCGTAGTTGGGAAACCAGTTTGACGGTAGTAGTTGAATGCATCGGTTCCTCCACCGAACAAAGTGGTGAAGTACTGCTCCGCATAGATGTTCTCCTTGTCATCACCGGTAGCGGCATCGAAAGCAGCTACGATTCCATCAACATAGGCAGTTACAGCCGCAGCATCAGGGGCGAAAGAAGTGTCAGCGCCTCCATCAAGTGCGCCGAAAGTTTGAACTTTAGCGATAGACTTTGTAAGACCATCACGTAGGAAACCTGAACGGGCAGCATCACTTGCAGCCATCTGACCTCTCCAGAAGTCGATGTAAGAGGCAAGGATGATCGGCTCGATACCGGCTCCACCGCCACCAAGTCCAAGACCGACATTTCCAAAGCTGTTATCGTCAAAGCGACCACCTGCAGGGTATACCCCAACAGCAGCTCTCAAGAAGTTGTCAGGAGGCGTACCTTCATCGTTACCGTGAGATCTACCCCAGTACCCGTTAGGGACACTGCAGTAAGTAAATCCACCATCTTGGTAGTGCTGTGGTGGCACGACCAATGAACAGGCCAAAGTCTCTTCGTTTGGTGGTTCATCAGCACCAGGCGTAGTGCTACGCTGGCGGTAGAAGTAGTAACGGATACGTGGATCGTTGTTGTCCAACATCAATTCCATCAACCAGTTAGACTGATAAATGTTGGCACCTGAAGGGGTGTAATCAGCAGCGAAATCCGGATGTCTGTCATCAGGCTGCAACTCACTCGTTCCATAAGTCAATTGGAAATCATCAGCAGAATCAGCGATGAAATTCCCAGCTGAAATAACCCCGTTGAACGCGGCAACATCACCGGTGTTCTTGTAAGCCAATAGTCGGATTGAGTTAATCAATCGAACCCATTGTGCAGTGTCACCACCGTAAAAGATATCGGCAGCACCTTGTGTAGCTGGTCCTGAAGACAATGCGCTAGAGGCTTCAGCCAATAATCCCAATGCAGCAGTGTAAACAGCTTGCCCATCATCCAAAGTCGGAGCTGGGAACTCAGCTGGATTACCAGCTTGGCTGAAAGCCGCTTGGCCAAGGAAATCGACCAATTGGATCAATGAGTGAGCATAAAGTGTCTTGGCAACCCCGATGTGAAACGAATAATCGGTATCAGAAGCGGCGTCGATGGCCTCCAAGTTCTGAAGGTTGGTCAAAATACCGATAGATACGAAATCACCGGCACCGTTACCACCTGAACTATAGGTTCTAGACCAAACACCGTTCAAGGTGTTACCTGGTAATTGGTTGAAGTAATCCCTTCCGAAGAAGTAATCGATTCGAGTCAATTCCGCAGCCCTGTCACTCAACGTTTGTTGGTTTGTTGCGTAGGCCAACTGGATCGAGTTCAATAACAGGTTAGGATCCGCCTGGTCGGCAGCAAGATCGTTAGGACTTACCCTTAAGTCCAATTCTGTCGTCTCACATGCGGTAAACAGGCCACCTGCTATGAAGACGATCGAAATATATTTAATAAAATTTCTCATAATTTCTATATCGTTAACAATTTTTATTAGAAAGTGGCTTTGATGCTAATACCATATCTTCTAGAGCTAGGACCGTTGATGAAATCGAAGCCCCTACCGTTACCGATACCGACACCCTGTACGTTAGGGTCGAAGTTCGCCCCGTCAGGAGTGTTGTAGGCATCGTACCAAAGGTTGAAGCCCTGTGCGGTCAAGGTCAAGGAACCGAAAGGTGTCTTGTCCAAGAATTTCGATGGGAAAGTGTATCCCAAAGAAACCTCCTGTAGACGTACGACAGACGCATCGTAGATACGGGTCTCTGTCGGACCGAATAGCAAGTTGCTGAAGAAATAGGTCGAGTTGTTCAACTGGATGTTGTTCACCTCGCCAGTACTCTGACGTACCCCTGGAAGGACATACGTGTTCAAACGATCTTCAGTTTCAACGATAAGACCCCTACCTAGAAGTACAGCAACGGTACTTGAAAGGATGTCACCACCTTTGACGTGGTTGATCTGGAAGTTCAAGTTCCAGTTCTTCCAACGTAGGTTGTTGATGAAGTTCATGGTGTAATCAGGAATCGCATCACCGATGATCGGCACGTTTCCATCATTATCTTGCTCAGCAACTACAAAGCTACCACCATCATTGATCAAGAAGTTACCGGCTTCATCACGAGCGATCGCAGTACCTACGATAGTACCCAATGATTCTCCTTCGATGGCCGCGTTAGAACCTCTGAACAATCCACCACCAACTGCCAATGATCCAGCGTAAGCGATGAAATCCTGCTCTTGCTCTGTAACGGTCTCGTTGTTGGTAAAGAAGTTCACACGAGAGTTCCAGCTGAAGTTGTCACCTCTGAAGATGTCAACACCAAGATCAACCTCGATACCTTCGTTCTGGATCTCACCAATGTTACTTTGAGTAAAGCTAAATCCTGTTGAAGGAGGAAGTGGCTCAGTTACGATCAAGTCATTCGTCCTTCTGTCAAAGTAGGTGAAATCGATAGAAATCCTGTTCTTCCAAAGTTTCGATTCGAAACCGAATTCCAACTCTTCCAAAAGCTCAGGCTTAAGGTCTGGATTCGCACGGAAGTTATCCACCTGGTTGGTCGTTAACGGACCGGTGAAAATCTGTGTATTCTGCTCGATTACGTTAACCGTAGGATATCCAGTTGGGAAGGTAGCTGAAGTACCATAGGAAGCACGAACTTTCAAGAAGTTCAATCCGTTCTCCGATTTCAAGCCACTGAAGGCGTTGGTCGGTAGGAACGACAAACTAGCTCCTGGATAGGTCTTGCTATTGTTCTCCGTAGTCAAGTTCGAAACCCAGTCAGTACGGGCCGATACGTTCAAGAAGAGGTAATCGTCATAGTCTAAGGTCGCTTGACCCAAAACCCCTACGATGTTCCTTTTCTGTGAGAATTGGATCGGTGTCTGGTTTTCGAAGTTAAAGTGTCTCTTAATACCGAATACGATCTGACCGGTACTTGAAACCCCTGATTGATCGAAGAAATCCTGACGTGAAGTCGCACCAGCTGTGAATGAAAGACCTAGCTTTTCAGAAAGATCGTAGTTGGCGTTCAATGAAAGGAAGTGATCCCATATCGTGTTGTTGTTATCGAAGGTCTGTAGGAATCCGAAAATAGCAGAGTTGAATTCTACCCCACCTTTATTCGAACCATTGATGTTACGCTCGTTGTAGAAATCAAGACCTGATCTCCAGTTCAAGGTCATGTTGTCGTTCAACTCGTAAGCCAATGATACGTTCCAGTTGAAACGGTTGGTCAACTGACGGTTGGTGACGTTTTGGGCAGTCCAACGTGGGTTGATGATGTCGTTACCGTTACGGTAGTAGACACTCGATCCATCCACTGGGTTTTCAAAAGGAAGCCCCATCAAATCCACACTACGTGGAGTAAACAGAACGTTACCATAGACTGAAAGACCGTCGGTACCGTTACCCCTACTCGATGCGATCGGAGGTGTGCGGTAGTCGGTACGGGCATAGTTCATGGTACCCGTCACGGTGAACTTGTTCGATAGTTTCGAACGACCACCGATCGATACGTTGGTCCTGTTCAAGGAGTTGCCCGGGGTAAACCCGATGTCGTTCAAGTAACCGACGTTGACGTTATAGTTGGTATTGCCATCGGTAGTGCTACCCGCGATGTTCACGGAAGTATTGGTCACATACCCTGGACGGAAGAACTCTTCTACGGAATCATAAGGTCTCCAATCATAGCGAGCGCCTTGAAGCTCTGGGAAAGCAGCCCTGGTCGAAGCTACCGAAGTAGTCGAATATGGGTGCTCCAAAGTACCGGCATCATCGATGGCGGCTTGGTTGCCCCATCCAGCTACACCACCACGATCGAAGCTAGGTCCCCAGTTACTGAAGAACCATCCGAACGACTGGTCGAAACCGTTTCCGTATTGGTCTTGGTAATCTGGCAAGGAAGCGAACTCGTTGGTGAAGAACGACTGGCTGACCGTAATCTCGGTCTTTTTGGCACCACTAGTGGCCGCACCGGCTTTCGTAGTAATCAAAATCACACCGTTCTTACCCTGCGTACCATAAAGTGTCGCGGCGGCAAGACCTTTCAACACCTCCACACTGGCGATGTTGTTCGGGTCAAGATCCAAGAAACGCGAACCTGAAGTCGCCCCATTCACGAAGTTCCCTGCGGCACCATTCTGACTGGTGTTGGTATCGTTACTGAACGGGATACCATCAACGATGAACAACGCCTGGTTACTCCCACTAAAGGAACTAAGACCCCGAACCGTTACATTGGTCGCGGAACCTGAGGCACCACCCGCAGAGGTGATCTGTACACCCGCTGCCTTACCGGAAAGTACCCTGGCAACGTCACCCTCGGTCCTGTTCTCCAATTGTTCCGAACCGACGGAGGTCACGGCGTACCCTAGGGCCTTCTTTTCCCTTTTGATACCTTGGGCGGTCACAACCACTTCTTCAAGTGCCTGTGCATCCTCCTCCATCTGCACGTTGATGGTAGTTCCGGCACCGACCGTCCTTCTGACATCCTTTTGACCGATGTAAGAGAACAATAGGCTTTGGCCCGCACTGGCATTGATCGCGTAGTTGCCATCAAAATCGGTTTGCGTTCCGTTGGACGTACCCTCAACGACGATGTTGACACCCGGCAGGGGAAGCCCCTGGTCGTCGGTGACCAAACCGGTGATCGTTTTTTCCTGTCCCATAAGATGCCCACTTAGCATTAGGGCAAATAGGAAAGACAGAAATCGAAGTTTCTGTTTCATAAATTTTGAGTTTTAGTTAGAAATCTTTTTACAATTGAGAAAGGAGGACGGGAGAAAGCGGAAGTGCTAATTCAAATCAAACTTAAAATGAGAACAAAACCTAAATGGATCGTTTTGTCTTCGTAAGTAAGGCCTCTCACCGCCCTACCTTTACAATTGCAGCACAATGGTACCTCCAAAGCAGGGTGTCAATCGACCAAATGTGTACAGCAATACCTTTTTGAAGCCCTAAGTATGTTAAAAAATCGGAGGTTGGAATCCGCTTTCCCATCAGGGTCGTGCGGCCTAGTGAAACACCGTCATTTTACCGGGATTCCATCCAATTCCCCCAAAGCCTGGAAGCATGATCATAACCAAGAAGGAATACGTGTCAAATCTTGGCGTAACCATATCCAACCCTAATGTGCAGCGGCAACTGGAATAGACAAAAAAGCCCCGAGCAAACTACTTGGGGCTTTCACGAAACAAGATGATCTAATCTAAAAAACCAACATCATACTGAAATTTAATTTTGAATACCGTCTAAATTCATGCTATCGCAAATCGATATATCGAAGCGGGGCCGCCTTGCCGTTTCCATTTTGTGAAATATACAAGCGTCCTTTTTCCGCATCGATGGCAATTCCGTTCGGTGTGATGAATCCGGCTTCCGACAAAGGACCGTCTTTATGACCCAATTCACCGGAGCCGGCGAATTCATGTACCCCACCATGTTCATCGACCCTATAGATCTTGTTCGAACCATAACCGGTCGCATAGAACTGCCCTTCAAAGAACTCCAAATACCCAACCACATAGCCGGGATAGGTAATCGGGATCGAAGCGAATTCAGAAAGTTGCCACGCGCTATCCAACCTTAAAATCTTACCGGTACTGAAATTACTGAGGAAAATATCGCCCGCAAGGCCGTAGGTAATGCCGGTGCACCCTTTCAATCGATCGTCTTGAACGATATCTTCAACGGTACCGTCAAAAGTGACCTTGCGTAAGGCGGCGTGGGTATAACTCGGAATCAAGAAATAGGTGCTACCGTGATCCAATAGGATATCCCCGGAAAAACCATCGAGATCCGCGATTTTTTGCAATTCCCCGTTTTTGTATTGCATCAATTCACTACGGGTATAGGAATTTTTTTGGTTGAAAAAGTAAGTGCCTTTCGCGTCGAAGGTACCCCCGACCGGGCCACGGACTTCATTCTCGAACAACACTTCGATTTCGCCGTTTTGATGAAGCGCGAATACCTTGGTGCCACTCCCCATAATGTCGGCGGTAGCGGTTCCGTATTGATTGACGTATACGGTGCCATCATGGGCCACGGCTACAGATCCGTTGCCGTAGAACTCGGTGCCTATGGAATGGACTTCAAATTCTTGCCCATTCAAGGGAGTCGTGACGACTGACCCCATAAGAACAAGACTCATTACAAGATTGCAGTATTTCATAATCTGGATTTTTGGCAAGTACGTGCATAGCGATGTGCCGCTCGCCCTATTGTGAACAGTCACACGTGTTCCTTATGCTATGCTACGTTTTTGGATTTTAAATATTGGGAAGGCGTAACCCCAAGACGTGATTTGAATACGCGATTGAAGGTCGATTTCGAATTGAACCCAGCTTCCATCGCCAAGGCCAATAAGGTATGACTGGCGTGACGATTATTTTTGATTTTTTCTAAAAAAGCATCGATACGGAACGCATTGATGTAATCGTAGAAGGTCGACTGATGGATTTGGTTCAACAACCATGACAAATTGTTCGGGCTCGTATTCATCTTACTCGCCAATTCTTGCAAGGTCAGGTCGGGTTTCAAATACACTTTTTCGGTTTCCATGAAATAGTGCAACCGTTTTTGCAGCTGCTGGATCTCATCCGGTTTCAAACGATCGCTCTCGGATTTGGTTTTGGGACTTTGCCGAATGCGAAATATGGCCGGCTGTTTCAGACTGAAATACCCGATGACATAAATAAAGATCGGGGTCGATACCCACATGGTCGTATAGTTGAGCACCCCTATTTGGGTCCTGAAAAAATAAAGCGAGATAAAACTGATCAACCATAACAGGATGAAAATTCCCAAGGTCGCCATGAACATCCATAAGTACCTCCGTACCGTCTGTCTGAACGACATGGCTTTTTCCTCGAGCTTCTTGAACCGATTCAACAGTCGCATTGAAAACAGCGTGTACAAAATGAACGAAATCAGGCCACCGGCTTCAACGATAAAGAACATCAAATTGAACTGTCCTGAGAAATACCGCTCATTGAACTCGGCCAACGAAAAGCCCAAACCCCAGAAATAGTACCCCAGATGGGCCAATGCAGGTAGATAATGCACCCATCGCAACCGAAACGCCGGTTGTTCAGCGAACAACATCCTTCGAACATAGGTATAAACCAAAGGGCCGAATAAGAAAATGGTGGTATCGGCCAAAATACCAAACCGCCAAACCCATGCCAGTGGAATGCGGAGTACGGCCATCCGACCCAGCAACATGAATACGGATATCAATAAGAGCACCGACAAGATGCCGTTCGCCTCTTTGTTCCGATTGGGTAGCAGTCGTAAGGATAAGGCCAAAAAAATGCCCTGGCTGACCCCAAGTATCAAAATGATATCAAGTAAATCGAATTGCACTTCCGAAAGAATTTGCTTCCAATTTAGAAATTCCATGTCAGGATTCCGGAGCATTGGTTACAATGGGACTGAATTTTGCCTGATTTATCATGGATTTCAAGCACGTCCTTATAAAACGAAAAGCCACTATACGCAATTTAATATGCTGTATATCATTTATTTACGACGATCTTTGATATACCGAAAACCGAAAACTTCCCCTAAATTTCCCAAAAAAGGTGTAACAAAACGGGACACTGCGGTATCTCTGTAGTGTATTGTTAATTGATCGGTACGACTCAGGTAAGCCGTTCCACACCAAAATCCAACCATCATGAAAAACTACCTGCCCTTTTTGATGTGCTTTATCACCTTTACCTTGTGGGCCCAAAACAACCTGGAAGACATCAACTTGGAATACGGGAAACACGAAGTAGGTTTCCTCCACTACAATGCTATAGATAGTTCAAGAACCTATCGCATTCGAAACGCGTACAATAACGAGAGCATCCATAGACCCATTCCGGTAAGCATCTGGTATCCTGGAAAAGGGATCGAAGCAGGTTCGGAAACAATGCAAGTAATCGATTACCTAAACATCCTGAAAGAAGAAGAGGAATGGGAACACCTCCCTAATGAATTTCTGATGGATTGGTTCAGTCACCTCTGGAATACCGAACACAACAAGGCCCAATTGTACAAAAAGGCCTATGCCCAAAAGGGTTTGGAAGCTCTTAAAGGAAAGTTCCCGGTAATCGTCTATGCCCCAAGTTACCAGGCTTCTTCTATCGAGAACTTTGCCCTATGCGAATATCTCGCCAGTCACGGGTATATCGTCATTTCAAGCCCTTCTCGAGGAACGGACACGCGATGGTTGGATGGGGCCACCACTCGGGATATGGAAACCCAATCGGGCGATATCGCCTTTTTGATCAAAGCGGCCCAAAAACTGAAACATGCCGATGCCGATAAGATCGCCTTGATGGGGTTCAGTTTCGGGGGATTGTCAAATTTCATTACGGCAATAAAAAATTCAACCGTCAAGGCAGTGGTGAGCCTAGACGGGAGCGAGCGTTACAATTATCCTGTGTTGGAAGGATCCCCTTTCTTTTTCCCAGATCGATTCGATATCCCTTACGTGCATTTCGCCCAAAAAGAGATTCCTGTTGAAGTGCTTCAAAACGACGGTCTTCCAGCGGACATCAACGACCGATTCCAACTCCTGGATGTTTTGCCATACAGTGACGTACAAAGCTACCGTTTCCATGACCTAACCCATGCGTATTTCAGCACGCTCGGTGTCTTATTCACGAATCGCGACAAACGTCAAGACAAATCCGATGATAAAATCGCCGCTTCTTATGGGCTGTTGTGCCAGCATGCGCTACAGTTCTTCAATGCCACCGTACTGCAAGATGAAAAGGCCCTAAAGTTCATCCAAAACAGCCCTGCCGAAAATGGCTATCCGGAAAATCTTTTGTCGAAACGCATTAAAAAAGCCAACCCACAACCATTCGATTATCTCGATTTCAATGACCTCGCAATCGCCAACCAATTCGAAAACCTCATCCCTTTATATCAAAACACCAAGGCCAAGCATCCGGAATTGGAACTCCATGAGCGGATGTTGAATACTTGGGGGTTGTGGTTGTCGTTCGATCCCGAAAAAGGCCGGCAAGGCATCAAGGTATTTGAATTGGCCTTACATATCTATCCGGAATCCGCCAACCTTTACGACAGCATGGCCGAAGGATATCGAAGTATCGGCGATACGGAAAAAGCCTTGGCCGGTTTTAGGAAATCATTGGAATTAGACCCACAAAACGACAATGCCAAACGAAAGATAGCACTTTTGGAAAAGGAGTAACCCTATATTACCTAAGCCAACTGTAGTGGCAAATCGGTCAACCTTTTACCAGTCAAGCGTCGTACTGCATTGGCTACGGCGGCGGCGTTTAAAGCACTAGGGTATGCGCGTCCCGAACAAGGGGCCATTTTGTTTTATGAGAACCTTGGTGGCCTGTTCTTATCCTTGATACGGAATACCATATCCAACAAACAAAAAATGAAACGGTTTTTGATCAACAAGTATCATTTAGACCAACCAGTCTAGACTTGAAGTTGCTCCCCATCTATAAACCGATACATGGTGGTTGGTGCCGCAGAAACAAAAGGCATGACCCAATCGCTTTGGCCATGCCTCTTTGGTATCCATCGTGCGTCTGGTTATTGGATGGCTTCACCCAATATAAAGACCAGGTCTTTCAAACTTGCATCCCGTTTTGGAAACAGTTTTCGCATCCGTTCATCATCGACCATATGCTGGAGTCCTTCGGGATCATCGAAATAAAACCTATGGATTTCATTAGGTTGCGGCCATATATCGTTCGCACTTCCAAAAGGAATTAAAAAACGTTCGAAATGAGCCCCGAATTCCGGAATGATCTCACAGGCCTCGTTGTGGTACTCAGTAAACCGATCTTGATGCTCCTTCCCCTCTTTATAATGGATCAACGCAATTCCGAAGGTTTTTGTCGTGTCACCGATTTCCCTGTAATAACTAAAATTCGGGTCGTTTTTGGTTGCAAATCCGAACATTCGATCGACGTTGGGAGCCAAATAGTCTTCCTTGAGTTGGAGGAACTCTAAATCTTTGTCGAAAGCCGCTTTAGCGTTACCATCGGGATATACCGCGAAATGGACCTCGTCAGGCATTTCTAAATCACCGGTAGCGATCATGGTCGGTTTGATCACACGTTCGATCCGAGCACCGTATTTTTCCAAAATGACATTCCCCCGACTTCTGAACCTCGCTACATCTTTATCTTTTCCTTCTTTGAAGTAGAAGAAGGCGGTATTTATGATTTCATTTTTTTGTACTGACATTGTTTGTGCTTTTGAATTAATGTAAAGGTTGGGTCATCAACACCGACACTTCGGCCATGTTGAAAATCTCGTTTCTCGTAGGCACCATTTTTGTTTGATACTGTGGGTCTTCGATGAGGTTTTTAAAAGTATCAGGTCCGACTTCATATAGATTGACCAAGCTCGCCCCGCTGGGCCCCGTACCCCGCATGAATTTCAAGACCTCATAGGATGCGAATCGCCTCAACCCATGTTTCTTTCCGATTTTCTCAAGCTTTTTGAAATAAGCGTTCCGTTCTTTGGTGCTATGACCCTCATTCATCACTATGAAATCGACTATGACCATTTTTTTCGGGTCATGGTTTTTTTCGAAAATCGGTTTAGCCATAAAAAAGGTCATATGGCCCATGTCATGGATCTTGTCTCGCTTTGGAACAAACTTTCGGTTGTACGTAGCATCTTCGAAAACCCCTTGTAGAGCCTGAGGTGACGGCAGGGCATACACCCCGACCTTAACGACATGGTCGGCCACGGTACCACTGGCTTTCTTAAGCACTTTGAAATGCGTCAATTGATGCATCTGGTTGCGATTCAAAATAGGTTCGATCTCTTTGGCATAAGCCAGATGATCATCGAGCGCAAAGCCTTTTTGTAGGGTCACCAACTCGATAAGGCGTAATGGAGGGTTTTCTTTTTGGGACCAAACGGAATGCATGGTTACCAATAGCAATACTAGCATGGAATTCTGAATTTTCTTCATTGTTTTGGAATTGAATTAATACCCCAAATTTCCAATGATTGGCCTGGCCTTTTTTAGTGCAGTGGTCCAGGTTTTTGCAGCATTGGACCATTTTTCCATTCTAGTTGGTGTATTGCAGGCGGAGCGGATGTTTCCCTTGAGATCCTTCGAAATGTGCTAGTCCATTTCGGGTTTTCTTTGGGCAATCCTGAACTTGGCGGGTGAAAGTCCGTAACTATCCTTGAACCGCTTTGAAAAATGATGGATCGTCTTAAATCCGCATAAATAAGCGATTTCTTGCACGGATTCTTCCGATACCAGCAACAGGTTTTTGGCTTTTTCCAGACGTTTCGCCATGAGGTATTGTTGCGGAGGATGGCCAAAATTTTCCTTAAAACGTCTTTTGAAAGAAGAAATGCTCATATGCGTCAATTCGGCCAGCTCAGCGGTGCTCAACTCACTGTAGATATGGGCTTTGACCGTCGTTTTGAAATCTACTGCCCGGGCGGTAAAGAGGTTTTCCAAGATTTGTATTATGTTGTCCGCATTGGGAGTCTGTAATAGCAATAAGATGATTTCTTTGACTTTTAGACCCAACAATTCATCACTTAGCAAATGGGGATGGTCGAAATAGAACAGCACGTCCTGAACATATTTGTCGATCGTTTCCGAGGCATGGATCAACTCCATCTCGTTCTTTGGGTATGGTCGTTTTCGTTTGACCAGAAAATCCGGTAGTTCGTCACCATAGATCTTTTTCAATACTTCTGGATGGAAGTGGACCGCGACCGCCTCATAGTTCCCGGAATCGGCATCCCCTAGCATGCTTCCGATATAGTTTCCGCATTTCATCAAAACCGATTGCCTCGCATTGACCTGAAGTACTTCGGTCATGGAAATCGAACGATACGAACCTTCACGAACATGAAGAAAACATGCTTCCTCATGCATGGGGTTTGGGGCCCTGAATGGAGGTACGATCAGTGCTTTTTCAAACAACAAGTGCCCAAACAAATCGATGCGTTTATAAACTTTAATCATCTTTCAAATCAAATGGAACTTCAAAATTGAAACAGCGAGGCAAGGCCCCGCTGTAACAAATAAAACTGCAATCAAGTATCACAATGAATTGCATCTTTGATGCCGAAAAAGCATCCTTTACCAACCTATTTGGGACTATGAAACGGATAGCAAATGTTCCATTTGCAAGGCCTCGCCCACCAAAGCATCCTGTATCGGTTGGGTTTTCTCATTATAGTCGACCGTACCATAATCGATTCCGGAAACCGTTCGTGTGGGGCGCTGCCCCTTAACGGAATGGATCAATTGTAGGATATCGTCGGCCACGATTTGGGGGTCCAAGGCATCTTCAGAGGCATAAAACCCTTCAAAGTTCTTTAACATGGCATGGGGCACCTCCTTGAAGTCGCCATAGGCCTCAAAGGTGGTTTGATCGGCTTCCTTCGGGCCGGTGAACAAGAGGTTGGTTCCAAAAGGTCCGGGTTCTACGATACAAACCTCGACACCGAATGGTGCCAATTCATACCGTAAGGATTGGGAATAGGCTTCAACGGCATGTTTACTGGCACAGTAAATACCGAAATACGGAAAGGCCAATCTACCGGCCAAACTGGTCGTATTGATGATCAGGCCATCCCCTTCTTTACGCATATGGGGCGCTACTGCCTTGATGGTCCTAAGGATACCAAAAAAGTTTACATCGAATTGGTTTTGGACTTGCTCCAGACTATATGCCTCCGTAATCCCGACGAACATGACCCCGGCATTGTTCACCAACACATCGATCTTGCCGTCTTCAGCCACGATGTGGTTGACTGCTTTCTGAATTGAATTTTCGTCGGTCACATCAAGGTCCAGAACATCCAACTGGAGGTTTTCGGAAGCTGCCAGGGCTTCGAGCTCCGATTTCTTGGAGGCGTTCTTTCCGGCACTGTTCCGCATCGTGGCCCAAACTTTGTGCCCTGCTTTGGCGGCTGAAATAGCTGTTAGATAGCCAAACCCGCTGCTCGTTCCTGTAATCAAAATTGTTTTCATGGTAACATTTAAAAAATTATAGTAGACCAGTCGTCTACTATTGGTTAAAAAAAATTTAATCTAATAGTTGCTCCGTAAATGCGATGAAAACCGAAAGGGCCTCCGCGCTTTTCTGCGACTTCATCCGAAGGATTGCCCCTTCCCAATTGTTCAACATAAAGGCGGCCAATTCCTTGGCATCGGATGCTGTTCCGATACTCCCATCTTCCTGACCTTCCCGGATGCAATCGGCGAACAATACCTCCCAACGGTCGAGTTCGACCGCCACTGCCGTGGCATAACTTGATTTGATATCCCCCAGCTCCAAACTGCAATTGCCCAAAAGGCAGCCTTCGGTATAGTCTTTTGCGATATACATGCTGCGGATTTCATTGAAAAAATCCATAAACCGCTGTTTTGCGGGCTTATCCTTGTCTTCGAGAAACGATTGCATCAGGGCAAACGACTGATCGCCATAATACCGGATGACCTCAAGCCCAAAGGCTTCCTTACTCTTGAAATAATAGTAGAAGGATCCCTTGGGTACGTTGACCGTTTCCAAGATTTCGTTCAGGCCGACATTGTTGAAACCCTTTTGAGTGATCAATTGACTTCCTGTTTCCAGGATGCGTTGTAGGGTATTTTCTTTTGCTGCTTTCATAAATAGTAGACCAGTCGTCTACAAATGTACTTAGAATTTTAGATAGTCCAAATAATTTCTACAAATGGGAGACGATTTTATGGTTTTTTAACATCGAAAGAGCAATCTAAAGCGATTTGGCGGATCAAAACTCCTTAACCCTATACAACTAGCTATAACAAAAAAGTGGGTATTGAATTCGAAATAAATATTCTTAGGCTTTTCGCACTATTCGTCCAATTCTTCCAAACGCTCAAGTAATTCATCGATCTCCGCTGCTTTAAATGCCAAGCCTTCTTTTTTATTGCTTTCCAAAAGGGTTTTGGCTTCGGGAATGTCACCTTCTCTGATGTATAGTAAGGCTAAATACCATCGTGCTTCAGCTGTAAATTCAAAGTCATTGGCCGTATTCAAAAGGAACTCAAGTCGTTCTTTAGCTTGGTCCGATTCGTTTAGGTGCATCAATGAGACGGCACTGTAGAAGCGAACCGTTTGGTCTTCGTTCACTTCCAAATAAATGTCAAACGCTTTTGTGGCTTCCTCAAACTGGGCTTTTTCATAATGGAAAAATGCCTTTTCGAGGATATCACCGTTCCCTTGATCTCCTCGGGTAGTCGGTAATACTACATTGGGATAGGTATCGAAATAGGTATCGTATACATCCCCTTTTCCACTTACATAAAGAAAAGCGGCAACCCCTAGAAGCACGGCAAAAGAAGCGGCCATGGGCAACCACGACCCAAAGTTCTTCTTCTTTGGAGTGCCCAGGTGTTCCAATTGCTTTTTAAGTTCCTTGTTTTCAGCGACGATAACCGTTTCGAACACCTCTTTATAGGCATGGAATTCCTCTTGAAAATCCGGATTTTCCGAAAATTGGTTATCAAAAAGAGCTTCCTCTTCCTTAGAAAGAAGATCCAGTATTTTTTTTCGAAAAAGGGAATCGTTACTATTTGCTTCCATGAATGAACCCTTTTAGTTTTTTCAAACATCGAGAACGGTAGCTCTTGATGGTATTTACGTCTTTATATCCGGTACGTTCCACAATTTCCTTGTCCGTAAGTCCACGGTAGTAATACAATCGTAACATTTCCTTACACTTTTCACCAAGTTTCGGGTACTCCATGATCAGCAACTCCTGTTCCCGACTCAATTGGGCCCCATCGACCTCAAAAATGGTTTCCGAAAGTTCCTGCACCTCCTTTAAGGGCAGGGATCGTTCCTTAAATCTTGCCGCCATCTTGTTCTTCCCAATAGCGAACAAGTAGGTTTGCAAGCTACATGTTTTCAATTGGATTTTTTTGAGGACAAAATTTTGATACAGGGCGATAACACTGTCCTGATATAAGTCTTCCAAATCGACGTTGCCATCTCCTCTTGACGCAAAAAACAAGAGAAAAGCCCTTTTATTCTTAAGATACACCTCTTCAAGGGCTTGCTTATCCCCGTTTCGCAATCGATTCTGCAATTGTTCGGTTTCCTTGGTCATTAGTGCAGTGAAAACTACGAAGGTTAACATCGAATTCAAAAAAATACTTCCATGCTTGTTAACCTTTTACTTTTTTTCAAAACAAACAGGCAACATTAACAATCCAAAATATATGAAAACAATACAGAAAGTAATCGTCTTTTTTCTGGTATTCGGCACCTTCCAGGGTACCCAGGCACAGTTTTTCAAAAAACTAAAGGACAAGGTAAAAAGAGCTGCGGAAGAGACCGTTGAACGCAAAGTCGAGGATAAGGCGATAGAGACCACCGAAAAAGCCATCGATAGTGTTTTTACGATAGGTAACGGAAAGGGAAGAAAAGAAGAAAAAGGAAAATCGGTAGATGTTGACCAAAACGAAACTGAAAATGTAGCAAGCTACGGGACCGCAACCGTTTCAGGCCCTAACCACGGCCCGATTGAAATTATTGAAATAGCGCAACCCACGGTAAGCTTTGACCAGGGTGCCGGCCAAACACGTATTTCAGCATGGTGGGTTACCCATGGGACCGATACCGATGACCGATTTGCGATTACCCTCAACCAACTGATCGATGAGGCGACCAGCTTGCCGATAACCGTAAACCTTCCCCAAGATGGAACTCTCAGCATTTATTATGATGGCCTCTTGGGCGCCTATTTACCTGCCGATGAGTGGCAACGTACCGAAGATCCAGAGTTTGAATTGGTGCATAACAATCCTCAAATCAGCGGTACACTGACCCTTAGGGCTTTAGATGAAAATAAGATAGCGTTCAGTTTTGAAGGAAGCGGATTTAGCGGTCAAGTCCAGGCAACAAACCCTAAGATCCAAAAAATCGCCCTTGGCAATAACACTACTGATTCAAACAAAGGGTCGAGTACCTCACCAGCCTTTAGCTTCAAAGAAGGCGAACCGGGAATCTATGACTTTAATTTCGAAATTGAAACATTGGTGACCGCGGATGATGGGGAGCGCTATCCCATTTCCTATTTGATCAATTCCAACACGGATTATTTCGGGATGAAGGTCGATATGAGCGCCTATGGGGAGGGAGATGTAGAAGGCAACTCCGTCATGGTGATGGATCAAGAACAAGTGCGTGTTTTTGTGGATACCCCCATGATGAAAATGCAATTGAACCAGGATATGGCCGGGGCCCAAGGACAAAAAATGCCGGAAATGGGCAACTATGACTTTACGAAACCCCAAAAGACCGGAAAAACCAAAACCATCATCGGATATCGCTGCGAGGAATACGTGGTTACCCATGAGGAAGGCACCATACACTTTTGGGCCGCCCCGGATCTGACCATACCCAATTGGATGTTCGGTAGCCAACAAGCTGTAGCGCAAACCGGGGTCTTGGGCTTTGTCATGGAATTTTCGGCCACATCGAAGCAGGGCACCACCAAAAGCACTGTAACGGCTATCAACGATGATCTATCGCTCCGTATCAATGCCAAGGACTATAAAAAAATGTTCTAACAAACCCCTCCAAACAATGAAAACCAAGATTGTTAAAACCCTTTTAAGCATATCCGTATCGTTGATGATCGCGTCATGCATCGGCGACAGGAAACAAGTAGACCTCAAGGAATTGGAAGACAGCTCCTTTATCAACAAAAAATTCAAAGGAAATCTGATCGATTACCAAGAAGGTATGAGCGCCTGTAGTGGGCTTAATGCATCCGAAATCGCCCAACTCTATGAGGTGTCGACCGAGATGGTCATCATTGATGACCCACATACCAATCCGCAAAGGCAAGTGACATCGACACCGCTATGCGCTTTTTTCATAAAGTCAGGTGATTCCGATTTTCTTTGGTTGCGCGGATCGATGCAGATCGAACGGGAAATAGGCAAAGATGAATTCATGGGCGATGTGGCCGAAGCGACCGGTGCAGGAAAAAAATGGGAAGAAGCGTGGCGTTTGAAAAAATCGATATCCAAATCGTCAGTATGGATTCCTGGTACGGGTCAAGCCGCCCTTTGGAATGAGAACCAAACCACTTTGGAAATCAAATTGGACGGGTATACCCTCAAAGTCCATCCCCCAAAAAATATGGGGAATGAAGAAGAAACGGCCTTGGACCGCGATTACAAAAAAATGGCCCTTGGCATCGCTAAAGCCGCCGGCTACATTAATTGAATATCAACTTTAAAATGAGAAACATGTTTAAACCCAATATCATCAAGCTGCTCATTCTATTGTCCGCACTTCATATCGCCTGCAAAGGGGAAAGCAAGGCAAATCAGGATATGGATTTCGAAACAGCGGTCGCCGAATTGGAAGAACGAAAAGCCAAGGCAGCCGAATGGGAAGCCAAACTCTGTTCGGAATTTCCCAAACAGCTTGTTATGGAACACCACCCGCACAGCAAGCGGATCGATATCGAACCCACGCAACTGTCGTGTAAGATTAAATTGTTTTATGGAGATAAAGATCATGAATTCTGGGAAGGCCAGGTAGCGGTCTATCCCAATCAACAAGAAGATCCCTTTTGGCAATATCACGCCAAGGAAGGTCGATTGAACCATCCTGTAAAGGAATTTGGGGACCGGGCAGTGTATGTAGGCCTTACGTACCAACTCCTAATTCTAAAGGATGGACTTATCTACGATATCGCCCCACCCAACAACGGATCCATAACGAGTACCGGAAAGGCGACCAAAGAAATCGTTTTTGAGATCGCAAGACATTATAAACTCTAAACCATTGAAGATGAAAAAGTATCTACTCGTATGCTTATTGATAAGCTGCATTTCAGCACAAGCACAATATGTTGAAGGAAAATTGACCCTCAACGGAAAATCAAAGACCAGTCTTGAATTGGATAGTAATTCGGCAGTACGACTGTTCAAGGAATTTAATAGCGGAAAGTACCGACTTCAATTGTCTTTTGACGAAAAGGATTTGGTAAAAAATCTAAATAAAGAAGCCATTATCTTTTTCAATTTTAGAACCGTTGTCAAAAAAGATGGGAAACTCGTTAAAAATGTCATTCGGAAATACCCCATCCCCTATTTCCCTGGGGAGTATTCGATTCCTGCGGAGGCATTTGATTTTGTGGGCCTTTTGGCTAGCGACCCCCAAGAGGAAGAAGTACTCCAAATGATGAAAGAGGGGACCCATGGCCTTATTCAAGCCGGGGAATATTCCATCGAGCTAACGGTCTTACCGATTGGAATTAAGGGAAAAATAGCCCCCGTAACATTCAATTTTTACGGTAGAAAAAGACCTGGTAAGGTCAAGTAATAATCTCAAGAATTTACGATATGCAAAAAGTAATCTGGTCTATCACCATTGCGATATTCGGTCTATTCACCACCAATCTACAGGCCCAAGTGTTCGAAAAAGTCGGGGGCCAAGCCACTGACATTGCCATGAATCCGAAAACCGGAAAGGTATTCGTAGTCAGCGGCAGGAACATTTTTACGGATTATGATAGCCGTACAAAACGTTGGAAACTATTTAGTTCGCGACCCAATAACGCCAAATCCATTTCAATCACGAAACAAGGGGTCGTTTATATCACCTCGACCAGTGATGAGGTTTATATCGAAGTGAACGGAAAATGGATCAAAGTGCCGGGCATCAAAACCAAGGAGGTGATCTGTGAGCGGTATGGGCTACACATTTATGCCATCGATGAATATAAAAAACTGCGGTATTTAAGATCGGGCAAATGGACCTACGATAGGCATAGGAATAAAGGGGTCGCGGGACTCAAGCAGTTGGTTACCTTAAGTACGGGCGAATTTTTCGCTACCAATAGCAACAATGAGTTTATGGAATGGGTAGCGGGCAAATGGCGGATCAAAAACGGGAAACCCATTCAAATCGCCCTGGATCATAAGACAGGCGCTATTTATGCGATCGGCCAAAATCGAGGTATTTACAAATGGAATAAAAAGACCGATCGCTGGAGCATTATCCCGAATACCCGAAAAGACTTCGTTCGATTGGCGGTCCATGATGGGGTTGTCTGGGCGGTAACGGTGAACAATACGATCTATTACGCCGATACCACTAAAAAAGCCAAAGACTTTTCAGGAACTTATGAAGTTTTCGTTGATCGACTGGGTGCCCCGAAAAGACGAAATAAATATTATGGGACCATTGGAATTTACCTCAGCGCGGATACCAAATCGGGAAGGGCCACGATCTCCCCAACGAACGGTCAAAAAAACCGCCTCTGGGATATCCCAAAGCAAGGGCCCTCGGTCGCTCATGAAAATGGATTTTCCTGGACGGATTCGTTCACGGCCAACGCGAGGCGAAAACAGGCTGCGGGATCACTTGAAATCGGCAGGAGTCGAAAATTCAAACTGGTCGGGGAGGCCGCCAAAGGATATCCGGAATTTGATTTTCAGTTCAACGTAAAGGAACATCAAGGCGATCTACCCGGTATCAGAGGTGTTGGCTTGTGGGAAAGGGAAAAAATAAAGATGGAAGACCTGGTTTTGGGGAAGACCTATTACCGACACCTCTTATCATCGGATACGGTCATCTCCTTTAGGGTCGAGAAATTATAATGGACGAACCATTGGTAGTCCCTTCAATAAAAACTTGGGGTCGACCCAAGCCAATGGATTTTAAAAGATTTTACCTGAGGGTAAACGAGAAGATGACAGCTCTGGAATTCAAGGTTTCCAGCATAAAAAGACCAGCTTAGGTCACCTAATAATTTAAAGCAATCAAGAAATGAAACATATAAGATATGCAATCGCAATTGCGGTATTCGGTCTATTGACCATCAATCTACAAGCCCAAGGGTTCGTAAACGCGGGGGGGCAAGCTACCGATATTGCCATCAGTCCTAAAGATGGTAGTGTTTATGTGGTCAATGCCTCTCGAAACATCAAAAAGTACAACAAAAACACCAAAAAATTCCATGCCTTTAGCGCCCAATCCAAAAACGCGAGGTCGGTTTCGGTCACCAAAGACGGCGTAGTTTATATGGTTTCCACCAGTGGTGAGGTATATGTTGATGTGAAGGGCAAATGGATAAAAGTACCTGGAATCAAAACTGACGAATTGATTGCCTCTAAAGATGGTAGGATCTACGCCATAGATACCAATAAAAAGCTACGGCAATTGTATAACGGCAGATGGAATCTACTGATAGGTCAAAATAGGATCGGCAGTGGGTTGAACCAAGTCTTGGGCATCGGACCGAAAGAACTGTATGCACGGGCAGGTGATAATGCGTTTAGCAGATTCTCGGGTGGCAAATGGACGACCCTTGCCGGACGACCCAATCAAATCGCCTTGGACCATAAAACGGGGGTTATGTATGCAGTGGGCCGCAATAAGGGCATCTATAGATGGGATGTCCGCTCCAAAAAGTGGGTCGTATTGCCAGGTACGCGAAAGGATTTTATGGCGGTAGCGGTACATCAAGGAAAGATTTGGGCGGTGGCGACCAACAAGGCGATTTACTACTATGACGCTAACAAGAACACAACGACTCCTAAAACGGATTATGCCGGAACATATAGGGTTACCTTCACTGATAGACTGGTTGATGGGCTTAGAAACCACGATTTTTATGGAACAATAGGTGTTCGTTTAAACGCGAAACTCAACAACAGATCAATTACATTAAAACCTATTGACGGAAGTCCTTACCGCGTATTGGATATTGCAAAAAACAACCCTGTAAAATTTAGGAAATTATCCAAGCCAAAAACTACTGATAGTTTTATTTATGTAGGATTGGATAGCAAGCCCATACTTGATTATAAATATTATTATCACATTGGAAGGGTAAGGGAATTCGTGTTGGAAAAGGGAACCGCCAATAGTGGTGCCGTATTTAATTTTCAATTTAATCTGAAAGAAATCAATGAACTTTTACAGCATGAGGGCAAATGGGAGCAAGTAAATATCCCAATAGATGATGTTGTATTCGGCAAAGAGTATCGGTTTCTTGGAAATTTTAGTGGAGGCCCAAGTGCCAATGGCGGCGTTTGTTTTAAAATTGAAAAAATCAAATAATGCGGCGGACAATAACCATCATCGTTTTGGGTGTGCTGGTTTGTGCTATCGGTAGTTGTAAAGAAAGGCAGTCTGCCGAAGCCGAGAAAACCACCTCTTTGGGGGCCGATACGCTGATGGTAGGGAAAAGCGAAGTGGTAACCCCTGAATTGGAACAAGACAGCCTTAGCTATCGCGATCGGAATTGGCAGCCTGAGCAAGGGCAATATTACTTTTCCGAGAGTTACCACTTTAGCTATTATAACCAAGCCATTCCATCCGAAGATGGCACTACGAATAAGGAATTCGGTTTTTATGTTGACCCTGAGAGTGGCACTATACTTTTGGAGAAGTACCTGACCGACTATTCCGAGGAGATGACCGATTATATTATTGTCGAGCCGGATGGAACCTATATTCTAGGGTATACCGACGAGTTTGGAACCCAAAAAGCGATTAGAACGAATCTTAACGAGGTTGAAGGCCTATCCGAAAAAATGCTGTATGGCACTGAAGATTTTAAGGCCTTTTTTGAAAGAATGGATGAATCAAAAACTTTTGGAGCGAATCCTTATTATCCCAAAAAGCTGAAGAGCGACCGTTACTTGAGAAGGTTTCCATTTGCCCAAGACAGTGCCACCCTTTTCTTAAGCGATACGAATTTACCCACCAAGGCGCTGTACCTAGTAGGGGAAGTATTTTCCGAATTGGGTATGCCCTTACGCCAGGATTATGGATTTGTGCTTCCGGAAGGTACGCTAGTTACGCAAGAACGGTATCGAACACCCGATGGCGAACGTATCGGGTTTCAATTGACCGCGATCATGGCCACCGAATACCATTTGAAAGTCCCGGATTGATTCGCGGTATTTACTTTTTTGTAGCCACTCTTCCCCTGAGCACATAAGTGATGATCAGCACTATGACGATACCTAAAACAATCCAGGTCGAGGGCATGGTGTACCATGGTTTCCCGAAAGAGAGTGGGGCATCGCTGCCGTATAACACAAAACCCGACCAGAAGTATGGGTGTTTTAATCGGACATTCGAAGTGCTTTCCAGGTAAGCGATTTTTGCTTTTTGTAAGGCCACCGATTTGGTTGCCCCCTTGTTTAGTTGCGCATAAAAAGAAATCATGATTTCTTTGGTGCTTTGATCGGGGGCGCTCCAAAGGCTGGAAACCGTTGAAGGAACTCCCGAGTACATAAAAGCCTGAGACAAAGAGGTCACGCTTTCTCCGGTTCCATATCCACCGACACCGGTATTACAGGCACTTAGCACGACCAGATCGGCATTGTTTTTCATCCCGTAAATCTCAGAGATATAAAGTCGGTTGTCTTCCTTATCATCTGAAAACACCAAATTACTCAGTTGTGCATCTTGTTCGTTAAGATAGGCGTGCCCCGCCATATGCAAAACGGAAAAGTCTTTGGGCAGGTTCAGGAAGGTTTGGCGAGATGCATCCTTTCCATTATATATGGTGCCTTTGATGAAGGTGTTGATTTCTTTTATCTCATCTTGTGCTCCTTCTAAATCATAAGGTTCCCCCCGTATCGCCAACTCCTGCGCTGAAGGTTGAAAAGTACTATAGGAGGGTGCGAAAAACACGGTTCGGCTGGCTTTTTCCGTTGGTTCCTCTTTCAAATTTAGATGTGCAAGGCCATTGATATAGATGGTTGCTGTTTGCTGCACGAGATACTCACCATTGTTGTCCACCAACAGTTCAAAAGGAAGGTAACGCAACACCCCATCCGAACTAATGATCGTAGATGCTGATATAACCTCATCCCCAATAAGTTTTTGATAGAGTGATTCGGACGCCTCTTGCAGGTCAACAATATCATTTCTGGATTTTAAGCCATCCAAGAAATCGGTTACTTCATCAGCGATGGAATCGTACCCTTGCAGATAGCTTATATCAATAGCATTTTTAGCGATAACGATCCTAAAAAGTTCATCACCGGCTTTTGCGAACTTGAATACTTTTTCATTTTCATCCAGATCTAGCCCCTCAAACGAGAATGGGGTCCTTATGATGTTGTGTACCTCCGGATTTTCGTTTCGAATCAGTTCGTTGATATTGTCGAGCTGCAGTTCCAGTTCGAAAATCTCCGGATTTTCGGAAGCTTTCTCTTCTTGTAGTGTTTTTCGAATATCCGTAATCTGTTTCCGCAATTCCAATTCAAGGGTAAAAAGCGAATCAAGGGTCCCTTTGTTTTCGGCCAAAATCCGATTTGAAGTCAAGGTGTTAAATGAACTCTGGTTCTCGACTTGTTCGATGCCGGATAGGATTTCCTTCTTTTTTTCATAGGAACTTTTATTCTTGATCAGGTAACGAAGTGTCCTGTTTTTGATGTTGTCATAAGCTGTTTTTCTTGTGCCTGAAAGTCCGACGGTAATCCGGTCCGCGTATTGTTTTAGGCCTAAAATATTTATTTCATCAGCAGATTTTTTTAACCGTTCTATTCCGGTTCCTTCCAAAAAAAGAGCGAACTGGTTCATCAGTATGGGATAGGTATATTCTTTGATCGGCACGAAGTCTTCAGGCTTAAAATTTTCGACATCCATCGGAATTTGCCTTTCATTCAATAGGGTCAACCCCTTATTGGTGTGATAGACCAGCTTTTCTATGTTCCCCGTTTCCGAATAGGTTCTAGCTGCGATTTCGTGTATGTTTAGTTCCTGGATGGGTGTAACCCCCTCAAGACTTTCCAATTTTGAAACAACCGCCGGAACGCGGTCAAACGCCTTCGCATTCAAAAAGGAGAACCCCTTGCAAACCAGGGAATATAATACTAAGTTTTGGTCTTGACTGACTTCTACGGCTTTGTCAAAATATGCAATGGCTTTTAGCGGGCTGGATCGTTGGTAATACCTGCCTATGTAAAAATTGCCAAGGCCGTACTCGTCTTTGATGATGTCCGAATTTCGATGCGTGTTGTAGAAGCTTGAAAACTCATTATAACTGCGCTGTATCCCTTCTTCGTTTCTTACCAGTAAATAGCTTCGCACCAGCCATTGTCTAACATTGGATTCCAACAACAATGCTTTATCCTTTGCTAAGTCCGTTACGATTTCACTTCGATTTTGGTCAAAATGTTCTTTGGCCTTTTTCGAAAAGCCCAGTACGTTTCCATGATCGCCATAGTACCAGTCGAAATAGGCGTGTTGTACGTAATAGGTTATTACGGTAGCTGGCGGGTTTTCGGGATTCTCAAGGTGCTTTTTGGCACTGTCCAAAAATAAAGCCCATTGTTCTTCATCACTTAAATAATCGGCTGAATAGCAAATGGAAATTGCCGTTTGGATACCAAACAAAATGGAAGTGTCATCACAGGGGTTTTCACTGTACAATGCTAAGGCGTTCTTGTATTTTTCAAGGGCTTCTTCGACACTTCCTTCGTCGAATAGTCGTTCTCCTTCCATTTTTAGGGCCTGGACTTGTTGTAATTCAGGGCAAGGTTCAAGAACAAGCGCTTCCCTGGCAGCGACCCCATGGGCATACAAACAAACCAGGGCACCAACAAGAAGGTTTTTCAAACTATGGGATATCACGTAGGGCGGTTTTTTTGGATCAAGCCGTAAAATATAAATTTAATTCCAATGAAAAACGGCCGAGCCGCTTAGGGCTCCCCAATCGTTACCTTTTTTTGAAGTAGTGGATCTTGGGAAAAGAGGGTCCGTTCAACATGGAAATACCCTAGATAATCTCTTCGGGAAGGATGGTATGGTCAGACCTTACCGATCAATCCTCTTTAAAAGTATAATCCGATAGTTTAACCGATTAGAAGGAAAGTCCATCCATATCACTCCATCTTGCCATCAGGCCCCAACCAAAAAAAGTGTTGGAAACCCCGATCAAGATTTCGTTTTCACCTTCTTGAAATGGAACGGAAATCACAGAATTATCCAATGAACATCTGCCCTTGGGTTCCTTCATGCCTGGTGAGCCAAAGAAATTTTTGTCCTGATATAAGGGTTTTCCATTGATAAAGACCCAAATCTCATCACTAAATCCTATTCTCATTTTCTTATCCTGTGGCTTATTGGATGTAATGGTGGTCCTTAACCATATTAGTCTTCGTTCACCCCGTTCTGATTTACCGAACTTTTTATTCAAATTTATCAGCGACCTGGGGCCCGCACTAATCGAATCCCAATTGGCATTCGGGTCATAGTATTGTTCATCGATTGCTACTCCTGGATTTCGATTTACCTTCTTCATTATAGAGAGCCCCACTGGAAATGGAATGGGATGCCGTACTTGCCAGTTTTTAAGGTAATAGGGATCATATTCGGTGTAATCATATCCTTTCCCGGCAGGCAAATCTTCCACCCCGCCCGGAGTTAGGACCATATTTGCAAAGCTTACGTTTCCACTAAGACGTATAGCTCCTTTAGTCGTAATCCCTTCTAATATGGGAACATGCAATGCCGCATTTACCATATCGTTCACATACGCTTTCATTTGATGGGTCGAAACCACCAGTTTGATATGATTCCATTCGATTTCCTTAAGTAGGGCGGCTCCTTGGTACTGATCACTTATATTCCAAAGTGTCGAATCATCGATTACGGCACAATATTGTACCGTCGTTCTGTTTAGAACATTTGGTTCTCCAAAATGTCTTAGGTAAAACGTTTCTGAATTTTTTCCGGTTTCATCTACACGAAAATTAATTCCAGGAAATCCTGTTCCATTTAATTTGACATCAAATTCAATAGTGCCTATTGAAAAAACAACCTCCTCCAGTTGTATCGTAATCGGTTGATTATTATTACTGCTTGCGATACTTACCGAATTATTTTTTTTGAACTCAACATTATCGGAAACTGATGACCAGTATTTCTCGGTCAAAGGAATTTCAAAAGACATTTTTTTTTCTGTTTTGTTTTCCTGTGCGACAAGGGTACAACCAACAAAATGGAAAAGAATAAATACCAATTCCCTAATGGGCACAAAAACACGGGTTGAGAACGTTTTTTTTTGAAATGCAAAACCTACTGAATTCATTTTGGCGCAATAATTACTTTTAAAATTTCCTTTTCTACCCTTATTTAAGCTCATTTTCCGCTTTGGAAATTCAATGGTGCCCAGCTGTGTTTGCATAAATCCGTTTTTTAACGTGGACAACACTATTCCGTAGCCATACCAAAAGCTTCCAAAGGGGTTGTTCGTGACTCTTTTAATTCTTCGGAACAACTACAAATTGAAAAGACGAACACAATATGGCGATGAATAACCTATCGCCTAGATAGAATCGTTTGGAATATTTCATTTGGACCGAAACTTAATCTTAAAGCCTAAAGTCTATCAAGAAAATTACAGCTCTAAATTGAAACAACATCCTTAGACCCCCAATTCAAAAAGGGTTTATAGTTGATTCAAACTAGCGTTATTATGAAGTACAACAGAAAAACAATCGTCTTGAAGGGGTAGGTTAGACTATTCAAAATGTTCTGAATACACCAATTCATTAGTAGATGTGTTCATTAACTCAACAAAATCCACGGATCCCGAACCGGAAAAACTTATGAGAAAGCCCGCGATATCGCCTACATCCTGTCCCCCTTCCGCTGAAAAGATGGGTTCTTGATTGAGTGTAATGGTATAGGTTTCACCTTGTCGTTCAAACGCTACATTTTGCCATGTAAAAATGTCGGTGCCAAAATTCGACAAATCATGATTCTTCCCTTTAAAGTACTTGGTACCCAACCTAAAATTCAACTCTCCTACACATCCAGGTTTGGTAAATGGCACGAAATAGGAATTCTTTGTACCGATAATACCCACCCGCATAACGGCACAATTCGCATTTTTAAAATCATCATTTTTAATACGGAAGCTTGTTTTGAAATTTTCAGCATCCACATGCTCAAAATCGGTGATGTAATAGTAACTAAGAACCAGCTTAGGGTCTGGGGCAATCCCTTTCCCAACCAGTTTGTCAGCGCTAACGGACATGGTTCCTTGGGGATTGGATTTTTCAATATCCAAATACAGGGGATTGACATCCAAACGGCCGGTTCCGAATAGTGCCACCCAATCGTCAGTATTTATTTTGACTGAGGTCGCAGCAACGATTTCCCCATCAGCCTCCACTTTTACCTGATGCGCACCAGGATAATAATAGGTTCTTGTTAGGATGGAATCCCTTGGGTCTAAACGTATCGTATCAGCATGATCCCACGTTTGCTGAATATAATACTCCTGAGCATCCGTATGTTCTAGGTCGTAGCTAAAAACCACCGTATTCGGAACCCCACTAGGCTCCACTTTCTTCACGGATATTTTTGCCAGGGTTGGTGAAGACCCCTCTTTTTCGTGGGCAACAAAAGCGATACCCACCGCAAAAACAACGATACCTAGTATCGGTATTAGGGCCGATGGGAAACGTTTATACTTGTCCATACCCTGCTTCTTCCTCAACTGGGGAACCAAGGTTTCTTGATTGGTTTTAAAATCCAACCAGTTTTGATATCCCAAATAAATGGAAAGCGCATCCAGCGTACTTTTTTGCGGATTCCCATGGTAATCCGCACTCCAAATTCTCCGTATGGTAGTCAAACTGATATTGATCCCCGATTCTTTCTCGATAAGGCTTAACAAATTCAAAAAATCGCGTTGCCGCCATGAGCTGCTAGGCTCCCATTGAAGTTTATCTTCGATCAAGCTTTTACAGATTTCTAAAAGTTGTAGATCCTTATTGCCCTGATAATTCATTTTTGAATGTATAATGAATGCCTTTTGATTTTGTAATGATAGCTGCCCAACTTAATTTGTGAACTCCTAAGAAAGACGTATGTCAATATATCAAAAAACCACACAAACTTTAAAAATCATTGGATTTCTATTTGGTCTGACACTGTTCAGTTCCCTTTTAAGTTGCGAATCCGATGTGCGGAATACTATCGTATTTATCTCGAACACGCCTATTGAAATTTCAGGGGTTACCCTTGATAAAAATGAAAAAGGCAATTATGTCTTTTCTCCAAAATCGTCACTGCCCAACCTTTATTCCGTTAAAGTGAACGAATCGGAATGGGAACTGTTCTGGGAGCCCGGCAAAGAGGTTGTGGTAGAACTGAAAGGTGATTCCATCCACTTTACATCCGACCTGAAGAATGAAAATGATTATTTACAAAGGGAGAGAAAAATCAATGAGTCGGTGGTAGCTTACCTTAATCGTAATTGGTATCAACTGCATTCCTTAAACCCCGCGGACTTCCATAAAAAAGTGGATTCCATTCGCGGGCTTTTTATCACTGCACTGGAAAAAGAAACGAATCTCGGAAGAACCTTCCAAAGCCTAAATGCCGCTTCAGTTCATTTCTCCATGGACCGAATGCTATTAAGGTATCCCCGTTTCCATAAAAATTTCACAGGGGAAGAAGTGTCCATTGACACGATGCGCTTTGAAAAGTCGCTCCGCAATTTCGGGGAAGCTTCTTTTTTGGACTTAGACAATTACCGAAAATTTGGACGGACTTGGATTGATTTCAAAACCGATGGAATTTTGTCCAACAGAGCAGTGGATAGTACGATTTATTCAGGTTTGGTCCGAACCACAACCACCCTTGACTTTATAAGATCCAATGTAAAGAATCAAGAATTACAGGAATCCTGGTCCTTGGAATACATCAAATCGCATATTGAAAAATATACTTGGCCCAACGGGGAAAAATTGCTTGATGCGCTGGCACAAACTGCTGAAAATCCAGAAATAAAGCGTAGCATAGCAAAGTTTCGCTCTGAATCGCTGGAAAAAAGAAAAGACCTGGAAACCTTGATTTACAAAACAGTGAAGGGGTTTCAATTGGAAGCTTATGTGTTTAAACCCAAAGACTTTGACCCCGATACCACTTATGCCGCACTAGCTGCATTTCACGGGGGCGGTTGGATCGTAGGTGACGCTTCTTTTACCATAGAAAGCGCCCAACATGCCGCGGAAAATGGCTTAGTAGGGTTTTCGGTAGAATACAGGCTATCGAACAGAGCGGATGTAAGCCCTTCCGATGCCATGAACGACGTTCGGGATTTCTTTGTATGGTTGCGCAAAAATGCGGATTCCCTTTCCATTGATCCCAATAAAGTAATTGGCAAAGGGCTATCAGCCGGGGGGCATTTGGTTTCGGCCGTATCCGTTATCCAGCGCGAAGAAGAAAGCGTTCCCAATGCGATGATATTGATTTCGCCAGCCCTGGATACCAGTGATGGGTATTTCAAAAGTCTATTGCGCAATGGAGAAAATGCAGATGCCCTATCTCCCCTTAAAAACATCAAGGACGGTCTTCACATACCCCCCACCCTGTTGCTCCAGGGTAGAACGGACAATCTTACCCCAACCCCATATGCCGAATCGTTCCATGACCGAATGAACCAACTAGGGTACTCCTGTGAACTCGTTCTTTACGAAGGATGCGGGCATCTTTTCACCCCCTCTCATTTGGATGATACCGCTTGGCCCCAATCAGACCCCGAAATCGTGGAAAAAGCATTTGATAGACAAAAGGAATTCTACCGATCCCTAGGCTACTGAAAACCGTTTGCTTCGTGTTTTGACCCCAATAAAAGTTCGGTTTTAAAGCTACTTTGAACGGCTTTTGATTTATCGTTCCGATGGTTTGTTCCCAATTTTGGGCAAAATCAATTATGAAAATACACGTATCCCCCTTCTTCGCTTTCGCTTTTATAACAGTAATGTCAATGGCTCAAGTCGATCATAATTCGGATCTTTTTATCGAGCTACGAAAACAGGATAGCATCTTCTTTGAAAGAGGATTCAATCAATGTGATCTCGACTATCTGGAAAGTAGATTAAACCCCGGTTTTCGAATGTATCACGACCAAAGTGGTTTCCAGGACCGGGCGGCATTTTTCTACAATACCCGAAAATACGTATGTGCCGGTGGAGGGAAAAAACCCATCCGAAAGGTGGATATCGCCAGCTTGGAGGTGTTCCCCTTACATCATAACGGAAAATTGTATGGGGCCATTCAAAAAGGCGTTCACCATTTTTACCTGAAGGAAGAGGGACAAGATAATCTCTGGACCAGTACTGCCCGGTTTACCCATACCTGGGTGCTGGATGAAGGCGTTTGGAAAATTGACGATGTTTTGAGTTATGACCACCAAGAACAGGCCGATGCCCTAAATAATGATGGTTTTGATATGGAAGCCCTTCTTAAAGAAAGCGGTGTTCCTGCTTTGGGAATCGGGATTATAGAAAACGGAACTTTTAATAAGGTCGAAGTCTATGGCACCTTGGATGGTGAACGAAAGGCACCTTATAATACCATTTTCAAAGTAGCTTCATTAACAAAACCCATTTTTGCCCTTACTGTTCTCAAACTAGTGGATCAAGGTGTCATCGGATTGGATGAACCCTTACATCCTTATTTTGTGGATCCTGACATCAAACAAGATGAAAGACATAAAAAACTAACCCCAAGACTCATACTTACCCATCAAAGTGGTTTTCCCAACTGGCGCTATCTAACCGAATCCAATACCTTGACGTTTGAACATGATCCGGGAACCAAATACCAATACTCCGGGGAAGGGTTTGAGTATTTGCGTAAAGCCATTGAGTACAAAACAGGCGAAAGTATTGAAGAATTGGCCGAGGAATACCTGTTCGCCCCCCTTGGCATGAGGGACACCCATTTTTGGTGGAACACCGAAATGGATGAGAACCGCTATGCCCTTAATTTTAATGAAGCTGGCGAAAAAATAGCCACGCAAAAATATTACGAGGCCAATGCCGCAGCCAATGTATTAAGTACCGTTGAGGATTATGGGAAATTCCTGGAACATGTTATCAACGGAGCTGGACTTTCGGATGAACTTTTTCAACAAATGATTTCCCCACAAGTTCAACTTAAGGAAAACGATTTTTTTGGCTTGGGATGGGAAATCCTGACAAATTTCAGTGATGGGGAACACGCCTTACTGCATACCGGAAAGGACCCTGGGGTGAATACTTTGGCCATTTGGTTTCCAAAATCAAAGAACGGGTATATCATTTTTGCGAACGGGGACAATGTGATAAAAATTTTGGAACAGCTACTACTTAACCGCTTGTATTTAGGAAAAGACTTGTGGTATAATAGGTAATTATCAAATAACATGAACTCTATAAATCAAAATACCCTTACGATCATGCAATTGGCAAAATGGGCTGCTCCATTTCAAAAAAAATACTGTTTACCTATCATTTTACTCTTTTTTTCTTTGAGCTGCCTTGCCCAATATAGCTTAACGGATGTGGAGCAGAAGATTTTTAAGACTGAAAATGGGGTTTCAATTGAAGGAGAGATAGGATTTCTTGAAGTTCCGGAAAATCGAAAAAATCCAGGAAGTAGATCCATACGGGTAAAATATGCTCGATTAAAAAGTTTGGCCCAAAATCCCGAACCACCGGTAGTTTATTTGGAAGGTGGTGGAGGTAAGGTAATTTGGCAAACCGAAGACCCTATAGAAATTGGTTTTTGGTTGGATATCTTAAAAATCTCCGATTTAATTTTTATCGAGAGACGCGGAACCGATGATGAATCGCTTCTCTATGTATGGGAAGAAGCATTCCCCGAAGATTTTTTTAAATCAGAAAAGTCAGCCTATGATCACTACGAAAAAATGGTGAAAATCGCTTTAAATACATTCAAAGAAAGGGAAGTGGATGTTACGGGCTATACCATTGAAGAACATGCTAAAGATGTAGAAGACCTCATCAGTGCATTAAATATCGATCGATACACCCTGTATGGTTTTAGTTTTGGCTCCCACATTGGCATGACGGTAATGAAACTCTTTCCAAAAAAGATCAAGAATGCCATTCTTGCAGGGTCTGACGCTCCCAACCAGAGCCTTAATTACCCGAAGTATTTGGACGACCATATAGAGGTGCTCGCAGCACTGATTTCTAAAGATGAACAATTAAGTGCAAGCGTTCCCGATTTTAAGACGCTAACGTATGAGGCCATGGCGAAATTAGAGAAAAGGCCAGCCGAAATTTCTATTAAAAATCCCATCACTGGCAATGTCCATCAAATGGAAATCGGTGCATTTGGGCTTGCCTTGATCCTAAGATTGGATATTGACGATTCGACGGACATTCCTGTCATTCCAAGACTACTTTATACCATTCTACACGAGGATTATTCCATGTTGCAATTTTTCGCCCAGAAAAGAATTGTTTTTGCATTGGCTATTTCTGGTCAAGGAATCAATCAACAGTTGGCTTCCGGAGCAAGCACGGAACGATGGAATGCCATCCAACAGCAGGCACGAGCCAGTATTTTCGGTAATGTGGTCAATTTCCCATTTTCAGCTGCCAAACCGCATTGGGTCACCAATACCCTTTCTTTTGATGCATCACAACCTGTAAAGACCCAGATTCCTACACTGTTCATAACCGGGAGCTTAGACTGCAGAACCCCCGTGGCCCAAGTAGAAAAAACCATGGAAGGGTTTTCGAACGCACAGCATATCATTTTGGAAAATGCAGGACATGAACAAGTTTTATGGGATAAAGAGGTGATTGAAGAGATCATTCCCAAGTTTCTGTCGAATGAAAAGATGAAGTCTTCAAAATTATATTACGCTGACATGAACTTCATCAATGTTGTAGGAAATGCATCAGGCCACCCTGCTTTAGATTGATAAGCACACAATTTACCGAAGGTATACATCAATTTGTTGATTCTCGCGCATTTGGAATATCACTTAAATCCACATTTTCGATAGCCGATGAATATTAAGCTGCTGTTTTGGCTAGCCCTGCTGTTCACCTTAATTAGTAAGGCGCAATCAAAACATAGTTTCTCATTTACCACTCCGGAATCCAAAGGGTTTTCCAGTAGCAAACTAGAAGAGCTAAAAAATCATTTGGAGCTTAGTGGAGCTTCCTCGACGATCTTAATGGTTGAAGGGGAAATCATTTTTGAATGGGGAAATACCAGGAAAAGACATCTCATCCATTCCATGAGAAAAGCAATGCTAAATTCATTGTATGGTATAGCCATCCATAAAGGTCAAATTGACACCTCAATGACCTTGAAAGAGATGAAGATCAATGATGGGCCCTCCAAACTTAGTTCCCTGGAGCTAAATGCCACGATCGGCGATTTGTTGAAGTCCCGATCCGGAATATATCATGATGCCGCTGCTGTAAATAAAGCAATGTTAGTTAACCGACCCGAAAGAGGCACCCATGAACCTGGAGCGTTTTTTTATTATAATAATTGGGATTTCAACGTTTTAGGAACCATCCTTGAACGGCAAACAGGCAAGCGTATTTTTCAAGCCTTTTACGAAGAAATCGCATTACCACTCGGAATGAGTCACTATTTGGGTGAGTATGCCAGTATTGATGGTGAAACCAATACTAAGGTTCTACCGAATGTTGATGGGGTGTATCGCTATGAGAAGAGCAAATCAAAACATCCTGCTTATCATTTTAGAATGTCTTCGAGGGATTTGGCCTTATATGGTCAACTATATTTGAACTATGGAAATTGGAAGGGCAAGCAAATCATCCCGAAAGCCTGGATCGACCTTTCAACGAAACCGATTTCCATTTACAACCCTGAACGTAATTTGGCCTATGGTATGTTGTGGAGGGTGAAATTCAACCAATCCGGCACGCGAAATTCATTTTTCCACACAGGATTGGGCATTCATATCCTAGGCATTTATCCAGACTTAAAGTTAGTGTTGGTGCACCGTGTCGATACAGAAAAAGACTTTCAGTATGATCAGAATGACTTTTATAAAATGTTGGAGTTGGTTCGTAACTCAACAATAGATTAAGTGTGAATGGAAGTCGTATTTGAATTGGAAAAGGTTCCGAATGGTTTCCTTGGCAAGGATGGCGTGAGTTTCGCAACAAAAAAAATCCAACACTTGTTAAGTGTTGGATTTTCACTTTCGCTCCCCCTCTTGGACTCGAACCAAGGACCCTCTGATTAACAGTCAGATGCTCTAACCAACTGAGCTAAGGAGGACTATTACGCTTTTAGCGGCTGCAAATATAGCCGATTCTTTAAAAGACTACAAACAAAAACCGACGATTTTTATTTAAATACCGCCTTATAGATGTCGTTTCCATTGGCGAACAACAACAAAGCCACTAGGATGAAAAAGCCCACCATTTGTGCGTATTCCAAGAACTTATCGCTAGGCTTGCGTCCAGAAACCATTTCGTATAACAAGAACATGACGTGCCCCCCGTCCAAAGCAGGGATCGGCAACACGTTCATAAAGGCCAGGATGATCGAAATCAACGCGGTAGTCGACCAGAATGCGGCCCAGTCCCAAGTATCGGGGAACATGCTACCAATTGCGGCGAACCCCCCAACACCTTTATACGCTCCTGTAGACGGGTTGAAGATCTTCTTCAATTGTTTCGCATAATTCCCCAAGGTTTCAACGCCTTTGTTTATACCGGCCGGAATGGCCTCTAAAAACGAGTATTCTTCGGTCGCGATAGCAAAGTAGCCATTGTCGGCGTACTCCTCAACGGTCAGGTTCAATAACCCCAAACCGAGTTTTCCTTCTTCATTGACCTTGGCCTGTACCTCCATCATCGTTCCGTTCCTATTGATACTGGCGGTCACTTCTTCGCCTTTGTAATTCGCAAGTAGCGGACTGACCTGATCGTAGTATTCGGCCGCTTGGCCATTGATGGTGACAAAAGCGTCCCCTTTGATGAAATCGGCCCCGGTATTGTGCGAACCTTCCGAAATCTCGGAAACGATAAAAGGTTGGCGGAAACTCAAGAAACGTACCTTATCCTCGTCTTCGAGCAAGGTGGCGATGAAATCGACGGGGATGTCCTTTTCGATCCGTTGCCCATCGCGTTCGATGGTCACACGGTTACCGTTGATCAGTTCCAAATAAACACTTCGAAAGGATTTGATCGGGTTGCCATCGACTTCCAATATCTTATCGCCGGTCTCGATGCCCGCCTTGGCGCCGATGGTCTCTTCGACCACCCAAACCCCATCCTTAAGGCTGTCCATAGGAATGTACTCTTCCCCATATTTGTAGGCCATCCCGATATAGATGATGACGGCCAAAATAAAGTTTACGGTGACCCCTCCTAGCATGATGATCAACCGTTGCCAAGCCGGTTTGCTTCGAAACTCCCAGGGTTTGGGCTCCTCTTTCATGGCTTCGGTATCCATGCTCTCATCGATCATACCGCTGATCTTCACATAGCCTCCCAAGGGCAACCATCCGATACCGTAAACGGTCTCACCGATTTTCTTTTTGAAGAGGGAATATTTGATATCGAAAAACAGGTAGAATTTCTCGACACGGGTCTTGAATAATTTAGCAGGTATAAAATGGCCCAACTCATGGAGCACAATCAAAATCGAAAGGCTCAAAAAGAATTGGATGACCTGTATGACTATGGGGTTCATTTCAACATTATTTCACTAAGCTGACAAAAGTAAGTTTTTAACACCGCTTATAAAAACCCGTTCGACGAACCGCCGATCGATTTAAGAAACAATTAGCATGAAAAGCCCCGCATGATTTGATGCCCTCTGAATTGGGCCTTACCTTTGTACCCATGCGAAAATTCCTGGCCCAGTTCAAATTATTCGGCACCGTTTTGCTGATTTTATCGGCCGTCATCATTTACTTCATGTATGATGCCTTGCGACCCCAACGCCGACTGCCGATCTACCAACCGAATATGGTGAACCAAGAATTGGTCGATAGCAGTCTTTTCGACCGTAAAAAATACCATACCATAGCGGATTTCGCCTTGACCAACCAGAACGGTCGTACCATCACCCAGGCAGACTATTCCGGTAAGATCTACATTGCCGATTTTTTCTTTACGACCTGCCCCAGTATCTGCCCGATCATGACCAAGAACATGGCCCGGATTCAAGGGTCGATCCTGGATGATGACGAGGTGTTGTTGCTCTCGCATTCGGTGACCCCTGACATCGATTCGGTGGCGCAATTGAAACGATACGCTCTGGAAAAAGGGGTGCTTGATCATAAATGGAACTTGGTGACCGGCGATAAGAAACAGATCTATGAACTGGCCCGCAAATCATACTTAGCGGTGAAAACCGATGGTGACGGTGGCCCCTATGACATGATCCATACCGAAAACTTTATTTTGGTGGATAAGGAAAAACGCATTCGCGGATTTTACGACGGTACCCGGCCCGAGGATATCGAAAAATTGATGGACGACCTGCACGTCTTAAAGCAATCTTACGGGGAAGAATAGGTTGGTATATGGATTTTAGCGTATTTTTATTTACTTAAAATCAATCGAAATAAGATCTGCTTTTGACGATCGCCGATTTGAAACAGGGCCAAAAGGGTATTATCAAGGAGTTTGACGACGAACTGCCCCCGATCAAGTTATTGGAATTGGGGTGTTTGCCCGGCAATGAAGTCGAATTGGTGCAAATCGCCCCCTTGAACGACCCCATCTATATCAATGTCAACGGTTCACATATTGCCATTCGTAAGCAAATGGCCGAACGAATCGCCCTCGAGGGCGTCGAAGAAGCCCCCGAACCATGAGCAAAAGCATCAATGTCGCCCTTATCGGAAACCCGAATACCGGTAAAACCTCGGTCTTCAACCAGCTTACCGGCCTGAATCAAAAAGTCGGGAATTACCCCGGAATTACCGTTGAGAAAAAAGAAGGCATCTGTAAACTCCCCAGAGGGGTCAAGGCCCATATTCTCGATCTGCCGGGTACCTACAGCCTGAATACCACTTCATTGGACGAAAGCATCGTGGTCGAATTGCTTTTGAACAAGGCCGATAAAGACTACCCCGATGTCGCCGTGGTCATTACCGATGTTGAAAACCTCAAACGCAATCTGTTGTTGTTTACCCAAATCAAGGATTTGGGTATACCGACCCTTTTGGTCATTAACATGACAGATCAAATGGCAAAGAAGGGGATTTCCATCGATGTGGAGGCTTTGGAAAAAGCATTGGACACGCAAATCGCCCTGGTCAGTACACGAAAAGGGGAAGGGATCGAACGCGTCAAAGAACTCATCCAAAACTACCGCTCCCTATCCACCCTTCCCAATCTGGACACCCGTCGTATCGAACCCAAATACTTCGATAGGCTGCTGCAAGCCTTCCCCAAAGAATCGGTCTATAAGCTGTGGCTGGTCATTACACAGGATGTGAACTTCATGCCCATCGAGAAAAAGCGGATCCAAGATGCCACTTCATTCACGACCAAGTCGAAAGACGAATTAAAGAAATTACAGCACCGTGAAACGGTACTTCGGTACCAGTTCATCAACAACGCCTTGAAGAAAGCGTATTCGGTAAATCCCGAAAAAGCAAAAGGGTTGGGGGCTGCCCTTGACCGGATTTTGACCCATAAGGTGTTCGGCTACCTCATCTTTTTTGCCATCTTATTATTGATTTTCCAAGCGATTTTCGATTGGAGCGGTTATCCTTCCGACTTCATCGATGCGCAATTCGCCCAATTGTCCGATTGGTTGAAAACCACCTTACCCTCGGGCATATTCACCGATTTGTTGGCCGAAGGGGTCTTGGCCGGTATCGGGGGGATCTTGGTCTTCGTACCCCAAATCGCCTTTTTGTTCCTGCTCATTGCACTCTTGGAAGAATCGGGCTATATGAGCCGCGTCGTATTCTTGATGGACCGGCTAATGCGACCGTTCGGATTGAGTGGCAAAAGTGTGGTGCCTTTGATTTCGGGTACCGCCTGTGCCATTCCTGCCGTAATGGCCACACGAACTATAGAAAATTGGAAAGAACGGTTGATCACCATTCTTGTGGTACCCTTCACGACCTGTTCGGCCCGACTGCCGGTATACTTGATATTGATCGCCTTGGTCATCCCAGAAGGTACGTTCTTGGGCATCAGTTATCAAGCATTGACCTTGATGGTACTCTACCTTTTAGGTTTTGCAATGGCCATCGGTTCGGCCATGGTCTTACACAAGATCCTTAAGATCCGTTCCCGTTCCGTCTTTATGATCGAAATGCCCAATTACCGGATGCCCCTGGCCAAGAACGTGTTGATCACCGTGGTCGAAAAGACCAAGAGCTTTGTCTTCGGTGCCGGTAAGATCATTTTGGCCATCTCGATCATTCTCTGGTTTCTGGGGTCGAATGGTCATTCAGACGACTTTAAAAATGCCGAATCGATCGTTAATGAACGCATCGAGTCCGAAGGTTTGAACCAATACAGCCGCAATTATATCGACACCAACATCGAGCACCTTCAAGAGGCGAACCCAAATCAATCCATAGAAACGGTTATGGCGGCTTTGGAAGAAAGCGCCCGCCAACAGGAAATCTCCAGCTACCGTTTAGAGCATTCGTATATCGGCCAACTGGGCAAGTTCATCGAACCCCTGGTACGACCCTTGGGCTATGATTGGAAAATCGGTATCGCGGTCTTGACCTCGTTCGCGGCACGCGAAGTGTTCGTCGGTACTTTGGCCACCATATACAGTGTGGGTAATGATGAAGAAGAGACCATAAAAAATCGCATGGAGGCCGAACTGGATGAAGCAGGACAACCGCTCTTCAATTTGGCTACAGGGGTTTCTTTGATGCTTTTCTATGCTTTTGCCATGCAATGCATGAGCACCCTGGCCATTGTAAAACGCGAGACCAACTCTTGGAAATGGCCGATGCTGCAGCTCGCCTTTATGAGTGTATTTGCGTATCTTGTGGCCTTCTCGGCCTACCAATTGATCAGTTAAATGGAAACCCTACAGTACATATTGGCCTATTCGACCCTAGCGATCGCTCTGGGGTACCTCATCAAAAAATACCTCCTTCCGAAAACCCTTTTAGCCACGAAAAAGAAGGACACCAAGTCCTGCTGCAGCGACGACTGCGGGTGCCATTGATTTTTTTTCGACCCTAACTTATTGTATTTCAGGTATATCCTATTTTTTTCCCAGCCCGCTGTAACCTTTTGTATTTTGTTGACTATATAAGTCAAACACCAACTATTAGACATGCTGTTGGAGCAACAGACCGATGAAGCGATCATGGCCGAAGTGGCCCAAGGAAATTTGGAGAAGCTACGCCTTTTATTCGATAGGCACCACGTACACCTTTTCAATTTCCTTTACAAAATGAGCGGTGACCGCATGCTGAGCGAAGATCTGACGCAAGATGTCTTTTACAAGGTGATGAAATACCGAAGTTCATACAACAATGGCAATTTCCTTTCGTGGATGTTCACCATCGCGAGAAACAGCTTAAAGACCCATTTTACCCGAAATAAAGAACGGCATGGTGATTTGGAAAGCGTTGCACATCGGTTGGAAAACGAAACACGGCAAGAAGAGTATACCCATCTGCACCAAGCCCTACAGCAATTGGAACCTTCTGATCGGGAAGTAGTGATCATGAACCGCTTTCAAGGTATCAAGTACCAAGAATTGGCAGAGATCATGGACAGTACCCCAGGAGCCGTCAAAACCAAAGTCAGTCGGGCACTGAAAAAGTTGAAAACGATTTACATGCAAACCATTTGATCATGGACAAAGCAGCATTCATAAACCACATTCCGGACTTTTTGGAAGGCAGTTTGACGACAGCCCAGCAGCAGGAATTCGAAAAAGCCTTTAAGCAAAATCCAGAATGGCAAGAAGATGTCAATGCCTATACCCAGCTGTTCAAGGCCTTCTCGGAAGAACCCCAGGTCAAGCCCTCACCGCAGCTGCGCCAAGGTTTTGATCAGATGTTGAAAGAAGCCCAGCAACAGCAGGTAGCCGTGGTCTCCCTGCCTACATCCTCCAGAAAAGGGTTCGGTGGCTTTTACCGTATCGCGGCCAGTATCGCGATCCTTATCGGAACCTTTGTTTTCGGTCGCTATTTAGGGGCGAAACAATCGGATCTGACCATCGCCCAAGTACAACAAGAACAACAAGCCCTGATCCAGACTACGATGATTTCCTTAATGGAAAACGAATCGGCCAGTAAGCGGATCCAAGGGGTCCAATACATCGAGGAATTCAAGGAGCCTGACGCGGCGATCGTCGATGCCTTGACCGATCGGATGCTGAACGACGAGAATACCAACGTACGTCTCACCGCAATGGAAGCCTTGTCGCGGTTCAAAACCTCAGAAAAAGTCAAGACGGCCTTTATTACCGCCCTCGAAACCGAGCAAGATCCGAGCATGCAGATCGCCATCATCCAACTATTGGTCGAGATCCAAGAGAAAAAGGCGATTGGCCCTATGCAACGATTGCTTGAAAACGAGGCGACCCAACCTTTTATCAAAGACCAAATAACCACCTTATTACCAAAAATCATATAAATCAAAAAGCGAATAATTATGAAACGTTTGACTACACTTTTATTAGTATGTGCCGTAGCTACGATAGGCTATGCTCAAAATGATTACAGCAAATCATTGAACGGGATCGATTGGGTGAAAATCGAATCGAAAGCCGATGTGACCGTCAAGACCCATGACAAAAATGAGATCCTGATCAAATCGGGCAAGGCGAAAGGCACCCCTGATCGTGCCAAGGGCTTGAAACTTGTTGGCCAAAACGGCGGCACCGATAATACCGATGTCGGTTTTTACGTAGTGCAGGATGGCAACAACCTGATCGTCAAAAACCTGCGCAAATCGGACCGGGCCGAGATCTATTTACCGAAAACCCAAAAGGTCTCGGTAAAGACCACCTGGCATGGCAACATGAAAATCAGTGGATTCTCCTCTGAAATCGAGGCCAATGCACAATTGAACGGTAGTGTATATATCGAGAACGTAAACGGACCGGTTACCGCCAATGCCTTGAACGGAACCGTTGAAGTCATTTTCGATGCGATCAACCAAGCTTCACCCATTTCGATCTTTACCACCAACGGCACGGTCGATGTCAGCCTTCCGCAGAACACTCCGGCCAACCTTTCCATGAGTAGCTGGAACGGCGATGTGTATTCGAATTTCGACATTTCGAAACCCTCAAAAGAAGGCATGCGATCAGTGGCCGGCCGCAAAGTAACAGGGGTCATCAACAATGGTGGCGTCGACATCAAATTGCGTTCTACCAATGGCAACATCTACTTGAGAAAAAAGTAACCCATCACGAACATCAAAAAACGAACAGTCATGAAAAAACAAATCGTCACCTTGGCCCTTGCACTGGCGTGCCTTACGGTCCATGCACAGAAAACCATCGAGAGGAATTTCGACCACAACGACCGCTATATCGAGCTCAAGGTACCATTCGCCAACGACATCCAGATCAAGACCTGGGACAAGCAAACGGTCTACTTCAAAGCCGAACTCAGCACTGAGGACAACCAATTTCTGGAACTGTACGAGCTCGACGTTTTCGAAACAAGCGGCGCCTTGACAATCACTGCGAAACCTGAAGACATCTTTGAGGCCATGTACGACGCATGGAAAAGCGAGAACAAAGGCAAAAAGAAGCGGTCTTATTACCATACCCAGAAAGACTACGAATTCAATTATACCTTGTATGTGCCCAAAAATGCACAGTTTCGGGTAAGCAGTATCAATGGGGACATGAAGGCCGAAGTCGTCGATGGCAACCTTACCGCCGATTTAATCAACGGAAACATCGAAATCGACCGTTTTTCAGGGAATCTTGATCTCAGCACCATCAACGGGGAAATCGATCTTAAAGTGGCTGGCGTCAGCATGGTGGCCGAGACCATACATGGTGATATCTATGCCGACGAAGGCCTCCAATTGGCTTCCTCAGATCGTCATGTCGGACAAAAAGTCTCACAAAAAATCAGCAATGCCACCACCCAACTGCGTTTGAACACCATCAACGGCAACATGTACTTGCGCAAATAACCATCCATAGCCTTACGGTATGAAACGGCCTTCAAATGAAGGCCGTTTTCGTTTTCCTACCTTAAGCAACAGCTTTTGCCGTATATTTCGTAAATTAAGTCCACACAAATACAGCATCATGAAAAAACTGAATATCGCCTTTGCTATGGTCTGCGTACTTGTTCTTTGCGCATGCTCATCGACCAAAAACCAAGACACGGCCTCTGCCGATGTAAAAGAGAAACTCGAAGAACGCAATCGCGGTAACGTACCCTTGCTTACCAAGATCCGACAGCTCCCAGGGGTCACGCTTCGAAACGGCACCCCCATAGTGACCAAAGCCACCAATTCGGTCAGCAATCAAGGTTCGTTCGAACCCCTGTATGTCTTGAACAACTATATCGTCGGTAACTCCTTCGCCTCTGTCAACGAACTCGTTGACAATTTCAATGTGAAAAAGGTCGAAGTGCTTTCCGATCAAGAGGCGGCCTTTTACGGTTCACGCGCGGCGACAGGGGTGATCAAAATCACCACCTTCAAATAGGCTAATAATAAATACAAAACCATGCGTAAAAACGCTGCCCTTTACAGGTTCCGGTATGGAACCTTTCTCTGTTTGTCCCTCTTATTGGTATTTGCCTGTTCAAGCAGTGGAAACGACGATTCGGATGACCAATCCAACCTACCCATTGACCCGCCCGATGAGGAGACCTTGGATCCCAATCGGGAATGGAACCTCGTCTTTGAGGAGGAATTCGAAACGGATTTGGCGCAGTGGAATGTATGGGAAAGTGGAGCCTTCAACAATGAAATCCAATTTTACCGCCCAGAGCAGCTAGTGATTGAAAATGGCATATTGACCATCAACGTACAACGTGAAAATATCGTAGGCCCCAACAATCCATTTGATCCGACACCTAAACAGTTCGAGTATGTGTCGGGCCGTATCGAATCAAAGACCACCTTCGGCCCCTCCAATGGAAATGGGGAAACCGAATACCGATTTATGGCCCACATCAAAATGCCCCCGGGCAATGGCATGTGGCCGGCCTTTTGGTCGTATGGGGATCCATGGCCGACCAAAGGTGAAATCGATATTATCGAAGCCCGGGGCAACCTCCCGATGGAATTCTCCAGCAATATCTTTTACGGTACCCAACCCGGTATTCCGATTACGGACAACAACAATACCGTACACGAACATGAGGTAGACGTCGATATTACGGCCGACTTCCATACCTACGAATTGATATGGACGGCAACGAATCTAGAAATCTATTTCGATGGGGAGTTGTTGCACCGCTACAATGCAAGCCCTTTGAATTTCATCGCCAGTCTATTCGGTCAAAAACAGCAATTGGTACTCAACACGGCCGTTGGCGGGTTCTTTTTCCCGAATTCCTCACCGACCACCTTCGTCGACACCTCCGAGATGCAAGTCGATTGGGTTCGGGTGTATAAACGCTAGGGGAACTTACAGGGAAATACTGATTTCGGTATCGGAATAGACCTTAAAACAGCAGTCTTTGAATTTTGGCGGCCCGAAGGCCCGCATTTTGGCCTTTGAAAAAGCAACTTTCTCTTTAGGGATGCCCAACCAGTTGGTATCCAATTCGTCATTACCATTGGCGTCGTAAAAAACGGCCACGGCATACTCACCTTGAGGAACTTCGACCATAACCTCGGTCGCCCCTTTTCGGGCTTCTGACGAGCCGGACACGAATACTTTGTCGAATTTCAGAAACTCCTTGGCATTTTTATAGACCGCCACGCTGATTTTTCCCTCAGAGGCCGGTACTTCAAGTACGTTGACCGTAATCGTATGTTGGGCAAAGGCAGTTAGGGGTAACAAAAACAGCAGGGCAAGTAGGTGTTTCATCGCTCGTATTTCTTTGCAAAGATGAACAAAAACGTTGCCAAAAAAGTATATTGACAGCGCTAAAAAGTTCTTAAATCTCAATCTTTAGGCCTGATTTGGTCGTAGAAGCTTTGGGTAGCGCTGCTATCGGCGTAATTGAAATACAGGGTGAGCGAGTCGGCATAAGTCAGACGGAGTTTGCGCTGCCGAAGATCATCGACGAACACATACACTTTCGCTTGGGTGATCGAATCCTTAAAGATGCCTTTTTCACGGGCTTTCCATGAAAATCCACTTTGACGTTCCATTTGGGGCAGTTTTGCCACGAATCGCAGGTCTTGGATGGAATCCAAGGGGATTTTTTGGTGGTAAATACCAGAAAGGACGGTGAGTTGCCCCTGCTCGATCCGGGTCCAATTTTTGGAATGGGCGATAAAGGCCAATAGGCAGGCTATGACCGTTAGGCCCAATAGGAGATTCAATAACGCATGCCGTTTTTTTCTTGCCATTTACTCCGTTTTGGATCGGTATTTATCAAACCAAGCTACTGTATGGGCGATCTTGGTGATCAAATTACTGGGGCGATTGGCGATACCATGGCTTGCCCCTGGTATCTCGACCAAAACCGTGGGCACCTTGCGTAACTTAAGCGCATGGTAGAGCTGTTTTGCCTCACTTGGAGGGGTCCGCAAATCGTTCATTCCTACCATGACCATGGTCGGGGTTTCGATTTCGCCCACTAGGGATATCGGTGAAAACTTCCAGTAGCCTTCGAAATTCTCCCAAGGTTGGCCCTCGTACCGGGTATTCGCATACCCGAAATAATTATCGGCCACGAGGGTCTTGCTGATCCAATTCATCACAGGCTTGGCCACAACGGCCGACTCGAAACGGTTGTTCTTACCGATCATCCAAGCCGTCATAATCCCCCCTGCTGAGCCCCCGGTCACGAACAACTGGTCTTCATGGGCAATGCCCATTGCGATGCAATGATCTACCCCATCCATCACGTCATTGTAATCCTCACCGGGATAATTGCGGTACAATAAGTTTCCAAATGCCTCACCATAGCTCGTACTCCCACGCGCATTGGGGTAAAAAACGATATATCCTGCCGAAGCATACAACTGCATTTCGATGGAAAAACGATCGCCGTAATTGAGGATCGGACCCCCATGGTTTTCGACCATAAAGGGATATTTCTTGGTTGCATCGTACTGGGGCGGATAGACGATCCATCCTTGTAAATCACGTCCGTCGACACTTGAGGTATACCAAACCTCCGACACCTTACCTAATTCACGATAATTCAACAATCCGCTATTCAAGTCGGTGATTTGATGTAGGTTACCACGTTTACCTCCAAGAACGGCTAATTCCGCCGGGTGATCTGGTCGTGAGCGTGTATAGGCCAAAGTACCATTGTTCGACACACTGAAGGACCCACTGCCATAGGGCCTCCCTAGGGTGGTACCCCCACGATCATCGGCCAATTTGCTTACTTTTCCATTTACTGTGATGAATCCGATTTTTCCATTGCCTTTATCGTCATAATTAAAATACAGGCCATCACCCTTGGCGTTCCATTGGATCCCCGAGACACTACGATCCAAGGCCTTCGATATCGATCGTTTGCCGCTGCCATCGGCATTCATAAGATGCAACTGGCGTACTTGATAGGCCTGCTTGGCATCACCGTATCCGATATAGGCGATTTGTTTGCCATCGGGTGAAACCTGTGGATTGTAATCGGGGCCGTCTCGATCGGTCAAAGGGGTAATCGTCCCTGATTCGGTATCGACGGCATAGATTTCACTATTTCGAAAGCGGTATTCCCAATCGGCTACACGATTGGCAGAAAAATAAAGGGTCTTTCCATTCGGAGCCCATGACAGCGTGCCCCGATGGTGCCAATTGCCGGAAGTCACTTGCCGTGGTGCTCCCCCATCACTGGGTATGGTGAAGATATGATGGAACCCGGGTTTGATATATCCCCTTCCGTCGGCTTCATGGTACACCCGATCGGTGATGCGCGGACTATCGGCCCATTTCGCCCCTTTGGGTTTTTTGGGCATTTTGGCCAACACCGGGGCTGCTTCGGGCACATTCATAGAGAAGGCCAATTGCGACCCGTCGGGTGACCACTGCATACCATTAGGTGAAAAAGGCAACTGGCTGATTTTGGCCAATGCGCCGCTATCGATCCAAAACACAAAGAGTTCGGCACCTTCGTCGGTACTGCTGGTAAACGCGATGCGATCCCCGTTAGGAGACCATCGGGCATTGCTTTCACTGACTTCGCGAGCCGTGAGTTTTTGATGCTGGGATCCATCGCTTTTAATACGCCATAAATTGCCCCAAGCCCGGTCTTTCATCACGTCAAAACCCATACGGCGGTATACGATCCATTGGCCGTCAGGCGAAATTTGGGGATCGGTTACGTATTGCAGGTCGAAGATGTCGAGATAGGAAAAACGTTGGTGTTGGGCCCCTAGTTGCGAAATGCTCGAAACCAAAAGAGCCGCTAGAATCAGATAGCGCTTCATGCCGGTCATTTTTGTGGTTCTTAAAGGTAACGCTTCGGCTTCTTTTGGCAAAGCCTGTTCATTTTAAGATTATCCCTTATCTTTAAGACAACAACCCTGCTTTCAACCGCTTATGTCAAAGAAAATCAATACCGACAGGCTTCTGGGTATTTCAGCCATGGTCATCAGTATCCTTACCTTGGTGATCTTTATCTACCAAACCAATATCATGCGGGTACAAAGCAAGCTCTCGGTCAAGCCCCGTCTCGACTTTACCACCAATCAAGGCGGCAATGATAGCATCATTACCTTTCAGCAAGTGGTCGAGAACAAAGGGCTAGGGCCGGCCATTATCGATTCGATCAGTTTCCTGTACAACGGTAAGGCATATCCGATCGAAATCGAAAAATTATTGGAAGTAGAGGCCCCTAAGCTATTGGAGTATGGCTACCTGCCCCAACATGCCACCCTCGGTAAGGGCAGCACCTTATCGCCTGGCGAAGAAAAGCTCATCTTTACATACCAACTTCCGGCACGGAACCTAGACAGCGTACTGCAGTATCTGGATGTCACCCTGGAAGGCGATTCCCCCTTTCCGATCGAAGTCATTTACACCTCGATCTATGAAGATGAACGATGGCAATTATCGAGTAATGCCAGTGATCCGATAAAAGTGGATTAACGAACCAAGGGAATCTTATACCACATGAAACCAAGCACATTCAAAACTCCATACAAGGTATCGGCGACACCCCCATCGTTGGCCAAGAAAAAGGACCATTTAGCACTTTTTCAAAATGACTAAGTTCTTTCGTCATATCCGTCAAAGGTTCCTTGGGCAAAACCAGTTCAGCAAATACCTGTTCTACGCCCTTGGTGAAATCGTATTGGTGGTCATCGGCATCCTTCTGGCCCTGCAGATAAACAATTGGAACGAAAAACAAAAAATCGACGCGACCAAGCAAAAGACCATGGGGTTGATCGCCAAAGAACTGGCTGCCAACCAAACGATTATCGAATCGGCTTTTGCTTACCATGTGATGGTGAAAGACACCTTACAGACGCTTGAAACCCCTTCTACCGAAGAAGAGGCCGTGAAAAGCCTTTCGTTTTGGCGCGGGCTACGAATCGTTCGGATGCGGAACGCCGCTTTTCAGACCGCCGTTCAAGCAGGCAGTACCAAGGATTTCGATGTTGATTTGGCCGAAGCATTGAACGCTCTGTATACGCTACAGGACGCCTATAACGACTTTGGGGCGGCCGCCTCCAGTTCGCTCTACCAACACGACTTTTCGGAATTGCGTAATTTCAGGCAAATCGCCACTTTTTTGAACATGGTCATGGTCGATGCCTATTACTTCGAAACGGAGTTGCAAAAAGGGTTTGCCGATTGCCTTGAAAAACTGGATAACCATACCTCACCTTAATATTTATTTCCCGACCGTATGATCAAATTTTTTCGACGCATTCGACAACAACTCCTCGCAGACAACAAACTGGGCAAGTACGTGCTTTATGCAATCGGGGAAATCGTATTGGTGGTTATCGGGATTTTGATCGCCCTACAATTGAACCGCATGCGCGAAGAGCAACAGGATCGGGCCAAAGAACTATCATACTTAAAGGAAATCAACCTTGATTTCAAATACAACAAACAACAACTCGATTCGATCTTGGATTTCAATGCAGGTTCACTTAAAGCGGGGTTGAAATTGGATTCACTGATGACCATCATGAAACGCGACGTAGCGGTGAAAGACCATCCGAACTATCCGATGAACGATAGCATGTTCAGCTACCAGTCGCGCCTTTTTACCAACTTGTCGTTCAATCCGAAAAACGGATCGGTCAGGGCGTTGATCAACAGCTCATCCTTCGATTTGATCCAAAACGATAGCCTGCGACGCATGTTGATCTCGTGGAACGACGTATTGGGGGATTATTTGGAAGAAGAAGGCTTCAACATGAAGTTCCTTTTCGATGAATACTATCCTTGGCAACGCGATGTCTATGAATTCGAAAAGCCCTATAGCGCGGAGAACATGGCCGTTTGGTTGGGTCCGAAAGAATACAATTTCAGATGGCATCGTATAGGAAGCCTCGATTATCTGCTACAGGTCGTTGAAGACGAAGGGGTCGTGCAGATGATCGACGGTATCATTCGATTGACCGAAAAAGAAATGGACGATGATCACAATCTTTAGAAGCATTCGCAAGGCCTTGTTGGCCGATTCCAAATTCAGCAAATACCTGGTCTATGCCTTGGGGGAAATCCTCTTGGTGGTCATTGGGATCTTGCTCGCCTTGCAGATCAATACCTGGAGCGCCGACAAAAACGCACGCGCCAAAGAACAACTGTACCTCAAAAGCTTTCAGAACGATATCGAGAACAATATCGCCCAATTGGATCGGGTCATCAACAAGTCAAGTGAAACCTTGGGTGCTACCGACTCCTTGCTACGGTATGCGCAAGGGCAATTGAAGTTGCCCACCATCGAAGCCTTTGAAGCCTTGATCATGGGAGCGACCAATTACACCATTTTTATGAGTCAAGAAGGAACGATCAATGACATCTTCGGTTCCGGAGATCTCGCTTTGATCCAAAATGACAGCATCCGAAAGGCCATGGTGAACTGGGCGGCGGATCTCAAATATTTGAAAGAATTCGAAACCTTGGGCAAGGACAATCAATTGCGGTATATCGGTCACCTCTTGGAAAGCGCACCCATGTACCGAAAAACGCGCCAACAAAATTTCGTCGACCAAGAGGTAGCCGATCAGCTTTTAAAAGACACCCAATTCCTGAACCTTGTGAGTGAACAGAAACATATGGCCCAAGAACTGAATTGGCTCTATCAAAACCAACGTGCTAAGATGGAAACGATTTTGGAACAAGTCCATCAAAACATCGACACGCCATGATCTCAAAGCAAGCCGACGATCAAACCAATTTCAAAAGCCCAATGGTAAGCCCTTTTCATGCGCTTGTTTTTCGGATCCCGACCCTGGTATTCCTGTTCGTTTTCGCCTTGGGGCATGGACAAAACTGCGATTGCCAAAAGGACTTTGCCGAACTCGACCGCTTGCTTCGCAAGACCCCGGCCTACAAAGATCACAAGTCTTTTTACGACACCTCATCGGAACGCCTTCGTGATGCTTTACCGACCGTGGACTCGGATTTGGAATGTATGGTGCTCTTGAACCGTCTGACCTTAGGGGTGAAAGACCTCCACATTCGGGTGCAGACCCAAGAACAGGCCCAAATTGCAACTGAAAAACTCTCCTTAGACCTTGATAGTTTGAAAACCGTCCTAAAAAAGCGACCGCTTTCGGATGTCGAAGGGATTTACCGACTCCCGGGTTATTTTGACATCGGACTCTTCAAATCAGACCGAACCTACAAGGGAGTGGTCTTGGCGTCGGAATTGGAAAACTGGGAAGCCGGTGAAGTACTGTGTACTATGATAGGAATCGATGACAACAATTACCTCTCCGTATTCGCACGTCCGAAAACCAAAGTACAGATCGCCTATCTCGAACGGATCAAAGACGGGAGTTTTTTGCAATTCGGACTGAAAAAAGACCCCTCGATCAAATTGTACCATCGAGTGGCCTATCGCGATTCGCTTTACGTTCGCAAGCAACTCAATGCCAAAACCACCTACATCAAAGTAGGGAGTTTTCGATCCTTCTACCCCACCCTGGCCGAGGCGGAAGCTTTTTATGCCACACTCAAGAACACCCTCTCCTCGGAAAACCTGGTGGTAGACCTGCGCAACAACGGTGGCGGCGGATCGCGCAATTCCGATATTCTGCACGATATCTTATGGGAATACAACCAGACCGGTAAGCTCTTTATATTGATCAACAATGCCACGGGCAGCAATGCCGAACAATTCGCCGTTCGTCTCAAAAAATTCAGGAATGCCCTGTTTTTGGGAGACCATAGCTTGGGTATGATCGCTTACGAAAAGAAACGGAAGGTGATCAACCTCCTGCCTTGCGGTGCATTCAATGCCGTTATGACTTCAAAACGGCATAAGGAATACCTTCCCTATGAAGTCAAAGGCGTGCCTCCGGAACGTTTCTTGGACTACACAAAGGATTGGATCGAACAGACGCTTGAAATAATAGAACAAGAGAAACCATGATCAACTTTTTCCGTCGTATCCGTCAAGCCCTGCTCGCCGAGAACAAATTCAACCGCTATTTGCTCTATGCCGTTGGGGAAATCGTTCTGGTCATGATCGGTATCTTATTGGCCTTGCAGGTAAACACCTGGAACGAAGGGCGTAAAGCGAAAAAAGAAGAAATCCGATTGCTTCGGGAATTCCGAAAGGATGTGGCCTTTTCAGTAAACGAACTCGACACCATCGCCAAATACAATGCGCGATCGGTCGCCCACTTGAAAACCATCCAACGGCATTTGATCGAGGACCTCCCGTATTCGAAAGTCTTGGATACCGCTTTTGGGGGATTGGATGTATGGCACATGCCCTACCTGCCGATGACTTCTTATGAAACCATCAAAGTCAAAGGCATCGATCAAATCAGTAACGATCGTCTAAAAACGGAAATCACCAAGGTCTACGAATTCGCCTTGAAATACCTTTTGGAAGACAACGGAAGATGGGAATGGTCGTTCAACCAGAACACCACCCAACGCATGATGATCGGCCATATCCGGAGAGATCCCGACCTCGATTCTGAAATCGCCCGCCCCAATGATTATGAAGCACTGAAGCAAAACACTGAATTCGGTAATTTCATCAGTGTCTTGGTCGTGTTGCGATTGAGCCATACCACGGCTTTGAACGAGGTAAAGGAAGACATGCAAGAACTGTTGCATCTTTTAGATCAAGAACTCAAACCCTTTTCCGATGATTAAGTTTTTCCGCCGCATTCGAAAGCGCTTGCTCAACGACAACAAATTCAGCAAATATTTACTGTATGCGGTCGGTGAGATCATCTTGGTCGTTATCGGGATCTTGATTGCCCTTCAGGTCAACAACTGGAACGACGCCCGCCTTGAACGGAACAAAGAGCAGGAATATTTGATCGAAATCAAGCAGAACCTCGAAAAAGATACCACGAACATCAACCAGGCCATCGCCTTCTACCAAAGAAAAGCGATCCTGGTGAACGAAACCTTCGGGCTTTTCGGATTGGGATCGGAAGGAAAGCCCTATATCGACCGACTGTTGCCCAAGATGGATACGCTAACTTCCTTTGAGGTCTATATCCCGGTACGTACCGCTTTCGATAATATGGTGGCCGCTGAAACCGTCGATTTGATCCAAAACAAAGCCTTGCGCACTGCCCTTTCGACCTATTACAGTCAACTCGACTACAAATCCGGAACCCAAGAACGCGCCAAAGAAGCCTCCCGACAATTTACCGATGAGATCAGTCCGAAAATGATGAGTAGGGAGCTGATCCAATTGTATTTGGGTCAAAATGTGGCCTACCCCGCCCTTAAGGATGTTAACATCCATACCGATCCAATGGTCGCCTCCAAACTCTTTACGCTATACATGAACGCCACGATATTGATCAAAGAACTTGAGCAGCAAAAAGCCGAAATCGAAACCATATTGAACCAGATCGACCCCATGGTATCGGATCCTTGAAGTGACCAAAACAGCATTGTAGCATATGATCAAATTCTTCCGCCGCATCCGCCAGAAGCTCTTGACTGAAAATAAGTTCAGCAAATACCTCCTATACGCCATTGGGGAAATCATCCTTGTGGTCATCGGGATTTTGATCGCCCTGCAGATCAACAACTGGAATGAAGACCGAAAGGCCAAAAACGAAGAGCAACGGCTTATCGCCGACCTTCATACCGAATTCCAAAACAACTACGAGGCGCTTCGTATCGACATCGAACGGTTACAGCGCGTCGTTGACTCCTCGCGCGAACTTCTGGACCTGTTGCAAGAACCCGAACCACGCATCGAGGAATTGAAATTGGACAGTTTGATCAGTGAAACGCTGACCACCCCCACCTGGAATCCCAGTTTTTTCGTCATGGAAGAACTTAAAAAATCAGGAGGCTTCGCCCAATTGCAAAATGCCGAATTGAAAACGGCCTTACTCGAATGGGAACGCTACTACACCAACTTAATTGAATTCGAAGCGGGCTTTAGAAGATCTTTCCATTCCCTGGTCGACTATTTGACCGAACAGGGGTCAATACGAAATGTCGATGACAAGCATCCCGGTTTCAATGTGGGGCTTTCGCGAATGTCGAAAGGAAACATCCCGCTCATCACCGATTATCGATTTGAAAACCACATCGATAACATGCATGTCACCAGTTTTGATGAATTGTACCAATACCAATTGGCACAGTCAAAAATCGAAACCATATTGAACCTTAGTAAACCCGACTGACCCCTATGATCAAATTTTTCCGTCGCATCCGTCAAAAACTGCTTGAAGAAAACCGTTTCAGCAAATACCTGGTCTACGCCATCGGCGAAATCATTCTGGTGGTCATCGGGATCATGATCGCCTTGCAGATCAATAATTGGAATGAGGAGCAGCAGACAGCGGAGGTCCTAAATCAATTCGTCATCGAATTCAAGAAAGAATTAGAGTACAACATTAAAGATCTGGAGCAAAGCATTTCCTTAATAGAATTCCATATGGAGGGAAAAAAGAAGCTCTTGACCCATACGTTCCTTAACACCGTCCCGCTTGATTCACTAGAAGCCCTTATCGAATCGAAATATATTAATGTGAGTTACAATCCGACCATTCTTCGACGCTTTGAAAACGCCCAAATCAGTGCCTATGGCACATACGACTCGGTATTGGTCAAAACACAGGAATTTTATGGATACAACTGGCCTGAATTTGAAAAGGCAACGCAATGGCACAACAAGCAAGTGGATATTGAAGACGAATGGTGGCGGTATAGCCAAGAAAGTTATGAACTGAATCTGGCTAACGATGACCAATTGCTGGTACAGGATTCGCTACTTCGCAAAAAAGAACTTCTAAACCTGTTAAACACTACCAAAGTGCGAAATATGTTAAAATCGGATTATTCAAGAAAAAAGCGACTTCAACCTTTTTTGGTCTATCAATTGGAGATGGCCCAAGAACGATTGGATGCCATTAATACCCTATTGGAATGATACGGTTTTTTCGCAAAATCAGACGGTCCCTGCTTTCAGAAAACAAAGTTTCGAAATACCTGCTGTATGCCGTTGGGGAAATCATATTGGTCGTGATAGGGATCCTCATCGCCTTACAGATCAACAACTGGAACGAAGACCGTAAAACTAGAAAAGAAGAACGGACCCTGCTTATTTCCTTGCAAAATGAAATGGCCTACAACATCAAGGAATTGGATCGGGCACGAAAGGTCAACAATGCCAATATCAAAGGCACCGGGCGCTTGATCGCGCATATGTCACCAAGGCCGAACGACCAGTTGAGCGAAAAAGAGTTGGCCCTATTGCTTGCCGCATCCTTACAAGAAAAAACCGAGTTCGAACCCCGCCTGAGTGTGATCAATTCGGGTCAATTGACCATCATCACTAACGAAACACTTAAAAACGCCCTACTTTCGATCGATGCCAAAGTCGAGCATTTTAGAGAGAATGAAAAAACAGTGACCGATATCCGATGGGATTGTACCCAACAGACCTTGAAGGAAGGCAACTTCCGAAAAGCCGCTGATTATGTCATCGACTTCTCAAACTGGTACGGCAACACTGAAAGTCCTTTTGAAAACACCAATTTCGAATTGTTGCGTTCCCGACCTTTCGAGAACAAGTTGACCCTGTATCTGGCCACCTCCCTGACCTCAGAAGTCGAGCATTTGAAACCCATGGCCGAAGACTTTGATATGATACAAAAAACGCTGGTAGAAGAATTGGAACAATTTGATGAATAGCCCTAAATACGCGAATACTTATGGATTTCAAGAACAAGAACATATTGGTCACCGGATCCTCGCGAGGGATCGGCAAGGCGACTGCGATGGCCTTTGCCCAAAAAGGTGGCCGGGTCGGAATCAATTTCAGGACCAAACTAGACGAAGCCGAAAAGACCCTAGAGGAATTGCCCGGGCAAGGGCATGCCCTTTTTCAAGGGGATGTGTCGGATAAGACCGACTGCCAGCGCATCATCGACGATTTCGTTGCTGCCTTTGGCCAGATCGACGTCTTGGTCAACAATGCCGGCATTTCGATCTTTCATGAAATCGATCAGGTCGAATTTGACCACTGGACCCATGCCTGGGAAACCACCTTCAAGACCAACCTTTTCGCGGCTGCGAACATGACTTATTGGGCCGCTCAAGCCATGATGAAAACCGGTGGGGGCCGTATCGTGAACGTGTCGTCTCGAGGTTCGTTTCGGGGAGAGCCCACGAAACCCGCCTATGGGGCCAGCACGGCGGCCTTGAATGCGATGACCCAATCATTGGCTAAAAAATTGGCACCCCATCACATTTACTTAGGGGTCGTTGCCCCTGGCTTCACCGAAACCGAAATGGCCGCCGTAACCTTAACCCCAGCGGAACGGGAAAACCTCTTACGCGAATCACCCTTTCAACGTATGGCCCAACCAAAGGAAGTGGCCCATGCCATCTTGTTCTTGGCTTCCGATGGGGCGGAGTACAGCTCAGGAACGATCATCGACGTCAACGGGGCCAGTTATTTAAGAAGTTAATTGCCCTTTTCAAGGTAAAAGCAATCCGGTTTCGCGCATCCGATTTAAAAACAGCACGGTTTTTGAGTCGAACCCTTTGGTATTTCGTATTATTAAGGATAATTCAAAAGCATGAACAGAAAGGAATTTGTCAAGATGTGTGGTTTGTTCGGGATATCGATCCCCTTTCAAACCGTGTTGGAATCCTGCAATGAAGGATCGGAGGCTCCTATTGTTGCCGGTGATTTTGAAGGGACGGTGCTGATCATCGGAGCCGGTGCCGCGGGCATGGCAACCGCATATTTGTTGGCACAGCAGGGTATTTCCTTTCGGATCTTGGAAGCCGATAGTTCCTATGGCGGACGCTTCCGTACCAACAACACCTTTACCGATTTTCCGATACCCTTAGGGGCCGAATGGCTGCATGTAGCCGAATCGGAACTCCCTGCGATCGTCAATGATCCCAAGGTGACCATCGAAACCGTCACCTTGCCGTATTCGGCATCGGACACCTCCGGGTTTTTCAGCAATGGTGAGTTAACCGTAGAAACCGTCGGCAATGCCGTCAACGATGATCAAGACAAAAAGTTCATCGGTTCTTCCTGGTTCGATTTCTTCGAAACCTATATCGTACCCGGTATTCGAGATCGTATGCGGTTCAATACCCAGGTAACCTCCATTGATTATTCGGGCAATCAGGTCATCGCAACGGCTGCCGATGGCAGCACCTATGAGGCTGACAAGTTAGTGGTGACCGTACCTTTGAAATTACTGCAATTGGGCCAGCTAGGCTTCACCCCTGAATTGCCGAATAACAAGCTAAACGCCATTGCCAATGCCAACATTTGGAGCGGCATGAAGATATTCCTCAAGTTTTCGGAAGCGTTCTATCCGACCTTTCTCTATTTTGACGATAGCCAGACCAACGAGGGCCAGCGTTTGTATTATGACGCGGCCTACGGCCAAAATAGTTCAGACCATGTATTGGGGCTCTTCGCCGTAGGCCGGCAAGCCGAAGTCTATCAAAACTATAGTGGTGAGGCCCTGAAAAACTACGTGCTTGAAGAGCTCGATAGGGTGTTCGATGGAAAAGCTTCGGAAACCTTTATCGACATCCTCGCCCAGAACTGGAACGAACAACCCTTCGCCCGGGCGGCTTACCTTGAAGATGAAGCCGCCACTTCGATCGCACGCAACATGTCCGAAACCGTAAATGGCAAGTTGTATTTTGCCGGTTGTTCGTACATCGACCAAGCCGATTGGAGTTCGGTACATACCGCGGCACGCTCGGCCCGTGATACGGTCCGTGAATTGCTCCAATAGCGATTTGCTTCCCTTAGGGTAAGGTTTTCGGCTATCTTTGCCGCATGAAAGCAGCAACGGTCACCCAACTAAAAAAGGAGCTTCAATTCAAAGACCAAGAGGAGTTGGTGCAGCTGTGCCTGCGCCTTTCGAAATTCAAGAAAGAGAACAAAGAACTGATGACCTATCTCTTGTTCGAAGCTCAGGATGAAGAAGGATATATCGAAGTCGTGAAAGCGGAAGTCGATCTGTTGTTCGAGGACATCAACACCAGCAGCTATTATTTTATCAAGAAAAGCATGCGCAAAATACTGCGCATCTTGAAAAAGTATGCGCGCTACTCGGGCAAGAAAGAAACCGAGGTCGAACTCTTGTTGTATTTCTGTGAACGCCTGAATGCGTTCAGGCCATCGATCCGAAACAACACCACCCTGACCAATCTGTATGTGCGACAACTCGATTTTATCGAAAAGCGTATCGCCTTATTACACGAAGATTTGCAATACGATTACGGACAACTCTTGGAAGCACTGCGCTAAGGGAGTTTGCTCTCCAATTGCCCTCGAATAATAGGGTCTAATGGTGTTTGCATTATTATATCAGGAGTAGCTTTCTTTCAAACGAAAAGAGTACCTTTTTGGTGGACTTTCACTATTACAGCAAATGGATTTTGGACAGGTCGAATTCACACCACCCGAAGACGCCCGATTAATCCCCTGGATCAAAGGGTACTACATCCATGCCGCTACCGATCCAGAATTCCATACCAAGGTGACGTTTTATCAGAACATTACGACCACCTTGAGCATCTACAAGGATTCGATGACCCGATCCACAGGACGCTACCGGCAACAACACTATAGCAAAGAAGCAGGGTTTACGACCCTGTTGGTCGGTCTGGTCGACAAATACCAAGAAGTCGAGTTTTTCGGTCCGCTAGACCGCATGGCCGTGGTGTTCCATCCCGGAGGGATCAACCATTTCCTAGCCCCCCCTTTGGGAAGCCTACTAGAACGGCATTATTCCATGTTCACGGCCTATGGTGACGAATTCGATACTTTTTTATCAAGGGTTTTCGATGCCAAGGGCCTCCTACGCAAAAGGCAATTGCTCGATGCTTTTTTTGTAACCAAGTTCAAGGCTTTTGAAGAAATGGCGCTACTTAACGCCATCGATTACCTCACCCAAGATCCAATGGGTTTGAAAGTGGAACCCTTGGCAGAGCGATTGGGACTTAGCCGCCGCACCTTGCTGCGAAAATTCAAAAAGCATCTCGGATATTCCATTGAGGAATACAAACAGGTCATTAAATTTCGCAAGGCCCTTTTGACTTTTCAAAAAAACCGAAACGAAGAAAACTTGGCCCAAATCGCCTTAAATAGTAGCTATTACGACCAACCCGATTTCAACCATCATATCAAGACCCAAAGTGACCTGACCCCAAAGGCCTTGTTCGAACAACTTCGTATCGTCGACGACACCCTTTTCTGGAAGCCCTAGAACATCTGTCCCAATTCTACAATACTCCGAGACCGCCGCATACTAATTTGGCGGTATGAAAAAATCCATACTTTGCTTATCCATCCTGATTGGATTGGGTTGCAACCGGCAAGAAGACCGAATCCCCGAAGTGATTTCGCAACCGGTGGTCATCGAAGATGATACCTGGTCGTTCAAGGGCACGCAGAACCTGCTGTTCGTTCCTGAAAACCGAAACGATCCCGAAAGTCGCTTGCTCGCCCTACATTATTTCCACTTTCCCGCAAAACATAAAAGCAGCTTGCCTCCAGTAGTTTTCTTAGGAGCGGGGCCCGGAGAGCCTTACGATATCGCCGCTTTTTACAACGGTGGCAGGGCGGAAGCATGGCGTTATGAACTGAATTTCGTCAATAAAAACCGCGACGTGATCTTGATCAACCAAAGGGGCAATTCCGATGCGCCCGGGCTACAGATCAACAACTTTCGCTACCGTTGGAAGAATGGAGGAACCTTAGACCAGCCGCTCGATCTAGCTCTTCGCGACAAAAATCGACGGGAGAGCTACGCCCGCCATGTCGCTTCGTACACCGCCCAAGGTATCGATCTCAAAGGGTACGACGTATTGCATTTCGTCGACGACATCGAAGCGGTACGCCAACACTTGGGCACCGATAAAATCGCCTTGGTCGGCAATAGTTTCGCTTCACAATGGGCCTTAGGGTACATCAAACGCTATCCAGACCATGTCGATCGAGCCTTGTTCTCAGGTGTAGAGCCCCTAGATCATAATTATGATGACCCAGATGGGATATGGAAGGTCTTGGAACAGATCGATCATTACGCCCAACAAGATCCGAACATCGCCATGGCATTACCCGAAGGCGGATTGATCGCCGCCTTTACCCAAGTAATGGAACGATTGGAGACCCGACCCGTTAACGTGACCGTCACGGATGAAGATGGCGAAGTTTTCGACATTGTCGTGGGGGCCGATGACCTTCGGTTCAATTTGACCTACCCCAGGGTACGATCCTATGCCGCCGAAATCGAATCTTGGCCCAAATACATTATGGAAATGTACCATGGTGATTTTCGTATGCTGGGGCTCTTGTCACGAGGGCGTGTCTATAACTCTTCGGCTTTTATGACGAACCCCCTATTCAATAATAGTTTGGGAGTTTCAAAAGAACGGGAAGCCTTACTCTTAAAACGGGAGTCGAGAAAATGGTTGGGTGATTTGGCCAACCATTATACGGCCACTCGAGAGGTTTGCCCCGCCCCAGTGGTACCACAACGTTTTCGACAGCATGTGGCACATGACATTCCGATGGTCTTGATCCAGGGGGATATGGACATGAGCACCCCTTACGGCAATGCCGTATTTTTAATGGACTATCTTGAAAACGGGCATTTATTGACGGTCAAAAGGGGGTTCCATAACGCTAAGAGAGCGCTGATCTTTGCCGATTCGTTACTAATCGATCAGGTTTACGGCTTTATGGATCTGGAAGACCCCAAAAAAGGATTCAAGGCATACAGCGCCTCGATCCCGAAACAGTATGCACTGCCATCTTTCGAATTTTGGCCATTACACGGACCATCGCTCTATGATCGTTATCATTCCAAATCGGATTAAAAGCGACGTGCCGGTCGCTTATCGAAATCGGAAGCCCCGATAGGTTGGCCATTGATCGTATCGGTATCCCAATCTTGGGTGATTTTCCATTGACCGTCGATCTTGCGAAGTACGATGTGGAATTGCCCATACGCATATTCCGTCGATCCCTCAGTATCGGTAAACCCGATCCGATAAAAACCGACTTCATAAGAAGTGGTCGCATTCGTTCTTCGGCTATCGAACCAAAAATCCAAAGCAATGCGAAGGCCTTGTTCTTTGTTGTTCGCGAAACGTTCGAGGTTTTTGGGTTTGAAGGCATTCTCGGTATCGATGCCCGAATGGGTGGCGCGAAGCACCTCCTCGGCATAGGTGGCGTTCAAGGCGTGGCCGTCTAATTGTTCAAAGGCTTTTTGAAAAGGTTTCCAGACCGTTCGGTCTATCTCAGTTTGGATCTCGTCTACCGATTGGGCGACCATCATGTGGGCCATTAAAAAGAGGGAACATCGAATAACGAACTTCCTTGGTATAGCGAATGTCATTTTATGTTTTTTTTGGATAGACATATTTGGTCGATTCCTTATTGGACAGCTGAAGCGAGGACACCGAACCGGTTCCTTCAAAATGTACCGACACCCCTTTAATACCTTTCTTTTCGGTGTTTTCGAATTCGTAAGCCATCTGTCCGCCGACATAAAGGAACAGTTTCCCACCTTCGGAAACGACCTTTACCGGAATATCATCCTCAAAGTCAACCCCAAAGGCGGAAAGATCGTTCTTCTTACCATCCACATAGTCACCAAAAGCAAAAAGATCCAGGTTTGAAATACAGCCTTTCTTGGCCAGGCCCATGCCTATGGCACCACCGTCATACAGAATCACGATTTCAACTTCTTGGCACTTGCCGGGAATGAAATCATAGGTGTTCCGTACTTGCATCGTCAGTTCGAAATCATCTGCGTACAAGCCTTCGAAATCGGCGACATGATAGAGGCTGGTGGTCAATTGCGTAGCATTTGGTGAAACTCCCATGGCTTGAAGCGCCTTGGGATCAAGCCCCAGCAAGCTGCCATTGTCGACCTGTTCATTTTTCATATAGCGGGGTACCGAATCCGATTGCAGTACCCCCAACCAGCCTTCGGTAGTGATGAATACGTCCTTTTCCTTAACAATAGTGCCATCGACCACCAACTTCGATTTAAAATACCCAGGACGATAATAAATACAGGTAGCCACCGTATCGTGCTGACTGACTTCAATGCGTTTGCGCTGATCCCAATCTTGTTGGATCTCGATTTTGGATCCTTGTATTGCTTGAGTGGCATCATAGTGGAATACCACGGAGTTGGGCATGCCCGAACTTACGACCCGACCATCGAAAGAAAACGCATCCGGATTTGGTGCCGGGCGTTCTTCTGAAGGTTCTTCCTGATTTTTCCAAAACCCGGAGGTGTATACCAAAATCGAGGCGATAACGACCACGACTCCCGCAGTCCATTTCAGGGCCATCGGGAACACGGGCTTGAAAGATGGTCGGGATTGGGCCGCTGAAGTACTCACGAATTCACGCCAGTTGCCGAATCCTACGAATTCAGAAAGGATATCAAGGGTAGCCGAACTGGGTTGGGCCACCATTTCAGCGCGGCCCCAAATGCGCTTCAGGGTCGTAACACTTAACCGCTTTTTGGTGGCATCGAAGATCAGCTCGCTTAGCTCCTCAAAATCCTTGTTGCTCCAATCCTTGCCCTTCCCCCAGTTGAGTTGGTTTTCAATGCGGGTCACCAAAGCGTGTATCATTGCCTGTTTTGCTTTTTCCATAAAACTAAAAATAGTAAGGTCGCTTACCCCATTTGAATTGAATTGAACAAGATTGAACAGCTTTTGAACGGCCCGCAGAGCGGGTCGCCATTACCTTGGTCCTATCAAATTTAGTTTTTAATATCAAAATCAATCCGAAATGAACACAATCATGAAAAGAATCGCGACCTTCATTTGCTGCCTTGCCCTAGTAGGTAATGTTCAGGCCCAAAAGAAAAACGGGCGCACCAAAACCTATCCGTTAACGGCCTCGAATTGGAGTACCAAATCAGATAATGCCGAATTCGTCACCTACAAAGGGGTGGCCGCAGTCAAAAGTTCGAACGACTCGGGCTTTAACGTGGTATTAAAGGAGGTGGAATTCGGTACCGGCACCATCGAATTCGATGTAGAATTGAAAGGAAGGGGATTTCCTGGAATCAATTTTAGACTGGATGAAGCGAATTCGAATTCGGAGTTCTTCTACCTGCGCTATTTTGGCCAGCTCGACCCCTTATCGAGAAACCGGATGCAATACGCCGCCATCATGGACGGCATTAATCTCTGGGACTTGACCGACCCCTACCAAGCGGCCGCCGAGGTATACGAAAACCGTTGGAACCATATCAAATTAGTGGTCTCGGAACAGCAGATGAAAGTCTACGTCAATGATATGGAACGACCTGCACTGTTGGTTCCGAAGTTGGAAGGGCTCAACAAAACAGGGAAGATCGGTTTGACCGGCAACGTAATCTATGCCAACCTGACCGTTACCCCCAACGCCATCGAAGACCTCCCCAATAGGCCAGGTTTCGACCTTACGTACAACGATCCGAACTACCTTAGGAATTGGCAAGTTTTGGCCCCGATCGATTTTCCAACCGGAAAAGATGTGATGCGGCAGGTTAATGGAAGTCCGGGCGTGGTGATCGACTCTACCTATTTAGATGGATCAAAAAGTTGGAAAACGATAAAGACCGGCCCAAGGGCCATGCTGAACTTGACCAAGGAATTCGGGGCTACCCCGACCGACGCAAGGCGATTGGTATGGTTGAAAACCACGGTCACCGCCAAAGAAGACTTACGCAAACGACTTAAGATGGGGTTCAGTGATGAAGTTTGGGTCTTCGTCAACGGAGCCCCCTTGCACCAAAACAAAAATTACTATGGATCGCCGGGCATGAAAGAACCCAAGGGGCGATGTACCCTGGACAATACCGCTTTCGAGGTGCCGATGCAAAAAGGTGAAAACGAAATCTTGATCGCAGTTTCGAACTATTTCTTCGGTTGGGGTTTGATCGCAAGATGGGACAATACCGATGGCTTAAGCTATTGATTCAAATACAACGGAAAAGAAAGCTAGCGCTACCGCTAGCTTTTCTTTTTTAAGAAGAAAGTGTACAGAAAACCCAGGAACACCATGAGGGCGCAGGCCATCATGATCTGGGGGATGCCTTCATAACGATCTCGATACCACCAACCTGAACCCAAGGCCCCTAGACCAATACCTGCCTCTAGGGCGATGAATCGGGTCGCCACGGCCTTGCCCCTTCGCGCATCGAAACTTAAATCGATGGTCCATGCGCTCAAGGTCGGCGAGAGGATCCCCATGGCTAGACCATATAGCGAAGCCGTGATCATCAAACCTATTGCCGAGGTGTACAATGCCATGAATACTAATGCCAGTGTCAAGATCAAAAGCCCGACAAGGGCCATTTTACGACGTCCAAGTGTATCGGACAGTTTTCCGGCAAGAATACGGATCAAGATGGAAGAGACCGTGTACGACAAGAAAAAACTCCCCCTGTTCCGAATGCCTAGATGGTCGCTCCAATCGGGGATTAAGGTTAGGGCCATTCCAAAGGCCAAATACGCCAAAAAGGTCAACAAAGCCGGAGTGAACACTTCCTTGGCCAGGATATCACGAAACGAAATGCGGAGCATTTTCCAAACAAATCGTTCTTTTCGGACCAGGGTTTCACGAAGGCTGCCGACCAGAAGTACCGACAACAAGGCCATCACGGAAGAACTATAAAAAAGGATGTCATAGGAAAAGGCCAGCTTGATGGTACTGCCAATGGCCGGGCCCAAGGCCAACCCACTGGTAAAGAACAAGCCCTGCACACCGAAAGCTTCACCCCACCGGGTCTTGGGTACGATATCGGCAACATAGGTAACCACTGCCGTTGGGGTAAACCCGGTCGAAAACCCATGGAACAACCGCAAGAACAAAAAGCCGGCCACCGTACCCAAAATAGGATATAGCAAGCCACAAACGATACAAACCAGGGCACCGAAGATCATGACCGGTTTTCGCCCTACTTTGTCGGTGAGGATGCCACTAAACGGCCTTGAAAGACCGGCGGTCAAGGTGAACAACGCAATGATCAATCCGATATATCGGGATCCCCCCATATTTGCCAAATACGCAGGTAGTTCGGGAATCAGCATATTGTAGCTGGCGGAAAACAACAACGAGCTCAAACACAGTTTCGCGAACGTCAGGGTGTAAATCGATTGGGTTTCTTTTTTCAAAGCGAACATCTTAACTTGCCTTTGTCCTTTAGGAGGATAAAGAAATCGCTACTTTTTGAACTGAAAAAGGACATTTGTCCCAATCCCTGAAATAATGATCCGTGTCAACCGTGAATTACTCGATTACGTCATCAAATTGAAAGACACCCCAATGGGTGAACGGATTACGGAACTCGAAGCTGTGGAGGGGGAAAAAATCTTACTCCAAAAAACCCATGTGCATGCGGTCTATCTGATCAAGGAAGGTTTGACGAAGTGTTACCAGACGATCGATACGGGAAACGATTTCATCCAGGAGTTTTTTGGGGGAGGCGAAGTTTTTGGCGAAATCGAGGTCTTGACCGATGCCATCAGTTTCTGCACCATAGAAGCCTTGGGACCCTTGCGCTATTTCAAAATCCCAAAAAACGCGTTCTTGGAGTTGATCGACCAAGATCCCAAATTCAATAGCTTGCTATTGCGATTATTGGCGTCGAATGTGCGCTATGCGGCACTGCGGCATTCATACAACCAGACCCATACCTTGGAAGACAACATCAAACGGCTGCTTTCGGAATTCCCACAGCTTTTTGAAAAAATTGCCAAGCACGATATCGCGAATTATCTCGGCATTTCGATCCGGAGTTTGAACCGGGTCATCCGAACGCTCGAATCCTAACCTAGGCCTACATCCAACATCATCATGATGATAAACCCACCGATGAAACCCATAGTGGCAATATCGGTATACCGGTCTTGCTGGGTTTCCGGGATCACCTCCTCAACGACCACGAAAATCATCGCACCGGCCGCAAATGCGAGTGCGTAAGGCAGAATGGGTTCGAAGGTCAAAACCGCCCAAGCCCCGAGAACCCCGGCGATCGGTTCCACTAGTGCTGAAGCCTGCCCGTACATCCAGCTTTTCCTTCGGCTCAATCCATGACGGCGCATAGGCACTGCCACCGCAAATCCTTCAGGGAAATTTTGAAGCCCGATGCCCAAGGCAAGGGCTACGGCTCCCCCTATGGTCGCCCCTTCGAAGCCAGAAGCCACCCCTCCGAACAATACGCCAACAGCCAAACCTTCAGGAATATTATGCAGTGTTATCGCCAAAACCAATAGGGTAGTACGATGCCAAGGGGTCTTGACACCCTCGGCCTTGTCCATTTTGAAGTTGATGTGCAAGTGGGGCATCACCTTGTCGAGTCCGAAAATAAATAGGGCCCCCAACAAAAAGCCTACCGCTGCCGGTATGACCTTGACGAATCCTTCTCCATCGCTCATTTCGATCCCCGGGGCCAAGAGGCTCCAAAAACTGGCTGCAACCATAACCCCACCGGTAAATCCCAACATGCCATCCATCAGCGCCCGTTTGGGACTTTTGAACAAAAAAACCAATCCGGCACCGGCCGCTGTCAAGGCCCAAGTAAAAAGTGTAGCGTACAAGGCCGCCAAAATGGGGTCAATGCTTTCCAAATAGCTAATGATCTGTTCCATTCCTATTGTTTTTTAACGTAGAGGTTACTGGCTATGCGAAACGAGATATGCAGCCGACGGCCATCTATGGCCACTTCCATCGACTGGTCGAAATCCTCTCGCTCTTCGATGGCAACGACTTGGCCTAGGGCAATCTGGTGCTTGTCCAAAAATTTCAAAAAGGCCGAAGAAGTATCTTTAACCCCGACACAGACTCCTTGCTCGCCAAGGCCCATATCGCTCAACAACTGCTTGTCTCGAACCTCAAAATCCCCATTCTTACTTGGGATCGGGTCTCCGTGGGGATCGTACTTTGGATAATCGAGTAAGGCGTCGATCTTATCGATCAATTTCTCACTTTTGATGTGTTCCAATTGTTCGGCCACCTCGTGCACCTCGTCCCAGGTAAAATCCAATTTTTTGACCAAGAACGCTTCCCAAAGCCTATGTTTCCTTATGATGGACAAGGCAGTGCGCCTTCCGGATTCCGTTAGATTGACCCCTTGATACCTTTGGTAGTGTACCAACCCTTTCTCAGCCAATCGCTTTGCCATATCAGTGACCGAAGAGGGTTTGGTCTCCATTTGCCCGGCAATGGCGTTGGTTGTTATCAACTGGGATGTATTGCCGCCCAAATGGAAAATGGTCTTGATGTAATTCTCCTCTGATCGGGTCATTATTGAAATTTTTCCAAAAATACATTTTTATTTGTCAAAACTGATTTTTAGATTTGTCTAAATTTATGTTTTTTAACTATAACCCTATTGGTAGCTCACATCTTAAGCACTACTTTTGTTTGGTCCAATTCTAAATAATACATTTGAAACCACTCTTTTTTGCCCCGTTTTTCCTTTTCAGCATTTTCCTTTTTTCGCAAAACCAATCCATTTCAGGCACAGTGACTTCCAATGGGGAACCAGTGCCTTTTGCGAGCGTTTTCGTCAAGAACACGACATCTGGAACCACTACCGACGTCGATGGCCGATACCAACTGGACCCACCCTCAGGGGTTATCGTTCTAGTGGTTCAAAGCCAGGGTTACCGAACCCTCGAAAAAACCTTGGACATCCCCAATGGGGAATCCAAAACGGTTGATTTTGAATTGCTGGAAGATGTTCTTGGATTGGATGAAATCGTGGTCAGTGCGACCCGTAACCAGATTCAAAAACGAAGTGCCCCCGTGGTCGTATCCTCCTTACGGCCGAGCCTATTGACCGCGACACAATCGATCTCGGTTGCCGAAGGGCTCAATTTCGCACCGGGTGTACGGGTAGAGACGAATTGCCAAAACTGCGGGTTCACCCAAGTACGGCTGAACGGTCTTGATGGCGCATATACGCAGATATTGTTGAACAGCAGGCCCGTTTTCAGTTCGTTGTTGGGGGTGTACGGTCTAGAACAGATTCCTTCGAACATCATCGAACGAGTCGAAGTGGTTCGCAGTGGGGGATCGGCACTCTATGGGTCGAATGCCATTGCAGGAACGGTCAATATTATCACCAAAGACCCTGTTTTGAATACATGGGAGGTAGGAAGTGTGTTTTCATTGATCGATGGGGACGCTTTGGATCGTGTAGTGAACTTCAACGGGTCGATCGTTGCCGATGACCTCAATAGCGGCATCACTTTTTTCGGGGCCTATCGAAATCGCGATTCGTATGATGCCAATAACGATGGGTTCACGGAAATCGTTGAACTCAGAAACACCACGGTAGGTGCCAAGGCCTTTTTAAGACCCACTGACCGTAGTCGGGTTTCCATCAATTTAAATGCGATACAGGAGTATCGCCGCGGGGGCGACCGTCTCGATTTGGCCCCACAATTCACCGATATCACTGAAGAACTGGATCATGATACTTTTATCGGCGGTTTGGATTATGAGCTCAATAGCCGTGATGACAGTCAAAAAACCCAGGTTTACACCTCAGCTTCCTACACCAATCGCGATAGCTTTTATGGCGGGCTCGGAGGTGGGCGCACAAGCCAAGACAGCATTTTGGCCAACAACGCCTTTGGCACGACCAAAGACTTGGCGTGGGTAAACGGGGCCCAGTTTACCAAATCGTTTGCCAATAATGACGTGTTGACCACCGGGGTCGAATACAACCATTCCAGTACCGAAGACATCATCCGCGGTTATGACCGATTGATCGATCAAAACGTCAATACCTTAGGGGGCTATGCCCAATACGAATGGAAGCCCAACGAACGTTTCACTGCCTTGCTGGGTTCCCGGTTGGACCATGTTAAGGTCGACGGGGCCTATACGATTGGAGGCATAGCAAGGAATGTCGATCTCACCCAGACTACCTTGTCCCCTAGATTGACCCTATCGTATCGCATAACCGATGAACTGCGGTTCAGAGGTGGATATGCAAGAGGGTTTCGGGCACCACAAGCCTTTAATGAGGACCTCCATATTTCAAGTGTGGGCGGCGAACCCCAGTTCGTGATTTTGTCTGATGATTTGGAAACCGAATTTTCAAATGCGTTCACTGGCTCGTTGAACTATTCAACGTCAATTGCACTATGGCAACTCGACTTTTTAGTGGAAGGCTTTTTTACCGACTTGCAAGACCCCTTTACCTTGGTCAGTACAGGTGCTGTTTTGGCGAATGGGTCCATTTTGGAAGAAGTGCGTAACGGATCCGGGGCGCAGGTTTATGGTGCCAATTTCGAATTCGGGGTATCCCCTTCTCCCGAATGGCGATTTCAATTAGGGGGAACCTTACAAAACACCCGATATGATGAGGCACAACTGCTTTTTGAAAGCGATGGCAGCCCAGGGGAATCGGATATTGCGGTCGATGAATTCGTCAGGGTTCCGGATTTATACGGGTATCTCAACACCACCTGGATACCGAACAAACGTTTTAACGTGGACCTCACCAGTACCTATACCGGTCGAATGACCGTACCCAGGGTCATCAGTGACACCGGTTTTTTGGAATTGAACGAAAGTCCTTCCTTCTTTGACCTCAATATCAAACTGGAGACCCATTTCGATTTTAACGATGAATTCATGGTCACCTTATCAGGCGGGGTGACCAACCTGTTCAATAGTTATCAAGACGATTTCGAAGTCGGGCCGACAAGGGATTCTGACTATGTGTATGGCCCTGACGCCCCTCGAGCCGTCTTTTTTGGTTTGAAATTCGGTAAGTTGCACTAAGAAGCGTATCCATGGTAATAACCCGATCGTTCTTTTTGATTTTCCTTTGTTGCCTGGCCACCTTACATTCGGGGTCGGCCCAAGAAGCCACCATCCGTTGGATGGACTTCGAACAATTGGAAGATTCCTTGCGGATCAGACCCAAAAAAGTGTTCGTTGCCTTCTATGCCGATTGGTGCGCCTATTGCAAAAAAATGGACAGGGCCGCCTTTTCAGATACCGCGGTAATCAACATCTTGAACGAGGAATACTATGCGGTCAAAATGGATGCTGAAAGCCAAGATACCATTGTTTTCGAAGGACAGTCGTATCACAATTCGGAAGTGGGTAGGAAAAGGAACCCCACCCATGAAATTCCCCTGCTCTTAGCTACTCGAAAATCACGTCCTTTTTCGCTTCCGGCACTGATAGTCCTCAATGCCGAGTTCAAAATCACCGATCGCTATTTCGAATACCTATCCCCTAAAAAACTACGGGCGATTTTAGGGCGGTAAAACCACCGTTCGTACGATCATCGTTCCGATCCATAGAAATTTAGCATCAACGCTGGGAGGATTTCGCTATCTTACTCATGACAAACCGACCATTCTTTCCCCCGGAATGCACTCAATTTCAATCTATGAGAACCCTGATCCTGGCGTTGACCGTCGTGATGTGCTATTTACAGATACATGGCCAAAGTACGGGCAGTATCGAGACCGTACCCTGTTTTTTGGAGGACTGTGGCTTTTTGGAAAACCAATCGAATGTGGAATTCGGTCGGCTAACGGTGCCAGAGGATTACGCCCTGCCCAATGGAAAACAGATCAAAATCGCCTATGCGATCATCAAAGCCATCGAACAACCCGTATCGAAAGACCCCATCATCGTTTTTCAAGGAGGTTGGGGCTCTCCATTACTGAAATACACACAAGGTTACGCCCAGAATTTTCCAGTAAAAAACCGCGATGTTATCTTATTCGACTATCGTGGTAGTGGGTATTCGGAACCCAAACTCTGCGATTGGCTTGGAGAGTCGATTTGGGGCGAACTGGCGAAAAACAGCTCCGATGCCACCTTTGATCAAAGTCAATTGGTGCTGTTCGGCCAATGCCTGGATTCCTTAACCGTAAAAAAAATCGACTTTAACCAGTACGGCAGCACTACCAAAACCAAGGATGCCGTGGTACTGGCTGAACAATTGGGTTATGGATCCTACAACCTTTTGGGGATTTCCTATGGGACCCGGGCCATCACCAGTTTCATCCGAAATGCCGAAAGTTCGTCTATCGAAGTCCGTTCTGCAATTCTCGATTCCAACCATCCCATGGGGAACGAAGTGGTCCAAATCGGGACCAATACGGAAAATTATGTACGGGTCTTGGATCTGGTTTTAAAGGACTGTTCCGACGATGCCGACTGCAAGGCTACTTATCCGGACCTTAAAAACCGCTTTGCTTCCTTTTTAAAGGGATTGGATTCCGATCCGTGGGAAATCGAGTTGGGTGACGGAACGATCTTCGTTCCCAACAAGGAGGAAATCAATGCCATGCTTTTCCAAATGCTGTACCTGCGGAGCTATTATCGGAACATCCCCTTGATCCTGGAACAAATGATCCGGAGGAACGGGACGGCTTTCGCCTCGATGATCCAAAACATCAAACCTCGGGTGAAGGACAATTTCAATGGGTTGGGATTGATCAATTTCGTCTACGATCATAAAGGCCATCGGGATTCGATACTGCAATTCGTCGAGAACACCAAGGGGCAATATTCCCCTTTCGAGAATATGGACCCCTACCTCGACTTTTTTCTTGACGATCAACGGATCGCTTTTGACAGTCTCGATAACCGACCCTTGGTTTCAAAAGTCCCCGCGCTTTTTATGGCCGGTGAATATGATCCGACCACTCCTCCAAAATGGACCCAGTTGGTCGCCAAAGGATTTGAAAACCATAGCTATGTGGAATTCAAAAGGGAAGGTCATGGGGTTGCACCGAGTCCGTGCGGTACCGCATTGCTTAAGTCGTTTTTTGATGCACCCGATCAAAAACCGGATACCTCTTGTGTAACAGCCTTAGGTGCCCACGACATTGAATTCGTTACGGCCTTCTACCAAAACCCGAAGATCTCAGATTTCGCCAGTGGCTTATTGCGTTTCGATAACATTCCCTTACTACTCACAGTGGTTTTCGTGTTATTGATCGCTTTGATCCGTAGTGTGATGGGGTTGAAAAAGTGGCTGGTCAAAAAAGACAACCGTACCGCTTTTGCTACCTTGGCTTCGATAGCCATTGTGGTATTCTTCGTGTTACTGTTTATTGCCATTAACCAGACCGCGACGAACAACCCGTTTCTATTGGCTTTCGGTCTTTCCGATTCCGCAAAAACCGCTTTTTACCTCGTTCCGCTTATCACTGGGTTCGGCATTTTGGCTATGATCCGGTTTTTCAAGAACGAAAAATCGATCATGAACGTGCTATCGTTCCTTTCGATTGCCCTGTTCTTCGTGTTGGTGTTCAACTACGGACTATTCCCCAACTTTTGAAACCGTTTATTCGGGTACCGGGATGCGCTGTACATTATGGAAACTGATATTGAACACCGAGTTCGGAGGGAAAACAGTCGCCTCGAAAAGCACCGTTTTGGTGTTGTAATCGACCTCGATTACCTTACCCGCCGCAACACCCGAACTGACCGCAGAGCCCGGAGTGAACAAGACGGCGTTCTTATCGGCCAAATAGCTTACTTTCGATACGATCCGTGCATAGGCGGCCTCTCCCCTTTCCTTGCCGTATGACCACACTTGCTTGATGGTCTTGTTCACTTCATCGATTTCATATTCGACCGCCCTACTGTACGGGCCGGCATTGGTATAGTTGCGGTTATCCCCGTTGTCGAAGACCATCAAATTCCCGTTGGGCATCAAAATCGGAGAATGTTGGTACCACGACCATTCGAAGTCGGGGTGGTTCGTACTTCCGTCGAGTACCGAAACATCGGTAATCGGCTCGTCGTTGGCATCCAAGGGGGTCAATAAAAATTGGGTGAGGTCGGTGCCGTTACCCGAGGTATTCCAATCGCGGTGCGGCGCCAAAATGTACCCCACCTCGTTCTGGGCATTGAGTTTAACGATGCCCTGGGTGCGTCCTGAAATGATGACGGCATCATCATCGGCACTATATTCAACGGCATTGGCATGAAACCAATCAATGTTCAAATCGGCCAAATCCGTAGGCCATGCACGTCGTGTATTGTCCAACGAGACATTTAGATCCCAGGAATTCGCGAACAATCCCGAGCTTCGATCGATTTCGACCACAACATCCTCGACCGTGGTTTTACTAACGTCATTAATGGTCACCAAAAAGTTGCCGTCCGGCTTCTCAATGACATGGTGGTGAAAACCGTTCCCACGAAGGCTCCAAAAATTGATGATCCTTCCCATCATATCGATCTCAAAGATGCTTTGCGAAGTACCATCACCGAATACCAGGTTGCCGTTTTGCATCAGGTTCATCCCATTGTCATAGAAGAGGCTGTTCAAGGTCGGATGCGTAATGAAATCAAGATACCACCTGATATCACCGAACTGATCGAAAATAAAGGCGCGTTGGGGCCTGAAACTCAAACTGAATCCGAAGTAGTTCACGAAGTTGAACTCCAATTCCGAGGCGTTTGAAGGAGTATCAATGACGATTTGGGGCATATCATCGATCAAGGCCGCCGTTTGTACGTTGACGGTCTGGGTCTCGACCAATGTCCCCGAGCCATCATAAAAACGAAGGACCAACTCATTGTCATAGTCGGCATACAACCCGATGATGTCAAGCTCAAAACTGGTTGCCGTACCCGGAAACGAACGGGTCAAGGTCGAGGCGTTACCGCGTCTTCCGACCACATCGACCTCGACCGACACCGAACTGGTCGTTTCAATTTGCAGGCTTGCCGTTAGGGGTGCGTAGCCCGTAGGGTTGAGTTCCACCTGGAGGGAAGACACCACCTCGGAATCGACTTCGATATCGGGATCAGGGTTGGCATCGGGATTATCGGGTGAATTATCATCCGAACAAGCTTGTAAAAAAATGACCAAAACCACCCAAAGGGTCGACCGCAACTGTTTCATAGCATCTATTTTGCCTTAAAATAGCATTAATTTGGCGAATCCCTTTTGATTTTAACACCAAGTGTTTCAATCGGTCATTCGAAGGAACGAGATGCTGACGTTGCCGATTTCACCAAATCCGGAAGTATTCGAAAGGGCAACACTGGCCGCTTTGTGTTCGGGAGCGATGAACAAAAAGGACGAACACCCTAATTGCCCACCACTATGACCGATGATAGGCCCGTAGTTGGGATTATCCCCATATAGGAACCAGCCCATGCCGTAGGCGTTCCCTTCTTTTTTCAAGCCACTATTGGTGACCATCAGTTCGAAACTCCCTTTACTGACCAAAGTATGGTCGATGACGGCCTTTGCGAAATTCAAAAGGTCACGAACCGTTGACTGCACCCCCCCGGCCGGAATACGATCGCTAATGTTATGGTCGGTGATTTCCTTGATCTTACCCGGTTTCGACTGGTGGTAAATCAACGCTTTTTCGGCCGGGTTTTGCCCTTGGTGTTCTATGGAAGTATGGGTCATTCCGGAAGGTTCGAATATATGCTTCCGTAAATAATCAGCATAGGATAGACCGGACACCTTTTCAATGATGATCCCTAAGACGACATACCCATAGGAAGTGTAGAAAAAACCACTTCCGGGTTCGAACAAAAGCTCCCGCTCAACGAAAATCGCCAAGGCATCTTCAAGGGTCGGGTATTCGATTTGGTTCCGTACTTCCTTTTTCCCTTTGTATTGCGATATGCCGGAACTGTGTTGCAGCAATTGTTGTATGGTAACCGTGGCCAATGGGGCTTCGCCAAATCCATCGACATAGGCGCTAGCCCGATCTTGCAACCGCAATTTACCGGCCTCAACCAATTGAAAGATCGCTATTGCGGTCATGGGCTTGGTGATCGATGCTGTTCGTGTTATGGTGTTTTCGGTAAAGGGAACCGCTTTGGCCGCATTCGAATAGCCACTTGAAGCGGTCATTACGATGCTGTCGTTGTGCAGTACCCCCGCTGAAAGTCCGATGACCTTTTCGTCCTGAACGGCCTTTTCGACCAAAACCCTTAATTTTCCTTCAGTAGCCGTAGTTTGTCCTAATAAGGACCCCGTGGTAAAGATGCCGATAAGCACCCATAGTATTCGTTTTTTCGTGATGTTCATTTTGAATTGATTTTTTGTAAAAGTCGTTTGGCTTCACTATGCCCTTCATCAAGGGAGAGTGCCTTTTCAAGGAAGGCTACCGCCTTTTCATTTTCCTTTTCGTAATAATAGCTGCGGCCAACGATAAAGTTCATGTTTGAGGTATCCATCGCGGGCTCCGACAGCAGCTGCTCTCCTTTGGCTATGATCTCGTTTTCGCGGCCGAACAAACTCAAAAACTGGAAAGCGGCTTCCCAATCTTTAGGGGTAAAGGTATCCGGTTTGATGAGGGTTCGTAGCGACGGGTGTTCCCTCAAGAGGTAAAATGAAGGAAGGTACTCCGTCCATGCAGGGTTCTCTTCCAATCCCCGTTGGATCCATGCCACGGCATTTTCGGGATGCCCCAGCGCCAGATGGGCCCGGGCCAAACGGGCGTACATTCCGTCCCAACCCTCCAATAGGATTTCGGCCTCGGCCAATTTTCGTTTGGCCCGTTCTTCATTTCCCGAACGCTGCGCGTAGAGTGCTTGGTTCACCCGGATCCTTCCATAATGGTACCCCAACAGACGTTGCAGGTCTTGGATCGGCGTTTTCGCATTATCGATCCTCAGGTCGATCTGGTTGTGCCATTCGTGATGTCCCCCTTTGACCTGCAACGCGGCAGAGCGTTTTCCGGTCAATTGCCCCCCTGCTTCCTGCCCAGCCAACAGGGCGGTCATCAATCGTTGGGCCAGTGCTCCGGACCCATTCGTAAAGGCATGGGCCATTCGTTCGAGAACCCGTGGCGCGAGTTGATTGCCCAAGACCACAAAACCAGGGCCCTCGATAAAGGATGCCATACCTTTCCAAAACCTTAACCCACTACCGGTAAAGGCATACGTATTTCCTTGTGCATCTAGGCCTGCAACCTGTCGCAGATGGGCTTGTGGATCTTTAGTGCGATATGCCGATACCGCGGTCTCGATCTGGGCTCCTTGGGCCAACTGCTCAAACCCCATTTTGGCATAACGCGGTTCGGTTTCGGCAATGACCGCGAACGCCCCTAGACCCGGTTCGATATAAATCGTAGAACTCCCCACGTATATGTTGTTGGTAGCCACAGCGACCCCGTACTCCTCATGCTCGGCATCATAAGCGACGATGGCAAAGGTGGTATTCAGGTCCTTATCATGGATCAAGCTCGGTAGATTCTGGGCAAACAATACGGGAACGCCCATCAATAGAAACAATTTCTCGGCTATGGTTCGAAATTTCATTTGGATCAGTTTTTCGCTTTTGATGAATAATCCCAAACTTAGAAACCGGATTCCAAAAACATCAGGTTTTTAGGGGCTTAGGGACGAAAGCAAGGGATTTGGGGATGAAAATCAGAGGGAGTCCGTAAAACCTTCCTTGTATTTTTTTGAAACCGGTATTTCCAAATGATGGAACAACGCGGTCTTGGGATCCTTCCATTTGATGAAATGGTCCGGATTGACATAATGCGATCGATGCACCTGTACCAACCCCAAATCGGTTTCCATCAATTTGCTCAGGGGAACACGAAGTAACTTCTTCCGCGGGGTAGTACCGACCAGAAAATGGACTTCGACATAATTTTGGGCGCTCGATATGCCAATGATCTGGTTCGGCATCAGCTTCAACACATCGGCTTTATTCTCGCCTTTTAAAACGACCTGACCCTTTTTTGCCTGTAATTTGTTGAGGTATTTTCGACCGAAAACCAAGAACGGGGTCAAAATCAAACTCGTAGGGACGAATTGTAGCAGCAAAAAATCAGCAAGCCCATATTCGCCGTTGATCCAATCCGAGATATAGTAAGGATAGACCATAATAGGCACCGAAAGCAAAATGACCAAAACGACGGCCACCTCCTTTCGAACATCCCACGATTTGCTGGCCCTATACCACCCTTGTTGGACCCCAAAGCCGATCATATAGCAAAAAAAGAACAGAAAGCCATAGGGCGGTAAAAGGATAAGACGAACCTTCAAACTTAGGTCTTCGGCATCGAAAGGGGCGATGAAGACCAAAAAAACCACCAGCCATAACCCTAAAACAGCCGCGAGAAGCATATGGGCTTTAATGGATGTGTTCAAATCGATCTGTTTCATAGGGGAGCTGACCTGGATTCTTAAAAATACATAGATTCTTTAATTTGTACATTTGGGCAATGCCCAAATTCGACTACATCATCATCGGCGCTGGGGCATCAGGTTTGATGCTGGCACACCGCATGGTACAAGATGACCATTTCAGGGACCGTTCGATACTCTTGCTCGATAAATCCGATAAATCGATCAACGATAGAACTTGGTGTTTTTGGGAAAAAGGGGAAGGTCGATTCGACCATTTGATCCACAAGACCTGGCCCTTGATCCATTTCGCGGGGCGTCACTTGAACAAGACGACCGACATCGCCCCCTACCAGTACAAAATGATCCGTGGCTTGGATTTCTATGAATACCATTTGGAGCAACTCAAGGGCTATCCGAACATTTCCTTTGAAATCGACGAAGTGGAATCCCTAGTCGAGACGGAGGATCGGGTCGAGGTCAAAGGAGCGATGGACACCTACGAAGGGCAGGCGGTATTCACCAGCATCTTAGATCGCAAGGTGATGTTCGCCCAAAAGCGCTTCCCTGTATTACAACAACATTTCATCGGTTGGTTCATCAAGACCGAAAAACCGATTTTTGATGTGAAGGCGGCACGCTTTATGGATTTTTCCATCCCCCAAAAAGGAAATACCCGGTTTATGTACGTGCTCCCTTTTTCAGAGACCCATGCCTTGATCGAGTATACTTTGTTTTCGGCCGATCTCTTGGAAACCCACGAATACGAATCGGCGATTACCGACTATATCGAAACCCATTTCGGTCCGATTGCCTATGAGATCGTAGAAAAGGAGCGGGGCAACATCCCCATGACATGCTATGAATTCGAAAAGCACAATAGCACGCGCATTGCGCATTTGGGAATCGCCGGAGGTTGGGCGAAACCGAGCACGGGGTACACCTTTCATCGCAGCATGTCGAGAGTCGACAAATTGGTCGCCTTTACCAAAACCGGAAAACCCTTCACCGCCTTTTCGAATAAAAACAAGTTCTGGTATTATGATCTGCTTTTGTTGGACGTGTTGTACCAAGACAACGCCTTGGGTCGCCAAGTGTTCGAAGCCATGTTCGAAAAAAGGAGTCCGCAATCCATTTTCAAGTTTTTGGATGATGAAACCAGTTTACATGAAGATTTTTTGATGATCAACTCCTGCCCGAAATGGCCCTTTACCAAAGCCTTGATCAAACGGTTGTTCTAAACCTTGCGGGTCATGAGCGAAGCGGCGAAACCGCGCAGCACATCTTTTGACGAATCGGGTATTGAAACTTCCTCCAACACCGCATAAGCGGCATCCGTATACGCTTGAATGGCCGATTGGGTCGCCGAAACCGATCCGCTGGTTTCAAAAAGGGATTTCGCGAATTCGATTTTCGCCTCGACCTTGGTCGGAGTGGTCGAAAAGAGACGCTCGAGCTCTTCCCGATCCTCGGCCGTCGCCAATTCAACGGCCTTGAGATAGAGGTAGGTCTTTTTGTTCTCGATGATATCGCCCCCTACTTGTTTCCCGAAGGTTTCAGGGTTTCCGAAGGCATCGAGATAATCGTCTTGCAGCTGGAAGGCCACACCCAGATTGATTCCAAAACGGTAGATCAAGTCTTGATCTTTTTCGGCCGCCCCTGCGATCATCGCCCCCATCTTCAAGGCAGCCGCGACCAATACCGCGGTTTTGTATTCGATCATTTTAAGGTATTCGGGTATGGTGACGTCGTTTCTGGTTTCGAAATCGACATCGTATTGCTGTCCCTCACAGACTTCCATAGCCGTCTTGCTGAACAGGATCACTAAGGGTTTCAGTAATTCGGGAGGGTAATCTTCAAAATACCGGTAGGCCTGGATCAACATGGCGTCTCCCGAAAGGATGCCGGTATTGACGTCCCACTTTTCATGAACGGTCTGGTGGCCCCTACGTAAAGGGGCGTCATCCATGATATCATCGTGGATTAATGAGAAGTTATGGAACACCTCGATTGCTGTAGCGGCCCCCAAGGCTTTATTGAAGTCACCTCCGAAAAGATCTGCGGCCATTAGGGTCAGCACGGGGCGCAATCGCTTGCCGCCAAGATCCAAGATATATTGGATGGGCTCGTAAAGCCCCGCTGGTTCTTTAACCGTACTGTGCGCAGCAAGGTGGTCTAGAAAGGCAGCCCGGTAAGAATCAATGGATGGCATGGGAACAAATTTGCCTAAAAATACACTCTATTTGATTAATCGATTTGGTAAAAACCAAAAGCGATGAAAAAAAAATGCAAAAAAATGCAATAGCTTTAAAAGTCTTCGTCTTTAAGTATGAAGAAGGGTAAATCAAATCACCTTGACCAACGAGAACAAAACAAATCTGGGTTATTTCTTTCAGGATGAATACCAATCACTGAAAGGATACGTGCGCTCAAAAATCGATGATACGACCGACGGTGATGCCGAGGATATCATCCAAGATGTCGCCGTCCGGATTTTCTCTAGGCCCGATGATGCCCTTCCGATCACGAACATCACGGGTTTCGTTTACCATGCCGTGCGCAATAAGATCATCGATGTCATGCGTACCAAAAAAAGGCGCGAAGACGATGAAGAAGAATTGGAGCAGCTTTGGACGGAGTTCAGTGAGCGCTTTCACGACGGACAGATCGAACAGTATCCGAAAGCCTTGCGCAACCAACTGAAATCTGCCCTGGCACAACTCAAACCTGAATATCGTGACATCATATTGGCGATCGACTTCGAAGGCTATACCTATCGTGAGATCGCTGAAGAATCCGGAATTTCACCGGGCACCCTGATGTCGAGAAGACACCGGGCCCTGTCAATATTGGCAAAACAATTGAACGCATATAACAATGAATGATATGGAACATAAAAGACATCTAGAAGAACGTATGGAGCGAAAAGTAAAACACTATGTGACCAAAGGGTTCAAGGTCTTCGTATTCGCGATTTTCATCATCGGGCTATTCTTTCTCGCCTGTTATGTACTCATGCGGCTTTGGAATTGGCTGATGCCCGACATCTTCGATTTGGGTACCATCTCCTACTGGCAAGCCGTTGGGGTTCTGGTACTCGCGAAACTACTGTTCGGTTTCGGAGGTGGTGGATCCTCTTCGAACAAAGGATCGAAATCGAAAAAATGGGAAAAGCGGACCAAGGAACGTTGCAATTCTTGGAAAAAGGACCAAGAAGAATGGAAACTTTACGACCGCTTTTGGAAAGAAGAAGGGGAAACCGCTTTTAAAAAATTCGTTGAAGACCATGAAGCCGATGAAAAAACTGACTGAGCGGCTGCATTTGTTCGGTAGATTTCCACGGTTCAGGGGATTTTACCACAATTCAGCACCAAAAACACCCAATCGGTCCAATTCAATTCGATTCGTTCGTCATGGACAATGATATTTGACAGGATCTAAGGATGCGTTAAATAAATGTAAAACTCAGGAAACTTTTTTTGTTTTAAAAGTTTCCTGTTTAATTTTGGCGGCTCAAATGAGGGATAAAATCTTACATAAGGCCACCGAACTGTTCTTGACCTTGGGGTTCAAAAGTGTGACCATGGACGATTTGGCGAATGAGATGGGTATTTCAAAGAAGACCATCTATTCCCACTTCGAAAACAAGACCAAATTGGTCGAAGAAAGCACCTTGAACCTATTTTGGTTCATTTCCGATGGCATCAACCAAATCGTTGCCCTGCGCAAAAATCCGATCGAAGAACTCTATGAGATCAAAAAATTCGTGATGCTGCATTTGAAGGATGAGAAGTCCTCGCCGCAATACCAATTGCAAAAATATTATCCGCAGTTGTACGAATCTTTGAAAAGCAAGCAATTCGAAGTCATGCAAGACTGCGTAAAAGACAATGTCTTACGTGGGATCGATTTGGGCATCTATCGGGCCAATCTCAATGTGGAATTCGTTTCACGGATCTATTTTTCCGGGGTGACCAGTATCAAGGACAACACCTTTTTTCCGCAGCGCATATTCACCATGACACAGCTCATGGACAATTACCTAGAATACCACCTACGGGGTATCGTAACCCCTGAGGGCAGGAAAATTTTAAACGAAATCATCAATTCAAACCAAGAATAAATGCGAACAATCATCTTAATCGTAACCCTGGCATTTACCTGCTTTACCAACGCACAGGTCGAAGGCAATCGATACAGTCTCGACGAGGCCATTGCCTACGCCCTTGAGCATAATTATCAGGCGATCAATGCCGACCGTGACCTGGTCGATGCCCAAAAACAGAAATGGGAGACCATTGCCACCGGGCTACCCCAAATCAGTGGGGCCATCAGTTATCAAAACCAATTAAAACAGCCCGTGACCCAGATACCGGCCGAATTTTTCGGTGGCGAACCCGGCACCTTTACCGAAGTGGTCTTTGGCCAGGCGCAAACGGCGAATGCCACGGCGACCCTGACACAGCAGATCTTTGATGGCTCATACATTGTCGGGGTGCAGGCCACCCGGGCATTTTTAAGTTACAGCCAGAACAACAAAGAGAAGACCGACTTGGACGTGCGCAAAGCCGTCGTCGAAGCGTATGGCAATGTGCTGTTGGCTCAAGAGAGTGTATTGATTTTGGAAAAAAACAAGGCCACCTTGGCCAAAAACCTATATGAGACCAAACGCATCTACGAAAACGGATTGGGCGACGAAGAAAGTGTGGATCAATTGCAGATCACCTTATCCTCCATCGAAAGCCAGTTGAAGAATTCGAAACGCTTGGAGAAAATCACCTTGCAGATGTTGAACCTCATGATGGGTGTTCCTATCGAGACCCAGACGGTCTTGACCGAGAACCTCGATGCCCTGACCCAAAAGAAGATCGACCTTGGTATTTTGGACGAAGGGTTCTCTATGGAGAACAACGTTGATTATAAATTGGTATACAACCTCAACGAGCAGCGCTATTTTGAATTGAAACTGGCGAAAAGCCGGGCTTTGCCAACACTGAATGCCTTTGTTAACTACGGGGGTAACTCCTTCAGTGATGATTTCAATTTCTTGAGCAGCGGCCAACAATGGTTTGGCTTTTCGAATTTCGGGGTCGACCTGAACATTCCGATTTTCAGTTCCTTAGGGCGCAGTGCGAGCACCCAACGCGCCAAAATCGCCTATGAAAAAGCCAAAACGCAGTTGACCGAAGCCGAAGAACAAATCCGCTTACAGCTGGAAAGCGCCAAAAGCGATTACATTTTGGCCATCGAAGAATACGAGACCTCCAAAGACAATCTGAATTTGGCAGAACGTATCGAAAACAAGAACCAAATCAAGTACTCAGAAGGTCTGGCCACCAGTTTCGAACTACGCCAAGCCCAGACGCAATTGTATGCGACGCAACAAGAATATTTACAATCAATGGTCGATGTCATCAATGCCAAGACGACCCTTGAAACCGTATTGAACAACTAAAAAACAAATCAATCATACACACAAAACGATAAAACAATGAAACAACTAGTGAGCAGTATCCTTTTCGCCTTATTGATCGCCTCATGCGGTGGTGGTGGGGAAGGAACCGTCGAATCGGTCATCGCGACCCAAGACTTGGAATCGATCCGTGCCAAAAGAACGGAACTCGAAGCGACCCAAAAGACCCTTGAAGAAGAAGTCGCACTGTTGGATTCAGCGATTGCGGCAATGGACAAAAACGCCAACCTTCCGCTGGTCACTACCTTGGATGTGGCGCTTCAAAATTTCGAACATTACCTCGAGTTACAAGGTGATGTCATGACCAAGCAAAATGTGCTGGTTTACCCTGAAATGGCCGGTACACTATACAAGGTTTATGTCAAAGAAGGGCAAAAAGTCGCCAAAGGACAATTGTTGGCCGCTATTGACGACGGCGGTCTATCTAGCCAATTGGCCCAATTGAAAACGCAAGCGGCCCTGGCAAAGACCACATACGAACGTCAAAAACGACTTTGGGAGCAGAATATCGGATCCGAAATCCAATACCTCCAATCCAAGACCCAATATGAGACCCAAGAAAGCGCGGTCAAGCAATTTGAAAGCCAACTTGCGAAATCGACCATTCGGGCCCCGTTCAGCGGGATCATCGACGACGTAATCAAAGATCAAGGTACGGTGGTTAGTCCGGGGCCGGGATCGGAAGTCTTTCGAATCGTGAATTTGGGTGATATGTATGTTGAAGTCGAAGTTCCTGAATCCCATTTACCGAACGTAACCCCCGGAAAATCGGTGGAGATCTTCTTCCCGGTCTTGGGTGAGACCGTTGCCACCAAGGTCCGCCAAACGGGCAACTTCATCAATCCTGGGAACCGATCGTTTACAGTCGAAATTCCCGTATCGAACAAAGACGGCCGGGTGAAGCCTAATTTGACAGCCGTTGCCAAAATCAATGACTACACCAACCCAGAGGCGGTATTGATCCCACAAAGTGTGGTTTCTGAAAATGCCGCAGGTGAGCAATACGTCTATTTGGCCACAAGTGAGAAGGAAGGAGAGATCATTGTCAAAAGGGTAATCGTCGAAACCGGAAAGACCCAAGGAGACTTCGTTGAAATCCTAAACGGTCTCGAAGCTGGCAATCAAATTATCGTTGAAGGGGCGCGAAGTGTTCGTGACAACCAACAGGTCAAGATTCTTGACAAGGTAGAAACCGCAAATAACTAGACTATGGAAAAAGCCAAAAAGAACGCAAATAAGGAATTTCGATTGTCTTCATGGGCCATTGACAACCCATCGGTAATCTACGTGATGATCGCCATTTTCCTGTTCATCGGAATCTCCTCCTACTTTTCAATGCCAAGGGAAGAGTTTCCTGAAGCGGTTGAGACCAAGATCTATGTGAGTACCATTTATCCGGGCAATACGGCCGAGGATATGGAGCGTTTGATCACCGACCCCCTAGAAGATCGTTTAAAAAATGTCAGCAATTTCGTTGAGATGACCTCGACTTCGCAAGAAGATTACTCCATGGTGGTCATTGAATTCGACGAAAGCATTTCGGTCGAAGCGGCCAAACAGGAAGTTAAAGACGAGGTCGATGGCGAAAAAGCCAGCGAAGACTGGCCTATTTTTAACGGGGCGAAGGTAGAACCGAATGTATTCGATTTGAACCTTGCCGAGTCGTTCCCGATCCTCAATGTCAATATCAAGGGTGACTATCCGGTTGAAAAACTAAAGGAATACGCTGAATTGCTCGAAGACGAAATCGAGAACCTTGAAGAAATCAAACAGGTCGATATCAGAGGGGCCCAAGACAAAGAGGTTGCCGTAGCGGTAGACATCAATAAGATGATGGCGGCCAAGGTAAATTTCGATGATATCATCCAGGCCATCGGCAATGGCAATATGACCATGTCGGCTGGTAACCTGATTACCAGTGGCCAACGACGCACCATTCGGATCACGGGTGAAATCGAAGATCCATCGGAACTCGATGATTTCGTCGTCAAATCGGAAAACGGGGCCATCTATCTAAGGGATATCGCCGAAGTCAGTTTCACCGAAGAAGACAAGACGACCTATGCCCGCGAAATGGGTGAGAACGTCGTGATGCTCGATATCAAGAAACGTTCAGGCAAAAACGATGTCGAAGGCGTTAAAAAAATCCGCGAAATCGTGGCCGAAGCCCAAACGGATTACCTGCCGGAAGACCTCAACATCAGTTTTGCCAACGATAGCAGTAGCAGTACACTGAGCCAGGTCGATGACTTGGTGAACAACATCATCTTCGGAATCATCTTGGTGGTGACCGTTTTGATGTTCTTCCTAGGATTCCGAAACGCTCTGTTCGTAGGGTTCGCGATTCCCATGTCGATGTTCATGTCGTTCATGATCCTTTCAGCACTGGGGTATACCTTGAATACGATGATCCTGTTCGGGTTGATCATGGGTCTGGGTATGCTGGTCGATAACGGGGTGGTCGTTGTTGAAAACGTCTACCGCCTTATGGAACAAGAAGGCATGTCACGCAAGGAAGCCGCCAAAAAAGGTATCGGCGAAATCGCTATACCCATCATTATATCGACGGCGACCACTGTGGCCGCTTTCGTTCCGCTAGGCATGTGGCCCGGTATAATGGGTGAGTTTATGATTTACTTCCCCATCACCTTATCGGTGGTCCTTGGATCCTCTTTGTTCGTTGCCATCTTCATGAACTCCATGTTGGTATCGCGTTTTATGGAATTGGGTGAAAAGACCTTGACCGTGAAGCAATTGATACGCATTACCTTGATCCTTGGCGGATTCGGACTGTTCATTTTCATCGTCGGCGGACCGGTTCGCGGTCTGGGGACCTTGATGATCGTGGTCGCCAGCCAGTTTTGGGTGTATAAATACTTCTTGAAGCCCTGGGCGACCCGTTTTCAAAAACACAGTTTGGTACGTCTTGAGAACTGGTATGAACGCCGACTGGAGCACGCCTTGCACGGTCGCAATGTCTATTGGTATTTCGGTTGTACCATCTTGTTATTGATCGCCGCCTTTATGGCATTCGGTGTATCGGTGGGTAGTCAGCGTACCAAGTTGGAGTTCTTCCCTGACAATACCCCCAAAGAAATCTATGTGTACATCGAATACCCCCAGGGTACCGATATCGATAAGACGAATCTCTTGACGGCCGCTATTGAAGAACAGGTGTACGAGATCATCAAAGAGGAACAGTATATCAAACAAGATGGGGAAAACTTTTTGGTCGATACCGGGGTTTCGCAGGTCGGCAAGGGAGCTGAGAACCCGTTTACCGAAGCCGGTTCAGCCGCTGAGATGCCCCACCGTGGTAAGATCACCTTGTCGATGCAGGAATTCAAGTTCCGAGAAGGTTTGGATACCGAGAAGCTGCGTTTGCGCATCCAAACCGCCTTGGCGAATATCTATCCTGGAGTTATCATTTCAGTGGAAAAAGATGCTGTCGGCCCGCCGGCCGGGTATCCAGTAAACATCGAATTGGTCGGAAAGAACTACGATACGCTTATTAGCGTCGCCGAGCGGATGAAAAACTACATCAATACCAAGAGTATCGATGGTATGGAAGGTCTCAAGGTCGATGTCAATAAAGGCAGCCCTGGTATGCAGGTCACCGTCGACCGCCAAAAAGCTGGGGAACTAGGGGTCTCCGTAGGTCAGGTCGGCCAGCAATTGCGCCGTTCCTTGTTCGGTGATAAGGCCGGTGTCTATAAAAAGGACGGTGAAGATTATGACATCAATGTAAGGTTTAATGAAGATCTGAGGTACAATACGAGTGCCCTCTTTAACCAAAATATGATCTTTCGTGATCAGGCTACGGGCCAAATCAAGGAGATTCCGATTTCGGCAGTAGCTACCCGTAAGAACACTTCATCTTTCAATGCGATCAAGCACATTAATGGAAATCGGGTGGTGACCGTTTATTCAGGGCTAAAACCAGGAGGTAATGCCACGATTATCGTGGATCAGATCAAAAAGGAAATGGAGAACTTCAAGGACTTGCCAGCTGGTGTCAAGATCGATTATACCGGTGAGCTTGAAGAACAGGCCAAACAACAAGCCTTTTTAATGGGTGCCTTTTTCTCAGGTTTGGGATTGATCATGCTGATCTTGATCTTCCAGTTCGGCGGCATTTCGAAACCAGCCATCATTATGATGGCGATCTTCTTGAGTTTTATCGGAGTCTTCGGGGGCTTGGTAGCCACTGGTTGGCCGTTCGTGATCATGATGACCATGATGGGAATCATCTCATTGGCCGGGATCGTGGTCAACAATGGGGTCGTACTGCTCGATTATACCCAAATACTGATCGATCGTAAGAAAGTCACGCTGGGTATTTCAGACGAAGAGCTATTGACCCGTGAACAGGTGACCGAGAGCATTATCAAAAGTGGTAAAGCCCGTTTGCGACCTGTTATCTTGACCGCGATAACCACGGTACTCGGATTGATCCCATTGGCCACCGGCCTTAACATCAATTTCGTAACCCTCTTTGGTCGCTTCGATCCGCAAATCTATGTCGGAGGTGACAATGTCATTTTCTGGGGACCTTTGGCTTGGACGGTTATTTTCGGATTGATCGTGGCCACCTTCCTCACCTTGATCATCGTACCGGTATTGTTCAATATCGTCTATCGGATCAAAATACGGTTGCGGGGTTCTGGCAGTAAAGCCGATCAGGCCGAACCGACCATGGATATCGCTGCATAAAACCCATTATTTTCAAAATAAAAAACCCCGCCAATTGGCGGGGTTTTTGTTTACATCCAAAATATTACGTTCGATCAGTTGATCGCGACCGATTCGGAAGTATTCCAATTCTTGACGCTCACCATTCGGTTATCTTTGAAATCGACCTCTTTCAAGACCTCACCTTCCCAAAAAAACCATTTGCCCGAACGTTTTCCTTCGACATACTTGCCCGAAGCGATTTTCGTTCCGACCGCATCGTACATCAACCACTGTCCGTGTAACTTTCCATTCAGCACATAACCGGTCTGTGCGATTTGGCCATTATCGTGAAAATAGGTAGCCTTTACCATGTCCCCGACTTTTGAAAAAGTCGGTTCGATTTCCTGCGCCTGGGCAAACATTGAAACCATCACTGCTACTACTAGTATTGCCTTCTTCATTGTATATGGGTTTAAAGTTTCTATTCTATAACATTAACGTTACAAAGTTATACTTTATTTTACTTTTAAAAAACATTTAGATAACATTAAATTTACATTATAAATATAGATAACTGTTTATTAGCGTTTTACTAATCTTAATATTGAAGGAAAGCAACAAGGAAAATGTATGAACGGTATCGAAAATCCCATGAACGGTAATTCATGTTTGACCAAAAATCATTTGAAGTAGCCCGTTTTAACTCATTACCTTTGCACATCTAATTTGTTGCCATGTACAGAAGTCATAGCTGCGGAGAGCTGCGGTCAGCACATATTTCGGAAAGCGTACAACTGAGTGGGTGGGTCCACAAGATCAGGGACAAAGGATTTGTCGTCTGGGTCGATCTGCGCGATCGATACGGTTTGACCCAATTGGTATTCGATCAAGATCGATCGGCTTCCGAACTGATGGAAAAGGCTCGCGGGCTTGGTCGTGAAACCGTTGTCAAGGTCGAAGGTACCGTCATCGAACGGGCCTCGAAAAACCCTAATCTGCCTACGGGTGGCATCGAGTTGTTGGTCACCCGATTGGAGGTCCTGAACGAATCGCTTTTACCTCCATTTACCATCGAAGATGAAACGGATGGGGGCGATGACCTGCGAATGAAATACCGCTACCTTGATATTCGTCGGAATCCCGTTAAGGACAATCTTATTTTTCGCCATAAAGTATCGATGGAGGTCCGTAAGTATTTGACCGACCAAGGATTTGTCGACGTTGAAACTCCTTATTTGATCAAATCGACCCCTGAAGGGGCCCGCGACTTCTTGGTACCCAGTAGGATGAATGAAGGACAATTCTATGCCCTTCCCCAATCACCACAGACGTTCAAACAACTCTTGATGGTCGGTGGCCTGGATAAGTATTTCCAGATCGTAAAGTGCTTTCGCGATGAAGATCTCAGGGCCGACCGGCAACCTGAATTCACCCAAATCGATTGTGAAATGGCTTTTGTGACCCAAGAAGATGTCTTGAACACTTTCGAAGGGTTGACCAAACACCTGCTTAAGGAAATCAAAGGGGTCAGTGTCGAAGCTTTTCCTCGCATGACCTATGACGAGGCCATGCGGCGTTATGGCAATGACAAGCCCGATATCCGATTCGGAATGGAATTCGGTGAGCTGAATACCCTTGCCCAACACAAAGATTTTAACGTATTCAATAGTGCCGAACTGGTGGTCGGCATCGCCGTTCCGGGCGGGGCCGCCTATACCCGAAAGGAAATCGACAAATTGATCGATTGGGTAAAACGCCCTCAGGTCGGGGCCAAAGGAATGGTCTACGTCAAATGCAACGAGGACGGAAGCTATAAGTCTTCTGTCGATAAATTCTATGATCAAGAAGACCTTGCCCAATGGGCCAAAGCCACAGGCGCCGGGCCGGGCGATTTAATATTGGTGCTATCAGGCGCAGCCAACAGCACTCGAAGCCAACTGAGTGCACTGCGCATGGAGTTGGCCGAACGCATGGGCCTTCGCAAACCGGACGAATTCGCTCCCCTATGGGTCATCGATTTTCCATTGCTTGAATTGGACGAGGAAACCGGCACCTATCACGCCATGCACCACCCCTTTACCTCTCCCAAACCCGGACAGTTGGAATTGTTGGAAACCGAACCCGGCCAAGTGAAGGCGAACGCCTACGATTTGGTTTTGAACGGCAACGAGATCGGAGGGGGATCGATTCGTATCCACGATAAGGAAACCCAGGCGATCATGTTCAAGCATTTAGGGTTTAGCCCTGAAGAAGCCAAGGTGCAATTCGGATTCTTGATGGACGCTTTCCAATATGGGGCGCCACCACACGGGGGTATCGCCTTTGGTCTGGATCGCTTGGTCGCGATCTTGGGTGGGCAGGAGACCATTCGCGATTTTATCGCCTTTCCGAAGAACAATAGTGGTCGCGATGTCATGATCGACGCCCCTGCGGATATCGATAACGCTCAGCTTAAAGAGCTTCATCTTAAATTGGATCGCTAAGGGGGTATCGTTCGGATTTTTAATACTTTTATTAAGAATCAGACCTGAATGGGCAAATCGAACAATTGGCTGACCCGGTTTTTGAAATGGCGCTACAAGCATATTTCGAACAAGACCTTCGTACAGCTAATGAGCCTTTTGGTAGGTTTCTTGGCCGGATTGGTCGCCGTTACCCTAAAAAACATCACCTATTTCATTCAGGCCCTGCTCAAAGCGGGAATCGTTTTTTCTGAAAACCAATTGTATTTCGGATTACCTGTCATCGGTCTGACCCTGGTATACCTTTATGTGAAATTCGTTCATAAACAACCCCTGGGCCATGCGGTATCGTCGATTCTTTTTTCCCTTTCCAAAAACAAGGGGGTATTGGCATTGAAGAAAGTCTATGCCCCCTTGATCACGGCGCCATTGACCGTCGGTTTTGGAGGTTCGGTCGGTCTATTGGGGCCCGCTGTCGAATCGGGATCAGCCCTGAGTTCGAATTTGGGTCGGTTGTTTCATATTGACGCCAAAACCCGATCCTTGCTTATGGCCTGCGCTTCGGCCGGCGCCATCGCCTCCATCTTCCAATCACCGATCGCAGCCATCATTTTTGCTGTCGAGGTATTCAGTTTGGACCTCACCATGCTTTCGGTCTTACCCTTGTTATTGGCTTCTATCGCAGGGGTGCTTACCTCCTACTTCTTTTTGGGTAATGAAATTTTATTCAGCTTTTCGCTCAACGAAGGTTTTCAACTCAACGACACGCTCTTCTATGTGTTGCTCGGTGGGGGTACCGCCTTGGCCTCCATATACTTTACCAAAATGTATTTTGGCATCCTTTCAATATTCAAGCGATGGCGCAGTCCGAAATACAAACTGCTGTTCGGGGGGATCGCCATAGGGATCATGTTGTATTTGATCCCACCACTGTATGGTGAAGGTTTCGCCTTTATCAACAACTTGCTTGATGGCGACCATATCAAGGCGCTTGGCCGAACTCCGTTCGATGCCTATTTGGAAAACATCTGGGTGGTCATTCTCTTGTTGTTCGGCATTACCATTTTCAAGGCGATCGCCATGACCACGACCTTCGCCGCAGGGGGTGCGGGAGGGATTTTCATCCCTACCATGGTGATGGGTAGTGCCTTGGGCAATGTGGTTGCCAAGGTCATCAACAACCTTGGTCTCGGTTTTGAGGTTTCGGAAAGCAACTTCACTTTGATCGGTATGGCGGGGCTTATCGCAGGGGTAATCCACGCACCCTTGACCGCGATTTTCCTCATTGCCGAAATCACCGGTGGCTACGAATTGTTCGTTCCTTTGATGATCACCGCGTCCATATCGTACCTCGTGACCAAAAACACCTTAGACTATAACATCTATACCAAAGAACTGGCCCAACAAGGGGCCCTATTGACCCATAACAAAGACCAAACGGTATTGACCTTGATGGAATTGGACGAGGTCATCGAAACCAATTTCAAAACGGTACGGCCAGAAATGGCATTGGGCGAAATGCTCAAGGGATCCGTGTCAAAATCGACCCGCAACCTTTTTCCCGTTTTGGACGGGGAGGGTAAGTTGATGGGAATCATCTTGCTTGATGATATCCGCGAATTCATGTTCGATGCCACCTTATACGAAACCATATTCGTCAACGACTTGATGCATGCACCGCCCGAACATATCTTTTATGGTAAGGATTCGATGAAACAGGTCATGCAGAAATTCCAGGACAGCGGTGCTTGGAACCTTCCGGTCATCAAGGAGGGCAAATATGCCGGTTTCGTTTCCAAATCCAAATTACTCACCGCGTACCGAAGAAAACTGATCAATTATACCAGATGATGAAATTGAAATACCTAATCGTACTTATCGTCTTAGCTTCTTTTGGCGCTATCATCTACGGGTTCAATCTTGATGAGTCTGAGGTCGAAACGGCGAATAAATGCATCGGTTTCGGTACCATTGGGCTTTTTTTCGTGGCCATGCCCCTTTTTTTGTTCAAGGAAAGCAAAGGGAAAAAAATGAAAGATTACATGCTTACGAAGGAAAATATTGAAAAAATGCAAATGAAAAACGGCGAAAAAACTGATAATCAATAATTTTCAAGAGAATTCATAGCATATTCGAACCAGTGAAAGTTAAAAAACCTACCTTCGCACTTTAACATTTATCACATTTTAATGACTGGCACAGTAAAATTTTTTAATGATTCCAAAGGATATGGTTTCATTACCAACGATGACACCGGTAAAGACATCTTCGTTCATGTCACCGCATTGAACGGGGTCGAACTGAACGAAGGCGACAAAGTAGAATACCAAGAAGAAGAAGGAAGAAAAGGAGTGGTTGCTGCACAAGTGCAGGTAATCAGCTAAATATATAGTATTCTTTACGATTGTGAACCCTGACCTTTTGGTCGGGGTTTTTTATGCGCCAAGGATTCCGCTCAATTTAAATTCCTGCGTTGGATGAAAAAGCGTTTCAAGATCTCGGATGCCTCGGCTTCCATCACCCCGCTCACGACTTCGGTCTTTGGGTGTAGACTTGTGCCCATGACATTGTACCCGCGTTCAAGGTCGGAAGCGGCATAGACGATTTTGGAAATTTGGGTCCAGTACAAGGCTCCCGCACACATTTGACAGGGCTCAAGGGTAACATATAACGTACAACCCTTGAGGTACTTGCCCCCTAAAAAATTGGAGGCCGCCGTAATGGCTTGCATTTCGGCATGGGCAGTGACGTCGTGCAGTTGCTCGGTCAAGTTATGGGCCTTACCGATGATCCGGTTTTTGACCACCACTACGGCCCCCACCGGAACTTCGCCCAATGCAAAAGCGGTCTCGGCCTCTTGCAAGGCCTTTTTCATAAAATAGGTATCGTCGAACGGATTCACCATAAGCAAAACAAAGTGCAAAACTACGAATCAGAATCCAATGGCGATTCGGTATTTTTGAAGAATGAAACCGTTGTTGGATGTCATAGATTCGCCGACCGATCTCAAGAAGTTGCATTTAGGGCAATTGCCTCAACTTGCCGAAGAACTGCGTAAGGCCATTATCACCGTCGTTGCTACCAAAGAAGGACATTTAGGCGCCAGCTTAGGGGTCATTGAACTGACTATAGCCTTGCATTATGTTTTTGACACCCCCAATGATAAGTTGATTTGGGATGTCGGCCACCAAGCCTATGGGCATAAATTATTGACAGGCCGACGGGAACGTTTTGCGACCAATCGGCAAATGGGCGGCATCAGCGGATTTCCCAAACGCAGCGAAAGCCCCTATGACGATTTTGGAACCGGGCATAGCTCTACGTCGATATCGGCCCTTTTGGGAATGGCCATGGCCTCCAAAATTCAAGGGGAAACGGAACGTGAACATATCGCCGTCATCGGTGATGCATCCATCGCTAGCGGTATGGCATTCGAAGGATTGAACCACCTTGGGGTCACCGATACCAACGTACTCATCATACTGAACGACAATGCCATTGGTATCGATCCCAGCGTAGGGGCGCTTAAGAACTACCTGACCAATGTCAAAAAGGGCACTGCCAAAGATGAAAACCTTTTTGAATGTCTTAACCTACATTACTCGGGGCCCCTAGACGGGCATGATTTGGATGGATTGATCACGGAGTTACAGCGCTTGAAAAGACAAAAAGGTCCGCGCTTGCTACACATCATCACCACCAAAGGCAAAGGCCTACAACAGGCCGAAGAAAACCAAGTGGTGTACCATGCCCCTGGCAAATTCGATGTCGCAACCGGAGAGCGGATTCCGAAAACTACCAAGGCCCTTCCCCCGAAATTCCAAGATGTTTTTGGACATACACTGGTCGAACTTGCAAAAAACAACCCGCGAATCGTAGGAATAACCCCGGCCATGCCTACTGGCAGTTCAATGAAGTTCCTGATGGAAGCATTTCCGGAACGGGCGTTCGATGTAGGGATCGCGGAACAACATGCCGTGACCTTAGCCGCCGGTATGGCCGCCCAAGGTTTGGTGCCGTATTGCAATATCTATTCTACTTTTTTACAACGGGCCTATGACCAGCTCATCCATGATGTGGCCCTACAAAAGCTGCCGGTCATTTTTTGTTTGGACCGCTCGGGACTTGTAGGACAAGATGGCCCGACCCACCATGGGGTCTTTGATCTGGCTTATCTACGCTGCATTCCGAATATGAGTCTGTGTGCCCCAATGGACGAGATCGAATTACGTCAAATACTCTACACGGTACAATTGGGAATCGCTGGACCCATCGCCATACGTTACCCTAGGGGAAGAGGTGTCACTTTGGATTGGCGCCAAAAATTCGAACCCCTACCATTGGGCAAAGGGCGTTGTTTGAAAAAAGGAAATACCATTGCTTTTTTGACCATCGGCCCGATCGGGAACCAAATTGCCGAGCTGATCCAGCAACGAGACGACCAAGAACGGTTCGGGCATTACGATATGCGATTCGCCAAACCGTTGGACACGGACCTTTTAGAAGAAGTGCTGCAGCGCTACGATCATATCATCACCCTGGAAGACGGTTGTGAAATAGGAGGTTTCGGCAGTGCCGTCGTCGACTACGTGAATGAACACGGGCATGGCAATCACATCAAGGTTTTCGGTATCCCTGACAAATTCATGACCCATGGCACTCCAAATGAATTGTGGCAACTCGCCGGTATCGATAACCGATCGGTAACCGCCTACCTAAACTCCTTAACATGACAACGGACAACCGCTTACGCCAGATTGGTGTAGACTACCTTCAAATGTATGCCGATAAGTACCTCGATGGGGTCGGGGCTTTATTCGCCGATGATATCAGCTTGAGGGATTGGAAAATCCATGTCAGGGGGAAAGCCCTTGCATTGGCGAAAACCAAAAAAAACTTCGCAGCGGCAAAAACCATTGAAATCATCACATTGGACATGTTTACCCATGAACGGACTTTGGCCGCGGAACTTAAGATTACCGTTGACGGTTCCGAAGAATTATTCGTTGTCGATGTCATCAGCGTGAACGAAGCCAATAAAATCAATTCGATACGGGCCTATTTGGGTAGGGCAGATGCTCCCTAAACGACCCCACCCAATATACGTTGGTGCAACTGAACCGCCGCACTATCGGACAGGCTGGCAATATAGCTACAGGTATTCAACAAAATCGCGTAGGCGGATCCCTCAACCGATTGAAGGTGCTCGGGCAAGGTGTGCAAGAGCAAGTTGTGGTATTCGCTCGACTTGCCTTCCTTTTTAGCCAGTAGTGCCGAAGTATACACCTCCAACAACTCCCCGATAATGGCATAGCCGGCCAATTCCTTTTCAATTACTTCAGGCGATTGGTAGATGCGTTCGATGCTGAGCTTGATGATATCATCGATCTGGGCCGTATAGGCGCATTTATCCAATAAGGCCGTTTCAAAATTCCCGGAACGGATCGCTTCTTCGTTGGCAATGAAAATTTCAGTGGCCTCTCTGATCAGTGTATTGATCGCCAAGGCCCTTAAGTAGGCCAATCGGTCTTTGGTCGCCTTGATCTTGTGGTATTTCGAGCTATTGATATTGTCTTTGACCAGTTTGATCAGGTATTCCAAGGCGAATTCCTCCGGAATGAAGCCGCGGTTGATCCCATCTTCGAAATCGATGATGGTATAACATATGTCATCAGCGGCCTCGACCAAATAGGTGAGCGGATGCCTATGATAACCAGACCGCTTGGCTTTTGGTGCCAAACCCAATTCCAAGGCAACGTCATCAAAGGACGTTTCCTCTGTCTGGAAATAGCCGAACTTCTTATCTGAAATATGTGGGGTAGGTCTTTTTGGCAACGACGCCTTAGGATACTTCGTAAACGCCCCTAAAGTGGCATAGCTCAATCGCAAGCCTCCAGGCACCCCTTCTTTGGATTCGGTCAACAATTTAAACCCATTGGCATTGCCTTCGAAATCGATCAGGTCTTGGTATTGCGTTTCAGTGAGCAGCTGCTGGTATTGTTTCCCCGGTCCGGTTTCGAAAAAAACACCGATAGCCTTTTCACCACTATGGCCAAAAGGCGGATTGCCGATATCGTGGGCCAGGGCTGCGGCGGCGACGATGGCCCCAAAATCATTAAAATGGTACCCTTTTGCGACCAATTCGGGATATTTTGCCAAGACCGCCTTTCCGGCAATCCGCCCTAAACTTCTGCCCACTACCGAGACCTCCAAACTATGGGTCAATCGGGTATGGACAAAATCCTTATGGGTTCCCATATGGATAGGTAGGGGTACGACCTGGGTTTTATCTTGTAAACTGCGAAAAGCAGCGGAGAAAATTATACGGTCATAATCCACTTCAAAACCCAAACGGGTATCGTCTTGTTCAATGCGCAACCGTTCGTTACGGTCACCGTGGCGTTTCAATGATAGGAGCCGTTCCCAATCCATTCCCTGTTCGATTTTGATGCAAGATACAGCTTCGTGTTAGAAAGAAATCCTATTTTCAGCACTATGTTAACCTAGCCCTAACCATAACTTAACCTAACTGCATTTTCTTTGCCGCTTGTAAACAAGCGCGATTTGAAACGAACGATAACCCTTTTAGCGATACTGTTCTCAATGACGGCCACGGCCCAATTCGATGGGCAGATTTCGGGCAAGGTTCTGGATCTTGAAATGAACGGGGAACCTTTGCTATTCGCAACGGTCAGTTTGGCAAATACCACGTACCGGACACAAACCAACCTTCACGGCAACTTCGAGTTCACCGATTTAAAGCCGGGCAGCTATGTGTTGCAATTTTCCTTTTTGGGCTATGAATCGCAAGAAATTGAAATCGAAGTCAAGTCGGGTGGTCAGACCGAGGTCCTTTCCGAAATGCATGCATTGCGCCGCAGCTCTCCAGGGTTGTCTTTAACAGCTGTTGAACAGATTCCTAGCGATGCCAAAGCTGAGAACCAGAAGTAATAATTTCCTTAAAAAAATAAAAAAGGGGCCCGAGTGCCCCTTTGATTTTTATAACGTTTTGGATCAATCTTTAATGACTAACCCGGAATTGGAGTCTTTGTTGACCACACTCACGATCCCGTTTTCATCGAAACGTACTTCTTTGACCACATCGGCATTCCAAAACAACCAAGTGCCCGTTCGTTTGCCCTTGAGGTAGGACCCCTCACTCAATTTTTCGCCGGTCTCGCTAAAACTCGTCCACTTCCCATGCAATTTTCCTTTAGTATCAAAGGTGCCTATTTGACTGATCTGCCCATTATCGTGAAAATAAGTTGCCTCGACCAGATTCGTGGCCTCGTTGTGTTTCATGACTTCTTTCTTTTGGGCAAAGACGGTGGTAGTCAGAAGAATTGCGAAAGAGAACAGCAGTGTTTTTTTCATCACGCAGAAGATTTTTAAGTTGGGGTGATTACAAAGTTACAAAAAATAAACTATTACTTTACATTTAATTAACATTGGTTCTTTTTCCTTCATTCCGGCCTATTCCCGTAGTCCCCAAAAGCCAATGCCGTTGCATGCAGCCGATGCCGGCCAAAGGCAGGGTGCGAAAGGGCTTTCATAACCTTATTTTAACCTTTTTCATCGATAATAATAGCATTTTTGCGTACTTTCAAAAAGCACTATGGGCGAGAACATCTACATTTTCATGGTGGTCGCATTAGCGGTACTGGCCATTACCGATTTGGTTGTTGGGGTCAGTAACGATGCAGTGAATTTTCTGAATTCAGCCATCGGTTCAAAGGCGATTTCCTTTAAGACCATTATGATCGTTGCGAGCCTGGGCATCGCGTTCGGAGCTATATCTTCTAGTGGAATGATGGAAGTCGCACGTAAGGGGATTTTCAATCCGACCGAGTTCGTATTCGCCGAGATCATGATCATTTTCATGGCGGTCATGATAACCGATATCCTGCTTTTGGATTTTTTCAACACTTTGGGGATGCCCACATCGACCACCGTGTCGATCGTATTTGAACTTTTGGGGGCAGCCGTTGCAATTTCATTGGTCAAGATCATTGCCCAAGACGGCAGTTTCTCCGATTTGGGTAGCTACATCAATACCGAAAAGGCCACTGAGATCATTTTCGGCATTTTGCTCTCGGTTTTCATAGCCTTTACCATAGGTGCTGTCGTACAATACCTTTCAAGGGTCTTGATCTCTTTTAAATTCGAGGATAAACCAAAATGGGTCGAATCCCTTTTCGGGGGCGTGGCGATTACGGCCATCATCTACTTCATCTTGGTAAAAGGCCTGAAAAGCGCCAACCTTTTCGACGAATCAGTAGTCGAATTCGTGTACAATTCCACCGAGTTGTTCCTTTTGGGCAATCTCATCGTTTGGACGCTCATTTCATGGGTCTGTTCCACTTTTTTAAACTGGAGCATCTATCGGGTCGTCATCGTACTGGGAACCTTTGCTTTGGCCATGGCCTTTGCCGGAAATGACCTGGTGAATTTCATCGGGGTCCCGATTGCTGCCTTGCAGTCGTTTCAAGATTGGCAAGGTTCCGGAATCGCAGCTGCCGATTTCAATATGCAGGGGTTGACCGCCGCGGTGCGGACCCCTACCCTTTTGCTCCTATTATCTGGCGGCATCATGGTGGTCACGCTATGGTTTTCGTCAAAGGCGAAGAGCGTCGTGAAGACCAGTGTGGACCTTTCCCGACAAGATGAGGGTGAAGAACGTTTCCAACCGAATTTCCTATCGCGTCAAATCGTAAAGTTCAGTGTCGCGGCAACCGAAAGTGTTTCGAGCATCATACCCCCTTCGTTGGCAAAGCGCATCGATGAGCAATTTGAAACGCCCTATACCTATGTTCCGAAAAGCAAGGTTCAAGATATGCCTGCTTTCGACATGGTAAGGGCTGCAGTCAATCTCATGGTCGCCAGTGTTTTGATATCTATAGCAACCTCAATGAAACTTCCGCTCTCGACCACCTACGTGACCTTTATGGTCGCCATGGGGACTTCTCTGGCCGATAGGGCGTGGGGTGCCGAAAGCGCCGTGTATCGGGTAGCAGGTGTCTTGAATGTGATCGGGGGCTGGTTCTTTACGGCCATTTCAGCATTTACGGCAGCAGCTATTATTGCGTACATCTTGCATCTTGGAGGCTTCGTAGCAGTCGTTTTATTACTGATGGCAGCTGCGGCCTTATTGCTCCGCAACTATATGGCCCATAACAAAAAAACCAAGGTGATCAAGGCCGAAGATAGCTTGAGAAGGGCGGAGAGCAGTTCGATTCAAGGGGTCATTGAAGAAAGTGCCGACAACATCGGCAAAATGATCAAACGCACGAACAAGATCTATACGGGAGCCATCAACGGCTTGGCCCGACACGATCTTGAAGCCTTGAAGAAAAACAACAAGGGGGTATCGAAGATGTCAAAAGAAATCGAAGGCCTCCAGAACAACATTTTCTACTTTATCAAGAATCTTGACGAATCAAGTGTGGGTGGGGCCAGTAATTTTTATATCGCTTTATTGGGCCATTTGGAAGATCTGGGGCAATCACTCGAATTCGTTTCGAAAATCGGGTATACCCACGTCAACAACAACCACAAAAAATTAAAGTACAACCAGATAAAGGAATTGAAAGATCTGGATATCAAACTGGAGAAATTCTTCGAAGAAACCGCCGAGACCTTCAGCAACCGTTCCTTCGAAAAAATCGGTAGCATGTTGGCCAGTCGGGAATCGTACACCAAATTGATCGATCAAAAAATCGAAAAACAAGTAGCCCGAACTCGAACCGAGGAATCCAGTCCGAAAAATACCCGCTTGTATTTCTCCTTATTAACGGAAAGCAAGGACTTGATCAATGTCGTCATGAACCTCATGGAATTGTTTTTCGTTGAACACGATAGTTCGGTAGAGCCCGCACGAATCAAAACCCGACCCGACGCATGATACGGTACCTCATCGTCACTGGGGCTTTCCTTTGCGCAGGCATGGCCAACGCCCAACTTTCGGCTTCGGAATTACTCGAAAAGGCCATTGCCTTTCATGATCCCCAACAACATTGGCAGGAATTCAAAGGAGAATTCAACGTTCGTATGGAAACTCCCAAATCTTCGGATAGGAAGAGTACCATAGCCATCGACTTTTCTCGTCGATTCTTTGAATTGAAAGTCTCGAAAGATACCGACAGCTATACCTACCGTTTCAAAGGAAACGATTGTGAAACTTCATTAAACGGATCGACCGAAGTTACCGATGAAGATCGGGAACGGTTGCGCTTGCATTGCAATCGTGGCCGAATGATGCAGGATTATTACACCTATTTGTACGGACTTCCTATGAAACTCAAAGATCCGGGAACACGACTCGCTGAGAAGGTCGAGCGTAAAACCTTCAAAGGCAAGACCTACTTGACCCTCAAGGTCACCTATGATGCCGAAGTAGGTGATGACACCTGGTATTTTTACTTTGACCCCGATACTTATGCCATGGAGGTGTACCAATTCTTCCATGATGAAAGCAAGAATGACGGGGAATATATTCTTCTTGACGGCCTGAAGGAAGTCTCCGGCATCAAAATGCCGCGAACCCGGGCTTGGTATTACAACAGCGACGACACTTACTTGGGCACCGACATCCTCGATTAGCCTGTACATACCCTCCAACGTAACACTACGCTTGAGGGCGGTTATCGAATACCCCTATTGCACGAAATAAAAAAGGCCGACCGCAAGAACGGTCGACCTAATGTTATTCGGTTTTCAAAGGGCGCACTATCCCTTGATAGGAACCTGCATTTCTTTGTCTTTCAAATGTTTGGCGAAAAAGCCCATCATCGCCCGATAGAGCTCAATGCGATTCTCTTCCTTACCAAAGCCATGGCCTTCATCATACTTCACCATGTAGGGAACGTCTTGACCCTTTTTTCGAAGGGCTTCAACGATCTGGTCAGATTCATTGATATTGACCCTTGGATCGTTGGCACCTTGAACTACGAACAAGGGTTTGTTGACCTTATCGATCTGGAAAACAGGCGAAACTTCTTCCATGATCTTCTTTTCTTCAGGCACGGTCTCATCATACCAAATTTCCCGAACGATCTCTAAATACGGTTTCCAATATTCCGGAAAAGAGTCCATAAAGGTGAATAGGTTACTTACCCCAACGTAATCGACACCGCAGGCATAAAGATCCGGAGTCTTTGTCAAGCCCCTAAGAACGGCATACCCACCATGGCTTCCTCCATAAATGGCAGCCTTATCCTTGTCAACCCAACCTTGGTCCACTACATATTTTAGCCCATCTTCCACATCGTCCATGGCTTTTCGGCCGATTTGTTTGAATCCTGATTCCAAAAATTCACGTCCGTAACCACCGGAAATCCTGAAATTGACCTGAAGCGTGGCATAGCCCCTACTGGCAAACAATTGGGCCTCAGGGTTGAAGCCCCAAGAATCGCGGATCCCTTGAGGGCCACCATGCGGGTTTACGATAACGGGGACCTTCTCACCGTTTAGTGCCGCTTTAGGCAAGGTGATGTACCCGTGGATGGTCAATCCATCCCTACTGGTAAATTTAATGGGGCGCATCTCGGCCATATCCTCCTCCTTGAGTTGGGGCATGAGATTATACAAGAAAGTGAATTCATCTTTGTTGACATCATACGAATGGTACTCGCCATACAATTTATCACTCTGTAAAAAAACCAATACTTTATCTTCCGCTTCGGTCACATCGGAAACGGAGTACTGTTTTCCGGGAAAAGTCGAGGTCACCCGTTCATGGAATCTTTTATACGTTTCACTGACCGGTACCACGACCTGTTTATCGCCTTCATAGCTTACGTAATCCAGTTCATAACCCCGCTTTCTTGACAAGCCCATATCGGAAACGTCGAAATAGTCATTGGCGAACACCTCACCCAAAATCTTATTTTCCTTTAAATCATAGCGAATGATCTTCGCCTTGTCACTTTCCAAGTTGGAAACCACATAGGCATCGTGTTCGTATTCGGTGGCATAATCAAAATTTTGGACGCCGAAGGTGTCTTTCCAGTTCAAGCTTTTCAATACGGTAAAGCCCCCGTTACCATCTTCATAATAATACTCCTGATCGACACCGTTCTTCAGTTTGGCGTACCCTTTGAGCTTGCCGTTTTTATCGAAATCATATCCGATGATCGGATTGGCTGGATCATCATTGGTAAACAGTTGGGTGAGCTCACCGGTGATCACATTTACCTTGTACGGTTCGAAAACCTGAGGATTGTTTTTGTTCAAATTCACGATGATATGTTCCTTGTCTTCTCGCAACAGATTAGAGAACTGGGCCTGTACGCCATCGAAGGGCGTAAGGTCCTTTGCATTGGAACCATCCAGATCAACAGCGAAAACATGGTAGTTTTCATCACCCCCTTTATCCGATATATAAGCCAAGCGATCGTTGTTCAACCACGCATAGCCGCGCACCAACTCCTCGCCTTCTTCAATGGCCTTGGTAATTTCGCCCGTAGCGATATTCCTGACATAAATGTGACGTTTCGCATTGTCATCCTTCTCACGATAACTCATATATTTTCCATCCGGGGAAAACTGAAAGGAAGAGGCCTTGGGTCTGGCAAAATAATCTTCGACCGTATACCTGTAATCCCCTTTGGCCAGTTCGCCCAGAAGATCAAGATCTTTATCGGAGCTTACTAAGGCCGGATTGCCGGGAATGGTCTTTTCGGTTTTTTCAAGGACTAGGGGCAATTCCATTCCCCCTTGATTAAACGTACCATCGATTTTATCGGCATCCATGGTGCCGACATATTTGATACCCGCTTGTTTGAAGACAATGGTCAATGTATTGTCAGCGAAGGTGGTCTCGTCCATCGGGATATCGGTAGCTCCTTGAGAAGGGCTGTCCATGGTCGCACTCAAGGTGCCTGCCTCATCGCTGATATTGAAGACCAAGGGCATTTCAGTGCCCTGCACGGAAAGGGTTCCTTTCCAAGTTCCTGTAATTTCCTGGGCAAAAGCGCCAAGCCCTATTAAAAAGGCTACCAGGGTTACAAAAGATCGTTTTTTGATTGTTTTCATGCTTTAGTGTTTTTAATTACTATTTAATGGTCTCTTTCGGTTCCGATTTGTTACGAACCCGACCCATCAAATCTAAAAAACATCCTTGAACGAGCCTACTTTAATATGGGCGACGGTAAATTGCCCTTGCTGAACGGAAGGTTGCCTGGCCTTGAGCGGGGATTTCCCATGGCTTAATAGAATCCTTTCATCATCCTTCAAGGGCCACCAGCTCCAAAGTGACTTCATATAAGGGTCGTTTGAGCATCTTTGACTTCAACCAAGCGTAGAAGCTCATCACGAAAATATCTTCCTGCTCCCTTCCGACCCATTCGAACGAACGTTCGACCATGGCTTCGAAAGCTTCCGTGGTCACCGAATCGGGGTCGGCATAATACTTTTTGACGAAATCCATGAATACCAAAACTCGGCCTTCACCGAACTCGTTCAAACGTGCACTGAAGTTGCGGGAAAACCGTTCGAAGCGGTTCAAGACCAATTCCAACCGATCGAGTTCTATCAACAACAATATTTCGATGATGTTCTTTTTCAAAACCCAGGCCCAGCCTTGTTTCTTTTCATACCAATCATCGGTTCGTGTGAAGGTCTTGAACAATTGATAGGCCCCATCGTAGTCCCTTTTTTGAAATCGGCACATCAACAAAGCAAGGTCAGTGTTCGGTGAGTTTCCTTCGATCAGATCCAAATCATGTTCCGCCTTTTCAATATCGCCCGAATACAAATGGTTCATCGCAGTCAATGCCCTTACTTTTCTATCGAAAACAGTTCCGATTTTGTTGGTCTGTTCCTGTGCATCGTGCAATTCAGCGATTCGGGCCAAGGATATCGCGAAACGTTTGTTCCTAAAATCGGTCAACGCCATCAAATACAACATGTTCAAATAATAATAGCGGTATTTTCTGGGCACGGGCCCTTTGGAACGCATTGCCATAAAGAGCGCGACCATGTCGTCCGAAACCAAATGGTAATCGTTCTGGAGTTTGGCCGCCGTTGCGGTTAAGACCATCAGTTGGTAAAGCGATTTATAGGTAAGGTCTTCGGATAGCTCCAAGGAAAACATCCGAAAAGCCCGACTGATGATCGGGCCGATTTCGGCCTGTCCTTTCGACTTCATTTCATCGCGTATGATCGCGTAGGCTAAATTCAGGCTAATGTCCCTTTGGTGCAAGTTCCGGTTATGCTCATAGGCCACAATGATATCTTTTAGGTTCCAATTGGGTATGAGATGGGCATATTGGATCTTGGTTTGGAATATCTCGTTCAAAATGGAATGGTCATCGATGAACTCGGCTTTCTTCTCGGCACGTAGCAGGGTTTGGGCAGCTACTTTATGGACCCCGTTTTCGAAAAGGATCCTGCTGGCCAACAATAATTTCAAAAGGTCCATTTCTTCCGATGATTCCCGGGCAAATGCCTTACTGGCCAAAAAATCGATGAGGTTGTCTTTAACCCGCTTTCGTAACATATTATACGAAATCTTCGATCCACCAGGGTACAGTCGCTCGTCAAGGCCTTTGAGTTCGCCATTCGCCAAACAGCGCAATAATTCAAGGTTCTTGGTATCGTGACGGCGGTTGCGCTGTTTGGTCAACGCCACGAATTCACGTTGTTCCTTGGGCGAAAGGACCTGAAAAAGTTGTGAAATTTCTTCCATTTTATCGTTATAAAAATATAATATAAAATACTTATTATTAATTATTTACATCATTTTTTACCATTTTTTTATCATTACATTTATACGAATAACGTTTTTTATCCCCCATCGATTGCCCCCAACTTTGTCCCATTCAATTTTAAATTTTTGAATTATGGAACATGAAACCTTAACTAAGAAAGAAAGATTGATTGACAAAAAACACGATCAATTCGATTTGCGTCCGACCCCAGCATTTATCTCTGCCGCATGGACCGCCCTGTTTATCGGAATGATCTCCTACTGTGTCGGGCTATGGAACGCCAATATGTGGCTCAATGAAAAAGGGTATTATTTCACCTTGCTACTTTTCGGACTATTCTCGGTGGTATCGGTCCAGAAAAGTGTGCGCGACCGCCAAGAAGGCCTGCCGGTCACCGAAGCCTATTATGGAATCAGCTGGTTCACTACCATTGCGGCCATATTGCTCTTGATCATCGGTCTTTGGAATGCCGATATGGAACTCAGCGAAAAAGGGTTTTACGGCATGTCGTTTACCTTGAGTCTGTTCGCCGCCGTGGCCGTTCAGAAAAATACCCGTGACATCAAATTTTTAGAAGATAGCGACCCCAAAGTGTAAATAGGATCGGGTCGGTCTCTTAGGGGGCCGGCCCTACCTATAAAAATTCATTTCATCCATATAACGCCATACCGCATCGGGCAGCATGGGTCGGATGTCCTTTCCTTCCTTGTGTGATCTTCTTATAAAGGTCGAGGACAACTCCATGATAGGTGCCGCAACCCGATGGATCCGAGGGTGGTCTTTCAACACCTCGGGAAGCTCCCCCTCACTAATTCTTGGGTACACATAAAGCGCGTGGTTTTCAAGGATCACCTCATGATTCTTCCATTTCGGAAAGCTCTTCAGATTGTCTTCCCCCATGATCAAGGCGAAGCGATACGTCGGATGCTTTTCACTGATGTAGGCCAAGGTATGCACCGTGTAATTCGGTTGGGGTAACTTGAACTCTACGCGACTGGCCTTTAGTTTCGGATATTCCTTAATCGCTTCGAAGACCATTTGATAGCGATGGTTGTTGTCTAGGAGCGTTTTCTTTACCTTGAACGGACTTTGGGGTGTGATTACGAACCAAACTTCATCAAGGTCGGAAAATTCGGCCATGTGGTTCGCTATGACCAAATGCCCCACATGAATGGGATTGAAGGTGCCGAAATACAGTCCGATCCGCTTCATGCTCCTTCTTGGGTTCCATCGATGTCAACACCCACGAATTGGGCCACAAGCGCATGGGCATCGGTCAAGGCCATATCGAGATCGTAGTTTTTGATGATGTGATCGAACTGCGGGGCGGTAGCCAACTCAACGGACGCCTTGGCGATCCGCATATTGATCTTATCGTCACTTTCAGTGCTCCTTTTTTTCAATCGGATCTTCAATTCATCCACACTAGGCGGTTTGACGAATACGGCCAGGGTCTCTTTTGGGAACTTCTTTTTGATTCGCAATCCACCAGCCACATCGATATCAAAGATGACGTTCTTGCCTTCCTTCCACAACCGTTCGACCTCACTTTGCAAAGTGCCGTAAAAGTTGTCGCGGTATACTTCTTCCCATTCCAGGAAATCTCCTTCCTTGATATGCTTTTTAAAAGCCGATATCGACATGAAATAATAGTGCTCCCCTTCTTTTTCCTTCCCGCGTCTAGGTCTGGAGGTCGCTGAGACCGAAAAGGCCAGATTGAGTTCGGGTTGTTGTAAAAGGTGCCTGACTATGGTGGTCTTACCGCTGCCCGAAGGTGCTGAAAAGATGATCAGTTTTCCGCCTTGGCTCATAATACGTTCAGCATTTGTTCTTTGATCTTCTCCAATTCGTCTTTCATTTGTACCACGAGTTGTTGCATGGGAGCATAATTGGCCTTTGATCCTATGGTGTTGATCTCGCGACCTATTTCTTGACTGATAAAGCCTAACTTCTTGCCATTCGAATCGTTCGACTCCAGGTTCTCCTTGAAATAGGACAAATGGTTCGCCAAGCGGACTTTCTCTTCGGTAATGTCGTATTTCTCCAAATAATAGATGAGCTCTTGTTCGAAGCGGTTCTTATCTACCTCGACCTGCAACTCGGCCACCGCTTTTTGTAGGCGTTCGCGGATGGTGTCAAGACGTTGCGGGTCCATTTCCTTGACCGATTCCAATAAGGCGTTTAGTGCCGCCAGGCGTTGTTGGAAGTCTTTCTCCAATACCCGCCCCTCTTCAGTCCTGAAATTGGCAATGGCTTTTAAGGCCATTTTCAAGGCACCTCGGATCTGCTCGTATTCTTCTGGATCGATATCCTCCTTGTCGGTCTTTAAGGTGTCGGGCATGCGCAGGGCCAATTCCAAAAGCTTGACCTCGTCACCTGTTGCGATTTGCCGTAAGGAATCCATATACTTTTTTACCGCCCCTTGATTGATCTCTGCCGTGGTCACTTCACCGGTGATTTCAACGAATAGTGAAAAATCGACCTTACCACGCACCAATACATCGGCGATCTCTTTACGCAAGGCCACTTCCTTCTCGCGATACCCTTGGGGGATCCGCGCATTGATATCAAGGTTTTTGCTGTTCAGCGATTTTAATTCTACCGTGATCTTTTTGGTAGGCAGTTGCACACTGTGCTTTCCGTAGCCGGTCATGGATTGGATCATAGTATGGTGCTAAAATTTTGGCAAAGGTAGGTAAAACCGAGCCTAGATCAGGGGCCTAGTCGAGTTCACGCACCCAAATGTTGCGGTAACTGACCCGACTGTTGTCCCGATGGTCTTGAAGTTTTATCGGGGCTTTGCCGTGAGCGTCGTTCTTTGGCCATCCGATGTACTCCGTCGTTCCCAATAGCGTAATATGGTCTTGGATCAATACCCCGTTATGGAGTACCGTCAAGGTGCCCGGTTCCGTTTTTTGGCCATCGCCATCGAAGACCGGGGCATGAAAAATGATATCATAGCTGTTCCATTCCCCTGAAGGCACGGAGGCCATGGCCAAGGGGACATGCTGTTTGTAAACGGACCCCACTTGACCGTTGACATAGGTCGGGTTATCATTGTTGTCCAATACCTGTACTTCATAGCGCCCTTGCAGGAATACCCCACTGTTCGCGCGGCTTTGGTTCGCTCCTTGAACTGCTGCAGGCGACCGCCACTCAAGATGCAACTGGACACTTCCGAAATTCCTTTTCGTTTGGATATCACCGGTCTTATCGGCCACGGACATGCTTCCGTCACCATTCAACTTCCAAGCTACGGCGCTGCTGTCGACAGCACTCACCCATTCACTGAAATCGCTACCATCGAACAAGACGATGGCATCACTGGGCACTCCTGAATCGCTTTGACCGACCTTGGGCGGCACGGGCTCGTACACTTCCGTTTCTTCAGGGGTGGTCGGCTCTTGCTTTTCTTGTAGTTCTACGGCTTCCACAGTTTCGGCCACTTCGGCCTTGGGAGCTTGTTGGCAGGAAACGACTATTGCCACTCCCATCAAAAATAATATCCGTTTCATTTACAAGGCTTTGATCTTTATGTTACGATAAGCCACGATATCCCCGTGATCTTGAAGTCCGATTTTTCCGGTACGGTACGCACCGAATCCTTCCCAATCGGCGAATTTCGATTTGGCGACCATGGCATCCCATGCCTCACCATGAACGGGGAACTCGACGATTTTGACCCCATTGAGCAACACCTGTCCTTGGTTGTTGCTATGATCGACCGTCAGCTCAACGGTATTCCATTCGCCAGCGGGTTTGACCACTTTTTCAGCTGGGGCGATCATATCATATAAGGCGCCTGCTTGGTGGGTGGTCCCGTTCTTGGCATCAGGATGGCGCTCATCGTCCAATACCTGTATCTCCGGTCCGGTCTCATAAGGCTGCCCGAATTTCGCATCCTCAAAAACCCCCCAGAATATGCCGCTATTGCCCCCTTCAGAGACCTTCCATTCCAAATGCAGCACAAAGTTGGTGTATTCGGTATCCGTAACGATATTATAGCTTTCCCCGTTCGGACGTTCGGCCGGCGGGTAAAACACCATGGCCCCGTCTTCGAGTTTCCATGGGTCGGTCAGGGCCCCTGCATTGTAAAAGTGCCAGCCATCGAATGAGGTGCCGTCAAAAAGGACCTTCCAATCGGTATTGCTTGTTGCTTCCATCGGTTCTGCTGTAGTTTCGACCTTGCTATCAGCGGCTTTTTTCTCTTTGCAGGAAAATGCCGCAAGTACACAGAGGATCAGTATCGTTTTTTTCATAATCCCAATATTCGTTTTAATTGTGCCTTATCGATTTCGGCCCCGGCAAAATCGTCAAAGGTCTTTTCCGTGGCTTCGATGATATGATCGGCAATGAACTTCGCTCCTTCACGAGCGCCTTGCTCCGGACTTTTGATGACGCATTCCCATTCCATGACCGCCCAAACATCGCAACCGTATTGGGTCAATTTCGAAAAGATGGTCTTGAAATCGATTTGGCCATCTCCTAACGAACGATACCGTCCGGCCCTATCAGACCAATCGTTGTACCCTCCGAATGCCCCTTTCTTGCCTGTGGGGTTGAATTCAGAATCCTTCACATGAAACGATTTGATGAATTCGTGGTAATGATCGATATAGGCGATATAGTCCAATTGCTGCAGCACAAAATGACTGGGGTCGTAGAGGATGTTCACCCTTTTGTGGTTTCCGGTGGCCGCTAAAAAACGTTCAAAGGTATCGCCGTCATGGAGGTCTTCGCCAGGATGGATCTCATAACAGACATCGACCCCCTCTTCATCAAAGTGGTTTAAAATCGGCATCCATCGGTTGGCCAGTTCTTCAAAACCCATTTCCACTAAGCCCGGTGGGCGTTGTGGCCAAGGGTGGGCGGTATGCCATAGCAAGGCCCCAGAAAAAGTAGCATGTGCCGAAATACCCAATCGACGGCTGGCTGTCGCGGCCTTTTTGACGGTCTCTACGGCCCAGGCCGTTCGCTCTTTGGGTTTGCCCTTAAGATGATCGGGGGCAAAATTATCGAACATGATATCATAGGCCGGATGAACCGCGACCAATTGCCCTTGAAGGTGGGTCGACAGCTCGGTGATCTCGAGGCCGTAGCCATTGATCTTCCCTTTCAATTCATCGCAGTAGTCCTGTGATTCGGCGGCTAGGTCCAAATCGATCAAGAATTTTTCCCAGGTTGGGATCTGGATGCCCTTATACCCCAAATCGGCCGCCCATTTACATAGGCCGTCGAGGGAGTTGAAAGGAGGTTTGCTATCTACGAACTGCGCCAAAAAAACCGCAGGTCCTTTTATTGTTTTCATTTATTCTGGTTTAGGTGGAATGAACTATTCGGGATTATCGATGATGATCTGCTATATTTAGAAAAAACAGTATGATTCGTTATTTTTGAAAGTACTAAAAATTGTATTACGAATCCCATTAGCTCAATAAATATTTGATGGAAAACGCATCGGCACGCAACCTTTGGGGAGATTTTTTAGACGCCAATTTGGAATTCGCCAACGAGCCGGCCCCGGGCGTCGGATATTTCGGCGATAATGAAAAAGATGCCAACCAGCTCGCCGACTTGGTGGCCAAAGACATCAAGCGTGCGACGTCGCATTCGCTATTGGGCTTGCAGTACCGCAAAGAAACCTTACCCAAGATCGGTGATTTTTTCGTCGTTACCGACTGGAAAGGCGATGCCAAATGCATCGTTCGCACGACTTCAGTGAAATTAGTGCCCTATTTTGCCATACATGCCGAACATGCCCGTTTGGAGGGTGAAGGTGATAAAAGCCTGGGGCATTGGCAAAAAGTGCATTGGGACTACTATACCCGTGAACTGGCCGCCTTTGGCCGTACCCCACTTGAAAGCATGATCGTGGTCTTCGAGCGCTTTGAATTGGTCTTTAAAAAATAATGGCCGCAAAAGCGGCCATTACGGTATTTGAGGCAAGTGGATGCGCTAATCCAAATCGATCCAGACCGAACCTTCCTTATGTGACCTTACCGTACTTTCGATAAAGTTCATTCCGCGAACGCCATCTTCCATGGTCGGGTACTCCCCATCATCATGGGCTTCACCACGAATGGCCTTGGCGGCACCTAGGTAGATGTTCGCCATGGAATCAAAGATGCCCTCGGGATGTCCAGGGGGCAACTTCGTCCCGTCCAATGACAGTTTCGAATTATAAGGATGTCCGGGTTTATAAACTTGTAATGGGTTTCCTTCGGTATGGAAATAGAGGTAGTTCGGGTTTTCCTGTTCCCAGACCAAGCCCCCTTTTTCACCATAGATACGAATGGCCAAGCCGTTTTCTTCACCGGTGGCTACCTGGCTGGCACGAACGACCCCTTTGACATGGTCTCCCATGCGCACAAGCACCGTTCCATCAACATCCATGACATTGTCTTCGTACAAATAGTTGAAATCACATAAAAGCGACTTTACCTGAAGTCCAGTGGTATACTCCAAAAGATTGAATGCATGTACCCCGATATCGCCCATGCACGAACTGATGCCGGCCTTGGTCGGGTCTAACCGCCAAACCGAAGAACGTTTTTCCTTATCGTGAATGATCGGATTGATCCAGCCTTGGTAGTACCGGGCGTCGACTTTATGGATCTTGCCCAATTCCCCGTTTTTGATCATTTGACGCATTTGCCGCACCATCGGATACCCGGTATAGGTGTGGGTCAAGGCAAAGACCTTGCCCGATTTTCGATGTGCCTCCTGAAGCGTTTTCGCTTCGGCATAATCCATGGTCATCGGTTTTTCACATATGACATGAAAGCCATTGTCCAACAGCTTTTTGGCCATGGGGAAATGCAGGAAATTCGGGGTCTGTACCGAACATACCTGGATGCGCTGGTCTTCGGGCAATTTCAATTCTTCTTCGATCAAGGTGTCGAAATCGGTATAAATCCGATCGGTTGGAATATCGATTTCCTTGGCGAAGCCGATATTCTTTTCAAAATCGGGATTGAATACCGCCCCCACGATTTCATAGTTGTCGTTGATAAAGGAAGCGACCCGGTGCAACACCCCGATCAGGGAGTCACCACCGCCACCTAAAATTCCAAGTCGTATCTTCTTTGGCATTATGATTCTTTATTAGTGTTTGATTCGTTTTTCTTCCAATTTGTTTCGCATCAAGAATAAGATCCCGAACAGGGCGATCAAAATGACGGGCAGCCACATGATATTACCCAAGGTCGCTTGGCCGGCGACCAAATCGGCAGCTTCGGCAGACACGCCTGATTCAAGGGCTGCAGAACGTTCACTATCGAGCATTTCGCCGATTTTGGGTAGTGAAACCCCAGTGATCAACATCCCGAAACCTCCGATAATCGACATCCCCAATGCTCCTGTTTTGTGGTTGTATTCACTGACGAAACCGATCATGGTCGGCCAGAAATACATCACCCCTATCGAAAAGAGGATGGCAGCCACATAGACCATGGCCCCGGTAGCCGAAGACAGGAGGAACAAGGCCAAAGTCGCTATGATCGAAGAGGCGAAGAGCACTCCGATCGGATTGATCTTATGGATGACAGGACCCGCAAAATAGCGCCCGACGGCCATGAGCCCCGTAACAATGGCCAAAATAATCAGTGGTGGCGCCCCGGCTTGGCCCAATAAGCGTTCGATGAACTGGCCGGTACCCAACTCCGTGGTTGCGGTAAGCCCCATGCAGATCAGCATGAAAATAAAAAGCGGGGTCAACATCGATTTGATGTTCTGGCTGATATCGGCCTCGATATTCTCGGCCTTGGGGAATTTCTGCCCCAGAATAAGATACCCATAAATCAAGGTGGGCACGATCATGATGGCAATCTGTACTTGCCATGACAAGCCCATACCACCCATGAATTCACCCAATAGGGCACCGATGACGATTCCCCCTGGAAACCACACATGGAATTTGTTCAACATGGTGGTTCGATTGGTCGTGTACATATCGGCAATGAGGGGATTACAGGCCGCTTCGACGGCACCGTTGGCCAACCCGATCAAAAAGGTCGACACCAGTAATGGAACGAACCCGTTGGCAAGGATGGTCATCACCAAACCCAATAGGTGGCAAATGAACGCCACCCACAAAATCGGCTTAGGGCCGATTTTCGGATAAATCAAGCCTCCAACGATCATCGAAACCGGAAAACCATAGAAGGCCATGGCGTTCATCCATCCCAACTGGGAATCGGTAAATCCGAAATCGACGTTCAATTCGTTCATTATCCCTGCGCGTATGGCAAAGGTCATCGCGGTCACGATCAACGAGATACACGATGCTAAAAACAGTCTCTTTTTATTGATATCTTTCATTATGATGAAATTGGTTGTTTATTCTTTATATTCAATTTTCTCGTTCTTGAACAAGAGGGCGAACAAAACGAACACCACTGCCGCGAAGAGGGCCGGATACACCCATATGGTCTCCCAGGCATGGCCGGCGTCGGTCACATAGGCATCGGTGATGCGCCCGGCGATCCAAAAACCGATCAACATCCCCAGGCCATAGGTGGCCAAGGTGATCAATCCTTGAGCGGCACTCTTGTATTTTTCACCGGCCTTGGTGTCGGTATAGATCTGCCCTGATACGAAAAAGAAATCATAGCAAATGCCGTGCAAGGCGATTCCGATGATCAACATAAAGGCCAGTTCTCCCGCATTGCCATAGGCGAATAGCAGGTAACGGACCGTCCAAGCGAGCATCCCCACCAAAATGGTTTTTTTAAATCCGAATTTGTTGAAAAAGAAAGGGAGCAATAGCATGAACAGTACTTCCGACAATTGTCCTATGGACATTTTGGCCGCAGGATTGGCTACGCCGACCTCTCCTAGGAACTGCCCGGCATGTTGGTAATAAAACCCAAGCGGGATGCAGATCAGGATAGAGGCGACGAAAAAAATCAAAAAATTCTTGTTCTTTAATAGTTTCAGAGCATCCAAACCAATGATATCGGCGATCGATACCTTTTCGTTCTTCCCGACGCGAGGGGGGGTCTTTGGCAAGAGGAAACTGAACAGGCCCAAAAGTGCCGATGCTCCGGCTACCATTAAAAAGGTATTGCGCAGCAGCCCTTCTTGAACCCCTTGTTCACTATCCCACCCGAAATAGCTGATGGCAAGGCCCGCTATGATCCATCCAATGGTTCCGAATACCCTGATAAAGGCGAACTCTTTTGAAGGGTCTTTCATTTGATTGAACGACACCGAATTCACCAAGGCCAAAGTGGGCATGTATGCGATCATATAGCCAAAAACATAGGGCACAAAGGTCCCAATCTGGTCGGCATTCGCCATTTGGTACATCAATACGGCGCCGATCAAATGCAGGATACCCAGTACTTTCTCCGCATTGAAATAGCGGTCGGCGATCAATCCGATGATGAATGGGGCAATGATGGCGCCCCATGATTGACTTGAATACGCCAAGGCGGTATCGGCCCCACTGGCCCCAAGGGAATTGGGCAAATAAATCCCCAAGGTAACGAACCAGCCTCCCCAAATAAAAAATTCAAGGAACATCATCAACGACAACTGGAATTTAATGACGGGCTTCATGGCTATCTTTTATAATAAATGAAATCCAAGGGCGATAGGTCAATCTTGTTCTTTCGAAAGTCCATGACCAACTGCCCCCGGTGGTGGGTCGAATGGTTAACGATATGGAATAGGATGTCTTTCAGCTCATTCGCGAAAACCCGCCCTTCGGTGGTCTTATAGTCTACCCTTTTCGAAAAATCATCGGTATTGGTAATGATTTCGAAAGTGGTGCGTTGGTTCTCGTAATGGATGTCTTCCCATGCCGATGGTTCGTGCACCTGCCAAACCTCATACTGCCAATGTTCATCAAGCAACCGTTTGTTCCAAATATGGTGGGCGTTCAAAATATGGCTGAACAATTCCTTACTTTTTTTCGGAACCTTCTCAAGAGCTTGCATTTGGGCAATAAGGGTCTTATTGCAGTAAAAATTGTAATCAAATAGTTGATTGAACAATGATTGCATCGGTGTCGGTGCTAAATTAAACTAGGCCAGCTTGGTGCCTTCCCTGATGAGAAGGTCTTTCGTGGCCATGATACCGGCTTCCTCTCCTAAATTCTCCCCTTCGTATTCGACCCCGATATACCCGGTATATCCTGCTTGCTTGACCAACCCCAAAATACGGGCGAAGTCGATCTTGGTCTCATTACCGTTGTCATCGAAATCATAGGATTTTGCACTGACGGCCTTGGCATAGGGCATAAGCTCCTCGATCCCTTGGTATTTGTCGTATTCTTCGATGCACTTCGATTCATAATAGGAACCGTCTTCACGTTTGATGCAGAAATTACCGAAGTCGGGCAAGGTGCCGCAATTTTCCATATTCACCTGTTGCATAATCCCGGCGAGCAGGGACCCGTTTGAAGACAGGCCACCATGGTTCTCTACGATGATATTGATGTTCTTGTCTTTGGCGTAGGTGGCCAATTGGGTTAGGCCATCGACCGATGCGGTCGTCCAGGCCTCCGCTTCCTGTACCCCGTTCAGGTTCACACGAATCGAATGGCATCCCAATGCCGCGGCGGCATCGACCCATTTGTGATGGCGTTCAACGGCTGCTTTGCGTTCTTCGGCATCACTAGCGGCCAAATCGCCTTCACGATCCACCATGATCAATACATTGCGAAGTCCATGTTTTTCACTTTCGGCATTGCATTTATTGACGAAGTTCGCCATGGCTTCTTCCGAATAATCGGCAGCTTCCAGTTCCTTGCTGTAGAGTTGGCTCACATATTCCAATCCTTCAAAGCCCCAGGCTTTTGCTTTCTCGGCAAAAGTGTAGGGATCGACCCCTTCGAATCGGATCATTTTATTGATCGACCACTGGGCCAAGGACAGTTTAAAAAATGGCCCCGTTGCCGCTACCACTTCTTCCGTCATTTCGGTTTCTTTTTTTTGCTGTTTACAAGCGTAACTTCCCAATGCGGTAATCGCAATACCCGCTTTGGCAGTATCGGCCATGAATTTCCTTCTTTTCATGTTGGTTTTATTGAGGTTCTGATAATTAACAGATTAAGATTTACTACAACGTTATAGTGCTAAATTCACAATAAACAAGGGGATTAAATGTAGAAAATTAATTTAATATTTAATACTTTTAGAGAATAAACAATCGAGAAATAAATGGGTAAATTCTATTACAACGAGGAACAAGAATCGTATGATGCAATTGTTGTAGGAACGGGCATTAGCGGTGGTTGGGCCGCCAAGGAACTATGTGAGAACGGATTGAAGACCTTGGTACTCGAAAGGGGCCGGATGGTCAAGCACCGTGAAGACTATCCGACGGCGAATATGGACCCGTGGGATTTTCCGAACAACGGACAACCCACCCGGGAAGATCTATTAAAACAGGAAAAACAAAACCGAACGGGTTATACCACCCAGGCGGCTTCCAAGGATTGGTTCGTCAATGACCTTGACCATCCGTATAACGAGACTAAACGTTTTGATTGGATGCGTGGTTATCACGTCGGAGGGCGCTCGATCATGTGGGGGCGACACAGTTACCGCTGGAGCGACCTTGACTTCGAGGCCAACAAAAAAGATGGTCATGCGGTCGATTGGCCCGTGCGCTATAAAGACATCGCCCCATGGTATGACAAGGTAGAATCGTACATCGGGGTTTCCGGTGAACTTCTCGGCTTGCCGCAACTACCCGATGGGCAATTCGAACCCATGATGGAACTGAACTGTGTCGAGCAGCACGTTCGCGAAAAAGTCGCGGAGCATTTTGACGGCAGGGTCATGACCGCCGGTCGTGTGGCCCATATCAATAGTGACAAACGTTTCGAAGGTGACGGTAGGGTCCGATGCCAATTTAGGAACCGCTGCATTAGAGGCTGTCCTTTCGGGGCCTACTTCAGTAGTGTATCCTCTACATTACCCGCCGCCGAACGTACGGGCAACATGACCCTAAGACCCGATTCGATCGTGCACCAGGTCATTTACGACCCGAATACCAAAAAAGCTACCGGGGTGAAGGTCATCGATCGCGTCACCAAAGAAGAATTCGAATTCAAGGCCAAGGTCATTTTCCTTTGTGCCTCGGCTATCGCTTCGACCGCCATATTAATGCAATCGAAATCGGACCGTTTCCCGAACGGTCTGGGTAATGATTCCGATCAATTGGGCCGCAACATCATGGATCACCATCTTGGGGTCGGTGCCAGCGGAAAATTCGACGGTTTCGAAGACAAATATTATAAAGGACGTAAGCCAGGCGGTATTTACTTGCCGCGTTTCCGAAATATCGGAGGGGCTACGAACACCGATAAGTTCCTTAGGGGCTACGGCTACCAAGGTGGGGCCAGTCGAGGCAATTGGGACGATGCCGTCTCAGAGCTTTCACACGGTGCCGCTTTAAAGGATGCCATTCTAAAACCCGGAGGCTGGACCTTTGGAATGGGAGGATTCGGAGAGGTCTTGCCCTACGAAGACAACCGCATGACATTGGATTATGAGAAATTGGACCAATGGGGATTGCCTACCGTAACCTTCGATGCCGAATTCAAGGAAAACGAATGGAAAATGCGTGAGGATATGAAAGAACAGGCAGTTGACATGTTGGAAAAATCAGGGCTACGCGATGTGGAGCCTTTTGACAATCCCGGTGCCCTAGGGTTGGGTATCCATGAAATGGGAACGGCCCGTATGGGGCGTGACCGTAAAACCTCGGTCGTCAACGCATACAACCAAGTACACGACTGCAAAAACGTTTATGTAACCGACGGGGCCTTTATGACCTCCGCCGCTTGCGTAAACCCCTCATTGACCTATATGGCATTTACCGCCAGGGCAGCGAACCATGCCGCCCAGGAACTCAAAAAAGGAACATTATAATGGAAAGAAGAACCGCATTGAAGAATATGGGGATGGTTTTTGGCTATGCCGTAGCCACCCCGACCGTATTGGGAATCGTTCAAAGCTGTAAGGGTAAGGAGGTAGTCGATTGGACCCCGAGCTTTTTCAGCAAGGAACAAGGGGCGGTATTACACTCCTTGTTGGATATCCTTTTACCGAAGACGGATACCCCTTCAGCTACCGAGGTCAATGTACATTTATTCATCGACCAGTTCGCGAATGAAGTTTTGCCCGTAGAACAAGGGGAGATGATGAAAATGATGTTCGAAAAGTTCGGTAACGCACTACTTGCCAATGCCGGTAAGGAAAGTCTTTCTGACCTTGATGAGGAAGAAATCAGTCCGGTCTTTGCCAAGTACCTCACCAAACGCACCCAAGAACAGGAGGAAGCCCATGAAGAGGCCATGAACCAATTCGTTGAGGCGACTATGGCAGGTGAGACGGCAACACTCGACGATGAAGTGGCCTGCTATCTTTTTGCGAACAATCTTAGGGATATTACCATTTGGGGCTATCGCTCTTCGGAATACGTAGGCGAAGAAGTATTGGCCTATCTGCCCATACCGGGTGAATACGTGGCCTGTGGCGACGTGAACGAGCTCACCGGTGGAAAAGCCTGGTCGTTATAAATTATTTGATATAGCGCATATAAAAAGGCCCTTCTCGGGAAGGGCCTTTTTTCATTTTATCGAAAACCGGTGGTTTGCCACACGAAATCGATCAAGCTAAGCGTTAACATATCCCAATCTTACGTAAATGGTATGGATATTACTCGCTAGGTTCCTTTACCTCAGTCTCAAGAAAAAACCCGAAGGGGTTCAGGTAGAATAGGCCCAAACGGCCCGGTAGCAAACAAAAACACCTCGGTACTTATCCGAACGTGGGGTGGATGTTCCCGAGGTATTTGATCAAATAAACACTATCACACTATGATCCGCACATGAGGCAGTCATCGTCTGCCTGACCTTCTTTGGCCCGCGCGATCAATTCTTTCATCTCCGCTTCCGACATCGGTTGGATGTCGACTTCCTGCTGCGAGACCGGTGTGGCCTCGACCTTTATGCTCGATGCGGTATTCGGGGTCGCTGCCTCGACTTCGGCTTCGGCTGCGACACTGACCGGAACTTCTTTCTTCTTGGTATTGTCCAAAGTGAATTTAATGGCATCAACGGCCGCTTTCGTCCTCAAGTAATACATGCCCGTTTTCAAGCCGCTTTTCCACGCATAGAAATGCATTGAAGTGAGTTTGGCATAATTGGCATTCTCCATAAAGAGGTTCAACGACTGGCTCTGATCGATAAAGTAACCTCTATGACGGCTCATGTCAATGATATCTTTCATACTCAACTCCCAAACGGTCTTATACAACTCTTTGATGTCTTCCGGAATGATATCGATGTGTTGTATCGATCCGTTGGCGCGCATCAATTCCTGCTTTAGGTTCTCGTTCCACAAGCCCAATCGTACCAAATCTTCCAAAAGGTGTTTGTTCACTACGATGAACTCCCCCGACAATACCCTTCGGGTGTAGATATTCGAGGTGTAGGGTTCGAAGCATTCGTTGTTCCCTAAGATCTGCGAGGTGGATGCCGTTGGCATCGGCGCGACCAATAAGGAGTTGCGCACCCCGTGTTTCTTGACGTCTTTTCGAAGTTTGTCCCAATCCCATCGACCGGATAGTTCTTCGTCCTTCACACCCCAAAGATTGTGTTGGAACTCCCCTTTGGAAATCGGTGAACCTTTGTAAGACGAATATGCTCCTTCTACCTTGGCTTCTTCCATAGAAGCGGTTACTGCGGCAAAATAGAGGGTCTCGAAAATTTCTTGGTTCAGTTGCTTCGCCTCGTCACTGGTGAACGGCAGGCGCAGCATGATAAAGGCATCGGCAAGTCCTTGAACGCCCAAACCGATAGGGCGATGGCGCATGTTCGAATTTTTTGCCTCCTCGACCGGATAATAATTGCGGTCTATGACACGGTTCAGGTTTTTAGTGACCCGCTTGGTGACCTTGAACAGTTCTTTGTGATCGAAGGCACCGTTCTTGACGAACATCGGCAAGGCGATCGAAGCCAGGTTACATACCGCTACTTCATCAGGTGAGGTATATTCCAAAATCTCGGTACAGAGGTTTGAAGAGCGAATGGTCCCCAAGTTTTTTTGGTTGCTCTTGCGGTTAGCAGCATCCTTGTATAGCATGTAAGGGGTACCGGTCTCGATCTGTGATTCCAAGATCTTTTCCCAAAGATCCCTAGCCTTAATGGTCTTGCGACCCTTTCCTTCGGCTTCGTATTTGAGATAGAGTTCCTCGAAGGCCTCACTGTGGTTGCTGAACAAGCCTGGGCACTCATTCGGACACATCAAGGTCCATTCGGCATCGGCCTCGACGCGTTTCATGAACAAATCAGGGATCCACATGGCGTAGAACAGGTCTCGCGCCCGCATTTCCTCTTTTCCATGGTTCTTTTTCAAATCAAGGAAATCGTAGATATCGGCATGCCAAGGTTCGACATAAATGGCGAAACTCCCTTTTCGTTTTCCTCCACCTTGATCGACATAACGTGCCGTATCGTTGAATACACGCAACATGGGTACGATACCATTTGAGGTGCCGTTGGTGCCTGCGATATAAGATCCCGTCGCGCGGATGTTGTGTATCGATAGGCCGATCCCTCCTGCGGATTGCGAAATCTTGGCGGTCTGCTTCAAGGTGTCGTAGATCCCGTCGATACTATCGTCTTTCATGGCCAATAAGAAGCATGACGACATCTGTGGTTTTGGTGTGCCCGAGTTGAAAAGCGTTGGCGTCGCGTGGGTAAAATATTTCTTCGACATCAACTCATAGGTCTCGATGGCCGAATCAAGATCATCCAAATGGATGCCGACCGCGACCCGCATCAACATATGTTGTGGGCGTTCGGCGATCTTACCGTTGAGTTTTAAGAGATACGATCGTTCCAAGGTTTTGAAACCGAAGTAATCATAGCCGAAATCGCGGTTATAGATGATGGTCGAATCCAATTTTTCGGCATTCTTGGCAATGACCTCATAGACCTCATCGGAAACCAATGGAGCGTCTTTACCGGTACGCGGGTTGACGTACTCGTAAAGGTCCTTCATGGTTTCGGAAAAAGATTTCTTGGTATTCTTGTGTAGGTTGGAAACGGAAATACGTGCCGCCAATCGGGCATAGTCAGGGTGGGTCGTCGTCATGGTCGCTGCGATTTCAGCGGCCAAATTGTCAAGTTCCGAAGTAGTTACCCCATCATATAAGCCTTCGATGACCCTCATGGCCACCTTGACCGGATCTACCAGGTCGTTCAAGCCATAGCATAGTTTTCTTACCCTGGCCGTGATCTTGTCGAACATCATCGGCTCTTTTCTTCCGTCTCGTTTTACTACATACATTTTTTACAGTTTAGTTAGTGGCACATCATTTTACTAATAGCCGATAGGTATTCGGTTCATCTTTGGTCTGGGGCCAATGACCTTACAATGGGGCAGCTGGGGTGTTCGGTTCGTTAAAAATCGGCGTCGAAACTGATTTTCTGCGAATCGGTATCCTTTTCTTTGTTCAATACCCCGGCTTTCTGGTATTCGGAAACCCGCTTCTCAAAGAAATTGGTCTTTCCTTGTAGCGAGATCATATCCATGAAATCAAAGGGGTTCGAAGCGTTATAGACTTTTTCGCACTCCAACTCGACCAACAATCGATCGGTCACGAATTCGAGGTACTGGGTCATCAACTTGGCGTTCATTCCAATCAGGCTCACCGGCAAGGATTCGGTTATGAATTCGCGTTCGATGTTCAGGGCGTCTACGATAATGTCGGTGATCCGTTCTTTAGGCACCTTGTTGATCAGGTGTTTGTTGTGTAGGTGTACGGCATAATCACAGTGCATGCCCTCATCCCTAGAAATCAACTCGTTCGAAAAGGTCAATCCTGGCATCAACCCTCTTTTCTTCAACCAGAAAATAGAACAGAACGCGCCAGAGAAGAAGATACCCTCAACGGCCGCAAAAGCGATCAATCGCTCGGCGAAACTTGGTGATTCGATCCATTTCAACGCCCAATCGGCCTTCTTCTTTATCGCCGGGAAATTCTCAATGGCCTTGAACAGGACGCTCTTCTCCTTTTCGTCTTTCACGTAGGTATCGATCAGCAGGGAATAGGTTTCCGAATGGATGTTTTCCATCATGATCTGGAAGCCATAAAAGAACTTCGCCTCCGAATACTGCACCTCGTTCACGAAATTCTCCGCCAGGTTTTCATTGACGATCCCATCGGATGCAGCGAAAAACGCAAGGATATGCTTGATGAAGTACTGTTCGTCTTCACTCAGCTTATCGTTCCAATCGGTAAGGTCTTGGTGCAGATCGATTTCTTCCGCCGTCCAAAAACAAGCCTCGCATTTTTTATACCATTCCCATAAATCGTGATGTTGGATCGGAAAAATGACGAATCGGTCTTCGTTTTCTTCTAGAATAGGCTCAATGGCAGCGGACATAGTGTTCTGTATTTTGAAAAAATTAAAACTTGGATGAGGTACCTTTCGGTAGGAGCAAACAAAGATTCAAAAATGTTACCTAAATGTAAAGTTTGTTTATTGAAAACCCCTCCAAAGTTTTTAACACGGACTGTTGAAATGTGGCTTCGCACCAGATGTATACTGAACTGGATCAACCGACATCGGTTTTGGCTGATTTTCAACAAAAAAGATGGATAAAAAAAAGACCAAAAAGTATTTTTCAAGATACTTGATGGTCTTTTGACACTATAACTTTTTCATCCAAAGCGTACGGCCATGCCGCTTTACGATGTAGGCACTAAAAAGGTAGTTCCCCCGAAACCCAATTAGCATTCCACCATCGACGGCGACATCATTTATTTCGTAAATTCACACGCATAGGCATGTTGGTTGGCCGTACGATCGTTGGTATTTCTTATTCATGCGCTCCTATCAAAGGTGTTTGTCCTTCCATGGTCGCTTCGACATCACTGGCCGCAGCGAACACCAAGGCGATTAGCAGCAGCACAAAAAATATCAAACACTTTTTCATAATATTGGTCGTGGTCGTTCGTCGTTTAATTGATAATCCGAAGATACTTGGCGAATCGGTTGCTGCTCTAAGCGGTTGTATGGATGGTAGCAAATCCTGTACGGATGGATTCCCGGCACTCGGCCGCTTCAAAATGTAGTAAAAATCGTATAATGCAAGCCTTAAGCCAATACCGACCAGTTATACGTCCAGTTCATCCATAAACACAAATTATCAAGGGCCACTCCGATAATAGTGGTACTTTTAAATTCTTATACAAATCCTAACCCATGCTTGAAGCCGTATTGGTAGACGATGAATCCAAAGCTTTGGAGAGCCTCAGTTGGGAGCTCACCAACCTCAGCGATGAGGTGACCGTGATCGCTTCCTTTACCGATGCCCATGAAGCCTTGGATTATTTGGAAAAAAATACGCCAGACTGTCTGTTTCTTGACATCGAAATGCCGATTATGGACGGTTTCCAGTTCATCCAGAACTTGAAAAACAAGAACTTTCCGGTCATCATCACCACGGCTTATAACCAATACGCCCTAAAGGCACTGAAAAACGAGGCGCTTGATTACCTGCTGAAGCCCATCGACACCGATGACCTGAACGATACCATCCTTAAAATCAAGAAATACAATAGCAAAAACTACACCGCCGAACGCCTTGAACAGATCCTGGTCAATTTCAACGCGAAATCGATAGACCGGAAAATCACCATCAATACCGACGGAAAATTGTTGTTCTTGGAAAGTGAAGAGATCCTCTACGTCGAAAGCGATGGCAACTATAGCACCCTATACCTTGAAGACGGTCAAAAATTGCTCTTGACCAAGAAATTAAAGGAGGTCAACCAACTGTTGCCTTCGGAGGCGTTCTTTAGGATCCACAACTCCTACGTAGTGAATCTTGGCAAGATCAAGGAATTTTTGAAGACCGATGGCTATGTGGTGTTGAAATCAGGACATAAAATTCCCGTTTCCAGGCAGAAGAAGTCCGATTTTTTGGATCTTTTATAACTTTCGTGAATGCCAAATAGCCTTTTCGCTACCCATACCGCTGTTTCTTTCAAATCCTATCCGTTATGCGTGCTCGTCTTTTTGATGTTGGTCTTACCGGTCAATGCGCAGCAAGATTTCGAATCGGTCATGCACGGACTTTTGGCAAAGCGGCCCACCACCTACAAATCGCTTGATAGCACCCTTCGCCGATTTAAACGCGATACCGTCAAGCTGAACACTTTTATTGCCGAAGCCGAAACCAACGAATACCCCGAAGGCCGCTCCTATGCGTTGAACCAATTGGGAACGGTATTTCGTAACCTATCCGAATTCAAAAGGGCCATCGCCCTACACCAAGAGGCGCTATTGCTCTCCGAATCGATCGAAAACGCCGAACTGCAGGTCTTCAGTTTGAACATGCTCGGGGTTGCCTATCGCCGTAGCGATGCCATACGAACTGCTTTGGACTATAACCAACGTGCCCTTGAAATAGCCGATACGTTACAACGGCCTTCGTTGCACATCAAACGGAACATCAACGTGGCCCTGAACAGCATCGGAAACCTTTACTTGACCCTAGGGCAATATGATCTGGCGATTTCCCAATTCCAACGTGCCCTGCAACTTGAAGGGGAACTCAACAACACCTTGGGCCTTGCGATCAACAATCAAAACATTGGGGAATGCCTGATGTTCAAAGGAGACCTTGAGGGCGCCCTTGACCGGTACCGCCGATCGTTGGCCTTGAACGATGAAATCAACAATGATTTCGGTAGGGTCATCTGTCAAAACAGCATAGCGCAAATCCACTTAAAACAAGGGGAAGTTGAAAAAGCCCTTGAACTTTTGGAACGTGTCAAGGCCCCTGCCACCAAATTGGGTGATAAGTTCCTTCTTTCGTCGGTCCTCATCAATACCGGTTGGGCCCTTTTGGAAGCGAATCGTCTCAATGAAGCGGAGCGTTATATGAAACAAGGCTTGGATATGGCCGTGGAAAGCAATTTGCCCAGCATGATCATTTTCGGTAACCAACACCTTTCGGACCTTGAACATGCAAAAGGCAACGATCGAAAAGCCTTGGAATACTATAAGGAAGCCGACCGTATGGACAAGGCGATCATCAATGAGCGCAACGTACGCTACATGAACGATATCATCTTGAAGTACCAAACCGAAAAGAAGAACAACCAGATATCGGACTTGGCCAAGGAAAATGAGCTAGTGCGCCTGCGGCTGCGTAAAAACCAAACCACGATTTTGGTCAGTGCCCTACTCATCGGACTGATCGGCACCATCCTTTTCATCATGTATCGGCAGTACCAATCCAATCAAGAGAAACGCGTGATCGGTCTCGAACAGCATATGTTACGCAGCCAGATGAACCCGCATTTCCTTTTCAACTCCCTGAACTCGATCAAGCTCTATATCATAAACAATGACAAGAAAAACGCGGTGCACTACCTCAACAAGTTCTCGAAGCTGGTGCGGCGTATCCTTGAAGGGTCTTCTATGAAGGAAATCGCCTTGGCGGAAGAATTGGAGACCGTTGAGCTTTATCTGAATATCGAGAAGATCCGTTTCTCCGATGAGATCAATTACGACATCAATATCGCCGACGGACTGAACCCCGAATTGATCAAAATACCATCAATGGTGCTACAGCCGTTCTTGGAAAATGCCATCTGGCACGGCCTTTCGGCCAAAGAAGGCGAAAAGAACATCTGGCTCAACATTGCGAATAAAGATGACATGCTCCTGCTTATCAGCGTCATCGACAATGGCGTCGGTCGCAAAGCTTCCGAACGCTTGAAGGAAAGTCGGGTATTGAAACGGAAATCGGTCGGAATCGATATCACCAAAGAACGCTTGGCCAACTTTGCCAAGGACTTTCAAAATGATTTCAACGTTGAAATCCTTGATCTTTTCGATGACCAAGGCATGCCCAAGGGCACCAAGGTGGTCCTCGAAATCCCTATGGTTTAGAAATCGCGTCCGCAACGGCTTCCAGTTCGGTATACCAGGCTTCACCGAACTTACGGATCAGGGCCTCCTTGACGAACTTATAAATCGGGACTTTCAATTCGTCCCCTAAACTACAAGCTGGATCACAAATGGCCCATTTGTGGTAATTGACGGCAGTGAAGGTCGAATATTCTTTGGTACGCACTGGGTACAGGTGGCATGATATCGGTTTCTTCCATGAAGTGGCACCCTGATTGTAGGCCTCCTCCAACCCACATTTGGCAATCCCATCCGAAAAAATCACATATGCACATTCCTCATTATCGACCAAGGGTGTTTCCCATTCCCCATCGCTACCTTTGACAAAGGTTCCTTGGGCTTCGATAGCCGCGATTCCTTCCTTCCTTAAATAAGGTTTAGCCTGTTCGAAAACCGTTTCGAGTATGGCCGTCTCAGATTCAGCAACAGGCGCTCCTGAAGCCCCATCGACGCAACAAGCCCCTTTGCAAGCATTCAAGTTGCAGACAAAATCATTTTCAACGATCGCTTCGGAGATCAGGGTCTTTTCAATTTGGAACATATAGCGGTGGAATTTTGCAGTAATCCATCCCAAAAATAAACAATGTAGGACATCCGGGGCCAACCCATTCCCCTACCTTTGCATTCAAAATTTCGGGAAGATGAATTTCAACATCAAGGAAATCGCCACAGCGACCATGGTCTTGTTCGCGGTCATCGACATTTTAGGGAGTATTCCGATCATCATCTCTTTACGGACCAAGGTCGGACATATCCAATCGGAAAAGGCCTCTATTGTCGCGGCTAGCATTATGGTGGCTTTTTTATTCGTTGGGGAACGCATTTTGGAGCTAATCGGTATCGACATCAATTCGTTTGCCGTTGCGGGGGCTTTCGTCATCTTTTTCTTGGCTATTGAAATGGTCTTGGGCATCAGTTTGTACAAAGATGAGGAACCCGAGAGTGCCTCGGTGGTCCCCATTGCATTTCCGATCATCGCAGGGGCAGGAACACTGACCTCCCTATTGGCCCTACGTGCTGAGTACCATGTTGAAAATATCATTGTGGCCATCATCCTGAATATCATCTTCGTCTTCTTGGTCTTGAAATTCTCGGCCCGAATCGAAAAGTTATTGGGTAAGGCCGGTTTAAACGTTTTCAGAAAAGTTTTTGGCGTAATTTTGTTGGCAATAGCGGTAAAGTTGTTCGCGACCAACATCAACGCGCTGTTTTAATACTTTAAAGAAGCATTATGGGCAGGACCTTGATCATCATCCTCATTATTCTAGCTCTGGCTTTGGCAGCCTACAACAGCACTCTACTTGATTTTGACAACCTTTTTCAGGGTGATAGTCTGATCGCTTGTATCGGTATCGTAGCTTCCTTATGTGCTATCGTGCTCTTGCTCATCTTCAATACGGCCAAGAAAATCGAAGATCGCTTGAAGTAGCGCCCTTAGTCTTTCGAACGGATTTCGGCTTCTTCCATACGCTGCATCACCTCATCATCGATTTCAAGTACCCGATCCAACATGATGTCATGTTCGGTTTTGATCCTTGCGGCTAAATTGGGGGAATACAGTTGTTCAGCGATATTCGCTTTGACATACGTCTTGATCTTTCGTTCTTGCCCGTAAAAATCGAGCTTGATGCCCCGATCCAACAAGTAATCGATAAACCGTTCGAAGAGAATGTCATCGACTTGGTAGTCTTCAATGAATTCCATTCGGGGGTAATTTTGAAAACGGCTGCGGTCACGTTCCAAGAATCGAAAAACGAAGTCGGAGAAAAAGCCTGAAGAATCCAAGCTTTCGACCCGTTCTTGGTTGATGGAACCGATCGGCACGAAGACATCGGGTATGATGCCACCACCACCATAGACCACCTTGCCCTTCGGAGTGACGAATCGCAACGAATCGGCCACTTTAATGCTATCTACGCTCACCAGCTCGCCACTGTTGTAACGATCCATGAATTTTTGATAATAATCGTCGTGTCCCTTTTCATACGATCTTTGGATCGATCGTCCGGTAGGGGTGTAATAGCGTGAAACCGTTAACCGTACGGCAGAACCGTCTCCTAGATCCATTTCACGCTGTACCAAGCCTTTGCCGAACGAACGTCGCCCGACAATGGTTCCGACGTCATTGTCTTGCAAAGCCCCGGCGATGATCTCACTGGCAGAGGCCGAACGTTCGTTGATCAAGACATAGACCGGTCGGTCTTCGAAGGTACCGCGATCGGTGGCGTACGCCTTCTTAATGGTGCCGCTCTTATTTTTGGTAAAAAGAATGAGTTTCCCCTTTTTCAGGAATTCATCCGCCATTTTCTCAGCGATACCCAAATATCCCCCCGGATTGTCACGAAGGTCCAAAACCAACTTTTTGGCACCTTTTTTCTCTAAATCGAACAAGGCTTTTTTGAACTCCTTGAAAGTTGATTCGGCAAAGCGATTGAGTTTGATATAACCCAAGTCGTTGGTCAACATGAACTCGGCGACCACGCTCTTTATCGGTACTACGTCGCGCTTGACATCGACATCGAAATACCGGTTTTCAGACTTGCGATAAACACCAAGCTTAACACGGGTCCCCTCGAGTCCTTTCAGTCTGTCGACCAATAGCGAGTTCGCTATACGCTTGCCGAACAGGGTGTCGCCATCAGCGGTCAATATCTTGTCTCCGGCTTGAAGGCCCATGCGATCACTCGGGCCGTCTTTGATGGTTCGCACTACGGTCAAGGTATCACCGAACATATTGAATCGGATACCGATCCCCACGAAATCACCTTTCATGTTCTCCGACACGGCCTCCATGTCCTCCTTGGGAATGTAAACGGAATGCGGGTCGAGTTTACCGAGAATGTTGTTCACGGTCACATCGACGATACTATCGGTATCGATATCATCAACGTATTCATAGTCGATGTAATCGATCAATCGATTCAATTTGTCTTTTTTGGAATTCGTCGAGAAGAGCCTTTCCGGCGAATCATTGAAATGTAATTTTCCTCCAATGAAAATGCCAATGGCCGCGGCCAAGGCCAACAAAGTAGGTATGAGGTAATTGTACTTCTTCATAGGTATTTGGGTCTAGACCATCTCTTCCAAAATGGGCATATGCACGATTTCAACACCGGCCCGTGCTAAAAATCGCAATCCACTATCGTCTTTGTACGCATTCTGGTACACCACCCGTTTGATTCCCGATTGGTGGATCAGCTTGCTGCATTCCCGGCAGGGAGACAAGGTGATGTACAAGGTCGCGCCTTCACAGGACTGTGTCGATGCGGCCACTTTGAGGATAGCGTTGGCTTCTGCATGCAAAACATACCATTTGGTATATCCGTCCTCGTCTTCGCAGAAATTCTCAAATCCGGTCGGGGTTCCGTTATACCCGTCAGAAATGATCATACGGTCTTTGACGATGATCGCGCCGACTTGCTTGCGCTTGCAATAAGAAAGCTTGCCCCATTCCTTGGCCATTCTTAGGTACGCCTTATCGTATTTTTCCTGCTTGCTTGAGTTCATAAACGTTACGTAGTGATGTTTTTTAAATATAGGGGCTTTGATGGCAGGTGCAATGGAATTCGCTTAAAATTAACGATCGCTCAATTAGGAAACGTATCGATCATCATCGGTATTGTTACCAAGAGTACTATAATCGACGTAACACCGATATACCACTTCCGATTCAGTTTCAAGATTTCAACCAGAAGGTAAGCCACCACCAAGGCCAACAAGATCACCGTAACCTGCGAAAGTTCGATGCCGGTGGCAAAACCGAGCAAAGGTACGATCTTATGGGTTTCTTCAGCCATCAACATATTGAAGTAATTCGAAAAGCCAAAGCCGTGTATCAGCCCAAAGAAAGCGGTCGCCAAGCCATGGAAATAGATTCCTGTCGAACGGCCCTCCTTTACGAGTCGAAACAGGTTGAAGCCGGCGGTCAACGCAATAGTCACGGGAATCAGGAACTCGATCAACCCAACATCGACCTTCACGATATCATACACTGAAAAAGCCAATGACAGACAGTGTGCAATGGTAAATATAGTAGCCAAAATGACCACCTGTTTCCATTGCTTGAAACTGAAAGGGATGGCAAGCGTCGCCAAAAAAAGAATATGGTCATAGGCATTGATATCCAATACGTGTTTCAGACCCAATTCGATGTAAAACCAAAAATCCTGCATTGCTCAAGTGTTATTAGGTTATGCGATACCGCGTTCTTTTTGAATGGTCTCGTAGGCCTTTTGGACCTCTTTGAACTTTTCCTCGGCCCCTTTTTTAATCGCTTCGTTTTCTGTGACCACACGGTCTGGATGGTATTTTTTAGCCATTTTCCGATAGGCCTGTTTGACCTCATCGTCAGACGCCGATTTAGGGATTTCCAGGATTTTATAAGCATTGTCCGCCGCCTCGACGAACATGGCCATGATGCTTTCGAAGTCGTGCACACTAACCCTGAAATACCGTGCCAGCTCCCTAAGTTTGTCAACTTCCGCTTTGCTGACCTGGCCATCGGCTTGGGCGATCCCGAAAAGAAAATGCAGCAGTTGTAAGCGCACCGCATAGCGGGTGCGTTGGGTCAGGTAGTTACATATCTTCTGCGCGGAGACTTCCCTTTTCCTGATGACGTCATTGAAGGTCCGGAAAATCGAATTGGCCCGTTCTTTGCCGTAGGTACTGATGAAATATTGTCGAACATAGTCAAGCTCGCGTTGGCTGACCTGTCCATCGGCCTTGATCACAATGGAACATAACGAAAGCAGGTTCAACTCAAAATCCGCCGGTGAAACGGATTGTCGACTAAAATCACGAATGACATTCCGGCCATCCCCGCCGTTGATATTGTCGAAAAAGCTGCCTAGCAAAAAGCCCAAAATGGCCCCAGGAAACCGGAATACGAAATACCCCAGGAGTGCCGCAACGTACTTGATCATCCCTTATTCGTTCTTTGATTCCCAAAGATAGGGTTTTGACCGTGAACGGGGTGATTTATGGCCTGTAAGGTCAAGTGGAATAAGCGACAAAATTTGGTATCTTTGTCTTTTGAAAAAAGTAGCTTATGTATCCTGAAGAATTAGTAAAACCGATGAGAGCCGACTTGGCGGATGCCGGGTTCGAAGAGTTATATACCAGCGAAGCCGTTGAAGGCGCCCTTAAAAAGGAAGGTACGACCTTGGTCGTGGTGAATTCCGTTTGTGGCTGTGCTGCGGCGAATGCCCGACCTGCAGCCAAATTAAGCCTGCAAAATGGAAAAACACCCAATCACTTGGTCACCGTTTTCGCAGGGGTCGATATGGAAGCCGTTGAAACGGCACGTAACCATATGGTGCCATTTCCACCTTCATCCCCTAGTATGGCCTTGTTCAAGGATGGGGAGTTGGTCCATATGATCGAACGCCACCATATCGAAGGCCGACCAGCTGAGATGATCGCCGAAAACCTCACTGGGGCTTACGACGAATTTTGCTGAATACCGGCTTAAAGGAATTTTGAAACCGCCATTACGGCGGTTTTTTATTGCATCCCATGAAAAAAGCGATCATCATCGGTGCCAGTTCAGGAATCGGAAGGGCCCTTGCCATGGAATTGGTTTCTGACGGATATCATATCGGTATCGTCGGTCGGCGGGCATCACTGCTCGAAAGTGCGAAAAGCGAGTATCCTGATTACCTGACCATCGGCAACTTCGACGTGCTCAAACCCGATATTCCCAATCGGCTCGATGCACTCGTCGCATCGCTTGGGGGTCTCGATGTTTTGGTCATTTCAGCCGGCACCGGAGAACTCAACCCCACCCTAGCCCCTGAACATATCGAGAAGACCAATGCCCTGAACGTCGATGCCTTTAGCAGATTGGCCGTCTGGGGCTATCGCCTCTTCCAAAAACAGGGTCATGGCCATTTGGTGACGATATCGTCGCTTGCCGGATTGCGTGGTGGTGGTATCGCCCCCTCTTACAACGCCACCAAAGCCTATCAGCTGAATTTTTTGGAAGGTTTGCGGCAAAAAAACCAGAAAGAACAAACCGGTTTGATCCTTACCGATGTGAGACCGGGTTTCGTTGATACGGCCATGGCGAAAGGGGAAGGCCAGTTTTGGGTCGCCCCGGTCGAAAAGGCCGCACGACAGATCGCCAAGGCCATCCGAAATGAAAAAGAAGTTGTCTATATCACAAAAAGATGGCGGTTGATTGCCTTGCTTCTAAAAATTTTACCAACTTGGCTTTACAAACGTTTTTGAAATGGTCCGGTTGCTTTCCTATCCCTTGACGATCATCTATTTCTTCTTTTTCGGGTTGACCCTTGTGGTATTCCACCCGATTCAGTGGGTGGCCTTGAACCTATTCGGATACCGCGCCCATAAGGCTAGTGTCAGCCTATTGAATTGGTTTTTGATGCGTTGTACGAACCTTATCGGAACCCGTTACCGTTTCGACAATGCCTACAACATCCCCACCGATCGGCCATTGATCATCGTGACCAATCATCAAAGCATGTACGACATCCCCCCCATCATTTGGTATATGCGAAAACATCACCCCAAATTCGTAAGCAAAAAAGAACTGGGTAAGGGTATCCCAAGCGTATCCTTCAACCTGCGTCATGGGGGTTCGGCATTGATCGATCGCAAAGATCCGAATCAAGCCCTCCATGCCATCGCCGAATTGGGTCGCTATATCGAGACGCACCATCGTAGTGCGGTGATTTTTCCGGAAGGTACCCGAAGTAGGGACGGCAGGCCCAAAACCTTCAAGCCTTCGGGACTGAAAACCCTCATCAAGAAAGCGCCTTCGGCCTTGATCGTTCCGATCACCATCAACAATTCATGGAAATTGCTTCGCTTTGGCCAATTTCCGATGGGGCTTGGCAGCTATTTGAAATTCAAGGTCCAAGAACCTATTCCCATTGAAGGCGATATCGAGGCGTTGGTCAAAAAAGTGGAACATGCCGTCATCAAAGACCTCGTCTATTGATATGGAAGAAAAGGATATCATAGCGCGGACCAAAGCCTTTGTGAAACTCCAATTGAAAGATGCCGAAGGGGGGCATGATTGGTTTCATATCGAACGGGTCTATAACAACGCAGTCCGCATTTCCGAAGAGGAACCCGTCAACGGCTTGGTCGTTCGCCTTGCGGCCTTGTTGCATGATATCGCCGATCCAAAATTCCATGGGGGCGATGAAAAGCTCGGACCGAAAATCGCCGGTGATTTCCTTCGCAGCTTAGCCGTCGAAACGGAGCTGAGCGACCATATCGTGGCTATCATCGCCAACATGTCGTTTAAAAACAGTTTAGATCCCGGAACGACCTTCAGCTCCAAAGAAATGGAAGTCGTTCAAGATGCCGACCGGCTCGATGCTATAGGAGCGATCGGTATCGCGCGGGCTTTCAATTATGGTGGATTCAAAAACAGGGCCATGTACGATCCCGATATTGCACCGGTCTTGAACATGACCAAAGCGGAGTACAAGAAATCAACAGCGCCCACGATCAACCATTTTTATGAAAAGTTGCTGTTGTTGAAAGAGCGCATGCACACCGCAACGGCCCGAAAACTCGCCGATGCCCGACATCAATACATGTTGGGTTACCTCGAACAATTCTATGCCGAATGGAAGGGTGATCGGTAATCGCACCCCTAATTACCCGCCAAAAATAAGTTGCATTTTGAACCGCTGCCCACGACCGCTTCGTTCTTAGTTTTTTGTATCTTCAAACCATTCCTTAATCCAATTGAAATGCAACGAAGAAAATTCATCAAAAGTGCTGCGGCCACCTCTGCCGCATTTTCTATTGTGCCGAGTTATGTACTGGGCAAAAACCATGTTCCACCCAGTGATACCCTTTATGTTGCCGCTTTCGGAGTAGGGGGTCGAGGTAGCGGGGTCATCAGGGGGCTCCAGCAGACCGGCAAGGTGAAATTCGTTGCGCTTTGTGATGTTGATGACCGTCGTGCCAAAGAAACCTATGATCTTTATCCCGACGTTAACAAATACAAGGATTACAGAAAAGTTTATGACAAGCACCTCAGCGAGATCGACGCGATTATGGTCGCCACACCAGACCATACGCATGCCTGCATTTCCTTACCCTTTATGCGGGCCAAAAAACATGCCTATGTCGAAAAACCGCTGACCCACAATATCAAGGAAGCCCGATTGATGACCCAGGTCGCCAAAGAAAATGGCATCGTGACCCAAATGGGGAACCAAGGAGCTTCGAGCGATGATAGCCGTATTGCCCGTGAATGGGTCGAAAGTGGTATTATCGGCAAAGTACATACCATCGAATGTTGGACGAATAGGCCGGTATGGCCCCAAGGCGTTCCCGTGCCCAGCAAAAAACAGCGGGTGCCCCGTGAACTGGACTGGGACCTTTGGTTAGGCCCTGCCGCCATGCGCGATTATAATGCCGCGTACCTGCCCTTTAAATGGCGCGGCTGGTGGGATTTCGGCACCGGAGCTTTGGGCGATATGGGATGCCACATTATGGAAACGCCCTTCAGTGTTTTGGATCTTGGGTACCCGACCGAAGCGGAAGCCAGTTGTACCACCGTTTGGGTGGGCGATTTCGTCGAAGCGGATTACAGTCCGTCTTGTCCGCCATCCTCGAAAATCCACTTGAAATTCCAACACGAATACCATGGTGACATTCAGTTGAATTGGTACGATGGTGGACTTAAACCCGACCTACCCGACGACCTAAAAGACAATGAAATGGTCGGCGACGGTGGTGGTGGCACCATCATGTATGGTGAACGCGGCACCTTGGTCTTCGATACCTACTCGCGAAATGCACGCTTCTTACCTTCAGAACTCAAGGAGCTGTTCAATGCGCCCAAACCCAAATATCCCCGTGTGCCCGAAGGCATGAACGGCCACATTGCCAATTTTGTGGATGGATGTTTGAACGGGGCGGCGACCTCTTCCGATTTCGCCAAGGCCGGTCCTTTGACCGAAACCGTACTCATGGGCAACCTTGCCGTGAAGGCCTACCAATTCAAGCAATTGAAGCCCGGCAAAAAAATCGGCGATTGGGCGCCCTATGACTACCCCGGACGCCGGAAGTTATTGTGGGATGGCGAAAACATGAAAATCACGAATTACGAGAAAGCCAATGAATGGGTCAGTCGTGAGTACCGACAAGGGTGGGACCTTGGTTAAATCGACCATGGGCCGCTTTAAGGAAGTATTCTGGTTGGCAGGTACCTTTCTAGCCACCTTTTTGGTCGCCCTACTAGTGTTCGGAAGCGATTTATCGTTTTGGAATACTCCCATTGATATTAATATCCACGACACCTATTTCGTGTTTGATGGTGCCGTGTTTAGCCTGGTGCTGTTCGTTTTTATGTTGTTCGGGCTGTATTTGCTACGGTCGGTGGGCACGGGTTTCGCCAAGGCAGACGTGACCCTGGTCTTTATCATCAGCACCGTACTCCTGATGGTTTTACTTGGGTTCTTCCTTTACGGCGTGTATGACATTTATACAATTTCTCCCCATTCGGTGACGACCTGGGGCACGGTATTTTACGCACTCCTCATGTTATGGATCGGTTTGGCTTGCCTGCTGGTCCTTAGTGTTATCTATTATAGAAAATCAAATTCCGATTGAATGAAACGATTGCTCCCTTTCTTGGCCTTGATGCTCCTCCTGCCGGCCCAGGCCCAAACCAATAACGACAACCTGAACACCCAATTGGCTGAAATGAAAGCCTACTTTTTGGCGAAGGATTATGACAATTTCGCCAATTTCACTTACCCCAAGGTCATTGAAATGATCGGGGATAAATCGACCATGGTCAAGGCAACCCGTCAAGCCATGACCCGTATGGAAAATGAAGGGTTTTCATTTTTGGATCTGAATTTCAAAGAAGCTTCGACCTTCGTCAAAAACGAGGGCGAACTGCAGTGCACCCTAACTCAGGTCATGCTTATGCAAACCCCGCAAGGCAAAGTACGATCCGAATCAACTTTGGTGGGTATCTCGAACGACAACGGCGCCAAATGGACCTTTATCGATGCCTCCGGAAAAGACAAGGCCGTCATGCTCAAATATTTCCCGAACCTGCATCGGGATCTGGTCTTCAAACCAAAAACACAACAATTGGTCGACTGAGGATGGATACTTCAATTCGCATCAAAACGGGGTTGCACCTTGGGTCCAATATCCGGGAATCTTAAAAACATGTATCGAAGGCGAACATCCGCAATTGATACAATGCAACACTACTTTTTGGTGATGTTGCTCCTGCTTTCCGCAGCATTCCTACATGCACAGAGTATCCATCGAACGGCCTGTCAAGGAAATCTCGTTCGCCTCGATAGTCTGCTCCAAAATACCGCAATCGATAGTGAAGATCGCCGCGGGCGAAGCTTGTTGCATTGGGCCGTGGCTTGCGACAGAACCGAGGTTTTCGACCATTTGGTGCAAAAGGGGATCGCGATTAATAGCCAAGACCATGAAGGGGCTACCCCGCTGCATATGGCGATACGCTTTGAGCGGATGGGGTTTTTTGAAAAACTAGTGGCCTTACAACCCGATGCTAGCTGGCTCACCACCTTCGGACCTTCCTTGATGACGAAGGCCGTATTGACCGAGCAAGCCGATTTTCTAAAAAAGATGGTGGCCCTTGGGGTCGATGTCGATGGGCTTAACGAACGTGGAAGCACACCGCTTGAAATCGCCCTCCGAATCGAAGCAAATGAAATCGCAACGGTTCTAAGCGAATTAGGGGCCAAACCCGAACTTGTTCGTAGGTTCTCTCCACAAGGGGCTTATCTCGGGCAAGATCCCCCGGGTACTAGCGCGAAACTTTTTGCGCCCAATGTCATCTCAACCGAAGCATCGGAATTCGGTTCCGTTTTCAACAAGGCCAGTGACGAATTCTACTATGCGATCGATATGAACGGGAAAAACGAGATCCGGTTCACGAAAAAACGGATTGATGGTACGTGGTCGCCACCGGTCGTCTTGCTATCGCATGACCGTTACGGCTATAACGATCCTTTTTTATCCCCCGATGAACAACGCCTGTATTTCATTTCGAAGCGGGCGTTTGACGGTGAAGGTAATTTGAAGGACCAAGACATCTGGTATATCGAACGGACAAAGAAAGGATGGTCATCTCCTATCAATGTCGGGCCCAATATCAATACGGACCGCAACGAATATTACATCTCCTTTACCCAAGACGGAAGCCTATATTTTGCATCGAATAGCAATGCCCCAGAAGATCGGGTCCGTTCGGATTACGACCTTTACAAAGCCGAATTCGTTGATGGCGCCTTTAAAAAAGCGGAACCCTTGACAGGATGGGTCAATACCGAAGCCTATGAAGCCGATGTATTCGTCGATCCTCAAGAACGGTACCTTATTTTTTGCGGCATGTTAGCGGAGGGCTATGGACGCGGCGACCTCTATATCAGTTTCAAGACCGAGCAAGGTCAATGGACGAAGGCCTTGAATATGGGGCTAAGTATCAATACCCAGCATCATGAACTCTGTCCTTTCGTAACCCATGATGGAAACTACCTCTTTTACACCAGCCAGCAAGACATCTATTGGGTGGGCACCGAAATTATCGAAGAACTCCAAAAAAAGGCCTTGGGCAAACAGTGAGTACCGATAAAGTTATTCGGGTTCCTTGGGGCGCAACTTTTTGGCCAAGTGCTTTTTGACCAATTCGTTTTCGCTGAGGGCAATAGCTTTTTCAATAGACGCAGCGAACGTTTTTTGGCCCAATTCGAGAAGCAATTCACCGCGGATCGCGAAATATAGGGAGGTTTTCGAATAGTCGTTTTTGGAAGCGAGCTCATTCAAAACCTTCAAAGCTTTTGCGGCACCGTGTACGCGCTGGTAAGCGACGATCCGATTGAGGGCCACTATGGGCGAAAAGTTTCGTTGCAGGTGCAGATCATAAAGTTGTAGAATGCGACCCCAGTCGGTTTCGGCATAGGTTTCGGCCGCCGAATGGTAGTACGATACCGCCGCCTCAAGATGGTAGCGCGAAGTCAGTCCTTTACCCGCACCAGCCTTTTCCAAATGAAAGGTTCCGATTTCGATCAGTTCGGTATTGTATAAAGACCGATCATGTTCGGCCAAGGTCACCAAGTTCCCCGTTGGATCGATACGGGCATCGAATCGCGCGGCATGAAAGCACATCAACGCGATCAAAGCATCCAATTGTTCATGCTGGCAATAAGTATTCTTACGCAACAACAAGGCGAGACGCAAAGCCTCGTAGCAAATGTCCCGTTTGATGGCCAAGGTGCCCGAAGTCACGGCATATCCTTCGGAGAAAAGCAGGTAAATGACCCGTAAAACGACGAACAAACGGGATTGTAGCCCCAATTCGACCGGGAACTTCGGTAGGCGAACCTGCTCCCTAAATTTCTTTTTAGCCCGGGTATATGACTTCGCAACGGTCTCCTCTTTTTTGAGCAAGGCTTCGGCCAGCTCGCGATTACTGAACCCTCCCATGATCTTGAGGCTCAACACCAACTGGTATTCTTCGGATAGCGAAGGGTCGCAGCAAGCAAAGATCAACTTGAGTTGGCTATCGGTCGGTTCACTATCGGTAGCGATGTCGGAAGTCTGGGTCACCGCTTCGCTATTGTTGGGTTCCGTTCCCAGGTCGAACTTCTTGGCACGGCGCAAACCGTCGATCATCGCATTGTTAGCGACCCGATAGAGCCAGGCGGTCGGATTGTCGGGTACCGCTTGATACCCCCACACCTGCATCGCCTTGATAAAAGTATCTTGGACCACATCTTCAATGGTTTCGAAATGGGAAGCCCCATACTTGTTCGCAAGCAGGGCCACCACCTTTCCGTGTTCGTTTCGAAACAGATGATCGACGGTTTGTTGTATGTTGTGCTGCTGTGCCATAAAAAAAGCCTGAACGGATCCAGGCTATATCAAATCGGTATGGTTTAATGGTTGTCTTCCATAGACAGGATCTCACGGACCTCTACATTACTGCCCTCATAATCGAATATCGGACAGCCTTTGGAAATGGTCACTGCCTCATCGATATCCTTGGCCGATACGATGAGATACCCACCGACCAATTCGGTTCCTTCGGCATAAGGGCCATTGGTGACCAATTCGCCTCGGTTATGTACCACGCGACCATCCTCGGCCAAGGGGAGCCCATCCAATAGATGGCCTTCTTCTCTTAGGTTTCCCATCCATTCGTGCCATACTTGCATATGGGCCTGCTTTTCTTCTTGTGACAATTTTTGATAGGCTTCGTCGCCTCCTCTGAACAAATACAAAAAATTACTCATTGGTTCTTTTTTTAGGTCCGGTCGATGTGATGCATCGTTCCGAACGGGTTTTACATTGTTTTCATAAGGATGACGGATCGACATCGCTCCATTGGACCGTTATCATAAAAATATTCAAAATAACTTCATTTGTCCAGCCTTATAAGGTTCATGGAGGTCCGTTCGCAGCTTTGGGAACTCACGTCCTTGAAAATATTTCTTTTTGGCCAATCGGGCCATCTGATGGATTTGTTCAGCTACTTTTCCTTCACCGCGATTGCGGAGACCGAAGCGGCTGTCGTTGAGGCTACCACCATGGCATTCTTGGATGAGGTGTAAGACCTTTTGGGCCCGATCCGGCATGGTCTTGTTGATCCATTCGGTGAACAATTGCCCAATGGCCCCATTCAGTCGAACGATCGTAAATCCGAAGGACAAGGCCCCATGATCGGCCACTGCTTTGGCCAAAGGCAGCAGTTCATGGCTATTGATCCCCGGAATCATTGGCGCCAGCATGGCATTGACCGGTACCTTCGCTTCGGAAAGCCTCCTGATCGTATCCAACCTTCGCTTCAGAGTGGCCGTTCGGGGTTCCAACAAACGCCTGGTCTTTTCGGAAAGCGAGGTGATGGATATGTTAACGGCTATCAATCCATGGGTGTTCAACTCCTTGATGATATCCAAATCGCGTAAAATGAGGGCGTTCTTGGTAATGATTCCCACAGGATGTCGGTACTTCAAAAACACCTCCAGGCATTGCCGGGTCAACTTGAAACGTTGTTCGGCAGGTTGGTAACAATCGGTGTTTCCTGAAAGTACAATGGTTTCGGCCTTCCACTGTTTTTTCTTCAGCTGTTCTTCCAACAATCGGGGGGCCTCTTTCTTGATCAAAATCTTCCGCTCGAAATCCAGTCCAGCACTATAGCCCCAGTATTCATGGGCATTTCTAGCAAAGCAATAAATACAACCGTGCTCACAGCCTTGATAGGGGTTCATGCTATAGGACATGCCCACATCCGGACTGGACACTTTGTTGACAACCGTTTTCGGAAAAACAGGAAGGTATTCGGTCTTGTTCGATTCGGGCAGTTCCCCTTCTAAGCGGCAGTACTCCAAAAAGTCTTCGCGCCGTTCGTAAACCTGTTTTAAAAATCGATTATGAGCGTTGCTTTGCGCCCCTCGACCCTGAAGGTATGTTTTTGATTTCAATATAGGATTTATTCCAAATTTATGGAATTATTCCTTATACCTATTGTTAAATTATTGGGGCTCCAACGTCATGCTTCCCGAATTGCCGAATACCATGATCAAGTCTTGGTTGTCGAATGAAAATCCGAATTGCGCAAAGGTTTGATCCGGCACTTGGGCCTCGGCGATCGCATTGTAAAAAGCGGTGGCGAATTGGGTATCGGCTACCTCTGTGGTTGTGAATTCGAGCATGGTCAACGTGGTTCCGTTGAGTTCGTACCGCCCACTGAACTGGTTGACCGAGGTTTGCCCATTGAAAGTGCCGCCACTTTCGAAGGTAATCAAGATGTTTTCGTTGGACGGTGCGATTTGCACCAGCTGTTGTTGTGATACTTGGATTTGTGTGATACGCCAAGTTCCTGATAGGGGATCAGCAGTCGTTCCGTCATCGGAATCGCTGCATGCTGCTGCCGTTGCCAAAAGCACGGCACTCATCAAAAAAAATCGTAGTGTTCTCATATTTGGGGTGTTAGAATTTCAATTGAAGGCGACCTTCACTAGTTGCTTCTTGCTTCCGCGTTTCGCATAGAAAAGCATGTTTTCATCTTCTGGTAGTTTTAAAGGTTTGGAGACCATTAAAGGCAAGCGCGCATCTTTATCATCAATGATCTTTTCGAAGGCCATCTTTCCATTTTCATCCAAGGAAATGACGAATACATTTCGATTCCTGCTTAAGCCTTGCTTGAAGATCAAGCGTTCATTGTTGATCAGTTGCGGGTTTTCGGCGGCGGTGCAAATGAAGAAATAGGTCTTGCCTTCTTTGCAAAAGGCGCTATAGGAGGCATAGGCCCCATCACCTTGGGTCACTTCCGCCTTGTTGATGTTCCGGGCCCAGACCATTTGGCCTTGCGCATCGAGTTTGGCGCTTACGATATCGTTATGGTGAAACCGTTCGATCTTGATGCGTTGCCCTGCCCCGGAATCTTGCATACTATGGGTCACGAAATACTCTTCGGCATTGAACAGGATGTCGTTATTCGGGGTAACATGTACCTCTTTAAAGACGAGGTTTTTGATTTCCTTGTCTTCTTCACGACCGAATTTGTCTTGCATGAACTGCTCTGAAAACGCATTGTATTTCTTGGTGCGGATGGAAAGCGAATTGGGATCCAATTCGAAAAACGAGAGTCCGTTATAGCGATGGTCTTTTCGATTCGCATAAAACCCAACACAGACTAACCGGTCATTTTGGACGATGGGGTAAAGGCTTTCGGAATACTTTCCGGGATCATCGACATTTTGACTGGTAATACCCGCATCGGACAAACGTACGATCTCATATTGGAACTTTCGTTCATCGACCTTGAACCGTTTCTTTTTGAAATAGGCTTTTCCAACCAAATAGACAGTACCGCTTTTAGAAAACGCCAAGTTTTCGAACGCATAGTTCTTCTCTTCCGCTTCTTGCGAAAAATCATATTCGCCCAGCTTGTTCAAGCGGGCATCGAAATGATGGATCCGATGCTCGCTGACCTTGTTTTTCTTCAAATGGGTACTGATGACGAAGCCAGACTTGTTTTGGTCGAAAAGCACGGTCGTGGTAAAGCCTTTTGAAAAATTCCTATTGTAATAGTTCTTGCCCAAGGCGCCGGGTACGGCCTTGGTTTTGACGCTCAACAGCTTTTGGGCCTTGAAGTCATAATTGATGGTGTTGCTTTGATGCACCCAATACTCGTATTGCTCGCGATCGAAATCATAATTCAAGAACAACAGGTTCAGCTGGCCGTCTTTCAAAAATCCGTCAACGAATTGTAAGCCCCGTAACTTATAGTTGTATTCAGAGACTAGGTTCAGGTCTTTGTCGTAATGTTCGATAAAGTAGCCTCTGGGCTTTAAGATCAACCCTTGAAAATAGGAGCGTACCAAGATGTAGCCCCCTGCCCCGTCTTCTTGGATGAGTTGCAGGTTCGAATATTTATATCGATCGCTGAATTTCTCACCGAAATCATAAGAAATGGGCATTTCCTGTGCAGTCAATTGCCAAAGCATGGCACTGCAAAGTAGCAGTAGTAGTCGTTTCATAAAGCCGTTGGTTTAACCAAGGCTATGAACCGGAAAAATTAGCTTTTCTCTTTTCCAAAAAGGCCGATGTTCCTTCGGCAAAATCGTCGGTGCCGAAGCAGTGGCCAAAAGCTTCGATTTCAGCGGCATAGCCATTCGTATCATGACTATAACCTGCATTTACCGCTTTTATTGCCTGTGAAATGGCCGCAGGCGAGTTGTTCGCGATCTTTGAGGCAAGTTTTCGACAAACGGCATCCAATTCGTCTTGGGCGACGACATAATTCACCAAGCCGAAACGTTCGGCCTTGGCGGCATCGATCATACCGGCACTCATGATCAGCTCCATGGCCCTTCCTTTTCCGATCAGTTTCGGAAGCCTTTGGGTACCCCCATAACCCGGAATGACCCCAAGGGACACTTCGGGCAACCCCATTTTGGCATTGTCACTGGCGACACGAAAATGGGCCGACATGGCCAACTCGAGTCCGCCCCCTAAAGCGAACCCATTCACGGCGGCAATGACCGGGGTAGCTAGATTTTCAACAAAATCGAAAAGCAGCTCTTGCCCTTTTTGCGCCAAGGCGCCCCCCTGTTCGACCGAAAAATCAGCGAATTCCGAAATATCGGCCCCGGCCACAAAGGCCTTGTCTCCACTTCCGGTGATAATGATCACCCGTATCGCAGGATCTTCGTCCAATTCCTTAAAGGCTTGGTGCAATTCGGCGATGGTCGCTTGATTGAGGGCATTCAATTTCTTCGGACGGTCAATGGTAATGGTCGCAATGGGCGCTTCTTCTTCGATATAAATGTTGTGGTATTCCATAGCTGCGGTTTCGAGATGATAAAGGTAGCCAATAGGGCCGAGTCGACAAGGTGGAAATGCAAGGTCAATGTTCTTTGGGGAAGCGGACCGTAAAAACGGTACCCTTGCCTTCTTGGGAGGTAAAATCGATCGTGCCGTTGTAATTTTCGACGATGTTCTTGACCATCCCCAGACCGAGGCCCATCCCACTTGATTTGGTAGTGAACTTGGGCTCGAACACCTTGTCTTTGAAATCATCGGAGATCCCAACCCCATTATCGGCAATGGAAATCTTGACTTGATCGGCCTCAGGGGTCACGGTAACCAGAATGCGGGGTGACTCGACATCCGGTACGGCCTGAATGGCATTTTTGACCAAATTGGTCACCACCCGGATCAGTTGGGTACGATCGAGTCTGGCCCGAATGGACTCGGCATCCGAAATAAAATGGATGTACGGTTCTTGAAAGATATCCAAGGCCAGTTTGGTCACTTCGACCACGTTAAGATCTTCGTTTTGCTGTGCCGGCATATCGGCGAAATTCGAAAATGCCGAAGCGATATTGCTCATGGTATCGATTTGCTGTACCAGGGTTTTTGAAAACTCCTTGACCTTACCTTCCGCCTTGGCATCGGTCGGGTCGAATTTGCGTTCGAAACTCTGAACACTCAACCGCATCGGCGTCAAAGGGTTCTTGATCTCATGGGCCACCTGCTTTGCCATTTCACGCCAGGCCTGTTCCCTTTCACTTCGCGCCAGTTTTGCCGCACTGGCCTCCAATTCATCGATCATATGATTGTATGAATACACCAGCTTGCCTATTTCCTCACTGGGATCATCGATGTGGATTTTCTCATTCCGTTTGGTCAAGTTCGTTTGGTCCAATTTATCGGTAATGGTCTGGAGGGAGCGGGTAATGTATTTCGAAATGAAATAGGCAAAAACAATGGCCGAAAGCAACATCAACAGATAGACACCCCCCAATCGCATCAAGAATTCGCGCAACTCCATATCATTGAATGAATTGTCCTCAAAATAAGGAAGGTTCATTATACCGATCGGTTTAAAATTGCCATCGTTGATGTAGGTGTAAGAGGCCTTATACTTACCCTCATTGCCACTTCGCTCCTCAACAAAGCGTTTTTCCTGGGTTTGCAAAAGATTGTTCAACACCTCGGCATCGAGGCAATTGGAAATGCTATCGGCCTCAAAGGCCGGTTTCGAACTTTTCACCAATCCACCGTCGAGATCATAGATGTTGAAAGAGACATTCTGTACATCTGCGATCTTATAGATTTCATCCCTGAAAATATACTCCAGGTTTTCGGTCAAGGGTTCATAGGTAGTCTCACGAAGCACGTAATCGATGCTTTGAAGGATCTGTTCCTCTTTACGCTCCAAGCGGTTTTCGTGATAATCCTTGGATTGCTCACGATACTGGTAAATGGTCACCCCGGCAATCAGTACGGAAGCGATGACCACCAAAAGGATCATGGTGAAAAAAATACGGGAACGAAGCGAAAGTTTCCTCACTTGACGGTTTTGATTTGCTTAAAGGTAACAAGAATCGCACCAAAGCGATCTTAAGCGTTCGGGTTCTTGTCCCTAATCCGTTTGTACAGCCGAATACCGAACATCAACGCGAGTGATAATGCGAAAATGCCGATTACCCCGTAAATCCAGTTGAAGGCGTTTTTAAGGATGACCAAAAAGACGATGGCAAAGAGCACCAAGGTGGCCACTTCGTTCCATATTCTCATATACCGAGAGGTATATTTAACAATGTCACGCTGCAATTGTTTGAACATCAAGTGGCACCGAATGTGGTAAACGAACAACAAACCCACAAAACCCAACTTCACATGCATCCAAGGTTGTTGCAGCCATTCGGGCATTAAGACAAGCAACCAAATCGCGAAAATCGTACAAAGTATGGCCGAAGGCCAAGTGATGATGAACCAAAGCCGTTTGGCCATCAACTTGAATTGTGTGCTAAGGATTTCACGTTCGGGCGAAGGTTTCGCATCGGCCTCGATATGGTTGATGAACAATCGCGGAATGTAAAACAGGCCGGCGAACCAGGTCACCACGAAAATCAAGTGCAGGGCTTTGATGTAATTGTAATACGCCACGTTTCGATCGGTTTGGAATCAAGGTCAAAGGTAACGCGCCTCGATTGAAAACACGCAGCCTTTGACCAAATTCCAATTAATTGGTTACATCCGGATCGCGCCGATACCCGCATCCCACAATTTCTTATTGAACTCGGGGATCTCCGTTTTCATCAGGTTATTCGCCCTTGCCTTCAAACCGGACCATTGGGCGTCCAACTCCTGCTTTCGGTCTTTTGAAGGTTGGTTGACACGCGGAATCGTACTATTGGTCGCGTCGATCAGGAACAGGTACTCAGCCGTGAACTTGTTCGGGAAGTTCTCCACATCATCATACGCCTTCGACTTGCGTTGTATCATGTCTTTGTCCCAGACATCCATACGCTCCAGCAATTCCTTCCCAGCAGCCTTGACATCGGCATCGGTAACGTCTTTTAAGACCGCTTTCAATTGGCCTTGTGCCTTGTATAGGATATTCACCATTTGGTGCATCTCGGTCAATTGCTGTTCCATATCGCTCATAAACGCATGGTATTCCGCGTACTGTTCCGGCGTGGTTCGGTAGGTGGGCATCGCAACGATTTCACCTGCTACCGATTTGGCGGTCTGCCCCGCTTTCAAACGAACGGTATACGTTCCTGGAGGTACGACATGGCCACTGAATCGCGATTCGATATACGCTCCCGGTATCCCGGGCAGGATGGGGGTCCTCATGTCCCAAACAAAACGGTTCAACCCTTCTTTTTTCGAAAGCGTTGGAGCCCGTCGCGGACCTCCTCCGTTGTGCGGCACATAATCCTTGTCCTTTTCCGAAGAGAAGCTACGCACTACCTTTCCTGAAGCATCCAAAATGTCCATGGTCAAAACGATGGAATCGTTCAATTTCGGTAATTCATAATATAGGACCATACCATTGGCAGGGTTCACCCCATATAAGGTACGCATGCCATTGAAGTTGGTGATGTCACCGCTCATCGGTCCATACCAAGCACCGTTCTTCGCCGCCTTGGGTTTGTATAGTTTCATGCCCTTTTGCGATGGGTCATACGACGAAAGCAATGCGAGATCATCCAAAATCCAAAAGGCCCTACCCGAGGTGGCAACGATCAAATCGCCTTGATGGATCTTCAAATCGGTAATCGGTGTTTTGGGCAGGTTCAGTTGAAAGGAATTCCAGCTCTTCCCCCCGTCCCAAGAAAGGTAAAGGCCTTTTTCGGTACCCGCGTATAGCAAGTCTTTTCGCGTGGGATCTTCACGTACCACCCGGGTGAACGCTCCTTGTGGGATACCGGAGTTGATGCGTGTCCAAGAAGCACCGTAATCGGTACTTTTATAGAGGGCAGGGGTGTGGTCATTGAACTTATACTTGGTCGTAGCGATATAAACCGTAGCCTTATCGTGGGGTGAAACCTCGATGGCATTCACCAAAGATTCCCCTAGGTTTTTTGGGGTGATGTTCTGCCAACTTTCCCCATTGTCTTTGGTAATATGGACATAGCCATCATCACTGCCGGTGTAAAAGACACCTGCCTCGTGCGGTGATTCGATGACATAGGCCAAGGTTCCATAGTTTTCAGCCCCAACGGCTTCGTTCGTATATGGCCCCCCTCCATTGCCTTGTTTTGCATCGATATCTCGAGTAAGGTCAGGCGACATTTCTTCCCAGGTCACTCCCATATCCCTTGTGCGCAACAACAGTTGTGCCCCATGGTAAAAGGTGTTCTCCTCGTGCTGTGAACGCAGTGTCGGGGCGTTCCAATTGTAGAGGTACTTCATATTTCGGGCTTCGCGACCTAAGTATTGGATCGGGGCGGCCATGACCTGGGTCGAGGCCTTCGAGTCCATGTCCAACACATCGATCGTGCCCAGATAACTGCCCCCCATCACATACCTAGGATCGTCGGGGTCAAAGGCTAAAAAGGCGCTTTCTCCCCCAGCCGAGGGACTGAAGTCGGACATGGTGATCCCCCCACGACCGACCGACATGCTAGCGATCATGGCCGAGGAATAATCCTGCTGCCCGGCATAGATATTATAGGGAAATAGGTTGTCGGTGTTGATTCGATAAAACTGGCCCGTGGGCATGTTCACTTGCGAAGACCAGGTCCTTCCAAAATCAAAGGTCACCGCTGCGCCCCCATCATTGGCAATGACCATGTTCATGGAGTTCTTCGGATTGATCCACAGGTCATGGTAATCGCCGTGGGTACCCGATATTCGTTCCCAAGTCGCGCCACCATCAAGGGAGCGCAGCGCTGGGGCACTTAAAACATAAACGATGTCTTCATCTTGTGGGTCGGTAAACACCTCGATGTAATACCAGGCGCGCTGTACCAAGCGGTTGTCACCGCTGACCATCCGCCACGATTTACCGGCATTGTTCGAAACGAAGAGTCCTCCTTTATCTTGGTTGCTATCGCTTTCGATCAAGGCATACACTTTATTCGAATTCGCCGGACTTACCGAAATGGCCATTTTCCCTTTTTCTTTTGGCAGGCCTTCGGTCATCTCCTTCCAGGTTTCCCCTGCATCAGTGGATTTATACAATCCGCTACCGGCACCGCCACTGACCACCATATTGGGCTTACGCTGGTGTTCCCACATGGCCGCATACATGATCTCAGGATAATTCGAATCCATAGACAGTTCAGAGGCGCCGGTCAGTTCATTGACGAACAAGGTGTTTTTCCAGGTCTTGCCCCCATCGGTTGATTTGTAAATGCCCCGCTCTTTGTTCGGGCCATATAACTGCCCTTGGGCGGCGACGTAGACGATATCGGGATTGGTCGGGTGGATGACGATACGCGAGATGTGCTGCGTTTCGGTCAAGCCCATATGCTTCCAGGTTTTTCCGGCGTCAGTGGATTTGTAGACCCCATCTCCATAAGACGTCATCACGCCCCTTGGGGCATGTTCACCCATCCCTACATAAATCACATTGGTATTATAGGTCGAAACCGCAATGGCACCGACCGACCCCATTTCAAAAAAGCCGTCCGAAATATTGTTCCACCGTTGGCCGGCATCGGTGGTTTTCCATAAGCCACCACCCGTGGTTCCCATATAATAGGTCATCGGATCCCCAATAACTCCAGAGGCACAGACGGAACGCCCGCCCCTGAACGGACCGATATTTCGGAATTTCAAGGGTTTAAAATAGCTTTCAGCGGTTTGCGCCAACCCTGAAAATGTAAAACAGAGGGTCGCTATTGCAAGTAATTTTCTCATAATCGGTTATTCTTCTATGGATAGGTAATCCAATCCTAAGCTGTTGAAACTGTCATTAAAGGCCTTCATTTCCTCATCGACCAAACGATCGAAGGTCGCCAATTGGGTATTGATCTTCTGGGTCATTTCGTTCTTGACCGCCACGTCTTGTTCCGTCGGTGGAAAATCATCGATACTTACCAAGCTGTTCAAATGGGCCAATTTATTGGTCAAGCGGATCGGGAAATTCAAAGGGTCTTGATTGCTTCTGTTTTTGGTCTGGTACAAGGCTTTTTCAACTTCGCCAAAACCTTCCTTCATCTTTTTCGCTTTCTCGACCAATTCTTTGACTGCTTCATCGTCCTGATACTGTTTGGTGAAAGCATCCAGGTTGGCATTGATTTTCCTGATTTTCTTGATCGATTGGTGTGCCTTATCGACGGTTTCGTTGATACTGGTGATGAAATCGAATTGTTTCTGCATATCGGCCACCGACACTTCGGCACGCGGGTCGGGCAAAATCTTGAAGTTCTCGGTAGCCACCGAGCCGTTCACGTTCAATGAAACCCGGTAATCGCCCGGTACCGCTTTGGCACCGTTGAGATTGGCCCACCATAGGATCATTCCTTTGAGGCGCTCAGCACCTTTCCCACGGGTATCCCAGTTGTGGGTGTTGCCCCCTTGGTCGACCTTCAAGAGCTTTTTCTTATCCTTGGCCTTGGTACTGAAAGTAGCCAGGGTATCTCCAGAGCGACTCAAATAGGTCAGTTGTACCGTATCGTTTTTCTTATCATAAGCTTTGAGATAGAAATGGGTCAATACCCCCGAGGCATGGTTTTGCCCTTCGGTCAAACTGGGCCGTTCCTTGGATCGTGCACGCCCTTTGGTGCGGTAGGAATCCTTCGGAGCGAAAAGTTTCATCGCCGTGCCCTTATCGGAAGCGGCCAATTGGTGTAAGACCGTTAGGTCATCAATGACCCAAACACTACGGCCTTGGGTGGCCACCACCAAATTGTTTTGCTTTAGGGCGAGATCCGTAATCGGAACGATCGGCAAGTTCAACTGGAATTTCTCCCAAAGGGCTCCATCGTTGAACGAAATGTACATCCCGGTTTCCGTTCCGGCATACAACAGGCCTTTTCGCTTCGGGTCTTCGCGCAAAACCCGGGTAAAATGCTCCCCTTCGATGCCGTTGGTGATCTTCGACCAAGTCTTTCCGTAATCGGTGGTCTTATAGAGATAGGGTTTGAAATCACCCAATTTGTAGCGTGTCCCGGCAACATAACAGGTTCCTTCATCAAAGGCCGATGGTTCGATGCTGTTGATCATCATCCATTCGGGCATGCCCGTCGGGGTGATGTTCTCCCAAGTCTGGCCTCCGTTTTGGGTCACATGTACGAGACCATCGTCACTTCCTACCCAAAGCAATCCTTCTTTTAAGGGACTTTCTTGGGCCGCGAAAATCGTACAATAGTATTCGACCCCCGTATTGTCTTGGGTGATCGGGCCACCACTACTGACCAATTTATCCGGGTCGTTACGGGTTAGATCATCACTCAACAACTCCCAACTTTGGCCTTCATTGGTGCTGAGGTGTACATGGTTGCTAAAGGTGTATAGTTTTTTAGGATCGTGCTTGCTGAAGATAATCGGGAAATTCCACTGGAAACGGTACTTCATGCCTTCGGCCCCATAGCCCATCGGATTGTCGGGCCAAACATTGATGCCCCGCACCGTGCCCTTATCGTGGTTGACCCGGGTCAGGAAACCGCCATAGCTTCCTCCATAAACAATGTCGTTATTCGTTGGATCGATCGCAATATGCGCTGATTCACCCCCTGCAGTCGGTTCCCAATCGTCTTCCCCGATTCCGAACCCATCGGAACGGTGGTTGATACGAACCGTACTGTTGTCTTGTTGCGCCACATAGATGCGGTATGGAAAAGCGTTGTCGGTAGTCACCCGATAAAACTGGGCCGTAGGTTGGTTGTAATAGGTACTCCAGGTTTCCCCACCATCGTAACTGACTTGGGCCCCGCCATCATCCCCGATGATCATCCGCTGGCTGTTCTCAGGGGCGATCCACAGGTCATGGTGGTCGCCATGGGGGGCATTGAAGGTGTTGAAACTTTTACCGCCATCGGTTGATTTATGATAACGTACATTCAACACATACACGACATCCTCATCTTCGGTATCCGCATAAACCCGGGTGTAGTACCAAGCCCGTTGTCTCAATTTCCGCTCGCTATTGACCTGGGTCCATTTTTTGCCCCCATCATCAGAGCGGTATAACCCGCCTTTTTCCTTGTTCTCGACAATGGCGAAAACGCGTTCTGAATTGACCGGTGATACCGAGACCCCGATAATCCCTAAGGTGTCTTTCGGAAAACCTTCGTTTTTTGAAATCTCAGACCAAGTTTCCCCACTATCGGTACTCTTCCAAAGCGCAGACCCATCACCTCCACTACTCAAAGAATATGGGGTACGCTGGGCACGCCAGGTCGAAGCATACAAAATACGGGGGTTGTTTGGATCGAAGGTCAGGTCGACGGCCCCCGATTGGTCGTTGACGAACAAGACCTGTTTCCAGCTCTTACCTCCATCGGTACTTTTATAAACCCCACGTTCCTTGGTGGGCTTGTAGATATTGCCCAAAACCGCGGCATACACCGTATTGTAATCGGTAGGGTGCACACGAATTCGGGGCACGTGGCGGCTTTTTGCCAATCTGGCTTGGTTCCAGGTCTTCCCGCCATCTTCGGTTTTCCAAATCCCATACCCGCTAGAGACATTACCGCGAAGTGTTTTTTCCCCGCCCCCGACATAAATGACGTTGGGGTCGCTTTTGGCTACCTCAACGGCACCGATACTTCCCCCGAAATACCCATCGGAAATGTTCTTCCAGGTCCGGCCCCCATCCAAGGTCTTCCAAACCCCCCCACCGGTGGCCCCGAAATAGAAAAGGTTGGGCTGCCCGGGTACCCCGGTAACCGCCGCAGAGCGCCCCCCTCGAAATGGACCTACCAAACGGTATTCCAAACTGGAATACAATTCAGAGGGAACGGTCGGACTTGCTTGTGTTTTTCTTCGTTGTGCGTTTCCGGAAATCGCAAAAAAGGAAGTGGCCAGTAGCAGCATACCGACCCTAGCGAATAGCATTTTCATCTTTAGGTGTTCTTTGAATTAGTCGTTCTCTAAAAGTAGTGAAAATGCAAGACATTGGATCCCTTATATTTTTGTACTTTAAACACTGCAAAATCTCTAAGCTGTATGAAGAATACCATCTTCAGTTTGCTTGTATTGGGCCTTATCATAGCTTGTAAAGAAACCCCTAAACCCAGGACGGAAGAAGCAGCTGTAACGGCCCCCGAATGGATCAGTTTGTTCGATGGCAGCTCATTGGATGGTTGGCGGGGCTATGGCATGGATAGCTTACCCCCAGGTTGGACCATCAAAGACAGCACCTTGACCTTCGATACCGAGCTAGGTCTCGAGCAGGACTATTCCGGAGGAAAGGATATCCTCTACGGCGCTGAGGAATTCGACAATTTCGAACTGTATTTGGAATGGAAGTTGCCCAGAGGGGGCAACAGCGGCATTTTTTATCATGTCAAGGAAGGCTATGAAGGTCCGCCCGTAGTGTCACCCGAATATCAACTCATCGATGACGCCAACTATGCCGAAATCCATGATTTGACCGCCTACAACAGCCAGTTTGGTGCCGAGCATCCGGAGCAACTCCAAGATTGGCAAAAAACCGGGGCCGATTATGCCATGCACGTGGCCGATGAATCACAAAAGATGTTGCACCCGGTCGGGGAATGGAATTCCACTAAAATCGTCTTTAAACCCACTAAAGTCGAACATTGGCTCAATGGGAAAAAGCTTTTGGAATTCGAACCGTGGACCGATGCTTGGTATACCAAAAAGAATTCCGGGAAATGGGACAACGCCCCGGATTACGGAAAACACAAAATAGGCTTTATCGCCCTACAAGACCATGCGAGCCCGATTTGGTTCCGCAATATCAAAATCAAGAAATTATAACCGACTGTAATGAACAAAAGAGACTTTCTTAAAAAAAGCAGCATCGGCGTTCTCGGCGCCATGGCCGCACCTTCCTTATTACATGCTACGACCAAAAGCACCAATGGCCGTTTGCGTACCGCCCATATCGGGGTCGGCAACATGGGGGCCGAAGACCTTCGGGATATTTCATCGCACCCTATGGTCGATGTGGTCGCGCTCTGCGATGTCGATGCACTCAATTTATCGGCTGCACGAAAAAAACACCCAACCGCAAGGGTCTTTTTCGATTACCGGGTCATGTTGGATGAAATGAAAGATGCTATCGATGCGGTCATCGTTTCGACCCCCGACCATACCCATGCCCCGGCCTCTTTGATGGCCATGGAGCTCGATAAGCATGTGTATTGTCAAAAACCCTTGACCCATTATGTTTCCGAATCGCGGGCCATGAAAAAAATGGCTGCCGAGAAGGGGTTGACCACACAAATGGGCATCCAAGTACATTCATTTTATGATTATAAATTGGCCACCATGTTGATTCAAGACGGCATCATCGGAAAGGTGCATACCGTACATGCTTGGAGCCCGAAATCGTGGGGATATAATGGGGCCGTCCCTGAAGGCGAAGACCCGGTTCCCGCACAATTGGACTGGAACCTTTGGCTGGGTACCTCGGCTGAAAGACCTTTTAAGGAAGGCTATTACCATCCGGGCAATTGGCGTAAGTTGATGGATTATGGCTGCGGTACTTTAGGTGATATGGGGGTACATATATTCGATACCCCATATAATGCGTTGAACCTCGACGTTCCGATGACCATAAAAAACGAATGTCGCGAGCCCAACGGATTCGGATATCCTGAAAACAATACGGTCACTTACGAGTTTCCGGGTACCGACTTTACCGGTAAGACCCTGAAATGGATCTGGTATGATGGCCCAGGGATGCCCCCTGCCCATGAAGATCTCGTGCTGCCTGGAGCGAAGCCGATGACAACCAAGAAAGCAGCCTCCAAAACCGATATTTCGTTGGATGCCAAAGTAGCTGGTGAGGGGCAATTGCCCGAACAAGGAGCCATATTCGTCGGCACCAAAGGACGTTTGCTACTCCCCCATTTCATGCAGTTGCCCAAAAAAATCGTTCGGGGCAAGTATGTCGATATCTCCAAAGAAATCGCCAAACAACAATTGGGTGAACCCATTCGCAACTATGCCAGCGAAGGCCCCAAGCATTACCATCAATTCGTCGATGCCTGTTTAGGGAAGGACAAGTGTACGGCTCCTTTTGAGTACGCAGCGCGTTTGACCGAAACCATTTTGTTGGGCGTCATTGCCGGAAGGTTCCCGAACCAAACGCTGCATTGGGATGCACAATCGGCTCGGTTCGCTGAAGAGGAAGCGAATGCGTTTTTAAGTGGTACCTATAGAAATTTCTAAACCATGAGGTATCTCCTTTCCTTTCTCTGTATCGGCATGTATTCCTGCCAAATCAAAACGGCCGACCCGGAGCCCCAAGCGGCAAGGATGAATAAAACCTATATCGATCCTGGACCAGGGTATTCACAGGCCGTAGCGGTCGAGGCCAATGGGGTAAAGACCATCCATATTTCCGGGCAAGTAGGTACGGGGCCCAATTTTGAGACGCAGTTCAAAAACGCTTTGGACGGGCTCTTCAAAACCCTGGAAAATTCCGGCGCTACTTTTGACGATGTGGTCAAATACAACACCTATATCGTCGATTACCAACCCGCCTATTTGGACACCTTCCGGAAGGTGCGAAAAGCCCTATTGGGCGATTCCGATATGCCGGCCAGCACCTTGGTAGGCGTTCAAGCCCTAGGATTACCTGAGTGGAAGGTCGAGATCGAAGCGATAGCGGTACTAGCCGTTGAAGAATAAACACTTCAAAAATTGCACACGCAAGGCCGGTCATATTCCGTGGAGAAGGATACTCCTCAACTTACCTCAACGCTACATTCTGCCAGGTCGATTCCCCAAAGATTTTCCAGAAATAAAGGGCCTGCGAGCGGAAGTGCGTTCCGCATAGCGGAACAATGCATGGAGCGTCGACAGGGACCTGGTTTCGGTACCACCGAAAATTTCCCGGAAAATCGCCACAGCCTTTTTTGGTCCTTTTTTTGGCGTTGTAAAAAAGGACAATAGAACCAGTATCCTTTCATTTCTTTTGTCTCACAACCCTTCGACCTCGCTTAGAGCTGGCATCAAGAAACATGTAAGAGGGAAATACCGTTTTCAATACGTTCTCACCATAGATTTTCCAGAAATAAGGGACCTGCAAGCGGAAGTGCGTTCCGCAGGGCGGAACAATGCATGGAGCGTCGGCAGGGACCTGGTTTCGGTGCAGCTGAAAATTTCACGGAAAATCGCCCAAGCCTTTTTCGGTCCTTTTTTCGGTGCTGGAAAAAAGGACATGAAAACAACTTACGTCGAAACGAATTTATGCTCCAACAACTGTTCAAACCCCACATAATCCAAAGCCTTTTGGTGTGTAGACTCCAAAATCACCTGTGGTGCAACCCCCGCTTCATAGGCCTGTTTCCAACGCGAGACGCATAAACACCAACGATCTCCAGGCCGCAAACCGGGAAACTGATAGAAGGGTACCGGGCCGATCAAATCGTTGCCCTTGGATTTGGAGAATCGTAAAAATTCCTCTGTCATGATAGCACAGACCACATGGGTGCCTACGTCATCCGCCCCCGTTTTACAAAACCCATCCCGATAGAAGCCGGTCTTTGGTTCAAAACAACAAGATTGCAATTCGGTTCCCAAAACATTTTTCTCCAAAACGAACTTTTTTACAAATGTATGGGGAATGCGATGTACCTTACCGTTCGATCAAGCAAAATAGCATGGGGAGCTACCCGAAAAATTCGAAAAAAATACCTAACTGGCTGATGCAAGCGCGTGAGAAGTGGGCTTTTTATGGCCAAGAACGGCCTGATTTCGCCACCATTCCGGAAAAAGGACAGGTTTCGGTTTGGGATTTTCCACGCCCTCCGGCTTTGGTCAAGGAATCGCGAACCTTAAAGGTGGCCCACAACGACACGATGATCGCGATGTCGAAACAAGCCTTGGCCGTTCAAGAAACGGCAAGCCCGCCTACCTATTATGTTCCTCCTGAAGATGTCGCCTTGACGAAATTGCTTCAAATGGCAGGAAAAAGTTCGCTCTGCGAATGGAAGGGTTCGACCGTCTATTGGGCTTTACGTTCGGAACCCGAAAAAGCCATCGCTTGGTCGTATCCCGATCCGTTTCCTCCCTTTGAGCCCTTGGCGGATCATTTGGCGTTTTATCCTCAATACCTCCCTTGTTATTTGAACGAAGAAAGGGTCACTCCACAACCCGGTGGCTTTTATGCGGGTTGGATCACCAAAGAATTGGTCGGACCATTCAAAGGGGAACCCGGTACCGGACATTGGTAAGAACCTAATACCACAACAACGATGATAAAACACTTGCTTTTCTGTTTTCTCGGTCTAATGACCATGGCCAACGCCCAAGATCGTTTGCGAGACCATGGCATCGAAATCGGCGTGCTACGCCCTGGCGAATGGAATGCCATAACCGATGTTCCTGGGGTTGAAGTAGGGCAGCTCACCTTGATCGAAGGGGACAGCATCCGCACCGGGGTGACCGCCATTCTACCGCACCAAGGGAACCTCTTTCAAGAAAAAGTTCCGGCTGCCATCCACATCGGTAATGGTTTCGGCAAATTGGCCGGATATACCCAAGTGAAGGAACTGGGAAATCTGGAAACCCCGATCTTATTGACCAATACCTTGAACGTACCCACTGCGGTCAATGCCCTTATCGGATATAGTTTGGCGCAAAGCGGCAATGAGAACGTCCGTTCCGTGAATGCGGTAGTGGGCGAAACCAATGATGGGTATTTGAATGACATTCGCGGGCGTCATCTTACCGAAGCCCATATGCTACAGGCGATTCAAAATGCCAAGGGGGGCGTTGTCACCGAAGGAAATGTGGGCGCCGGTACCGGAACCGTCTGTTTTGGATACAAAGGGGGCATCGGTACCGCATCAAGGGTCTTGCCCAAAAAGTCAGGAGGCTATACCGTCGGAGTGCTGGTACAAAGCAACTTCGGTGGAGTGTTGCACATCGCCGGTGTCGATATCGGCAAACAACTTGGGCAGTATTCCGATAGTTTTCGGTATACCCCGGATGGATCTTGCATGATCGTCGTCTTGACCGACGCCCCGCTAGGATCGCGAAATTTGGAACGCCTGGCGAAACGGGCGATGCTGGGCTTGGGCAAAACCGGAGGTATTGCCAGCAATGGCAGTGGAGACTATGTCATCGCGGTGTCAACGGCCGAAGCCTGCCGCATTCCCTATCAAAGCACGAATTCGGTACAGACACGCCCGAACTTGCGGAACGGTGCCATGACGCCCTTGTTCTTGGCGGTTATCGAGGCGACTGAAGAAGCCATTTTGAATTCCCTCTTTGCCGGGGAGACCATGACAGGGCGCAATGGGCATACCATCAAGGCTCTGCCTATGCACGAAGTGCTTGCCTTACTCAAAAAAGCCGGAAAGCGTTAAGTCTACTGTTGGTCTAAGGCATAAATAGCGAAGGATCCCAACCAATGGCCGCCTTCATAACTATCCCCGACCAAGTTTGGAAAGGAATAGGCCACATGCTCATGGGCCAATGCCCTTAGGTGGCCAAATGTTTCAGGATATTGATCGGCCAGTCCGAACAGCACCCACGCCCGGCTGAAGTTCAAACCATCAAGATGCACCAATTGACCATCTTCACGATCCCCTACCACGGCCACCTCCAAATTGAAATCGGTCTGGCTTAATTGGGGCATAAAACGATTTATCCAACCCAAAAAAGCTTGCTCTGGCAAAATTCGGCGCATCAAATCGATTTCTTCAAAACAAGGCGAGAGAAAATCAGCACCACTGGGTTCCCAATCCAAAGGACAACCCTCATCCTCCCCGTAAAAAACCATAGCCCGTTGTCGAATCGCGTCTAACAAGGCGGTATCGTTCAAAGCTACGGCATAATCCCACGCGAATGCCAGTCCAAAAGCCGTATTGGTATGGGTGCCGACACGAACTGGATAGACGAGCTTCGGAAGGTAATCGGTCATTTTTTTGGCGATCAATTCGGTCAATGGCTTCAGGTTTTGCTCCAATTCGAGGGCTAGGGGATCCTGCGAATGATGTAATTCTTCAGCCAATTTCAGTAACCATCCCCAACCGTAGGTCCGTTCGTAATTGCGATTGTGCTTGTTGTCGAAATAGGCGACCTCCTGTTCGATATTTTCCTTGGACAGGTTTTCGGTCAATATCCGTTTGATTCGTTCCGCGCCGTCAAGATCGGGATAACGTTGCAACAGTTTCACCATCGACCAATGCCCATGAACCGCTGAATGCCAATCGAAGCAACCGTAAAAAGATGGGTGCAAGCTTTTTGGGGTAGCCAGGTCCTCCCCACTGCCCAAGACCTGCCCCAATTTATTGGGGAATTCTTGTTGTACGCAATGCAGGGGCAATTCCGCTATCGAATTCGCTTGTGCCAAAGTCAATTCAAAGGGTTCATAAACCGAGACAGCAGGTTTCGGAATTTGTTCCTCTTCAACGGAAATGCAGGCATTGAAAAGCAAGAAAAGGTATGTGCAAGTACTAAAAATACGGTTCTTCATAAAATTAAAGGTTGGTTTCGCATTGGACAAGGTACTAAAAGCCGGTCATCAAATACCCTCAAATTGGTGGATTTCACCCCTTTGTACACGGAACTGACAACAAATAGTTCCTTACGGCCTTCCTATCCTTTAGTTTTGGAAAATGCGCCGGTATCAAAATTTGATAGTTCTTTGTTTTGGCTTGCTTGGGTGTTTCCCTCAGGCAATGTCCCAAAATGTAGCCCCAGTTGCCGTCGACGATACCTACAATGTGGGCTATGACCATACCTTGAACGTTGCCGCTGCCATCGGTCTGCTTGCGAACGATAGCGACGCGAACGGCAATATGACCATGAGCATACGCAGCACTCCGGTCAGCGGGCCCACTAACGGTGTGGTAAGCTTGAACGCTGACGGAAGCTTCAACTATACGCCCAATCCAGGTCATATAGGTGCTGATTCCTTTACATATCAGGTGTGCGATGACGGCACACCTACGGCAGTTGTGTCACGCTTCGATTTTGATACTGCTACTTTAACCGATGCCACTATCGGACCTAATGCTACCTCGGTAAACCCGAATGCCGCACAAACAGGATGCGGCATGCATTTTCCTAGTGGGGCCGGGGGGTCTACAGGCTTTGATATCATTGTGCCCAACACTGGTAATATCTTCGATTTTACAAGTTTTGAAGTTTCGTTCGATTATCAAGATCTTGAAGGTACAGCCGACATAGTGACTGCTGGAAACTTCAGAATTTATCATATTGGTTCGAATACACTCGGAATACAGTTGACCGTGATCAATGCCTCTACAGGCATACGACAAACGTTTACGCAAAGTCTTGGGAACTTTCTGGGTGGGAACAACCCGTATTCGGTCGCCTACAGTGAAGTGGATGGGGTAGTTACCTATACCGCAAATGGTACGACAACCACATTTTCAGTAGCGCCGGCCAACTCACCGCTTGATACCAGTCTAGCAACGGATGTTACTATCGGTCGCTTCATGGACGGTAGTGGGTCTTCGCTACCTTCCTTATGCAGTATTGAATTCGTCGATGCAAGTGTCCTTTGCGATACCGCAACGGTGCTGGTTTCAGTCCTCGCTACGGTCATTACCAACCGGAAAATCACCTATCGGGTAAAACCAAACTAACATTTCTTTTAAGTGCGTTTGTAACGATCGCCTTTGATTTTGCACTAACACCATGGATAGTGCTTCCATTTTTGGTAGCTTTAATCCGCAAACCCGTAAAACACTACTCATGGATATTTTTAGCAGGATCAAAGAGAAACTCAGTCATGAATTCATCGATATCGTTGAATGGCTTGACTATACCGATGATACCATAGCCCATCGTTTCGAACGGTATCAAAACGAAATCAAGAACGGGGCGAAGTTGATCGTGCGGGAAGGGCAGACCGCCGTGTTCGTCAACGAGGGGCAATTGGCCGACGTTTTCACCCCCGGCACTTATGAACTGACTACGAAGAACCTTCCGATCTTGGCCACCTTAAAGGGATGGAAATACGGATTCAACTCCCCTTTCAAAGCCGAGGTCTACTTTGTCAATACCCATCTGTTTACTGATGAAAAATGGGGGACAAAAAACCCGATTACCTTAAGCGATGAACGCTTCGGTTTGGTAGAAATCCGGGCTTTCGGCACCTATGCATTCAAAATTTCGGATGCCGGAAAGTTCATCATCGACATCGTGGGCACCGACAATAATTTTACCAACTTCGAGATCAACGAGCATCTCAAGAGTTTGATCGCTACCCGGTTTACGGATACTGTCGGTGAGGCCAATCTCCCTATAGAACTCTATGCGGCGAATACCACCGAACTGTCCGATACCTGTCAAGAGGTCATGGCCCCTGAATTCGAATCGGTCGGTATATCGTTGGAAAAATTCTATATCGAAAATGTCTCCATGCCCGAAGACCTTAAAAAGGAAATCTTCGAATACAGCCGTATCGATAAGTTGGATCTGGATAAATTGACCAAGTTCAAAACCGCGAAAGCCGTTGAGGCTGCCGCGAAAAACGAGGGCGGAACCGCCGGAGCGGGCATGGGCATGGGCATGGGCTTCGTATTGGCACAGCAAATGGGAGGCCTGATGAACCCACAAGCGGCCCAGGCCGTACCACAGCCCACTGCAGCCGTACCCCCGCCGATGCCGACCCAAGTGCTGTATTATTATGCGGTGAACGGCACCCAGCAAGGACCCGTGGGAATGGACCAGTTGAAGGCCCTTTTTGCCAATCGCACCATCAACAAAGAAAGCTTGGTTTGGAAACAAGGTATGGCGAATTGGAGCGCACTTCAAGATGTTCCCGAACTACAGGCGTTCTTAGGTGGAAGTACCCCACCACCCCTACCACAAGCCTAATCGAAATTTTGTGGATCAGAAGTGGTGATGGTTTCCATTGCCCAAATGACCCCTTGCCATGGAAGAACGTAAAACCCAACATACTGAGCTTAAAAAGGCCTGTAGCAACTGTGGTGCCGAGCTGAAATACCGCCCCGGAACGACCAATATCAGTTGTGACTATTGCGGTCATGAAGAGGTCATCGATGTAGACGGGAATGGTTTTCAAGAGCTGGAGCTCTACCCCTATCTCAAAGAAATGGGAGGGCAAAAGCACAGTGAGGAAATCAGTATGCTTCAGTGCAAGAACTGTGGTGCGGTGCAACATGTCGAAGAAAATTACAAATCGCTCCATTGCGTGTATTGCAGTACGCCCTTGATTTTACAAGATCAATATACCGAAGACTGGATTTTGCCCGGTGCCGTGCTCCCCTTCCAGATCGATCAAAAAGAATCGTTCCGCATCTTCCAACGTTGGGTCAAAAGCCTCTGGTTCGCTCCGAATAACCTGAAAAAGGCCGCCTTGGACCCGCAATTCACCAAAGGATTGTATTTGCCCTATTGGACCTTCGATGCGCAATTGTACGCTCAATATTCAGGACAGCGAGGGGATTATTACTACGTGACCAAGACCTACCGCGATAGCCAAGGGCGCACCCAGACGAAACAAGTTCGAAAAACACGTTGGACCCCTGCCTCGGGCCAAGTTTCGGGTTTCGTTGATGACACTTTGGTCAAGGCCTCACAACAGAAAGCGGGCAAGATCCCTTCGAAGATCGCCTATTGGAACCTGAAACTCTTACAACCTTTCCACAGCAGTTTCTTATCGGGCTTCGTTACCGAGAAATATACCATTCCTTTAAAACAAGGGCATTTGACCGCCAAGCAAGAAGCCGACCAGATTGCCGATCGCTGGTGCCGCCGTGACATTGGTGGTGATACCCAACGGATCAACCGATTGCAAGTTTCACTAAGCGAAGAGACGTTCAAACATATATTGTTACCCGTCTACCTCAGCGCCTATCGATTCAATGGAAACGAATACAATTTTTTCATCAACGGGCAAAGCGGAACGATTTCAGGAACCCGACCCTATAGTTTTTGGAAAATCTTCTTCACGGTCTTGCTGGTTTTGGCCGTAGTGGGGGCTATTGTGGTGTTCGCCCAGAAATAACACCTCGCGATTGCAACCCGGTCACGATCAAAAAGACGGCTATTGCAGGGAGCACCCAACCCATATGGAATTCAGACAATGGCATCCATCCAGCCAAGGATTTTGAAATGTCGGGAAAGCCAATGGTACCCAAAAAATCAGGAATGGAGAAAACGAGGGTAGTGGCCACCACCGAGCGGAAAAGCAATGGGGTCGCCCAAGAATCCGGGAGGATGTTCAAGAGGATCAGCACAATGGTCACGGGATAGATGAACATCAAGGCAGGAAGTGCCACCGCGATGATGTATCCCACATTGAACTGCCCCATGAGTACCCCCAAAAAACAACCGATAAGGGCCGTGGCGATATACGCTTTTTGAGAACCTCCGAAACGCCCTTTGACAAAATCGGCGGTTCCGGTAACGATACCCACTGCGGTCGTAAAACAGGCCAATGCGACCAAGATACTGAGCAATAGTGTAGCCGTTGTACCCAAAGTCTTTAAGCTAAGACCGTTCAATAAAGCCGTTCTGGCAATCGCGGCATCGAATTCTTGCTGCATCAAAGCACCGGTCAAGACCAAACCAGCATATACTAGGAGAAGCCCTAACCCTGCCAACAATCCGGCCCTTGCGATAATGCGTTTCTTATGCTCGAAAGAGGCTTGTCCATCCTTGAGGTTCAATGAAATGATGATTACCCCACCGACTACAACGGCACCTATAGCATCGAAGGTCTGGTATCCTTCCAAAATTCCATGGGTCAGTGGATTCTCGAAGGCATTCGAACCGAACGATAGTTCAAAACCGAATAGCGCTTTGAGGATGATGGCCAACAAGATGAGGATGATCGCCGGGGTCAAGATCTTTCCGACCACATCGAGGATCCGCGATCTGTTGATCACAAAAAGGAAGACCAAAACGAAATAGATACTACTGGTTGCCCATGAAGTGATTTCAAAGGAAGGGGCTATGGCCATCTCATGGGTTACCGAAGCGGTTCTAGGGGCCGGTAGCGTTATGGAAATGGCATAGACCAAATAACAATAGACCAAACTGAAAAGGGGCGAGACCTTTTTCCCGAAATCGAACATGGTACCCTGTAGACGCGAATGCGCCACGATCCCCAAAATCGGAATGAGTACGGCCGATATCCCGAAACCGGCCAATACCAGCCACCAAGCCGAACCTGCCTTAAAGCCCAACTGCGGGGGAAGAATCAGGTTTCCTGCACCGAAAAAAAGCGAGAAAAGTGCGAATGCAACTACAAGGATGCCCTTTTTATTGGCCATTGTCACGAATTTGTTTGGTAAGATAGGTCAAATTTGTATATTGAAAACGCCGAAAGCGTTGCTAGGGAGGGTTTTAGGACCACTGTGCATTTCATCGAAAAAACACCAAAAAAGTGGTGACGATGAAAATAAAACGAATGGACCATTCGTTGCCCTATTGTCGACGATCGGTGAAACGATTGTGAATTAACCAACTAACTGTTCAATCTTGCATTACTCAGTCCCCAAATTGAAACATGCAACTTAAAAACTGAACCAAGCTTATGAGTAAGACCATTACCCCCGATGGCAACAAACTTTCCGGTATTTACTGTAACATGTTCGGGCATCACTATGTGGTTACCAAAAAAGTTACGGAGCATATCAAAGAATACCGATGTGTCCACTGCCAAAAACGAGTGACTACCAATGCACAGGGTACCTTATCGCCGTTAACCCCGGAAATGCAGGAAATCAATAAGGTTCTTGAAGAGATATACACCAAGCGCACGAGAAGGTTCGTTTCCAAAAAGCAAGAAGCCAAACGCGTCGCTTAGTCTCCATCAAAAGCATTCCAGCCCTGGGCCGTTAACGGAATCTTCGTGTCGGCGCGGGTAACGAGATGCGCCCCTTCTTTTTTATCGGTCATATGCCCAATGACCGTCAGGTTCGGATTCGCCTTTATTTTCGGATAATCGGATTGATCGATAGTAAACAGCAATTCGTAATCCTCCCCACCGCCCAAGGCGATCATGGTACTATCCATATTGAATTCCTCTGCCGCTGCGATCACCGTTGGGTCCAATGGAATTTTATCTTCGAACAAATTACATCCCGTTCCGCTTTGCTTGCATAAATGCAGGATTTCGGATGAAAGCCCATCGCTGATATCGATCATTGCGGTCGGTGGTACCTCCAAAGCCGCCAACAAAGGCACTATATCTTTCCTAGCCTCCGGTTTCAATTGCCTTTCGATGATATAGGAATAGCCATCAAGGTCAGGTTGGTTATTCGGGTTTACCTTGAACACCTCGTTCTCGCGCTCGAGCACTTGCAGCCCCAAATACGCGCCACCAAGATCCCCTGAAACAACCAAAAGATCATTGGGTTTAGCTCCATTGCGATACACCAAATCCTTGGCTTTGGCCGATCCCAATGCAGTGACACTGATCAACATCCCTTTATTCGAAGAGGTGGTATCGCCCCCGACCAAATCGACCTTATAGGTTTCACAGGCCAGTCGCACCCCTTCATAAAAAGCCTCAAGGGCCTCTAAAGGAAAACGGTTCGATACCGCGATGGCAACCGTGATCTGGGTGGCCATTGCATTCATCGCATAAATATCGGAAAGGTTGACCATGACCGCTTTGTACCCTAGATGTTGCAAGGGCATATAGGCCAAATCAAAGTGTACCCCTTCGACCAAGAGGTCGGTAGAGACCACTACTTGGTCGCCGGCGTAATCCAAGACCGCGGCATCATCGCCGATGCCTTTTAGCGTCGTATCATGTTGCAATTTGAAATGCTTGGTCAAATGTGTGATCAACCCAAATTCCCCTAAGCTTTCAAGTGCTGTCTTTTCTTGATCTTTGTCTTCGAACATGGGGCAAATGTAAATGCATTTATTTAAATTGTATTTTTACTTAGCTATGAAAAATCTGTACAAAACCCTTGCCATTTCCTTTTTGTTGTTCGCCTGTGGATCCGATGATAGCGGTCCTGATGAAACCAATGATGCCGAGGTGGTCGTCCAATTCGCTTTGGCGAGTAGTTTCGACACTGAAAACATCGGGGGCAATTTGCCGACCTTGTTTTTGAGCGGCAATGTTGTGAATCCTTCTACGGTCACCGTATCCTTGGTTTCCAACGGTTCAGCGACCGATGGCGGGGTTGATTTTGACTTTAGCGGCCCTGTTGTAGTGACGATACCGGTAGGTTCTTACGATGGAACGGCAAATTCGGCGATTGCCGTCAGTGGGATTTCCATTGTCGACGACCTTGAAGAAGAAGAAATCGAGACCATAGAATTCGCTTTGGGAAACCCTACGGGGGATGCCGTTTTGGGGAATCGAAGCACAACGGTTTATAGTATTATCGATAATGATGGCCTGACGGTATCCTTCATCCGTTCGATTGCCTCCAGCACGGAGAGTCAAGCTTCCGATTTGCCGAAAATCGCGGTCATCGGAACCGTTTCAGACCCAGTCACCGTGACCGTCACCGATCAAGCGGCAGGTACGGCGACTTTGGGCGATGACTATACGTTTAGCTCACCTATAGAAATTGAAATCCCCGCAGGGGTCTATGACGGAACTGAAGCCACGGCCATTTCCATTCCTGGTTTGGATATCATTGATGATGACCTGGTCGAAGAAACCGAGTTTTTTGAATTGGACCTCACCGCTACAGAGCAAGAATTGATCGGAGTTGCCGAAACACGATACGAAATCGAAGGGTTGGTACCTTGTGAAGGAGGTTCGGCCGGTACGTACCCGTGCAACGGCTATGACCTATTGGGCATGGTCGGCCTGAGCGACTTCAACTCTGGTGGGGGCAACGATATTTGGGGTTGGGTCGATAGCTCCAATGGCAAGGAATATGCCTTGGTCGGTTTGGTCGACGGCACCGCCTTTGTGGATGTTTCGGGCGATGAACCGATTTATTTAGGCAAACTCCCAACGGCTACCACGTCAAGCACTTGGCGCGATGTCAAAATCTACCAAGACTTTGCCTTTATCGTTTCCGAAGCGGATAACCATGGCATGCAGGTTTTTGATTTGACCCGACTGCGCAATGTGGTAAGCCCGCCAACGACCTTCTCTGAGAATACACGCTACACCGGTTTCGGAAACGCCCATAATATCGTAATCAATGAACAGCAAGGTTTTGCCTACCCGGTTGGTACGGCTCGAAACGATTCGTTCAACGGAGGCGTTCATTTCATTGATATCAGCAACCCACTTTCGCCAAGTTTGGCGGGTGGTTATGGTGTCGATGGCTATACCCATGATGCGCAGGTGGTCACCTACTCCGGCCCAGACGGTGATTATTCAGGGCGAGAGATTTTCATTGGAGCCAATGAAAGCCAAATCGCCATTGTCGATATCACCAATAAATCGAATCCGAGTGGCATCTCGACACTCACCTATGGAAATCTAGGGTATACCCATCAAGGTTGGTTTACCGAAGACCAGCGCTATTACATCTTGGGCGATGAATTGGACGAAGTCGATTTCGGGTTCAATTCGCGCACCCTGGTATTCGATGTCACCGATTTGGACAATCCGGTTTTGCATGCCACCTATCTGGGGCCGACCACGGCGATCGACCACAACGGATACGTGCTCGGAAATGAGTACTATTTGGCCAATTATACCGCCGGAGTGCGCGTCATCGATATTTCCGATATCGACAATCGTACTATGACCGAAATCGGGTTTTTCGACACCTTCCCAGGTAATAATTCACCAAGTTTCGATGGGGTTTGGAGCGTTTATCCTTACCTCCCCAGTGGAAAGATTTTGGTGAACGACTCCAATTCAGGACTCTTCATTATCAGAAAATCCAACCCCTAAATCTTTCATCCATGCGGTTTTCGGTATACATTGTTTTAGGACTACTCTTGTGTGCATGCACAGCGGATGACAGCTTTACCATCAAAGGCAACGACGAAGTGCCCGATACTTTTACGGCTTTGGTTTGGACACGGAGTTTCGGGGGATCTGGAGATGAATCACCACGATCGATCATCAATACTAACGATGGGGGGTACGCTATACTTGGCCTTACCAACAGCACCGATGGTGATTTGGACGGTAAGGCACTGGCAGTGAATGATTATTGGTTGTTGAAACTCGATGCCGAGGGCAACCTTCAATGGCAACGTACCTACGGTGGTAGCAAAGACGATCAGGGGCAACAGCTAATCCAAACCTTTGACGGGGGGTACGCCCTAACCGGTTATGCAATGAGTGATGATGGTGACGCCAGCAACAATGAAGGGTTCCATGATAATTGGGTCTTGCGCCTTAATGCCAATGGTGATGTGCTCTGGGAAAAAAGTTTCGGTTTTTCAGGCCACGACCATTCCTACGACATTATTGAAACCGCCGATGGGGGGTTTTTCTTTTCAGGATTCCTTGATGTCACCTCTTCCAATGGGGAAGGCAGCACTGGAAAGTCGCGAAGTGCGACGGCCCATGGGGTCGGTGAGTTCTGGGGTACGAAAATCGATGCCGACGGTAACATCCAATGGCGCAAGTTCTTCGGAGGTACCAACAACGATCGTTCGTTCGGTGTCATTGCCGCCAATGACGGGGGGCTGCTTTTGACCGGAGCATCGGAAAGTGATGATTTTGATATCAGTGACCCCAAAGGTAGTTATGACTATTGGGTGGTCAAAGTCGATAAAAACGGAGGTTTTGAATGGGAGCGTTCCTTCGGGGGCAGCGGCATCGAACAATCGCATGATATCGCAAAGACCGCTGATGGCCATTATGTCATTGTCGGAAACACCTTCAGCTCCGATTTACAGGTGGGCGACAACAATGGCGAATCGGATATTTGGATGGTCAAATTCGACGACCAAGGCCAAATGCTATGGCAGCAAAACTACGGTGGTTCGGCCTTCGATGCCGCCCATGGGGTGGCTTTGGCCCAAGACGGTGGCTTTCTGATCTCTGGAAATTCGAAGAGCTTCGATCAAGATGCCAGCACCAATTTCGGTGAAAACGATATTTGGGTCATCAAGACCCATGCCGATGGTAACTTGGATTGGCAAATGGCTTTCGGCGGCTTGGGATTGGACTTCGGCTATGATATCGTACAAGCCCTTGACGGCTCGATCGTGGTGGTCGGCGATACCGCAAGTACTGATTTTCCTGGTGTTTCGCACAAAGGAGGCACCGATATCGTCGTTTTGAAACTCGACTGAAATCAGCTGTGAAAACCCTGGTAATCCGCGGCCCTTCACAACGCAACCAGTTCCTCTAAAATTTGTTTAAGGTTTCCATAAAGAAAGTTTATCAAAACATTCGTTATAATAATGTTAGGAAATAGGTTGTAATCCTACTTATGACCTATATTTGTAAGCTATTTAGAATAAATCCAAGTAGGTATGATCAAAGTATCCGAAACGGCTAAACGAAAAGTGATTTCACTCATGTCGGAAGAAGGTTTCGATGCTACCAAAGATTTTGTCCGAGTCGGGGTAAAGAGCGGAGGTTGCAGTGGACTATCGTATGAGTTGAATTTCGATAAGGTTACCAATGATTCCGACAAGGTATTCGAAGACAATGCCATCAGGATCATCGTTGACAAAAAGAGCTTTTTATATCTGGTGGGCACCACTTTGGAATACTCGGGCGGATTGAACGGAAAAGGCTTCGTATTCAACAACCCCAATGCCCAGCGCACCTGCGGTTGCGGAGAGAGTTTTTCCTTATAACCAATTAAATGCGATGCCCCATGGCATCAACAATGATATGGCTTACACTGAAGAAGAATTAAAAAAAGAACTCGAGACCAAAGAGTACGAGTACGGCTTTTATACCGACATCGAGTCGGAAACCTTCCCGAAAGGTTTGAGTGAGGACATTGTCATCGCGATATCCCAAAAAAAGAACGAACCCGAATGGATGACCGATTGGCGGTTGGAGGCGTTCCGGGTTTGGCGGGAAATGGAAGAACCCGAATGGCCCAATGTCACTTACAAAAAACCTGACTTTCAAGATATCTCCTATTACTCGGCTCCCAATAAAAAGCCGAAATACAATAGTCTTGACGAAGTAGATCCGGAACTTCTGGAAACGTTTGAGAAACTGGGGATCTCTTTGGAAGAACAAAAAAAATTGGCCGGTGTGGCGGTCGATATCGTGATGGATTCCGTTTCCGTTGCCACGACCTTCAAAAAGACCTTGGCCGAAAAAGGCATCATCTTTTGTTCCATTTCGGAGGCGATCCAAGAGCATCCCGAACTGGTAAAAAAATACATCGGCTCGGTCGTTCCGCAGAAAGACAATTTCTATGCGGCCCTGAATTCGGCGGTTTTCTCCGATGGTAGTTTCTGTTACATTCCAAAAGGGGTGCGCTGCCCCATGGAGTTATCGACCTATTTCAGGATCAACCAGGCAGGAACGGGCCAATTCGAACGTACCTTGGTCATCGCTGATGAAGGAAGCTACGTAAGCTACCTTGAAGGATGCACGGCCCCTTCACGTGATGAAAACCAATTGCACGCGGCCGTTGTCGAATTGATCGCCCTTGATAATGCGGAAATCAAATACTCTACGGTCCAGAATTGGTTCCCCGGTGATAAGGATGGCAAAGGCGGTGTCTATAATTTCGTTACGAAACGCGGGCTTTGTGAGGCCAATGCCAAAATCTCATGGACCCAGGTCGAAACCGGTTCGGCCATTACCTGGAAATACCCGTCATGCGTATTGAAAGGGAACAATTCGATCGGTGAATTCTATTCCATAGCCGTTACCAACAACTACCAACAAGCCGATACCGGTACCAAGATGATCCACCTTGGCAAGAACACCAAGAGTACCATCATTTCAAAAGGGATATCCGCAGGACATTCCCAAAACAGCTACCGCGGTCTGGTCCAAGTCAACAGTAGGGCCACCAATGCAAGGAATTTTTCACAATGTGACTCCTTACTCATGGGCAACAAATGTGGGGCCCATACCTTTCCGTACATCGAAGCCAAAAACAAAACCGCGCAAATCGAACACGAGGCCACGACCAGCAAGATCGGGGAAGACCAGATTTTTTATTGCAACCAGCGCGGAATCGATACCGAAAAAGCCATTGCCTTGATCGTCAATGGGTTTAGCAAGGAAGTATTGAACAAATTACCTATGGAATTTGCCGTTGAGGCGCAAAAATTATTGGAGATAAGTTTGGAAGGATCCGTTGGGTAAACCCGCGTCAATCCCGATAACCGTATAAAACAAGAACACGAAGCATCATGTTAGAGATAAAAAATTTACACGCCAGCGTAGAAGACAAAGACATCCTCAAAGGGATCAATCTAGCCGTTAATCCTGGTGAGGTACACGCCATTATGGGTCCTAACGGCTCAGGCAAGAGTACCCTCGCCTCGGTCATTGCAGGAAAGGAAGACTTTGAAGTTGAAAAAGGAAGCATCGCTTTGGAAGGGGAAGATCTTGAGGACCTGGCGCCGGAAGAACGCGCGCACAAGGGCATTTTCCTTTCATTTCAATACCCAGTCGAGATTCCCGGGGTCACGGTGACCAACTTTATGAAAACGGCCATCAACGAATCGCGAAAAGCCCGCGGCTTGGATGATATGCCGGCCAACGAGATGTTGAAACTGATCCGTGAAAAATCGGAAATGTTGGAAATCGATAGGAAATTCCTCTCCCGTTCCTTGAACGAAGGGTTCTCAGGGGGTGAAAAGAAACGGAACGAAATTTTTCAAATGGCCATGATGGAACCGAAACTCGCGATTTTGGACGAGACCGATTCCGGATTGGATATCGATGCCCTGCGTATCGTTGCCAATGGGGTGAACAAATTGCGTGGCCCTGAAAACGCCATCATCGTCATCACCCACTACCAACGTCTGCTTGAATACATCGTACCCGATTACGTTCATGTACTTCACGATGGAAAGATCGTGAAGTCGGGCGGTAAGGAATTGGCCTTGGAGCTGGAAGAAAAAGGATACGATTGGATCAAACAAGAAGCCGTAGTCTAAAGCGACCGTAATGGATTTAAAAGATAAATTACTTTCTTCGTTTTTGGCCTTCGAAAACCAAGTCGACCTTGATAGCCCGGTTCATGAAATCCGGTCCGAAGCGCTGAAGAACTTTGAATTAAAGGGGTTCCCGACCAAAAAAGAGGAAGCTTGGAAATACACCTCTTTGAATGCCCTGCAAAAGACCGATTTCAGCATTTTTCCGAAAGAGCTGAACACCTTGGAATACAAGGAAGTCAAAAAGTACTTTCTACATGAGGTCGATACCTACAAAATCGTCTTCATCGATGGGGTATACAGTTCGTACTTGTCTGAGACCACACATGATGGGGTCGATGTTTGTTTGCTGAGCGCCGCTTTTTCAAAGCCGGTTTATCGCGAGACCATTGAAAAGCATTTCAATTCAGTGGCTTCCAAAGACGAGTCGTTGACTACCTTGAATACGGCCTTCAGTAAAGAAGGGGCGTACATCTATATCCCAAAAGGCAAGGCCCCTAAAAAACCAGTGCAGATCCTGCATTTCGCGACCGGTAATGAAGCCGCTTTGATGTTGCAGCCCAGAAACCTGGTCATCGTCGAGGAAAATGCAGAGGTACAGATCATCGAAAGGCACCAAAGCCTGACGAAACACGAGGTCTTCACCAATTCGGTCACCGAGATCATTGCGGCCAAAAGCGCCCGGGTCGACTATTACAAAGTGCAAAACGATAGGGAAACCGCCACCTTGGTCGACAATACCTATATTGCCCAGAAAGACCATAGCAACGTAAGTGTACACACCTTTTCCTTCGGGGGAAAGCTGACACGGAACAACTTGAATTACTACCAAAACGGGGAACGCATCGATTCGACCTTGAAAGGGGTGACGATTTTAGGGGAAAAACAACATGTAGACCACCACACCCTGGTACATCATGCACAACCCAATTGCGAAAGCCATCAAGATTACAAAGGGATTTTCGGCGAGCGTTCGACCGGAGTCTTCAACGGGAAGATCATCGTTGACAAAATCGCCCAAAAAACCAATGCGTTTCAGCAAAACAATAATATCCTGATAAGTGATCGTGCAACGATCAATACCAAACCGCAATTGGAGATATTCGCCGATGACGTTAAGTGTTCGCATGGTTGTACCATAGGGCAATTGGATGAAGAAGCGCTGTTCTATTTGCAATCAAGGGGCATTCCGAAGAAAGAGGCGACCGCTTTGCTGATGTATGCCTTCGCCAATAATGTTTTGGAAAGCGTTCGGATACCTGCTTTAAAGAACCGAATCACCACCTTGATTGCCAATAAATTGGGTGTTCGGGTCGGATTTGAACTCTAACGAAGAATCGCATGGTCGGATATGATTTTGATGTCGAACGGATTCGCAAGGACTTTCCCATTTTACAAAGGAAAGTCAATGGCCAAGACTTGGTCTACCTCGACAATGCGGCAACCTCGCAGACGCCACAACAAGTCATCGACACTATTGTAGCCTATTACCACACCTACAACGCGAACATCCATCGCGGGGTACACGCGCTTTCTCAGGAAGCCACGGATGCCTATGAGGAAGCACGTGAAAAAATCAGGGCCCATTTCAATATCGCCAAGCCTTATGAGGTGATTTTCACTTCGGGCACTACGCACGCCATCAATTTGGTCGCCAATGGTTTTGATACCTTTTTAAGAAACGGGGATGAAATACTGGTGTCGGCCATGGAACACCATTCCAACATCGTGCCTTGGCAAATGCTTTGTGAACGCACCGGCGCGACCTTAAAGGTCATCCCGATGAACACCCGTGGCGAATTGGTCATGACGACCTATCACGAGCTGTTGAACGAACGCACCAAATTGGTCTTCTGCAACCACATATCGAATGCGCTGGGTACCATCAATCCGATTAAGGAAATCATTGACGCGGCCCATGAAAAAGGTGCTGCGGTCTTGATCGACGGGGCCCAGGCCGCACCACACATAAAGGCCGATATGCAGGCCCTCGATGTGGATTTTTATACGATTTCGGCCCATAAAGTCTGTGGTCCTACCGGTGTCGGCATGCTATATGGTAAAGAAGCCTGGTTGAATAAGCTACCGCCCTACCAAGGTGGGGGCGAAATGATCGCCGAGGTGACCTTTGAAAAAACCACCTATGCCGATCTGCCCCATAAATTCGAAGCGGGTACACCCAATATTTGTGGGGGTATCGCCTTTGGTGCGGCCCTTGATTATATGAACGCCATCGGATTCGATTCCATCGCACGATACGAAAAGGAACTGCTCGATTACGCTACCGAAAAGCTAATGGCCATAGACAGCATGGTCATTTACGGAACCGCTACCAATAAAACCTCTGTGATCTCTTTCAATATCAAAGGCATCCACCCCTATGATATCGGAACCATTTTGGACAAATTAGGGATTGCGGTCCGTACCGGGCACCATTGCGCCCAACCCATCATGGATTTTTATCGGATTCCGGGGACGGTTCGTGCCAGTTTCAGCTTTTATAATACCAAAGACGAAGTCGATCGTTTCGTAGCGGCCGTTGAACGGGCGAAAAGTATGCTCGCCTAGGGCCGCGTATTCGATTAACCTTATTTTTGCATAAAACAAACCCATGTCGATAGCAGCCATTCAAGAAGAAATCGTAGCCGAATTTTCAGTGTTCGATGATTGGATGCAGCGCTATGAATATATGATCGAACTTGGCAAATCCTTGCCTTTGATCGAAGAGCGCTACAAAACCGACGCTAACATCATTAAAGGATGCCAAAGCAAAGTCTGGGTCCACGCCGAGTTACAGGGTGACAAACTCGTTTTCACGGCCGATAGCGATGCCATCATCACCAAAGGGATCATCGCTATATTGATTCGGGCCTTTAGCGAGCAGCACCCCAAGGATATTATCGATGCTGAAACCGGTTTCATCGATGAGATCGGATTGAAAGACCACCTTTCACCGACCCGTGCCAATGGCTTGGTGAGCATGATGAAACAGTTGAAATTGTATGCGATAGCGTACCAAACCCAATTGAATTGAAATGAGTGAGGAATTGACCATAGATACCCAAGAACTCGGTGAGAAAATCGTAGTGGTTTTAAAAACGATCTATGATCCCGAAATCCCGGTCGACATTTACGAACTGGGGTTGATATACGATGTCTTCGTCAATGAGGCCTATGAAGTGAAGATCTTAATGACCTTGACATCACCGAATTGCCCGGTTGCCGAAACGCTTCCGGTCGAAGTGGAAGAAAAAGTGAAATCACTCGACATCATTTCGGATGTCGAAGTTGAAATTACCTTCGACCCCCCTTGGACCCAAGACTTGATGAGCGAGGAGGCCAAACTGGAATTGGGCCTGCTGTAAGCACCGACCCTTAAACCCACCCGCATGGAAGAAATACGAAATAGGGTCGCTGAAAGCAAACTCCTCACCTTTGATTTGGAAACCTTTTATCCAGAAGGGCAACGTACCGTATTCGACATCAAAGATTGGTTATACGAAGGCTTGTTACTGCGTGAAAAGGACTTTCGTGCCTCAGTGGCCGATCATGATTGGCAACAATATCAAGAGCATTACATCGCTTTGACTTGTTCGAACGATGCCATAATACCCGGTTGGGCCTTCATGTTGGTAGCTTCGAAATTGGCCCCGTTTGCCAAAAAAACCGTTATCGGTGATTTGGATCAGCTTGAATCGGCCATCTTTCAAGAGGTCTTGATGCAGCTTGATACAGCGCCTTATGCCGACAAGCCAGTGATTATCAAGGGGTGTGCCAACAAACCCATCCCACAGAATGCCTACATCACGGCCATTGCGAAAATCCAGGAAGTCGCTAAATCGGTAATGTACGGTGAAGCCTGTTCTTCGGTACCGCTTTACAAAAGAAAGTAGGTTTTTTCCACCCGTTTTGTGACTTTGGCTAACTTTGTGTTTCTCAATGCAAACCCTTTATAACTATGAAAAAACTAGCTATCGTCATGCTGCTGTTGACCACGATCGGTACAATGGCCCAGACCAAAGAGGAATTGGAGGCTGAAATGGCCCCTAAAAAAGACTCTATTGCCGCCATCCAAGGACGGGTCGATGCCATACAGGCAAAAATCGATGCCCTCCCCGGATGGAAATTGGGTGCCTTCGGTACCATAGGAGGAAGTCTATCGAATTTCAACAACTGGTACGCCCAGGGATTTCCAAACAACTCATCTGGAAACATCGGATTTACGGTAAACGCCTTTGCCAACTTACAACAGGAAAAATTCTTTTGGAGAAACGCCTTGACCACCAATTTGACCTGGGTCAAATTGGATGACGAAGATGATCCCACTGATGAAGACGGGTTTCGAGAAGCCACCGATGTATTCAACCTATCCTCACTGTACGGCAGGAAACTAAGCGACAAATTCGCCGTTTCGGGCCTATTGGAATACCGAACGACGATCTTGAGCAATTTCAACGATCCAGGGTATCTAGACCTTGGCGTCGGGGCCACATGGACACCCGTTGCCAATTTGGTCGTGGTCATCCATCCGTTGAACTATAATTTCGTTTTTGCCGATGACGACACCATCTTCAACTCCTCTTTAGGAGCAAAGATCTTGGCCGACTATACCCGACAGATCGGGGCGGTTTCCTTCAAGTCGAACCTATCGCTTTTCCAAAGCTACGAAGACGGTGATTTGAGCAATTGGACATGGACCAATTCGTTCGCCTACACCTTGTGGAAGGCCATTGGGGTCGGTTTCGATTTCGGACTTCGTAACAACAAGCAAGAAGCCTTGAATTACGAAATCAATACCCTTGGCAATACCACGGCCACTTTCGACAATATCGATAACGACTTGCAGACCTACTGGACCCTTGGTCTCAGTTATTCCTTCTAAGGAACCCTTTCCAAAAAAGATAAAAGCCCGGGATTTTCCGGGCTTTTTTATTGGGCGGCGTATTTTTGTGATCGCAACCAAAAATCACGTCCATGAAATCGTTTTTGATCAGCTGCTTGGTAGGTTTGTTGCCCCTCTCGGTCATGGCCCAAGAAAAAGCGGACATAGAGGCCGAAATCGCAAGCAATAAGGATACTATCAAGGTTTTCCAAAAGCGGGTCGATAGCCTTCAGGCCAAACTCAATGCACTTCCGGGATGGCGGTTCGGTGCATTCGGAACCATCGGGGGCAATATCTCCGAATTCACCAATTGGTACGCCCAGGGCTTTCCTAACAACTCATCGGGTAATATCGGTTTCACGCTGAATGCTTTTGCCAATCTAAAACAACCCTCGTTCTATTGGCGCAATGCGATCAATACCAACCTCTCTTGGGTACGCATCGATGATCGTGACGATCCCGATGACGATACCGGGTTTCGTGCAGCCACCGACGTGTTCAACCTCACTTCACTGTTCGGTTTGAAGCTGGATGAAAAATGGGCCATTTCAACCTTGCTCGAATACCGTACCACCTTGATCAATAATTTTCATAACCCAGGGTACATCGACCTGGGCTTCGGGGCGACCTGGACCCCGGTGACGGACCTTGTCGTGGTGATCCAACCCTTGAACTACAACATCGTTTTAAGCGATGAGGATGAGTTGTTCGAATCATCAGGAGGAGCTAAGATCGTTGCAGATTATACGCGAAAGCTGGGGGCGGTCTCTTTCAAGACCAACCTTTCCGTTTTTCAAAGTTACCGCGATACGAACCTCAGTAATTGGACCTGGACCAATTCGTTGGCATATACCCTATGGAAGGTCATCGGATTGGGATTTGATTTCGGGCTTCGCAACAACAGACAGGAAACCTTGAACTTCGTTCGCAACAATGCCCCTACCCCTGATCCAGACGCGACTTTCGACAGGATCGACAATGAATTGCAATCGTATTGGACCCTTGGACTTAGTTATTCCTTTTAAGTACGAAACGAGACCAAAAGACAAAAGCCCCGGACGGGTCCAGGGCTTTCAATGCAATCAAGAATTTCTTGATGTTTCAATTTTAGCAAGTAGTAAAGTACAAGTGTATTTGGGGTGAACACTATAACTATGACGTAAAGATATGGCATCGCCTTTGGGAGGCCATATTTTTGTTGTCAACCCCTTTTATTTTGTTGTGGAAAAGACGAACGTCCAAAATCATCGATGAACTGCCTACTATTGGCCATCCAGATGTTCCGGATACAAAAAGTTGTTGTACGGGAAACGTGTCACATGAATATCACGGACCTCATCATACACCCTTTTCCTGAACTCGTCGAGGTTTTCCTTATTTAAGGCCGAAATGAACAAAGCACGATCCCCGATTTTATTGAACCAAGTCTTTTTCCACTCCTCAAGGGTGAAGTGGGCCGAAGTCCGAACCGTGGTCAGGTCATCTTCCGCGATGTTCTCAGGAACATAGCGATCGATTTTGTTGAAGACCATGATCGTTTTTTTATCCGCGCTATGGATCTCATCCAAGATTTGATTGACCGAGGCGATATGTTCTTCGAAATTCGGATGCGAAATATCGACTACATGGAGCAAGAGGTCGGCTTCGCGAACCTCATCCAAGGTGCTTTTAAAACTCTCTACCAATTGGGTCGGTAGTTTGCGGATGAACCCAACGGTATCACTCAGCAGAAAAGGTAGGTTGCCGATGACCACTTTGCGCACCGTGGTATCAAGGGTCGCGAACAGTTTGTTTTCGGCAAATACCTCACTTTTACTGACCACGTTCATCAGGGTCGACTTTCCGACATTGGTATATCCTACCAAGGCGACACGGACCAATGCCCCGCGGTTCCCCCTTTGGGTTTCCATCTGACGGTCGATCTTGATCAATTTCTTCTTGAGTAAGGCGATGCGGTCGCGAACGATACGTCTATCCGTTTCGATTTCCGTCTCCCCTGGGCCCCGCATTCCGATACCCCCTCGTTGTCTTTCCAAGTGGGTCCATAGTCCGGTCAATCGGGGCAATAGGTATTCGTATTGGGCCAGCTCGACTTGGGTGCGCGCATAGCTAGTCTGCGCCCGTTGGGCGAAAATATCAAGGATCAAGCTCGTACGATCCAAAATCTTACAGCGCAACAACTTCTCGATGTTGTTTTGTTGCGCCGGAGAAAGCTCGTCATCGAATATCACCGAACCGATGTCGTTGGCTTTGACGTACTGCTGCACTTCTTCCATTTTACCACTTCCGATATAGGTCTTCGGGTTCGGTACCTCGACCCGCTGCACGAAGCGCTTGCTGACCTCGCCACCTGCGGTAAAGGTCAAGAACTCGAGCTCGTCAAGGTACTCACGCACCTTGGTCTCGTCTTGCGATTTATTGATGACCCCTATCAAAATGGCCTTCTCATGACCTATGGTCCTTTTCTCCAGCATAACCGATCTAAAGTGCAAAACTACGTAATGTTTGCAGTTGATTTTTGTACATTTCGATAGGAAATCGCCCGGTAAAGCTGATTTTTCATGAAAAAAAGACTGATCGACACCACCAAAAAAGTTTCCCCAGAAGGCTTCCGGTACCGTGGGCTGCAAACCACACGACTTGAAAACCTATCCGATGCCGTTTTCGGTTTTGCGATTACCTTATTGGTCATATCAAGCCAAGTGCCCAAAAACTATTTGGAACTACAAGTTTCCATGTACGGCTTTTTAGGGTTCATCTTTTGTACCATGTTGCTGTTGGGCCTATGGAACAACCATAGCAATTTCTTTTTACACTATGGCCTAGTCGACACTACCACGAAAATGTTGAATGCCCTCTTTCTCTTCGTTCTGTTATTCTATGTGTATCCTTTGAAATACCTCTTCTCCTATTTGGGAACGGCCATTTACGTGCTGATCAAAAAAGGGATCGGTGACGATTCGGCGGCCATGCGCCAGACCCTTGACGGGCTGTATGCCGAAGAACTCAACCCGACCCAATGGAAAGACCTCATGATCCGCTTTGGATTGGGACTCTTCTTTATCTACCTCATGATCATGTTCATGCATGTCAATGCGCTTAAAAAAGCAGATGAGTTGGAGCTGGATACCAAGGAACGCTTCATTACCAAAACCTTTATCTACGACTACCTCTTGTTGATGATGGTCACCGTCATTTCTATGGGCATCGTCCTTATTTTCGGAGGCACGGCCGCCTCCTATTCCGGGATGGCGTATTTATTGACCCCGATGATACTGCCCCTATTCAAACGATACCGAAAAAGGCAAGCCCGTAAACTAGGTTTTTGACCCGTGTCGATGATGCCATTTGAACGCCTATTATGAAAGAAAAATACACCGTAGCATTCTATAATCTCGAAAACCTCTTTGACGCCAAAGACGACCCTTATACCCTAGACGACGACTTTACCCCATCGGGTTTCAAGAAGTGGAACGAGAAAAAGTTAACGAAAAAACTGGGCAAACTCGCCAAGGCGATTTCTGAAATCGGTAAAGAGGAAATCGGTAGCGCACCGACTTTGGTCGGAATCGCCGAAGTCGAGAACAATGCCATTATCGAACGCCTATTACAAACCGAACCTTTGGATGGGCTGCCTTACGATTATGTCCATTTTGATTCGCCTGATGAGCGTGGCATCGATACGGCCTTGTTGTACCATCGCGAACATTTCAAGGTGCTCGACAAAGAAACCTTGCCCTTACTGGTAACCAACGAAGAAGGGGTACGCGATTATACCCGAGACATTTTGTATGTGTACGGGGAGTTGAACGGTGAACCGGTACACCTGTTCGTAAACCACTGGCCCTCGCGGAGGGATGGGGCCGATGAAACAGAACACAAAAGGGTATTGGCCGCCCAGACCGTTTTGGAACGTATCGATCGCATCGAAGAAAACGCGGCCAACCTCATGGTCATGGGTGATTTTAATGACGATCCCAACTCCAAGAGCATCAAGACCCTAATGGAATCCGGATTGTTCATCAACCCCATGCAACAGCTACTTTCACCGAATAGCGGTAGTGCCAATTACAAAGGGAAATGGAACCTTTTCGATCAAGTGCTGGTATCGCATAGTTTCCTTAACTACGAGAAGGGCACCCATAGCTTTAAAAAAGCCGCCATCTTTTCACCCCGTTTTTTGCAGGAATGGAAGGGAAAATACAAGGGCAACCCTTTTCGCACCTTCGTCGGAAGGAAGCATATCGGTGGATATAGCGACCATTTTCCCGTTTATGTGGTCTTGAAATACAATGATTGATTGAAAGAAAAATACTACAAACCACAAATTTTTCCACTTTCACAACAACTAAAGCACGATGAGCTTGTAGTTCATCGAAATAAAGGAACATTTTATCGATAAGAACTTCCCGTAAAAATATATTTGTAGTCCAAATCTTACTTAACCATGAAATTGGATTGCAAAAAACAGACCTGGGGCCCTGGCTTTTCTTATCCCTTCATCGTTTTCCTTTTTTACGTCATAGGCAGTCAGGCCCAAACCGAATCGCAGACCGCTGACATTACCCAAAACTACGATCGGCAACACTTGAACCGTTTGATCGCCGAATTCGAAAAAGAAGTTTCCCAAAAGAAAATACAGCTTGGCAAAGCTACAAGACTAGTACAATGGCAGTCGAACGAAAAAGACTTGGACGGAACCATTGTGGCCCTCAATGATATCGGAGACGATGGCACCTTGCTTTTTTACACCACCCTCCTTGATCCGACCAGTAAAGTTTCACGTGCCAACGCCCTGCATACGAACGGTGTCTTGGATCTTGACCTTGACGGCACCGGAATGAAGGTTGGTGTTTGGGATGCCGGCCTTGCGCTGACCACACATCAAGAATTCGACGGCCGCGTCACCTTTGGCGATGCCTCGGAGGAAATCGATTCACATGCGACCATGGTAACCGGTACCCTTGTTTCAGCCGGGGTCAAAGAAAAAGCGAAAGGGGTCGCTTTTGGTGCCTCTGCGCTTTCGCATGATTGGAGTCGTGATAAAATCGAAGTGACCGAAGCGGCCGCCAATGGCCTTTTGCTGTCGAACCATTCGTACGGCATCAAGACCGATAGGGTGCCTGACTGGTATTTCGGCAGTTACATCAGGGTGTCGCAAGATTGGGACAGAATCATGTACAACGCCCCATATTACTTGATGGTCACCGCTGCGGGAAATGCCCAGAACTCCTTTGACAATAATGAACCCAATTTTGGTAAAACAGCTGACGGATTTGATTTACTATTGGGATTCACCACTGCAAAAAATGGATTGGTCGTTGCTGGAGCTGCCGCAACTTTCAATGACCAAGGGAAGTTGAAAAACGCCCATGTGGCGAATTACAGCAGTTTCGGACCTATCGACGACAGCAGGATCAAACCCGACCTTGCCGGAGACGGAACGGCAATTTTCTCGACTAGCTCAAACAGCGATACCAGTTACCAATCGCTTATGGGTACCTCTATGGCCACCCCTGGAGTCACGGGTTCCTTACTCTTGCTACAGCAATTCCATGAAGACCTTTACGGCAACTTCATGAAGGCGGCCACCCTTAAAGGTTTGGCGTTGCATACAGCCGATGATGTGGCTGAAAGCGGCCCTGATTACAAAATGGGATGGGGCATCATCAATACCCAAAAAGCAGCCGAGGTACTTTTGCAAAAAGACTATGGTTCGCTTGTTGAGGAACTCAAGATCGAGGCGGGCCAAAGCTATTCCTTCGAGGTCAATGCTGAAGAGCTTGGACCCTTGCGCGCCTCCATTTCCTGGACCGACCCCGAAGGAGTGTACGTGAATCGCGGTGATCTGAATACGACCACCAAGGCCTTGATCAATGACTTGGATCTGCGCATCACCCAAAACGGAACAACCTATTACCCCTGGAAGCTGAACGCAGGCCAAGCTGATAAAAAAGCCGTTCAGGGTGACAACCAGGTCGATCCTTTCGAACGCATCGACATCCTAAATCCTTCAGGTACTTACACTGTGACCATCAGCCATAAAGGAGAGTTGAAAAACGGGGCGCAAGACGTCAGTCTCGTGGTTTCAGGGGTTCGTTTGAGTAAGTGTCGGTTAGAAGCGCCGAAAGCTATCGGTTTGCAAGAAGCAACGGAACATTCAGCACGTTTTTCATGGGCTGCTGCCGAAGAAACCCTTTTCGAAGTCCAATTCAAAAACAAGAATAGCAGCAAATGGTCGATGCGATCTACTTGGGAAAATTCCATGGCCTTTGACGATCTTGAAAAAGGAACTACCTATGAATTCCAAGTTCGACAAGTTTGCACCCAAAACCTGGCCTCCGAATTTACGGAACCCATAAGCTTCGAATTCGAAGGCACCGATACGGAAATCACTACGGACGAACCTATTGGATATATCGAAACGGCGCACTTAAAAGTGTTTCCAAACCCAACCGTCAATGAGCTCTTTGTCGATATGGAAACCTCAAAAGATGCCCAGTACACCATTCTATCCGTTGCCGGAACCGTTGTCCGATCCGGGATTTTGGACGGAAAAGTGGATGTCACGGACCTACCCGACGGTATGTACATCTTGAACATCATGGATTATTCCGGAAAACACAGCACCAAATTCCTGAAACGATGAAGACCGATATGACCCCTTACATCGCTGCCGAAAACCAACGGAGACCGCGTCAAATTTGGTCGCGTCTATTCGGCATCCTGTACTATGAAAATAGCATTGCCATTTAAGTCATAAAATCCGAATTCATGGGTCCCCCAAGGAGTGTTCCTCCGCAGTTTATTTGCTGTAACCGTACCCCTTCCCATGAATTCTTTAAAAATCGGTTCGATGTCATCGACAAAGATCTTGATGACCGAACCACCAAGTAAGGGATCTTCTTCGGTATCGGCATGCCATTGCAAATGAAGACCCAAACCGTTGCGTTTCAAACCCGCATACATGGCATCCCCGAATTCGGGCTCGAAACCCGTGAACTTTCGATGCCATTCCACATCCCTGGCGATATCTTGCGAGGGCAACACCGGTATCATAGCCTTCCATTCCATACCGCTCATAGTTTTTCGATTTCATGATCCGACAATAAGGTTTCTCCCCGCAACCGCAATAAGACTTGTGCCGTCGTAATGACGTCCAATTCGCAATAGCTTACAATGCGATCGATGGCCCCATCTTGGTAGTAAACATCGCGCACCATGCTCCCGTCCATATCTTCTTTTGGGGAGGGCACGCCCAATACGGCCGCCAACAACTTCAAAGAAGTATAGTGCTTATAATCCCCGAATTTCCAGAGTTCCATCGTATCCAAATGGGGTACTTCCCAGGGTTTCTTTCCGAAGAGATCCAGCTTGTTCGGCAACCGAATCCCATGGATCAACATGCGGCGGGCGATATACGGAAAATCGAATTCCTTGCCATTGTGCGCACATAAGAGCACCCTTGGGTGCGCATAGCCCTCTTCCAAAAACCGTTGGAAGTTTTGTAGGATCTTGGCTTCGGATCCTTGAAAGGAACGTACTTGAAACCGCCGCCCTCCTTCATCGACGATGAACTTGCCGATCGAAATACAAACGATCTTCCCGAATTCGGCCCAAATCCCGGCACGGCCGTAAAACTCCGCCGGTGTAAGCTGATCTTTGCGCTGATATTGGGATTTATATTCCCACAGCTGTTGTTTTTCCAAGCTCAATTCTTCGAACCTGGCATGCTCGGGCACCGTTTCTATATCGAGGAAAAGGATGTTCGAAAGATTGAGTTTATACAGCATCAGGGGAATGTACTAAATAGAAACCGAATTATTTGATGTCGCATGAATTATGTATCTTGAAGTGCTATGAAAAAATTCCCTTGGTCAATCGTGGTCCTGTTCGGGCTTTTGTTGGGCTGTTCATCGGATACGGAACCTGTGGAGACCGGTGGCGATACCACCAATGATAGGTTCAGCTTTACGGTCATCGGGGAAGATAACGATAACCTATACCAGTTCGATTTCGATTCCGAAATCACGGACCGGACCCCAATCAACCTTAGTACCGAACTGAACATCGATGGTGTTTTCTTAACCTTGAGACAAGTTGACGAGGTGCTCTCGTTCTTCAGTTTTTCAAGGGGAAACTTTTCTTTCGCGCTCAAGAACCTCGGTAGCGGAGCGGTAACCCTTTTTCCGGATTTTTATACCAACACCCCAGAACGCTCAATCGTTTGGGGGACCAACAGTCTAAAGACCATCCATTTTGGGTTTTATGCCCCAAGTGGTTCTTCGAACCTCGCCTTGAGAAACATCGATATCCCTTCATTCGAAGGTGATGACCTTGCCTTGGAGTTCAACGTTACGAACTTGTACCAGCCTTTACTGGTTAACGATAAGCTGTTCATTACCTATCGTACTGCGGGTGGGCAATTCAAAGTGGCTACCTATGATATTGCAACCAAGAACCTTATAGGTACGCTCGATTTCGCCGATTTTTCACCCAGTCTGTTCATAGACGATTCGCAAAATCTGGCTGTTATCAAGAGCAATGTCGGCACCGAAGCCCAGTTGGAGTTGTATGATTTCGATTCGTTGGAACGTCTTGAAAGTCGACCATTGGGTTTTACCCAGTTCTTTGATCCTGGAGAACTCGATGCAGAACTTATCGACGGAAAACTTTACTACAGTGCCGTATATGCCCAACCATCGCCAGTGACCTTCGGACCTGCTATTTTCGATACCGAAACCGGAACGAATGATTTGCTTGGATTTATCGATAGCTATTCTTCGGTACAGACGAATTTACAGACCAACCTCACCTTGACCGCCCAAGGGTACAGTACTTCCCAAAACCTCTTTTTCATCGGGTTCGTCGACAGTAATAGTGCGACTTTCGACGCTGGCGGGGTCATGGTCATCGCTGCCGACGGCACCTTGCTCGATACGATCGAAGTACCCTTTGCCCCGATTTACTTCGTGAAGGATTAAAAAAGTGATTGCTGTTTTACCGGACTCTCATGCTCCAAAAGCCACTTTTTGCGATGGAGCCCTCCGGCATAACCGGTCAGCTCGCCATTGCTGCCGATTACCCGATGGCAAGGAATCACGATCCATAGCGGGTTTTTTCCATTGGCAGCTGCCACGGCACGAATCGCCTTGACATCGCCCAAACGTTTTGAAAGTTCCAAATACGAGACACTTTTGCCGAAAGGAATTTCAAGCAAGGCTTCCCAAACGCGCTTTTGGAATTCGGTCCCGCTTGGATTGAGTTTCAAATCGAATTGCTGTCGTTTTCCCTCAAAATACTCTGAAAATTGGTAAGCGGCGTCTTCCAAGATCGGAGGAATTATACCTATCGGTTTTTCAACATCGAAAACCGTTACCTCAGCCAGGCCTTCTTCGTCTCCTTTAAGCTCAGCATAACCTATAGGTGTCTGTATATAAGCTGTTTCCACTAGTTTAATTCACTTGTATCTTCAATAATTCCGAGGCGCTTGGCCCGATGCTCCCAGTTCTTTCTAGCCAAGACTTGGAGGTCTTCGACATTATCACTTTCATCCATGATCTCAAGTCCGAGCAAGGTTTCGATCACGTCTTCCATAGTCACAAGACCACTGACCGATCCATATTCATCGACGACCAAGGAAATGTGTTCGCGTTGGTTGACGAATTTCTCGAACAACTCCGGAATGGGTTTGTTCCTATTGGTGACCAACATCTCACGCTTGATGGTCGAAAGGGCTTCTTTTCCATTTTTATTGATGATCGCCTCCAACAGTTCATCCTTTAAGATAAACCCAGTGATGTTGTCCATCCGATCTTTGTAAACCGGAATACGCGAAAACCGTAAGGGGCGGTTGGCCTCGAAAAACGCCTGTATGGTAGTATCTTCAGAAGCGATCTTCATGACCGTTCTTGGGGTCATCACATCTTTGGCCTCGATTTCATCGAAACTCAACAGGTTTTTGATCACTTTGGATTCCGATTCTTGAAAGACCCCTTCTTCTTCGGCGATGTCGGTCATAGCTGTAAAGTCTTCACGACTCAACACGCTGCCATGCCCCCCTTTGCTTCCGATCAGTTTGGTAAACAGCTGTAACAACCATAAAAGTCCAGTGTATTTTAGAACGAATACCATGATTTTCAACGATTTGGCCGTGAAGTTGGCCAACTCTTTCCAATACGTGGCCCCAATGGTCTTCGGTATGATCTCGGAAGCGACCAAAATCAAAATGGTCATTATGGTCGAAACCACACCTACCATCAAGTCTTCGGTAAATTCCACTCCCAAAAAGGTCTGGGTTTGGCTGCCGTAAAGATCGGCATAGGCCACTTTGGCTTGTACACCGACCAAGATTGCGCCCACAGTGTGGGCAATGGTATTCAAAGTCAAAATGGCGATCAGCGGTTTGTCAACATCCTTTTTTAAGGATTCCAGTTCGTTCGCATAGGCCTTCCCTTCCTGTTTCTTGACGTTCAGAAAGGTCGGTGTGATACTGAGGAGTACCGCTTCCAAAATAGAACACAGAAAGGAAAAAAAGATGGAGACAACGGCAAAGAAAATAAGGAGACCCATAGGTTAGATTGCTTGTCATAAAAATAGCAAAATAAGTTCGTCTGGGACGTGATCAATCAACGAAGTAATCATAACACAACTGATGGAGCCTAGGCCGGATAGCGAGCTCATACAAATTGCGATTGGCCCGCGTAGGATAAACGCGGTTCGAGAGAAAAATAAAAGTAAGCTGATGTTCTGGATCGGCCCAAGCGAAGGTGCCCGTGAAACCGGCATGACCGAAACTCATGGTACTTGCTTTCGGGGCCGGATAGGCCTGTGCCACATTCAAGGTATCATTCCCCATAAGGGGTTTGTCAAAACCAAGGCCCCTGCGGTTGTCGTTTTCGGGGAATTGAATGGTGATAAACGACCTAACCGTTCCTTCTTCAAGCAAGCGCTGCCCGTTGAATTCCCCTAGGTTTTGATAGCATTGCATCATTCGGTATACGTCATTGGCCGTGCCGAAAAGCCCGGCATTACCCGATACCCCACCCAAGAGCGCGGCATTTTCATCATGGACCCAGCCTTTGACCAAGGCCTTTCGGAAGAGGGTGTCTTGCTCCGTCGGGATGATGGGATTGGGCAAACCCCGTTCGCTCGGTAGGTACCCCAAGGTCGTGGCCCCAATGGGGTCATAAAAACGTTGTCGTAAATACGCCTCATACGGCATGCCCGTCAAGTCTTCGATCAACTTTGGGAAAACCAAAAAAGTCAGTCCGGAATACCGATAGGTTTTTTCGCCCACCGGTGATGCATTGATCTTGCGATACATGTGCCGGTCAAAACGATTGCTAACAAAACGATCGGCATACGCCTTCTTTCGGAAACGCTTGCTCGATCGAGTTCGGACAAACCTTCTTTTAGGGTGTTCGCCACGAAGCACATCGCTCAAAAATACGATATATGGCTGGAGCCCCGCTTGGTGGGCTAGAATTTCCCTTAAGGTCAGCGATCGTTTGTCCTTACGTTTTCGCCATGGGGTCCAGTAGGTCGAAAAGGGGACGTCCAAATCTAATTTCCCTTCCTCGACCAGCTTCATCAAGGCCGGTAAAGGCCCAAGGATCTTGGTGACCGATGCCAAATCGTACAGATGGTCCGCTGCAACCGGTTCAATACTATCATAGGTGTGAAAACCGTAGGTCTTATGCAATACCACTTTGCCTTTATGGGCCACTAAGACCTGCGCTCCAGGAAATGCCTGCTTTCGGATGCCGTCTTCGACAATGGCATCGATCTTTGCCGTGAATTCATCTTGGGGGTCAGCTTCCTTTTGGCAAAAAGCCGAAGGCATCAGTAAACGCATGGCACACATTAAGAAGAGGTACTGCTTCATTTATAGGATAAGTCTTTGTTGTTGTTTGTCTAGTAATTGAGCAAGCCGTTCTTTAAGCGATTCAGGTTCGATCACAGTGGCATAATCCCCGAACATCAAATACCAGCGCGCAAAATGATTGTCGATATCATCGATCATGAAGGTCATTTCCACGGCATCGGGCAATTGCCTTTCCGCGATAAAACCATAGCCTTTCCGGCTTCCTTTCAGAAATTTGGCCACTTTCTTGTCGACCGATATTTTGACTTTATGCTTCTGTGTCGGTCTAGGCCGTCGCAACTCCTCTAAGCTACCGTGTTGCAATAAAAATCGCTCCGAAGTCCTATTAATACGGTGTATGCGGTCGGTTCTAAACTGCCGGTACGCCTGCCTAAGATGGCAAAAACCCATAACGTACCAAAAGTTGTTCTCATTGAATATACCGACTGGTTCAATTTTTCTATCGACCGGTGCATCGGCATCAATAGCCTCATAACTAAGAAAGACCTGGGTTTTTTCGGCGATACTTTCGAATAAAAGTTCCAAGGCGTTCGGCACTTTCTCATTGAAAATATCTTGCGACGGAAAAATGCGCACCTGCGCTTCCAAGGCCTCCACCCAGTCTTTTTCGGATCCCCGCAAGACCGATTTCAATTTCAACATGGCCGATTCATGATGGGCGCCTAACGATCGATCGGTAAAGTGCTGCATCAATTTTTCGGCGGCTACGAAACTCCCGGCCTCTTTTTTGGTAAACATCACCGGGGGCAACCGATATCCTTCCATAATGGAATAGCCGACACCCGCCTCGCTGGCGATGGGCACTCCAGCGGCTTCCAATGTTCGAATATCGCGATAGATCGTTCGGAGACTGACTTCGAAACGGTCTGAAAGTTCTTGGGCCTTCACGATGCGTTTCGACTGCAGTTGGATCAAAATGGCGACGATTCGATCAAAACGTTTAACGGTATCCATTCCCATAAGTAATCGACCTATATTCCAAAGATAGGATTTCAATGTAAGCGCTGTCAACCACCCTTTCATCATTTTCAGTTATACTCCCATTCGTTCGTCCGTACCATCGCACTGACCTTTGCAGGCCATGCTATGCGCAAAGTACACTGAGAAGGTGACAGCCCTATGTCAGTACGATTTTAAACAGTTCTTTTTTTACTACTGACAAAGGGCTGTCACTCCCCCCATTTACCTTTGGTTCCAGAAGCAATAATCCTAAAAAACAACTCATGGAAAAAACAATCGAACAAGGTAATGTCGTGCTTTCACCAGCACATCTTTTGGAACACTGGCAAGGGCATCGAAGCTTGACACGGAGGATCATCGAAGCCTTTCCGGAAAAAGAGCTGTTCGAATTCAGCATCGGGGGCATGCGCCCTTTCGCTGAAATGGTCAAAGAAATGTTGGCCATTGCAGAACCCGGACTGCGGGAATTGGTTACCGGCGAAAAGCAGGAACTGGATGAACATGGCGATTTCGGCACCACCAAAGCCGCCCTTTTACAACGTTGGGATGCAGCAACCGAAGGCATCAATGACCTTTGGCCACAATTGACTTTAGAACACTATTCGCAGTCAAGGATCTTGTTCGGGCAGTATGAATTTCCGGTCCGTTGGCACCTGTTTTACTTCATCGATAATGAAATCCATCATCGAGGTCAGGCATATGTGTACTTAAGGGCCCTTGGCATTGAACCTCCATTTTTTTGGGAGCGCTAGTATGAAAACGGTTTTGGTTTTTAAAACATCGGTATCGAACCACGGCAAGGTGTCGCATATTGGCCCGTTCCTGGATCGGTTGATCAATGGTAGCGGACGATGGAATTTTGACTTGGAGGATTGTGACAACATCCTCCGGGTCGAAACCGAACGCCCCAATGCCTTGGCGATTTCCCGGTTATTACACGACAAGGGGTTTTTATGTGAAGAGCTTGATTAAAAAGGATCAATTCAACAAGGGATGAGAAACTGGATTTGGCAAAAAGCGACCCCCGATGTTGATTGGGAGCGGAAATTCGCCCGTCGAAAAACCCAATTTTCTTTTTCCGCCACCAGAGCGGTACCCCAACCCATGGCAAAGAAAAAGGAAGCCCCGGATCAATGACGCCAACGTCCTTACATCTGCACATGGAAATTCTCAGGGAACTGGTCGGGTATGGTTTGGGCCTGTTCGCCCAACTGTTGCCTCAAATCGATTTCAATACCCCTAGCAATGGTCGATATCGGTACATCGTTTGCGGTGCCTTCAAAAGGATTCTCCCCGGCCCTGGCGATACGTTCCATGACATAAAACACCCATGACACCGCACCGCAGAAAGGTACGGCCAACCAAATAAAGTGGTCGGCGATCTTCGGGAAGTTTTCAGCGATCGAAGCACCGATTTCGGCAAATTCAGGAATGATACCAAAGGGTAGTAAAATCAGAAAGACCCGAACGAAGTAAAATGCCAAACTCGCGTATTGCCTCGGGTACGGAAAGTTCTTGATGCGTTCCGATTTACCTTGTAGGGTAAAAAGTTCTTCAAGCACATCCTCCAAATTCAGAAAGGCGAATTGCCACAACAAACCTTGCTGTTTCAATTCGCGCAAATGTTTTGATTGTAAATACAACAAGGTCGTCGCTTTGTTCCCTTTCGACATGACGTAATCCAACTCCTCTTTGGAAAGGTATTCCAAAAGGTCGTCTTCAAGGGACGTAACTTTTTCGGGAATATGGATGATGCGGAGCCATTCGCGGTTGGTATGTTCTTTTTCGAATACTTCCCACTTGCGCTTTTGGCGCATGCCATGCCGCAAGGCGGTCAACCAGGCAATATGGCGGTACACCAATCTTTTGTGATGATCGTACAGTTCCTCCGAAGCGATCGATCCCCCGTCGTGATCCCCATTGACCATGTCTTTGGTCTTCATGCCCCAGGTGCGTGAAGTGTTGACGATACCGCCCCAAATCTTACGGGCTTCCCAAATTCGCCCATAGGCCGAATTGTTCTGAAAACCGACAATGAAGGCTACCGCGGTACCGATCAAAGCTACGGGTGTCCAGGGTACTTCGAGAAAGGTAAGTTCGAATACATGGTATAAGACGGTGACTATGGATGCGAAAATCAGGAAAAGTAAGGTCTCCCAACGAGACCAAAGGGCCATATCCTTAGTCGAATATCTTTTTTTGGTTAGCATAATGATAAGGTTGGATTCCTATCAAATATAACCAAGAATCCGTAAGTTCAATTGCTTAGAGCAATCGAACGACCTCTTTCGCAAAATAGGATGCGATCAGGTTGGCACCGGCCCTTTTAAAAGCGATCAGCTGTTCGAGCATGACCGCATCATGTTCCAACCAGCCATTGGCAGCAGCAGCCTTCAACATGGCATATTCTCCGGAAACCTGATAGACGGCGACGGGCACCTCCACCTCGTTTCGGATTTCCCTGACGATATCCAAATAGGCCAGACCCGGTTTGACCATGACGATATCGGCGCCTTCATCAATATCTTGTTGCACTTCCTTTACGGCCTCAAAGCGGTTGGCGGGATCCATTTGATAGGTCGTTTTGTCTTTAGGAACATCGGCCTGATCGGCGGGAGCGGAATCCAACGCATCCCTGAACGGGCCATAAAAGGCGCTGGCGTACTTGGCTGCGTAGCTCATGATTCCCGTTTGCTGATATCCTTCGTCTTCCAAAGCTTCCCTGATGGTCAAGATGCGCCCATCCATCATATCGCTAGGGGCAACGAAATCGGCTCCGGCCTCGGCATGGGAGACGGCCATTTGTGCCAAGACCTCACCCGTCTCATCATTCAATATCTGTCCGTCGGCGACGATGCCATCATGCCCGAACGAAGAATAGGGGTCTAAGGCTACATCGGTCATGACCAACATCTCTGGGCAGGCGTTCTTGACGGTTTTGACCGCACGTTGCATCAATCCCTCCGGGTTCAAAGCTTCGGCACCCTCATTATCCTTCAAGTCATCGGGCACTTTAACGAAAAGCAGGACGCCGCAAAGTCCCATGTCCCATAAGGCCTTCACTTCCTTCGTGAGATGGTCCAAACTCATCCTGTAGTAGTTCGGCATGGAAGGGATCTCTTCTTTGATCCCTTTACCTTCGACAACAAACAAGGGCACCAAAAAATCATTGGGTGTCAACACGGTTTCACGCACCAGGTTCCTAATGGCCTTCGAGCTTCGCAAACGGCGGTTTCTAATCAATGGATACATACTTATAGCGTTATTTCCCCTACCATATAGGGTACGGCTTTTCCTGAAATCTTTATGCGTTCACCGGCGTCCTCGCAAATCAATTGCCCACCCCGTTTTGAAAGTTGGCTGGCCGTCAACTTCGATTTTCCCAAGGCTTTTGACCAATACGGCGTCATCGAGGTATGGGCAGAACCGGTAACCGGGTCCTCCGGAATCCCGCATTTGGGGGCGAAGAAACGGGAAACGAAATCGACTTCATCACCTGGCGCGGTTACGATTACCCCGCGGCAATCCAAGGCATCGAGCAAATGGAAATTGGGTTGGATCGATTCGATTTCTTGCTGCGAATTGTACACCAGCATATAATCGGTCTTTCCTTTAAAGGTGCGCATCGGTGTCAATCCTATGGCCCTTTCGATTTGCAATACCCCTTGGATGCCGATGATATCATCGGCCGGAAAATCGAGCGTCATGAACCCGTTGGCCTTTTTTTCAACGAACAGCTCACCGCTTCGAGGCGAAATGAAACGAATGGTATTTTCTTGGTGACCATGGTTATTGAACAACACATAAGCCGTACCCAAAGTCGCATGACCACAAAGATCCACTTCGATTTCAGGAGTGAACCATCGCAGTTCATAAGAACTGTTCCGCTGTACGACGAAGGCGGTCTCGGCCAAATTGTTCTCTTCGGCAATGCGTTGCATGATCGCAGTGTCAAGCCACTCATCCAATATGCAGACCGCGGCCGGGTTGCCCCCAAAGACCTTGTCCGTAAAAGCGTCGATTTGGTAGAGGTTCAGTTTCATTGTTCTTGTTGGTTTAAGATACCCAGCTTTTGGGTGATTTCAACACGCCCAACAACCGGGCTTCTTCACTATCCACAGCCGGGGCATGGTCATAACGCCATTGCACCACGGGTGGCAGACTCATCAGAATACTTTCAATTCGACCGTTGGTCTTCAAACCGAAAAGGGTGCCCTTATCGTGTACCAGGTTGAATTCGACATAACGCCCTCTTCTGATCTCTTGCCAATGCCTTTGGGCTGCAGTGTAAGGCATATCCTTACGACGTTCTACGATCGGAAGGTAGGCGTGAATAAAACTATCGCCCACTTCGGTGACGAAATCGTACCAAGCGTCCATACTTTTCGATTCGGAGGCCTTGCAATAATCAAAGAACAACCCGCCTACCCCCCGGGCTTCCTGCCGGTGGGTGTTCCAAAAGTACGAATCGCATCGCGCTTTGAATTTTGCATAGAACTCCGCGTCATGAGCATCACAAGCCTGTTTGCAAATGCTGTGGAAATGTTCGGCATCGGCATCGAAAAGATAATACGGAGTGAGGTCTTGGCCCCCACCGAACCATTGATCGACGATATTACCGGACTTGTCATACATTTCAAAATAGCGCCAATTGGCATGTACTGTTGGAACCATGGGATTTTTGGGATGCAGAACCAAGCTAAGGCCGCAGGCGAAGAAATCGGCTTCTTCGACCCCGAAATAGGCTTGCATGCTTTCAGGAAGTGCTCCATGGACCCCTGAAATATTGACGCCCCCCTTTTCGAAAACGCCACCATTTTCAATGACGCGGGTCCGGCCCCCACCTCCCTCAGAACGGGTCCAAAGGTCTTGGTGAAAGCGCGCTTCCCCATCAACCGTTTCCAAAGCCCCGGTGATGCGGTCTTGAAGGGACTCTATATATCCGTAAAATCGATCTTTAAGTTTCATCATGTATATGTACCATTTGGTATTTTAATGGTTCGAGATCCGTATTCGCATCGATCAAGACCGATTGTACGGCCATTGCCATGAAATGTGCCGCCGCTTGTTCTTCATCGTTCAACTCGAGTTTCTTTGCCCAATGCCTTCCGATCTCATTGTTGTGTTCATCCATCATCCGGGCCAGATCCGTACTGAAAAACGCATCTTCATGCCAATCGGTAATCGCCTTGACCCAACGAAGCGCGCGATCCTTGTTCGGTCGCCAACGCCAACAGCGGAAAGCGATCAGAAAATTCCAATAGGCATGACGAAACGCATTGGCCGGTCCATTCTGGTAATGGGCAAATCCATACTGTTCCGTTGCGACCGCCATACAGTTCTTCGTGGCCAAAAAAGTCGGTATCAAGTAAAGCGGATGCCACAGCGCCAGACCGACCAAGCGGATAAACGATTTGGGTTGAACCCTACACAAGGTCTTAAACCATTTCACCCGAATACGATTTTACCGCTTCGATAAAGGCTCCTGCATGATCAACCGGGATGTTCGGCAAAATACCGTGACCCAAATTGACGATATAGCGATCCTTCCCGAACTCATCGATCATTTGATGTACCATCCTCTTGATTTCCTTCGGTGGCGACAACAATCGCGATGGGTCGAAATTACCTTGTAGGGTAATCTTACCTCCCGATAGATAGCGCGCATTTCGCGGTGAACAAGTCCAATCCACACCCAAGGCCGAAGCTCCTGAACGGGCCATCTGATCCAGGGCGAACCAACACCCTTTCCCGAACAAAATGACCGGGGCATGCTCTTTCAACGCGGCCACGATCTGATCCATATACTGTAAGGAGAACTCTTGATAATCGGTCGGCGACAACATGCCTCCCCAGGAGTCGAACACTTGCACCACGTTGCAACCCGCTTTGACCTTCGCCTTCAAATAAGCAATGGTGGTGTCGGTGATCTTTTGCAATAAAGCGTGTGCCGCCTCCGGTTGGGTAAAACAAAACCCTTTGGCCAAATCGAAGTTCTTGCTTCCCTGACCTTGCACACAATAGCACAAGATGGTCCATGGCGAACCTGCAAACCCGATAAGGGGTACTGCATCGTCCAACTTCTCTTTGGTCATGGCAATCGCTTTCATGACATAATCCAAGCGATCATATACATCGGGTACGATGATGTCCTCCACTTGTTTTGGGGTTCTGATCGGTTCCGGAAGAAAGGGCCCGAAATTCGGTTTCATTTCGACAGTGATCCCCATGGCTTGAGGAATGACAAGGATGTCACTGAACAATATGGCCGCATCCATCCCAAACCTCCGTATCGGCTGAACCGTGATTTCGGAGGCGAGTTCAGGGGTTTCGCAACGGGTGAAGAAATCATACTTCGCACGCAGTTCCATGAATTCGGGTAGATACCTACCTGCTTGCCGCATCATCCAAACCGGTGGTCGTTCTACGGTTTCCCCTCGAAGGGCACGTAAAAACAAATCGTTCTTTAGCATTTATGTATAATATTTTATGGCCTGTACCAAAACATTCTCAATGGTGGGCCGATTGGCAATAATGATATGATCCGTATGTACTTTGGCAACTTCGGCCGTGGTTTCACCGATACAAAAAGCAACGCTTCCCGCAATGGAATTTGCACTACAATGACTGGTCACCGCACTCGGACTGAAGAACAACACCCCGTCAAAGCTTCGTTGGTACGATCTCGGGGTAAGCTCGGTCCGATAGGCCTGAATAATGTCATACCGTACGTTATTTTTTTTTAGGATTCGGCCTAGTTCGGGTCGCGCCATATTCCCTTGAACCAGGGTGAACCGCTGGTCTGCATGGGTGTTAACAAGCTGGTTCGCAAGGTCCTCGGCCTTGTCAGCCACTAGCTTGACCCTGATGCCATGCGATTCGAGCATTGCCCGTGTCTTGTCACCAACGCAATAGCCCACTACTTTTTCAAGAGTTTCGGAATCGGTCTGTTTTACGAAAGACCGTACTCCGTTCTGGCTTGTGAAAACAATATGTTCGGAACTGATTGCGGTTTGCCAAGGCTCTAACTCGATAGCGATGGCGTTGTAGCCTACCAATCCGAGATCCGCATTTAAGATGCGTTGTTGTTGAGGGTAGTTCAAGACCTTAGTTGACAGTATCGTTGAGTTCATCTTTGATCGCTTTCATCAATTGCGTCCCGCCTGATTCCAACGCCTCATAAGCGCAGCTTTTACCGAAACCTTTACTTTTTCCGAGCGGTCGCTGTTTTTCTATGATGACCGCTGTACTCCCATCAAGGGCGAACAAACCACCTTTAAAATAAACCATTTGGTCTTTTATAGTGGCGATGGCACCGATCGGAGCCGTACACCCCCCTTCAAGGGTGCGCAAAAACTCCCTTTCGATCTGGGTACACACTTCACTTTCCTCATGGTTCAATTGTTTCGAAATCGAAATGGCGCGTTCATTATTGCCGTGAGCCATGATGACCATAGCGCCCTGGGCCGGTGCGGGAATCATCCAATTCAGTTCGATGGCGTCTTTAGGCAGGAGTTTGATGCGTTCCAATCCAGCTTTGGCAAAAATCGCCCCTTGCCAATCATTTTCTATGAGCTTGATCAACCGGGTATTGACGTTACCGCGTAAATCGACGATGCTATGCCCTGGGTATCGATATAACCATTGTGCCCGTCTTCGCAAACTGCCCGTGGCCAACGTGCCCTCACCATCCAAAAAATCCAAACCCTTATGCACCAAAATGTCTTGGGTCGATGCCCGTTCCAAGACCGCGGTCTGCACCAGTCCTTTCGGTAATTGAGTAGGTACATCCTTCATCGAATGTACGGCCAGATCGATTTCGCCCTTGAGTAAGGCGACATCCAAGGTCTTGGTAAAAATACCGGTTACCCCGAGATCGTATAGGGGTTTGTCCAACTCGAGATCCCCCTTTGATTTCACCGGTACCAAGGTGCTATCATGGCCCATGGCTTCCAAGAGTCGTTGTACTTGGGTGGCCTGCCAAAGGGCGAGTTCACTATCTCGGGTTCCGATTCTTAGGATTTGGTGCTTCATTTACGGTCGATTTCCAATTGAAAAACCTTTTGGATCAACTCGAGACTGTCATCGGTATCGACGTCTTGTTTTTTAAGGTGGTTGGCGAACTGTTTGGTGATTTTGTGAATGATGCGCTCCGAAACCATTTCGGCTTGTTCGTGGTTGAAATCCCCCAATTTTTTTGAATGGAAGTCCAATTCCTCTTCTTTCATCACCATGAGCTTTTTCTTTAATGCGCTAATGACCGGAGCGAATTTTCGGCTTTCCAACCATTTCAAAAAGTCGGTCTTGACCTCGCAGATGATCGCTTCAGCCTTCGGAATATGCCCTTTTCGACGCTCAAGGGTCTCATCGGTGATCTGGGAAAGGCGATCCAAATGGACCAGGCTCACGTTGGGCAACTCCATCACATCATCGGCCACGTTCTTCGGTACGGAAAGATCCAAAATCAATAAGGGTTTTTTAGTGTGAACCAGCGCTTTGGAAATGGTCGGGAGTTGGGCCCCTGTGGCCACCACCAAGATGTCAGACTTCCGTATCTCGGTTTGAAGATCCCCGTAATCCTTCACTTCCAATTGAAACTTGCCGGCGATATGCTCGGCTTTCTCGCGGGTTCGATTAATGAGGGTGATCTTCGGGTTTTTGGCATGTTTGATCAAGTTCTCACAGGTATTCCGCCCGATTTTGCCCGTACCGAACAACAAGATTTTCGGTGCCTCTTGTTGGGCTGCATGTTGCAGGATATACTTGACCGAAGCAAAAGCGACCGAGGTAGCCCCGGTCGAGAGTTCGGTTTCGTTCTTGATCCGTTTACTGGCTTGGATCACCGAATTGCAAAGGCGTTCCAAAAACGGATTGGTCATGCCGTTCTTTTTCGAACGGTAAAAGCCCTGTTTGATCTGACTGATGATCTCAAAATCGCCCAATATCTGACTATCCAAACCCGTGCCGACCCGAAACAAATGGTCGAAGGCCTCATGGTTCTTCAAGACATAGGCCACCTCTTGGAACTCCTCAACGGTTCCTTCCGTCTGGGCACAGAGTAATTTAATCAGTTGGTAGGGGTGTTGGGCAAAACCGAAAAGCTCGGTACGGTTGCAGGTCGACATCGCCAAAAGGCCCTCAATACCTTCCTGCTTCGCAGCTGCCATGATCGCATCGATTTTCGGAACATCAAGACTGAACTTGCCCCGAATCACGGCGTCGGCCTTCTTGTAGCTCAAACCGATGGCATAGAACGAACTGTGACGTGAAAGGTTGTAATGTTCCATAAGCTGCAACACCTGCAAAAATAACAGCAAGGAAAAATAAAAAATAACGCTGGCGGGTCAATTAATATCAGAATTGCGTAAATTGAGGGCACTTTGTGCAAAAAATCCGTCTAGCCACTATTTTCCAGGGGGAAAGCACAAATTTTATTGTAATTTAGAATAGCTCTAAATAATAGATTACCGCTATGGACACTACAAAAAATATCGCTATCGGTTCGGCGACCGAGGTTTTTATCGAAGAGGGCTTCTATGTCCTTAAGATCCAAAATGATACCGGCGCCGATCAGGTCTTTGAACGGCCAATCGACCGCACCCACATCCAATTCCATTTTTCCTTAAAGGGAAACGCGAAATTCTCGTTCAATGATGGGGCGTATCATCTTCCAGTTTCCGAAGAGAATTCGTTATTGCTGTTCAATACGCAAAAAGACCTGCCCTTACACGCCGAACTCAGTCCAGATGCATGGTTGCTTTCTATCATTCTGAGCATCCGAAAGTTCCATTCGCTTTTCTCGGATCAAGCCGACCACATTCCCTTCCTCAACGAATCGTTCAGTGAGAAAAAGTACTACTCGCAAGAGCGATTGACCCCCGGCATCGCCGTTGTCTTAAGTCAATTGATGAGCTACAACCTGCATCCCTCCATTAAAAAACTTTATGTGAAGGGCAAAGTGTACGAATTGATATCACTTTATTTCAACCGTACGCCCGATGCCGATCTGGAACAATGTCCTTTCTTGGTCGACGAAGAAAACGTGCGTAAGATCAAGCAGGCCAAGGAGATTATGATCCAGCGAATGGCCGAGCCCCCGACCTTGGCAGCACTTTCTGAAGAAATCGGTCTGTCATTGAAAAAACTCAAAGAAGGGTTCAAACAGATCTATGGTGATTCGGTCTATGGGTTCCTTTTCGACTACAAAATGGAAGTCGCTCGAAAAATGCTCGAAACCGGAAAACACAATGTGAACGAGGTCGGTTTAAAAGTCGGGTATAGCACCGCCAGTCACTTCATCACTTCCTTCAAAAAGAAGTTTGGCACCACTCCGAAAAAATACCTAACTTCAATAGCCTAAAAACCCGCCATGGACTTCTTGAAACAACTACTGCTTTTCTGTTGTTGCCTGCCGTTTCTATGCTGCGCGCAAAGAGAAGCGTCGGCCCCTTCTGCCCCGATACCCGAATTGGTCTTGGTCTACAGTAAGACCCTCGGTTACCGGCACCAATCCATTGAAAAAGGGGTGGCCACCTTAAGGCAAATCGGCCGAAACAATGGGTTCATCGTACTCCAGACCGAAACCCCCGAAGACTTTAATGCCCAGAATCTCAAAAACTACAAACTGGTCATCTTCCTGAGCACTACTATGGACGTGCTCAACGACGAACAGCAGGCCGCGTTTGAAAATTACATTCGAAGCGGAGGCAGCTATATGGGCATACACGCAGCGGCCGATACCGAATACGATTGGCCATGGTATGGCCGGTTGGTAGGGGGGTATTTTGACAGCCACCCCAATAACCCCAACGTACGCCAAGCCCGAATCGAAGTGGTTGACCGAACCCATCGATCTACCGCCCACCTTAGCGAAAGTTGGTCGCGAAATGACGAATGGTACAACTACAAAAACCTGAACCCCGATGTTTCCGTCGTGATGAACCTTGACGAAACGAGTTATGAAGGGGGCACCAATGGGGCGAACCATCCTATCGCCTGGTACCATGAATTCGAAGGCGGACGGGCGTATTACACCGGCGGGGGGCATACCGAAGCTTCTTTTGACGAACCCGATTTTCAAGAACATCTTTTGGGCGCCATCTTATGGTGTGTTGGCCGAAAGGAAATTATAGAATAAGAAATGGATAGACGAAAATTCAACCAAACCCTGGGTATGGGTACCCTTGCCGCGGGCACCTTGGTTTCCTGTCAAAATACAAGCAACCCGAGCGGTCACATGGAAAAACAAGACCAAGGATTTACCGTAAGCCCAGAACTGAGTGAACGCATGTATGCCAAGGCATTGGCCATCACCAAACGAAAAGTAAGGGGTGGCGACAGCGAGCCTTTTTTCAAAAAACCCTTTGTCGATGCCGCTTTTTCGGACAATATATTTTTGTGGGACAGTTGTTTTATCGTCTGTTTCGCCAAATACCATTTGGATGAATTGCCGGTATACCAGGCCTTGGACAATTTCTATGATCGAATGGATGCCGACGGGTATATCTGTCGTGAATACCGTAAAAATGGGGAGCCCTTGTGGTCAAAAGACCATCCGGTTTCGATCAACCCGCCCCTATTGGCCCTGGCCGAGACCGAAATCTACGCGGTCAAAAAGGATAAGGACCGGCTGCGTTATGCCTATCCGATACTAAAAAAGAACTTTGAATTCCACATCGCCCGCTACCAGGGGGAAGACCGACTTTTCTGGGGCGATACCCTAGGCATGGGTATGGACAACATTCCCCGTTCACCTCGAGGATGGACTACCGATGAAGGCAATGGCATGACCCATCACGAGTTGGGCGAAAAATTGGGCAAGATGGGCGGTTCGACCGCTGAAGAACGACTCAATATGTTCATTTCCGACTATGTCGACACCCTTCAAGGTGTCTGGAACAAACAAGGCAGATTGGTTGATTTTACTGCGCAAATGGCCATGTTCGCCTTACAACTCAAGTTCATCGCTCAAGAAATCGGGGCCAGTGATGACATCGCTGCCTACGACGCTTTTCATGCCGAAGTCAAAGAGGCCTTGAATCGATTGTGTTGGAACGAAACGGATGCTTTTTATTATGATCTTGGGTTTGGTGAACAAGTGCCACGTAAACATATCGGGATGTATTGGACACTTTTGGGGGAGCTCGTTCCGGAAGAAAAGATGGAGGCCTTTTTGGCGCATTTGACCAACCCAGACGAATTTTATCGCAAAACCCCCTTACCCGCGCTTTCAGCAGCCGACCCTGATTACAAAGGCTGGGGCGACTATTGGTTGGGCGGTGTATGGGCGCCGACTTCCTATATGGTCATCAAAGGATTGACAGCGGTCGGCAAACACGATTTGGCCCAAGATCTGGCCGAAAAAACCTATGCGGCCGTTGCCGAGGTATTCGAAGCCACGGACACCTTCTGGGAAAATTATGCCCCAGATCTGGTCTCGTATGGCATGCCAGCCAAACTTGATTTTTGTGGGTGGACCGGATCGGTCCCCATTGCGATTTATAACGAGTATATCAAAACATAGGTCGGGCCACCATGATCCCGATATTACCCTTGACTTTTTTCAAGTACGTCACCAACGGGGTTTCGGTAATCACGACCGCACCTGAACTACTCGCATGCAACAAATGGATGCGGCCGTCGGCTTCCCGTATGGCGATACCGGTATGGGTGACATCGAGTCCATTGATCGAGGTGGTCAAGGCGATGATGTCGCCTGAACGCAGCAGGTTTTCTTGGGCTGCAATGGCATCTTGGGGCAGGTAGCAAAGGGGTTCCTTTGCCAATTCTTCTTCCATGTCCAAGATACCTTGGTAGTTGGTATCATCGGCAAGAAAAGGATAGAGCTCGCGATGCGACCCCATAAAATCAATGGGTTTCTCTAAGATCACCCCACCGAGCTCGGCGGTGATATCGCGCACGAGGCCTTTCTGGGCATTGGTCCGTATCCAATCCGTAAAGTAATGTAGTCGAGAGGCATAGCCATTAAGGTTGCCATTTTTATACCGAATGGTTTCCAGGGTTTTGGCAAAGGCCTCAAAGTCCTGTTCCTCTTGGCCCAAAAGCTGCGCAAAGGCCAAAGTGTTCTCTACAAAAGTGGTGCAATCAAAGCCCCTTAGGTTCACGACAACGGTTTCCGTTGTTCCGATTTCGAGGGTTTTCTCCACATAGGGTGTTCCGAGAAAATGCTTCCCGATCTCTGAAAGATCTTGGGGGTCATCGAGTTTGGCCAATTGTGTCAAATTCGCTTCGAACAGCATTCGATCTTCAGGAAGAAAGGTCGTCTGTCCCCATCCCCAGACCATAACGGTCAAGGCAAATCCTAAAAGTCCCGTTTTTTTCATCACCTAAAAATACAATCAAATCGGCAATTGACATTCTCTATGAATCAATAAGAAAAGTTGTATTGAAAATAAATTCGCAACTCATTGTCAAGTTGTATTTTAGCGGCAAAATTTCCAACGCTGTGCAAAAAGGAGTGTTATTGGTGAATCTGGGCTCTCCCGACAGTCCCACCGCCAAAGATGTAAAACCGTATTTGGATCAATTCTTGATGGATGAACGGGTCATTGACGTTCCTCCCCTTTTACGGAATTTGTTGGTTCGGGGTATCATTTTACAGACCCGACCTAAAAAATCGGCCAAGGCCTATCAAAAAATATGGTGGGATGAAGGCTCGCCCTTGATCGTCATATCCAAACGATTCACGAAAAAACTCCGTGAGCTTACCGAGCTGCCGGTCGCCCTGGGTATGCGTTACGGTTCGATGAGTATCAAGGAAGGCTTGCAAGAATTACAAGACCAAAATGTCGATGAGGTATTATTGGTTCCTTTGTATCCACATTACGCCATGTCGTCTTACGAAACCGTGGTCGTTAAGGCCCTCGAAGTGCAACAGGCCCTTTTTCCTGAAATGAAGGTGAGCACCATGCCCGCTTTTTATAAAAACAAGGATTACGTCAAGGTCCTTTCAGACAGTATCGCCGAAAGCCTTCGTGATTTCGAATACGACCACATCCTCTTTTCGTATCACGGCATCCCGGAGCGGCACATTAGAAAATCGGACCCAACCAAATTCCATTGTAAAATCGACGGACAATGTTGTGCGACGAACTCAGTGGCACACCATAGCTGTTACCGCCATCAGTGTTATGACACCACTGAATTGGTCACCCAGCAGCTTGGGCTCGATAAGGCAAAGGTGAGCACCTCTTTCCAATCGCGACTGGCTGGAGATCCGTGGTTGAAACCCTATACCGATTTTGAATTCGAGCGTTTGGCGAAAGAAGGCAAAAGCCGTTTGGCAGTCATAACCCCTGCTTTTGTGAGTGATTGTCTCGAGACCTTGGAAGAAATCGCCATGGAAGGCAAAGAACAGTTCGAGGAAGCCGGCGGAAGCGACTACATCCATATTCCTTGTTTGAACGATCGTCAGGAGTGGGTCGAACTGATGGCACAATGGATCGGTTCTTGGGAAAAAGAGGCACAACTTCCGGTTTAAGCACAACTAAGACCAACGGCAAAAAAGGGACTGTTCGGAGCAGCTATCCCATCGGGTTAAAACAGCAATCGAAATGGCCAAAACCACATCGGATCAACTTGGGGTAGAACCCATCGGAAAGCTACTGGTCAAACAGGCCGTACCTGCATCGATCGGTATTTTGGTCATGTCGTTGAACGTCTTGGTCGATACCATCTTCGTAGGCAATTGTATCGGCTCTATGGCCATCGCGGCCATCAATGTGGTCTTGCCCGTTTCGTTTTTTATCGCCGCATTGGGTATGGCCATCGGTATCGGGGGTTCAAGCATCATTTCACGGGCCTTGGGGGCAGAGAACAAAAGCAAGGCCCTACGAACTTTCGGCAACCAAATCAGTCTTACTTTGGTATTGACCATCGCTTTGGTGGCTTTGGGTCTGGCCTATGCCGATGATTTGATCCCTGCCTTCGGGGGTAAAGGCCAAATCTTCGAGCCTGCCAAGATCTATTATGTCATCGTGCTGTACGGGGTTCCTTTTCTGGCCCTTTGTATGATGGGGAATACCGTGATCCGGGCCGAAGGAAAACCGAAGTTCGCGATGACGGCCATGATCATTCCTTCAGTAGGCAACCTTTTTTTGGATTACCTCTTCATCTATGTTTTCGATTGGGGCATGCATGGGGCGGCCTGGGCCACCACCGCCGGCTATTTGTTGTGCTTTGCCTACATCCTGTATTTTTTTCTATCGAAAAATTCGGAGTTGAAAATCGAATGGTCCCATTTTCGGTTCCGCCTACCCCTTTTAAAGGAAATCGGTTCATTGGGCTTCGTAACCCTATCACGCCAAGCCGTAACCAGTGTGACCTATTTATTGCTGAACAATATTCTTTTCAATCTCGGAGGGGAATCGATGATCGCCGTCTACGCCATCATCGGCCGCATGTTGATGTTCGCCCTTTTTCCCGTTTTTGGGGTCACCCAAGGTTTTTTGCCCATCGCCGGTTACAACTATGGCGCACAACATTACGAACGGGTCAAGAAATCGATCTATACCGCGATCAAATACGCCGCCTTGGTAGCCAGTTTGGTCTTCGCGCTGCTCATGCTCTTCCCTGCCGAAATCGCCTCACTGTTTTTAAGCAGTCGTTCCGACCTGCCCATGGCCGAACTAGAGACGAACGCCTTTGTGCTATCGCATGCCCCATTGGCCATGCGTTTGGTATTCGCCGCTACACCGATCATCGCGCTTCAGCTGATCGGGGCCGCATATTTTCAAGCCATTGGAAAGGCGATTCCCGCCTTGCTCTTGACCTTGACCCGACAAGGGTTCTTCTTTATCCCGCTAATCCTCATCTTACCCGGTTTCTGGGGAGAGCTGGGGGTGTGGCTTTCTTTTCCTATTGCCGACGTATTGGCGACCCTGGTTACCGGGGCCTATTTGCGAAAAGAAATCAAAACCAACCTCATGGGCGTTTCCAAAACCTAATCGACGCGCTGGGTAGCCGCCTTGCTGATGATCTTCCACTTCCCGGTGAGTTTCTTCAACAAAAAGATATCGATGAAATAGAGTTTTCGTGACGGAATCTTGATTTCCGCCTTTGCCATGGCGATATCGTTGGCATAATCGATGGAAAGGACGGTGCCCTCACGACCGTTGAATTCACCCTTGGCCCTATTGGCGAAAAGATCCGCATAGCTTTTCGGGTTAAGGATGTATAGCTCTTGTCCTTCTTTGGAAAGAAAAAGGTCGGCTTCGGCATAAAATGCGGATTGTATCAATTCACCATCGTTGTATGCAGAGCCATTGATATAGGCCATTAGGGTTTTTTGAATGGCCTGGACCTCCGTTTGGGCACTACAAAGCACCGTGAACAGGAAGCAAAAAAGGGACATTGTTTTTTTCATGACTGTTTTATTTGATTGTTGTTGTTCGTTGTTTGGGTCGGATCCGAATGATCTGACCGTTCTCATTATCGGTCAGGAGATACAATCTTCCATCGGGACTCTGCACCACTTTTCGAGACCTTACCCGGCTGTCAAGAAACAGTTCCTCGGCACTTTTCAATGTGTCACCCTCCATTTGGAAACGCCACAAACTTCCCCGTGATAGACCGGGCACAAAAAGATCCCCTTTCCAATTGGGGAATTCGTCACCCGTGTAGAAACAGAGTCCGGTCGGGGCTACCGTATGCAGCCAAAACCAATGAGGGTCTGTAAAGGTGGCCCCTTCGATAGAAGGTGGTTTATAATCGGCGCTCCGCAATTTACCCGTGGTCACGTTCGGCCACCCATAGTTTGCTTTGGGGTACAGTATATTGAGCTCATCACCTTGTATGGTACCGTGTTCGGTAAACCACAGCTGACCGGTTTGGGGATGCAAAGCAATTCCTTGGGTATTTCGAATGCCCACCGCATATAAGCTGGGTACGGCTTCGCTTCCAAAATCGGGGTTGTCCTCGGGGATACTTCCGTCCAAATTGAAACGATGGATCTTACCCCTAGGATCGGTTAGATCTTGGGCAATGGGTATTTCCGGTTCATCATGCTCCCAAAAAAGCCGCTCGCCAACAGTTAGGTATAAGGCGTTATCGGCCCCGATCGCCATACCACCCCCATAGTGGTAGTTACCGTGCGTATAAGGTGTGGCGATCAAGATCGTTCGTATATCGGTCAGTCGATCCCCTTGCAAGCGGGCACTGATATATTTTGTGGTCTTTCCGACCCCTGGTTTTTTGGCAGCATACGAAAGGAAGATGCGTTGGTTCTTTTTGAAATCGGGATGCTTGAGCACTTCATACATTCCAGAGTTGTCACCAATATGAACCACCCCGATACTATCAGTCAAATCGGCAGGAAAACCCTCAATTACGGTTTTCGTTCCACTCGATAGGTTTACACGAACCAAATCCCCGTTCTTTTCGGTGACCAAGGCCTCTTCTTCAGAAAGGAAGGCCATACTCCAAGGACGATTCAGGCCCTCGAAGACCAGCTGTTTTTCTGCACGTACAGCCTGCAACCCATTGCGTTGGGTGTCGTTTGGCGCACATGAAAAAAAAAGGAGGGACGCTAGGGCTAAAACAAGACTTCGCATGATTTGGTTTTAGCACAAAAGAGCGGCGAAAAACCGATATCGTCTTTAAGAATCACGATTCTTAAAACGATTTTATGTCATCAACCGAATTTTTGACGATAAGCCGATGGGGTCATTTTCGTATGCTCCTTAAAAGCCGTATTAAACGAAGTGACATTGTTAAAGCCCGAGTCATAAGCGATCGATGCGATCTTATCATTGCGATATGCGGGATCGACCAAACGATTCTTGGCGGTTTCGATCCGATAAGTATTCAGGAAGTCTGAAAAATTCTGGCCGGTCTGTTCGTTGATTACCCGAGACAAGGTCTTGGGTGCCGTATCGATCGATCGGGCAACTTCGGCCAAGGATACTTTCTGGTTCAGATAAACGGCATCCGTTTTAATAAGCTCATCCAATTTTCGGAGCAAGGCATCAGCAATCGAACGGTCCATTTTCCGGCCTTGGTATTTTTCCAATTGGAAACTGTGCTTCCGCAAAAGCAGAAATGAAAATACATAGACCAAAAAGGTATAGCAAATAGCCCCCCCGATATAGAATGGGATGAACCCGGAAACATTACCGATATAAAATCCCCAAATCACGGCGACACCGATGATCAGATTACGGTACCAATTCGAAACGGTCGTTTGGGCAGTAGGCTTCGTACGATGCCAAAGACGGATCGAACCAATCAAGTAAACCAATAAATGGGCAAAAACCGCGTAGTAAACAAGCATGGATACCAGGTCGAATCGGTTCGGAATAAGGTCCGACAACAAACTGAACAGAAGGTAGGGCGAAAAATGGTAGAAGGGTCGCCACTTGGAGTTCTCGGTGATATGAAAGACCGCCTTGCCGTACTGCCACAATGCCGCGCCGACCATCAAGATTCCGGCGATGCCCAAGTTGCGCTCCCAAGCTTCGAGGTCAATATAGGTGTTCAGTATCGATTTGCCGATACGAACGGTCAATCCCAAAATGAGCAGCCCTAAGAACCAATGGGCCTTGCGGTTTCCTTTCTTGAGGGTGAAGAGGTAGGCGCACAAAAAGAGGGCCTGGGCGATACCCAAGCAACTCAACACCAAAATGACCGATGAAGCATCCATGATTTAAAGATAAAAATAGTAGGGATGCCCGACATCATGTATTTTTGGATAAACAAACCGTTCGCCATGAAACGACCTTTATCCCTCTTGCTCCTCCTTCTCTTGATGATCGCCTGTGGTGAAAAAACAACGCCCCCTATGGAAACCCTATATATCGGAACGTACACTGATGGCACGAGCGAAGGCATCTATTCGTTGCAATTCGATCCGGAAACCGGGAGTTTGGACTCCCTAGAGCTGAAAGCCATTCTACCCAACCCTTCGTTTTTAGCGATTTCCGAAGATCGAAGCATGCTATACGCCGTTCAAGAAACGGCCGATTTCGATTCACTGGGTGGCGGTGTCACTGCGTTCAGTTTGAAGGAAGGGGTTTTGAAAGAACTGAACAGTATGGGAAGCGGAGGCGCCCACCCCTGTCATGTGGCCTTAGCGACCGACGGGCAGTTGGCAGTTTCGAACTATACCGGTGGCAATCTTTCCATTTTCGATCTCGATGAAGATGGCCGTTTGGGTAAACGTCAACTCATCGACCATAAAGTCTTGGACACGACTAAAACCGCCCATGTACACAAAGCCGAATTCAATGAAGACGGATTGTTGGTTTCGGATTTGGGCTTGGATCGTCTACAACGGTATTCCTTTAACGAAGGGGAATGGCAAGCCGCGAAACAGACTTCAATTGCACTACCTGATGGCGCAGGACCTAGGCATTTCACCTTTAATACCGATAGGTCTATTTTATATGTGATCAACGAATTGAATGCGACCATTACCGTCTTCAAAAAGAACGATAAGCAAGAATACCACTCGGTACAAACTATAGCGACTCTGGCTGAGGGCTTTGACGGCCCAAAGGCGTGCGCCGACATTCACCTTTCGCCTGATGGTCGATTTCTGTATGGTACCAATCGTGGTGAGAACACCTTGGTCATCTATTCGGTTGCCCGTGATTCGGGACTTTTGGAGTTGATCGGCCGGACCTCGGTAGAGGGGGATTGGCCAAGAAATTTCTGCATGGACCCTTCTGGAAAGTTCCTTCTGGTAGCGAATCAATTCAGTGATGCGATTACCGTCTTCCAGCGAAATCAAGAGGACGGCGGCTTGACTTTCCTACACGAATTCGTATTGTCAAAACCGGTATGTTTGGTATTCGCCGATTAAAGGTGACCTAAGCGTTCATCAAAGTTTCGATTTCCTCAGCCTCGATCGGGATGTTCCGCATTAAATTGAAGGGTTCACCCTGTTCTTGAATAACGACATCGTCTTCTAAGCGAATGCCCATTTTTTCATCGGGTATGTAAATTCCGGGTTCGACCGTAAAGACCATATTGGCCTGCATGGGGGTTTTTAGTTCACCGTAATCGTGGGTGTCCAGGCCGATATGATGGCTGGTGCCGTGCATAAAGTACTTCTTATAAGCGGGCCAGTCCGGGTTTTCATTCTGTACATCCGCCTTTGTCAAAAGTCCGAGCCCAAGTAATTCCGAAGTCATGATCTTCCCTACTTCTTTATGGTATTCGGCCCAAATCGTTCCGGGCACCAACAATTTCGTCGCTTCATTCTTCACACGTAATACGGCATCATAGACCTGACGTTGCCTTTCGGTGAACCTACCGTTGACCGGTATCGTCCGTGTCATGTCGCTGGAGTAATTCGCGTACTCGGCCCCAACATCCATTAAGATCAAATCGCCGCTTTGGCATTGTTGGTTGTTTTCGATATAGTGGAGCACGTTGGCGTTATCCCCTGATGCAATGATCGGGGTATACGCAAACCCCTTACTTCGGTTTCGGATGAATTCATGCAAATACTCCGCCTCAAGTTCATACTCCCAGACCCCAGGTCTCGTATAGGCCAAAATACGTCGAAACCCTTTTTCGGTAATCGAACAGGCCTGTTGCATTAAATCGAGTTCTTGGGTTTCCTTGACTCCTCGGATGCGTTGCAAGATAGGATTGCTCTTGGCCATTTGATGGGCCGGAAATTCCTTTTTGCAATGCGCGATGAACCGATCTTCACGAGTTTCGGTCTCTACCGCCTGCCGGTAGTGTTCGTTCGTATTGAAATAAATGGTTTCGGCTTCGGTCATCAAATCGAAGAAAACCTTTTTGAAATCGGTCAACCAATAAATCGTAGGAATGCCGGATACCTGGGTAGCAGCTTCTTTGGTCAATTTCGCCCCTTCCCAGACAGCGATATGTTCGTTGGTCTCGCGAACGAAGAGCACCTCACGATGCTTGGGATCCATAGCTTCAGGAAACAACAACAAGATCGTTTCCTCTTGATCGGCCCCACTTAAATAAAAGATGTCGCTATGTTGCTCGAAAGGCATGGTGCTATCGGCACTGATCGGATAGATATCGTTTGAATTGAATACCGCGATGCTTTTCGGGCGCATTTGCGCCATGAACTTTTGTCGGTTCTTGATGAAAAGTGCATTATCGATCGGGTCGTATTTCATGTCGGACTATTTGTTCAAATGTAGCGAATTGACCAACGGTCGCAAAACAAAAAAAGGCCCCGAGGGGCCTCTGAAAAAAGTTCGGTCCGTGATTATTTGGACATCGCTCCTTTGATCGCTCCGATCACGGCCATAATGACGCCGCCACCGACACCACCACCGGCGATGCTTCCCAAGATTCCGGAAACATCCATGCCACCGTCAGTGCCAAGACCGAGCATGCCGAGCAAGTAGCCTCCAAGTCCCCCTCCTAAAATTCCCGAAATGGAATTACCAAGGGTGCCCAAGTTCAATTTCGGTAACAGTTTTCCTGCCAGATTGCCTCCGACAGCTCCTGAAACTAGTTGAATAATCAACGGCAAATACTCTTCCATGTTTATAGTTTTTATGGTTACTTGGCAATAAATTAAACCTTTTTTTATCAATTTCGCAAAATAGAGGGTCTATAATTAGCATTTTTTCATTTTTTTGTAGTAATTTTTCTATAATTCCACGTTTGTTCCTACACGGCGGAATTCATACCTTCCACATTCAATTCAACACCACATTTTCATGAGATCACTCCTTGTCTTCAGCCTATTGCTTTCGGCCCAAATCACATGGGCCCAGCAGGCCACCGATGCCCAATCCGTTCAAAAGGCCCTCGAGGCCAAATCGGAAATGGCACAAAGCTCGTTGGTAAAGAACATTCCCTTGACAAACGTCGGTCCGGCCATCATGAGCGGACGGGTGGTCGATTTGGAGGTCAACCCCCAAGACCCCAACGAATTTTATGTGGCTTACGCTTCGGGTGGACTTTGGCATACCCAAAGCAATGGGATTTCATTCGAACCGGTGATGGACAATGCCGTGACCCAAAATTTAGGGGATATCGCCGTTGATTGGAAAAACGGTATTCTTTGGGCAGGAACAGGAGAAAACAATGCCTCGCGTTCCTCCTACGCGGGCATCGGATTGCTCAAGTCGACCGATAACGGCAAAACCTGGGAACATGTCGGCCTATCGGACTCCCATCATATCGGTAGGATTTTGATCAACCCCGACGACCCCAATGAAGTAGTTGTGGGCGTCACGGGTCATTTGTACTCCACCAATTCCGAACGCGGTATTTACAAAACCAACGATGGTGGGGCAAGCTGGACCAAAACCCTTTTCGTCAACGATGCTACGGGTATCATCGACATGGCCTGTTCACCTGAAAACTTCGACATCCAATATGCGGCTGCTTGGCAAAAAGACCGAAAAGCATGGGATTTTATCGGTAATGGTACCGGCTCGGGCATTTATAAAAGTACGGATGGGGGTGACAGTTGGACCTTGGTCAGCACCGCAGATAGCGGTTTCCCGACAGGTGATGGTGTAGGTCGCATCGGTTTGGCGGTGTTCGATGACAACACCGTATATGCCGTTCATGATAGCCAGTTCAGACGGGCCAAAAAAGAAAAGGAAACGAAAAAGTCGGATGCCCTGACTAAAGACGATTTTAAAACCATGGACCAAGCGACCTTCTTGGCCCTCGATAACAAAAAACTGAATACCTATCTAAAGACGAACGGGTTTCAAGAAAAATACCGCGCTGAAAACGTTAAGAATATGGTTCGTGATGGTGCGGTAAAACCGCTTGACTTGGCCAAATACCTCGAAAATGCGAACTCGGCCCTCTTCGATACCCCGGTTATCGGGGCCGAAGTCTATCGCAGCGACGATGCGGGAACAAGCTGGACCAAACAAAACGAAAATTACATCGATGACCTTTTCTATAGTTACGGATACTATTTCGCCCAAATCAGGGTCGACCCCAGTGATAAAGAGAAAATCTACTTGGCCGGAGTGCCCTTGATCATGTCAACGGATGGTGGCAACACCTATACTTCGATCAGTAAAGAAAACGTGCACTCCGACCACCATGCCCTTTGGGTCAATCCGAATCGGTCGGGCCATCTGATCAATGGAAACGACGGAGGGGTCAACATAAGCTATGATGATGGCGGTCATTGGATGAAAAACAACTCCCCATCGGTCGGGCAGTTTTATGCGATCAATGTCGATAACCAAGAACCCTACCATATCTATGGGGGGCTCCAAGACAATGGGGTGTGGAAAGGTGCGCACACCTCCAAAGAAGACAACCGTTGGCAATCGACCGGTAAAAACCCGTGGCAGAGCATCATGGGTGGTGACGGCATGCAGGTACAGATCGACGACCGAAACCCCGATATCGTTTATACCGGATTCCAATTCGGAAACTACTACCGTTTGGATCTGGCACAAGAGAAATTCGACCCCATCCAACCCAAGCATGAACTGGGTGAGGCCCCATATCGATTCAACTGGCAAACCCCGATATTATTGAGTGGCCATAACCAAGATATTCTGTATCTGGGCGGGAATAAGTTACACCGATCCCTCAACCAGGGCGAAGACTGGGAGGCGATTTCAGGAGACCTGACCCAAGGACCCAAAAAAGGGAATGTCGCCTACGGCACCTTGACCACGATTTCGGAATCCCCCTTCAAATTCGGATGGCTTTATGTCGGAAGTGATGACGGACTGGTTCATGTCAGCACCAATGGTGGGGGCAACTGGACACGGATTTCGGACAGTTTCCCGAAAGACCTTTGGGTGAGCGAAGTCGCCGCATCGAAACATAAAAAAGAACGGGTCTATGTGACCTTGAACGGCTACCGCTGGGATGACTTTACCCCCTATGTGTATGTCAGTGATGATATGGGAAAAAGTTGGAAGAACATCACCAACAACATTCCTGCTTCACCGGTCAATGCCCTGGTCGAAGATCCTTCAAATGAAAACTTGTTGTTCGTAGGCACCGACAACGGATTGTACGCTTCTATGGATCGCGGGGCAAGTTGGGAGTTGATGCAAAACGGTATGCCCAATGTCGCCGTTCACGATTTGGTCATCCAACCTACGGCCAAACATTTGGTGGTCGGCACCCATGGCCGCAGTATTTACAGGGCCGATATCGCGAACTTACAAGAATTGACCGCTGGGGTCATGGGCAAGGCATTGCATCTATTCGCACTGGAGAACATCAAACATTCAGCTCGCTGGGGAACTAGTTGGAGCAGCTGGGGCAACCCGAATACCCCAGGAGTCGATCTCAGCTTCTTCGCCGCCAGGGGCGGGACCTACACGGCCTCCGTGCAGACCGCGAATGGTGTTGAAGTCAGCGCGGTAAGCCTTGATGCCCATCGCGGAATGAACGTGCTATCGTACGATGTGGCTTTTACCAAAGAGGGTAAGAAGAACTTTTTGAAAAAGAACAAAATGCGATTGACCGAAGCCAAAAACGGCAAGACCTATTTGCCTAAAGGGGCCTATTCCATTACCATCAGTGGTCATGGGGTTTCCGAAAAAACGAGCTTTGAAATCGAATAGATTATCTTATTGAGACCCTATCCTAAACCGTAGTCCCATGGTATTGAGTTTAAGCATACCGGCCTTACTGTTTCCTGCAATATCGTTGACGATGTTGGCCTATAACGCCAGGTATCTTGCCATCGCGGCTTTGATCCGACAATTGTACGCCCAGTTCGAAGAAAGTCAGGATACGCCTTTGAAGCGGCAAATCGAATCGTTACGCAAACGGCTCAATATTATCAAGAACATGCAGGCCACGGCGATAATCAGTTTTTTACTGGCCGCGGTCACCATGTTCTTGATTTACGTGGAACATGAAGTCTGGGCGAACGTTTGTTTCGGTATCAGTTTGGTGTTCTTGATGCTATCATTGGTCTTATCGCTGATCGAAGTGCAATTGTCGACCAAGGCTTTGGGCATCCAGTTGAACAATATGGATAGCTAGCGATCTCGTAGGAATATCAGAATTAAGAAGCGGTTAGGCGTGGTATTTTCCTGCACTTTTTTTCCCATGGAATTAGTATATTTAAGGTCCAACTAAGCTAAAATTCCCTACCATGAAAAGGGTGGCCGATATTCCCTTTTTTAAGAATATCCGAGAAATTCGGGAGTACGAGTTCGGAAAATTCTATTTTTTCCGGGGTCTGGTGATTTCTGAAATCAAAGGCGGTATCGTTTTTGATTACGACATGGCGACACGTGCCATCAATGCGGCCCATGAGATTTTTGGGGAAGATATGCCCATCGCTTATATCTCGAATCGGGTCAACGAATATGATGTCGCTGCCAAAGACTGGGTCCGTTTCTTTTCAAACCGCAACCAACTTGACTTTTACTCGGTCGTTGGTACTACCAAAGCGAGCTTCGCCAGTTTGGTCTTGGAACGCATGTTTTTCAAAAATTCGATCAAGCAGTTCACCGACCTTGAGGAAGCCATAGCGTGGAGTGTCGATAAGATCCAGAAACGCGATAGCTCGATCAGTTACGTCTAACCTTTTTGGCCCATATGGAATAGGGCGTCGCCTTGGTTCACCACCGCTTGGTTGTTGATACAGAAGACCCAACCATCGAAAGGGGCCTTTATTTTTTTCGTCTTTTTGGCAAAGGTATCGCTGACCATCCCTAGGCAATCCCCCTTTTTCACTTCGGCCCCATTGGCGATTTCCGGAACGAACATGCCCGCCCGTGGTGCCCGAATCCATCGGGTCGCACCTAAACGGATGCTCGATACTGATTTGCCTTTTTTGGGTGGGGTCACCATGCCAAAACCACCCAACACCTTCTTGATGCCCGAAATGGCCATTTCGATCGCCGTTTCATCAAACCGCATGCTTTCTCCGGCCTCATAGACCACAATGGGTTTCCCCATGCGATAGGCCGCTTTACGAAACGAACCCGCGATCAATCGCGACGCAAAATAAAACGGGGCATCGAACCGCTCGGCCAAGGCCTCGCTTTGTGTATCTCCTTCGGTAAATCGGATTTGGGGGTAATTATGACGTTGCCCTCCACCCGTATGCAAATCGATCCCGAAATCGATCTGTGGCAAAATCTCTTGGGTATAATGGTAGGCGATCCGACTCGCCAATGAACCGTTCTTGCGACCGGGAAAACTACGGTTGACATCTTTGCCGTCGGGCACGTCTCTTGAAAAGTGGATGAAGCCGAAAATGTTCAAGATGGGCACCACGATCACCGCCCCTTTCTTGATTTGGAAATCATCATTTTCCAACATGCGCCTTAAGGTCTCTACCCCATTGATCTCATCGCCGTGCAAGCCCGCTTGCAACAACACCGTCGGGCCTTTCTTTTTGGCGTTGAACACGTGTACGGGAATATCGATCAGCGTTCCGGTTGGCAAGCGTGCGATATTGATCTTGACCAACTTCCGTTGCCCCGGAAAGACCGATTCGCCATTGATGGTTATCGATTTATTTTCTTCTTCGAAAGGCATTGCGTTCTACGAATTGAATGATATGTTTGGCCACGTTGATCCCACTGGCCGCTTCGATACCCTTGAGGCCGGGCGAAGCGTTCACCTCGATCAATACAGGGCCCTTTTTGGAGCGCATCAAGTCGACCCCGGCCACTCCCAAACCCAAATATCGGGTCGCCTTTAGGGCGATTTCCTTTTCTTTAGAGGTCGGTTCTATCGCTACCGTATCGGCCCCTCGATGCACATTGGATCGAAAATCGTCAAGATCGCTTTTGCGCTTCATACTGGCCACCACGCGATTGCCGACTACGATAATTCGGATGTCTTCACCATTGGCCTCTTCGATATACCGTTGTAGCAAAATACTGGTATCCATCTTATAAAAGGTATCGATGATCGATTTGGCCGATTTTTTGGTCTCGGCCAAGATCACCCCCAGACCTTGGGTGCCTTCTTGCAACTTGATGATTACAGGTGCCCCACCCAGTAATTTGATCTGGGCCTCGATGTTGTTCGGATTGATTGAAAACAAGGTCTCCGGAATGGGAATGCCTTTTCGGGCCATGATCTGTAGGGTGCGCACCTTGTTTCGCGCGCGGGTGATCCCCAGCGAACGGGCCGTACTGAACACCTCGTTCATTTCGAATTGCTTGACGATGGCCGAACCGTGTTTGGTGACCTTGGCGCCGATGCGCGGAATGATGGCATCGAATTCGTTGGTGACATCTTCTTCACCTAAAAAAATTCGTGGCCTTCCTTCACCTAATTTAACCGAGCATTTCGTGTGGTCGATCAGCTCGACATAATGGCCCAATGCTTGGGCCTCCTCCACGATACGACGTGTCGAATGCACAGTAAGGCTGACGGAAAGTATGGCGATATCCATAGGATAGCAGCAAGTCGATTACGACTCAATATCGCTCAAAATAACCGAAAAGCAGGCGTATCAAGATGAAATTGCCGTTAATAATCGCTTTTTGTTGAGGGTTTCATACCGAAAATAGCGCTTAAGCCCGGTAAATTTGAAACAGTTTGTAGCTTGGTTATAACGTTTCTAAATAAGAGCGGCCAAATCAGCAACATTTGTTAAAAACTCAGTCGTGACGTACCTTTGTTAAAATTCAAATCACATGGGTGGATTGATAAAATCTTCGCTTGCCCGAAAATATGTCATGGCGCTTTCGGGTCTTTTTTTGGTCACATTTTTAGTCTTACACGTAACCATTAACCTCGCCTCGGTATTTTCACCGGATTTCTTTAACGAAGCGTCCCATTTTATGGGGTACAACCCGATCGTCCAATTCATCATGCAGCCGATCCTCATTGTGGGGGTCATCGTGCATTTCGTCATGGGTTTCGTATTGGAAATCAAAAACAAAAAAGCGCGAACCGTGTCTTATGCGAAATTCAAAGGCAGTGCCAATGCCCCTTGGGTCTCGCGCAACATGATCTACAGCGGTTTGGTGGTCTTGGCTTTTTTAGGTTTGCATTTCTACGATTTCTGGATCCATGAAATGACCTATAAATATTTAGCTGCCAACCCCGAAGATCCCACGCGTTATTACGCCGAAACGGTAGAGAAATTCGCGCCTTTTTGGAGAACCGTGATTTATGTGGTTTCCTTTTTGCTTTTGAGTTTGCACCTATGGCACGGCTTTGCATCGTCGTTCCAGTCCATGGGTCTGAACAATAAATACACGCCGGCGATCAAGCAATTCGCCAAAGCGTTCGCCGTGGTGGTTCCGTTAGCTTTCGCCTTCATCGCACTCTACCACCACCTTAACCCGATAACACATTAATTATGGGAGTATTGGAATCCAAAGCCCCACAAGGACCCTTGGCCCAAAAATGGACCAAGCATAAGAACGAAATCAATTTGGTCAACCCGGCCAATAAGCGGAACATCGATATCATCGTGGTAGGTACAGGCCTTGCCGGTGGATCGGCCGCAGCCACGCTGGCCGAGCTCGGTTATAACGTCAAGACCTTCTGCTACCAAGATTCTCCGCGAAGGGCGCACTCGATTGCGGCCCAAGGTGGGGTCAATGCCGCTAAAAACTATCAGGGTGACGGTGATAGCGTCTACCGCCTTTTTTACGATACCATCAAAGGGGGTGACTACCGTTCACGTGAAGCCAACGTACACCGATTGGCAGAAGTTTCAACCAATATCATCGACCAATGCGTCGCCCAAGGAGTGCCCTTTGCCCGTGAGTACGGGGGCTTATTGGACAACCGTTCGTTCGGAGGGGTATTGGTTTCGCGTACCTTCTACGCCAAAGGACAGACCGGACAACAATTGTTGCTCGGGGCCTATGCCGCCATGAACCGGCAGATCCAAAGGGGAAAGATCAAGAGCCATACCCGTCATGAAATGCTCGACCTGGTTTTGGTCGATGGCAAGGCGCGTGGAATCATCGCCCGAAATTTGGTGACCGGTGAAATCGAACGCCACAGTGCCCATGCCGTGGTCTTGGCCACCGGCGGATACGGTAACCTATTCTTCTTGTCGACCTATTGTATGGGGGCCAACGTAATGGCCGCCTGGAAAGCACATAAGCGTGGGGCGTATTTCGCAAATCCGTGTTTTACGCAAATCCACCCAACCTGCATTCCGGTCTCTGGCGACCACCAATCGAAATTGACCTTGATGTCCGAATCGCTTCGGAACGACGGTCGAATCTGGGTGCCCAAGAAAAAAGAAGATGCCATCGCGATACGCGAAGGGCGTTTAAAACCGACCGAATTGGCCGAAGAAGATCGTGACTACTATTTGGAACGTCGTTATCCGGCCTTTGGAAACCTAGTGCCTCGCGATGTGGCGTCGCGGGCCGCGAAAGAACGTTGCGATGCAGGTTTTGGGGTGAACAAAACCGGAGAGGCCGTATACCTTGACTTTAGTTCGGCCATCATGCGGTATGGGCGTGAAAAGGCCTTGACCTCGGGTATGAAGAACCCTGATGATGCCACCGTACGGCAATTGGGTGAAGAAGTGGTCGAAGCCAAATATGGGAACCTCTTCCAGATGTATGAAAAAATCGTGGATGAAAATCCATACAAGACCCCGATGAAAATCTACCCGGCCGTACACTATACCATGGGCGGACTTTGGGTCGATTACAACCTACAAACCACGATTCCCGGTTGTTATGCCGCCGGTGAAGCGAACTTCAGCGACCACGGGGCGAACCGCCTTGGGGCCTCGGCCTTGATGCAAGGGTTGGCCGATGGGTATTTCGTTTTGCCCTACACCATTGGCGATTACCTTTCACACGATATCCGTACCGGGGCCATCCCGACGGATTCAGCCGAGTTCGAAGCCGCTGAAAAGAACGTTCGCGAACGCATCGATAAATTAATGTCAGGTGCCGGTATCAACTCCGTAGACCATTACCACAAAAAGTTGGGCAAGATCATGTGGAATAAATGTGGCATGTCGCGTAACGAAAAGGACTTGAAGTCGGCCATTAAGGAAATCGCCGAATTACGAGCTGATTTTTGGGCCAATGTGAAGGTGCCCGGAAGTGCCGATGGAAAAAACCAAGAGTTGGAAAAAGCCGGTAGGGTCGCCGACTTTTTGGAATTGGGTGAACTCTTCGCTAAAGATGCCCTTGAACGCAATGAATCTTGCGGCGGCCATTTTAGGGAAGAATACCAAACCCCTGAAGGTGAAGCCTTGCGTGATGACGAAAACTTCAAGTTCGTCTCTGCCTGGGAATACCAAGGGGATCCGAGCAAGGCCAAGTTGCACAAAGAAGACCTGGTCTATGAAAACATCGAACTGAAAACACGAAGCTATAAATAAGCCTATGAAGACCATTACCCTTACCCTTAAGAAAATCGATGCCTTGAAATGGGGCATGATCGCGGGGGCGCTTTACGCCTTATTATCGTTGATCATCATCGTTCCCATGTTTTTGTTCATTTCTTTGATCGGGGCGGCGGCTGATTTTGAAAATGCCGGTTTAGGTATTTTGGGTACTGGGGTCTTTATGCTTTTTATGCCGATCCTGTACGGTGTGATCGGGTTCATCATCGGATGGATCGGAGCCATGCTGTTCAATTTTATATTAGGAAGGACCAGTGGCCTTGACATGGTCTTTGACAAAAAAGAAGAAATATAGCTATGAAATTGTATTTGAAAATATGGCGACAGGCCAATGCCGGAGCCAAAGGAAAAATGGTCGATTATACCCTTGACGGGGTCGAGAGCGATATGTCGTTCTTGGAAATGCTCGACATTTTGAACGAAGAATTGATTTCAAAAGGGGAAGAACCCGTAGAATTCGACCACGATTGTCGCGAAGGGATCTGTGGCACCTGTTCGTTGATGATCAACGGAAGGCCCCACGGACCGGATTCGCGCATCACCGTGTGCCAATTGCACATGAGAAGCTTTAACGATGGTGACGAGATCGTCATTGAACCATGGCGGGCCACGGCTTTTCCAGTCATCAAGGACCTTATCGTCGATCGTAGTTCTTTCGATCGGATCCAACAAGCCGGGGGGTACATTTCGGTGAACACCTCAGGAAGACCGGTCGATGCCAACGCCATACCGATTGAAAAGGAAATGGCCGACAAGTCATTCAACGCAGCGACCTGCATCGGGTGCGGTGCTTGTGTGGCCGCGTGTAAAAATGCCAGTGCCATGTTGTTCACCTCAGCCAAGGTCTCACAATTCGCCCTGTTGCCACAAGGTCAGGTCGAGGCCGCCGAAAGGGTACAGAACATGGTGCGCCAAATGGACTTGGAAGGTTTCGGAAACTGCACCAATACCGGGGCTTGCGAAGTAGAATGCCCGAAAGGCATCTCCTTGGAGAACATCGCGCGTATGAACCGCGAGTTTCTATCGGCCTCCTTTAAAGGATAACCATTGATATTCCTATAGTATACCGACCCGCCCAATGGCGGGTTTTTTCATTTGGGGCCATATCGAAAATTTAAACTAATTTTAAGGAAACTCCCCCACGCTATGAACTATTGGCATACCTTTTTGTGCTGTATCCTTACTTCGTATTTGGCAGCCCAGATTGATTCAGGTTCCGTTATGGGACTTCCGACCGGTACCTTGGCAGAAATCACGGCCATTACCGGGGCAGCTGAGGGCGACTTGGCCTATGCCACCGACACGAATAGGATCTATGTCTTTGACGGGGCCGTGTGGACCGAGCAATACAACCAATCCTCTTCGGCATATTTCGGGCAATTCATCATCACCGGTACCGGAACGATTACGATTTCCGGAATTCCGTTTCAACCCTCGCAGATCAGTTTTGTAGGCCATGCCAATGTGGAAGTCTTGAACTTGAATTCTGACAATGCCGTCGGCAACAACAATTCCGGTTTGGCGAATTCTTTCGGTACGGCCAACGGTTTTGCACGCGACGATGCCGGCAGCATCGTGCAACAGACCATTTATCTAGGAGGGTCGGGCAATTCCATCAACGATATCTCACGCTATGCCTCGAGTAGCCATTGCCTGGGTATTCGCTACGGCAATCAGAACGGCAACCTTCTCGGTTTGACGACCATGGCCTTGACCGCCTTTACGGTTGACGGCTTCACCCTGAACGTCGACAACCATGCCGACGATGTGGTCGTGCTCTTCCATGCCTATGACTAAGGAACCTTTCGTTTTGATTTTCTGAACTAGGCGGGGTATCTTGTGGTTTATGGGAACGTCTTACGAACAAGAACGGATCAAAGTACCCCGCTTCAACGAAGCCTCGGGTTTTTACACCACGCCCGAACGTTCGAAGATCATGGGCAAGATCCGCGGTAAGAACACCCAGCCCGAATTGGAATTTCGCAAAGCATTATGGCAAGCCGGGTATAGCTATCGCATTGACTATAAAAAACTGATCGGACGCCCCGATATCGCCTTAAACCGGTACAAAACCGTGATCTTTATCGATGGGGAATTCTGGCACGGCCACGATTGGGAACGGCGTAAGGCCAAATTGAAACGCAACCGGGAGTTTTGGATCGCTAAGATCGAACGCAATATGCAACGCGACCGTGAGGTCAACCAAGCCTTGCAAGAACTGGGGTATACCGTTTTCCGGTTCTGGGACAAGGAAATCAAAAAAGAACTCGACCGCTGCTTACAACAGGTACTCGACCATTTAGATACACTACAACATGCCGATTGAATCGAAACTGCCCCAAGTGGGTACGACCATCTTTACCGTTATGGGGCAAATGGCCCATGAACATGGGGCCGTCAATCTCTCGCAGGGGTTCCCGAATTTCGAGGTGGCCCCACAGCTGCTGCAACTGGTCGACCAGGCCCAAAAAGAAGGCTTCAACCAATACGCCCCCATGCAGGGCATCTATTCACTGCGCGAACGCATTGCCGAAAAAATGGAAGTACTATATGGGGCCGATTATGATCCAGCGACCGAGGTCACGGTGACCGCCGGGGCGACCCAAGCACTCTTTACGGCCATCTCAGCCTTCGTGCACCCGGGTAATGAGGTGATCGTCTTCAAACCGGCCTATGACAGTTACGAGCCGGCCATCGAACTCTATGGAGGGGTCTGTGTGCCTTTGCAATTGGTCGGAAAGGAGTACCGCATCGATTGGGATGCGTTTAAGCAAGTACTCGGGCCCAAAACCCGGATGATCATCATCAATACCCCGCACAACCCCTCAGGAAGCATCTTGACCTCCAGCGATCTGGAGACCCTGCAACGCCTTTTACGTGACACCGATGTTTTGGTGTTGAGCGACGAGGTCTATGAGCATATCGTCTTTGACGGGCAGTCGCATGAAAGTATGGCCAAATACAACGACCTGCGGGCCCGAAGCCTGATCTGTGCCTCGTTCGGCAAGACCTTCCATGTGACCGGTTGGAAAATGGGCTACTGCCTCGCCCCCAAAGCCCTGATGCAAGAGTTTCAAAAGGTGCACCAATACAATGTGTTCTGTGTCAACCACCCGGTGCAGCGGGCGTTGGCGACCTACTTTAAGACCCCAGAGCACTATTTGGGGCTGTCAGCCTTTTACCAAGAGAAACGCGATTACTTTTTACAAGCCATCGAAGGCTCCCGCTTTAGGTTCACCCCTGCCCAGGGAACCTACTTTCAGTTGTTGGAGTATTCGGCGGTCACCGACGAGGGCGATGTCGCCTTTGCCGAACGCCTGGTGAAAGAACACGGGCTGGCCAGCATCCCCGTTTCGGTCTTTAATGTGAATGGGTTGGATCTTAAGCAACTCCGCTTTTGTTTTGCCAAGACCCAAGCGACCTTGGATCGGGCAGCGGAGATACTATGTGCCATCTAAGAAAGCTTACCCACTTAAAGGTGACTTAAGGAAAGATTCTATTCGAAATCGTAAAGGACTATAGTTGTTTGCGAACAAGAACGAATACTTCATTGATCTGTTCAAAAGGAATCGAAAAATCCTGATACTCTGGAGCCCTATTCAAATTGCGACACTGCACCTCTTGCTTTTCCATATCGATATCGATTAGCGCCCGGCAAATGATTCGTTCTTGTAGCACAAAAATCAAGGGCTCGGCTTGGTGATCGGCCACGAGTTGTACCCATTCCCCAAAGGATACTTTTCTTCCCAAAACCAAGGTGCCATTGGGGATGGCGTTTTTGGTCCTATCGTCCATAGCGTCCCCACGGATTTCAAAAGCAAGGTGCAATCCATCCCCCACAAAATCCAAAAGAAAGCCGTTTTGAAATAGCTCTTGAATGAAGGCCGTTTTGTCAATGGCCTGCAGATACCGTTGTTGATCTTCCAACAATAATACAGGAGCCATGACCATGACCTTACCGTTGGCAATAGGATAACCAATAGTCCCATTCTTGGCAAAGACTTTCTTACTCAAATAAGGACTCGCTTCCTCATTGACCTCATGGATATAGAGTTCAGCGATACTCATTCCAAAATAGTCGGCGATCTTCGTTAAGTTTTTGTTCGGGATATTCGCATCCTTCTTTTCATACAATTGGATGGTACGTAAACTAACTTCGATGGCCTCGGCCAAATCCGTTTGGCTGATTTGCTTTTTTTGTCGCAGTCGCTTAATAATATACACGAATATTGTATTATTATGCAAATATTTTACATATCTGCATTTTATCTGTTGAAATAATTAGCATATCTGTAATTCGGTTACAAGCAAATATAGAAAAAGCTACTCCCATCGAAATACTGTTGAACCACTAATTCTCAAAATCCAATGAAATCAGCAAAGAAGTATGGACTCGTCTTACAGCACGACACCTTGTTTCAAGACGAGGCCTATGGCAAACCGATCAGCGAACGGCTTTCGAACCTGTTGCGACGCAATACCAGTAAAAACGATTTCGCCAATGTCGCCCTACGAAGCAATGTGAGTTTCTCGACCATTCGCGATGTCGTCTACCGCACCAACAGCTTGACCAAGGGTAATGCCAAGGCCATCGCCCTTTTGTTGCATGCCGCTTTCGAAAACTCGATCGCCGCACGCCTTCAGGCCGAGGCCGATGCGCTTTTTCTCGAAGATATGATGGGCCTGTAAGCGGGTTAACGCAAGGCCTGGGTCACCAGCCCCATGAATTCGCCGATCTTATTGGGTTCTAACCAACGGGTCACCACTACCAACCCATTGTTGGGGTCGACCACGATGAAATTGCCCCCGAAACCGGCGGCGTAGAACAGGTTCTCGGCAAGGCCGTCCCAATGGCGGGATCCCTTTTGGTTCAACCACCACATATAGCCGTAGTTGGCGTTGGGGGTCGATGGCGTCAAAGCCTTTTCGATCCAGGCTTCGCTGAGCAGGCGTTCGCCCTTCCACACGCCTTTGTTCAAAAAAAGCAGTCCAAATCGGGCCATGTCTTCAGCGCTGATAAAGATCCCCGCTCCTGAATGGCCGCCGCCGGTCACCGATTTCATTTGAAGGCCGTCGATCTCGGTCCAGGCGTGGTCGTATCCGAACCAACGCCAGGTCGTCGAAGCGCCTATGGGATCCATGAGGTGTTCTTTCAAGACTTGGGGCAAAGGCTGACGCCAAAGATGTGTCAATGAATAGGCCAATACATTGACGCGTACGTCATTGTACTCCATCACCGTACCTGGTTCTTTGAGCTCACGAAACTTCCAATCGTCGAGGCTGCCCTCTCGCGGTGGCCGGTCGGCCCAGTCTTTGATACCCCACAACGACCCCGACCAATCGGAATTCTGTTGGAGCAAATGCGCCCAGCTGATCTTTTCATTATGTGGCCCGCGAAAGGTGCCGTCCCAAATCGTTTCGGCGACCTTGGCCTACGGGTCGGGTAACAATTGGCGGTCGAAGGCCAATCCGGCCACGGTCGATAAAAAGCTCTTGGTCACACTAAAGGTCATGTCGACCCGTTTGGTATCGCCCCAGCTTGCGACCACATAGCCGTTCTTCAAGATCATGCCCGCAGGGCCACCCCGCTTTTTGGTGGGGCCCAATAGTTCATGAAAGGGTTCGCGTTCGAACCCCTTGATGATGGCAAGCCGAAGATTGCGACTGCCGGAGTATTCATTGTCTTTGGCAAATTGTACGGCTTTCTGCAACCGATCGGCATTAAAGGCCGCTTCTTGTCCGTTCGGCCAATCGGCTACACGTTCAGGAAAGTGCATGTCTTGGGCTTGGAGTCCGCTAGCCATTAGCAAGAGTATCCAAATGGAGGCAAGTATTCTTTTCATCTTATAATGTTTTGCGCATGAGCCAATCGGTCTGTTCGTCAGTGCCGATCAGGTAAGGGTGGGTGCCGAATTTCTCAAAGCCATGGCGCTCATAAAAACGGATCGCTTTAAAATTGCGTTCCCACACCCCTAACCAAAGATATCGCTTTGATCGGGCTTTGGCAATGTCCAACGCCTGTTGCAACAGGTACTGACCGATCTTTCGGTTTTGGAATTCGGGCAAGACGTAAATCCGTTCGAGTTCCATCCCCTCAGGTTCCCGCAGTTCCGACTGCGCATCGAAAGCGTTCAACTTCATATACCCTACCAAGCCATCGGCCCCATGGCAGAAATAAAAATCGGTATGGGTTTGGGCGAGTTCGTCGGCCAGGGTTTCTTTTGAAAAGGCCGAGGTCAAATAGGCAGCAAAGTCATCTGCGTCATTTTGCGCTTCAAATGCCGCCTTGAAGGTGGCACGCGATACCTTGACCAAGAGGTCAACATCATTGAGGGTGCAGGCTTCGAGTCTTAAGGACATGCCTAAAAATAGCGCAAAAAAAAACGGGACCGCATTGGCAATCCCGTTTAATCTTGTTGAGTAGTTGTTGGTCTGTCTTATAACATAAAGAGCTTTTTGACCAATCTGGTGAAACCGCTAAAAAAATCAGAGCGGTAGACCTGTATTTCTTCTTCTACAGGTGCTTGGTTAAATTCGGTGACCATGGTACAAAAATTAGTAGGTTAATTTCACGAAAAATTTACACTTATCAAAACTATCAAACGATAATCTTACCGCAAAAATTGTGTTGTCAAACCCACTGATGTTGTGGCAAGTAGAACACTTGGTCTATTTTTTAGCAAAATCGGGGCCCTATATCACCATTTCAGGCGTGTTCGCGCCCACTACCAAATCGCCTTCGGTGGCCGCTTCGATTTCAGCAACGGTGATCCCAGGAGCACGTTCCAAGAGGTGGAATTTTCCATCTTTGACCTCAAGAACGGCCATATTGGTCACGATCTTTTTTACACAACCGACCCCGGTCAGCGGCAAACTACACTGCTTCAATAACTTCGACTGCCCGGCCTTGTTGGTGTGCATCATAGCCACGATGATGTTTTCGGCAGAGGCGACGAGGTCCATGGCCCCGCCCATGCCCTTGACCATTTTACCGGGTATTTTCCAATTGGCGATATCGCCGTTCTCGGCGACTTCCATCGCCCCCAATATGGTCAGGTCGACATGTCGCCCCCTAATCATGGAAAAGCTTAGTGCCGAGTCGAAAAATGAGGCCCCGGGCAAGGTAGTGATGGTCTGCTTACCGGCATTGATGATGTCGGCATCTTCTTCACCATCAAATGGAAATGGCCCCATACCGAGCACCCCGTTCTCACTTTGAAATTCGACACTGATATCATCACGGACGAAATTGGCCACCAAAGTGGGAATCCCGATTCCGAGGTTGACATAATACCCGTCTTGTACTTCTTGGGCGATGCGCTTCGCGATTCCGTTTTTATCAAGCATCTTCTCTCGTTCTTACGGTTCGTTGTTCAATACGTTTTTCATAGGCCGATCCCTGGAAAATACGTTGCACGAAGATTCCGGGAATATGGATTTCATTGGGGTCCAAACTACCGGCTGGCAACAACTCCTCGACCTCAGCGACCGTGATAGTGGCCGCACCGCACATACAGGGGTTGAAATTACGGGCCGTGCCCTTAAAGACCAGGTTGCCCGCCTCATCGCCCTTCCAGGCTTTTACAAAGGCGAAATCGGCCTTGAACGCGGGTTCCAAAACATGCATTTTGCCATCGAATTCACGGGTCTCCTTGCCTTCGGCGACTTCGGTACCATAACCCGCCGGGGTATAAAATGCAGGGAAACCGGCTTGGGCGGCCCGGCACTTTTCAGCCAAGGTGCCTTGAGGGGTCAATTCGACCTCCAATTCACCGCTGAGCATCTGACGTTCGAACTCATCGTTCTCGCCCACATAAGACGATATCATTTTTTTGATTTGACGTTGTTGCAACAACAGTCCCAAGCCGAAATCGTCGACCCCCGCATTGTTCGAGATACAGGTCAGGTTGGAGACGCCCAAACGCACCAGTTCGGCAATGGCATTTTCAGGGATACCGCAGAGACCGAAGCCCCCGAGCATGAGCGTCATGTTGTCTTTGACCCCATGGACGGCCGCACCGACATCGGCTACTTTTTTATTGATCATAGGTTTCTTGTGATGATGACAATCCCACTAAAGATATAACAATTCGAAAGGGCGGACAACCGCTTTAGAAGTCGAGATCATCGAGGTCGTCCTCGGTGTCGACTTCCTCTTTCTTTTCTTCCAAGATCTTGGTACAATCGACATTGATGGAAAGTTCTTCCGGTTCTTCAAAGGCTTCTTTGGAAACCCCCAGTTCGTCGTTCGCATAATTGGCCTTCATGTACAAGGCCCAAATCGGCAGGGCCATTGAAGCCCCTTGTCCGTATTTCAACGATTTGAAATGCGTCGATCGTTCTTCACCACCGACCCAAACACCGGTCACCAAATTGGGTACCATGCCCATGAACCATCCGTCACTTTGGTTTTGTGTGGTACCGGTCTTACCGGCGATGGGGTTGGTCAACTCATACGGATAGCCCGTGATGATTTCTTTATAGACGGTTTGGTCTTTGGCGAAGCTGTGCCGCAAACGCCCACCCGAACCGAATTGGGTCACCCCTTCCATAAGGTTGACCATGGTATAGGCCACATCTTTACTCAAGACATCTTTGGTCTCCGGTACGTATTCGTACAGGACAGTCCCGTTCTTGTCTTCGATACGGGTGACCATGACCGGTTTGACATACACCCCTTGATTCGCGAAAGTCCCGAAAGCTCCGACCATTTCATAGACATTAAAGTCATAAGTCCCCAAGGCGATTGAAGGTACCGGTAGCATTTCACGGTTCAAACCCATTCCATTGGCGATATTGACTACCGCCCCTGGGCCTACTTGATCGATCAATCGTGCAGTGACCGAATTCACTGAATTCGCCAAGGCTTGCTTTAAGGTCAAAAGGTCGCCCGAATATTTGCCGTCGGAGTTCTTTGGGCACCAGGCTTCCATGTTGCCGTGCTTCAGGGGTTCGATACAATATTGGGTGTCGGGGAGCGAATCGCAAGGCGAATAACGCAATTGATCGATCGCCGCGGCATAGACCAACGGCTTGAACGTCGACCCGGCCTGCCGAGCCCCTTGTTTGACATTGTCGTATTGAAAGTGCTTGTAATCGACACCACCGACCCAAGCCTTGACGTGACCTGTTTGGGGTTCCATCGACATCATGGCGGCCCTTAGAAAGGTCTTATAATAACGGATTGAATCCAACGGGGTGAAAATGGTATCCTTTTCATACGAATCGCTCTTCCAATCAAATACCGTCATTTCGGTGGGTTCATTGAAGGAAGCCCGAATCTCTTTTTCCGATTTCCCTTGACGGCTCATGGCACGCCAACGTGCTGAACTTTTCATGGCACGCTCCATAATGCTATTGATCTGCTCGCGTTCCAAATCCAAAAAAGGTGCGGTCGGGTTCCGCTCCGGCGTGTTTTGAACGAAAAACTCGGCCTGCAATCGTTGCATATGGGCTTCGACCGCATCTTCGGCATTCTTTTGCATGCGCGAGTCGATGGTGGTATAGATCTTCAATCCATCCAAATAGATATTATACGTATCCCCATCGGGTTTGGGGTTCGCTTTTACCCATTGGTTCATCCAACGCTGCATGTACATCCGAAAATAAGTCGCCAGACCCTCGCGATGGGATTCCGGACTAAAATTAATGTCCATTTCCAAGGCCTGAAGGGAGTCTTTTTCGGTTTCGGTCAGGTAGCCATACTTGGCCATTTGTGCCAAGACCGTATTTCTACGATCGAACACCAAGGCTTCTCGCCGCAACGGATTATAGTAGGAAGAATTCTTCAACATCCCCACCAACATGGCCGATTCTTCGGTGCGCAAATCGATGGGTTCCTTGCCAAAATAAATACGTGCCGCAGAGCGGATGCCATCGGCCGCATATCCGAAATCGTAGATATTGAGGTACATAGCAATGATCTCTTCTTTGGTGTATTGGCGTTCCAGTCGGGTGGCCAAAACCCATTCCTTGGCTTTTTGCAATATGGTATTGGCCGTGTTGGACTTGTCCCTTCTTCCGATGAACAATTGGCGGGCCAACTGTTGCGAAATCGTACTCGCCCCCCCTCGTCTGCCCAAAAAGGCAACGGCACGTAAGGTGCCCCTGGCATCGATCCCTGCATGATCGTAGTAACGGGCATCTTCGGTCGCGACCAAAGCTTGCACTAAATTGTCAGGAAGTTGGCGAAAGGAAACCGGGGTGCGGTTGTCATCAAGGTACAACTTGCCCAAGGTGACCCCGTCTGAAGAAATGAACTCGGTGGCCAAGTTCGTTTTCGGATTCTCTAAGTGTTCGTATGGGGGCATTTCACCAAAGGCCCCCCAAGAGGCCAATAAAAACAGCATGACGAATGCGATCAATCCGCTGCCGAAAAGGATCCAAAACCATTTGATGAACCCGAAAAAACGGGGTTTCTGTTTTTTCTTTGAAGTAGCCATGGGGGTTATTTGCTTTTTTCGATTGCGATTCCAATGTCAGTGATCCCTTCTAGATTTTCAATGCCTTCGACCTCACCGTTCTTCCGCATTGCATGGGATACCTTTAAGGTATATACGCCCGAATCGGCAAAAACGATCTTTTCTTTCAACCACAATTTGCTTTCTTTCACACTCCCCATGCCTTTACCCAACCAACTGCCATCGGGTAAGGCCATTTCATATTCGAGGGTATCGATCAAGGTTTCGCCGTTTGGAAAATCGAATTCGGTGATCAAAAACAAATTGCTGAACGCATAGCGATCGTCATTTCGAACATTGAGAAAAAGGTCGTGAGTGACCGTGGAATCTAGGCTGGGCAATTCAAACCGAACGGTATCTTTTTCACGCCACATTCCGTTCGATAAGGCCACGTACTCCGAATGTACCACGTTTTCATTGCAAGAAGCCAAGGCAACAAGCAGCGCGATGACAAGGGTTTTCTTAAGCATTCTTCGAAGTCTGTTTGTTTCGGTTCGGGCGTCTTTTTTTCTTCTTTCGCCGGTTGTTTCGTTTCTTGGGTTTATCAAAACGGGTCAAACTATCTTGCCCGACCACATTTTCGAAGACCAGTTCGTCTCGAGGTTCGACATCCAATACGAAGGCTTCAAGGCTGGCGATCTTTTTGCCTTTTTTGTTGCTTTCAATAATCTCTTGAACTTGCTCTTTACCCAAGGCATGCCAACTCGCCAGGTCGTTTTTGTATGAAAACCAGAGGGTCTCTTTGAAAATATCGGCCTTCTGGCAAAAGGCTACCCCCTTTTCGGTCTGTAATTTGGTGTCTGGGGATGGAAAGTCCTTCAAGGCCTCCAAGTACATATCGAGCTCATAGTTGAGACAGCATTTCAATTTTCCGCATTGCCCCGCCAATTTCTGTGGGTTCAATGCCAGCTGTTGGTACCGGGCGGATGCGGTACTCACCGACCTAAAATCGGTCAGCCAGGTCGAACAGCAAAGTTCACGGCCACAAGAACCGATGCCACCTAGGCGTTGGGCTTCTTGACGGTATCCGATCTGCCGCATCTCGATCCGGATGCCGAACGCCTTGGCCATGTCTTTGATCAATTGTCTAAAATCGACGCGTTCTTCGGCAGTGTAATAAAACGTGGCCTTGGACCCATCGCCTTGAAACTCAACATCGCTCAATTTCATTTCGAGACGGAGTGAAATCGCGATCTCTCGGGAGCGTTTTTTGATTTCTTCTTCCTTATCTCGGCATTTTTGCCAAATATCGATATCGCGTTGGGAAGCTTTTCGGTACACCTTGGGCAAGGCCGGGTCATCACTGGCGACCTTTTTGCGTTTCATTTGCACCTTGACCAGTTCGCCCGTCAGGGTTACAATACCCACATCATGGCCTGATTTGGCCTGGGTAGCTACCACATCACCGATCGATAAGGGGAGTTTTTCGGTATTCCTGAAGAATTCTTTTCGACTGTTCTTGAAGCGGACCTCGACACAGTCGAAGGCGTGTTGGCCGTTGGGGAGCGCCATATTGGAAAGCCAATCGAAAACAGTAAGTTTATTACAACCATCGGTGCCGCAAGTCCCATTGTTCTTGCACCCACGCGGTTGTCCACCAGAGCTGGTCGAACAACTGCTACATCCCATATCGTATATCTTGAATCAAGAAAAGGTCGCTTTTCTCGATAGGGGTTCATATCTTAACTTCAAGTAAAGATAGCACAATTTACCCAGTGGGCGTCGTTCCCTTTTTAAACTTTAGGACTTCGGATCGGCCTTTCTTGAATATTTTATTGCTGACCGTTTTCCCCTTGCGCAGGCGTTTTTGTTCTTCATAAGGCAGGGCCACGACCTCCTTGCATTCGTTCGAACAACAGTGGTTCATTTTCGCCGCGCATTCCTCACATTGGATGAACAACAAATGGCAAGCCTCATTGGCACAATTGACATGGGTGTCACAGGGTTTGCCACATTGGTGGCAATTCGCGATCACGTCGTCCGATATGCGTTCGCCCCTTCGATGGTCGAAGACGAAGTTCTTGCCCAAGAACTTGTTCTCGAGTTGGTTCGCCTTTACTTGCCGGGTGTATTCGATGATCCCCCCTTCCAATTGATACACGTTCTTGAACCCTTTGTGCTTGTAATAGGCGCTGGCTTTTTCACATCGGATCCCCCCGGTACAGTACATGACCAGTTTCTTGTCTTCCTTGTGGTCGGCCAATTGTTCTTCGATCAGGTCCAACGAATCGCGAAAGGTATCGACATCGGGGGTGATCGCGTTTTTGAAATGTCCGATCTCACTCTCGTAATGGTTGCGCATGTCGACCAAAACGGTATCAGGATCTTCAATGAGATCGTTGAAGGTTTCGGCCCCGACATGAATGCCCTTGTTCGTGACATCGAAGGTGTCGTCATCCAAACCGTCGGCCACGATTTTCTTACGCACCTTGACCTTGAGTTTCAGAAAGGACTTGTTGTCTTGTTCAATGGCGATGTTCAGGCGTACCCCTTCAAGAAATACAATGCTATCGAGATGGTCCTTGAACGCTTCGAAATTCTCTGCGGGTACCGAAAGCTGGGCGTTGATCCCCTCATGGGCCACATAAATCCGGCCCAAGACATCGAGCTCGTTCCAAGCAATGAATAAATGGTTCCTGAATATTTTCGGGTTTCCGATACGTGCGTATTGATAGAAAGAGATGGTCAGCCGGTCTTTACCGGCCTCCTCGATCAGTTTTTCCCTTTCTTTCGCACTTAGTGTATTGTACAGTTGCATGCTATACCGCTACTTAAGTTAGAAGAAAATTGTCGTAAGCCGCAAAAATAGGGAAAGAAAAGAAAAGGCACCCTTTCGGATGCCTTCAGACCACGTTTTTCTTTTTCATAGATAAAAATCGTCGGTGGTCACAACTTGACTAAACTTATAATTATTTGAATTAGCTGTCTTTGAGATGGCAGTTGATTAAAAAGGTTGCGTACTCCTTTTTTTGTGGATAAGAAGTGGTATTTTAGTTGCCTAATTTTTGATTATGGGCAACGATAACGCGGCGAAATTAAAAGCCTTACAGCTGACACTTGACAAATTGGACAAAACCTACGGCAAAGGCGCCGTAATGAAAATGGGTGACAGCGTCATCGAAGAGGTTGAGGTTATACCCACCGGCTCGTTGGGTCTCGACATCGCTTTAGGGGTAGGTGGTTACCCACGCGGCAGGGTAGTGGAAATCTACGGCCCTGAATCGTCAGGTAAGACCACCTTGACCTTGCATGCCATAGCCGAAGCCCAAAAAAACGGCGGGATCGCGGCATTTATCGACGCGGAACACGCCTTTGATCGTTTTTACGCCCAAAAACTAGGGGTGGATATCGATAATCTGATTATTTCGCAACCCGACCATGGGGAACAAGCCTTGGAAATCGCCGATAACCTGATCCGTTCGGGGGCCATTGATATCGTCATTATCGATTCGGTAGCGGCCTTGACCCCGAAAAGTGAGATCGAAGGGGAAATGGGGGATTCCAAAATGGGGCTCCACGCCCGATTGATGTCACAGGCCCTTCGAAAATTGACTTCTACCATCAGCAAGACCAATTGTACGGTTATTTTTATCAACCAATTGCGGGAAAAAATCGGTGTCATGTTCGGAAATCCGGAAACGACTACCGGGGGTAACGCCTTGAAATTCTATGCCTCGGTACGGTTGGATATCCGCCGATCGACCCAAATCAAAGATACGGATGGGTCGGTCCAAGGGAACAAGACCCGGGTCAAAGTCGTCAAGAACAAGGTAGCCCCTCCATTTAAAACCGCCGAATTCGATATCATGTACGGCGAGGGCGTCTCAAAGGTCGGTGAGGTCTTAGACCTTGGTGTGGCTTACGAAATCGTCAAGAAAAGCGGTTCTTGGTTCAGTTATGGTGACACCAAATTGGGTCAGGGAAGGGATGCCGTGAAATCCTTGTTGGAAGACAATCCGGAACTGTCGGAAGAGCTTGAAGCCAAAATCAAAGAGGCGATCAACGCGATCAAAGCATAAATTCGAAAGCTTCCTAAGGGCGAAATGCCCTAAATACGCAACCTTTGCATTGGTATATCATCTATTCGGTACTAATTTTCGCTATGAAAAGGAGATGGATATGGTCGATCATCGGTGTTTTTGCATTTACGTTCAGTGGATGTGACATCGATTCTGAGGAAAATTTCAATTTCATCACATTGGAAATCGTGGATGTCGAATTGCCCGAAACCTTCGATTTCAATGCCACCTACGATATCAAAGTTTACTATCGCAGGCCTGATGATTGCCACTTTTTTCAAGGATTCGACGTGTTTACCGCCGATGAGAGCACCCGAAATATCGTAGCCATAGGTAGGGAACTGTCAGGAGAGACCTGTACCACGACCAATGACGAAATCGAGGCTACCTTCACGTTTAGGGTATTGTTTTCCAACACCTATACCTTACGCTTCTTTTCAGGCGAAGATCAGAACGGAGATCCCATCTATCTGGAATATCAAGTTCCGGTCGTATTGGGAAATTGATTTATAAACTGACCAACAATTTTGAGTTTAGATGAGCTCATAAACAACTGCAAAAAAGGCAGTCGCAAGGCACAGGAAGAGCTATACCGGAAATATTCCGGTATTCTTTTCGGTATGTGCCTCAAGTACTCGCGCAATAAAACCGAGGCCGAAGACAACCTGCATGACAGTTTCATGACCATCTATGACAAAATAGGCCAGTTCAACAACAAAGGTTCTTTTGAAGGTTGGATGAAGCGGATCACGGTGAACACCGTTTTGCAGAAATACCGTAAGGAGCGGTATTTGGATGTGGTTTCGGAAAACACCCCCGAGGTCATCGACTTTGAAACGGAAGATCAAACGGTCAGTCTTTCGACACTCTTGAAATACATCCAAGAGTTGCCGAACAAGTACAGGCTCACCTTCAACCTTTATGTAATGGACGGTTACACCCACAATGAGATCAGTGAAATGCTGGGCACCTCGCCCGGTACTTCAAAATCGAATTTGGCCAGGGCCCGAATGATATTGAAACAAAAAATTGAAGAAAAGAACATCAACATTGCTTAATTCTATTAAGAATGGAAAAGAACAATTTCGATAAACTGTTCAAGAAGGAATTCGAGAATTTCGCCCCTGAACCCGACGATCGGGTTTGGAGGGCCATCGAGAATTCGTTGGACAAGAAACAAAAACGCAGGGTCGTTCCTATTTGGTGGCGATTGGGAGGAGTCGCCGCCCTGCTCGCATTACTGTTGTACGTGATCAATCCGTTCGACGCCGAGCCCCAACTTGAGGGCCCTTCGGTCAGCGATACGGAATTGCAAAACAAGACCGATGACCCCAATTCGGATCCCGCATCACCCTCCACCGATGCGACTCCCGAATTTTTGGACGGCAAGGCCCAAGACGCTGAAGCGAGCCAAGTGGCCGATGTCGAATCGACCATAGAGGCGCAGGACGGAATAGAATCCGGTAATACCCGGCAGCAGACCGATGACGAAGGGGAGTCCACTAAGCGTTTGATCCAATCGAATCGAATCGATACGGCCGTGGCACAACAAACCGAAGCGAACCAGCAAGAAGCAAGGCCGGCATCGCAGAATGCGGAATCGGTCTTGTCTGAGTCAATCCAAGAAACCAATCCGGTAGCAGCGAACCGACAAGACCAGGGGCAACCCGCCATCAATGCAACCGATCCGGCTTCAAAGAACCCTCCTATTGCCCAAGGGGAGGAAGAAACAACGGAAACTGCGGTGGCCGAAACAACGATCATCGACAAACAATCGATTTATGATGCCATCGAAGCCCAAGAAGAAGTTGCGGTAGCCGAAGAAAGCGATCCAACAAAACGGTGGAGTGTAGGGCCATCGATCGCCCCGGTCTATTTTGATGCCCTCGGGGAAGGGTCGCCCATCCATTCGAATTTCCAGACCAATTCGAAATCCGGGAAAATCAACTTAAGCTATGGTTTGACGGTCGCTTACAATCTGACTAAAAAGCTAAGTGTGCGTTCGGGTATCCATAAGGTAGATTACGGTTATGATACCAACGAAGTCGTCTTTTCATCTTCCTTACAGGCGTCAACGAACCAATTGATCGATAATATCAATTATTCACGGAGTTCTAGGAACCTCGTCGTACAAAGCGTCTCGAAAGGAGAGGTAGCCGCCGACGCACAGAACCCTGAGTTCAGTGCGGCAAGTGCCTCATTGGACGGGCGTATGGTTCAGCAACTGGGCTATATCGAAGTCCCGATGGAATTCAATTATGCCATTCTAGATAAAAAGTTAGGCGTCAACCTCATCGGTGGGGTGAGTTCGCTCTTTTTGGTCGACAATATGGTTTCGCTGGAGTCTGGTGGCCTGGTCACCGATATCGGGCAGGCCAATAATGTGAACGATGTTAATTTCAGTACCAATGTCGGTATCGGGATCAACTACGAATTCAGTCAAAACCTACAGCTGAATGTCGAACCGATGTTCAAATACCAGCTGAACACCTTTACGGAAACCGCTGGTGATTTCAGACCGTATGCCATTGGGGTGTACAGTGGGGTGCGCTATCGCTTCTGATCGTCTTGCAGCTGTTGCAGCAGCAGTTCACGGGTCTCTTCACGCAAGGTGGCGGTATCGTCGGATGACAATATACCGGTTGGGATAAACTCGTTGACCCGTACCCGCAATGCCCCGGGGCCACCGCTGAAGAACGTCCATGAAAATCGTTTCTTACAATCGAAAAAGGTCATGGGCACCACTTTGATATTATGGGCAATGGCCATTCGAAAGGCCCCGTCTTTAAATCTATCCAAAACCACATCTTCTTCGGGCACCCCGCCTTCGGGAAAAATACAGATACTCAAGCCTTGGTTCAAACGGTGTTGAACCCTCCGGTAGACCGCGGTCCTGCTTTTGGCGTCGTTGCGATCCACCAAAATACAGACCCTTTTATAAAAGAAGCCGAACACCGGGATTTTCACCAACTCTTGCTTGCCCACGAAAACAAAGGGGTTTTTGCTTACATAAAGCATCAGCATGATATCGACCATACTGGTGTGGTTGGCCACCAACATATAACTTTCGGTTCGGAGCATTCGCTCTTGCCACTCGACGTTGGGCCATAATCCCATGCCGAATAAAATCGTCTTCGCCCATAGATTTCGGGCTAACCAGAAAAAATACCGATAAGTTTTTTCGGAAAGCGTGGCTAAAAGCAGCAGCGGGAAAAACAAAAATATGGGCAAGGCCACCAGAAAGTAGAACCAGATCCTGTAGAGCAAGTGGCCCCCGTTTTTTAACAGCTTCAACACGGGTCTAAAATAGCCATTTGTATTGGTTTATGCCGAATTCTTTTACCTTTGCCCTTTGTTTTTCAATCAGCTATGGCACGCATACTTACAGGCATACAGAGTACGGGGGTACCCCATTTAGGCAATATCTTAGGGGCGATCATGCCCGCTATCGAAATGGCCCAGGACCCCGAGAATGAATCGTTTTTGTTCATTGCCGATATGCATTCCTTGACCCAGATAAAAAACGGAGCGGAACTGCGAAACAACACCTATGCCACCGCAGCCACCTGGCTTGCTTTCGGGCTCGATGTCGATGCAACCGTCTTTTACCGGCAAAGCGATGTGCCACAAGTCACGGAATTGGCTTGGTATTTGGGTTGTTTTTTCCCATATCAGCGGTTGACCCTGGCCCATTCCTTTAAAGACAAGGCCGATCGTTTGGACGATGTCAATGCCGGCATCTTCACCTATCCGATGTTAATGGCCGCCGATATCCTCTTGTATGATGCCGATATCGTGCCTGTGGGCAAAGACCAATCACAGCATTTGGAAATGACCCGCGACGTGGCTTCCCGATTCCATCATTTGTTCGGGGATACCTTCGTGCTTCCGGAAACGAAATTACAGGAAGCGACCATGTACGTACCGGGTACCGATGGAGGTAAAATGAGCAAAAGTCGTGGAAACACCATCAACCTATTCCAGCCCGATAAAAAATTACGCAAGCAACTCATGGGTATCGTCACCGACAGCACCCCAATGGAGGACCCTAAAGACCCTACCAATGATAACGTCTTCGCGCTCTACAAGCTGTTGGCATCACCAGAGCAAATCGAGGAGATGAGCGCCAACTATCTAGCCGGAAATTATGGTTATGGCCATGCGAAACAAGCCTTGTACGAATTGATCCTTCAAAAATTCGAGGAACCCCGTGAACGGTTTGAATACTACATGAACCACCTTGATGAAGTTGACGAAGCGTTGGCCATTGGGGCCGAAAAAGCGAAAAAAGTAGCCGATTCGGTCTTGGAACGTGTTCGTTCTAAGATCGGATACTAAATCCTTTACCATTGGTCGAACAAGGGTTAGGTAGCCATATCGGCGAAGAAAGGCCTTCATTTTCAGACAAATACCGAATTATATGGCTTTAATTCCGTTTAACGGTTAAAAAGGTCCTGATGAAATGCGGTTATAAACAGACCGCCTTTTCTGTCTCATTTTGCTCGATAAACGGTGTCGCCGCTATGAGACGATTTCAAATAACTTACCGGGCAACGGACGAACCATACCTTTCATCTCAAGGTCCAACAAGGTTGCCGCGACTTCAAATATGGGCAGACTGCATCCGAAAGCCACGTTATCCAGTAATTGTTTGCCGTTGAACTGCAGGTATGAGTAGATTGACTGTTCTGTTTCAGTCAGCTCCGGAAACAAGGTCCTTTGCGGGCTAATATTCTTATTATCAGCAAGTTTCCATCCTAAAATGTAGATTAAATCAGCTGCTGACGTCAATACATGGGCTTTCTGTTGCTTGAGCAAGTTGTTGCAGCCCACACTAAAAGTGTCGGTCGAACGACCCGGTACCGCAAATACATTACGGTGGTACCCGTGGGCCAGATTGGCTGTGACCAGACTGCCCCCTTTTTCAGCGGATTCTACCACCACAGTGGCCTCACTAATGCCCGCGATAATCCGGTTACGCTTCAGAAAATGCTCCCTTTCGGGCAAATCACTACTCCAAAATTCGGTCAACAACCCTCCATGACGGCACATCCGTTGTGCATACCCACTGTGCTGCTTCGGATAAATGCGGTTTAGTCCGTGGGCAAAACAGCTTAAAGTCTGTAAGCCTTGCGCCATAGCGGCCCGTTGTATGGCAATGTCAACCCCAAAAGCCAAACCACTTACTATTACAGGTTCTAAGGGGGCGACTTCCTCGATAAAAGCCTCACAGAACGACCGACCATAGGCCGTAATGTTCCGAGTGCCGACCACGCTGATGATACGCCTGCCCACCAGATTGATGTTGCCTTTTCGGAAAAGCAAGATCGGCCCGTCGGCACAGTGCTTCAAGCCCTTCGGATAGGCGCCCTTTTGAAACCCCAAGCATTCGATCTCGGCCTTCTTGATGAATTCCAATTCTTTAAATGCCGCGTGTAACCAAGACGTCTCATGAAGACAGGCCAAGGTTCGCGTACCAATCCCTTCAATACCTAACAATGCTGCTGGGCGTTCTTTGAAGACCTTGGCCGCACTACCACAATGTTCGATGAGCTTTTTGGCCTTAACGTCTCCAATGTTCGGAATCTTCTGTAGTCTAAGTAAGGCAATCAGTTCATTTTCAGACATGGATTTGTGGGTAGCCGTTGTTCACAGTTCGGCAGCTTTAGAATGTTAATAAAAAGTTATGTCGGCTATTTTGCGCTTACCCAATTTTTGTAATATTTGCTGGAATGCGCATCGAACACTATATCTCAGAACTCCTATACCGCTACAACTGTGTGGTCGTTCCTGAGTTCGGTGCATTCTTGGCGAATACCACCTCTGCGAAGATCGATGTCGCCAACCATACGCTTTTTCCTCCGTCGAAATCCATCTCATTCAACCAACAATTGTCGAAGAACGACGGTCTTTTGGTTTCCCATATCGCCAAATCAAAGCATTTGGCTTATGACGACATTTTGGATAGTGTTCTAGAACATTCCAAAACCTGGAAAGAACGTCTGATCAATGGAGATCGTCTCGATTTGGACGATATCGGCTCGTTGACCAGTGATTCAGAGGGTCGCATCCAATTCAAGCCCACTGAAAAGGTGAACTATTTGGTTTCGTCCTTTGGGCTTTCCACTTTTTCGGCAACTCCCATCGTTCGCGAAACCCTCAAACAGGAAGTCGTCGAAATCGAGGAAAAAATCCCCTTTATCATCACTCCCGAACAACGCGAAACCACATCATTTCGGCCGTTATTGAAATATGCGGCCCTGGTTTTACTCACGTTTTCATTAGGCGCTAGCGGCTATCAATTCTACCGGCAAAACCAAACCAGACAGGCCCTAGTGCAGCAAGAAAGTGAGGTTCAGGTTGAAAAGTACATCCAAAAGGCCACTTTTTTTGACAGTGCCCCCTTGGAGCTACCGCCGATAACCATCACCTTGTCGCAAAAGAAGGAGGAAACAGGCCCACGACACCATATCATCGCCGGGGCATTTCGCGTCAAAGCGAACGCCGAATCGAAAGTCTCCCAATTGAGCCGTCAAGGTTATGACGCAAGCTACATCGGACAAAACCGCTATGGCTTACATCAAGTCGCATATGCTTCGTTCACCGATTCGAAAGAAGGCCTCGTCTTTTTACGAAAAATAAAACGCGAGGTATCCACCGACGCCTGGATGCTTTCAGAGAAATAAAACGCCGCGCTTCGTACTTCCCTAAAAAAGTCTTGAATATCTTTGCTGCAAATTTTTCGAAATGCGCACCAAAACGCCTAAAGATTCCAGAACGGTCATGACCGATATGGTCTTGCCAAGTGAAACCAATCCGTTGAACAACCTTTTCGGAGGCGAATTATTGGCCCGAATGGACCGCGCTGCCAGTATTGCGGCCCGCCGTCATAGCCGAAGGATCACGGTCACCGCATCGGTCAATCACGTGGCTTTTAACCGTTCGGTACCCTTGGGGAGCGTGGTAACCGTAGAAGCCGCCATTTCGAGGGCTTTCAAAACTTCTATGGAAGTCTATATCGATGTTTGGATGGAAGATCGATTCAGTGGGGAGCGTACCAAAGCCAATGAGGCCATTTATACATTCGTCGCGGTCGATGAAACCGGGAACCCTACCGAAGTGCCCGGTATCGAACCGGAAAGTGAATTGGAAAAAGAACGCTTTGAAGGGGCGCTGCGCAGAAAACAACTCAGCCTGGTCTTAGCCGGCAAAATGAAGCCGGATCAGGCTAGCGAGCTTCGTGCCTTGTTCATGGGGTCATAAAATAAAGACCCGAATGCCCAGTGAAGGTGAAAAGAATTGCGACGAATTGAACAGATCGTCGATTTCCGGTGCGGCTTCAATATCAAGAAACCCCCAGTTCGCTTGGGCCCTCGCATAAAGTCCGAACCACTTATTCAGCCGATACGAAACTTGGGCGTTGACCATGACCGAAAAACCCGTATCGTGGAAACGCTGTACTCCTTTTTCATTTCGGATATCGATGAACCCTAGACCCATACCTACTTCAAAAAGTAGGTCTTTCTTTCGGTCAAAGGGAATGTAGCTGCCCACGGCATAGCCATGGATCACACGACTGGCATCGATTGCCCCAACCAAAGTGGGGTCGATGACCCTGCCCTTAAAAGCTTCGACCTGAACACCCAAGGCGATCTGTTCGTTCACATAGGCCTTGGCATCAAAATGAAAGCCATTCCAGAAATCGTAGCCATCCAAATAACTTTCACCAAAGGTAGATGGAATCAGGTAACCTAGTTGGGCGGTTCCCAAGACATCGTAATAATAATCGGGTTTTGGGGTGGTCTCTTCTTGTCCTGTAACCCATAGGCTACAAAAAAGGACCGCCAAAACCGTGAGTCGCCTAGAATTCATATACAAAGTTTGGGGTGGTCGCGTCGATGATGATCTCAATTTGGCCTTGTCCGGTTTCGACCACATTACGCAAGCTGTAATCCAAAAAGACGGTATCGCCCACTTGCACGGTCAAAGGTTCGATAGCGGAATCGGCCGCAGGGGTCAACTGCCCGCCCGCGAATTGGTCAGGAAAATTCGAACCGAATTCCTCAGGTCCGAAATTGATTTCCTTGACATTGGATCGATAAGTCAAGGAATAGGTCAGTGTATCGGTCAGGTTCACCGTTCGTTGCAATTCGACATTGAACGGGCGCAAGGTTTCCAATTGGACTTCCTGAAGATCGAAGGTGTTCGATTCCGAAGGTAATTGCCTCAAAAAGTTCAACACCAAGGGCGTCAATGATGGGTCAAAAGGGTCTAGTGATTCAAAATTGATCAGCGTATAGACGACCGATGCATTGACCGGACTAAGTGCGGTAACCCTAAAATCACCGTTGGTATCGGTCTCCCCGGCACCAAGCACCACATCATTGTCAAAACCGAAAAAGGACCCATCGAAACCGGAGAACTGGGTCGATGCATAGACAGCCACGGGATAGCCGCTGAGTGGGCGACCTTCGCCGTCAACTAGCCTGCCTTTGACCAATAGCCGGGTATTTTCTTCGAAATCAATCTGTGGGTCACACTCAAAGGCGAACAGGATCGGAAGTATCCAAAAGAGGTAGTGTTTTTTCATTGCCCTAAAGATGGCGCCTGTCCAAAAAGGTTGTCATCCACAATATTAACTTTGGGTTAAGGATGTCAGAAATCGAAATTATCGGGGTCAGGCCCGAATCGCTTTCCTTGATCAAGACCGTCGAGCAATGCCATGTCTTCAGCGGCTAACTCAAAGTCGAATATAGCGGCATTCGCGATGATCCGTTCTTTTTTCGTTGATTTCGGAATGGTCACCACCTCTTTCTGGAGGTCCCATCGCAAGGCGATTTGCGCAATGGTCTTTTGGTATTTCAAGGCGAGTGCCTCAAATTCCGGCATCGTAAAGATGTGCCCTTGCATCAAGGGTGACCACGCTTCATATTGAATCTTGTTTTTGGAACAAAAGTCAAGCAGTCCCTGTTGTACCAAATACGGATGGAATTCCATTTGGTTTACCATGGGTATGATGGAAGACCCTTGCATCAAATCGACCAACTGGTGTTCCAAAAAATTACTGACCCCGATGGCCCTGACCCGTTTTTCAGCATACAGGCGTTCGAGGGCTTTCCAAGTATCTTTGTATTTACCTGCCACGGGCCAATGGATCAGATACAAGTCCAAATACTCCATATCCAATCGATCCAAGCTTTTATCAAAGGCCTTTAGCGTGTTATCATAGCCTTGATCGGCATTCCACACCTTACTGACCGTGAAGATCGATTCACGTTCGACATCGCTTTCCTTGATGCCCCTACCGACCCCAGCTTCATTTTTATAAATGGCGGCGGTATCGATATGTCGATACCCGGCCTCTAAGGCCCATTTGACCGCGTTCACGACTTCATCACCCTCTTCCGAAAGGTATACCCCCAATCCGAAGTAAGGCATTTCTACGCCGTTATGCAATGTAAAGGACCCTTGTAAATCAGTGATGTGTGCCATAATTCAAAGTTGGTATATCCAGTGTTCGGGATTCAACCGCTTGGTGTCTTCATAAAGATAAAACTTCAATTTCGTCGACCCGTTGATCCGGTTGGTGTGAATCTCACCCAAGGCTTCCTTTGCGGCGACCTTATCCCCTTTTTTCACGTAAACTTTCGAAAGGTTGTAGTACATGCTGATGTAGTTGCCATGCCGTACGAAAATCCCCTTTTGGCCCATGCGATAGGTTTCGACCGACATGACCTCCCCATCGAAAATGGCCCGGGCCTCAGCTCCTGAATCGGTCGCTATGGTCACTCCATTGTTGCGATGTTGTATGCCAGGATACACCTTGTCCTTATACACCCCGAACCCTTGGCTTTTTATCCCTTTCTCAACCGGCCAGACCAGTTTGCCTTTGTTGGCGGTGAAACTGTTGGCGATCAGCTTTGCCTCAGGGGTCAATTCAAAACGCTCTCGGTTACTGCTTCCCGATTTCTTGTTCGAGCTGGCAATTGCCGACCGAATCAGACTTTTGATTTCACGATCGATCCTGCGGGTTTCCTTTTTCCTATCGTCGATTGCCGCTGCATACCGACTTTCATTTTGACGTATACTACGCAATAGTTCTTTCTGACCATTGATTTCTTTCGAAAGCCCGTTTTTGACCCGGGTATTCTCCGCGATCAATTGCGCCTTTACCTTGCGTTGCTCGATCAAGCCTGAATTCAAGGCAGATAGTTCCTGGGCCGTGGCCATGATATCATCCCCTTGCTGTTTGCGATGTTGGGCATACTGTTTGAGATACTGCGCCCTTTTGAACGCTTGGAAAAAGTTGCTGGAAGAGAGCAAAAACAATAAGCGATTCTGCTCAGAGCGGTTTTGATACGATCTTACGATCAACTGGGCATAGTCCTTTTTCAATAGCTCGAGGTCTTCCCTCAACTTTGAGATTTTGCGAACATTGGCATTGATCTGTCGGTTGAGCAAATTCGCCTGTTGGTTCGTTAGCCGGATCAATTGTTGGCTCATGTTGATTTTTCGATCCAGCGCTTCGACCTGTTCCAACACGCTTCCTTTTTGCTGTTGTTCCTCAGATAATAACCGATCGTATTCCTTGATTTCCTTTTGTAGTCTTGCCCGTTTCGCCTCGAGGGCCTTTTGTTCTGAACTTTGCGCTTGAAGACCCCATGACCACAGGCAAAGCAGCAAGATCGATAACAAGCGGTATGTATGGGTAAAGCGCATTTATTTTAAGACGATCTCTTTGTATCCTTTAGGTATCCGGTATGGAAAATTCAGTTTTCTATTGAATTCGATGTTCCTGAAATCCAGGTCGATGGTATTGGTAGTGCCCTCGGTGATCGCCTCAATGGCCACGGTGTTGGGCAAGACTTTCCGTTCAACTTCTTGATAGCTATAGGCCATTTTCAAAAAACGATCTTCCCAGGGTTGCGAGATCTGCTGACTCGAAATCCTGAAGTTCTGGGGTTCCAAAAAGAAAAGGATCTTGAACAAATCGTTTTCTTTTTTAGGTTTCAACCCATAGGTGTCGGCGGTATTGGCAGCGATGTATTTACGGTCCCTGAGGTCCAAAACCGCATTTCCCAAAAGGAGATCCTGCACTTGTCCGAAATCGAGCTCGGTGCCCAACAGTTGACTGAGGTAACTGAAATCACCGTCGAAGAATTCTTTTTCGAGCTTGTTGTAAAAGGACACTTTTTCCGGGGTGATCTTGGCTTTGAGTATCCCTAATGGCGCACTGATCCAAATGACCTCGTCCTTTTTCATGCGCAAGCTCACGGTCGTACCGCTGTCAGCCCTACCGTCAGAGTAATCGATTTTGACCCGCCCACTGATGGTCTCGAAATCAATGGCGTTGTCGTAGTGCTTCTCAATGGCCTTTTTGGCAGAAACCGAGGTGTCGAGTTCCCCATTGGCTATTGCCTTCTTTGAGGTACAAGAAATCAGCATAACGCCACTAAACGTCAAAACCAGAAAGGGTCGGGTTATACTCATCATTGGCCTTATCATAATCCTGATTTCACTTTACTAAGGTATTCATTTGCTTTCGAAGTATTGCCCAAGGCCGTATGCGCCGCGGCCATTTCTTGGTAGATCTTGTTCATGGTTATACCTGGTTCAAAAAGATAGTCCAACCCGGTCTGTAGGACCTCCAGAGCCTCATTAGGCTTCCCGTTCTTGTTCAAGGCAGCTCCATAGAAATAATAGAATTCGGGTTGTAAGGGGAAGGTCTCTACCGCATCAACGGCCACGTCCTCGAGGGCTTTGAAATCTTCAGCTTCCAAGAGCTCCATCATTCTATCACGAACAGCATCAGTGGGATTCTTCGCATCCGATGTTGGAGGTTTGGTAGTTGCCGATGTATTGACGGTTATAGCCGATTTCTTCGATCGAAGGGTGTCGTTGATCTTTAGGGTAAGTTCGCGTGCCAAATCGCTTTTTTGGTGCTCCAAGACCTTCAATGCGGCTTCGTACTGGGCGTTCTTGAAATAAATAAGGGCCAGATTGGCCTGCAACTTTTCGTCGGTGTAGGGCAAGGTGTCGGACAAAGATTGGATACTCGTGTCTTGTTTATCCAGGACCTTGATCAAGGTGTCGAGAAACCAATAATTCGATGCTTCGGCGACCACACACTCGATAGCATAGCGTTGCGCCGTAAAATACCGGCCGTCTAGAAAATAGGTCTTGGCGAGTTCATGGTCGACGGCGATCACCGTGGGATCCATCTGCTTGCATGACAACAAGAGGTTGATCGCCCGGTCGTAGTTTTGGATGCCTTTTTGTTTCAGGGCTTCAAAAAAGGTTTCTTGAAAATCATCGGTGTATTCTTCCAGAAAGACCTCGGCACTCTCTTCTTCGGGCAACACTTTGGGTGATTCTTGGGCACAGAGCGTCCCAAGCGTTGTCAACGCCACCAGCACTAAAAGCGAATATGTTTTTAAACCATTCATCTTCTTTTGCTTCAAGTCGGCCCTCAATTCCGATTACTCCAATACTGAAAAATCACCGATGCTCAGTGTCTCGAAATTCCCATTATACCGCACATGGTTGCCTATCATGGCATTATCCAAATTAGCGTTTTTGATGCTGCTATTGCTTTGGATTAAGCTATTTTTAACGGTTGACGACTCGATTTCGGTATGATCCCCGATCGACACATATGGCCCAACGGTCGTATTTTTCAATACCACGCCTTTTCCGATATAACAAGGCGGTACGATGTTGGCATTCTCGGTCCGTACCGAGGCGTCTATCAAGGGTTCTCCGTCGTTTTCCAAAAATCCCAGCATGCGTTGGTTGGTTTCAACGGTCACGTTTTTGTTCCCACAGTCCATCCATTCATCCACTTTCCCACTTACGAAAACCTTGCCGTCGGCCATCATGCGTTTGATCCCATCATTGATCTGGTATTCACCGCCATTGATGATCTCATTATCCAAGACGAATTGCAACTCTTTTCGTAACACCGCGATGTCTTTAAAATAATAGATGCCGATGACCGCTTGATCACTGACAAAGGTCTGGGGCTTTTCGACCAGTTCGACGATATGTCCTTTTTCGTTGAGATTCACGACACCGAAGGCTTCAGGATTGGCCACTTTCTTTGTCCAAATCACACTGTCGGCCTCTTTGTCCAAATCAAAGTCGGCCCGAATCAAGGTATCGGCATAGGCGACCACGGCAGGCCCCGATAAAGAAGGTTCGGCACACATGATGGCATGACCGGTGCCCTTGGGGTCCAATTGTCTGTAAATACTGGCTTTTGCATCCAATTCGTTCGCCAAGCGTTCGAGACTCGCTACGACGCTGTCATCGAAAAATGCGGGGTCGCCCAAAATAAAGGCCACTTCTTCTATGGGTTCGCCTAAAACCTTGGCAATATCGCCCACCAAACGATGCACGATGGGTTTTCCGGCGACTGGAATCAACGGTTTCGGAACCGTAAGGGTATGAGGGCGCAATCGAGATCCTCGACCGGCCATGGGCACAATAATTTTCATAGGGTATAGCTTAGTTGCAATCTTTATTATTTCGTTCCGGTACTTCCGAACCCCCCTTCACCCCTTTCGGTGATCGACAAGGAAGCTACTTCGGTCCAATCGGCCCTTTCGTGTTTTGCAATGACGAGCTGGGCGACTCGTTCCCCGTCTTCGACCACGAAATCTTCATTTGAAAGGTTGACCAAAATTACTCCGATCTCACCTCGGTAATCGGCATCTATAGTGCCTGGGGCATTCAAAACGGTAATCCCTTTCTTAGCCGACAAGCCACTTCGGGGACGGACTTGGGCTTCGAAACCGACAGGTAATTCGATGAACAAACCGGTTTTGATGATCGCCCGCTCCAAGGGTTTCAATCGAATGCTTTCGGAAAGGTCGGCACGTAGGTCCATTCCAGCGGAAGCCTCGGTCTCATAATGGGGTAACGGATGTTTGGATTTGTTTATTATGGGAATGGTCATGGATCTCATCCTATGGGTGGTAAAATGGCTTTGCGATTTCTATTTGGGAGAGAGCGGCTTATTCAAGAACACGCTTTTCAATCGCGCTCCTTCCATCTTATAAATCAATCCCAAAAATAACAAAAGTAGGAGGCTTCCTAAGATTAAATTGCGATCAAATACATAAAAGGACAAGGCGGAAAACAAGATGGAGAGCCCCCCATAAAAAAGGATTTTACGCATGTTGTATGGGATGGGATAGTACCTTCTTCCGAAGAAAAACGACAACAGCATCATGCTGCCATAGGCCGCCAAGGTGGCCCATGCCGAGGCCATATAGCCGATTTTATCGATCAAGGCCAAATTGATGATCAGGGTCAACAAGGCGCCGATCGAAGAAATATAGGCGCCGAATTTGGTGCGGTCGGTGATTTTGTACCAAACCGACAGGTTGTGGTAAATGCCGAGGCAAAAACTGGCCAAAACCACGATGGGTACGATTTCCATGGCCTCCCAATACGCTTCGTCCCTAACGAACAACACTTTCAGGACATCAGCGAATACCACTACACCCAATAAGATGACACTGCCCAAGATGACGAAGTAGTTGGTGATTTGGGCATAGGTCTTTTGGGGATTCTCACTTTTGGCATGGCTGAAGAAAAAGGGTTCGATCCCCATTCGAAAAGCGGTTCCGAACAGCGTCATGAAAAGGGCCAACTTCAAACAGGCTGCATATTTGCCGACCTCACTGCGCGCGGTATCCTGTGGCAACAGCTCATCTAGTAATATTCGATTTGCCACTTCATTGACCGTAAAGGCAATACCAGCGATCAATACCGGGGCGGCATAGACCATCATGCGCCTCCACAAGCCGGAGTCGAAACGGTAATCACTTTGAAAATACAATCGCAGCATCAAAAATAGGGTTACCCCACTGGCTACGAGCATGGCGATAAAAATGTAGGCGATCTCGAAATCGGGCTTATAGAGGCGCGCCATAAAGCCGTCCGGGTCGGCTTCGGCCATACCAGGTAGAATGAGTAAAAAAAAGATATTCAGCCCAAGATTAATGACCACATTGGTGAATTTAACCACCGCATAGCGCATCGGTTTTTCATTGGCCCTCAGCCAAGCGAAAGGTATGATCACCAAGGCGTCCAAAGCCAAGATGAATATGGCGAAGCGAATGTATCGAGCTTCGATCCCCACACTTGAGGCGATGGCTTCCAATCCGAACAGTCCGATCAACACGAACAATGTGGTAGATAACAATAGGGACCAAAGGGATGTGGACACAACGAGCCTAGGGTCATCGTCGCCATTGTAAAACCTGAAAAACGCCGTTTCCATACCGTACGCCAAAACCACATTGAATATGGCGAACCACGCAAAGATTACCGAAACCTCACCATACCCTGCCGTTGCCAAAACCCCGGTATAAAGCGGGAGCAATAAAAATGAGAGCATTCGTGGCAAGACCGTCGCCAATCCGTAGATAAAGGTCTGCTTGAAAAGTTTTTTAAGTGGGTTCACTACCTAACCGCTATTAACTACGGACCCCGAAGTTTAGCTTCGGGGCCGCATCGTATAAAAGTAACCAATAAGGCAGTTCGCGCAAAATGCGGTATCGTACTTATTGGTAAATCAAAGGTTTCTTTTCTTTGATCCCGTCGATTTTGACATAGACCAGTTTTCCACCATCCAAATAACTGACCACGCATTCGGTGGGTTCCAATTCGAAGGGGAATTTCCCTTTTAACTTGGGCGGCTGGTTGCCGACTTCCTTGTTGCCATCGGAGTGCATGACCATGTCTGCCTTTTCCTCGCTTACGTCCATGAAGTTGGCTTTGGCCATCCAGACCCCATCCTTCGAAGCGAAAGTGACCGGTGCGACCTTACCCCGAAAATAGGCTTCCTGCATTTTGAGATTATCGAGGTTATCACCCATGACCGGAATCTCGAGCAACATTCCCGAACCTGTTTCGGCACGGCCTCCCTTCCAAGACTGGCAGCTGGCTTCACCCAACTCGAACGGAGGATTGTCGACCAGTTTCTTTTGGGAAGAACAACTGGATAGTGAAAAAGCGATAACGATCATGGCAAACGTAAAGAGTTTCATAGATTCCAATTTAAGTGTCTTAAAGATATGAAACCAAATTTAGTGCCACGATTATCGAAGGGACTTTAATTCAAACAGTTCGCGCTGTGTCTGCCTGTAGATGATGACCGCCAATACGATCAGGGATAGTGCCCCCGAACAGACCAAATACAGGAAAAAACCGGTCGAAAATACCACTTTGAAGGTCGGTAGCAATAACACGAATCCCACACAATACAAGAGGTATAGGATCGGGGTAATGATCGTATGCAACCTTTTGCGACGTTGATAGTACCCCAACAAAGCCGACGCGAATGTTTGTGCGTTGACCGTGGGATCCAATGTCGCCAGTTGTCTTTTATCCATGACCTCGATGATGATCCTGATGACCAGTACGGAGGCCATCAATATGAGGCCAAAGTTCAATAGGGTCTTCCCGAACCGTAGCGCATACATCAGATACCCCAAAAGCACCAGAACAGTGATGGTCATGACCCAATTTCCTATTTTTTGGCCCCGTTTGATTTGGGATAGCTTTTGTTGGATTTGTAGGATATCGTTCGCCGTGTTCGTAGGCGCACCGGATTCCTTTCTCCAGCTTGCCTTTATTTCTTCATAATTTTCCATGGTGTACACAATGGGATAAGGTTTTTTTTATTCTATGGATGCGTACCCTGACGGCTTCATGGGTCGTTCCCATAATGGCCGCGATTTCCTTTTGGGGTACGTCTTCGAGATCCAATAATATCATGGTTTTCTCGTCTTTCTTCAGTCGATCGATACAACGATGGAGTTTTTTATAGCGGTCTTCTTCCCGTTGTGTATCTGAAGGTGTTTCCGCATCCTCCAACACCTGCTCCGGCAAGGAGACGTATTTTGATTTTCGCAATTCCATCAAACAGGTATTGACCGCTATACGATACAACCAGGTGGTGATCTTCGCTTCGTTCCTAAATCCATCAAGATGGGTCAGTACCTTTAGAAACACTTCCTGGGTCAAGTCTTCTGCCAGAGCCGCGTTGCCTTTGACATAACCGAGACAGACCCGATAAATGGCCTCGCGGTGTTCCCCATAGATGGTTTCGAAGTTGGTCTTCATCGGTATTATTCCAAAAAGCCGTTGATCTGTTCGAGCATCCAATCGGGAGCGTCGTACATGATGAAATGGGCCGATCCTTCGGCAATCCTGAGATCGTAGGCTTCAGCTTGTTCAAATTGTTTCGTATACGTGGCCGTAGCCATTTCCTTCCCATAAGGATGGGCCGCCCCCAAGACCAGGATTTCAGCCCCGATCTTGGCAAGATCGTCCCTCAAATCGACCTTTAGCAAATCGGTATACCCGTATACATACGTTTTCCGATCTGCTTTCTCGATCCATTCTTGGATTTTGGGTCGCTGTGTTTCATTTAAGGTCATGCCCGTAGCGAATTGTTTGGCCATTGCCGAAAAATCGGCATCGGAGAGCTGTAGTAGCTGTTGGTTGTACGGATTGTCATAGACCATATGCTCGCTGTTGTAGTTGGGAATCATCAAGGCCCCAGTAGCAGGCAGGCCGTCAACAATGATCAATTTTTTAAGATCCCCATGACCTTCACTGGCCAACCATAGCGCCAAGGTGCCCCCTAAGCTATGCCCGATGGCCGTAGCACCGTTCAAACCGTGGTCTTCGATATAACGTGCCACACCTTCCTTGATCTGCGGAAACCAAGGGGTTTCGATAGCCGGCACATCCCCAAAGCCTGCAAAGGTAAAGGTATGGCATTCGTGATTCTTCGAGAGTTCGGCTACCGTAGTGTCCCAGACTTCTTCGGTACAGGTGAACCCAGGAAATAACAGGATCGGATTTCCTTCTCCGGTTACGGATACTTCAAATGGATACTCTTGTGCGCTTACCGATAGTAAAGATAAAGCGGCGAATAGAATGGTTGTCGTTCTTTTTAGCTGTTTCATTTTTATTTGTTTTTCCCTTTTGATGCACGCTGTCGAAAATGTTACATCCTTTTCCCCAAAAAAAGGGTGAAAAACAAAAAAGCCCCTGAAAACAGGGGCTTTAAGCAATTTGGCTCGAACCAATCTTAGTTGTTCAGTGCCTCGGCGCCTCCAACGATCTCAAGGATTTCGTTGGTGATCGCCGCCTGACGTGCCTTGTTATAGGTCAAGGTCAACTGATCTTTCAGTTCTGAAGCGTTATCGGTCGCTTTGTGCATCGCGGTCATACGCGCCCCGTGCTCACTGGCAAACGAATCGCGGATCCCTTTGAACAATTGGGTCTTTAAAGACTTTGGGATCAATTGCTCGACGATTTCAGGCTTTGAAGGTTCGAAGATATAATCGGCCGCTCCTGAGGCATCCCCTTCAACCGGAACGATTGGCAAGAATTGCTCGGTCATCACGATTTGGGTGGCCGCATTCTTGAATTTGTTGTATACCAATTCGATCCTATCATATTCCCCTTCGGTGAACCGTTGCATCAAATCTTCGGCGATGACGGCCACATTATCAAAGGTCAGCTCATCAAACACCCCACTGTGGTTTGCCAATACATGGTGTTGTTTGACCAATTGGTCGTTCCCTTTTTTACCAATGGTAACGAAATCGACTTGTTTTCCTTCATAGGTATCGACCAAGGTGGCACATTGCTTCAATATGTTCGAATTGAAAGCACCGCACAACCCCCTGTTCGAGGTAATTGCCACTACGAGCACTTTGTTGACCTCCCGATTATCAGCATACTTGCTTCCTGCATCACCGTCTAAACTAGCGCTCAGGTTCTGCAAAAGTTCAGTCAATTTATCGGCATAGGGGCGCATGGCGGTAATGGCGTCTTGGGCCTTTTTCAGCTTGGCCGCCGATACCATTTTCATGGCGCTGGTGATCTGCATGGTCGATTTGACCGATGAAATCCTATTCCGTATTTCCTTTAAGTTAGCCATACTACTATTTCTTCTACCGACCGGGGTCGGTACTACTGCCTACTGTTATGGTCGCACAGGGAACCGTTATCGGCCCCTTATGAAACCGTTTACGCTTGGTACTTTCCTGCCAGATCCTTGCAGACCGAAGTTAAGGTATCGGTCACCTCGTCGGTTAATTTACCGGCTTTCAAGGTATCCAAAACATCACGGTGTTTGGCGTTCAAAAACTCGATGAAATCGCGCTCGAACTCCTTCACTTTGTTCACCGGTACGTCACGTAATAGGTTTTTCGACCCCGCGAAAATGATCGCTACCTGATCTTCTACGGTAAACGGATCGTTTTGGGCTTGTTTTAGGATTTCTACATTGCGTCGTCCTTTCTCGATAACGTTCAAGGTAGCAGCATCAAGGTCGGACCCGAACTTTGCAAAGGCTTCCAGTTCACGGAACTGGGCTTGATCCAGTTTCAAGGTACCTGCTACTTTTTTCATCGATTTGATCTGGGCCGACCCCCCGACTCGGGAAACCGAAATACCCACGTTGATCGCAGGTCGTACCCCTTGGTTGAACAAGTCTTGCTCCAAGAAAATCTGACCATCGGTAATCGAGATCACGTTGGTCGGAATATAGGCCGAAACGTCACCTGCTTGGGTTTCGATAATCGGCAGTGCAGTCAAAGAACCGCCTCCTTTTACTTTATCTTTCAAGCTATCGGGAAGGTCATTCATTTCTTTTGCTACGGCATCATCGGCAATGACCTTGGCCGCACGCTCCAAAAGACGCGAGTGCAAATAGAAAACGTCACCAGGATAGGCTTCACGTCCTGGAGGCCTTCTTAATAGCAAGGATACCTCACGATACGCGACCGCCTGCTTTGAAAGGTCATCATAGATGATCAATGCTGGTCGACCGGTATCCCTAAAATACTCACCGATCGCCGCTCCGGCGAAGGGTGCGTAAACCTGCATAGGGGCAGGATCAGAGGCATTGGCCGCAACGATAGTGGTGTAGGCAAGTGCCCCTTTGTCTTCCAAGGTCTTGGCAATGGCCGCAACGGTCGATGCTTTTTGGCCAACCGCTACATAAATACAGTAAACAGGCTCACCGTCATCATAGAATTCTTTTTGGTTCAAGATGGTATCGATACAAACGGTGGTTTTACCTGTTTGACGGTCACCGATAACCAACTCACGCTGACCACGACCCACGGGAATCATGGCATCGATTGCCTTAACCCCGGTTTGCAAGGGCTCATTTACCGGCTGACGGTAAATTACCCCTGGGGCCTTACGTTCCAATGGCATTTCGTAGGTGTCTCCCGCAATCGGTCCCTTTCCATCAATGGGAGTTCCCAAAGTGTCAACGACACGACCCACGATACCTTCACCTACATTGATCGAGGCGATACGTTGCGTTCGCTTTACGGTAGCGCCTTCTTTGATTTCTTTCGAAGGGCCCAACAATACCACACCGACATTGTCTTCTTCAAGGTTCAATACGATCCCTTGCATTCCGGTTTCGAATTCGACCAACTCCCCGTACTGTGCATTTGAAAGGCCATATATTCTAGCAATACCGTCACCAACCTGTAGAACGGTACCCACTTCATCCAAAGAAGCGGAGGCTTCAAAACCTGATAATTGTTGTTTTAGTATTGCTGATACCTCAGCTGCTTTTACTCCTGCCATGGTTATAGACTATTTGTAAATTCTCGTTTTAATCCGTTTAATTTGTTTGCCACACTGGCATCGTATTGTAAATCACCCACACGAAGGACGAAACCGCCGATGATGCTTTCATCGACCTTGTTCTCAATGGTGACCTTGTTGCCGGTCAGTTTAGTGACCTGGGCCAAAATTTTCTTTTCAAGAGCTGGCGTCAACGGAACGGCCGAAGTGACATAAGCCACTTCTTCCCCTTTCATTTTTTCGTATTGGATAATGTACTTCAAGGCGACCTCGTGCAACAACTCGATACGTTTGTTATCGGTCAAAGTGCCGATCAGACCTTGGGTAATATCGTTACTGCCCTTGAAGACCTCCAAAAGGGTTGCTTTTTTTACCGACCCTTTAACGACCGGACTTGCCAATACCTGGCTGAGTTCGGTATGTTCTTTCAAAACGGCAGCGATGTCGCGCATGTCTTTTTCGACCTTGTCGGCAGCTTTCTTGGAAACTGCGAAATCCAATGTCGCTTTGGCGTATCGTATGGCGGCCCTACTCTCGTTCATCGCTTAGTTCAATTTGATGTCGCCCAACATTCCTTCGACCAACTTCAGTTGCTTCTTTTTGTCGGACAATTCTTCTTTGATCACTTTTTCAGCGATATCTACGGACAGGTTCGCGACCTGCGCTTTGATATCGGCAACGGCCGCTTTCTTTTCGCTTTCGATAGCAGCTTGGGCTTGTTTCAACATTTTATCGCCTTCGACCTGAGCTTGCTCTTTGGCGTCTGAAATCATCTTCTCTTTGATTTCACGGGCTTCCTTCATCATGCTTTCACGCTCGGCACGGGCTTCCTTCAACAAACGCTCGCTGTCGGCGGTAACGTTCTGCATTTCCTTTTTGGCATCTTCGGCCGCATCCAAAGCGTTCTTGATCCCTTCTTCACGGTCGTTTACCGCTTTCAAAATCGGTTTCCATGCGAATTTCCAAAGCAAGAAAAGCAACAACCCGAACAATAAGGTCTGCCAAAAAAACAATCCTAGTGAAAACTCATCCAACAACTTTTCCATAATCTAAAATTTTGTGTAATCCCTTTTTAAACAAGGCAAGGGCTGCAACCAACCGTTGCAGCCTTTTGCCTTAGATGGAATGATTATACCGCGAACAACGCAGCAAAACCAATACCTTCAATCAACGCCGCTGCAATCAACATCGCTGTTTGAATCTTTCCGTAAGCTTCTGGCTGACGGGCAATGGCCTCCATGGCAGAACCACCGATCCTACCGATACCAAGACCAACACCGATGACAACCAAACCTGCACCTACCATAATTGGAATTTCCATATCTATCTAGTTTAAAAATTAAATATTCAACGTTTACTTTTCCTAATGTGCCGCTTCCACCTCATGATCATGTTCATGCTCTTCAGACGCAAAGCCGAAATACAAGGCGCTCAACATGGTGAAAATATAGGCCTGCAACAAAGCCACCAATACTTCGATCAATGAAATGGCGAATGCCAGACCGAAAGATAAGGGGCTTCCCAGCCAACTCTTAAATATGAACATCAATCCGATCAGGCTCATCAATACGATATGCCCGGCCTGCATGTTCGCATACAGACGGATCAAGAGCGAAAACGGTTTGATGATCAAGCCCAACAACTCGATGGGGACCAAAATGATGTATAAAAATATTTTTCCGTACCAGGGCAATGAATTGCCAAGCGGGTCGAATTGGTGCATCCAATAGTCTTTGGTTCCGGTGACATTGGTGATCACGAAAGTCATCAAGGCCAAAGAAACCGTAATGGCGATGTTACCCGTGACATTGATGCCCAGCGGGGTCAGCCCGAAGATGTTCAAGAACCAAATGAAAAAGAAAATGGTCAGCAAGAAGGGCATGTATTTGCCGTAACGCTTCTCACCGATATTGGGTCTGGCGATGTCATCACGGATGTACAGTACGATCGGCTCAAAGAACCGCCCAGCACCGGTCGGAATACCATTGTTCTTGGCATATGATCTGGCCAAGCTCGTAAACAACCACAACATCAACAAGCCGGTGACGATGATCATGACCACGTTCTTGGTAATCGAAAAATCCAACGGTTTGACGTTGGTCGCGTGGTGGTCTTCGTCATAGGTGATCGTGCCTTGGGCATCGGTCTTATAAATCTTACTGTGATACAGCTTGTAATGGTTGCCATCAACCTCGGCCAAGGTCTCGCCGTGGTGGAATTTAGAGGAGGAGAACACTTTCAATCCATCGTCCCACAAAATTACCGGCAACGGAAAGCCGACGTAATGATGTTCGCCATTGTCCTTGGTGTAGGAAAACAATGAAAAATCATGTGAATCTTGAAGGTGGTGGGCAATGTACTCCTTGATTTCGGTCTTGAGGTCTTTGCCGTCTCCTTCGGCTTCCCCACTCTTTTCCGATGCAAAGGTGAATTGTCCTAAAATTAGTACAAGTCCTAGGAGAATTCCCTTCAATTTCGCTTTTTGCATTATGCTCAAAATAACGGTCTCTAAAAATCGGTGCAAATGTAACTCTTTCTTGCAAAAAGAAAAAAGCTTTAGCCGTTTATTTTCAGCGGTTTTTGAGCTGATACTCAGTCTTCGGAATTCTCCAAATCCTGGAGCATTTTGGATGTAAAATAAGTCTCTAGAACAAGGCTCACCGCATAGGGGATGAAAAAGGCCGCGAACTCGCTCCGTTGCATCACTCCATCGGCTTTGTAAACAGGATAGAATATCAAAAAGAAGAGGGCGAATTTCAAGAAACTGCCGGCCATGAACAAAAAGCCGATCTGGTTTTTAAGCTTGAGGCGAAACCGATACAGCGCCGCATAGATGACCACAGCAAGCATAAAGTTGACCCCATACGACCGAACGATCAGATCATCGAACATCGGATGCTCCAAACTACGAAGTGCCAACACATGGATCGCGAAGACCGCCCCAAGGGCAATGGCCAGGAGCATAAGAAAACGGAACGGACTATGACGAAAGGACTTCAATATTTGATGCGTTTCAGCTGTTGTAAAACGACCCAAATGGAAATAGCCACACCGAGAAGTGTGGCCACAACGGTAAAAATCCGTTTTTCAGTTTGATAATGGGTATCCAACCAGTTGCCCCCTTTCACGGCCAAAAAGATGATCGCCCCCATTTCAAAGGCGATACCCGACAACATGGCCGCGTTGCGAAAGTTGTTCTTCTTAGGAGACTTTTGCTGGTTCATTCGATTTTGTCGGCTGCAACTTATGGGTCGGCGCACTGCTGGCGTTTTTGCCCATACTACAGGCTGCATTGAAGGTGGCCCCTGGTTCTACTGCCAATTTCGCAACGTTAACGGTGCCTTCGATTTGGGCAGAGCTTTTCAAGGACAACAATTCGGATACGAACAGTTCACCATTGAAGTTACCTTCGATATCGGCGTTTACGCATTCGACCTTCCCTTTGATCAGGCCGCCTTTTCCGATAACGACCTTACCTGAGGTCTTTACGTTTCCTTCCAGTTTTCCATCAATCCTAAAATCGGCCTCTGAGGTGATGTCCCCTTTGATGATGGTGTTCTTTTCAATTCGATTGGGCTGTCCGCCGAAGTTCTCCATAGGTCTAGGTTTTTTGTTGTCTGAAAACATTGTGTTCACGGTTTTGGGGTTAACATTTGTGCTTTGTAATCTTCTATATTCTTATGAACGAGGATGATTTGGTAGTTAGAAGACAAAACTACGAAATTCTCATCCTTGATGCGGTAATCCCTATTGTTTTTTAGGAGTTCCGCATAGCCAAGTGCGAAATCCTTCGATTTGAATCCATGTACGACTACGAATTGATCTTCGAGGTCGTAGATGTCCTTTGACACGGTGTTTTTATACTTCAGGTCGACGATCGATTCTTCAAGTCGTTTCTTAAGCTCCAATGCCTTTTCGTTATCCTTCACTTTAAAGGGGAAGACGACCTTCCAATTGGCGGTGCCCTTGCATCCCGTTTCGGGTGAGAACGCCTTTTTCTCCAATTTCGGCAACTGTTCCGAAATGATGCGTTCGGCCATTTTACCTTCGGGGTTGTTCGGGTAGGTCAAGGCCACATAATTCAAGGCCTCCTTAAACGCCTCGAAACCTTGTAACCTACCAATGGCGTTGGCTTTCAGCAGTTCGAACTTCGGTACGATCGGGTCGCCCGTGAAACGGTTGATCAACTCTTGCGAGCGAGTGATCACGGTCAAGAACTTTTGGTCTTCGAACTGTTTGAATAAGGCTGCGTAGCGTTGATCCGGACTATCGGAATTCGCGGCCAAAACCGCTTCCGGATTCAAAAGGATCTCGGCATATCGTGAATCAGGATGCTCCTTGATGATATTTTGCTTCATGGTTTCGGCTAACGGACTCCCCGTTTCCTCATAGATCTTGAAGAGGTTGTATTTTGAAGGCAGGATCAACCTTTTTTCAGGTTGGTTGTTCAGTACGCGCTCCAATTTACTGGCAGCCAACAGGTTCTCCTTAAACTTCTCTTTGTAGATCAAGCCCAATTGATAGTTGGCAAAATTTCGCTCCCCTTTCAAACTATCAATGACCCTTAGGTCGGTCGGAATCCGATCAAGGTAGTAGGCCACATCATATTTTTCATCAACGGAAGCCTGGTCCGTTGTGTTGCCGTCGGCTACCACATCAGTGCCCGTAGCTTCTGATGGCAAGGCCCTTGTCTTGTTGCTCCACCGCCAATCGTCTTCTAAAGTACGGTCGCCCCATCGCGTTTTGAAATCGGTCTTACCATAGCCGAGACTGGTGATGTTATAAAAGTAGAATTTACCCTGGTTTTGTTTACCCCCTGCGGTTTCGGCAAATGCGGCGAACCCGGCACTGGCCTTGCGTTCCTTTTCGGCATTGGCCGCGGCCTCGGCTTCTTTCAAACGCTCGATAAACGCTTCAAAATAAGCGATGCGCTCGGCTTCGGGCATTTCATAGACCGTAATGACACTATCGGCATACAATACGATGTCCTCATAGGCAATTACATCTTCGAGGTTGTCGAATTTCTTTTTGATGCGGCGAAAACGTTTGGTGTTCTCTTTGAGGTTGGTCAAGGTACTATCGTAATAGGCCCCGGCGGTCTTGTAGGTATTTTCGTTGAAATGGTATTCAGCCAAGGTCTCGTAGTTTTCGGCATTCAACTTTCGGTCTTGCTGGGTCGCCCGCAGCGATTTGTTGTAATAGACCAAAGCCGAACTGTCTTTCTCCAAGGCGAGATTGAAATTGGCGATTTGATGATAGATCTTATCGAGAAAGGGGCGGTTCTCCCGGTCTTCTTCAAGATCGGTCAAATATTCAGTGATGAACTCTTCGTTTTCGGGGGTCAGTTGGGTATTCTTGATCTTTTGCAAATGGGCGTTGATCATATACACCCGGGGTGATTTTCTATTTAGGGCGATGACTTTATCGTAGGCATAGTTCGCGCTGTCTTTAAAACCCAGTCGGTCGTACAATTGTCCGATGATGTAAAGGTACCTACCCCGTTCTTCATTCTTCTTGGTATACGCTTGGGCGATCTTCAATTTTTGTATCGCGGTATCCGCTGCCTTCAGGTTGAGGTAACATTGGGCCAAAACAGCATTGGCATCGGCGTACTCCTGCTTCTTCAAGGTTTCGAATTTGAAAAGGCGCTTGAGGTTCTTAATCGCCAGCTCCGGATTGTCAAGGCGCATGTTGGTCTTTTCACGCCAAATGGTCGCCTCATTCAGTTTGTCGCTTTCGGTATACTTGCGCAAGATGTAGTTGAACGATTCCAAGGCGGGGATGTAACGCTCATCGAAATAGCGCGCTTTACCCAATAACAAGAACGCCTCGTCCGTCTGCGGGTTGCGCTCCTCGTCTTTGATGTCCATACTGTGTTTCTGTATGGCCTTCGTCGCCTTTTCTTCGGCCCTTTCGAAATTGGGATTGTTATCTTCCGAATCGAGCTTTATCTGATCGGAGACCTCAAGACGTTCAACGGGTAGGATTTCCCAAAAATCGTCACGATAGGAAGCATTGAGTTCTTCGCGCCCCTGTTCAAAGGCCAGATTGCCATTGTACAACGCGTTGTATTTGGTGTTCAGCGCATGCCAATTCCGGTTGAGGAAGGCATCCTTTTTGGTAGAACAACCCATTACCAGCAACAACAAGGCACCGGCAGCGTAAAAATTTCGAAAATGAAGCTTCAAGACAGTAATCTTTCCTATCTAAGCATAACTTAAAAAAGGCCGGATTATTATAGGGCTCATCGACAAAATGCTAAATCTTGACCGGCCAAAAAACCAAGTCTTCGAATAAACGCATCCAACAGGCGCCGAAATACGCCGGATATCTTATAAAAACGCTTCGAAATTTCGTTAGCCTGCAAAGAAGGTTTCCAGTTCTTTCAGGGTCTCGGTCGACGTCTGGATGTCTTTGACCACTTCCCCTTTGTTCAAGACCACGATACGTTCGCAAACTTCAGTGACGTGCATCAGGTCATGACTCGATACCAGCACGGTTACCTCTTCCTTAGCGGCAAGCTCCTTGATGATGGCTTTGAGGCGTATTTGGGTGGTCGGGTCAAGATTGGCGAAGGGTTCGTCGAGCACCACAACTTCAGGACTTCCTATGAAACTGGCTACGATGCCCGCTTTCTTTTGGTTTCCTTTCGAAAGGTCACGCAAGTATTTTTTCTGTCCCAGTATCTCGCCGTGGAAGAAATCCTCGAACTGCGACAACAAGGCATCGACATCGGCTTTGTTACGGCCTCGAAGTTCCCCAATGAAATAAAAGTATTCTTCAGGGGTGAGGTAGCCGATCAAAAAAGACTCGTCGATAAAGGCCGAAGTTGAGGGTTTCCATGCTTCGCTTTTGTTCACTTGTTCCCCATTGTTGATGACATGCCCCGTAGTCGGTTGGATCAAGTCAAGGAGCAAACTAAAAAGCGTGGTCTTGCCTGCGCCGTTGTTGCCCACCAATCCGAAACTTTGTCCGGTAGGGATTTCCAATGATTCTATATTGAGCACCGTATTGGCGCCGTATTTCTTAGTAAGGTTCTGAACGGTTATCATAAGGTGTGTTTTAGCTGTTTTTTTCTTTAAATCCGGCTATCATCCGGTATTTTTTACTTCGGTACTGTCGGGTGATTGCATCCATAAGGCGATTGTTGAACAACAAGCCGATGATCCCGCAAACCGCCAAAGCGATCAAAGCCGCTTCAAAAGAGACCAAAAAGAACAGGATCGCGAACAAGATGATCGGCGCACCCAAAACCGGGAGCATGATTAAGAATTGGGTCGCGCTGGTGCCTTGCATGTTCCCGAACGGACTTTGGTCCAATTCGATGCGCTTTTTATTAAAGGACCCGAAATACAGAATTACAGGGATGTTCACCCCAAAGTTATAAATGGCACAAACCAGGTTGATCAACAACACATCGGTACCGAAGTACAGGTAGGGAATGGTCAAGAAGAACATCACGACGATGCTCACTTTGATCAACAAGGCCTTTGACTCCAAATACTTGCGCATCGGAATGTTCTGCGCCATCATCATGCTGTAATAACTACTGTCCCAAGCCGGAATGAACTGCCCGAAGTTGCTCAAGAAAATCCCGGTCATAAAGATGCCAAGAAAACAATGCATGACCTTCATATCGGCATAGATGTCTTGGGTATAAAAGATGAGCCCGTAAAAGACGAATAAGAGCGAAATCCAAACTTGTGATTTCGTCCGTTTGTTCCGCCAGATCATTTTCAAGTCCAAACGCAAGAAGGACCCGAGATCACCGAAACGGTTCGTCCAAGCCATTTCGGAAGTATTCACTGCTTTCTTTTTTCCTTTAAGGACCCCTTCCAAAGAAATTTTGTTCTTCAAAAAGGCGAAGTTGATGCGATAGGTCAAAAAGGCCAGCGCAATGGGCACCAATACCGTGGCAGGGTATGCATACAGCCCATGGAAAATCGGGCCGAAAATGGCTTTGATCGGCACTATGCCAAAGTAATCAAGGGCGTAAAATACCACGATCAGTCCGGCGATGACCGCCAAGGCATTATCGCTTTTGTTGATGATGAAATTGACGTAATTCAAACACAATACGATACCGAAAATTGCGATCAACCACAGCACCACGTTCAAAACCGGATAGTCATGGGCGATCAGTACAACGCCAAACGGGATAAAAAAGAACAGGGCCAAGAGGTTGTAGATCGAGACCGAAGACCTGCCCAAGATGTAATGGGCAATGGCGCTTTTCTTAATGGGTAAGATCAACAAGGGTTTGATGTCCATCACCGGTAGTTTTTGCATGAAATACCGCAAAAACATTTCGATCAATACCCAATAGATCAGGTATTGGCTCAGCACCCACATCGGCCCCTGGTCCGGAACCAATTTTCGAAGGATGAAATACAGGCCTACCCCTGACATGATCAGCGCGGCGAGCATATACAGACCAAAAAAGCCCATAATGATCTTTACCGCCAGACTTTTTCCTACAGCGGCAGATCGAAAGAAGGCTTTCCACTGTAGATCGATGAATCGTTTGAACATAGGTTGGTACAATTTTTTAGGTTAGTGTCTAAATTAAGCGAATTGTTACATCAATCATTTCTATTTTAAATTATTCGCCCTTCCTTAAGCTTTGCATAGCTTTGCAGGCAAAATTCGCTGAATGAAAGATTTTCATACCCTTCGTGTCGTTTCGGTCGATCGTTTGACCCCGAATTCGGTGGCCTTGACCTTTGAAGTGCCTGCGCACCTATCGGAGACATTCCGGTTTGATGCCGGACAATATATCACTATTAAAAAAGAACTCGGTGGGATCGAACTACGTCGCGCCTATTCGATATCTTCATCGCCTGCATCGGGCAAGTTGACCGTGGGGATCAAAAAGGTCGCCAACGGCACCTTTTCGGTCTACGCGAATGAATCGATCAAGGAAGGGGATGTCTTGGAGGTTATGCCACCGGAAGGCCGCTTCGTTTTCGTAGGTGGGAATGGCCCCCAACATCTCGCTGCCTTTGCCGCAGGAAGTGGGATTACCCCGATCATCAGTATTGCCGAAAGCGTTTTACGGGATGATGACGCTAGTTCGTTCGTTTTGGTGTTCGGCAACCAAACGGCCGAAGAAAGCATGTATCGCCAAGATCTATTGGCCCTTCAGGAAGTTTATGGAGCGCGGTTTTCGATTGTCTGGTTGTTCAGTAGGTCGGCCGAGGAAAATGCCCTTTTCGGGCGTATCGAACCTTCGACCGTGAACCTCGTAGTCAAGAACAAATTCAAGGATATCGCTTTCGACCGTTTCTTTTTGTGTGGCCCTGAAGCCATGATCGATACCGTCTCGGAGACCCTCAAGAAAAACGGAGTGGCCGACGATCGCATCCGATTCGAACTCTTTACAAGTTCAAGCGATGAAGATGCAATGGCACCGACGCTTGACGGACAGACCGCCGTCGAAGTGGTGGTCGATGACGCCGAATTCTCCTTGACCATGGATCAAAAAACCCTAGTTCTGGATGCCATTCTCAAAGAAGGTATCGATGCCCCATATTCCTGTCAGGGAGGGGTATGCAGTAGCTGTATCGCACGTGTGGTCGAAGGAAAGGCCGAAATGGTCAAAAACCAAATCCTGACCGATGGCGAAGTTGCGGAAGGTTTGATCTTGACCTGCCAGGCCCATGCCCTGACCCCAAAGTTGAAAATCGACTACGACGACGTGTAAGCGATGGTGATGCTACAACTTGCGTATCTCGCCAATTGTCTGGTAGCCGGCTGGGTGGGTCTCAGTTGCCTGTTTTCGCCGAACAAGGCCGTGCAAACCGTTTTTTCGAATACCGTTGCCCCTTCACAAGTAATTCGCTTGGTCGGGGCACTATGGACGGCTATTTTCATCCTTTCTTTCGTTGGGCTTTTTTACCCCGACGCCATGGTGGCGGTGTTGGTCTTTCAAGTGCTCTATAAAGGGGTATGGCTCCTAATCGTTGCCCTGCCTGCCATAAGGAATGCGCGTGACTACCCGAAAGCGATGGCCGTATTCTTTTTGGTTTGGGTGGCCTGGCTACCCAGGATCATTCCTTGGCAAGGGCTTTTTCAATAGCGCGACTGGCGTGGTCGTACCCAATGGTGAAGGCCTTATCGATCCCTTTTTTATCCAGCACGCCGATTTTTTCCAATTCCAAGGGTTCGATCCATAAGTCGCAAGAGGTCAATTTCGGATGGCTTGAAGCATAGATCATCAAACCGGTAATGCGCCCGGCGAGTTGCAACGAATTACCCAAATCCTTTTTCTGCAAAACGCCCGCAATGGAGACATTGCTGCCAATGATAAAGTCTGAAGTACGGTCTAAGTATTCTTTTGGAAAGTTGTTCATGATCCCCCCATCGGCGTATAAGGTTCCCTCGATATCTACCGGACTGAACACAGGGGTCAAAGCGGCCGAGGCCAATAGCGGCATGATCAAACGACCGCTTTCGAAAACGGTTTCTTCACCCAACATCAAATTGGTGGCTACCACCGACAGTCGTTTGTCCAAATCTTCGAAACGATCATGCGGAAAATACCCTTTGAACAACTTGAAATAGCGTTCGGTATCGATGATGCCGGGTTTGCCGATGGCAAAAAAATTGTATTGGAAAAGCGGGGTTTCCTTGAAAAATCGCAGCATGTCATCGATTGAATTGCCGTTGGCATACAAGGCGCCTACCAAAGCAACTGGCCCCTGCGATCCGATCGGCGAAAATACCGTGTTCCTCCATGGCCCGCAGGAGTCCGATGTGCGCCATACCCCGTACGCCCCCACCTGACAGCACCAAACCGATCGATCTTGCATTTTCGATATCCATCCCCACAAAATTAGAACATGCCCATGCCATGGGCACTCTTTTCAAATGTTAAAATTGGAATGCACCGTAAGCGCATCACGGGCTTCGCGACCTATTTTGCGCACATTTTATCGTAAGTTTACTTCTGTGTAAGACCGTTTTATGAACGACCATGGCATCGCGGTACTGATTTTTGCCCATTCGGGCTTGGCCGAAGCGCGCCATAAAAAGATAGCTCTTGGCCCCAATCTTTTCGAAACCCTGACCGAACATACCCTAAGGGAAGTAAAGCGTTCAGGCTTGCCCCATTTCCACTTTACCGAGAAGGAACAAATCGGTCGGTCGTTTGGCGAACGTTTTACCCATGCCGTACGAAGCGTTGTTGAAAAAGGCTACGAGGGGGTCATTTGCATTGGCAACGATACCCCCGGGTTGGGCCAAAAAGCCTTAAAGCAAGCCGCCCATGCCTTACATTCGAACCGGGCCGTGTTGGGCCCTTCGGCAGATGGGGGTTTTTACCTACTGGGAATTCGAAAGGGCTGGTTCGATCTTGATGCCTTGATAGGTCTTCCCTGGCAAAAGGCTTCCATGGCTGATTTTACCAAGCAATTGCTTGCCGATGCCGGCATATCGTGTCTGGAATTGGATCGGCTTAGGGATATCGATTCGAATGCAACATTCCGCGCCCTTCTGAAAAACAGCTATACCCTGGGCCATCGTCTGGTTCGTTTGCTCTTGGATTTCGTAGTGCTATTACCGGCGTCTTTCCAGGTCGTATTCACACCATATACCCCGGTATTTGTCCAAATTCCCTGTAATAAGGGTTCCCCGAAAAGGAAATGATTCCTAAGTAACCCTTTATTTTCGGCCATGACCCATGAGCCGGAACACCTTAATTCAAAAGTCAACGATAATGGCCAATTCCTATTACGATCCGGCGGATTTACGAAAATTCGGTAAAATCACTGAATGGAGCGAAGAGCTCGGAACCAAGTTTTTCGATTACTATGGTAAGGTATTCGAAGAAGGGGCGCTCAGCGCCCGTGAAAAATCATTGATCGCCTTAGCGGTCGCCCATGTGGTCAAATGCCCGTATTGCATCGACGCCTACACCAAAGACGGTCTGCAACGAGGTATCACCAAAGAAGAGATGATGGAGGCCGTTCATGCCGGAGCGGCAATCGAAAGCGGCGCTACCTTGGTGCACGGGGTTCAGATGATGAACAAGTATAACAAACTATCGATGTAAACATGTCACAAAGTATTTTAAAGGAAATCAAGAAGGCCTCCAAAAAATCGTTGAAGGCCCGTGATAATGAACTGGCTTCGGTCAACAGGCAACTCGAGATTTTGGATGGCGGCCTTTTCGCCGAGGGCGAACTGCCGTATTTCAAAGACAAGATCGCCGAAATCGGCCATTTCCCCCTGAAACCCCAAAGATTGGAGATCTTACAGATCAATGTCGGCTATATGTGTAACCAGGTCTGTGAACATTGCCATGTCGATGCCGGCCCTGATCGTAAAGAAATCATGACACGCGAGACCATGCAGCAGTGTTTGGAAGTCATCCGGAATACCGGGGCACACACTTTGGATCTCACAGGAGGGGCTCCCGAAATGAACCCTGATTTTAGATGGTTCGTAGAAGAAGCCGCCAAAGCTGGTATCAAAGATTTTATCGTGCGTTCGAACCTGACCATCATACGTGCCAATAAAAAGTATTACGATCTACCCGAGTTCTTTAAAAAGCACAACGTCCATGTCGTTTCGTCAATGCCTCATTATACCCGAGGCAAAACCGACAAACAACGTGGTGATGGGGTTTTTGATAAATCGATCAAGGCACTTCAAGAATTGAACGCGGTAGGGTACGGCATGCCCGGCAGCGATTTTCGCCTCGATTTGGTATACAATCCTTCAGGCGCCTATCTACCGGGAGATCAAGCAGCCTTGGAACACGATTTCAAAAAAGCCTTGGATGAGGATTTCGGCATCCAGTTCCACAACTTATTCGCCATTACCAACCTTCCGATATCACGATTTTTGGATTACCTCATTGCCTCGGAAAACTATGAAGACTATATGTACGCTCTGGTCGATGCCTACAATCCGGCAGCAGTAGCCAATGTGATGTGTACCAACACCATTTCGGTCAGTTGGGACGGATGGTTGTACGATTGTGATTTTAATCAGATGTTAGACCTTAAAGTCGCCAGCAAGGTGAAGCACATCAAAGATTATAATGAAGACCTCTTGGCCAATCGTAACATTATCATCTCGCAACACTGTTATGGGTGTACCGCCGGTGCCGGAAGCAGTTGCCAAGGCACCGTCGCCTGATTTATCGGTAAACGGTAGAATTCCCCGACGAATATTTTATGGGCTGATCGAAAGGATCGTTTTCGGGGGTTGATTTTGCCGTCTACCGAATTTTGTTGCGGTTTGTCTTATAAGATTTCTCTTACGGCTCTTAAGTTGGAACTTTGTCATCGACATTGTGAAGATGTCCATAAAACCCAAATCAAATGGACGCAAACCTACCGAACAGCAAAATGCTGCACCTGATGCGTGCGAAAGGTCTGGAGCTATTCTATAAGAACGGCTATCATAACACCAGTACCGAAATGATCATCGAGAACCTTTCGATTACCGAAGCGGCTTTTTTCGAGCATTTTCAATCTAAAGAAGACTTTTTCATCAGTATTACACAAAACCTGATCCTTCAACGTACCCTTCGTATGCTGATCGAACCGGTAGCTTACAAACAAAGCCCGTTTCCACTGATCGTCGACATGCTCGCTACCGAATTGGAACGGGTGGCCGAAAACGATGCAGACTATGGATTTATGCTTTCGAACTTCATCACGGAATTCAACAACCGCAATCCGAAAATCAATAAGTACCTATTGGATATCTTGAAAATTTGGGAAATCAACTTGGTCTCCATCTTGAAAAAAGGAAAGTTGGACGGCTACCTCAACAAGAACGTTGATTGCGAAGCTTCTGCCAATTACATCATATCTTCCTATTTCGGCATCCGAACCATGATGGTCGAGGGCAACAAACGTCTACTCAGTTTGCAGTACTTGCAACAATTACGGTATTATTTCCACACGATCTCACAAAAAGAAATGGTCTAGGACCCGGATTCCAGAACTTCCGTGATCCGCTTCAGAACCTCTTCAGGGGCGACCGTCTCAATAGCCTTTTCATAGCCGTCGGGCCACTTGTTCCCATACACCGAAGTCGGCAATAGCGGAAACGAATCCCGATCGGCCAACAAAGCATTCGCTTCGGGCTGGCCATAGGGTGCAAAACCCGCATACGGATGGGTCACCCCCCAAATGGTAATTACCGGAATTCCGAAATTGGCGGCCAAATGACCGTTCCCACTGTCCATTGAAACCATCAGATCTAGGCCTGAAATCAAATCGAGTTCTTGTCCAAAACCCACTTTACCGGCCTGATTGACCACATTTGGGCCGAATTTGGAGCAAAGCGTTTCCAATTGTTCGGTTTCTTTTGACCCTCCGCCGAAAAGCGAAATACGATAGTCTGCCGCAAGCCCGGCGATGACCTGCTCCATCATCTTTAAGGGGTACATTTTGCCTTTATGGGCGGCAAAGGGGGCGATGCCGATGTGCTTCGTGTCCTTCTGAGATTCGACTGGGTCGATTTGCGCTAAGAAATGGGGTGATACAGCATCTAGGGCAACATTCAACTTTCGGAAAATGTCGGCATACCGTTGATGCGTCGTTTTAAGTGGATGTATGGTTTTGGGCCGCCACTGGGTCAGGGCTTTCTTTTGGGCCCTTCCCTTATCGATTTGGGTGACCTCAACCCCCGTTAGCCTGAAAAAAAATCCCAATATCTTAGAACGCAGCACATTATGGCAATCCGCTACTTGGTCGATTTGGAGTTTTCGCAACTCTCGGAACAATCCGAACAGCCCCAATACCCCTTTGTGCCTTTTCTTGACGTCGGCCACGGCAACGGTAGTTCGGGGCACCTTCTGAAAAATGGGGGCAAAATGTGCTTTCGTCAAAACGGTTAACCGTAAGGAAGGATGTTCGGATACCAGCTCCAATAGGATCGGAACCAGCATGGCCGCATCGCCCATCGCCGATAAGCGAATGACTAAGATGTGCCTGCCATCAGCTTTTTTGACCACGTAAGATCGGGTTTAGCTCATCGTCGTTGTACATCTTCATCTGCTTGTACACTTTCATGTATTTCTTACCAGCCTCGATATCGGCCAATAGTCGATCGATAGCTGTTGAAAGATCTTTGCGTTGTTCCAGCAATACCTGAAGCTTTTCAGCGCATTTGGCCCGGTGCTCCGGAGTCGCTTCGCTACGATCGACCTCTTCCTTCATGTGGTAGATCTTCAAGGCCAATATGGATAGCCTGTCAATGGCCCATGCCGGGCTCTCCGTATTGATAGACGCGGCCTCCAACACTTGTACCGATTGGTATTTTTTGAGGAAATAGCTATCGATATACTCTACCAAATCCGTACGGTCTTGATTGCTGGCATCGATCCTCCGTTTCAGTGCCAAAGCCGCAACGGGTTCGATATCCGGATCCCGGATGATATCCTCGAAATGCCATTGCACCGTGTCAATCCAATTCTTGCGATAAAGCAAATGCTCTATGGCGTCTTCGGCATACGGATTTTCAAAAGCCTGGTCAACATCGTCCTTGATGTGGTAGGCTTTGATACTCTCTTCAAAAATCGAAAAAGCAAAATCACTGAACATCTCGGTGTATTTTTCTGCAAAGATACATTATTGCCAAAGTGAAACGACCATCATGCCTAAAGTTGCTATCGCCAAGGCCACCAAAAGGCCTTCCTTTACTTTCTTCTTGGCGATGGTCTCTACATAATTGGCACAGAATACCGAAGCCGGAAAAAAGGAATAGAAGATGGCGTGATGTTCCATCCCTTTAGCGAAGCACATCAAACAAAGACCCAAAAAATAGTACACGGCCAACAACCGCAATGAGACCATTCTTCCAATTCCGCGATAGCGCAATTTCGATAACACTACGAAAATCGAAATCAACCCAAGAACAACATATAAGACGATCGCCAACTGAAATGCGGTCTTGAAGTCTTGAAAAGCGATGATCTGCCATTCAAAGCGATACCCATCCAACACCGTAGCCGTATCTTCGAAGGTCAACACGACCGCTGCCAACAATAATGAAAAGGTCGCCATGGCTGCCAACGGCATCGTCCAGTTGCGAGCCATTTTAGCCGAGTATACGTAGATCCCGATCAGTAAAGGAACCATAAAAAGCAAGGCCCATTCGTGAAAGATACTGGCGACCAAAACCCATAGTGCCGCCTCGTAAATTTTAGTGTTGGTCGCTTTTTCGAATTTCAATTGCAGCACCCGGCTCGCCGATATCATGACGAACATATTGGCCATCAACAAACTGTCCCAATGCAATAGCTCGTTGAAAGCCGCGGTGAAAAGCACGAAAAACAGCATCGCGAAGGAATTGGTTCCTGTAAGTTTGATCTTATTCGCCAAGAATCCCGACCCCCAAATAAGTCCGAAAAACGCAAGAAGCCCTATGATTTTCGAGAATAACAAGGGCGAAGTCCAGTCGGACGACCATTTTCGATAAACGACCACGACATAGAGCAACAGCGAAAAACCAAGTAAAACCAAGTAATTGATCGGTTTAGTTTTGCTGAAAAAGCTTGATATCATTTCAGGTTTTACTATTTTTGTAAGGTAAATATACTGATAAGATGAGCAGCTTTTTTTACGGAATCGAAGACTTATTCGTCAACTATCTATTCGCCCCTTATGACTTTTTCAGGTTTTTGGAAAACTGGTGGGCCTCCAATAGTGTGAATTGGATTTTTGTAGTCATCGGCTTCGTGGCCATGGTATACTGGATGAAGCAGCTGCAAGTATTCGATGCCAACGGCGAAGAGGACAAAAGCATCTCCTCGCATTCTTACCTATAGATCGAAGCCTAGGTCTTTGCGATAATACATTCCGTCGAATTCAATTTTGGCCATATTTCCGTAGGAAGTCTTTAGCGCTTCCGAAAAGTGTCCGCCGAATGCTGTAACGGCCAACACCCTACCTCCATTGGTTACTACATCGTCTCCCTCCCTACGAGTGCCTGCATGGAAAACGGTGGCGTTTTCGACCGAATCCAAACCCTTGATCGGTTTGCCTTTTTCATAACTGCCAGGATACCCCCCGGAAACGGCCATTACCGTCGTAGCGGTTCGTTCGTCCACTTCCAATTGCACCTGGTCCAATTGCCCCTCGGTCGTTGCTTCAAGCAACTCCAATAGGTCGTTTTTTAATCGTGGGATTACCACTTCGGTTTCGGGATCGCCCATTCGGACATTGTATTCAATGACTTTAGGCGTACCCTTGACATTGATCAGTCCGATAAAGATAAACCCGATATAGGGGATGCCGTCTTTAGCAAGACCCTCGACAGTCGGCTTAACGATGGTCGATTCGATTTTCTCCATAAAGGCGTCGTCAGCAAAGGGTACAGGAGAAATAGCACCCATACCGCCGGTATTCAAGCCGGTATCGCCCTCCCCGATCCTTTTATAATCCTTTGCCGTTGGTAAGACTTTGTATTGACTGCCATCGGTCAAAACAAAGCAACTCAATTCGATTCCGGATAGGAACTCTTCAATCACTACGGTAGCGCTAGCCTCACCGAATTTAGCATCTACCAACATCGCTGTAAGTGCTTTTTTGGCTTCTTCGATCGACTCTAAGATCAACACCCCTTTCCCAGCGGCCAAACCATCGGCCTTCAACACATAGGGTGGATCCATTTGGTCCAAATACGCATGTCCTTCGGCCACGTTTTCTGCGGTGAAGCTTTGGTATTTTGCGGTAGGAATGCCGTGTCGTTGCATGAATTCTTTGGCGAACTCCTTGCTCCCTTCCAAGGTAGCACCGTGTTTCGCAGGCCCGATGACCTTTACTCCGCCCAATTCGGGATCGGCCAAAAAGAAATCATGAATGCCATTGACCAAGGGGTTTTCAGGTCCGACGACGACCATGTCGATGGATTCGGCGATCACCGTTCGTTTAATGGCTTCGAAATCATCGACTGAAACGGCAATGTTCTCTGCGATCGAATGCGTGCCGGCATTGCCCGGGGCAACGAACAATTTCGTCAGTTTCTTACTTTGTGAAAGCTTCCAGGCAAGGGTATGCTCACGACCCCCTGACCCTAAGATCAATATATTCATGAAAGACTCTTAATAGCCCCTCCCTTGTGTTTATCACAGGGAACCGGCCAAATTATTTCCTATTGACATTTGAAAAATCGCGGTGCTCGGTTTTCTCCAATTCGTCTTTTGAGAGGGTTTTAAAATACTCGAATGTTTTGCGCATCCCCTCGGCACGTCCGACCATGGGCTCCCAATCCAAGATTTCCTTGGCTTTTGAGATGTCCGGTTGCCGCTGCATGGGATCATCTTTCGGCAAAGGCTTGTAAATGATCTTTTGATCGGTACCCGTCAGCTTGATGATTTCCTCGGCAAAATCCTTGATGGTGATCTCATGTGGGTTTCCGATGTTCATCGGTAGGGTATAGTCGCTCATCAACAAGCGGTAGATACCTTCGATTTCGTCATCGACGAAGCAAAAAGATCGGGTCTGTGACCCATCACCGAAAACGGTGAGGTCTTCGCCTCGAAGGGCCTGCCCCATAAAGGCCGGAATCACCCGTCCGTCATTCAAGCGCATACGCGGCCCATAAGTGTTAAAGATACGAACGATACGGGTATCCAGGCCGTGAAAACGATGGTATGCCATGGTGATCGACTCTTGAAATCGTTTCGCTTCATCATACACGCCTCGAGGCCCTATGGTATTTACGTTTCCATAATACTCCTCAGTCTGTGGGTGCACCAAGGGATCCCCATAAATCTCGGAGGTCGAAGCGATCATGAAACGTGCGTTTTTTTCCTTGGCAAGTCCTAGGAGATTGTGCGTGCCCAAGGCCCCAACTTTCAAGGTTTGGATCGGTATTTTCAAATAGTCGATCGGGCTCGCCGGTGAGGCGAAATGGAGAATATAATCCAAAGTTCCGGGTACATGAACGAATTTGGTAACGTCATGATGGTAGAACTCGAATCGCTCATGACCCATCAAGTGTTCGATGTTTTTAAGGTCTCCTGTAATGAGGTTGTCCATCCCTATGACATGGCAACCTTCTTTAATGAATCGATCACATAGGTGGGAGCCCAAAAAGCCCGCTGCCCCTGTAATAAGTACTCTTTTCATTGTCCTTATTTTATATTGTGGTAAACGCCCCAAAAGTAACACTTCTATTGGGTGGAAGGCCTAATTTCTGATAATAAGTCGAATTTTCGGATGAATTCATTTCAATAGGCTTTTTCCTCGCCATTGAAAATATTCAAGATGGTCTGGACAATGATTTTCAAATCAAGGACCAACGACCAGTTTTCTACATAAAAAATATCGAACCGTAATCGATTCAATCCATCGCGGTCTTTTTCGATCTCACCCCTTTCCCCCTTGACCTGGGCCAATCCGGTAATTCCTGGCTTCACAAAATGCCTTACCATGAATTTGTCGATCTTTTTCGAAAGGTCATCGGTTAGCAAAAGCGGGTGGGGTCTAGGTCCAACGACGGACATGGTTCCGAAAAGTACGTTATAAAATTGGGGGAGTTCGTCGATACTGGTCCTTCGAATAAACTTACCGATTTTGGTTATCCTGGAATCGTTTTTCGTTGCCCATTTCTGATCGGAATCGACGTTCGGACGCATCGATCGAAATTTGTAGCAGTAAAATTCCTTGTTGTCGACCCCATTTCTTACCTGCCTGAAAAAAATCGGGCCTTTCGATTCAAGTCGGATCAAAGCCGCCAAAAGAGGGGTGAGCCATGAAAGCAACCCAAATATCACCAAAGAAGCGAAGATGATATCGAATATCCTTTTCGCAAAGGCGTTGATCGGATTATGCAAAGGGATATCGCGCAACGAAAGAACCGGAATATAGTCGTAGTATTCGAATTTTAATTTTTTCGCAAAAATGTTCTTGTTATCGGGGATGAATTTTAAAGTTTTCAGGTTGTTGTCGGCAAATCCTATAAAGGTGGCCAGCTGTTCATCATCAAGCTCCGAAACGGAACAGTAGATTTCATCGACTGCATTTTCGACTATAAATTCAATACACTTTTGAATATCAAAAGACTGTCTTTGCGGGGAAAATTGTTTTATGAAGTTATATCCATATCCTCTATTTTTCTGGAATACCGTGACCAACTGATCGGTTTTCTTGTTCTTTCCGACAACCACTACGTTTCTAAGATTGCCTTTTGTCCGTTCCCGGTATTCCATCAGAAGATAGTAGTTCAGGAATTTGATGACCGCTATTGCCAAAAAAACGAAAACAGCATATTGAACCAATGCCAAACGACTCATGCCGGGCTGTTTAAAAAGACCGATGAAGGCGTATAAAATCAAGAAAAAAATAAAGAACTGTGTGAAGATCTTTCCTAAAATCTGAGCTACTTTGGTATATCGATGTACCTCATAGAACTTGTTCTTGAACGATAAAATGAGCCATCCAATGGTAAGATAGACATGGAAAATGAGCGGTTCGTTCAGGTTTATCGGCAGAAAGTAAGCGAATAGGTTGATAATCAACATGTCTATGAGATAAGACATAGGGGCTATCATATTGAAGTGTTTGCTTTTATAGAAAAACATATGCTAATTCACTTTTCGTCTTAAAACGTATCTAATCGGATACGTTAGCAGACCGCCAACGTTTCGTTTTTCGTCTTTAAATGGGTTTCAATATGGCTGATTTCGCACGGCCATGGTTTTCTTTGATAGCACATAAAAACAAGGTTCCGAAAATAGCGAAATATTCTATCCCCTTAATGCGGACCATCATCGATTCGGTCAGATTTGCCAAGAAAAAAGCAAAGAACACCAAGGTAAACAAATGGTCCCTTTTTTCGACGCTGAGCAAAAATAGGAATCCCAGTGCCACGGCGTAAACAAAACCGCCGACTGCGCCATCGATACTTAGGTATTCCAAAAATTGGTTGTGCGCATTTAAGTCGTTCGCCGCCGCCAGTGAATAATTCCCCCGTACGTACTTTTCATTTCTAATACTTTCTATCTCTTGGTAGCCTACCCCGATAAACGGATGCTCGCGGAATATCTCATAGGACACCTCCCAACGTTCGATCCGTTTTTCATCAAGGAGGGAATCGACAAAGAACATTTGCCCTTTCATGTATTTGGCACCGAACATGAAAATAATAATGGCGAAAAGGAACACCCCTGAAATCAAGACTATGGACTGCTGCTTTCGTATTTTCAAATTGTACGAAACCATATAGAGTAAGAACAAAAGGAATAACACCAACGCGATTTTACTCGTCAATTGGAACAACCCGACCAAAAGAACGGTTAAAAGAACAAATTTGGGTGCCGTGGAAATCTTCTCGTTTTGGATCAAAAAGAGAATCGATGTTACTACGAACAGACTCAAGTATGCAGGTTGAGAATCCGCTATCGCGGTGAAATGCTGTCCGAAATATTCTCCATTGAACCAAGATCGGAAAGCGATGTTTTCGGAAAGCATTTCCATGACATGGTTGACGTTGCAGATCAACAAAGTAACGATGGTTCCTACTGAAAGTGCTAAAAATATTCCATGTCTTCTTTGTGTGTATTCCTTCTTGTTTGTCAACATAACGATAGGAATGAACAACAAAGACCAATGGTTTTCGAGTAGTTTGAACACCTGGGTGTCGAAGCTGCGAAAAGCGGCCAGTAGACTTAATCCGAAAAATGCCATGATCGGCCAACCAGAAACCAAATACTTGAAGTTCTTGTGCCTCTCTTTCTTTAAAACCAATTCAATAAGGTCGATGACGACATAAAGCACCAATAGCACATTGTTGATTTTGGTATACATCGGAAGCGTGAATACCACCAAATAGAAAAGCCATGGTTTAAACTTGAAGCTCATGCGATATTTGTTTCTAGACCCACCACCCGTAAGCCATTTATGTTCGTAATCTTCAATCTAGCGCCACTCCGAAATAGACGAACTCCAAATCAACTTCACCCGTATTTATCAATTCATGTGGCGATTTGGCGGGTATTCGGAGAAAGGTATTCGGCTTAAGTTGGACATCCTCGTTATCAATTTTATAAACCCCGTTGCCCTTGATGAAAAAAAAGAGTTCATCCATGGTCTCATGGGCATGGCGTTCACATACTTCACCTGGGGCAAAACAACCATGGGCGAATTGGGTAAGTTGCGAATCGGTGTCCGCATTGTTCAAGAAGACTTTTTTTAACCCAGAAAGGTGAGCTGTAGGCTCACCTTTGATATTTTCTAGGTACTCGAATAACTTGATCTTAGTTGACAAGGCTTTTGTTTTTCACCTGTTCCGCTATCCATTTAAATGTAATCTCGGTGCTTTCCCTGAGCGTCATTGAAGGTTCCCAGCCCAACTTTTCCCTGATCAGGGCGTTGTCCGAATTCCTTCCGGCAACCCCGGTCGGGCCATCAACGTTCTTTACTGAAATATTCTTGCCCGAGATATCAATGATCATTTTCGCATAATCGTTGATCGAGATCATTTCTTCGGAACCGATATTGACCGGTCCGATAAAATCGGACTCCATAAGTTTACGTACCCCGTCTACACATTCGTCGACCAATAAGAAAGAACGGGTTTGTTTGCCATCCCCCCAAACTTCGATAAAACCATTGTCTTCGGTTTCGGCAACTTTTCTACAGAGGGCGGCCGGGGCTTTCTCCCTTCCACCGTCCCAGGTTCCTTGTGGTCCGAAAATATTATGGAATCGGGCGACCCTAACCTCGATACCATGGTTTCGATGGTAGGTAAGATAAAGGCGCTCACTGAACAACTTTTCCCAGCCGTATTCACTATCAGGTGCGGCAGGATAGGCCGAATCTTCGGAGCATTTAGGGTTATCCGGATCCATTTGGTTGTACTCTGGGTACATGCAAGCCGATGAAGAATAAAATACTTTCTTGATGCCTTTGTTCTTTATCTCTTCCAGAACATTAAGATTGCATAGTGCCGAATTGTGCATAATGTCGGAGTCGTTATCTCCGGTAAAAACGAAGCCGGCCCCTCCCATGTCAGCGGCCAACTGGTAAACTTCATCCAAATCTTCGGTCACCACGTCCCTGACGACATTAATGTCCCTAAGATCGCCAATGACAAAGTGGTCTGCATTGCGGTTACCATATTCATTTTCCTTCAGATCAACACCACGTACCCAATATCCTTCTTCTTTCAAGCGGTTTACAAGGTGCCCCCCTATAAATCCTCCTGCACCGCATACTAAAGCTTTTTTCATTTTTTTCCTTTAAATAAGATTCCATTGATTAACTCGGCAAAGTTATAATAAATAAAAAGAGGAACAATCTCGAAATACCTTTTCCACAGCCTTTTGGGCTCCATGAGCAGTCTGAAAAACCATTCCATCCCTATTTTTTGTATCCATCCTTTTGCCTGCCTGACATTACCGATGTGGAAATCGAACGCGGCCCCTACACAACAGATATAATCCACTTTGGCATATTCCGATAAACGGGACGCGAATAGTTCCTGTTTGGGGGTGCTTAACCCTATCCAAACGATGTTCGCTCCGGTTTCATTGATCATTTTCGCGATCGCCCGGTAATCGTATTCCGTTACATCCAAAAAAGGAGGACAATAGGTTCCTGAGATCGTCGCGCCGAATTTGGTTTCACAGACTTGCCGTAATTTGTCGGCGACCCCTTCTTTCCCTCCACATAAAAAGTGGGTCTTTGAAGTGGATGACGAAGCGATCATGGTTTCTTTGAAAAAATCAGGGCCATAGCACCTTTGCATTTTTTTCGCGCCCTTGAGCCTCCCTATCCAAACCGACGGCATGCCGTCGGGCAGATTGAGGAAAAAGGATCGAAGTGTCTCCTTAAAAGCTTGGTTCCTTTTGGAAAAAACCAATCCATGCGCACCTGTGGCACTTACACATCGCGCTTCACCCAAACCGCTTTCGGTGTTCAAAATCACGTCGATCGCCCTTGGTATGTTCGCGGCGAACATCCTTGTTCCTAATATGTTGATTTCCTGCTTCACTAGTTGTCGTTATTTGCTTCGAATTCTAAAGAATGATCAACCGATGAGGCTCTTGCCTAAAGTAAACTTGGGGTCGATCCGCTTGACATTGTGTATCTTAAGATTGAACTCAAATCCTTCACTTGCATAGAGCGGGGCCCTGAAAACGAGATCGTTTCCTTTTTTGGTCTGATAGAGGGGGTGGCCGGCATAAACGGTACCGAACTCCGCACTGATGGTTTTCACCCATTCTTTTTTAAAATACCTCATCGATCCATAGGGAAAAGCTACATTCTTTAGATCGGACCCGAATCGGTCCTTGAAAAAACTACGGTTCAACTCGAGGTCCGTTATCACATGGGAGCGCTGTAAGTTTCCAAATGGGACATGTGACATCCCATGGTTTCCAAAATCGAACCCTTGTTCCAGCAAACGCGCAACTTGATCCAATGCAACGGGCCTGCCGTCGGATAGGCCCAAAGAATTATAATAGGCGCTGACCATACGATCGCTCATAAGATTGGGGGCGAAGTTGGTGAAAAACGTACAATTGGCCCCTACTTTCTTTAAACTTGCCGCCAGTTCAACCCAGGCAGCATAGTTGTCATCGAAGCTGAGGTAAATAACCTTTTCCCCTTCTTGTTGCTGATGATCGTACCCCTTGACCAAATACCCTTTCGCCTGTGCATAATCGATGAATCGCACCAAATAATCATTCCCATCGTTAAAATAATGATGGAAAATATGAATGGTGTCGGGATATTTTCCGTTACCAAGTACCGAATTGAGCAATGACCTATTGAAATTAAAAATCAAGCGCTTCATAATGTGGTTTAAAGAATAACGAATTTACCTCTTCTAGCTTTCGAAGTTTCTCGGGGTAACTGATTTCCTTGTTCCTGTTCGCAAGAATCGTCTGCTGCCCATCGATAATATGGGATGCAATACCATCCGTATCTTGAAGGACACTCAAATTATCGAAAATGGGGGTCAATTCTTCAATGGCCCCAACGGGCAGGCTTAAGGCGGGTACCCCATTGACACATGATTCAAGGATCACCGTCGGCAAACCTTCGACCTTGCTCGTCAAAACGAAAAGGTCGATTTTGGAAAACAGCTCCTTTGGGCTCATGGTCGTTTCAAAGTGAAGTTCTTCAAGTCCAAAATCGACTGCCTTATCGATGACTTGGCTTTGATAATACGATTCTTGGCCTTTGGAGTCACGACCTTGTATGATCCACTTAAAAGGAACCCCTTGTGCTTTAAGGGCCTTTGCGATATCAACACATCGCTCGTGGGCTTTTTGCCAATTTCGATTGCCCAACGTCCCTATGGTTAAAATGCCTTCCCGTTGGCTTTCATTTGCTATCACCACTTCGCGTATGGGAGGAAAATACACTTTATTGGAGCCGTTGATTTCAAGGCCGTATGCGTTCGCGACCTTTTTGCCCGTGAACAAGATCTTATCTGCAAGAAACTTGTGGACCTTACCTATGATCTTTCTGAATGGCTTTGGGGTAAACAAGCCCGGCATTTCCGAAATGCTCCTTAACCCATAAATCTTAGCGAAGACCAAACCCGTTAGGTAAAGGGATCCATAATTGATGACCACAGTTTCACCATTGAGATGCCGTTTCAAAGTTTTCGCCAAGCGTAGACAATCAAAAACCAAGATCAAGGGAAATACCAATACGGTCGGGACGTTTCTTTTGGTCGGTCTCCAAAGAGCCAATGGGTAATAGAAAATATCCTTTTCGTCGGCAATCGCCTCGAACTTTGCAATCCCTTTCGGGGCGACAATGACATGTGTTCTTCCATCACTGGCCGTGGCCAATTGCGCGACCTGGTTATGCGGGCCTCCAAACGTTTTCGTATACAAGATATGGATGCAGTTCATTTCAAGGTCATAAAGTAAACAACCGCGATGGTCATAACTCCGGATCGACTCCATTCGGATGGCATCAACTTGTGGGATACTATACTGGTCGAGATCGGATACATCAGAGGTCGTTTTGGAAACAAACAAGGGAGTAGCTTTTCGAGCTCGGAAACCCATTAATGAACACAAGCCGCACTTCGTTTCTGTGGTGTGGGTCATCCAAAAAAGCTGCCTATCCGTTCGCCTTTCAATTACGCCCCAAAAATATACAATTCCCGTAATTCATGGTATATGCGTAAAAAGATTGTTGCTTAAGATTCGGGGGGTCAAATCAGCTGACGGCCCCGTGAGCAGTGCTCTAGGTCAAGCCGACACCTTCCTTTATCGTTGGCCGATGAAAATCCCATTCAATGCCTCCGTGGTCCGTTTCCTATTGTCTACCGGAGCCATACCAGGGTGGAACCTTTCGTCATTCGCGAACAGTTCGTTGAGTTTTTTGTTCAAGCTATGCGGCTCTTGCAAATCCAACACCGCATACGGATCAAGGTCGATCATTTCTCCGATATCGATTAGTTTTTGATGGTAGGGAATGATCAACAATTTGCACCCGACCAAATAGGCAATCACCGCTGAATGGTACCTCGTTGCGATAAAATATTCGCATTCGGCCATTGGAGCAACGAATTTCGGGAGTTCGTCGGTATAGCCATGCAAACTGACCCTGGTCGAGTCGATTTCGAACAGGTGGTCTCTGAGTTTTTCGCTCAACGGGATGTCCGACTCCCTCGTTCCGCCCCTAAAAACAAAGATCCTAACAAACAGCTTTGAATCTCGGTAAACCGCACCGATCTGCGGAATGATATCATCCTCCCAAAGTCGATCTTGGTTCGTATTCGATGAAAAACTGAACGAAGTCAGTGAAATCCCAACGATAGTCTCGTTTTTCGCCCTTTCGCGCCCGACTTCGGCATGTAGTGACGCCAAATCAAAGGCGAGTTTCACTTTGCGCTGCACGATTCTTGGGGAGAGCGCCTTTAAATTTTCATACGAAATCTTATCTCGAACCGTGATTCGATGGGCTAACCAAAGAGAACATCTCGTCAATATTTTGATCATTGACCCTTTCAAAGGAGCGTACCCCACACCGATAAAATAGACCTTTTTAAAGCTGATCCTGTATAACATGGATATTATCAAAATCTTGGTCAAATACACATAGTGCCGGTTGAGCCTTTTTTGATGGTAATCATCGTGAAAATGGGTGCCGCCACCTAGCACCAACATTCCCGTTTTCGAAAACACCTTCAAAATGCTAGGAAACCCAGGTGATACGAACGTAACCCGATCCGAAACCACTTCGGGTTTTTTATTGACGATATAGATCTTTCCGGTTGCTTGGGTAGTTTCGAGATAACCGAGTAAGGCATCAAGCATAAACTCGTCACCGAAATTGTCCCCTCCGTAATGCCCGATGATAAAGGTGTTCTTCCTTTCCATTATAACTTCCAGCTCTTTTTGGCCTTTATTATGGCCCGGTTAGCTTCAGAGCCGTTCGCCTCCATCCAGTCGAATAGCCGATCGTACGGTTCTCTATAAATATCCTTCAATTCTTGGGCCAACCGTGGATCTAGATCGGGCCTTTTGGTCTGTGACGAAATCTTGATGACCTCACTTATCCCATTCAATAGTTTGGTCGTGAATTTGTTGACCGGCATTTTTCTTTCGAGGTACACCAAAGTCGATGAATAACTGTTCCCTTTCGGTTTTCTTTTCAAAGAAGCCGGCGTGTAATGGGGGTCGACCCCTAAAAAAGAGTAATTCGCATGTAGGACTTTCTTTGGCCTCATTTGAATGTCATCGAACAGCACAAGCTTGATTCGCTCTTTATCGAATTTGCCGTGAAGGTCGATAAGCGTCTGTGTGAACAGGCTACGCCGGATCAAACTCGAATAAGCCGTTTCTTTTCCTTCACGGAAATCGGCAATCGCCCGAGTAATGCCTTCATCCAGTGTATCTGCCGCGATAATGTTTTTCCTCATCAACCAATAAAAGGCCGAAATCGTTCGTTCGACCGGATTTCTCAATGCGGCAATGATCTTGATCTCCGGATACGCTTTTTGCGCTTGATCGATTGATTGGGGGTCCCAAACATAATCGACCGAGGCACTTCCTAATTTTTGATTCTCGCCAGCATCCGCAAACAGCCCTTCGAACCAGTCCTTCCCTTGGTTATTAAAGGTTTCTCCGCCAAAATATAAGGATTCGTTCTTGCCCCCTCCTACGAACAAACCCGGATGTTCGTTCAGGCAATGGTACATCCAAGTCGTGGCGCACTTTTGGGCTCCAATAAGCAGAAAATCCAAAGTCATATCGCTAGCGCTTTATAGTCAATTGCTTCATCACCAATAAGGCCTCTATGTGTGGCTCGAGTTCATATTTCAGACGTAGATTCCGTTCCATTCGAAACCAAGGGCCTACAAAAATGATAGGTTAAAAAGAAAAATACCAATGAAATCGTCTCTTTAACAATAGATGGCCCGATTAGGCTCTTTATAGCCACTATCAAGATAAATGAAATGAAAAGAAGCGCATCATACCCCCTGGCCAAAGCCGTTCTGAACATCTTGACCAATACAAGGATAAACAGAAATAGTGAAAAGATCCCCGAGTTGAACAAAATCTCGAGATACGTATTGTCGAGATTGCTCTTGTAAGCGAAATGGGGGTCTATGGTAGGCAAATAGAATCGGGAGCCAAAATAAAAACCATGCCCGATAAAAAACGACTTCAGATCGATATTCTCTAGGGCAAAAAGCCAATATTTGACCCGGCCGGTTAGTTCGAAGAGTTTTGAGGTATCGCCGTCGCGTAAGATATAAACCTCGATAAAATCGGTTCTCAAAACCGCATATAGAATGATTAAACAACCAGCAAAAAACAGGATAGCGAATCGTCGCATATTCGTAATCAAGTACAAAAAAACGATCATCGCAATGATCAAATAGGCAAATCGTGATTTGGTTCCGAAGACTACTAGGATTCCGACAATGATATTGATGGCATCGACCAGGGTCTGCTTTTTCTTGTAATATAGAAACGCTGAAACCCCCAAGGAGAAAAGCACTAATTCCGCCATCTCGTTCGGTGGCACATACAACAATAAGTTGCCTGCTATCCGGTTTTGTGCAATGAAAGAACCCACTTGTGCATCAGGAAACAACAAACAGCTTATTCCAAAAACCAAAACGATATTCCTAAAAGGGATCAGGAAATTCATGGTGCTACCCGAATAACTGAAAACCGTTCTCGCGGCGAATATTAATAGCAAGAGTTGAAAGAGTTTCGTTATACTGATGATCGGGTTGAGCGATAGGATCGCGCTAAGGAGCATCACTGCATAAAAACCGTTCATTAGCCCATTGTTCCTATTGAACTTAAAACGAATGCCACTGATCCTACCGGTTATCAAAAAAATGGAGACCAGACAACCCAAAGCGAAAACGTTGCCGATTTTGACGATTCCCGATCGCGCCTGGCCTACGTCATGCACATGGATGCTGTCTTCAAAAAGGCCTTTTCCGAATACCGCCAGCAACAACAGGATGATAAGGATATAATTAGTTGTCCGGGACTTCATTCTTTCTAAGGTATGAAAATATAAAATGTATCAGCCAAACGGCCGGAACGGTCATCAAGTAATACAATTCATTGGCGTTAAAGAGCTGAAACAAGGTCAAGACCACGACCAAAACCAGCTGTAAGGTTACCATGGTAAAGAGCTGTTTCTTTTTTTTGTTGATGACCAACCATGGTCCCAAAGGTCCAGCTGAAAGGAAGAGCACCCCGCCTACAAGGTATATCAATCCATATTCAGGGATAAACTCATATTGACTGCCATACAATACATTGAAAAGGATATCACCAAGCAGAAAATACAAAAGACAGTACCCGGCCGAAATTCCCATTGAAATCTTCCTAAGTTTTTTGAACTCGACCAAGCCGTTTTGCTTTATCGAAGGCAATGCGACGAAATTAATCGCTCCCTTGGTTAAACTGAACACCAAAAAAACGAGACCATGGACCCCGATACCGGCCACCACTTCCTTATTGAAATAAAGGGCGGCATTCAACTTGTCAAACTGGAATAAGTAAACGGTTCCTACACTTTGAAAGGCAAAGGCGATGTTCGCGTATCCAATCCTTTTGATCGATTCGGTCATTCCGGATATGTCAAGGCCTATTTTGCCGTCGAATGTTGCCCAGGCCAGGAGAAAAGGAATCGCCGAGCTGAGAAGTATCGCCAAAGGTATCCCGTCGGGATAGAACAGACTACAAAGGTAGGCAGAGACCAAAAGCAAAGCTGACTTCAAAACATCTTCGATCAGAATGGGCTTTCTGAACGACATATCATAGGTCATGGAACTGCAAACCACCCTTGTTATGGAAGTACATATGGCCGCATAGACCAAAATAACGGTGTTGGATAAAGAAAGTGCCAATGGGGTGAACGACAAGGCAATACCTCCTAGGAGGAGCAAATGGCCAAATATCAAAATGAAACGAACTTCTTCGGAAATGTTTTTTGGATCGCTCTTGGCAAAAACACCACTGTCAAGACCAAATGAAGTCAATACCCCAAGTACCCGTACGATGCCCCAAAAAATTAGAAAATCCCCAAAAAACCCTTTTGAGGTAAACAAGCTGATCGCGAAAATCACCAAAGCCCCGCCAACCTTGGAGGAAAGCCTGAGTATGATGGAGGAGAGGTTCTTTCTATTCATCTTATCTGCTTAACGATTGTTTTCGTGCCAATATCATAGGCGGTTTTATCGCCGCCATTACCACGAACCTTTTGGAAGTGCCTAGAAGTATCGGGGAATGTCGCTTTCCCCTCCCATTCCATTCCATTCCTAAAAAGGAAAATACCTCCGCATGCAAGCGTTCCTTATATCGTATTGAAATCTTCACCGTATCGGTTTTGATTTTGAAAAAAAGGAAAGACAGTTGAAGAAGGCGAAAAAACACATGGTCAAATTCCGTTCAAAATAGGATTCGGTAAGCCCCGCCAAAACAAAAACAGTTATGAAGACCATAAAATACATATTGTCAGAATCTTTTGCGAGTCGGATCATATATCCCAAGGAAAACAGGAACAGGAACAAGCCGACGATTCCTGTTGCAAGCATCGTTTGCAAAAAGATATTATGTGCATTGAAACTGCTGTTGTTCGCAAATAGGCGGTTGTGCATATAAATCCCATAACAAAGCTCCAACTGGTCTTTTTGATCGCCTACGCCAACACCCAAGAACGGTTCCGATCCGATAACCTTGAAGGTGCAATCCCATATGGATTCACGCATCCCTCCCCAATATTTGTCCCTGCTACCTTCCTCACTGTAATTGACCACTTCCGCCATTTTATTCCCGAAATAGGGGTTTGCCCAATAATTCAAGCTGATAGCGGCGACCATCGCCAATACCATTTTGAGAAAACGGCCCGGCTTTTTGTCTAAAATCGACTTGACCAAAAACAGGAGGCAAACGATGAAAGCGGTAATCAGGATCAGGCTGCGGCTATTCAGTAAAATCAAGGTTACCGAAAGCGAAGTTACCACCGCGAATTCGAGGCCCTTAAATCGAAAAAAAGAAGGCGTGGTTTTGAACAACTTCAGATAGGTGTAAGCGCTCAATCCAAAAGCGATCAAAAGGGAGAGGCCCAAGAAATAGTTGTCTACCACCGCCGTTGAAAGGTTGTTCTGTGTCAAGGCGTCAAAGCCGACTGCCCCAGAGAGAATGCCATAGGCCTGTTTTGCAACAGATGCCACACTGACCCCGGTCAAAGAAAGCAAAAAACCCTTGATCACTTTCAAAAAAGTGCTTTCATCGATTTCGTTTTTGAAAGACAAAAAAACCAGCGGAAAGAATACCAGAAAAGACTGAGAATAAATTTTATCCAATCCGTATGAAATGTTGGCGGAGTACGCCAAGCTAAGAACCGCGTAACCATAGTACGAACAGACGGCGATCAGAAAATAAAGGTCACGCCTGCCTAATTGAACCCGCCGGGTGAAAAGTCCAAATACCCAATACCCCATTATCAGGCCGAACGCTGAATTGAAGAGTCCGCTTCCGAGGGGGAGTGCAATGGCGAATAGGGTGAGCAAGTTCTCCCAGTTGAGGTACTTTTCGAGCTTAGGATTACGCATTTTTACCAGTGTTGGTTCGGATATCGGTAAGGGTCATCATTGGATATCGAATCGCATTTTCAAGGATTTCATCTTTTGTTATCGGTCGATCCGACCCGTTCGATTCGTGGTTCATTGCTGATGGTTATGCAAATCAACATTTTTCAGGGTCAACACGAACTTCCGTTTTTTGGTGATCTTATCTTCAAGTCCAAAATTCACTTTTTGGAGCAAGCTATCGCCTTTTAACGGCAATGGTGTTCGAAAAACCAAGGTGTCGCCATAGACCTTGGGGTTGTTCAGTACCCTGTTTACGGATTTATCACTATCGTTCCATTCCTCAAATCCATGAATGAAAGCACGATGGTCGACCGCGAATTCGGAAATGGCACCTACAAGGTGAAGATGAAGCATGTAAGTTTCAGTCTTCTGGTCGGCCTTGACGAAGAACGCATTGATTTCCCAACCTTCATCTTCAAAGACATAGGGATGCCCGATCAGGCTGGTTCCTTGTTCGCTATGGGTTGGGATCCGGTAAATTTTGTTTTCGCCCCGGCACCCTGACAACACCAAAAGCCAACAAGCCAACAGCGCAGGAAGTTTCGGGTATACACTACTATTTTTCGTTGTCCTTATCAAGGTTCTCCGGGTTTTAGGTTCAGCGAAGCCGCTTGTATCACGATACTCTTTGATTCGAATATGCCCAAAGCACTCTTGGCAATGTGTTTGCACTGCCCGCATTCTCGGTAAGTTCGCTACAACAGCTCAGCCGATTTCCTATTAAGGTATTTTATCATCGAAAAAACAAAGAACGCACCGATCAACACCAGGGGAATGAGCACAATGGTCTTACCGAAAAAGGGTTTGATGACTTCATGCGGCCTTCCGAAATTGATGATCCTGATCGCCTCGGTCTGTTTTCTGATTTCGACTTTTTTATTCTCGATATCGGCAATAAGGCTGTTCTTCAAATCAAACAACCTTCTAATATCGACTTGGTCATCATTGTCGAGAATAATACGTCCTGAATCCGCACTGCGTTCGTCTTTTTCAGCCAAGTTTTTCGAATATTGGTCGATGAGTACATCCAACTGCTCAATGACCTCGAGGTTTTGTTCGATCCTTTTTTCGGCATTACTTCGATATAAACCGATCAAATCGGTGAAATAGGGATTCGAATTAATGTAGGCCATAATTTTCTCGGCGAACATTTGCCCGTCAATGTTGGTCAGGTATGAAATACTGATTTTGTGGTTCAACGAATTACGGCTCAAGATTTCATTTCGAACGATATCGGAAACCGAAGTTGAAAAATCAAGGCCTTTCAATAGCTCAAGGTATTTGAGTTCATCCTCCAATTTGCTTTTCTTGTTCCCCAAGCTCTTGACTTCGATTTCAACACCCTCGTATTCTTTAATATCAATGTCCATACTCTCGAAGAAACTTTGGTTTTGGGATTTGATATTGGCCTGGATTTCCTTGATGACATCATACAAATACTCGCGACTATCCAAATTTGGACGAACGATGATCTCGGTCAGCATTTTTTCATTGGTTATCTGCTTCAATCCTAATCCGAGTAACGCCCCGAAAACACATAATCCGATCAAAATCAATGCGTTCCTTTTCAGGTAAAGAAAAAGCCTTAACACTCCTTTGAAGAACTTATTGAAGCCTGAACCCATTAGTTGAAACAATTGGCCCAATTCAATTTCGTCAGAAGCTGTTTGTTTTGGATGCTCTGCCATATTCAAAATTTAAAAATTTGTTCTAAGATTTTGTCGGTAATCAAGTAGGTCGGCTTGACCCCTGTGGTGCCTAGGCCGCCGGAAGCCAAGGTGCTCCCCGTTTCAAGCGGGTTATCAGAAGCGTAATAGGCATAACGAACCTTAACGTCGCCTTTGATACTCTTTCGGATCTTGGAGGCCGATTGGATCGCCTTTTGATAGTGCACCCCTTCCATTTCCAGTCCGATGACCTTCCAGGTCGAATCGTAAAAAAATTGCAGGATGTCCTTGTTTTGCAAGGAAGTTCCGAGCACCGTCACCATGGTGCCCTCAAGTACCTTTAAGCCATGGTCTTCAAAATCAGCGGCGCAGAGTTCGTTTTCGAAGGGATAGTTATCTGCCGTGCCTTCGAAAATATGTGCTGAAGGAATCATCAAATCGCCTTTTCCGCCCTCGAGTATACCGGCCTTGCCCATCACCGAAATCGATGCCACGTTCAAAAAGTGCTTTTGCCCTTGGGTCTCAAAAGGTTTCAATAACTCGTCAATGGTCTCGTAGGCCTGTTCGCCAAAGGCGTAATCCATCACGAAAATAACCGGTTTTTCCGATGGGTCCGTATCGCTAGATAAGGGATAACAGCAGGTTTCAGCACCGAATTTGGCCACATCGAAAATTTGGGTGTCGATATTGGCCCCTGTTTCGTCGTCAATAAAGATCATGCCGTTCTTCAGGGCCGTGGCCTCTACCTTTTTGCGCAATTTTTTATTGGCGTCCGCACTCAAGGCCTCATAGATGTCCAGTGAACTGCCATCGGGAAATTCACTCGCCAAGGTTTTCCTGGCGAATAAGGAATTCATCACGCTGTGCATGTTCGCACTGATGATATGGATCGGTCGCTCATGCAATTGGTTGCGGTGCAAGGCTTCCTTAATGGTATTCGCCCAGCGCTCACCATGGATATGATGCCCAAGGCGCTCGCGAAGCAAGGGGCTAAAGGTGATGGTACGCTTGTTGCCTGTGAGCTCTTCCTCGATGGCCAGTTTTCCTAGCCAATAGATGATTTTCAAAAAGCGGTCGACATTAGTCTCGGTGGCGAGCTTTTCATGGATATCGGTAATCTCATCGAAAGACCGGCCCAAAATATTCGCCGTATGGATCAAGGTGACCTGTCTTTCGTTTTCGTCTTCGATACCTTCTTCAACGAAGGCGGCCAATTTCTGCCAGTCGCGAATGGTACTGCCATCTTCGAGCAAGACCCTATGACAGATCTTATTCGATTCGACGTACAAAAACGTCAGGTGGGTCAAAATATCATAAATGTCGGATCGGCCACGCGTAATTTCGATGTTCATTTGTTCGTCATCGATACGGTAGCAATTGCGTCGTCTTTTCGGTGGAATGATCGGACGCAGGTGGGATTTGGAAAACCCCTCATCGGAGGTCATGTTGATGAACCGGCATTGCTCGATGCCTTCGGGCAGTCGTTCAAGCACATAGATCAAGCCGTTCAACTCGGCTTTTTCTTCGGCAATCGAACCATATATTTCGGGGCGCAGTACCAGGAGGGCATTTCGAAGGGCCCTACCTGAAACCCCTGAGGGTTTATAGAAACCTCGATTCAAAAGGTGCCGCATCGTGATGTACAACCGCTCTATGGCATTAGTGGATTCTTGTGCGCGGGTCGTTTCCTTAACTTTTTGGGCCATTTCGCTTTTTCATGGCAAAAATACACGAATTCCCTTATTAAATTAGGTCGTGGCCATAAAAGGGGTCAAGGCGTCGGCCAGTTTGCGATCGTTCGAAAGCCTCTGGATCTTGTTCTGGCCCCCTAATTTGCCGATCGATTTCATGTAGGCGGTAAAACCGTCTTCGGCGATCGGGGTGACTTTGGCAGGTTGTAGGATATTGCCCTCCAACAAATCGAAATAATAACTGTTCTGAGCTTGCATGGATCGGTCGAGGACTTCGGCGAAAACCCCCATATCGCTAGGCTTTTTCTCGAATTCGACGAACCATTCATGATAGGGCAATTGGCCGTCGATCGATTGGGTCTGGGGAGCCACCGTAAATTCCGTTACCCGGGCATCGGTTTGTTGAATGGCCTCTTGCATGGCCTGCTCGACCTCTTTGGCGATCACATGCTCACCAAAGGCGGAGATGAAGTGCTTGATCCTTCCGGATACGATGATCTTATGCGGATAAAGCGAAACGAATTGAACCGTATCACCGATATTATAGGCCCATAGCCCGGCATTGGTGCTGATGATCATGGCGTAGTTGGTGCCCAACTCCACATCTTCAATGGTCAATCGCTCCGGGTTTTCATCAAAAAACGTATCGACTTTGATGAACTCATAAAAAATGCCCGCGTCAAGTAAGAGGAGCATGCCCTTGTCGTTCTGGGCATTTTGATAGGCGAAAAATCCCTCGCTGGCCGGAAACAATTCGATACTAGCGACCTTTCTTCCGATGAGGTTTTCAAATTTGGCCCGATAGGGTTCGTAGTTGACCCCTCCATAAATAAAGAGTTGGAAATTTTCGAAAAGCTTTCCGATCGGTTGTCCCGTTTTGGCCTTTAACTTCTCAAAATACATTTGGACCCATGATGGAATCCCCGCAATGACCGTCATGTTTTCATGCTCGGTCTCCTCAATGATCGCGTCGACCTTGGTTTCCCAATCCTCGATACAATTGGTTTCCCAACTCGGCAGTCGGTTCTTTTGAAGGTAAGCCGGCACGTAATGTGCCGATATGCCCGATAATCGCCCCGATTTGATCGAGCCTTTGGTGTCCAATACCGGACTCCCTTGTAAAAAAATCATCTTTCCGTCCACGAAATCCGCATTTCCCGATTCATGGATGTAGGTTAAGATGGCATTACGCGATGCGGCCACTTGTTCTTTGATGGAGACCGAGGTGATCGGAATGTACTTGGCTCCTGAAGTAGTACCCGAGGTTTTCCCGAAATACAAGGGTTGTCCAGGCCATAACACGTCGTTTTCACCAGCGATGATCCGTTCTACATAGTCCTTCAGGGCCTCATAATCACGAACCGGAACCTGTTCGATAAAATCCGAATGGGTACGTATGGTATCAAATCGGTGGTCTTGTCCAAACGCAGTGGTCTTGGCGGTTGCAATCAAGTCTTTGAACACCTTGCGCTGGGATCCGACGGGGTCCTTGACCCAACGTTCGGTCTTCTTAACGATCTGTCTGGCGAAGATTTTGGCGGCAAAACTTTTAAGCGACATCAGGCTTACTTAAAATCAATATAGTTTTGGGGGTTGACGGGTTTTCCGTTAATCCAAAGCTCAAAATGCAAATGCGGCCCGGTGGTCAATTCACCGGTATTGCCTATCGAAGCGATGACCTCTCCGGCACTCACCCGCTCGCCTTGGGCCTTGCTGAGCGAGCCATTGTGTTTGTACACTGAGGTCAGGCCATCACGATGTTCGATGAGGATCACATAACCTGTATCGGAGGTCCAGCTCGAAAAAATTACGGTGCCGTCGGCCACCGACTTTACCGGGGTATCTTTAGGAGCGACCACATCGACCGCGAGATGGTTCTTCTTTGGATCATAATCCTGGGAGATCATTCCATTGACCGGAACGAATAGGATTTTCCCCAAATCGTTGACATTGCGTTCGAAGAGGTTGTATTTGTCTTCCAATTCAACCTTTTCTCGAAGTTCAAGGTCTTCACGGATTGGATTGAGATTGACCGTTGAGGGATCTAACTTGTATTTCTCAAAAAGGGAATCGCGATTGGTTTCGTTATTCTCGACTTCGCCCCTTAAAACCATACGCACATTAGACAAATACCTATTGGTATATTCTAAAACGGTCACCAAAGAGTCCGTTTTATAGGTAAGTTCAGTGGCCTGTCGCTTCAATCGGGTTGAAGAGTAGCCCGGAATGTATTCGCGCAAGGGGGTGAAAGCGATCAGCAGGGTGGTGAACCCGATCAACACGATTATGAACAGCGTTCCTGTCACAAATACGTTCATTCGGTTCAACTTAAAGGAGATCTTCTCTTCGAAGGTGTTCTCGTTCAATATCACCAAGCGGTATTTGTGCAAGAGTTTCTTGCGGATGTCCTTTTGCTTTCTTCTGCTCTTGGCCATAGTGACAAAGATAAGTTTAGATTTTGATTCTCTAGGTCGAGCACCGTTTTTGTGATAGAATTAAGAAGCGCGACAAACGAACAATTTATTAACGCTTCGGGCGTTTGTTAAGAGGGTTTGTCACTTCTTTTTAGTACTTTTACCCTTCAAATTCTTCACCAAATGAACGCACTTACATTTTTTCTTGGACTAGTCGGACCATGGCAGATCGTACTTGTAGTGGTCATCGTACTCTTGTTATTCGGAGGTAAAAAAATTCCTGAGTTGATGCGTGGACTGGGAAGCGGTATCAAAGAATTCAAGGATGCCTCGAAGGAGGATGAGAAATTGGAAGACAACAAAGGGCTCGATTCGTAGTCACTATTCCCCTACTTCCCCCTCTATCCTTAGGCCCCACTATCATTCTGGCCTAACGCACTTTTTTCTTGGTTTCATGTTGTAAAACTCCCTTTTCACAACAAAAAATAATTTCTACGCGGCACATCCGCTATTTTAGGCGTTATGTATTATAGGTGGCCTATGTCTTGCCATATGCCCAAAACACTGACCTAACTATAACTACTTTAAAGCACCATGAAAAGGATATTTTGCATTCTTGCCCTGCTTTCGATCACGGTTCTCCAAGCCCAAACGGTTACCCAATTGGAATTCGAGGACGCCGGTTCCATTGAAAGTGAACCCTCGCTCGTCGATCCGGGCATCGTTGACGAAAACTTAAGCAAAAAGGAAAGGCGAAAGCTGCTCAAACAAAAAGACGTGAAGAGCAAGCTCATCAAGAAAGCCGACGAGTACTACGATAAGATGTGGTACGCCGAGGCAGCTAAATATTATGACCTTGCCCTGGCAGAAGACCAAAAGAACCCTTCAAAGGAACTTTTGAAGCACGCGGGTGATTCCCATTATTTCGTAGGTAACATGGAAAAGGCCTACCACTGGTATGACCTGCTCTACAAAAACCATGGCGACAGCTTTTCGGAAAACGACTATTTCAAATACGTACACACCTTAAAAGGTACGGGTAGGAAACAACGCGCCAAGCGCATCCTCCGTGCATTCAACAAAGCCGACTTCGGTGATGATAGCATGAAAGAGACCCTTTTGGAAAAGAAGAGCGATATCATCGTCAAGAACCTTGCGGTAAATTCAAAGTATTCCGATTTCGCTCCCATGTACCAGAACGATGGTAAGGTCGTGTTCTCTTCAGCCGCTGATTCGGGCTTTTTTAGTACCAAACGGTATAAATGGAACAACCAACCCTTCTTGGACCTTTATGAAGCGAACCGCAACGAAGACTCCGGTGAGTTGTCGAATGCGAAGAAGCTGACGAAAAAGGTCAATACCAAATACCATGAGGCTGCCGTTGCGTTTTCTTCCGATGGCAATACCATGTATTTTACAAGGAATAATTTCGGCAAACGCTTAAAGCGTTCGAAAAAGAACATCAATCATTTGAAAATCTACGTCTCCAAAAAAGTAGATGGGGAGTGGCAAGAAGCCGATGAAGTACCCTTCAATGGAGATAGTTTTTCTACCGGTCATCCGGCGCTTAGTCCTGATGGAAAACAATTGTATTTCGTTTCAGACCGCCCTGGAAGCATCGGTGGTACCGATCTTTATGTGGTCGATCTGCTTGAAGATGGATCCTATTCAGAGCCTAGGAACCTCGGGGCATCGATCAACACCAATAAAAAGGAAATGTTTCCTTACGTTACCGAAAACGCCATATACTTTTCATCGAACAGGAGTTCGGGTATCGGCGGATTGGATGTTTACAAAGCCAGTTATGTGGGCAACGCCGTTGCCACGCCTGAGAACCTAGGGGCACCGATAAACAGTACCCGTGACGATTTTTCATATATCGTCGATGAGGTCGAGGGCACTGGCTACTTCGCTTCCAACCGTAAAGGTGGAAAGGGTGATGACGATATCTATGCCTTCAAAGGGGTCGAACCTGAGGCGCCTGTGGTCGAGAAGACCTCGGCTATTACGGGTATCGTAACCGATGTACTGACCGAAGCCACCATGCCCAATTCAGTGGTCGCCCTATATGACAACAACAATGAGAAAATCGCGGAAACGCTTACTTCGGAGGATGGCAGCTTTAGCTTTGAAAACCTAAGTCCTGAAACCGATTACGTGGTGCGTACCTCGATTTCAGATTACCTTGAAGACCAGCAACAGGTCAATACCGAACAACTGGAATCCATCGACTTGACCGTTCCATTAAAACGAATCGACGATATGATCGTAGTTGAAGATGGGGTCAAGAAACTGAAGACCGAAATCATTTACTTCGATTTCGATAGTGCCAATATTCGTCAAGACGCATCGAAGGAACTCGATAAATTGGTCGCCGTTTGGGAAAAGTATCCGAACATGGTCATTAAGATCGAATCACATACCGATTCGAGGGGCCCAAGTGCGTACAACGATTACCTGTCTGACAAACGTGCTAAAGCCACAAAGGCTTATCTGGTTTCACGTGGCATCGATGCCTCTAAAATCGCCAGCGCCATCGGGTATGGCGAGCAATATCCGATCAACGATTGCAAGGGCGGGCCAGGATGCGATCGAACGAAGCACCAACAAAACCGTAGATCAGAATTTATCATAGAAAGTCTCTGACCTTGATAACGAACCAAAAAAAAGCCCGGAACATCCGGGCTTTTTTTATTCCTTTTCGAGAAATTTTACGGTCCGCAATATGGATTCGAGTTCGAACATGTATTCCCTTTTTGCGGTCGATGGGGCAAAGGCGAAACCTTCGATCACCATTTTCCGTTGGTTCGCTTTGTCATTGATGATATAGGTCAAGAACGGACCTGCCATGGGGTAGCCGTTGATTTCCCAAATCCCTTTGGCTTCCGCTCCTTTCTTCTCGCCAATCTCGGCAGGAAAGACATAGGGTGAAAATGCTTTTTCGGTCATCATAAAAGTGTCCTCATAAGGGCCGGGCACATATTTCTTACCTATCGAGTCACGCATTGCAACGATATCGCGTACGAAGGTGGAGTCATTGGTGAAGCTATCCCATGGCATACTATAAGCTATGATGTTCATGGTTCCCTTCGGTATCTGTCTATCGATCCATACGAAATTGTCTTCCCGCTTTCCGACTTTGTAAGCCGACGGTATGGTCATTTCAATACCGAATTCCTCTTGTAGGGCTTGTTCGCGGTTCAAGGAACGGGTAAAACGCTTTTGTGCTTCGCGCATTTCAACCGCGCGGAACGATGCAATGGCTTTGTCGGCAACCTTGTCGATGTTGTCCACCAACTCATTATACGTCCCTCCTTTTACAACGGCTACCTTTTGGGGCCGGGCATACACATCGGTCTTCACATGGCCGATCGAAAGGGTGTCTTGCTGTACGAAGAGCACCGACCTTGAATGGGTCACCGCACCGCTGAAGACCTGTGGTGGTATCTGCGTAAGGCTTAAAATCGGCTGGGTAGGTGATAAGCCGAGGGCGGGTCTAGCGAACTGTTCCCGAACGCGGTCACCGACCGCTCCGCGCCACAGTTCGTTGTCCATAACGACCATTAAGGTATTGACCCCTCCAGTTGAGGGAGGCAGGTATCGTTCGCCCGTTGTATTCTGCTTACAGGAAAAGAGGCACAAAAGGCCCAAGAGTACTGAAAATCGCATCGTTCGCATCATGATTTAAAGGTATGAAATAATCATGACCGCAAGGCCAAAAATGAGTGGCATGGCCCAAACGATGCGTCAATTGGCTATTCAGCAAAGGGAGGGCGACCGCGCTCCTTTTGATTCTAGGTTTACGAAGAACAGTTACACAATCTCAGTTTCGTGCCGGGTTGCAGGTTGTTGCCCCGAATGCCGTTCCAATCGCGGAGATTTTGGATGGAAATACCCGGGTATTTTTGTGAAATGGTCCAAAGCGAATCCCCTGATTGAACGACATGGATCTTGTTCGGATCATTTGGCAACTTGATGGGTTGTGACTTCGTCTTGGTCTGTGCGACCGCCTTTTTGGCTCCTGGTATCCGTCTTGGGTAAATCGTGAGTCGCTGTCCTACCCTTAAATTATTGCTTCGAAGACCGTTCCATCTTTTGATTTGGCTTACCCCGACCCCATATCGTTGGGCGATTTTTCCGAGATAGTCCCCACTTCGGACGCGGTAGCGAATACGATCGCCGCTACTGACCAACTTCGGAAGTGGTTTCTCAAGGGAATCCAGTTCTTGTTTCACGTGTGCGTAAATGGCGGTTTCATTGGTTACGAATTTGCCGAGATGTTTCAGGGGTAACCGCAGGGCATACGTCTTATTCTTTACTTTGGGGATGATGTTGAGTTTATAGGATGGGTTCAAGACCTCCAGTTCGGCCACCGAAATGCCGACCAATTCGGAAATCTGATCGAAGGTGATCAAGTTCTTAATGTGTACGGTATCGGTTTCAAAATAAGCCCGCTCGATTTTCTCGCGTCGTAAGCCATGCTCATCGGCGTATTCGAACAAATACATGGTAGCCAAAAAAGCAGGGACATACCCTGCGGTCTCTCGGGGCAAATGTGGTCTGATATTCCAATAATTCTTGTAGCCCCCAGAGCGGCGTATGGCCTTGTTTACATTGCCAGGGCCGGAATTGTAAGCCGCCAAGGCAAGGTCCCAATCACCAAAGATTCCATGCAATTTGCCCAAGTATTTCGCAGCGGCTTTCGTTGCGAAAATTGGGTCGTTGCGTTCGTCGACATAGCTGCTGACATCAAGACCGTACATGCGCCCAGTGGCATACATGAACTGCCAGAGCCCTTTGGCGCCGACCCTAGAACGCGCCTTTGGATTGAGGGCCGACTCGACGATAGCCAGATACTTCACCTCAAGCGGAATATCTTGGTTGTCGAGCTCTTGTTCGAACAAGGGAAAATAAAATTGACTTAGGGTCAACATGCGCTGCATCAAATCCCTCCTACGGGTCAAAAACGACTTGATGACGCTTTCCAAAGATGGGTTGTACGCTATATTGAAAGGGGTCTTTTCATTCAACCGGGCCAAGCGTGCCTTTAAGGTGTCTGTGGGCAGCTCGATTTGCGGGGCGTCGGTGGTCGGTGTTTCGATTTCCTCCAACATTTCTTCGAACATGGGGGCGCTTTTCACCATTTCGTCCAACCAGAGGCTATCGTACGCATAGGCCTCTTCAAGATCCTTCAGGTCATAGCCCGAATCGGTCTTGACCGCTTGAATATTAAGGGGGGCATCCGACACCGTGTTCGCCGTCGGAGTGGTCAATAATAAGGGTGCGGTGGCCAAGGTGTCGGCCGATTTGGCTTGTTGGGGTATGGAGTCTTGTATCTGGGCGTTTGCCGTGCTCAAAGAACAGAGCATGCCCACGTAAAAAAAGCGTATAATTCGTTGCATTGTATCAGTGGTTTGGCTTGGGGCCGTCTAAAATGGGGTTTTTTCCTGAAAAATTAAAATCGTCAGTGTTAAACCCGAGTTTCAAGGCACCTTCCCTACCCAATAACAACGCTCTGCTTAGGCCAATATTGCTGCGATCCCAGGCAAAGTCTTGCCTTCAAGGCTTTCGAGCATCGCGCCACCACCAGTAGAAACATAGCTCACCTTATCCTGAAATCCGAATTGTTTTACCGCCGCCACGGAATCGCCGCCGCCAACCAAAGAAAAGGCTCCGTTTTGGGTAGCTTCGTCAATATACTCCCCGATGGCTATCGTACCTTTCGAAAAGCTGGGCATTTCAAATACGCCGACCGGACCGTTCCAAAGAATGGTCTTCGATGCCAGGATCACCGATTTGAAATTGGCCAAGGTGTTCGGACCGGCGTCCAGCCCTTGCCAGCCATCTTCGATAGCGTCGACTTCAACAAATTTCGTATTCGCGTTATTGTCGAAAGCATCGGCTGCCAGCACATCTACCGGAATGTGTACTTGTACCCCCTTTGCTGCCGCTTGCTTTAAGATGTCAAGTGCCAGCTGCATTTTATCATCTTCACAGATCGAATCGCCAACCTTTCCGCCTTGTGCCTTGACAAAGGTATAGGTCATTCCACCCCCAATGATCAAATGATCTACTTTGTCCAAAATGTTTTCGATAATGGTGATTTTCGAAGAGACTTTCGCACCCCCTAAGATCGCAGTCACGGGTTTCTCTCCGGTTTTCATCACTTTTTCGATCGATACGATCTCATTCGCCAAAAGATACCCGAAACACTTGTTGCCCGAAAAGTAATCGGCCACGACCGTAGTCGACGCATGTGCCCTGTGGGCCGTGCCGAAGGCGTCATTCACATAGATGTCACCAAACGCCGAAAGTTGTTCGGCAAAGTTCGCTTCACCTTGGGTCTCTTCGCCATAAAAGCGTAGGTTTTCGAGCAATAAGACTTCACCACTCTGTAGGGCTTGGTACGCTTGTACCACTTCTTCCCCTACACAATCGTTTACGAACTTCACCTGTACGCCGATGATATCCGAAACGGTGTCGCAGATATGCCGTAACGACATCGCTTCGTTGCGCTGGCCCTTTGGACGGCCCAGATGGCTCATCAAAACCGCACTGCCCCCATCTTCAAGCACCTTGAAAATGGTCGGTTTGGCCGCTTCGATACGGCTGGTATCGGTCACGTTGAATTCAGCATCCAAGGGTACGTTGAAATCAACACGGATCAAGGCTTTTTTGTCTTCAAAGTTATAATCGTCGATTGTTTTCATCAGAATGGTTTTAAGGCTTCAAAAGTAACCAATTGCCTACATAGATGGAGGTTGGGCGCCGGTATATTTAAAAAGATTTTGGGATTGGGAACGAAAAGCCCGTCCCTTTGAAAATAGATTATATTTGGATGATGTTTTTTAAGGATGTGTTGGGCCTGGCCCATTTGAAGAACCATTTGACTACCACCGCTGACCGCGGGCGCGTGGCGCATGCCCAGCTTTTTGTCGGACCGGAAGGTTCTGGCACGCTGCCTTTGGCCATTGCGTATGCGCAATACCTACTTTGCGGAAACGGCAATGGCGAAAACGAAGGGGGTAATGCGGCTTGCAACGCCAAATGTGGAAGACTGATGCATCCCGACCTTCATTTCGTCTTTCCGGTGGCCAATTCCGACAAGGTCAAGAGCCATGCGGTCAGTGACCATTACATGGAAGAATGGCGCGAATTCGTTGCGGAACAACCTTATGGCAACCTCTTCGACTGGTATCGCGCCATAGGAATCGAAAAAAAACAAGGCCAGATCGGTGTTGATGAAGCCCAAGACATCGTTAAAAAATTGTCATTGAAGTCCTTCGAGGGCGGGTTCAAGGTACTCATCGTATGGATGGCCGAAAAAATGAACGGGGCCGCATCGAACAAACTGTTGAAGTTGATCGAAGAGCCGCCAGAGAAAACGATCTTGATTCTGATCGCCGAAGATGAGGAACAGCTGATCGGCACGATCCTATCGCGTTGCCAGGTCTTGCATTTCCCGCCAATGGCGAACGAGACCATCGTACAGGGGTTGACCGCCAAAGGTGCTGATGTGCATATCGCGCACCAGCTGGCCCATGAAGCCAACGGAAACTTCAACAAGGCCTTGGACCTCTTTCAAAATGATTCTGAAGATCTGGTGTTCGAACGTTGGTTTATTCAGTGGGTTCGGAGTGCGTTCAAAGCAAAAGGAAATAAGGCGGCGATACACGAATTGCTGTTATGGAGCGATGAGCTTTCGAAGCAGGGGCGCGAAGTTCAGAAAAAGTTCTTGGGGTATTGCATCGGAATGATACGACAGGCCCTTCTTTTAAACTACCAAGTGCCCGAATTGGTCTATACCCGTATCCATTCGGACGGGTTCGACCTATCAAAGTTCGCTCCCTTCGTACATGAAAACAATATCGTGCCTTTGGTCAAAGAGCTGGAAGAGGCTTTGTACCATATCACTCGAAACGGCAATGGAAAAATGATCTTTACCGATCTATCGATAAAACTAACCCGGCTGCTGCATGTCAGGGCCGCCTAAAACCAACACCCATGCATTTCCATTTTTACGAGAATACCACTGAACTTGTTTTATTGTTGTTTTTGATCATCACTTTTTTGCAAAGTGGCGTCGACAAGGTTATGGACTGGAAAGGCAATCTCAGTTGGCTAAAAGGCCACTTTTCACAAACGCCCTTTAAAAATCAAGTACCGTCCCTTTTGGGTATCGTGACCCTTTTGGAATTGGCCACTGCCCTGCTCAGTATCGCAGGTTTCGTCCATCTGCTGCTACACGATAATGGCAGTATGGCCTATTACGCGGCACTGATCGGATGCAGCACCTTATTGTTTTTATTGCTGGGCCAACGGGTCGCCAAAGACTATGAAGGCGCGCGGACCATCGTTGTTTATTTGGTTCCTTCCGTCTTTCTGCTGTTTCTATTACATTAAAAAACCCCAACACAAAGTATTGGGGTTCAGCACATTAAGATTTATTATCTTAGTTTTTGTACTTCTCGTTCAAGAGTTTGAGTACGTCTTGGGTAACATCTTTGGCATCAGCTCCGTATAGCACACTTCCGCCATCCCCTCCACCGAGGATGTAGGTAAAGCCGTTGCTCTGCCCAAAAGCTTTGATTTCCTTTTTGACCTTGCTCATTACGCTGTCCATTTCGGTCTGTCCTTCCAATTGTATCCGCTGTTCTTCTTGCTGCAATTGTTGGCCCATGAATTGTCCGCGTTGTTGCAAAAGCCCATATTCTTCTTGGGCTTTACTTTGGGCCATACTTTGGGCTTTGGTTTGGAATTGCTGCAATTCCAATTGAAAGGCCTGTGAGATGCTGTCTTTCTTTTTGTTGTATGCTTCGGCTTTCGCCTTGAACTTGATTTCAACGTCGATTTTCTCTTGATACCCATCCATCAATTTGACATTGTCGACGAATCCAATTTTATCTTGTTGGCAAGAACAAAGAATGCCAAGTGCCGATAACAAAACCAATTTTTTCATGTTCTTCGATTTACGGTGGCGCTAAAATAGGAAAACCTTCGGCAACTGGCACCAAGCAATTACATCCAGCCCATTTTAATTTATAGATAAAATATATTGCTGTAGGCGATTTTCATTATTAAAATCTATGCTTTTGGCTTGAAACAAAGTACTGTTATCGCGTTTTAAGGGAGATTGGGGGGTGATTCTATATGTAAGGGCCCTAGACTTCCTTAGAATCCTTTATTTGGCTTTTTTGATCACATAGAGCAACGACGAGTACTGCATGTTGCGTTTTGCCTTAAGGTTGGATACAAAACCCCGATAAAAGGCGTGAAAGGGTCTCGAGCGACCGCCCTTGTAACGCTCCGACAATAGTGAAACGTAATAGGCGTCAAATGGCATGGGTACTATTTCTTCGATCTGCATACCGTGTTGGGCGACCAAATGCCCCATGGCTTTTTTGGAAAAATGCCATACATGTCTGGGCACGTCAAATGCGGCCCAATAGGTGCCGTACCATTCGGCATCATGAGACCGGTAATTGGGCACGGCGACCAAAAGATGACCCTTATCGTGGAGCATGGTGGCGATACGCTGCATGGTTTGTTCAAGATTTGGGATGTGTTCCAGAACATGCCATAGGGTAATAACGTCAAAAACACTGCCGGATAGTCCATCCAACGACTCCCCGAGCTCCATGTTTTTCGCTTTGGCCCTGGCCCTTGCTTTGGCATTGGGTTCCATTCCGGTGGTCTTCCAGCCTAGGTCTTCCATATACCTTAAAAAATCACCGGTGCCCGCACCGATGTCAAGTAGACTGCCTTGTTTTCCTGACAATCGTCGTATTAATCCGGCCTTCCTTTTCAAGTTGAGTCTTTTGACCCTCTGATAAAGTTTGTCGAATACCGAGCGCTTGGCATCGGTATGTGAAATATAAGCTTGGCTATCGTAATATTTGGAAAGGTCTTCGGGCAGGGGTTTTGTGACCAACAAGTCCCTTTCCCGGTCAAGATGCAATTCGAAAGTTTCTTGTGTGACTGAAAAGTCCTTAGTTTTTAAGTACAAGCTCATTGTAGTTATGTGTCGCGAGATACTCCTTTTTGAGCTCTCGAAGATACGTCAAAACTACGTCTCTCGATCCATTGGTTTCATGGAGGCAATCTTTGGTTCCGTCCGAAAAGACCTCGATAGCGATATACCAGTTCCCTTTTCTGGCCAAGGTGTTTTCTTCATTGGCCACGTAAGTGCCAACCTCATCGTCGCCCACAGCAGCGCTCACGAAAACATCAACGGCCAAAGGAACCAAATTCAAGGTCTTATCTTCAATGGCCACTTCATAAAACGAAAAATAGAACGTGCCCCCGTCCAATTCGAAAGGAACCTCGATGTCGACATAATAATCATCGAGCTGGAATTTGGTGTTGATGTAATTATAAAAATCGCCGTCGTTCTTGGGGTCTTCAAAAACGAAAAGTGTTTTCTGTGGGAGCCCCTTCCGAAATTTTTTGCCATCAACGACTTTGTAGTCTTTGATGTTCGGGGCTATGCGCAATGGAATGCAGGAATGGAGAACGCAACCTAGGATGGTCAATAGTAGTATTCGCTTCATTTTTCGGTTTTTGATCTAGTCGTTTGCAAGAATCAAAAACCAAGCCAAAACCGATTGTTCCACGTGGAACTAAAGCGCCTATCTTCCTAAAAACACCAAAAGCACACTGATGTCTGCAGGTGAAACCCCGCTGATGCGAGAAGCTTGCGAAATGGAAACAGGGCGTATGGCCTCGAGTTTCTCACGAGCCTCAAAGGACAAGGATTTTAATTTTCGATAATCAAAGCCGTCAGGAATCTTGATGTTCTCAAGACGTTGTAACTTGTCGGCATTCAGACGCTCCTTTTCGATATAACCTGAATACTTGACTTGAATAGCGGCTTGCTCCAGGACCTCATTGTCGAGTGCGTTTTCCGCCACGAAATCGGCAACCGATTTTAATTGCAGCATATGGTCCATAGTCACCTTGGGGCGCGAAAACACCTTGAACATTTTATCCGATTGTTTGACCGTTGCTGACCCTACTTCTTCCAAAATGAGATTCATTTCATCAGGATCAAAGCTCGTTTTCTTGAAAAAATGAACAAAATCCTCTGACTTTTTCAATTTTTTCTCCATTCGGTCTAGGCGCTCTTTAGAGGCCAAGCCAAGATCATAACTCTTTGGGGTCAATCGTAAATCGGCATTGTCTTGACGCAACAGCGTGCGATACTCCGCCCTTGAGGTAAACATGCGATACGGCTCTTCTGTGCCCTTTGTGATCAAGTCATCAATTAAAACCCCAATGTATGCTTCGTCGCGTTGTAAGACAAAAGGGTCCCTTTCGTTGATCTTTAGATGCGCGTTGATCCCTGCCATCAATCCTTGTGATGCGGCTTCTTCATAGCCCGTAGTTCCATTGATCTGACCTGCGAAGTACAAGTTCTCGACCAATTTCGTTTCTAGGGTATGCTTCAACTGTGTTGGTGGAAAATAATCATACTCGATGGCATAGCCCGGTCTGAAAAACTTTACCTTCTCAAACCCTTTTACGGATCGCAGTGCTTTGAATTGTACGTCTTCCGGTAAAGAAGTTGAAAACCCATTAACATAAACCTCAACGGTATTCCAGCCTTCAGGTTCTACAAAAATCTGATGGGCATCCTTATCGGCAAAACGATGGATCTTGTCTTCTATAGAAGGACAATACCTAGGGCCAATACTCTTTATCCTGCCATTGAACATCGGCGACCGATCAAAACCTTCCCGCAGCAAATCATGGACCACGGCGCTGGTATGGGTCATATGGCAATCTCGCTGATGTTCCAATATAGCCGTTTCCAAATACGAGAACTTTTCAGGATTTGCATCGCCTGGTTGTAGGATCATCTTTTCATAATCCAACGAACGACCATCGACCCTAGGGGGGGTTCCAGTTTTCATCCGACCACTATCAAACCCAAAATCGACGAGCTGCTCCGTAATCCCGGTTGCCGCTTTCTCACCCGCTCGACCTCCTCCAAATTGCTTTTCACCGATATGAATCAACCCATTTAGAAAAGTTCCATTGGTCAACACGACCGATTTGGCTTTAATGTCAAGCCCCAATGAAGTGCGCACTCCGACCACCCTGTTTCCATCAACCAACAAGCCGGAAACCATCTCTTGGTAAAAGTCGGCATTCGATGTTCGCTCCAAAGCCATTCGCCATTCCTCGGCAAAACGCATACGGTCATTTTGAGCCCTCGGGCTCCACATTGCAGGACCCTTGCTTTTATTCAACATCTTGAACTGGATCGCCGACTTATCCGTTACTATTCCACTGTATCCGCCCAGGGCATCAATCTCACGAACTATCTGGCCCTTTGCAATTCCGCCCATCGCTGGATTGCAAGACATTTGCCCAATGGTCTGTAGGTTCATCGTAACCAATAAGGTTTTCGAGCCCATATTGGCTGCCGCTGCAACTGCTTCCGCGCCTGCATGACCCCCGCCTACCACTATTACGTCATATTCCTTTTCAAACATAGCTAATGTTCCACGTGGAACAGTTTTATCATTTTGTTCTCCTCCTTTCGCATATCCACCTTATCTCCTTCTGTTTTGTCCTTCCATCCGCACAGGTGCAATACGCCATGCACCATCACTCGCAACAGCTCGGTTAACCCGTTAATGCCAAGTATTTTCGCGTTATCGTTTACCCGATCGATTGAGATAAAAATATCACCGGATATCACATTGGCCTCCGTATAATCAAACGTAATTATATCCGTAAAGGTATCATGGTTTAAATACCGTTGATTGATATCCAAAAGATACTGGTCATCACAAAAAACATAACAAAGCGTTCCTTGCTTTTTTCCTTGAGCAAGTATCACCCTAGTTAACCAATCGGAGTATTTGGTTGGGTCGTTAAGCTCGAACTCGGTTTCGTAGCAATAATCAATTTCCATCTTTAAAATAGACCTTAACCTTTTCTTGGTGTACGCGGCGCAAAGGTAGGGCTTGTCTATTTAATATCTCAACTGTTGGCTTCTTAGCCTTAAAGACCCCGGGCGGGGATGTTATTGGATTGGAGTATTGTGTAGTATTGGTTTCAGATTTCCGTTCACTGTTCTTTCCTTGTTCCAACGCAGCATTTTCCAACTTCAACAACTGATGCTGAATGTTATTCATCTTATTCAGTGTCCTTTCCGTTATCCCATTTTCCAATAAATCATTCTCAAAATCTTCCATTTGACGTAATAGCCTCTTGCTCAACTCAAGATCTTCTTGACGAATCATATTCGCTAGCTGTTTTTCTAACGCAGCACGGATATTTTGTTGCTCCTTATAAATCTCATATACCTCCTCTAACCCTAATTCATTCCCTGAACCGCTTCCGCCATTTCCGCTCCCTTCTTCAGCGCCATTTCCTTCGCCGTTTTGACCCTTGCCTTCTTCACCGTTTCCTTGCTTCCCTTGACTTCCTTTTTGACCATTACTACCTTCTTGACCTTGCTTGCCTTCACTCCCTTCCTGCTGGCCCTGTTCTGAGTTCCCCTGTTTTCCTTTTCCTGATGAACCGCCTTGTTGCATCCGATCCTGAAGGTCGGATTGTCCCTTAATAATATCCGGCAATTGAAAGCCCTCTCCTTGTCCCTTTCCTTGTCCTGACATCATGCTTTGTTGCATATTGTCCAACAAATCCGCCAAGAAATCCGCTAATGTATTTGATGCGGTAAGCACATATTGCTGATATGAAGCCCCTTGGTACAATTGGTTGTTGGCGATGCTCTCCAAAGACTTATCGATATTGTAATATACCTCTGTGATCTGGGTATTGACCAATTCAGACAACTCGGCCCTGCGTAAGGATAATGCAAACAGACTATCATCAACATGTTCGAACAGCCCACGCAACTGTTTCTGTTTCCGAATGGTTTTAGAAAACTCGCTTATGCCATCATCCGATGCACTCACCCGGTCGAACAACCCCTCTTGCTGGAAGCTGAAACGAATGAGATTATCCAAAATCTGACGAAGCATTTCAGCATCTTCTACAATTGATGAGCCTCCTCCTGCCGATGAACTTTGCCCCAATCGTTGACTTAACTCTTGCATCTTCTTTGAAGCCGATCGTTGCTTTTGGCCGATTTTATCCTCCGATTGCTGACGTACCGATTGACTAGACGATTGTTCGCTACCTTGATGCTTATTGATTTCTTCCAAAGCTTCGGACTGATCTTTTTTGATACTTTCTTGAACCTCTTTTTCGAAATCGAAATCAAGCGGCCTTTTCAATGCGTCATTGTCTTTTTTCAAGTCATCCAATTCCTTGTCGATGGCTTCGAATGACTCGTTCAGTTTCTGCTGCTCTTCATTGCTAAATTCTTCCCCTAACTTCAGTTTTGAGAGTAACTCTTGACGACCCGCCAACTCTTGAAGCTTCCGTGATAACTGTGCAGCCTTTTCCGTAACATAATACCTTTTGGTCAATTCCAACAACTGCTCCAAATTCCGTTTTGAACTACTCTGGCTCTTGGCCAAGTCCTCCAATCTTTTTTTAAGGTCTTCCTTTTCGATTTTATCGGCAACCTTATCCAATTCCTCCAACAGCTTCTTATTCTTTTCCGCTTCCCGCTCCTGTCTTTCCAAGCGTTCCTTTAGCAATTCGTTCATCTCGGAAGGTTGCTCCGATTTGTCCAAATTCTCTTTCAGCTGTTTGCTGAACTTCTGCATCAAAGCCTCTTGCTGTTCTTGTTTCTTGACGAACTCTTTGATCTGACCCTTCTGATTGAAATCGAGACTTTGATTTTCCTTTTGCGTATCGTTGATCTCTTTCAACGAACGTTGCTGTTCTTCCATTTGATCTACAGTTCGTTCGAAATTCTTCAAAATAGACTTCTGATTCTCTATCACCCTCTCTTCCTGCTGTTTATCATCATATAATTGCGTTGAAAACTCTTGACTTCGGACCACTTTGCCTCCTCTAAGTCCGTCATTATCAACAACTTCGAAAAACAAGGTGTAACCCAGCCCGGGCTCAAGCTCCAAACCGGAAGGATAGGTATAGTAAAACTGCTCGACATTCGTGCCAGGGCGCATTAAAGTCGTTCGGTAGATCGTTTGGGGTTCATCTTCCCTGAAGTAACACAACCGGATCTCGCTTACGGCGATATCATCCGATGCCAAGCCCTCAAAATACCGCAGATTGGGTTGTAGGGAATCCAACTCTTGGGTCACCCTTACATTAGGAGAAGCGTCCTTCACCACTTGAATCCGATATCCTAGGCGTTCATAGTCCTTAACTTCCTTATTGGATGTCCGAATCTCATACTCATTCGATTCAAACAAACGGCGTTTTAAGGTAAACTTGTTTCCTTCCATTACGAAGGATTCCAAATCATCCCCGGATACCATCTGAATCTCATTGGCGTTTATCGACTCCAGGTCCCATGTTATTTCCGTTCCCTCAGGGACGACGGCATTACCGCTTCCTTTTATGATTTCATTGCCCTTATTCAAATATGCCGGATACGCCAATGCCATTTCAAATGAATTCAAAGCCGGCACCTTCACCACTTCGACATAGTAGCTGATCGACCCGAACCCATTGGCAACAAACCGAAATGAACCACTCTGAAACGGTGGCTCCAACTTATGGATGAACTGGCCGTTGTCTGACCTCATGACAATATCCTTGCCCCCGTAATCCAGAAGGACCCGCTCAGGTCGTACCGATCCTTCCGTGGCTACCATGATGGTCAATGCTTCGTTTTCCAACACCCTCAAACTATCGTTCATCAGCACGAAATTAAAAGGGGCCGGTTTGGCATAGGCCACTTCGTAGTTTAGCAATCGGTTATGCGAACCCAAAAACGAATCCAGTTTTCCACTAACCAACAACGTCAATACGACGGCTAAAGGCACGACCAACCACCTGGCATTCTTAATGCTGTCTTTATAGTTGAGCGCCTTTTGAAAAGGAATGGGCCGAAGTTTTGTCGAACGCGATTCGATGGCCGCTACCAGCAAGTCCGATTTTCCAGGCTGTGCGACCAAATCCAACAAATTCACTAAACGATCGTCGACTTCCGAAAAGTGACGTCCAATTAGTTTTGAAGCCTCTTTGTTTCCGATGCCATTCTTAAGTTGAAAAAGATAGAATAGCGGTTCCAAAATATAACGGTATAGTAGAAAGACCCCCGCCAAAACGAGCACTAGGAGCAATACCAAACGGGCGGTGGTTCCCATCCAAAGCACATATTCCGCTGCCGTAACCGCCAACCAAATCAAGCTGCCAATGAGCACAAACAGGATCAGGCCGCGAACCAAACGCAGCGTGTAATACTTCTTTATGAAAAGCTTGAGCTTATCTAGGATGTGCTGATAACTCTCCAAATTCCGTTATATTTATTACCAAGATACCTGTAAGTTCAACGCATTGTTTAAAATTTTATGTTAAATCACACCTGGCAAAAAGCGGGATGGTGATGGAACGGAAAAACCTGCGTTGCACCGCTACCTAAAAAACGTATGATGCTCAAAGACCTTAAATACCTCGCTGCGATGACCATACCGATTTCAGCGATCATCAGTCTATACTTCAAAGGGTATGTTAGTTATTTTACCCCTTTCTATGCTTTCGTCATTATCCCGATACTGGAAATGCTGTTGCCTCAAGACAGTTCAAACTTAGAAGGCGAAGCTCTTGAGCAAAAGACCAAAAGCAAAATATTCGATTGGATGCTCTACCTCAACGTGCCGGTCGTATTCGGATTCCTTTGGTATGGACTTTGGGATGTAACCCAAAACACCTACGCCCTTTACGAGCTTATCGGGCTTGTCTTGACCATTGGTATCGTTTTGGGTGTGAATGGTATCAATGTAGCCCATGAACTGGGCCATCGCCAAGACACCTTTGAACGGTATTTGGGTAAGTTACTGTTACTCCCTTCCTTTTACATGCACTTCTATATCGAACACAATTTTGGGCATCATGCACATGCCGCGACAGAAGAAGATCCGGCTACGGCACGGTACAACCAATCGGTTTATTCATTTTGGTTTACCTCAACCATCAGGCAATATGGCAATGCGTGGGCGATTCAAAAAAACCTATTGAAAGGTGGTTCTTTTTTCTCCCTTAAGAACGACATGTTGTTCTACCTCTTTTTCCAGGCACTCTATTTGGTCGTCGTCTATGCACTCTTTGGTCTTCAGTCGGTTGCATTTGCTTTGGCCGCCGGAGTCGTTGGCTTCTTACTTTTGGAAACCGTGAACTATATCGAACACTACGGGTTGATGCGATTCAGACTGCCCTCTGGACGCTATGAACGGGTTCGCGAATGCCACTCGTGGAACAGTAACCACGTCATCGGTAGGATCGTTTTGTACGAATTGACCCGGCACAGCGATCACCATTACAAGTCTTCCAAGAAATACCAAACCCTCGATTATCACGATATTTCACCCCAAATGCCTTATGGGTATCCGACCTCTATGGCGCTTTCTTTTCTACCTCCCCTTTGGTTTGCGATCATGAACAAAAGTATCCCAAAAGAAATGCGCCAAGCCTATGCTTAAACTTTAGTACCGTTGCTGCAAACCGTATCTTTGTGGCTTAACGTGAAATCATGGGCCAAAAAGTAAGGGTGCGCTTTGCTCCCAGTCCGACCGGACCGCTACATATCGGCGGTGTTCGCACCGCTTTATTCAACTATCTTTTCGCCAAAAAACACCAAGGGGTTTTTGTTTTGCGTATCGAAGATACCGATCAAAACCGCTATGTCGAAGGGGCTGAGGAGTACATCAAAAATTCGTTGGAATGGACAGGCATCCCCTATGACGAAGGTCCTGGTAAAGATGCAGGATTCGGGCCCTACCGCCAGAGCGAACGAAAACACCTCTACCGGGCCTATGCCGAACAACTTATCGTGCAAGGTCATGCCTACTATGCCTTTGATACTCCTGAACGTCTTGATTTTCATCGTGCAGATCACGAAGCCAAAGGCAAGACCTTCATTTACAACTGGCACAACCGCATGAAACTGGACAACTCCTTGACCATGGATGATGCGCAACTGTCTGAAAGACTACAAGACAACACCCCTTATGTCATCCGATTCAAAAGCCCCCAAAATCGGATTTTGATCTTGACCGACCGTGTCAGGGGCAGCATTGAAATCGATACCAACTTACTCGATGACAAGATCCTATTCAAGAGTGACGGAATGCCCACCTACCACCTGGCCAACATCGTTGACGACCATTTGATGGAAATCAGCCATGTCATACGCGGGGAAGAATGGTTGCCTTCATTGGCGCTACACCAGTTGTTGTATGAGGCCTTCGGTTGGGATGCACCTGAATTTGCCCATTTACCGCTCATCATGAAACCGACCGGAAAGGGAAAATTAAGCAAAAGGGATGGCGAAAAAGGTGGTTTTCCGGTATTTCCATTGCGTTGGAATGAATCGGAGGGCTACCGGGAAGCGGGTTACCTCCCCGAGGCCGTCATCAACTTTCTCGCCTTTCTAGGTTGGAACCCGGGAACCGAGGAAGAGCTATTCGGTCTTGAAGAACTGATCGAGGCGTTTGAATTGGACCGCGTCAACAAATCGGGCGCCCGTTTCGATCCCGAAAAAACAAAATGGTTCAACCACCAATGGCTGCAGCGCATGCCGAACGCCACGCTGGCCTTAGCCTTTGAGCAAGTATTGCAAGGCCATGGTATCGACACCACGGCTTATGACAGCGAGTACATCCACAAGGTCGTTGAAACTATCAAAGAGCGGGCCGACTTCACAGCAGATCTATGGGACTTGGGGAGTTATTTCTTCATCGCCCCCGATTCGTACAACGAAAAAGCGGCCAAGAAACAGTTCAAAGAAGGAACGGCCGCCATCTTGGGCGAAGTCGCGACCCTTCTAAAACCCATCGAAGCGTTTGAGTCGGAAGCGATAGAATCCCAGATCAAAGCATGGATCACCGCCCTAGAACTTTCGTTCGGTAAGGTCATGGGTCCATTACGCTTGAGCGTAGTCGGCGATTTAAAGGGGCCCCACCTCTTCGATATCATCGCCATGATCGGCAAAGAAGAAGTGCTGGACAGGATTCAGCATGCCATCGGTTACATCGAAGCCTAAAGGCCCTGCCTAAAATCGAATGAGCACCTTTAGGAATTCCTGTACCGTTTCCGATGAACCAATGGGCAATCTCAGCAAACGCACCAACACCAACGACAGGCCAATGTAAGTCGCTTGGTGTTTTAGTTTGCCGAATTTGTTCGCGAACAGCAGTAACAAGGGAATGTAAATAAACTCCGCTGAAATCACAACGAAGATCGGATTCAGCTTTTCGGGGGGCAACACAGCGCGCCAGAAAACGATCATTCCCCGCCCTACCGCCGGCATCATCATATAAAATGCGCTGGCGATCAACCACCAGGCATGCTCATGAAGTTGTTTTCGTTTGGTGATCCCCTTGATTATCGCATAGGTAAATGCCAACATGAGTAAGAACTCGACCACCAAAGTACCATAGTAAAACCCCACTGGTGGCCCTGGCCTATCCGGGGTCCAATCCGCCACCAACTTCAAGGGAAAATCAAGCAGGCTGAAGCCTGTGAAAATAGCCCCACCCGCGATTAGAAACCCAATGATGCCCCAGGTGCGATGTGTTTCTATCCGGCCTTTTACCGCTAAATAGGGCTGTGCTACCAGAAAAAGATACCAGCCCGTTACCAACCAAAAGTGGATGTGGAACTCCCAGCCTTCCGAACTGAAGGTTGGATAGTAATATGGAAATATGCTGACTTGGATCAAAAGTAGGATGCCTATCATCCATTGGTAAAGGTGGGTATAACGTTTCATTTCAAAACGGAAGTTGGTTGTTGGTCTTAAGATACGCTTCCAAATCGATTCCTGCCCTATCGATCGTATCGTTGGTGCCCATGACTGTGTAGCCGACCCCCACTTCGATGTTTCCGGCAATCGGTCAAGCTGTTGCTAGATCTGCTTCTTGGGCATTTTGTAACATTTTGATGGAAATCGACACCAATGAAGTACCGAGTTTCGTAACTTCCTTTTATCAACTATAAATTTTAGCACCATGGGTACTCTCTATTTAATACCATTGGCCTTTTTCGGGCTGATCATTCTTTTCGCCTCCTTTTTCATCGTCAAGCAACAGACCGCCGTTGTCGTCGAACGCTTCGGACGTTTTCAAAGCATTCGCAACTCAGGACTCCAAATGAAGATCCCATTAGTGGATCGTATTTCTGGCCGCCTTAGTTTGAAGATCCAACAACTCGATGTCATCGTCGAGACTAAGACTTTGGACGACGTGTTCGTCAAATTAAAAGTGTCGGTGCAATACTTGGTCATTAAAGGAAAAGTATATGACGCCTTTTATAAACTTGAATATCCACACGATCAAATCACCTCTTTCGTCTTCGATGTGGTTCGTGCCGAAGTACCGAAAATGAAACTCGATGACGTGTTCGTGAAAAAAGACGACATTGCCATTGCCGTAAAGCGGGAGTTACAGGAGTATATGTCCGAATACGGATATGACATTATCAAGACCCTCGTCACCGATATCGACCCCGATGCGCAGGTCAAGTCGGCCATGAACCGGATCAATGCCTCGGAACGTGAAAAAATCGCGGCCCAGTTCGAAGGGGATGCCGCACGGATCCTCATCGTCGAAAAAGCAAAGGCCGAAGCAGAGAGCAAGCGTCTTCAAGGTCAAGGTATCGCCGACCAGCGTCGTGAAATCGCACGAGGGCTCGAAGAGTCTGTCGAGGTATTGAACAAGGTGGGCATCAATTCCCAAGAAGCATCCGCTTTGATCGTGGTCACCCAACATTACGATACCCTTCAGGCCATTGGTGAAGAAACCAACACCAACCTCATCTTACTTCCGAATTCACCCCAAGCTGGTAGTGATATGCTCAACAATATGGTTGCCTCGTTCACGGCAAGTAACCAAATCGGCGAAGCGATGAAAAACCAAAACAAGAAAAAAAGCGAATAGATCCGCCTTAGCGATTTAAAAACCCTTGCCTCGATTTGCATGTGACGATCGGAGCAAGGGTTTACTTTTTACAAGAGCAGCATGCCCCTAAAATGGCAACAGCGTCATAATTCGATCATCAAGACGGCACTTGACCCAAAAAACACGAATAAGGCCCGTTAACGAACGATCGAAGACCTAAATATACCAATGGGTCTCTTGCTTTGGATCAGCTCGTAAAAGCCCCCAAAACAAGCCTAAAAAATCAGTCTTACCAATGGAATCCCAAAGTAACATAGAAAATTTCTATGTTAGTTGTTTTGTTGGATTTTGGCCCAGGTATCGCGCAAAGTGACCGTCCTGTTAAATACCAATCCATCAGCGTTCGAATCGGGATCTACATTGAAATACCCCAACCGTTGAAACTGGAAACGGTCGCCGATTTTCGCTTCTTGTAAACTTGGTTCCAAAAAGCCCGTCAACTTTCGGAGCGAGTCGCGATTAACAAACTCCATAAAATCCTTGTCTTTATGCCCATCCGGGTTTTCATCGGTGAACAAGCGATCATACAAACGCACTTCGGCGGTGACCGCGTGGGGGATCGAAACCCAATGCAAGGTGCCTTTTACCTTTCGCAAACTTTCCTCGGTACCGCTGCCACTCTTACTCTTGGGGTCATAAGTGCACTGCACTTCAATAATATTCCCATCGGTATCTTTGGTGCAACTTTCGGCCTTGATGATGTAACCGTTCTTTAAACGTACTTCGCCACCTAGCTTTAAGCGAAAGAACTTGCGATTTGCCTCTTCACGAAAATCCTCTTGTTCAATGTACAGTTCCCTTGAAAAAGGGACCTTTCTGCTTCCTGCGGTTGCATCTTCCGGATTGTTCTCGGCATCCAACCATTCCTCCTTACCCTCTTCATAATTGGTGATCACCAATTTGAGTGGGTTCAGCACCGCCATCACTCTGGGTGATATCTTGTTCAAATGCTCCCGAACGTGGAATTCAAGCAGTGAAACATCAACCAGGTTTTCCCTTTTGGCAATACCAACGGTCTCCGCGAAGTTGCGGATCGATTCCGGGGTATATCCCCTCCTACGCAGTCCGGATATCGTAGGCATGCGCGGATCGTCCCAACCCGATACGACCCCTTCCTCCACCAATTGGAGCAATTTTCTTTTACTTACTACTGTATGACTGAGGTTCCTTCTTGCGAATTCACGCTGTTTGGGTCGCAATTTTTCAGAAGATACCAATTGGTCTAAACACCAGTCGTAGAGCTCTCTATGAGGTAAGAACTCAAGCGTACACAGGGAGTGCGACACTTGCTCGATATAATCACCTTGTCCATGGGCCCAATCGTACATAGGATAAATACACCAATCGGTATTTGTGCGGTGGTGTGCTTGATGCAGTACCCGATACAGAATGGGATCGCGCATTAGCATATTCGGAGAGGCCATATCGATCTTGGCCCGCAACACATGGACCCCCTCTTCGAAATCACCGTTTTTCATGCCCTCGAACAAGCTTAGATTATCGGCTATGGAACGGTCTCTAAAAGGGCTGTTTACCCCCGGTTCCGTAGGGGTTCCCTTCTGTTCGGCCATCGCTTCTGATGACTGACTGTCAACATAGGCCTTGCCGTCTTTGATGAGTTGAACCGCCCATTGGTACAGCTGCTCGAAATAATCAGAGGCATAGCACTCTTGGGCCCAACGATAGCCCAGCCATTCGACATCGCGTTTGATGGCGTCGACAAAGGCCTTTTCCTCTTTGGCTGGATTGGTATCGTCGAACCGCAGGTTGACCGGTGCGTTATAGCGCTCCCCAAGTCCGAAATTCAAGCAGATCGAACTGGCATGACCAAGGTGCAGATAACCGTTTGGTTCCGGTGGAAAACGAAAGCGGAGCGAGTCGTCCGAATAGCCCGATCCTAGGTCTTCCTCAATGATATGTTCAATAAAATTCAAGGATTTTTTATCCTCTTCCATCGCCACAGAATTAAGTGGCAAATGTAGCAAAAATGCGGTGTTTTCCAGGTTTTTAGCCGAGGCTCCATACAAATAGTGCCATTTCACAACAAGAATCCATCCCCCCACAACATTAAGTTTCTGTGCCACAGTGAAATGTTAATATTTGTTATTGTTAGAACCTACTTGAAAAAACCAGCGTGCTAGACACGCTAACTAACTAAAAACGAGCGCCTTGATAGTCAAGGCAAAAAAATGCCCCAAAGCTACCGCCTATGAGACCTATTTTCAACCGTGGTTGTGTACTTGCGCTAGTCTGCCTCTTGGGAATGGCAACGACAACGGCCCAGGTATTGAACAAACCTACACCTGCAGACAATCCCAATCTGCCCGGAAACTCCCCTTGGACAGCTGCCTGTGCCTCTGATGACTTCAACGACTACTTTGTGAATTTTACCTGGAACCCCCCTTTGGTGGGCGGTACCAATGAATTTATCCTCGAACTTTCCGATGCTGACGGCGATTTCTCTTCACCGACGGAATTGGCTCGTGTCGATGACATGAACACCACTTTTGATTTTGATTTTCAATTTGCCTTGCCCAATGATACCCAGGGTGACGGTTACCGCTTTCGAGTAGTCAGTACCGATCCCGCCATGCAAAGTCCCCCGTCGGATCCCTATTCGATGTACTACATCGGCTACAACGATCCTATATTGATCAGTCGCGACGGCAGCGGTACCATACCCCCGGGAGGAACGATCCAAATTTGTGGGGGTGGTGATATCACCTTGGCCACCCACAATGTGCCCGATCCTGGAAACTACCGCTACAGCTGGTACCGAAGTGGTACCCCATTAAGTGGCAATTCAAACCAAATTACCGTTTCCCAAGCCGGGATGTACTACGTCGAAATCGACTACGGCGTCAACTGCTCGGGTTCTGCGAATACCCTTTCGAATACCATCGAAATTACGGTTGGCAGCTCTTTGGGCATTGCCATTAACCCCCCGGCACGCAGCAATTTATGTGATTGGGAAACCTTAGACCTCACCGCCAATATCACCGGAATGGGATTGAACTATACCTGGTATAAGGATGGAGCAATCGTTGCCGGCCCGACAGTAGAAGGAAGCACCTACACCGTCGACGCCGGAATTGCCGGTTTTGAAGGTGATTATGCCGTTGAGATCGATGGAACAGGTGTCTGTGTCGAACGATCTAGCGCCATCGCTATTGGAAGGGCGGGTGATTTCGAAGTAACCCGTACCAATGATGCGGCCATTGTTATCTTACCAGGTGACAACACCACGCTTCAAGTCACGACAACAGCAGACAGCCCCACCTACCAATGGTTTAGAAACGGTGTAGCTATGGGCGGTGAAACCAGCGATGCCCTTGTCGTATCGGATGCTGGAACCTATTTTTCCCGTGTCACCCAAACCGGTGGCCCTTGCGGAGCTTTCAGTCTCGATTCGGAACAGACCGTTGTGTCACTCCCCGCTTCCTTTGAATTGGTCATCGACTATACCAGCGCCTATACGGATTGTGTCAATACGGAAATCACCCTAACCATTGCAACAATCAATGCCGTTGCTTCGAATGGGGCTACGACCGATGTGACTTCCCAATTGATCAATGACTTCAACTACCAATGGACCAGGGACGGGGCCGACCTTTCAGGCGCTACCGCCCAACAACTGACCTTGTCCGAAGTTGCCGATAATGGGCAATATGGGGTCGATGGGCAATTGGATGCCTTTTCAGCCAGTTCAAACCCGCTCAATGTAACCCTGCGATCCAATGAAAGCTTTACCATCGATGCCGACGGCACTACGCTTTGTGATGGGGGGATTGTTAGCATGACCACTACCCGAGATCTCAGCGGCGAAAGCTTTAGATGGGTGCGTGATGGCGCAACCATAGGCACTGCCGAGACGTTGAACGCCAATGAGGCGGGAACTTATGAGTTGTTGATAGAAACCGACGCCTGTCCGATCCGATCCAACGCAATTGTCGTTACCAACTTCGATGATTCGGTCGTCAATGTCGATGCCGATGCCAACGTGGTCATCGTAGAAGGTACGACGCGAACCGTCACTGCGACCGGAGCCGATTCATACCAATGGTTGGATACGAACAATACACTGTTGGGAAGCGGCCCATCGTTCACTTTCGATACCGAAGGACAGTACTTATTATTGGCCACCTCGGGCAATTGCGACATTAGTCGGGTATTCACAGTGTCATACCGAGACACCTTTGAAATTCCGAATGTGATCACTGCGAACGGCGATGGTATCAACGACCTCTGGATCATACCGAACTCGTATTCCGGGAATTCGGACGTTACGGTCATTCTATACAATGAGCAAGGCGAAGAGGTCTTGAATGTGAACAATTACCAGAACAACTGGCCGGAGTCAAGTACTCCGTTCAGCAAACGAAACCAGATTTTCTATTATAAAATCAAACGAACCAGCGAGACCCTACGACAGGGTACGATAACCGTTATCCGATAGACCAAAATGCAAAAGTATTCCTACCTACTATTAGCAATCGTTCTTCTTGGCCTCGGCTCGATCAGGGCCCAGGAAGAAACCCCTTTTATCGCTTACGATGTGCCTTCACAAAACCTTTTGAAGTTCAATAGGTTCTTGTTGAATCCTACGTTTTCGACCGTAAGGGAAGACAAATCCTATATCAACCTTTTTCATAGAAACCAATCGGTATCTTTTGATGATAACAACCAAACCTATTTCCTCAGTTATAGTGGTAGGATAGGGGATAGGAGTGGTGTCGGTCTTAGCCTTTACACCCAGCGTGAAGGCTTGATCGACAATTTTGGGTTGTTGGCCAACTATGCGTATGGCATTAAGTTAAGCGACAAGAGTAACTTTACTTTCGGGGCCAACTTCTCCTATTACAATAGTGGCTTCAATGAAGGTCGTGCGAACCCGATCGACGATGATCCTACACTAAACGCCCTTGATGATAGCGCGTTGATTACCTTTCAACCTGGATTCAACCTGTCTTATGGGAACCTTGACTTTGGGGTATTCGCTGAAAACCTCTTTGACTACAACTTGAAAACCAGCGAATCGATTACCGATTTCAATGAAAAGACCTTTACCGGCCACCTACAATATACCCATCAGTTTAAAAATGCTTCCGGCATTCTTGAACAAGGTCGGCTCATGCCCTTGGCTAGGGTAAGCAGTATTGGTGGTGATGATATTTCCTTAGGGGGAAGTCTAATCCTTGACCTTCCAAAACTAGGCTGGTTGCAGGCTGGTTACGACGATTTTTACGGTGCTGCCGCCGGTGTTGGATTCAACCTCAACAAACGCATATCCTTAGGGTATACCATTGAAAAAGGCTTATCGAACAATTTTGCCGACCTCGGTGTCAATCATGAAATCTCTTTAGCCTATTCCTTTACACCTAACCTTACCGAGGATCGGGTAATGCTCGAAAAAGAAAACGACCTCTTGGTCAGCAACGAAGAGGAAGAACCCGTGCCGGTCGAGAACCTCTCGCTAACCGAAAAAGACTTACGAATTGCCGAATTGGAGCAAAAATTGGCTGAAAACGACGCCATTCTTGACGAGTTATTCTACCGACAGGATTCTATTGAGCAAAACCGACAAAAAGATTTGGAGCGTCGCTTCGCCACCGTCATGCGCATGGTCAAACGTGAAACCCAGGGCCAAATGCCAGAGCTGGAAGAAAAGGCCAAAAAGCTCTATTTCAACAACATGGAGGAGGAAGACCAAATCGCCTCATCCCGAAAAATGCCAGCCGCAAACCATGGCTTGACCAATACGACCGCGGCCAAGAAAATCACTACGCTAAAAGACATGCAGACCCCGGTCACCAAAAAACCGACGGAAACCGAAGTGGTCGAAAACACCAAAACCCCAGTTGATAAAGTGGTCCGTATAAGCCGCAAGGTTTCCTTTAAGTCCTTTTCCATCCCAGAAGTGGAAAGTGGGCATTACTTGATCGCCAATGTCTACAAGGGCACCAAATACATGAACGCCTTTATCGACAAGTTAAGGGCCGATGGTATCGAGGCTGATTACTTTACCAACCCAAAAAATGGCTTGAACTACGTATACATCAACGAATACCAAGACAAAAACGAAGCCATCGCGGCCTACCGAACGGGAATGGACGGTAGCTACAGTGGTAAGACCTGGGTGATGAAAGTCAAAGGAAACGCCACCGGCCAAGGCTATGGTTCTTCTGCTGTTGCTTCAAACTCCGACTATGGGGACGATGTGCTGCAAAAGAACGTGACCCGCTCCAAAAACCCACAACAGCTGACATATAAAACCCTGGATATCGAAGGTTTGGCCTCTGGTTTTTATATCATCGCCAACGTATTCGAAGATCCTCGCAATGCCAACCGTTTCGTCCGAAGCCTGAATGCCAAAGGACTGAACGCCAGCTATTTCATTAACCCTGAAAATAACTATCGCTATGTCTATTTAAAGCGGCATAACGAATGGACCAATGCCTTGGTCTCATACTACTCCAAACTAGATGATGCGTATGTCGACCCGATGTGGATCATGCGTGTCAAACCAAACCAAATCAGCTAAATGGGAAACCGTTTTACGAAGCATACCCTCTGCCTTTTTCTATTTGGCCTAAGCGCTCTTGGGCTGTACTCACAAGAGTACAATTCCTTTGAGGTTCGCTATCAGAACAACCTTCGGGGTGATCTTACCTTTATCGGTAACAACATCTTGAACCGGGATAGCGGTACGGCCGGCGAAGGTCCGAACGACCCTTACAACAACCTTTTGAACGACGGCAGTTGGTCAGGTGCCAATGACGACAACAGTGGGTTCACCAATTACAATGACTACAAGCAAATGCAGTACATTGATGTTGATGGCGACCCCTCGACTTTTAGTTCAAGTTCATCGACATTTACCTTTCCCCAAACCGATTGTAACCTCATTCGGTATGCCGGATTGTATTGGTCGGCCACCTACCCTAGTGCAACCGCCAATGGCTCCTTCGATGGTTTTACTTATACACCAAACTCCGTATCCGTAGGTACGGGGCGGCAAAATGATTTCAACCAAGTCCGGTTTCGCGTGCCCGGGGGTGCGTACGTTGACGTGACCGCAGATGAGGTGTTGTATGATGGTTTTACGAGTACGGATAGTTCCGTGCGCCAAAACAGTCCCTACGCTTGTTATGCCGATGTGACCGCCTTGGTGACGGCTTTGGCCGACCCCCAAGGGGAATACACGGTCGCCAACGTTCGCGCGACCACCGGGGGCCTTACTCCGGGTGGTGGGTCTGCCGCGGGGTGGACCTTGATCATCGTTTATGAAAACCCGACTTTGACCGGTAAGCTGATTTCTACCTTCGACGGTTTCGCAAGGGTCAACGGCACGAACAGTGTCGATATCAACTACAGTGGTTTTGAAACGATTCCGGTCGGACCGGTAATTGCAGACTTGGGTGCCGCCACCCTAGAAGGGGATTTCCGAATCAGTGGAGACGGTTTGAGCATTCAAGCCGCAAGCAGCACCGGTTTCACGGCAATCGGCAACACCTCGAACCCCACCGACAACTTTTTCAACAGCAACATCACCCTTGATGGGGTAACCACCACGAATCGAAATCCGGCAAGTTTGAACACCTTGGGGTTCGACACGGATATCTTTCTGTTAAGCAATCCGGCGAATTCGGTCATTCCCAATGGAGAAACCGCCGCTACCTTTCGTTTTTCTACGAACGGAGATCAATTTTACCCCTTCTTTAATTCCTTCAATGTCGAGATCATCGAGCCCAATATCGTGTTGGAAAAGAGGGTAGAGGACATTGCCGGAAACGACATTACCGGCGCCGGTGTGAATCTCGGCCAATACCTAGACTACGTACTGACCTTTCAAAATATCGGAAACGACGACGCGACCAATTACAGCATCCGTGACGTGCTGCCCATCAACGTAACCCTTGATGAGACCTCCTTGACTTTGCCTCCTGGGGTGACCTATGTTTATGATGCCCTGTCACGTACCATTACGTTTACCGTTCCTGACGATCTTGTCGAGGAAAACGACCCTGAATATAGCATTCGTATGCGCGTTCAGGTTGCTGAAAACTGCTTTGATTTCATCGACGCCTGTACCGATTTGATCGAAAATCTCGCTTATTCGACCTATCAAGGGATCATCAATACGGCCGTCATCACCGATGACCCCAGTGTCACTGATTTCGATACTTGCGGATACACGGTTCCAGGGGCGACCAACTTCTTGCTAGACGACCTTGAAAGCTGTGATTTCACGCGCACCGTACAACTTTGTGGTGATGATGTTCTACTGGATGCGGGTAACAATTTCGATGCCTACATCTGGTATTTGGACAACAACGGCGACCGTACCATCGATGCGGGTGATACCATTTTGAACGACGGCGATCCCGATGGCGACCCTAGCACCCTATTGGTCAGCGACACAGGCACCTACATCGTAGACAAGCAAGTGGCCGATCCGTGTAAGGGTTTCCAAGAAATCATCATTGTCGAATTGTTCGGGGCTACCCAATCGAACCCGATTACCGCACTGATCAATGACAGCTCGAACACTGTCGAAGGCGAGATCCTCGTTTGTCCAAACGATGGGGAAGAGCTTCCCCAGGTGTTCCTTTGTGGATTGAACGATACCGAATTGATCCAAATCAACATCCCGGATGCCGATAGCATCGTATGGGAACAATTGGACGAAACAAGCTGTGCTGCGGCAACTCCTGATTGTGCCAATAAAGACAATGGTTGTACATGGAATACGGTTGGTACGGGAAGTGATTACGTGGCCTCGGCCGCAGGGCAATACCGCCTGGTGATCAACTATCAAAACGGATGCTTCAGCCGCTTCTATTTCAATGTGTTCAGTAATCCACTTGACCCACAATATACAAGTCGCGACATCATCTGTACGACCCCAGGGAACATCACCGTAACCAACATCCCGGTCGATTATGAATTCCAATTGGTCGATGCCACGAACGGAACCATCATTACCCCTTACAATACCAACCCGAGCTTTGATATCAACACCAATGGTGCTTATCGCGTTGAAATCAGACAACAAGGTGTTGTTGACGGCTGTGTGTTCATGTTGGACAACATCGGCATCTTGGAGCGTAATTTTCAGGTGGATATTACCACAAGGGACACCGATTGTAACGGATTAGGGGAAATATCGATTTCCGCTTTGGATGTCGAACCCCAATACTATTATGAAATTTCGCAAGGTGGGGTTACCGTAGACACCTTCGGCCCGTCTACCGATAACAATTATACGTTTCAAAACTTGAATGACGGCACTTACGATGTGTTGGTGACCACTGATGACGGCTGTAGCTATACTGAACAGGTCATCATCAATGACGTGAGCGATCTTGCCCTTACGGCAGTAACCACGAAACCGATCGACTGTTTGGACGGGATCATCAATGTCACGGGTACGGGTGGATTTCCAAACCCCGATTACTTTTATGCCATTTGGAGTTACAATGGAGTAGATCTATACGCCGATGTAGCGAGTATTCCGGCAGGAGCCTACCAAATCGCCAATGATTTCTTCTTCAACGCCACCCAAGCCGGGGATTACGAATTCGTTGTGGTCGATGCGAACAACTGCCATGCCATTTCAAACGTCGTCAATATTGCCGTTGCCCCATCAGTGACCTATACCGTGTCGCAAACGGATGAAAGCTGTTTCGGTTTGGCCGATGGAAGCTTTTCGGTCAATGTGACCAACAGCAACGGATATTCGGTCTCTTATACGCTAACCTATCCGGACACTTCAACGGCCACCAATTCTTCAGGTACTTTTACCGGTTTAGGACAGGGCAACTACAGCTTGACCCTAACACAGAGCCAGGGTGCGGTCAGCTGTGATTTTATCGAAACCTTCACCATTGGAGGGCCTGCTGACGGGGTTACGGGAACTGCTGCATTGGTACAAGACTATACCTGTCTCCAAAATGCCATCATCGAAGTTCAAGGTGTTTCAGGGGGTACTGCGCCCTACGAATACAGCATCGACGGTGTGAATTTTGGAACGGCAACCTCCTTTTCCGGACTGGTAGATGGCAACTACACCATCTCCATCCGCGATGACAACGGATGTGTTTTCGTTACGAATGCCGAAGTGGTCGACCCTTTGAACCCGCCTACGGACCTCGCTTTTGTAGCCACGGCACCGAATTGCCCGGCCCAGGTATCCGATGTTACGGTTACGGCCACTGGGGGCGACGCTCCCTTGGTTTTTGAAATTATTGCGCCCGTCTCGATCGCAGCTAGTTCGACGAGCGGATCAACTGCCGATTTCAACGGACTTGCTCCTGACACCTATACCTTTCGGGTAACTGACGACAAAGGTTGCTCGTATACCGAAGACTTCACCATTGCCCCGGTGACCCCCATTGCAGTGGTTGGACAACTAGTATCGAACATCAGCTGTTTCACGGATACCGATGGTGCGCTGCGGTACACCGTATCCGGCTTTTCGACATCCTATGATTATAGCGTTACCGGCCCGATGACCTTTAGCGGAAGCAACGAGACTAATTCGGTGCTGGATTTTACCGGGCTCGATGACGGCACGTACACCATTACCGTTACCGATACTACCACCAATTGTACGGCCACGGCCGATGTCACCATAGCGGCCCCGAATGCCGCCTTGGCCTTGACGGTTTCTGAGACCCAACCCACTTGTATCAATGATGGGAGCGTCGTCTTGGGCGCCACTGGCGGTTGGGGTGGAAACTCCTTTGAAATCACCTACCCTGATGGCACCACTACGTTTACGAATGCATCGGGCACCTTTAACAACCTGAACCAGACCGGAACCTATACCGTCTCGGTCACCGACGCCAACGGTTGTTCGGAGAACGACAGTTTCGTATTGAATGCCGCTGTGGCCCCGACCCTGCTTTTGACGCCAAACGATATCTGCTACGACGATTTGGTCGGGCTGACCATAACCGCTACGGTAACGGCAGGAGGCGATGGAAACTTTGAATACCGATTGAACGGAGGGGCCTTTGACGCCAACAATGTGTTTGCAGGTTTAGGTCCTGGCACCTATACCGTCGATGTGCGTGATGGAAACGACTGTGTCGATTCGGAAACCATTACCATCAACCCCGAATTGGCCTTGACCGCTTCAGCGCCGAACATTACCGCTTGCGGAACGACCACGGATGTTGACATTACCGCAACCGGTGGTGATGGCAACTATGTATTCGCCGTTGTGGCGGATGGAACGACCGTGACCCCCGGTGATTTCGCAACTACAAACCCGGTAACCGTAACCGGTGCTGGTGATTATGATGTTTATGTGCGCGACAACGCCGGTGCGGCAGGTTTCTGTCAAACGGTTTATGATCTAACCGTAGTTCAAGATGCCCCGATTACGATCACACCCACCCTTACCGATGTGAGTTGTTTCGGTGGAAGCGATGGCGCTATTTCAATTGCTGCGGCCGGAGGGGAGGCCCCATATGAGTTTAGCATTGACAATGGTGGTAATTATCAAACCAGTTCGGACTTCTTCAGCCTAACGTCTGGAAATTATGTCATCCGTGTCAGGGACGCGAATGCCTGTGATGCGACCCTAAACGTTACGATCGACCAGCCGACGCAATTGCTGGCCGAAGCACAATTGACGCAAGCCTATACATGTTTACAGTTCGGTGAGATTACCGTAGGAAGTGTAACACCCACCAGTGGCGGGTCTGGCTCTTTCCAATATAGCCTCAATGGGGGTGCTTGGACGGCAGCAACAACGGGGGGTACGGTATTCACCGGTTTGATCAACGGATCCTATACGGTTCAAGTACGTGACGCCAATGAGACCAGCTGCGTTCTGAGCCTGCCTGTCATCATTGTTAACCCATTGCCTACGGAACCCGCTTTGAGTTTCGCTGTGGCTTATGATTGCGACGGTACCGGAACCATTACGGTATCCCCGAATGATCCAGGATATACGTACAGTCTTGATGGTGGCACATTTCAAACCAGCAATGTTTTTGCAAACGTAGCGGTCGGCAACCATACCGTTACGGTAAACTATGGTAGTGATTGTACGACCCAGGCGAATGTGTTGGTCGAAGCCGGCAATGCCTTCACCGCATCCATTATCGGGTTCACCAACCTCAGCTGTAATGGCGATGCCACTGGAACGATCGATATCGATGCGACCAATTATGGTGCGGGCGGTTACGAATTCAGTTTGAACGGGGGTGCGTTTTCCGGTCCTTTTTTTGGTCCACAAACCTTGACAGGACTTAATGCACAAGCCCATTCTATCGAAGTCAGAGACGTCAATGATCCCGTTGCGGGATGTACGGTGACCCTAAACCAAACCTTGACCGAGCCCGCGACATTGGATGTAAGCGCGAGCATTACCGACATCTTTAGCTGTAACAATACCGGCGCAACGATCACCGCTGTGGCCAGTGGGGGTACTCCGATTTACCAATACCAACTTGAAATCAGCGATGACGCCGATTTGACCGCTCCATATGTGAACATCATCGGAGTGGCCACTACCTTTCAAAGCTCACCCATATTCACTAATGTTGCGGCAAACAATCCAGGAGAGAGTTATGTTGTCAGAGTACGTGACGCCAACAATTGTGAAGATGTCATTGCCACCGCTTTGGTAGTCGACGCTCCACAAAGTTTAACCTTCACGGCAACACCGACCACCTGTTATAGTGGGGCTGGTGATGGCACCATCCAGGTGGATGTGACCAATGGAAACGGGGATTATCTGTTCAGTTTGAACGGAGGGCCTTGGATCGTACCTACACCCTCAACAGCTACCACTCATACGTTTACCAACCTGACTTCAGGCACCTATACCATCGATGTTCGCGATGGGTTCGGATGTGCCGGCGTACAACAGTCGGTAACGATCAACCCGGCCTTGACCGCCACCGCGGCCTTGACCAATGACCTTACCTGCTTGGTCGATGCTACCGTAACGGTAACGGCGTCAGGCGGATCCGGAACGTACACTTATGAATGGTCAAATGATGGTGGCACCACGTTTAACAATACGAATTTCACGGGTAACGTATTTACGACCAACTCTTTCGGGACCTTTGTTTTTCGGGTCACCGATACCACGGCACCCACTGCATGTACGGTGATGACCAATCCGATAACGGTAAATGAAGCCGTTGCCCCGGTCATTTCGAATGTAGTGCCCACCAATATTTTATGTAACGGCGACCTCACGGGCCAACTTGATGTTACCATCGACACCTCCTTTGGTCTGCCGCCCTATGTTATCAATGTGGTCGAAACGAATGGACCAACGAATTACGGAACTCAGACAACCGGCTTACCTGCCGGAGATTATGAGGTGACCATTACCGATGACAATGGGTGTGTTTCAGCACCTTTCGCCGTTTCCATTGCAGAACCGGACCCTATTGCCTATACCATCAATTTGCAGCCGATTACTTGTGACGCCCTTGGCGGAGGTACCAACCCGGGGTCAATCGCTGTCGAAAGCGTGACCGGTGGTACCGCCGAATACACCTATCACTTGACCGGCAACAACGGTTATGCGTCTACCTACACGACCACCGCAGGGGGTGAGGACCATACCTTTACCATTTTGGAATTCGGAATTTATGAAGTCGATGTAGTCGATGCCAACGGGTGTTCTTTGGTTACGACGAATATCATCGCATCGCCGCCGAACGATTTGGACATTGATGTCTCGGCGATCACCGCGAGTTGTGCCGCTGGAGGAACGGCCGTGGTCACAGTGAATTCGGCAATAGGAAGTGGCAACTACCAATTCGCCATCCTAGAAACTTTTACGGCACCGTATTCGAGCACCTACGTGGGGCCCGATGCCTTGCCGGTCGGCAATACAGATACAGCCACCTTTACCGGTTTGACCCCGGGTATTACGTACACTTTCGTGGTCTATGACACCACAACCATGTGCTATTACTTTGAAAGTGCATCGGCACCGATCAATTCGCCTTCGAACATGACGGTTACTTCTTTGGTCGAAGCGAACATTACCTGTACGGGTGCGGCCGACGGAAACGTTTCGTTCACCTTTGATAATTACGATGCCTCGACTACTACCGTAGACTATGAAATTTTCAATGCCCAATCGAATGTAACGACTGGCTTTACAGGAACCGCGGCAGTCAATCCACCGACCGGTGCGATTACCATCACCAATTTTGGGGTGCTCCCACAAGGTGTGTATTACATATTGCTTTATGAGCGAGGTGGCGTTAATGACGGCTGTAGTATCAGTTCGCCTGACTTTACCATTACCGAATCTTCCAACCTGCTACAAGTAACGGCGGCTTCGCCGATTAATGATAATTGTAATGTGAACGCCGGGGTCATTACCGCTACGGCACAATTCGGAACGGCTCCCTACGAGTTTCAATATCTATTGGCGACCGATCCGGCGCCTACAGCGGCTTCAGCCGGATGGACAACGGCCACATCGGCAAATGTCGAATCAGGAAATTATACCGTTTATGTCAAAGACGCCAATGATTGTATCCAGTCTGATGACGTAACGGTCGACCTTGACCCCAGACCCCTGGTTACCTTATCCATTGTTGATGAATGTGCCGATGAGGGCATGTTCGAAGTGTTGATCACCCTAACCAATCCTGGGGTGGCCCTACCGCCTTTTCAATATAGTTTGAACGGAAGTGCCTTCCAGCCGTTTACTTTCAATGCCAGTAATGAGTTTACTTTATCTGGACTAAGTTCTGGTCTGGGTCAATCCATTTCCATTAGGGATGTCAACGGCTGTACCGATATAGATCCACTGGATATCCAACCTCCATTAGAGTTCACGGCCATTCAGACTGTTGAGCTCGATTGTGAACCTGGTGCCGCGGCCAATGCCGAAATCGAAATAACGATCAACTCCGGTTCTGGAACCTACGAATATGAAATCGATGGTCCTGGGGCTAATGACCAAGCACGTACCGCTTTGCCTTCGAATCCCTTTACTTGGACGGGGGCCAGTGCTGCAGGAAGTTACAACGTCATAGTTTATGACCTGGGCACCACACCACCTAACTGTTTTGAATCCGTGGTGGTCAATGTACAAAACGCACCACTTCCAAGCTTTACGGAAATACATGCCGATGTCACCTGTAATGGGGCATCTGACGGAACGATTACCCTCAGTGCGGTCGATAACGGCATCTTGCCGCTGACCTATACCTTGAGTCCAATGCCGGCCGGTGTTGTGCTTAATGGCAACACTTTTGAAAACGTTCCTCCAGGAACTTATAGCGTTCGCGGAACAGGTAGTAACTCTTGTTTTAGTGATATCTTCAACATCGACATCACGGTGCCGGCTGCGATATCGGTGCCTTCGCCGAGTATTGTAGAATTCAATTGTACGGCAGGGAACACGGCCGGAACCGCTTCCATTACTATCGATGATACCGGTATCACTGGCGGTTCAGGCACTTATGTAATTTATGAGTTCATTGAGGAAGACGATCCCAATACGGTTCCGATCGAAGCTCCGGTCGTTGTTCAGAGCGGCAGCGCCACTTCGTATATTGAAACGGATTTGGCCGGAGGGGTATATACCATCAACGTATATGATGACAACGGTTGTATAGGAACGACCACAGCGACTATCCAACCCTATGATGAATTGCTTACCGCGGTGGCCGCAATCACGAATCCGTTGAGCTGTGACCCCGGTATGGACGGTGAAATCACCATTACGGTAACCTCGACCAATTCAGATCCCTCGCGATTTGAGTACAGTATCGATAACGGTACCAACTATCAAGTATCGAACGTATTCTCTGGTCTGGATGCTGGGACACATAACTTCTTGATCAGGCATATCGATACCGGATGTATCATTACCGCTTCGGAAACCTTGGCGAACCCCAACACCTTCACCATTGCCGTTGACGTACTCAACGATGTGGTCTGTTTCGGAACCCAAAGCGGGGAAGTCACTTTCGAATTGATTGACGGCACCTACTCAGGGCCGATCGATTGGGAAATCTTTGACACCAATGGCACCCCATCGAATACGGCTGATGATATCTCCGTACTTACGGGTTCTTTCGCGACCAACGGTCCGACCGCAGCGATCAGTTTATTTGCTGGCGATTATATCGTTGAGGTGACGCAGGCGAACTTCCCACAATGTAGCAACACACAGACGTTTAGCATTGCAGGTCCACCAGCCACGCTTACAGCTTTGGCCGAAGTGACACCAATCAGTTGTTTGGGTAATGACGGAATCATTTCGATCATTAACACCGCTGGTGGCTGGGGTGGTTACTCATACTATGTGAGTACGGTCGCCAATCCGGATCCGAATGACCCGAGCAATTATTCAGCGACCTCAACTTATAACAACTTAGGCCCGGGTACTTATGAAATCTGGGTCATCGACGCCAACGGCTGTTCGGTACAGCTCCCTGACGAAACCTTGGCCGACCCCACACCGATAACCGCCACCCTTCAGGTCAACCAAGACAACTGTACGAATTTCCAAGGCGAAATCGAAGTGGTCGGTGTAAGTGGCGGACAGAACGGTAATTACACCTATCAATTGATCCGCAACGGTGTTAGCGTTGGTTCTCCACAGACCAGTCCTGTCTTTTCAGGTTTAGGCGAGGGTAGCTATGAGGTTTTGATCGCTGACCAGTGGTCGTGTACCTTTACCGCCGCAGCTGTGCTGTTGTATGAAGAAATGAATGCCGTGGCCACAGTGGTCAAGCCCATCGATTGTTCGGTTAATCCAGGTGGTGAAATCACCATTACGGTTAGTGGTGGCTCGACGAATTTGGATTACACCGTGACCTTCCCTGACGGCTTGACTACCCAAAACAACACTACCGGTGTGTTTACAGGTTTGACCCAAGCCGGAACCTATACCTTTTTCATCCAGGATTTGGACACCGCGAGCCCTGTCTGTACCGAAACGATCACGCAGGATCTCGACGCGCCGACCCCAGTCACTTTCGATCCCCCGGTCATCACCAATGTTTCCTGTTTTGGAGGAAGTGATGGTGCCGTTACCGTTGTATTGGAGCCCCAAGCTGCGGGTGTAAATGACAATACGCCATATACGTACAATCTCTATGACGGTGTGGGCACCTTGCTGGTAGGTCCACAAAACGACCCTAGTTTTAATGGCTTGGCTGCTGGTAATTATCAAATCGAAGCGGTTTCCGCACGTGCTTGTTCGAATCGCATGAACATAACGATTACCCAACCGAACGCGCTTGCTGCTTCCGCAAACGCCACATCCTTTGCATGTCATCCGAACAACACCGTGAATAGCTCAGTGTTAACGGTTACTGCCGTTGATGGAACCGCCCCTTATCTTTATAGTCTCGACAACGTTATCTTCCAGACTTCAAACACTTTCGATATCCTCGATACCGGAGTTGACCAAAACCTGACCGTGTTTGTTGAGGACGCCAACGGTTGTACCACCACCGCCAATGTGAACCTATTGACGATCAACAGTTTCAGTGTGGCCATCGCTCAGAATGCTGCTATAAACTGTGCGAATCCTGAAGAAGTATTGTTGACCGTCACCGACAATGGTGTTTTGGCCAACGCTTATACCTATGAACTTTTGCCCGTTCCTAATGCGAACGGCACTTTGACCGCGACGCCGACCAATGTTACGGCCACTTTTGACCTTAGCGCTCCAGGCAATTACACCTTTAGGGTGACCGATACGACTACGGGTTGTTATGTGGATGTGGGATATTCCATCGCCGAATACGATCTGATCGATGTCGTGGCTACGGCCGTAGCCCCTGTTTTGTGTTTCGGAGACACCAACGGGGCCATCGAAATCAACCTAACGGGGTATACCGGGGCTTATGACTATGAGGTCTTTACCCAAGCTGGAGCTAGCGTATTGACCGGGAGCGGTGATACCGCGACGAACCCATTGACCATTACCGGTTTATCTGGAGGCAATTTCTTTGTTAGGGTGACCGAAACCGCCAATCCATTTTGTGCCGAGGATTCGAATATTATTACCATTACCTCTCCAGATATGGCGTTGGATGCCACCGCAATAGAAGGCGCCAACGTAACCTGTTCCAATGATCAAGGTGAAATCATCGTAACTCCAAATGGAGGATATGCACCCTACTCCATCGTAATGACGAACACCACGACATCACAAGTCTATACGATGAACAATGTACAAAGCCATGTGTTCACCGGGCTATCTGAAGGGAACTTCACCATTCAGATTACCGATGCCGGAGGTTGTGTCATCAATCGGGCGGCCAACCTCGTAGCTCCGCTGCCTATTACAGCCGATATCGATGCGACACCCACTACCTTGGCTTGCTTTGGTGACACCAATGCAACGGTCACCGCGATCAATGTGTTGAACGGTCAAGGGGTATACCAATACCAGCTTAACACCTACGACAGCACAGGTGCCACCATCGTTATCAGTAGTGGAACCCAAAGCAGTCCGATTTTCGATAATCTTGGGGCAGGAATCTACAGTATCACCGTTTCGGACGGTTGGAACTGTGGTGTCGAAACCCCACAAGTTACCATTAGCGAACCGAATGAAGTGGTCGCTTCATTGATCCAAATCAGTCCTTTGAGCTGTACCAACCAAGCCGTACTTGAATTATCGGCTAACGGCGGAACCGCTCCTTATGAATACAGCACCGACGCCATTTCCTTTACGGCAATGAGTGGTGGCAATACCCATACATTCAATGTTGCTGACGGAAGTTATCAATTCTATGTGCGCGATGCCTTTGGCTGTGTCGCGATGATTTCCAATGAAATTACCGTTGATGCCGTTCCGCCATTGACAATCGATATTGATGATTCCGCAGCGGTGATCAACTGTACGGGAGAAGCTTCTGCGACCAATATTACCAACGTTACGGGCGGTTTGGGCAACTACAGTTTTGAATTGTATTCCGATGCGGCATTGACCAATTTGTTGGCAGGCCCCCAAGCGGATGATCGATTCAGCGGCTTGACGGCCGGTGATTACTATATCAGGGTGGTCAGTGCCGATTGTGAGGCCGTTTCGCCCTTGGTGCGCATCATGGATCCGGCACCGCTTCAAGTCGATAGGCAGGAATTCACCGATGTTAGTTGTTCCGGATTGAACGACGGTAGCATTACCGTTGAGGTATCTGGGGGTACGGGTCAAATCCTGTATGCCATTACCCCGAACTTGAACCAATTCGATACTGAAAACGTATTTACCGATTTGGCGCCCGGCATTTACGATGTCATCGCACAAGACGAAAATGGTTGTTTTATCCCATTCCAGTTCACTATTGCAGAACCCCTGCCGATCGACGTCAGTACCGTAAGTGTCTTACACGAAGTATGTGAGGGAAGTGCCGACGGAGCGATAGAAATCGCCATCAGCGGTGGTACGGCACCCTACAGAACCAGTCTAAATTCAAACAATGATGCTGATTTCGTAGTCGACCAGACCAATTTTACCGATTTGGCTGCAGGAACCTACGTGATTTTCGTTAGGGACGCCCAAGATTGCGAAACCAACATTATCGTTGATATCGACCCTGGGGTCAACCTCAATGCCACGGTAACCCCGATTTACGTATGTACCGGGGTATTGCCCGACAATCGATTGGAAATCACTTTTGAAGATCCTACCGTGGTGGCCGATGTATTGTTCGCAATGGATTCAACCGACCCGCTTGATATGCAATTGACCGCCGATTTCACCAACTTGACACCTGGTCAACATTATATCACCATTGCCCACGCCAATGGCTGTATGAATACCATTGATTTTGAAATCGAGGACTTCGAACCGTTGGCCCTTGTTTTGGAACAGAACAACATCAACGAAATCACAGCTGTAGCCACAGGTGGACTCCAAGAATATACGTTCTATTTCGATGGAATCGATAACGGCACCGAAAACACTTTCTTCATCAACAGAACCGACACCTACCCGGTTCGCGTCGTAGACCAGAATGGATGTGAGGTCGTTGCAGAAATCTTTATGGAGTTCATCGATATTGAAATTCCGAACTATTTCACCCCTGATAATGACGGAACCAACGATTATTGGTTGCCCGATAACATTGAAGCGTTCCCCAACATACTAATGATAGTCTTTGATCGTTATGGTAGAGAGCTCTATCGTATGGGCTACGGGAACCAAGGATGGGATGGAAAGTACCAAAATAAAGAACTGCCTTCCGGTGATTACTGGTATGTCATCAAATTAAAAGGAGCTAATGATGACAGGGAGTTCGTTGGACATTTTACCCTTTATCGCTAATGCAATTGGAATTAACCTAGTAGACCATGTTAAAGAACACCCGAATCTTATTTTTCTCCCTACTACTGGCCGCCACCGCCAATGCCCAGGAGTTGACCATACCCCAGCTGTCGCAATATATTGCTGACAACCCCTTTTTGATGTCGCCCACCTACGCCGGTGTCGGTGATCATATCAAAGTCCGTTTGAACGGTTTGACACAATGGGTAGGTATCGAGGACGCGCCCGATACCCAGACCTTAGCGGCAGATGCCCGTATCGGAAACCGATCGGGAATCGGTATGTTATTGTACAACGATAGCAATGGGGAAACCAAACAACGGGGTTCTAGGGTCTCTTTTGCACACCACTTGACCCTCGATCGCTACGAAGATGAATTCCTTTCGTTCGGTATCTCGTACAACTTCAACCAATTCCGTATCGATATCGAAAATTTCAGGAACAACAACGATCCTACGGTTACCGATGATAGGGCGACCACCAACCACAATTTCGATTTGGGCGTGTTGTACCGCTATGATAAATTTTATTTCAGTGCGAATGCATCGAATATCCTCAACAAAGATCTGAGTGTATTCAACCCGGTTTTCGAACCGAATACCTTAAGGAACTACTACGTGTATTCGGGGTATCGCTTTATGAAAAAGAACAGTAGCATCGAATTCGAACCTTCGGTCTTCTTCCAGTGGTTCGAAAGTGATGGCCGTTCGGTGACCGACCTTAATGGAAAATTCCGCTTTCACGATTTCGAGGATTATTACTATCTCGGGCTGACGTATCGTTTCTTGAACGACCAAATTGGAACGCCCTTGTATATCGCACCGATCGCAGGGATGAAGAAAAGCAATTTCTACTTCGGATATTCCTATCAGGTGATCACCAATGAAATCTTGGGCTACAGCACCGGTACCCATGTCGTGACCGTTGGTATGGACCTATTTCAAGGGATAAGCAATTGCCGTTGTACCTACTGACCAATTCACGGCTTTACCGTATTTTTGCCCTTTACTTTTTATCATGGGCATTATCAAACTCAATAACATTCGCGTTCATGCATGGCATGGGTGTTTGAAAGAGGAAAGCATTATCGGTAGCGATTACAGGGTCGACCTTCAGGTGCGATCCGATCTTCGAAAACCTGCCCAGACCGATGCCCTCGTCGACACGGTCGACTACGTGCATTTAAACAATATCGTCAAGGAAGAAATGGCCATCAAATCCAAGTTATTGGAACATGTGGCCCGGCGCATTTTAGATCGGATTTTCTTGGAATTCCAAGAAGTTTCAGACGCCGAGGTAAGCGTTTCGAAAATCAATCCGCCGATTGGAGGTGATGTCGAAAGTGTCGCTGTGGTTTTAGAGCTCAAAAGGGGGTAACCCTATTTGTAAAGCCCGAAAAGAAGCGTACCTTTGCCCTTCACAATTGGCATCGTGGCCGAGTGGCTAGGCACAGCTCTGCAAAAGCTTGTACAGCGGTTCGAATCCGCTCGATGCCTCATCCAAAACCCAACTTAGGTTGGGTTTTTTTGTTCACTGATCCGCTCGATACCATCTTTGATGTTAAAACGGTCTTTCGGAAGAAACCCTTTGATGATGAGCACCAATCCACAGACCATCAATACCACGCCCAAGCCTTTTTTGATGTAAGCGATCCGTTCTTTGGTCAATTTCCGTTTGAGCTGTTTGGCCAATATTATCTTGAAAAGATCGGTGATGAAATAAGTAGCCAACATACTACCGAAAAAAATAAAGATCCGATTCGGGATATTATCAAGACTTGGACCCACAATGATCAATACCCCCAACCAGAACACCAAGACACCGATATTAATGAAGTTGAGCAGAAACCCTTTGACCATTAGCCCAACATAGGTTCCCTTTGAGGCTTTGACTTGATCTTTCTTCGGTGCTTTCTTAACGAAAATCACCAAACCATAAACCAATAATATCATCCCCCCGAAAACATAAAGTCCTGGTTGGTTGCTCAAGTTTTCTAGAAGTTGGAAACTACTGAAATAGGAGATTATTAGAAAAAGGATATCGGCCAAAATCACCCCGATATTGAAAGAAACCCCTGCTCGAAAACCTTTTATCGCACTGGTCTCGAGCAAGACGAAAAAGACAGGGCCTACCATAAAACTAAGTAAGAACCCTAAAGGAATCGCTGCTTGGATATCTTCCCACATACTAATCGCCCACTATGATTTTTCCCCCGAAAACCGTTTTCTTATCGATTTTCTTAGGATTGCCAAAGACCTTGACATTACCGCCGGCTTTTACATCGGCCTTGACATAGTTGGTAGCGAAAATTTCGGCGTTGCCACCTGCGTTGACGGAAATCGTCGTGAATTCCGTTCTCAACTGTCGTGCAAGATAACTCCCTCCCGTATTGATCGTGACATCCTGGTTTCGAGAGGATCCCATGGCATACACATCCCCACCGGTAATCGCACGGATCAATACTTGTTCGGTCTCACAACTCAGTTCGATTTCCGCGCCTTCTTGGGCCCGCAAATCCAACACCGGCTGTTTGATCAACTCGTCGGAATAGATCCGTGCATCCTCATTCGCATCAATGATGTTCAGGGTTTCGGAATAATACAAATCGACAAAGGTGCGGTATCCACTGAATATCTTATCGATTTCCATACGGATCTTCAAACGGCCTTTGTTATTGATAATGGCGACCTTGTTCGTATTGGCCCCGCTTATGACCGCTTTGTTCGTGTTGGAACGTATCAAACGTACCGAGATACCATCAAAGGCCTTTAACTCATCGAATTTCTCCAACTCCAGCGTCAGTTTCCCGTCTTGGGCTACTGCCAGAGTAACATAAAAGAGTGTGGTAAGAATCAAAAATCCCTTTTTCATAGCATTCGTTCTTAAATTACCGTTTGATGAAGACGGTTACGCTTCCAAAACGACCGCCTCTCTTTTACCTACTAAGTTAAAATCAAGATGTCGCTTAACCAAATCGGTGTTCTTCACGGTAACGACCACTTCATCACCAAGTTGGTACGTTTCTTTGAAACGTTCACCTACAATGGCATATTGTGAGGCGTCAAACACGTAATAATCGTCTTTGATATCACGGATACGAACCATGCCCTCACATTTATTCTCAATGATCTCTACATAGATGCCCCATTCGGTAACCCCTGAAATAACGCCTACAAAAGTTTTATCAGCATGGCGTTCCATAAATCGGATCTGCATGTATTTGATGGAATCGCGCTCGGCACTGGCCGCTAACTGCTCCATAGAAGAGGCATGTTTGCACTTCTCTTCATAAAGCTGCTCATTAGGCGACTTTCCTTTATCCAAATAAAATTGTAACAATCGGTGTACCATCACATCCGGATAACGGCGTATCGGCGAAGTAAAATGGCTATAATAATCGAAAGCGAGTCCGTAATGCCCGATATTGTCAGTGGTATAAACTGCCTTGCTCATGCTTCGTATAGCCAAGGTATCGACCAAGTTCTGCTCCTTTTTTCCTTTAACATCCTTCAATAGTTTGTTTAAGGAAGCACTGACGTTTTCACGATTTCGAAGGTCGACCTGATGTCCGAATCTTGAAATGACCCCATTCAATGCCATGAGCTTTTCGATATCCGGCTCATCATGTACCCGATATATGAACGTTTTTTTAGGTACTTGTTTCCCGATATAGGCCGCCACTTTTTTATTGGCCAAGAGCATGAACTCCTCGATCAACTTATTGGCATCCTTAGCCTCCTTAAAATAAACCCCCTCGGGATCATTGTCGGCATTCAAGTAAAATTTGACCTCGATCTTATCAAACGAAATCGCTCCGGATCCCATACGTTCCTTGCGCATGATCTTTGCCAAGGCATCCAATTTGGTGATGGCCGTAACGATACTTTCATCCACATCATAGGCCGCTTTTCGTATGGAAATTTCTTTTGGGACGGTCCCTTTTCCCGTTTCGATGATGTGCTGTGCTTCCTCATAAGCGAAACGTTCGTTCGAATCGATTACCGTTCGCCCAAACCATTGGTTCACTATTTTCGCCTCCTTCGTTAATTCGAACACCGCTGAAAAGGTATATTTTTCTTCATTGGGCCGTAACGAACATACTTGATTCGACAACACTTCAGGAAGCATTGGTACCACTCTGTCTACCAGATAAATCGAAGTCGCACGGTCATAAGCTTCTTCGTCAAGTACGGAGCCTTCCTCTACATAATGGGAAACATCGGCGATATGGATTCCGACTTCGAAATTTCCATTTTCAAGAATTTCAAAAGATAGGGCATCATCAAAATCCTTCGCATCCTTGGGATCTATCGTAAAGGTCAAAACCTGTCGCATATCACGTCGCTTCGCGATCTCTTCGGGTCGAATCGACATGTCAATGGTTTTGGTATACGCTTCCACTTCATGTGGAAATTCATAGGGTAACCCATATTCGGCAAGGATGGCATGCATCTCCGTTTGATGATCTCCGGGTCTTCCCAAAACCTCCAAAACCGAACCATAGGGTGAATCGGCATCATCAGGCCACATTCCCAAAGCAACGAGTACCTTATCACCATCTTTGGCTTTGTTCAGCTTTTCAATAGGAACGAAAATATCTGTATACATCCGACTGTCCATCGGCCGAATAAAAGCGAAGGTTTTTTGTTTATCGACAATACCTACATAGTTCTCCTTTTTCCGCTCTAAAACCCTTTTGACGATACCTTCTTGACGTTTCGAACCCCGCTTTTGTTTAATCTGTACTTCGACACGATCCCCATGAAAGGCCCTGTTCAAGTCCGAAGCGGCGATGAAAACGTCATTTTCCACTCCTTCTGAAACCAGATAGGCATTTCCACTTGAAGTGAGATCGATAACGCCTTCCAAGACCGGTGCGGAACTGGCTGCTTTCATAAACTTTCCACGTTCGACCTCAATGATCCGCTTTTTTTGTTTCAACTGCCCCAGCTTTTTGATTAGGGCGTTTCGGTCCTTAGTGTCCCGAATACCCAATTGGGAGGCCAGTTGCTTATAGTTATAGCTTTTCGAGGGATTCTTCTCAAGAATAGTAAAGATCCCTTTCGTTATTTCATTGCTGCGCTGGCTCTTGGCCCTGCGTTTCTTTTTAGACATGGCCGAAAATTACAAATTAAAATCCACCTCATGGGATGAATCGTCAGGGTTACCAACAGATATAAACAATACATAACAATCCTTTTTTTTCTTTTTTAAAATTTTAATTAAATGATAATGATTATAGGGTGTTGATAAGTGGAATAAGTTTTTGGACTTTTATTTGTTTTGAACAATCTAGAGATTTTATCTACCGATTGTGAATTGTATTCCATCCTCATGATGAAGCAGATAGCGAACTTATAAACATACTTTCATAAGTTCGATCAACAACTTTTTTTTGACAAGTAAATGTGTTTTTGGTGTTAGCTAACCCTTTATCGTGTTTGATAAAACCATGAAAATTCATGAGATTTCCGTTTTATAAATCCCGAAACGTTTCTTATTGGGAATATCGATTGAAAAATCAAAATAAATCCATGAAGGGTTTTCCGCTGATTGTCCACAAATGCTACGATTTCATAAAATGTTGATTATAAAAGTTTTATTGGTATTTGTTTTTGCTTATCAACAAGGCCCATTCAAAAGAATCGTACCTTTGAAATTACCGAACCAAAATGAACACCATGAAAATAGCTATAGGCAATGACCATGCCGGCACCGAATACAAATTGGCCATTGTTGGTCTTTTGAAATCAAAGGGTATTGAAGTGACCAATTATGGTACCGATGGTACGGATAGTGTTGATTATCCGGATTTCGTACATCCGGTAGCAAATGATGTCGCTTCGGGCGCAGTGGACTTTGGAATTGTTATCTGTGGTAGTGGAAATGGAGCTTCGATGACCATTAACAAACATCAAATGGTTCGAGGCGCTTTGTGTTGGAGCAAGGAAATCACCGCTTTGGCCAGAGAGCACAACGATGCCAATATACTAAGCCTGCCTGCGCGCTTTATCGCTTTACCCCAAGCTCTTGAAATGGTCGAAACTTTTTTAAAGACCGAATTCGAAGGCGGTAGGCATGAACGAAGGATCGAAAAGATTCCTTGTCAGTGATACATGAAATGAAAATAAGGGTACGAAAATTCAATGAATTGAGTACATCGGAATTGTATCAAGTATTACAATTGCGTAGCGCGGTCTTTGTAGTGGAACAGCAATGTATTTATCAAGATGTTGATGGTAAGGACCATAAAGCCTATCATGTAATGGTTGAAATAGATGGTAAGCTGGTCGGCTACACGCGAATTTTCGAGCCTGGGGATTATTTTGAAAATACCAGTATAGGTAGGGTAGTCGTTCAAAAAGACAAACGTGGTTTGGGTCTCGGGGTCGATTTGATGCAGGCTTCGATAACCTATATCGAAACGGAGCTGCAACAAGGGGTAATTGAACTCTCTGCCCAGACCTATCTTAAGCGGTTTTACAATGACTTAGGGTTCCAGGTAGTCGGTGAAGGATATTTGGAAGACGGCATTCCGCATATTAAAATGATCCGGGAAACCTCTATTTCAGCTTAATATCCGTCTAATTACATTAAAGTTGTGTTTGATCGTATAAGCTTCTACCGATACGTTCGACAATACCTACGACCAGGGCATTGCCCATAAAAAAGGCCCTTTTCGCATCGGAAACCCCTTTCAAGGCGGTGTGATCATCAGGAAACATGTTGAGCCTTTCCAATTCTATCGGAGTGAGCCTTCGCAATCCTTTAGAGGTATTGACCACATGTTTAAAGCGCGATGGGGTACGCCCTCCTTCGCCGGTGATGATGGTTCGTGAGGGTTGATCCAAAGCATCGGGGAAGACCATATTTCCCTCACTGTAGGTATACTTGAATCCGGATGATGAAGTTCGGGTTTCTTTTTTGGCTCCTTTTAGGTATTTCCACTTATCGATATCCTCGACAGGAATATAAAAAGCTTCATCGACCTTGCCTTCCAATAGATCCCCTAAGGAGGTCCGATTTCCGGAATGATAGGCTTCCGCCTGCATTGTGGTTATCCGCCCTTCGAAACAGAGCCCGGTATTTAGAAAAGGGGACAACCCCTGTTCAAGATTAAAGGTATTCGAAAGGGTCACCAAATCACCATCCAAAGCGAAGGTGTTTTTTTTCTTGTGTTCCCCTTTAATTGGTAAGGCATTGGCCAACACCCCTTGGTGTTCGATCCAATCAGAGGTATGGGCTAATACGCTCTTGAATATTTTGGTGCTGTTATGATAGGCAACGATAAACACCCGTCTTCTTCGTTGTGGCATGCCGTAATCGGAGGCATTGATGACCCGCCATTCCACAGCGTAGCCCAAATCGACCAAACTGCGTAACATAATCGCAAAATCACGACCGCGTTGTTGAGCGGGTGATTTTAAAAGACGGTCAACGTTTTCAAGGATAAGGTATTTCGGTTTGGTCTTTTTTTCGTCTAAAATGCGATGGATCGACCACCATAGCACTCCTTTTTTCCCTAGAAGACCTTTTGAACTTTTCAAGGTATTCGCTACGGAATAATCTTGACAAGGAAACCCCCCTACCAATACATCATGATAGGGAATTTCGGCAGTGGGTACGTTTTCAATATTGCCATTGGTGTGGCCTTTTGAGCCAAAACGAGCCTCGTATACCCATGAGGCATGCTGTGCTTTTGTAGAAGGCTCCCATTGGTTGCTCCAAACCACTTCATATCCCCCCGAATTTTCCAATCCGAGGCGAAAACCACCGACACCCGCAAAAAGTTCGCAAACCTTGAATTTTCGCATGCTTAAAAATAGGGAGTTCCCCCCACTATTTCGAGGTTAAGGGTGCTGATTTATCGAACGACCTCGCTGATCAGCACTATGGGTTGGATGTTGGTATAATTGGGGATGTCCCCAACGATTTGGGCCGCGTTGGGCCCGAAGGCATTTTCATAATCTGCCAAGGAATCAAAATAAAAGTACCCGGCCGCTAAGAACGGTACCGGTTCATCAGGCGTTCGACCTGCCATACCCTTATCGATCTGCATCATTTTCAGCGCATCACCGAAAAGGGATGCCGCCATGGGCATGTGTTTGTTGGCATAATACTCCATATCGAAGGTTTTGCCTTCCCCGTTGGGATAAAGAATGGCAACTTTCACCATTCCTTTTTTGGGCATTTCGTCTTGGGCCCGGACCGAAGCGACCAGTATTAAAGAGAAAACGGCGCCCAAAAACAGTTTGGAAATTTGCATAACTATTGGTTTAGAAGGTGTTAGACTCATAAAAATAGGTTTCTGTTGAAACAAAGGGGTACTACTGGTCTGAATTAACCAGAAATTAACAGCCGCCAAGCACCCCATAATCCATGCTCAGCAATGGCAATGGTGGTTGGATTAATTTAAGGGGATGGATATACCAAAGGCGACGGCCCCACCGAATTGTTCGACACTAGGATGGAAGAAATAAGTCAAGGCAAAATCGAAACCACGTCTTGGCCCGATTTCAAAACCAAGGGTTGCAGGAATATGTAGGATGGGCCCGCTCTTATCGATATTGGTAAATGGAGTGATGGTTTCAAAGGTCCCGATCGAAACCCCGACACCACCTTCAAGATACGGAGCGAACCATTTTATAGGCGCCCGGATCCTTGCCTTCGCACCGATCAAGGCCGCATTGGTAGTGGCACGAAACCCATCATCATCATCACTGGTGAGCAAAACCGCAAGGTAGGGCCTGAACTCGACCCAAGAACGCAAAGGCATCACATACTCGCCTTGTAGAAAAAAACCTTCGCCGGTAGCATCGACATCGTCATAGGGCACACTTAGCCCATAACCAATGGTCAGATCGATAGCTCTGGCTCTATAGGTTTGGGCGCTGACATTCTTGGTTATCAGATTTAACACGACTATGGCGGATAGTAATAGGAATCGCCTGGTCTTTTGGGTTATTTTACGATTGCTTAGCCATCTTTTGGGATTGCACAACGATTTATTCATAAAGTGATTCGGTATCGGTGGTGGCCAATTGATGAAACAGCTCTCCTAGCTTTTTACAAATCGCGCCGAAGTATTGCCTTCCTTTTGCTGCAGTCGCCGCTTTAGGGTTGCCGATGCCCGTATCTTGACTGACTTTTGACCACGGCCTTTCCGCCCACGCCCAACCTTCGGTAAAGGCCTGGATTTTGTTCTTTTTTTCAGCGCCATCACCCCATTTTTCTTTAGGCAATACCAATTGTGGCGCCAGATGGAGAACCAAGCTGGTTTCCAATTCTCCCGCATGATCCCCTGGGGTCTCGAAATACGCTTTCGTATCGACTACATGGATCCACTCCACCACACAAAGGAACATCTTGGGAAATTGAAGGCCTAATTCCCGTATGATCGCCTTCCAGTTATTGCCTCCATGACTGTTCAATAAAACGAACTTGTTTACCCCTTGACGTTCAAGAACGGTTATCACGTCTTTCAGAATGGCCATTTGCGTGCTGGGGTTGAGGTTCATGTCGAAACGGATATCGGCCTGGCCCGTATTCACACCGAAGGGAATCGTCGGTAACACCATGATCTTGGCCCCCAGCTCCCAAGCGACGCGCCCGGCTTCTTCGGCGATTGACGTTCCTTCAATAACATCCGTAGCATAAGGCAAATGGTAATTATGGGCTTCGGTCGCCCCCCATGGCAAAATTGCCAGATCGAATCGGGCATCTTTTAGATGCTCCCAATTGGTATCGGCAAGAACGTAAGGTCGGATCATCGGTAATTTCACGGTTGCAACGGCCCAAATGCTTTGAGGGCCCTTATCGGCAGTTGGAAGATACTAAAATTCGGGCGCTCCGTGATTCGCCCCGTTGAAAAGGATTATTTTAAAATCGCTCGGTATTTTGGGTCGTCGTTCATCAAGCTGACCGCGGTCAGGATCGCCTCATCGTTTTTCAATTGATAGCGATACAGGCCATCACGGTAGAAATAACGCTTGACCAATTCATCGGTCAATTGCTTCGATATCTCACTCTTAAAGGTATTCAAGGCATTGATTTTACCCCGATTGACCGCCAGTAAAAGCTCTTTGTATTGGTTTTGCACCTCTTGCCCTAGAAGACTGTCATCACTATTAAGGCTTTCTTCAAGTAGTTTTTCGGTTTCCGTTTGAAATGAGAAATCGGCCCTACGGGCAAAATCGACAAACTTCGAATAGTCGGCATCGCCGAAGTCGAAACCATCCAATTCACTGACCTGGTTGTCGTAGTAATAGGCCGTTGCAAAATCAAAGATCACATTGTTCTGACCCAAAGCGTCGATCAAGGAATTGGTACGTAGCGATGCGATTTCAATGTCGGGAACGACACCGCCACCGTCTTTAACAGTGCGCCCATTTCGGGTCTTGAACTCATTGAATTGGGTGTTGCGCACCGCATTGCCCGATTCATCGCGGTTCCAATAATCCAAAGACTGGATGCATCTTCCCGACGGGGTATAATAACGCGAAATAGTAACTTTCAACTGGGTGCCATAAGTAAGTTTCAGCGGCCGTTGTACAAGCCCTTTTCCGAAACTTCGCGCTCCCATGACCACGGCACGATCGAGATCTTGAAGTCCACCCGAAACTATTTCACTGGCTGAGGCACTATTGCCGTTTACCAAGACCACCAATGGGATTTCGAGGTCGACCGGCTTGTTCTTTGTTTTGTATTCTTGATTGAATTTTTTGACTTTCGATTTGGTCGTCACGATGAGCTCGCCTTTGGGCACGAATAAGTTGGTCACGTTGATGGCTTCGGAAAGCAGTCCGCCCGGATTGCCCCGAAGATCTAAGATCAAACGTTCGGCACCTTGTCCTTTCAAATCGATGATGGCCGCTTTGGTCTGTCCGGAAGCTTTTCTATTAAAGCGAGAGAGCACGATATATCCCGTTTTTTCATCAGCCATGCCGTAAAAGGGCACCGCGTCGACCTCAACCCCTTCGCGCTTGATGGTCGCTGTTCGGGTCTTGCCCTGCCTTTTAAAAACCACGCTGACCGAGGTGTTGTTGGCCCCTTTCAGTAGCTCACTGGCATTGTCATCGAAATCGGCCACTTTGATATCCCCGATTTGAACGATTTCATCGCCGGCCTTTAAACCGGCCTTGTCTGCCGGATATCCTTGGTAGGGTTCGACAAGCAACAACCGATCGGGATAGGAGCGCACCAAGGCACCGATGCCCGAATACTCACCTGCATTGTTGATTTTGTATTCCTCCACGTCTTGCTCGTTCAAGAATTTGGTATAGGGATCCAATTCGTTGAGCATGTTCTTGATCGCGGAATCCATCAATTCTGCCGGATTCGTTTCATCGACGTAGTTCATGTTCAACTCCTTGAACAGGGTGGTGAAGATTTCGATCTGTTTGGCGATTTCGAAAAAATCACTTTTAAACCCACTCCCGACCATCAAAAAGGCTACTGCCACGATGGGAACCAAAACCTGTTTCCTAAGCAATTGTTTCATCCGCTTGTGCTTTTAACTTTTCTAAGACCTCCTTTAGGGCATCGTCCAAGATGTCATAAGAGGGCATTTTTCTTCCAAGGTATAAAATCAGAAACGCATAATTCCCCTCAATGTTGTTAAAAATAAGGGGCTTGTTCAGGCGATATGCTTCGCGTAACAACCGTTTGATGCGATTTCGATCGACCGCTTTCCGGAACCGTCTTTTCGGAGCCGAAACGGCCACTTTTATCGGTACTTCCGAAAAGGCGTCGGTCTTGAGATAATGGAGCTTTATGGGGAACACGGTTATCGAGGCACCTTCATTGAATAATTTTTCAAAGAGTACCTTGCTTTTGAGCCGCTCATTGGTTTTAAAAGTCAACCGCATCCGCTAAAAATAAAAAAACCCCGTGGAACATTGCCACGGGGTCGGCGTTCTTGTTTTGTTATGGCTTAAGGCTGCCACGCATTGTTGCTTCGGTCGATATCGGCCATCAAAAGCGAAGGATCGATGGACACCCCCTTGAGCTGATCGATCGGTTTGTCGATGATCAATTCATAAGTGGGGTAGGCCCAGGCCCAGTCGTCGGCTACTGTTCGCGAAAATTGCGGGTAGGGGTTTTCCTTTTCACCCCGCATCATGCGCAAGGGCACATAGTAGGTTTCTGCATTACCGGCCGTATCGACGATCAAGATATCCAATGGCATGGGCATCTGACCGACACGTTCCATGACGATTTTCGTCTGATTGCCTTGGGCGACCACTTCCTTGATCCCATAGTCGATGGTATTGGTGGTCTGTGTCCAATCCGTTAGGTACCAGTCCAACTCCATTCCCGAGACCTTTTCCGCGGTTCTTTTGATATCGTTGGGAACCGGGTGTTTGAATTGGAAATCCTTATAGTATTTGCGAATGGTCTGCATCAGTTTGTCCTGTCCGATGATGTATCCAAGTTGCGACAAGAAAATGGCTCCCTTGCTGTAGGCCGCGGCGCCATAGGCGAAATTCAATTCGTACCGGTCAGAATGGGTGGTCTGTGGCTGTTCGCGCCCTGATTTGACCAAGGAGAAATAGCTGCGATACGACCCCTCGAACGGGTTCTCTTTTTCTTGTTGCATGATTTCATTCATACAGAGGCTGCTGATAAAGGAGGTGAAGCCTTCATCCATCCAAGAGTATTTTGATTCGTTAGTGGCCAAAACATGTTGAAACCAAGAATGCGCCATTTCGTGGACCATGACACCAACGAGGCTAGAAAACGTACGTTCTCCGGTAATCAAGGTGCTCATGGCATATTCCATACCTCCATCACCCCCTTGAACGACTGAATATTGATCGTAAGGATAACGGCCGATGTTCTTATTGAAAAACTCCATGGCCGCAACGGTTTTGGGCTGTAGGTTTTTCCAATTTTCGAGCAAGGTGTCTTTGTTCTTATAGAAAAAATGTAAGGTAGGCCCATCTTCCATTTGAACCGAATCGTGGATATACTCAGGATCGGCACCCCACATAAAATCATGTACCATAGGGGCCTTGAAATGCCAGGTCAGGGTTTTCCCTTTTCGTTTGACCTTGGCCCCCGGGCTTTCGTAGCCGTGCCCGACCTCATTCGGGTTTTGTAAATAGCCCGTGCCCCCAACAATATAGTCTTTGTCTAAAGTGAGTTTGACATCGAAATTGCCCCACACCCCATGAAACTCCCTGGCGATGTAAGGATTCGGATGCCAACCTTCGAAGTCGTATTCGGCCATTTTAGGATACCATTGGCTCATTGAGAGCGCAACGCCTTCTTTGCTGTTTCGTCCCGAACGACGGATTTGTAATGGAACCTGTCCGGTGAAGTCCATTTCGAAGGTGGTCTTTTTCCCTGGAAGGATGGGCTGGGCAAGGTCTACCACCAAAATGGTACCTTCTTCACTGAATTGAACGGGCGCCCCGTCTTGGGTAAGGCTGGTGGCGTGCAAATGCCCCATTTCATCGGGTGCCAAGGAGGCGATACGGCTTTGACCGTCTTGCATCATCCTTCGATCACCGTCCTTGATGTTTTGCAGGCGTATATCCATTTGGCTGCCTGGCTGAAACGCATTGAAATAAAGGTGGTAATAGACCCGGTTTAGGGTATCGGGCGAATGGTTGGTATAGACCAAATGTTGGGTTCCCGAATAGGTGTAGTCGGCGACATCCATGGTGACATCCATGGTGTATTCCACGTGTTGTTGCCAGTATCCATTATTGTTTTGGGCGATTAAAGAGCCCAGTCCGAACAAGAGTCCGAACACCAACCTTTTGACAATTCTGATCATGATGGTTATTCTGCGTTAAAATCCAATGTTTTCTTTCCTTTGGCGATGCTTTCGGCCAACAATAGGGCGTTATAGGCATTGGCCATCTTTCCTGATTTCGAGATTTCGGTGAACCGTCTCGCTTTGGAGGGATCACCGGCCAACATCACCGAAGCCTTTGAGGTCAAACCCGATTGCATGATGACTTTTTTGACCTGTACCGCCGAAAGCGAAGGGTAGTAAGAGCGGATCAATGCGGCAATTCCCGCAACGGCAGGGGCCGCCATTGAAGTACCCCCTTGAAACTCGTAACCATTGTTCGGCATGGTTGAATAGATATCATCGCCAGGGGCGTACACATCGACGTTTTCTTGGCCGTAATTTGAAAAAGTAGCCACCATTTTGGACCCGTAAGATGGGGCCAAGGCCCCAACGGTCAAGACATTGTTCGAGAACTCGACTCCTTTGTACTTATGATCGTTCGGGAAATTCGGGTTGGCCAAATCGTCTAGGTCATTGCCGTCGTTTCCGGCCGCGTGTACGATCAACACGTCATTCGCCGCTGCATATTTGATGGCTTCATACACCCATTCGGCATTTGGGGAATAGGATTTTCCGAAACTGCAATTGATGATCTTGGCACCATTATCGACGGCATAACGAATACCGAGGGCGATGTCTTTGTCATATTCGTCTCCATTGGGCACGGCCCTGATACTCATCAATTCGACGTTTTTGGCCACGCCGTTGATTCCTTTTCCATTGTTGCGCTCCGCGGCGATGATCCCTGCGACATGGGTGCCGTGGCTCTCTTCCTCGATACGGTTCTTCGGGTTTCCGTTGCCGTAGCCCCGACTGTTGAAGTTATAGGGTTCGTCACCGACGACACTTCTGCCGTCAAACGATTTGTTGAGGTTGTAATTGGCCCTTTCCGAATAGTACAGAATGCCGTCGTTGAGATCGTCGAGTACGGCATCGATGGTTTCGGCATATTGGTACATTTGTGATAATACCGCTACGTGCTGTTGCATCTGATCGGTCTTGGGCTCGATGCCCATCACGTCTTCTTTGGTGTAGCTCGATTTACCGAGCTCCTTTTTGACTGCTTCGTCGGCGCTTTTGACAACCTGAAGGATCTGTTCGTACTGTTGTTTGTTTTGAACGGCCTGCGGATATTCCTTATCCAGTTCGATCTGTGCCTTTGCCCTAGTGGCGGCATCGCCGATACCTAAACGTAGCATCCGGGCGTATTCCAATTGTTCGTTGTACGATTCCCCTAAGAAATTATACCCATGGATGTCGTCGATATAGCCGTTACCATCATCGTCCTTTCCGTTGTTCGGGCGTTCGCCTTTGTTGGTCCAAAGCACATCATCAAGATCTTCATGTTCAAGATCCATCCCTGAATCCAAAACGGCCACGATTACGGTCTGCCCTTTTTTGGTGCCGATGATTTCGTTATAGGCCTTGTCGATACTCATCCCCGGAATGGTGTCCGAGACCAAATCAGCATGTCCCCAAGCTTTTTTCTCCGCGGGGGTCAGCTCGGCAATTTTTAGCGGCACCGTATCGATGTTGGCTACTGGGGTAGACACTAAGGTGGTGGCCCCACAGCCGACCAAAAACAAACTACTGCAAATCAGGATACCTAAAGAATTCATTCGTACCATACTATCGGTATTTTTGAAAATTAACTTCGTTGTCAATTGAATATTTCGTTAAATCGGAACAATTCGTCCAAGCGCACTCCTTTTTCCGTTTTTTTCAGGCTACAGAGCTCATTATGGGCATCGTGCTCAAAAAACAGTAAAAGGTCTTTTTCGACCGCATTTTCAAGAAATACGGCCTTTTCTTCCAAAGTTTTTAGCGGTCGGGTATCGTAACCCATGACATAGGGTAGTGGAATATGGCCCACGGTCGGCACCAAATCGGCCATAAAGACCAAGGTTTTGCCTTGATAGACGATGTGAGGCAACATTTGTTTTTCGGTATGTCCATCTACAAACAGGATGCCAAAACCCAGTTCGCTCGCTTCGATGAAGTCCGACGCTCCCCTCTCGATAAATCGAAGCTGTCCACTGGCCTCCATAGGCTCGAGGTTTTCCTTTAAGAACGACGCCTTTTCACGGGCGTTGGGCTGCATGGCCCATTTCCAATGCGCTTCGTTAGTCCAATAGGTGGCGTTGGCAAAGGCAGGCTCATACCCGGTTCTGTCTTTGTTCCATTGTACACTGCCCCCACAATGATCGAAATGCAAATGGGTCATGAACACATCGGTAATGTCGTCGGCATGGAAACCGAGATCTCGCAATGATTTGTCCAAAGTAAAAGGACCCCATCGGTGGTAGTGGCTGAAAAACTTATCGGATTGTTTGTTGCCGAGCCCGGTATCGATCAAGATCAATCGGCCACCGTCTTCGATCAAAAGACTTCTGGCGGCGATGTCGATCATATTCTTGTCGTCGGCCGGATTGGTGCGCGACCAAAGCGATTTGGGCACTACGCCGAACATGGCCCCGCCATCGAGCTTAAAATTTCCGGTTTCAACAGGGTATACGGTCATCAAAAGGAAAATGCGGCGCAAAATAAGAAAAGCACGCTGTAATCCCTTTAAACACATCGGATTATTAGCCGTATTTTAACAAAACAACGATAAAATCGCTGATGCGACCGAAGCGAAAAACCGCATTTTTTTTGAAATAAAAACAGTATTTTTCCAAAAAAAGAGAGATGCTCGAACTTGCTGGTATCATTATTCTAGGGATCATCGCCCAATGGATGGCTTGGCGCTTGAAACTGCCGGCGATCTTGCCGTTGATCCTTATCGGTTTATTGGTTGGCCCGATTGCCACCTTGTATACCGAAGACGGTTCGAAACTCATTGAACCGATTTGGAACGGCACCAAGGGTCTTTTTCCCGGCGAAGGATTGTATTATTTCGTTTCCTTGGCGATAAGCATCATCCTGTTCGAAGGGGGGCTCACCTTAAAGCGATCCGAAATCAAGAACGTCGGTCCGGTAATCACCAAACTGATTACCCTGGGATCGACGGTCACCTTTTTCGGGGCCGGGGTTGCCGCACATTATATTTTCGGATTGAGCTGGCAGATTTCTTTTTTGTTCGCCGCCTTGATCATTGTGACGGGCCCAACGGTAATCACCCCTATTTTGCGTAACATCCCCTTAAAAAAGGATGTTTCGGCGGTTTTGAAATGGGAGGGTATCCTGATCGATCCCATCGGAGCCTTGGTCGCGGTTTTGGTGTTTGAGTTCATCAGTGTCGGCGAAGGAAGTGCTTTTACCAAAACGGCTTTGATCGAATTCGGAAAGATTTTGCTTTTCGGCACCACCTTCGGATTCACTTTCGCCCATGCCTTGGCTTTTGCGATTCGAAAGAACCTGATCCCGCACTACCTGATGAACGTGGTGTCGCTCTCGGTGGTCTTGCTGGTTTTTGTGGAGTCCGACATTTTTGCCCATGAATCGGGCCTTTTGGCCGTTGTGGTCATGGGGATGGTCTTAGGGAATATGAATCTTCCGAACTTGAAGGAATTGTTGTATTTCAAGGAATCCTTGAGCGTACTGCTCATCTCTATCTTATTTATCTTATTGGCCGCCAATATCAACATCAGTGATCTCGAGTTGCTATACAACTGGAAAACGGCATTGCTCTTTGCCTCGGTGGTCTTCATCATCAGGCCGCTGGGGGTCTTCTTAAGCACCCAGGGGTCCGGCCTCAAACTCAATGAAAAGATGTTTATCGGTTGGGTAGGCCCAAGGGGTATCGTAGCTGCAGGGATCGCTTCACTTTTTGGATCCAAATTATTGGTCAAAGGGGAGCCTGGCGCAGAGTACATCACCCCCCTGGTCTTTATGATCGTTTTAGGTACGGTACTTTTAAATGCGACTACCGCCCGGGTGTTCGCCCGGATTGTCGGGGTCTTCCTTTCGAAATCGGAGGGAATCCTTATCATCGGTGCCTCGAAAGTTTCGCGATTGATCGCCAGTTATTTGAAAAAGAACAACCGTCACGTGGTACTAATCGATAACAACCAGGCCAATATCGACATGGCGTCGAAGTTAGGCATCGAGGCCATGACCGCGAACATCTATTCCGATACGCTGACCGATAATATCGAACTCAATGACATGGGCTATTTGATGGCTTTGACGGGCAACTCGGACCTCAACAAGTTCGCGATCAACAAATTCCAGAAACAGTTCGGTGAAAACGGCGCCTATCGTTTGGTGAACCCCGACGAAATGAACGACCCCGACAACAACCCGGAAGATGCGGTATTTTCACATACCGATGACTTCATCAAATTGATGGATGCGGTGCGTAAGTACCCCTCGATCAACGAGATCGATATTAAAGACAAGGCGCATTTCGATCGCCTGATCGAGATGACGGAGAAAGACAATGACATCATTCCGGTTTTCATCAAGGAGCCGAATGGCGACATCAAGATTTTACCGGCGGATAGTAAGGCGTATGCAATGAACGGAGAGGGGTATCAACTGGCCTATTTGGGTAAGGTGTTCGATTTTGATGACGACAATTAGTCGTTCAGCTTCAACACCGCCATAAAAGCCTGTTGCGGGATTTCGACGTTACCCACCTGGCGCATCCGCTTCTTTCCCTTTTTCTGCTTTTCCAACAGCTTCCGTTTCCGTGAGATATCCCCACCATAACATTTGGCGGTCACGTCTTTTCTCAAGGCTTTAATGGTCTCGCGGGATATGATCTTGGAACCGATAGCGGCCTGAATCGGGATATCGAACTGCTGTCGCGGAATCAACTCTTTCAGTTTTTCACACATCTTTTTGCCGATGGTATGGGCATTGTCAAAGTGTACCAGAGCCGATAGCGCATCGACGGGCTGGGCGTTGAGTAAGATATCGACCCGTACCAATTTCGACACCCGCATACCGATAGGCGCATAGTCGAAAGAGGCATATCCTTTGGATACCGTTTTTAAACGGTCGTAGAAATCGAAGACGATCTCGGCCAAAGGCATGTCAAAAGTCAGCTCCACCCGTTCGGTGGTCAAATAGGTCTGATTGGTGATCTGGCCCCGTTTGTCGATACACAACGACATCACGTTACCCACAAAATCGGACTTGGTGATGATCGTCGCTTTGATATACGGCTCTTCCACCCGATCTACGGTCGATGGGTCGGGCAAATCGGAGGGGTTGTTGACGATCACGATTTCGTCCGTATGCTTGGTCGTAAACGCATGGTAACTTACGTTGGGTACCGTGGTGATCACGGTCATGTCGAATTCACGTTCCAACCGCTCCTGAATGATCTCCATATGCAACATCCCCAAGAAGCCACATCGAAAACCGAATCCGAGGGCGGCACTACTCTCCGGGGTGAAGACCAAGGAGGCATCGTTTAGCTGCAGTTTTTCCATGGAAGAACGCAATTCCTCGAAATCTTCGGTATCTACCGGATAGATGCCCGCAAAAACCATCGGCTTCACATCCTCGAAGCCCGCAATGGCACTTTCCGATGGGTTTTCGGCCAGGGTAATGGTATCGCCCACTTTGACTTCCCGCGCATCTTTGATACCGGTGATCAAGTAACCGACATCACCCGTTGAAATTTTCGGTTTGGGCACTTGGTTGAGCTTGAGGGTTCCGATTTCATCGGCGAAATAACTTTTGCCCGTGGCCATAAAGGTGATTTTTTGACCTTTTTTGAGCGCGCCGTTCACGATCCTGAAATAGGTTTCCACACCGCGAAACGGGTTGTAAACCGAATCAAAGACCAACGCTTGAAGCGGGGCGTCGACCGCTCCTTCGGGAGCCGGGACCCGTTCGATTATCGCATTGAGGATGGCTTCGATGCCGATTCCGGTCTTGGCACTGGCCGGAATGACCTCTTCGGGGTCACAGCCCAATAGGTCGACAATGTCGTCAGTGACCTCTTCGGGGTTGGCGCTGGGCAAATCGACCTTGTTCAATACGGGAATGATTTCCAAATCGTTCTCAAGGGCCAAGTAGAGGTTTGAAATCGTCTGTGCCTGAATGCTCTGAGCGGCGTCTACGACCAACAGGGCCCCTTCACAGGCCGCGATGGAGCGTGAGACCTCATAGGAGAAATCAACGTGGCCGGGGGTGTCGATCAAATTCAACACATATTCCTGGCCCTCATGCACATATTCCATTTGAATGGCATGGCTTTTTATGGTAATGCCCCGTTCGCGTTCGAGATCCATGCTATCGAGCAGCTGATCTTGTTTTTCACGTTCCGAAACGGCGCCGGTAAAATCAAGCAATCGATCGGCCAGGGTACTCTTACCGTGATCGATATGGGCAATAATGCAAAAGTTTCTGATGTTCTTCATCGACATAGGCTCAGGGGTATGGCAATTATCCTAGGCAACTGCAAATATACCTCTTTTGCGACGCTGTCATTGGCTTTGTTGGAAGTTTAGCGCGAAAGGCTGTAAATTATTTTCTTTAGCTTTGGGAGACAACCCAAACCTAAATGAAGTACCTACCGACCGTATTGATTTCCCTCTGTTTGGGGCTGTTTCAGCTTCAAGCCCAGGATTTTTCCATTGCCGGAAAAGTGGTCGACAGCAATGATGAAATCATTCCTTTTGCGAACATCCTCCTATTGAACGCCGCCGACAGTACGTTTGTAAAGGGCACCTCGGCAAACGACCAAGGGCTTTTCGTTCTCGAAGCCGTCGCTCCGAACCTTTACCTATTACAAGCCAGCTATATCGGCCGGGGCTCCAAACCCTTGGCCTTGGATGTTAAGGCGGATATCAGATTAGGGGCCTTGGTGATTCCGAAGGCGACCGAAGACCTCGACGAGGTCGTGGTCACTGCCAGACGACCGACGGTGAGGCGCCTGACAGACCGTTTGGTTTTCGATGTGGAGAATACCGTGGTGTCGCAAGGGACCTCTTGGGACATTTTAAAAAACACCCCTGGCGTGATCGTGAACCAAGAAGAATTGATGATACGGGGGCAATCGGCAACGATATATCTTAACGATAGAAAGGTACAATTGTCTGGCGATGAGGCGAAAGAGCTGCTAGAAGGTTTGTCGGGGGTCAACATCCAATCGGTGGAAGTGATTCCCAATCCACCGGCACGTTATGAGGCCGAGTCCGGACCCATTTTGAACATCGTGACCAGCAAGACCATTTTGCCGGGGTACAAAGGAAGTCTCAACGGCAGTTATACGCAAGCCGTATTTCCGAAGTACAGTTTCGGTACCAGCCACTACTTTAAGACCGACAAACTCAATTTTTTCGCGAACTATACGGTCAACCCCAAAAAAGAATTGCGCAAGACCGATAAGGGCATCCGATTTCTAGATGCCAACAATGCCGCTTTTTCGATTTGGGATACCGAGAATCAAGAAACCAATCGGGCAGTCACCCATACGGGCACACTGATCACCGACTATACATTTAGCGATAAGACCTCGCTGAACCTGACTTCGACGGTATTCGTAAATCCGGATCAGGAGACCAACAGTTCGTTGCGAAACAGCATCAGTACCCCGGGCGGGGTCCTCGATTCGACCTTTACGACCACGAATGGAATCGCTACCGATTCGAAGAATTTGGCCGTGGATCTGACGTTGAACCAAAAACTGGGCGACAAAGGGGCCAAACTGGTGGTCAATGGGCACCTTACGGAGTATTCCCTTGATTTCTTCCAACAAATCGGTTCGGATTATTTCGATGGTTCCGGGGCTTTTTTGCGCTCTTTTTCATTCGACACCGACTCTGAACAAGACATTTCAATACGTACCGGCCAGGTCGATTTTTTGACGCCTTTGGGTACGGCGTCTTTCGAGGCCGGGGCCAAATATTCGTCAATAGCTTCTGAAAGTCGGATCGTGTACGACAATTTCCAAGGGTCGGACCCCTCGGTCAACGAAGGCCTTTCAGATGCCTTCAATTATGATGAACAAGTCTTCGCCCTTTATTTGAGTTGGTTCAAGAGCTGGGAGAAGTGGTCCTTGAAACTCGGAACCCGAGGGGAGCTGACCGATGCAACCGGTGAGTCGTTGACTTTGGGCAGCGTGAACCGACAAGATTTTTTCGAACTGTTCCCATCGATCAATCTTTTGCACACCCCGAATGAGAACCACAGCTTTTCGATCGATTACGGACGCCGTCTCGAACGCCCCCGATACAACGACCTGAACCCTTTTCGCAACTTTATCAATGAAAACGACTTCGAGGAAGGCAACCCCTCGCTACGCCCCTATTTTTCGAACAACTTCAACTTCAACTATACGTACAATAACGTGTGGTTCTTCGACCTTTATTATCGGGACAATGGGGAAACCATCAACTATTTGGTATTTCAAGATAATGACGCCCTTACGCTTCGTGAACTCAAACAGAATGTGTTGGACAGCCAATCCTATGGTCTCGACATCACCTATAGCAACTCGATTCTGGATGCCTGGTATCTCTTTTCCTATGTCTCCTTCTTTCATGAAGACGAGACCTTCTTGGCCGTTGAAAGCGGCAACCAACCCTTTACCAATGAGGTTGACGGGGTATATGCCCAGCTGTCGAATTATTTGACCTTGAGCGGCGATGGCAGTCTCACGGGGGAAGTGTCTTTAAGTTACCTCTCCAACTTCTTGTTCGGTTCCTACGTCTCCGACGAACAGTTGAACCTGACTTTGGGACTGCGGAAGTCACTTTGGAACGATCGCGCCACGGTATCAATCGCAGCCGAAGACCTTTTGGAAAGCTATGTGCCTACCTACACCTCGCGGTATTTGAACCAAGATAATTTTTATCGAAGAAGGCCCGAAACCCAATTTATCCGTGTCGGGTTCACCTATAATTTCGGGAATTTCCGACTCGAGGACAACCAGCGCGAAATCGATAAAAAGGAACGCGAACGGATCAATGGGGAATAAGCGATGGTCACAATGACAACGCCCTCATTTTGAGAAACTTCACTTTTTGCCGTATTTTTGCCTCCCATAAAAAAAGAACGTGCCACAGATAGGTAACATAGCGCTTCCCGAATTCCCCTTGCTTTTGGCCCCCATGGAGGATGTCAGTGACCCTCCATTTCGAGCCCTCTGCAAAGAGAACGGCGCCGATGTAGTGTATACCGAGTTCATTTCCTCAGAAGGGTTGATCCGAGATGCCGCCAAAAGCGTCATTAAATTGGACATTTATGAAAAGGAGCGGCCCGTCGGCATCCAGATTTTCGGTGCCGAGATGGATTCGATGCTCCAGGCCATCGATATCGTTGAAAAATCCAATCCGGACATCATCGATATCAATTTCGGTTGCCCGGTCAAAAAAGTAGTCAGTAAAAATGCTGGGGCAGGGATCTTACGCGACATTCCGTTGATGGTCAAATTGACCGAGGCCATGGTGAAACGCACCAAGCTTCCTGTAACGGTGAAGACCCGATTGGGTTGGGACAGTGATTCCATCAAGATCGTGGAGGTGGCCGAGCGTTTGCAGGATGTGGGCATCGAAGCGATATCGATCCACGGGCGCACCCGGGTACAGATGTACAAGGGCCATGCCGATTGGAAGCCGATTGCTGCGGTCAAGAACAACCCGCGCATGCACATCCCGGTTTTTGGGAATGGGGATGTCGACAGTCCGGAAGCCGCGGTGCGAATGCGTGATGATTTCGGACTTGACGGGGCCATGATCGGTCGGGCGAGTATCGGAAACCCTTGGTTCTTCAACCAAGTCAAACACTACTTCAAAACAGGGCAACACCTACCATCCCCCAGTATGGAAGAACGGGTCACCGCCGCACGAAGGCATTTGCAGATGGCCATTGATTGGAAGGGGGAGAAGTTGGGTGTTTTCGAAACCAGAAGGCATTATACCAACTACTTCAAAGGGATACCGCATTTTAAGGAATACCGCATGAAAATGGTAACCAGTGATGAATCGGCCGATGTTTTCGCGGCCTTTGATGAGGTGCTCGAGAAATTCGGCGACTTCCAATTCGCCTAAAGGCGCACCAACTTTTCTGAAATCCGACTGCTTGCGATTTTGGCCGAAATGAGCCCGAGTACCGCGATCGTTCCCAACACGATAAAGACGTTGATCAGTTTGAATTCTACCGGATAGGCTAATGAAGGGGTGATCATCAACCATTCGAAAGCCAGTTGTGAACCCACCAATGCCGCCCCAATGGCGACTCCGATCAAGCCACCGGTAAGGGTCACCAAAATCCCTTGAATGAAGTAGATCCGACGCAAATCTTTGACGGTAGAACCCAAGGCGAAAAGGGTCTTTGAATTCTGCTGCTTATCAAGGATCATCATGATAATGGCCCCGACCACATTGAAGAGGGCGATGATCAATACAAGGGTAAAAATAAGATAGGTGGCCAGGTTTTCGGTGTTGAGCATGCGATACAGCGTGCTGTTCAGCTCTTGTCGGGTCAGTACGATGACCTTGTTCCCCAAAATCTCGGAAACGCTTGCCCGCAGTCTATCCAAATCGGCGGTAGGGGCTAGCTTGAAATTGATGCCCGAAACCAGGGTGCTGTCTTTTTCGAGAAAGGCCTGTACCAAAGGGAGGTCTGCAAAAACGTATTGCTTGTCCAAATTCTCTTCGATGGCATAGACCCCACTTACCACCACCGGTAATTCGTTGTAAAACGACTTGGATCGCAAGGCATCGGCGGTCAAGGACCCTTTGCCCGGCTTGAGCGTGATCACGCTCAAGGGGTTGTTGTAATTGTCAATGGTCAAGGACAGCAAATTCGCGATACCGATACCGACCACGGCCTGTTGCTCGCTGACCCCCCAATTGCCGTAGTACAAAATACTATCGACCCCGGTGACCTGGCGATAGGCACTGTCGATCCCTTTGATATAGGCGATGTGGCTTTTGCCCCGGTGGCTGAGGTACACCCGTTCTTCGATCTCTTTTGAAAATCCGATAAGGCCTGAAATCGAAGCCAATCGGGATTGCTCCCCTTCTGAAAGGGTGTAGAATTTGCCGGTAGTGGCAATGGCTTTGATGTCGGGGTCAAAGGTGTTGGTGAATTGGAGGCTAAAGGTCTTTAACCCCGCAAAAGCGGAAAGCACGACGAAAAGGGCCGCCGAACCGATGACGATGACGAGAAAGGTGATGAAATTGATGATGTTGACCGCATTCTGGCCGCTTTTCGAACGCAGGTAGCGTTTGGCGATGTAGAGCGGAAAGTTCAAGATCAGGATTTCTTGCGTTTGTCCAACAGGTCGCGGTTTTCAATAGGGTTTTCTTCCCCTTTCAAGGATTTATCGATGTTTTCGATATAGTCAAGGGAGTCGTCCAAATAAAAAGCCAATGCCGGCACGCGGCGCAATTGGTTTTTGGTGCGTTGGGCCAGTTCATGCTTGATCAGGGGCTCGTTCGATTGGATGCCTTTGATGAGTTCACCCGCCTTATCAGACGGAAAAATGCTCAGGTACACCTTGGCCAACGAGAGGTCAGAGGTGATATAGACCTTGGAGACCGAGATCAGGGTGCCTTTCATTCCCCCGTCGGTAGCTGCCCGTTGCAGCACCTCGGCCATGTCTTTCTGTATAATGCCGGCTATTTTTCGTTGCCGTTGTGTTTCTTCCATTGGGGCAAAAATAGTGCATTAATACTATCTTCGTAAGCATGATGGATAAGATAGAGCATATCGGAATCGCGGTGAAAGACCTAGAGGCCTCGAATACCCTATTCGCCAAATTGTTCGGCCAGCCCCATTACAAGATTGAGGCAGTGCCCTCGGAAGGGGTGCGCACCTCTTTTTTCAAATCGGGTCCGAACAAGATCGAATTGCTCGAAGCCACGGACCCCGATAGTGCGATCGCCAAGTTCATCGCCAAAAAAGGGGAGGGGATCCACCATATCGCTTTTGCGGTCGAGAATTTGGAAGTAGAACTGCAACGTCTTGAAAAGGAGGGATTTATCGTTTTGCCGGGCTTTCCGAAACCCGGCGCTGACAACAAAGAGGTCGCCTTTTTGCACCCCAAGGGTACAAATGGGGTGTTGGTCGAGCTTTGCCAAGAGCGCAAGGCGTAACGGATGTTGGAACATCGAAAAATAAAAGCTAATTTTGCGGTCCAATTAGCGGTCCTATAGCTCAGTTGGTTAGAGTAGCTGACTCATAATCAGTTGGTCCCTGGTTCGAGCCCAGGTGGGACCACTTGACCATGAGCCAGCCCCTTCGGGGGCTGTGCTCAAAAGGTCAAAAACCCATCTATACTGCATTATTCGCACTTATTGCACAAATAATTTCTTATTCAAATTGTCTCCTCTAGCTTAATGGAGGGGTATAATTAGGTTACCATAAACTTCAAAAAGGTTACCATACTCAAAATTGTATGCCAATTGTTAAACCCTTAAAAATCAATTGGTATGAAACAAAAGAATTTCACAATTCGTTTTGTAATAAGAAAAGCAAGACAAAACGAAAAAGGCATTTGTCCTATTTATTGTAGGGTCACATATTTAAATAAACGAAATCAGTTTTCTACCGGAGAATTTGTTTCGCCAAAAGACTGGAATTCCAAAACTCAAAGGGTATTAGGTGACACAGCAAAAGCATTATATATAAATGCTCAATTGGCAGTGATATCAAATAAACTGAAAATGAAATTTTTGGAACTTCAATTAAGCAATCTCGAATTTGGAGCATTTGATTTTTTTAATTCATATGGACGAGATTTTGAAGGGACTAATGAGACTTATATCATAAAATATTTCAAAGACTTTTTGACTAAGATTAAAAAGTTAATTGGCAAGGATATACAATGGGCTACTTGGAACAAATATGAAAACTCTTGTCGCCATGTAGAATCATTTATAAAATCGAAGTATAAGAAAAATGATTTACCACTGAAGGAGCTAAAGCTTCAGTTTCTTCACGATTTAGAGTTCCATCTTAAAACAAAAGCTAATCTTAATCAAACTACCTGTAACAAGGTTATCCAACGATTTAGAAAACCGATTAGAACAGCTGTTTCTGAAGGTATTTTGGACAAAGACCCTTTTATGCTATATAAAACGAAACACGTTAAAAAAAGAGTTGTGTTTTTAAATGCTGAGGAACTAAGGCTTTTGGAGGATTTCAAATTTGTGCAACCACGACTTGAACTTGTAAAAGACTTATTTGTCTTCTCATGCTATACGGGCCTACCCTACGGTGAATTAATGGAACTGGAGAAAAAGCACATTGTAATAAATTTTGATGGAGAGCTGTGGATTGTAATGAAAAGAAAGAAAACGGAAAAGAAATTATCCATACCGTTGTTGCCGAAGGCATTAAAATTGATTGAAAAATATCAAGGTTCTAGTGAAATGATTTTTCCTAGATTCAGCAATCAAAAGATTAATAGCTATCTAAAGGAAATTGCCTTTATAGTAGGAATTGAAAAACGGATTACTCATCACACAGCAAGAAAGACTTTTGCTTCAACGGTATTACTTTATAATGATGTTCCAATGGAAATAGTAAGTCGCTTATTGGGACATTCAAGTCTAAAGATTACGGAAAGTTATTATGGAAAAATTGTAGATAAGACTGTTTCTCAACAGATTATAAAGCTTAAGAAGGAACTCAAAAAGATTAAAGATTAAGCTTCTTAAAAAAATCAGATAGTTTCAATTCACGTGAATCACATATCTTTTTTAATGTTTCAACTGGAATTCGATATTCATTTTCATCGAGTATTTTCCTTACAATTTTCTCATCAATATCATGGTCTAATGCAAAGCTTCTGTTAGAAGGATATTTACTTATCCATTCAACAGAAATGTAATTACATATTTCCTCATTGATATTGAACATATCACAAAGGAAAAATCAACAGAACGAAAAAATGCGGACGTAAATCCGCACTAATTGGTTATTTTCAATCTTACACCCTTGTACTTAATCACTAACTATAATAAATGAACTGCTATGGGAAGAATTATAATTACAATTTTACTTTTTAGTATTGTTATTAGCTCATGTTCAAAGTCGAAAGACCCTTTGGACAATGAAAATTTTGGCTATTTAAAAAAGGAGAAATTAATCTCAGAATTTAAAAAATCGTGCTTTTTTAAGGATGATATTGAAGATGATGGAGAAGGCGAACTCGACATTTTCTCTATTTTACAGAAGTATGAGTATTTGTTACCTATAAATAATGACACTGTTATGTTCTGGGTGAAGTTTAGCCCAAGAATACAGTCTTATGCAATCGGAAATCAAACGTGCCTAAGTTTACATGCAAACCTGGATAACACTGATTTGGATGTAATGGATGTCATAAATAAATATGATGAATGGTATGGGCCATCAAAAATTTCATATACAGCATCAGAAGAGAATTTTTTTACAGCAGGCGGAAAGTCGGATTCGATAATGGAAAGAGAGTGGTCAAATCAAAGGGTAAAAGTAATTCTAAAGTCACCTGAAAACTTTGGGTTGTCAAAAGACCAAATAACTATCCTATATCAAACAGTTGGTCATGAAGAAAATCAGAAAAGAATCAGAGATTCTATTGAGGACAATCAATCATTCGAAAAACTGTTAAAGTTTGAAAAACCTAGGCCAACGTGGACAAAACTCAGAGATGGAATGTACTCTTTTAAATTCAATATGAATCCATCAAGAGCAGAGCATTGTGATTTAAGGGCCATAACAGCTATAAGGTTCAAATTGGAATTATGGGATGAATTTAATGAGTTACTTTACCTAACAAATACATTGACAATGACTTTGGAATATCCATTGGAAGCAGATGGATGTTCAAACCCAGAAGTAAATTATTTCAATCAAAATCTAGGAAATCGACAAGTCTATGAAATGGAATATTATAGATATGCATCCGATGTTTCAGACCTAGAAAAAACAAGAATATATTCTGAAAACAATAAAATTTCATCTAAAGTCTGGGTAAGTCAAGTTGTTTTTGACGACGGTAGTGTATTAAGCCACTAAAAAATAATTTTTTTTCATCGTTGCAAAAGCACCATAATCTACAATCAACCCCCGCCCTTTTTTGAATTGGGGGAAGCCCCCCTTCAATTAGTATTAATTAAAATTTAAAACAATGGTCAAAATCGTTGGATTTAAGACCTATTCCCGTGAGGATGGGTCGGAATTTCACGCCTTGATAGTTCAAGGCGGTGTAGAGGCTGTCAAAAGCCAAGAAACAGGCAGAACTTACTTAACAGTAAGAAAGGCTAGAATAGCCTGCACATTTGATGAACAAACCTGTGAGTCCTTAATTGGAAGTGAATTAGATGGCAAGGTTATCAAAGTGCCTGTAGAACCCTATGAATATGCCTTACCAGACACTGGCGAAGTGATGACATTGGAGCATCGGTATGAATATATAGACAATGTAAAGGATACAATCCGAGAGAATGTTATGGAAACTGTTGAGGTGGCTTAAGCAAGCCTTATTCTAGTAATGGAGGGTTATAGGAGACTGTAACCCTCTTTTTTATGACTTATAACCAAATACATTATAAAAAGTAAAAAATATGATGAAGCTCGAAAATGCAAAAAGACAAAAGGTAAAACTAAGAATTGGAATTAGTGGGCCGAGTGGCTTTGGAAAAACTTACAGCGCACTGCTAATGGCAAATGGTATTACTAATGATTGGAGCAGGATAGCTGTAATAGATACTGAGGGAGGTAGTTCAAACCTATATTCGCATCTAGGCGAATTTAAGGTGTTACAACTAAAAGACTCCTTCAGCCCAGAAAACTATATCGAAGCGATTTCAATATGTGAAAAAGCTGAAATGGATGTCATTATTATTGATAGTATAACACATGAATGGCAAGGAAGGGGAGGATGTCTGGAATTACATGAACAATTAGGTGGACGATTTCAAGACTGGGCGAAAATAACACCTCGGCATAATGCATTTATTGATGCGATTTTGAATTCCCCATGTCACATAATTACAACAGCTAGGCGTAAGACAGAGTATTCGCTCAATATTGGTCAAAATGGAAAAACAAAGGTAATTAAGCATGGCACCAAAGAAATAACCCGTGAAGGATTTGAGTATGAGCTAACAGTAAATTTTGAGTTGGTCAATAGAAAATATTTTGTCAAAGCTAGTAAGGATAGAACAGGCTTGTTCTTAAACAAACTGGACTTCATTATAAATGCTTCTACCGGGAAGAAACTACAACAGTGGTGTAATATAGATGAAGTTTTGACAGAAGCCATTAAAGAGATTCAAAAGGCTACAACAGTAGAAGGACTTAGACATATTTATTCAAAGCACGAAGACTTGAGGGCTCAATTACACCCACTAATCATCAAGCGTAAGAACCTCCTAGAGCATATCAAAGAAAATGTTCAAACCCCAGAGAATGTATCAACTAATGAAAAAGACAAGGTTTCTGAGTGAAATGTATCATTGATGTTTGGATTCACATACATAATATCATAGCTATTTCACTTCAATATCCCATTTAATATAAATCGAAATGGATGAAAAGAAACTCTCAGAGATTTTACGATATAGTCGTTCAAATGAGCTATTGGTTGTTGATTTGGATAATAGATTAATTGTGGTCAAATGCCCTTTTAAAGTTGTGGCGTTAAACAATGTTGGTAAGATTTTTGAAAATCACACATACCATGTGACAAAGGTCAAGGTCACTCCAAAGCTGATTACGGTATTTGAGGTCCAAAACACCTTCTATTATTACTATTATTTTGAAATACAGCTTTAGCGGCATATTGACTATTGTAGTTATGCTGTATTACATTTTGAGACGGTTTCTCCACCATCAAAAAACCACTGAAAATGAATTAAGCTTAATTACTGCACATTATACATTAACTGCACAAGATTATTTGAATTTTGTGCAGTTTGTGCACTAAATGCATTGAATAATATGCAATAAATTAACATAAAAGTTAAATATTAGTTAAATATCTTGACAAAAGGGTGCGATATTTCTTATCTTTGTAAGATTGGCATGATGCCATGCTTAGTTGCTAAAGAGAAAACAAAAGAATACAAGAGAAAAAAGAAGAACAAAAGATAATAAACCAAGTATGATAAATGCCATATGCTTAATGTATATGGCTTTTTTTATTGCATAAATACTCCATGCCAAAAGAGAAATTTTAATCAGCTATAGAGTATTTAGTTAATAAAAGAATTTATATGACTAAAAAAGTTATATCGTTTGCCGAAATGCAAACTAAAAGTAAAAACTACCCACGACCTAATTATTTGTGGTCTGGGATAAAACAAAATTCATTTGGTCTTGTATTTGGGCCAAGTAAAAGTGGAAAAACAATCTTTTGTGAAAACTTGGCGATGTCAATTGCTGCAGGCAAAAATGATTTGTTGGGAGAAAAATTAAATGTCGGCCCAAAACGTGTACTATTTATTGGTCTTGAAGAATTTTGGCTTGAACGTGTTGAAAGAAACGGAAAACAGTATGATAAGCTTTCCGACGATGAAAAAAGGTTAGTTGATGTAAACTATTTGTATCAAGACATTGAAATGGAGCCTTATGTTAAAGGTTCAAAACAATGGAAGATGCTGGAACAAACTATTAAAGAATCTAAAGCAGAAGTAGTATTTATTGATAGTATTACGCGTATGAACCATGGAGACTTAGACAATAGTAAAACTGCAGAGAAAATAATGCAAAGACTTAGAAAAATCTGTTATTCGAACAACATAACACTAATATGTATACATCATACAAGAAAATTAAATGGTAATGGAATTTTTATGGATTCAATGAAAGGAAGTTCTACTTTCAGCCAGGAATCTGATTTTGCAATTGGAATTAACAGAACAAATAGAGGTCACAGGTATTTAAAGAAAGTTTTTTTCCGCTACGCTCCTGATGATTTTGATAATGTATCAGAATTTGAAATGGACTCAAATTTGTGGCTAGATTATTTAGGTGATATAAGTGAAGATATTATCTTAAACAGAAGTGATAGGCGCAGAAACAACAGGGTAAGAGATGACATTAAAAGCTATTTTGATGACAACCCTAGTCAAACCTTTAAGACTTCAGATTTAGTGAGCTACTTTACCACAGCATTTGAAATTAAGGAGAGGCAGGTAAAAACATACCTGACGGAGCTTTCAAATAACGGAGAAATATCAAGTCCAAAAAGAGGAGTCTATTCCTCTTCAAACTAATAAATACCCAACATAATTTTAATAGAAAACCCAGTTCATTCGAGCTGGGTTTTTTCTTATACAAAAGCTACATTTATCAAAATTTGATTAATGGCAATAAAAAAATCAGAATTATATAGCTCACTTTGGGCAAGTTGTGACGAATTAAGAGGTGGTATGGATGCCAGCCAATACAAAGACTATGTGCTTGCGTTGTTATTTGTTAAATACGTATCTGACAAATATAAGGGTGAGGCCTATGGTGGTATCACCATCCCTGAAGGG
>JABSPK010000020.1 GCA_013214065.1 Flavobacteriaceae bacterium
TCCACTGGCCTATGCCAAAGGGTTCCGTCTTTCGGGCAATCTGGTCATGACCCCGATTCGGGATTTTACCATCGGGGCCGAACTGAACTACGACACCATCGAGACCTTCAATGGATTACAAGGGGAAGGCATACGGCTTGAAATCGTAAGCCGTTTTGATTTTTAATCGAATTCACCTTGATTACCAATACACCTAAAAGGTTTCGAAAACAAACTTAAATGACAACATGAAACACATTATTTATTGATGAGAAAGAAAATCATTGCTTTCGGGGCTTCCAACAGCCGATCATCCATCAACAAAAAATTCGCCCAATATGCCGCGAGTCAGCTTCGGGGTGTTTCCGTCGAGGTTATGGATTTGAGTGATTTTGAATTACCGGTTTATGCTGTTGACGATGAAAAAGTGAATGGCGTCCCTTCCAGTGCCGTACTGTTCGCTGAATCGATCAAAGCCAGTGATGGTATCGTAATCTCATTGGCCGAATACAACGGGCTTTATACCAGCGCCTTCAAAAATTTATGGGATTGGATGTCAAGAATAGCAACACCGAATGTTTGGCACAATAAACCGATGTTCCTGATCGGCACCAGTCCTAGCCGAAGAAAAGGGTCTTATGTGATGAAGGTTTCCGAATATCTTTTTCCATTGTTCGGGGCCCAAATCATCGCGAGCTATCACTTACCCTCCTTCAATCATTTCTTTGATCAAGGGGAAATTATCGATCCATTGGCACATCAACAGTTTAAGGAGGCCTTGCAAAAATTCCAAGATCATTTAGATACCACACCATGAAAGAACATAAACACATCGTATTGACCGGCGGACACTCCGGAATGGGGCTCGAACTCACCAAAATGCTACTACTCCAAGACCATACTATCGGTTTGCTGTTGCGCAACGAAAAACGAAAACTTCAAACCATGGCGCTATTGGGCAACAACTCGAATATTCATTATTTTTTTGCCGATCTTGGAGATCGGGATGCCTTAGCGAAGGTGAGCCGGGAAATTACCCATGCCTGGCCTAAAATCGATGTACTATTCAACAACGCCGGGGTTTTGACTGATAAACTTTACCGTTCGAAACGCGGTAATGAACTTCAATTGGAAGTCAATGCCATTAGTCCTTACTTGCTCACCGAAGCCCTGTATCCCTTACTTTCAAAATCGAACTCCCCTACTGTCGTGAATACGGCTACCACTGGTCTTCAAAAGAAAACCGCATTTGACATCGAAGGATTCAAAAACCCAAAAAAATTCAGCAAACTGACCGGTTCTTATATGGACTCGAAATTGATGATGGTCTTGCTCATGGATTATCTTGACCGCTTATGGCCCGATATCAATATCATCAGTGCCGATCCAGGGGCGATCAAAACCAAAATGACGGCTAGCAAAGGCATGCCTTTTTGGTTGAAACCCATTCGAAGACTTTTTTTTAGGAGTCCAAAAGAAGGGGCACGAAAACTCTATGAAGCCGCGTTTTCAAAACGGGGCTCAAACTCCGGTTCGTATCAAAGCAAAGGCAAAGCTATGGTCATGACCTTTCGTTTAAAGGAAACCGACATCGAACGATTGCTGGAATAGGTGGGATTTGGTAATTTCAAGATTCAATCGGAACCATGCCCAAAACCCAATATCGCGTATACGTGGTGGAATTGTCTAAAAAGGTCTTTACCGAGAACCACCGCTTTAGGAATGCGAATCCGCAGTTCAACGGAGTGCTCCAATGTCTGTATGTGGGCATGACCAGCAAAACGCCTAAAGAACGATTCTTACAACACAAATCCGGGTATCGCAATGCCAAAGGACATAAACTCGCTTCCAATCTCGTGCAAAAGTACGGGCTGTACCTCCGGCCGAGCTTATACAACCATATCGCCCCCATGGCCACGCGCGCCGAAGCTTTGAAAATGGAAGAGACCTTGGCAAAAGAACTGCGACGGAAACGCTATGCGGTATGGTTTAACTAGGCATTTGGAGGTGTCTGCAAAAACTGACTCTCGAAGCCGCCTCACAAGACTTGGGCCAAGGGCAATGCATTCCCATAGCCTGGCGAGAACACTACTTCGGCTACAGAAAATCACGGAATTATGCGTAATTTAAAACTTCATAAACGAAGCCCAGCGCAACTTTCCGACAATGGACGCCATAAAACGCATTTTGAAATGGATGGGGTATTTTTTACTCCTCCCCATCGCGTATGGTCTGGTTTCATTGCTCTTGTCGTATATCACCATCGAGCGCGAAAACGAGCAGGAACCGACCGAATCCACCATTTTCTTGAGCACCAATGGGGTGCATCTGGATATCGTCATGCCGACCGAATACCTTGCGCCATCGCTGGCCGATGGTCTTGAATTCGGGCGCCGAACAAGATATTTGGCCTTTGGCTGGGGGGATGCCGAATTTTATTTGAATACCCCGACTTGGGGAGATCTTACGTTCACCAATGCCTTTAGCGCCATGTTCTTGAACAGTGCCACCCTAATGCACGTGACCCGCTATGGAAGCAAGCGAGCGGATTGGGTCGAAGTCAAGGTCAGCGAGACCGAACTTCAGCGGTTGAATGACTTTCTGCGTGGGTCCTTCCAAACCGATGCGCAGGGCAACAAGCTTATTCTTGAAGGGCAAGGCTACTTTGCGAATGACGATTTTTACAAAGCCAATGGGAGCTATTCCTGCTTTAAGACCTGTAATAGCTGGGTGAATTCGGGATTTCGACAAAGCGGTTTGAAATCCTGTTTCTGGACCCCTTTCGGTTTTGGATTGATGAACAAATACGATTGAACATGGACACGTTTCCGAATCTGCAGCTACACCTGTGAAAAAAGCGCTATTTCTCGGCATCATCCTGCTATTCCTGCTCGTGGTCTGGAACAATTTCTACCCGAATCAAGTGGTGGTCGGCACCTATATCAGCAATACGACGGCCCCAGTCCTTGAAGGGCCAGCGACCATCGATACCCTCATCCTGCATGCCGACGGCAGCTATGACAACCGGACTTGGGGAAAAGGATCCTACGACATCCAAGGGGATGCTATCCATTTCACCATACGCCGCAGGGATGGGGTAATGCATTACCATACTTCCTTGAATCGGTCTTACTTCCTTGGAAAGCCCAAAATCCAATTAGACTATGATCAGGGATTTTATTACTTTAAAGTGGATTAATCCGAAATAAAACCGACCCCGATGCAACTTCGATCCTTCTTCTTGTTTGCCATTTTTGCTTGTTTGTTGTCTTGTTCGAAAAACCGGACCACGTCTACCCTTGTGGCCGAGGGGCTCCAAGAGCCGGTCGAAGTCGTCCGCGATCCTTGGGGCATCAACCATATCTACGCGGCGAACCAACACGATCTTTTCTTTGCGCAAGGATATACCGCGGCGGCAGACCGCCTCTTCCAATTTGAAATTTGGCGGAGACAGGCTACCGGTACAGTTGCTGAAATGCTAGGAGAACGTGAACTACAACGTGATATCGGTACCCGACTGTTTCGATTCAGGGGGAATATGGAAACGGAAATGGCCTATTACCACGAAGATGGGGTCGAAATCATTACCGCCTACACCGAAGGGGTGAACGCCTACATCGAGTCGGTACTTGAAACCCCTGATGCCTTACCCATCGAATTCAAGATCTTGGATATCCTGCCCCAAAAATGGACGCCCGAGGTGGTCATCTCACGGCACCAAGGTTTGTTGGGAAACATCGGATTGGAGCTTGAAGTGGGCCGTGCCGTGGCCGAATTGGGGGCTGAAAAAGTGAAGGAACTCTATTGGTTCCACCCCCAAGAACCCGACCTGACCTTAGACCCGAGCATCGCACCAGAGCGGCTAACCGATACCATTCTCGCACTCTACCGAGCCTATCGAAAACCGGTCCGATTTACCCCTGAAGATGTTGTGGCGGACTATCGAAACCCCGTCACGCAAGAAGTGGCCGAACTGGAGCCTGACCTGATGGACGAACGATATGGCCTCGGCAGCAACAATTGGGTAATCCAAGGCCAAAAAATGGCTAATGGCCACAGTGTGATGGCCAACGATCCCCACCGAACCATTGCAGTGCCCTCCTTGCGCTACATGAGTCATTTGGTCGCCCCGGGATGGAACGTTATAGGCGGTGGTGAACCGGAGATACCCGGCATATCTATCGGCCATAACGAGCACGGTGCATGGGGACTTACCGTTTATCGTACCGATGGGGAAGATCTGTATGTCTATGAACTGAATCCCGAGAATCCGAAACAATACCGCTTTCAAGAAGAATGGGTCGACATGACCGAAATCGAAGAGACCATCAAAGTAAAGGGTCAAAACGACCGACAGGTCACCCTACGGTATACCCATCACGGTCCGGTGACCCATGTCGATACCGAAAACCACCTGGCCTATGCCGTACGTTGCGCCTGGATGGAGCCCGGGGGTTCACCCTACCTCGCCTCGCTCCGTATGGATCAGGCCCAAACTTGGGAAGAGTTTCGGGAAGCCTGCAATTACAGCCATATTCCAGGTGAAAACATGATATGGGCCGGTACGGACGGTACGATCGGATGGCAAGCGGTCGGCATCGCGCCGATACGAAAAAATTTCAGCGGACTGGTTCCGGTACCCGGGGATGGCCGCTACGAATGGGAGGGCTATTTGCCCATCATCGAAAAACCCCACGCCAGCAATCCGGAACGTGGTTTTCTCGCGACGGCGAACCAAAACGTAACGCCCCCTGACTACGACCGTTGGGATGCCGTGGGCTACTCCTGGTCAGACCCCTACCGTGGGCAACGGGTCAACGAGGTATTGGGTGCCGACAAGACGCTGAGCATGGCCGATATGAAGGCCTTGCAAACCGATAACCTATCCCTACCCGCACGCCAGTTGACCCCACTTTTGGAAGGATTGGAATTTACCGGTACGGCTGCTGAGGCCAAAGAACAACTCAAGAACTGGGACCTGCGCTTGGAAGCAGAATCGGTGGCAGCCGCCATTTATGTTGCTTGGGAAAATGAAATTAGGGCCTTGGCCAACGAACGCTTTATCCCCAAAGCCGGTCAAGGTATCATAGCCGGCATCCAACTGGGGCGCATCCTGCAATGGATCCAAGCCCCCGACGCCCGCTTCGGCAAGCAGCCTATCTTAGGGCGGAACGCATTTTTGAGTGAGGCTTTCGAGCGGGCGGTGACCCGACTGGAAGCAAAGCTCGGTGCGGATATGGGGCAATGGCAATACGGTCAAGAAAAGAACAAACACGCTTATTTCGAGCATGCCTTAAGTGACGCAGTCAACGAAGCCACCAGACGACAACTGGATATAGGACCCGTTGCCCGGGGCGGCAATGCCTACACCCCCAACTCAACCGGAAACAACCTGAGACAAAGCAGTGGGGCTTCCTTTCGGATCATTGCGGATACCGGGGATTGGGATGCTTCCGTTGGAGCCAATGGACCTGGGCAATCCGGTGACCCCGACAGTCCGTTTTACGACAACCTCTTCGAATCATGGGCGGCAAATCGCTATTTCCCCATATACTATTCGCGATCTAAAATCGACTCCGTTGCCGTGACGCGAACGAAGCTGCTTCCAACCCATAAGTAAGGCATGGGAAAGAAGTCCGATTCCGAAACAACCCCTTGACAGAAAATTAGCACGCTTTGTCTGAAATCCCGGTATCGCATTGCGATTCTTTTTATTTTAGGTCAACCAATACAAAAACCAATACGAATGACAACCACCTACTACCCCAAAAGCCCTGTCGTGGCCGACAAAAAACTGACCAGCTTAACCTCAACCTACCAACTCAAAGCATTTTTATCGATCTTGGCGATCATCCTCTTTTTCATTTTGTATTTCGCCCTGGTCGCTTCATTGGGGTACCTGGCCTATTATGCGGTCATTTATGATATGGGCAGCATCAACAAGTTGACCATTTTGATGAAGGTCGGGGCCATTGCCGGAGCGGTGATGCTGTTCGTGTTTACCTTAAAGTTCATTTTCAAACTAAAAAACCACAAACCCAGCAATCTGATCAAGCTCGATACCAAAGAACATCCTGAACTGATGGGATTTATCCACAACATATGCGAGGAAACCGGGGCCCCGAAACCAAAATCGGTCTATGTGGATCCCGATGTCAATGCCTACGTCTCCTACTCCAATATGTGGTTGAGCCTTTTCTTGCCGGTGCGCAAGGAATTGACGATCGGAATGGGATTGGTCGATTGCCTCAATCTGACCGAATTCAAAGCGGTGATCAGCCATGAGTTCGGGCATTTTGCCCAGCGCAGCATGAAGATCGGAAGCTATATCATTTCAGCGAATACCATCATTCACGATATGATCTTCGCCCGCGATAAATGGGACGACCTTTTAGACCAGTGGCGCGGATCCGATCTACGGCTTTCGGCAGCTGCTTGGGTCATCACCCCGATCATTTGGCTCATTCGACAAGTTTTGAACCTCTTTTATCAATTTCTCAATATGATGTATTCGTCCTTGTCGCGAGAGATGGAATTCAATGCCGATAAGGTCGCCGTTAATACTTCTGGGAGCGATGCCATCATTTCGGCCTTATGGAAATTGGACGGTGGGGTTTCCCATTGGAACAGTACGGTGAACCACGCCTACCTGGCTTCCCAAAAACAACAATTCGTCAAGAACATGTATACCCACAATGGCATCGCACTTTCGCGAGGGGCCGATAAGCAACAGGAAGCCATGGACAAACTCCCCGAAGATCCCAGGGGTGGCAAACACTATTTTTCGACTTCGGAAGTCTCCAAGGTAAGCATGTATGCGAGCCACCCACCGAACGATAAGCGTGAGAACAACGCCAAAGAACCTTATATCGCTTGTGAGGAGGATGCACGATCACCATGGATCTTGTTCGGAAGTCAAGAAGCATTACAGGAAAAAATGACCCAATTGGTCTATAAAGAGTACCTGAACAAGGAACCCGAAAACTATGTGGAATCCGAGGCCTTCGAAGCCTTTATCGCCGCTGAGACGAAAGGAAGTGAATTGTTGGAGGCTTATGACAATACCTTCTTGAACCGCTACATGCATGTGCCGGATTACCTGACCCTGGAAGCCGAATCCGATAAACCGGAATTCCAACAAGCCGCTTTTGCCCAACAATTGAAAACGGATTTACAAGAATTGATGCAACCGGTCAAGGAACTCGAAAACCTTATGGAAAAGGCCCAACAAATCGCGGCGGGTACTACAAAGGAAAAAGCGTTTTCGATCCACGGGCTCACCTATGATAAAAAGAACCTACAACAAGGCTACGATTATCTGGTGCGACAGCGAGAGCAATTGTTCGAAGACTCGTTCAAAAAATGGGATGCTTCCTTTTGCGCCTTTCACTATGCCCTGGCCAAAAAAGCAGGCAAGCAAAAAGAGCTTAGCTCCTTGTACGAACAGCATCGGGGAATCGTCCACCTCTACAAATCCATTGCCAATGCCAAATCCCGGATTTACCAAAAAGTGGGTGACGCCCAGCAACAAGGCGAGGTTACCCAAGGGGTGATCAATGCCCTAATGCACGATATCAAAAAAGCGATGATGGCCCTTGATGAGGAATTACAAGCGCTGGATACCAAGACCTTCGCGCCCTTACCGAATATCGATAACCGGGAGGAATTGAAAAATGCGATCGTCGAAGGTGGCGCATTCAAGCAACCCACGGGGAATATTTTTGAGAACGGTGGCTTCGATATGGTCGTAAACAGTCTTGAAAGTGCGATGGTGAATTGCCAGCGGATTGATCAAAAAAGCATCGGGTCCCTATTGACCTTCCATGAGGGCTTGTTGGAAGGTCAAACAGTGTAACCATTCAGAAACCGGATGCAACGATAAGAAACCTGTTCACATGGATACACCGCAAGCTGAAGACCACACTCTTTTGGACGTCGACCATTACTTGACGATCTACAAAGGGCGGAAGCGGATGATGGAAACCGGAATCACTGATCCCCCGCCCCAAGGACGTCAATTAATTTTGGAAATCGTAGCGAAACTTGCTACCATGCCGGCGGATGCTAAAATCAGGATAGGGAAAAAAGACGGGCATACCGTAATGATGGATGTCGATGGCGAAACCATCGTGACCTTCCCCAAATTGGAAACCAATCGAAATTCCGAATGAACCATGCTCGAAAACATACTTGAATTTTTGTTCGAATACTTCAGTGGCCGTTCCAAGAGCCGTTATGTCGTAGCCGGCTTGTTCGTTCTGGTCTTGGTCATTGCCATCGTTATCATAAAAATAAATGGATACGACCATGTGCCCGAACCTTGAACGACTGCGGAAACTGATCTGGAAACACCACCGTGATAGCATACCGGTCTACATCGGAATGGTGCTACTGGTCTTACTGGTTTTGCTGATGTACTATCTTGACACCCGTTTTTAAGCATAAAGAAAGCCGTGGAACAAAAAGACCAAAATCCAATCAGTGAAAAAGACAATATCATCTTGTTTTTCTTCGGTATCTTTTTCGTTTTGCTGCTCGGCCGCCATTATTTCGCCAATCTCAAAGGCAGTCCCGAACAAAAGAACCAACTCCTCAAATGGTATTATCTGGGCCTTGTGTTCTGGTGCCTGGGTATTGGGGGCTTGATCTACCTGAACCGTGATGCCTTATTGTAGCCTAGCAGGAGAAAAAGTATATCCTGTGTTTTGTAATCTTGAACTATGAAACGGAATCGATTCAAAAAGTTTGTTGACTTTTGGCTTGCCAAAACGGATTTCTGGCTTGAAAAAGGCTGGGGCGGCAGCATCGATCATGTGAGCCTGGGCGACATTCGGATCGTTATCCGTGAAACCCGCCGCATGGATGATGAACATGGGGCTTTTTGGGTCGGCAGTTACACCCATCACTACGTTATGGAGGTCGAAAAAAATCTGACAATTTATTTTGTCTTCGGGGAAACGGCGGCCGACTCCCTAAAATTCAAGGCGGCCGATTGGAAGGAAGTCATTGGTTTGTACAGGCGGTTCTTGGCCCATGATCATGACGGCCTTCACGAGGAATTCGAGGCCCGTCAACAACAACATTAAAGGTTTGCCATGTAAAAAGGCCGGGGCGCTGTCTTCCCCGACCTTTTCAACCAACTAACTAATCCCTCCACCTAAGAGGAAACCGCAGCTTCAGTCGTTTCGAACTGATTGCTGGTGTTTTTGGCACCCCCGGCCTTGAGCGCATGCTCTCCGGCAAAGAAGGTTTTATGGTCATCACCCAAATCGGATCCCGCCATGCGTTGATGCTTGACGCAGGAGACCCCTTTGCGAATCTCTTGCCGCTGTACGTGTTTTACATAGGCCAACATTCCCATCTCCCCAAAATACCCCTCGGTCAAATCGTTCATATGCAAGGCCGTGGTATGATAGGTCGGTAAAGTGATCAAATGATGGAAAATTCCCGCCTCTAGAGATCCGTCACGCTGAAACGATTGGATCATGTCGTCGGCGCGTTGGGCCAATTCGGTCTGGTCATAGGCACTGTCCATCAAGTTGGCGCGATCATATGGCGACATGTCTTGCCCTTCATCGTTCATGGTATCGAAAGCTTGCTGTCGAAAGTTCAGCGTCCAATTGAAGGAAGGCGAATTGTTATAGACTAATTTGGCATTCGGCACTTTCTCCCTGACCCGATCGACCATATGGGCGATCTGCTTTACGTTCGGCGTCGGGGTTTCGATCCACAAGAGGTCGGCCCCATTTTGAAGGCTGGTGATGCAGTCCAAGACCACCCGATCGATATTACTTCCATCCTTGAATTTGTAAAGGCCATTGGCCAATCGCTTGGGTCGTGCCAGGCTACCATCGCGTTTCATCAAGACCTCCCCTTCTTCGACATCCGAGAGGGCGATCGGCTCGGTTTCCACGAATTCGAGGTATTGCGAGGCCAAATCCCCGGGTAGTTTTGAAACCGGTAGTTTTTGGGTGAGTCCAGCCCCTTCCGAATCCGTGCGGGCCACGATGATCCCTTCGGGTATGCCCAATTCCAGAAAAGCGTAACGTACGGCGTTCAGCTTGGCGATGAAATCTTCATGGGGTACGGTCACCTTACCATCTTGGTGGCCACATTGCTTGGCATCGGATACTTGATTCTCGATCTGGATGGCGCAGGCCCCTGCCTCGATCATTTTTTTTGCCAAAAGGTAGGTGGCTTCCTCATTTCCGAAACCAGCATCGATATCCGCGATGATAGGGACCACATGGGTCTCGAAATTGTCGATTTGGTCCTGAACGTCCTCCCCGGCTTCCTGACGACGGTAGAGGTCATTGAGTTCGATCGCATCGGCCTGCTTTAAAAATCCGTAGATTTCTTCGATCAATTTCGGAACGGCCGTCTTTTCATGCATCGATTGATCGGGCAAGGGACCGAATTCGGAGCGTAGGGCGGCGACCATCCAACCTGAAAGATATAAATACCGTTTACGGGTGGTCTTATGGTGTTTTTTGACCGCGATCATCTTTTGCTGGGCCACGAAACCGTGCCAGCATCCCAGTGACTGGGTATAGCAAGTGTTATCCGCGTCGTAGGCCGCCATATCCTGGCGCATGATAGCCGCCGTGTACTTCGCGATGTCCAGGCCTGTTTTGAATCGGTTCTGTGTGGCCATTCGGGCCGCATTCTCAGGGCTTATGGCCGCCCAGCTATCCCCGTGCCTTTGTTGTATGGCACGGATGCGTTGCACTAAATCAGTGTAATTCGACATAACTATGAAATTAAATGGTGTGTTGTTGCTTATGTATTTTATATCATCCGATAGGCGGGCAGGGTCAAGAACTCCTTGAACGCCTGGGTGGTCACTAATTCATCAAAAAGGGCAAAGGCCTTTTCGAATTCGGTCTCGGCCAGGGCAACGATACCCACTTCTTCCCGTATTTTTTTGACTTCTTCACGAAAAAGGATGCGGTATAATCCGTCGGTAAACCGGCGGCCGTCGGCCAACAAGACCGCGTACTTGCGCCATTGCCAGATCTGGGTACGTGAGATTTCGGCCGTGGCCGCGTCTTCCATCAGGTTGTAGAGGGCTACGCATCCATTGCCACGTAGCCAAGCTTCCAGATAGAGGATGCCCACATTGATGTTCTTCCGGATACCTTGCTCCGTGATCTTGCCTTTCGGAATGGCGATCAAATCCGCTTCTGAAATGCGGTCGTTTTCACGCAAGGCATCGAGCTGGTTCGCCTGCGGCATATGGGTATCGAATACCTTTTTCGCTATTGGTACGAGGGCCGGGTGGGCCACCCAGGTACCATCATGACCGTTGGTCACTTCACGCTCTTTGTCTAACCGAACCTTTTCGAGGGCCACCGCATTGGCCGTGGGGTCACCTTTTATGGGAATCTGGGCCGCCATTCCCCCAATGGCATGGATACCCCGTTTGTGGCATCGCTGGATCACCAACCGGGAATATGCGTCCATGAAGGGACTGGCCATGGTCACCTGATCACGATCAGGAAGGATGAACGCTTTATGGTTCCTGAATTTTTTGATGTAGGAAAAAATATAATCCCAGCGCCCGCAATTCAAGCCGACGATGTGGTTCTTCAATTCGTAGATGATCTCATCCAATTGGAAACTTGCCGTGATGGTCTCGATCAATACCGTGGCCTTGAAGGTGCCTACAGGAATCCCCATATGTTCTTCCGCAAAGGTGAACACCTCATCCCACCACCGGGCTTCCAAGTAGTGTTCCAATTTGGGCAGATAGAAATAGGGAGCCGACTTGCGACGTCGTAACAGCTCGGTGTTATGGAACACATACAACCCGAAATCGACCAAACTCGCCGAAGCTTCGACCCCGTTGATGATCAAATGTCGTTCGTTAAGATGGAGGCCCCGTGGGCGTACGATCAGTACGGCGATCTCTTCGTTGAGTTCATAGGACTTGTCTTTTCGATAATCGTAATGACTGATGGTACGCCGGTTGGCATCCAACAGATTGCGTTGGCCTTGGATGCAATTGTCCCAGGTAGGGGCATTGCTGTCCTCAAAATCGGCCATAAAGGTCTTAGCGCCCGAGTTCAGGGCATTGATGACCATTTTCCGATCGACGGGACCCGTGATCTCGACCCGGCGATCTTGCAGGTCGTTGGGGATGTAGCCGGCCGACCAATCGGAAGTACGGGTCATGGCCGTTTCCTCCGGAAAGGTGGGAAACTCCCCTAAATCGAATTGGTGTTGTTGTTTCACCCGCTGCTGCAAGAGTTGCAACCTGCCGTTATCGAAACGATCATGTAAAAGGGTGAGAAACTCCAAAGCCTCATCGGTCAACAGATCGGGGTAGTAATTCGTTACGGTGTCGCTAAACTGTAGGTTCGAAACTTGTTGCTTTACTATTTCCATATGACTTGTTTTATGACACAAGTATATCGGATCACTTTGGAAAAAATTAGCGAACGTTCGCTTTTTTTTAATTGATCGCTATTTTTATGATATTCGCAAGAATACGTACATTTGTTTGCGAATTATGGAACAAGCGTATATCAAACTCGTTTTCGGGCTGAAGCTCAAGCAAGTCAGGGTCAAGAAAAACCTGTCGCTTTTCGGGCTTTCGAAACTGACCGGATTATCGAAATCGTACCTGAACGAAATCGAAAAAGGGAAGAAATATCCCAAAACCGACAAAATCGCCCTATTGGCTGAAAAGCTTGAGGTACCGTATGACAGCTTGGTCTCCATCAAGCTGGACAAAAACCTGGCGCCGGTGGGAGAGTTGTTGCAGTCGAACATCCTTAAGGAACTGCCCCTAGAACTGTTCGGGATCAAGGAACGCGACCTGATCGAGATCGTTTCCGACGCCCCGACCAAGGTAACGGCCTTCATCAGTACCGTCATCGAGATCGCCAACCATTATAATTTCGGGAAGGAGAGCTTCTACCTTGCCTCGCTCCGCTCCTATCAAGAAGCCAACAACAACTTTTTCCCAGATTTGGAAAAGGCCGTCATCGATTTTGCCAAGGCCTACCAAATCGATCTGACCCAATCGGTAACCGCTGCCGAATTGGAAGAGATACTCATCGAAGAATATGGGTATACCATCAACAACGAGGACCTTAGAAAACATCAGGAACTCGACAACCTCCGTTCGATTTTCGTTCCGAAGACCAAGACTTTACTGGTGGCCGAACATGTCGATGAGGCCCAACGTACCTTTATCTATGCCAAAGAAATCGGGTACAACTATCTGAAGATCGAAGAGCGGTTGTATACCTTTACCTGGATCGCTTTTGACAACTTCGATCAGGTATTGAATAATTTCTATGCCTCCTATTTCGCTGGCGCCTTGATCATTCCGCGGGACTTGTTGAAAACCCATTTGGAAACCTTCTTGGCCAAACCGAAATTCGACAAGGCGTTTTTGGGGGGTATGAACGCCTTGTATAACGCGTCTCCGGAATCGCTTTACCAGCGCCTAACGAACATATTGCCAAACGATTACCTCATGCAGAACCTCTTTTTTCTGCGCTTGGGCCATAAGAAGGGCAGTGATCGTTTCGATATCACCAAAGAACTGCACCTGACCCACAAACATTCACCCCATGGCAATGAAACCAATGAAAAATATTGTCGTCGTTGGGTGTCGATCCGGGTATTGCGCGAGATTGTGGCCCAAGATTCCGAACACCATATGGATGTGCAGGTATCGCACTACCCCGCTGACGGACTGTCGTATTTGATCTTTGCCTCGGCGACCAAAGACCCCTTTAAGGAAGGGGTGTATCGTAGCGTGGGTATCGGACTACGAATCAACGATACGCTCCGCAAAAAGGTGAACTTTCTCGATGATCCCAAAATCAAGACCTACGAGGTCGGGGTAACCTGCGAGCGATGTGCGATCCGCGATTGTGAGGTAAGACAGGCCCCGGCACGGATATTGACCGAGGCCCAAAAAGATGCCGATACCGCGGCGGTCGTATCGGATTTACAACAAAAATTTTCCTGAACTCCTATTGGTACCGCAACTTATGTCTCATAACCGACTTAATAAATCGATAACCCCTTCTTTGTAGGTACCCCCAATGGGGATTTCCTGGGCGCCGATCTCAACGTCCTTGGCGGTATAGGCAGTGACTTGATCCGTATTTACCACATAAGAGCGGTGTACACGCAAAAAGGTGTTGGGCAAGCGCTGCAGCAATTGGTTCAAAGGCTCTTTGACCACCACACGACGGTCAGCAAGGTGAATTTTGACGTAATCCTTCAAACTTTCGATATACAAGACCTCGGCCAAGCCGATCTTCAGCTGCTTTTTGTTGACCTGTACAAAAATCGCATCTTGTCGTGATGCATGCTCTCGAGGTTCCGTTGGCGTAGCTGGTTGTTGCAACTTTCCTACCGCCTTGAAGAAACGCTCAAAAGTAATGGGTTTGAGCAGGTAATCGACCACCCCGAATTCGTAGCTATCGACGGCATATTCGCGATAAGCCGTTGTCAAAATGACCTGGGGGGGATGGGTTAGGGTTTTCAGGAAGTCGAGTCCCGTTAGCTTGGGCATTTGGATATCCAAGAACAGCACATCCACCGAATGGTTCTGCAGAAAGCCATGGGCCGCTACCGCGCTTTTAAACGAACCGAGGTGTTCCAAAACCGGCACATCGGCGATATGCCCTTCCAATAAGGAACGGGCCAAAGGTTCATCATCGATAACGATACACTTAAGCATAGGCCGAGTCGGTATTGATCCGTAATTCCGCAAGGTACCAATTGCCCTGATCTTCATGGATAAAATCGGCGTCTTGGTATACCAACTGCAGTTGTTGTTCTACATTTTTGATCCCGATACCCTCGGTATATTGGGTAGCGTCTTGCTGCTTGTCCTTGCTTTTGGTGTTTTTTACCTGAAAGCCCAGTTCCTGCCATTCCAGCTGCAGCAAGATCTGGATCCGCAGTCCATCCACCTGGCCGCTGACCCCATGTTTAAAGGCATTTTCAACCAAGGAAAGAAACAAGAAGGGGGCGATTTTTGGATCGGGTTCCAAGGCACGTTCGGTATCGATATCGAAGGTGATGTCGATTTCGTCCCCATAACGCAAACGCTCCAGGGCGATATAGTTTTGGACCAATTCGATTTCTTTCGACAAAGGCACCAAGCGGTCATTGCATTGGTAGAGGATGTAATCGAGCATGGCCGAAAGGGCTTCGACCATCTTCGGGGCGCTATCTGATTTTTGTACGGTCAGGGCATAGAGGTTGTTCAAGGTATTGAATAGAAAATGGGGGTGGATTTGGGCTTTCAACACATTGAGTTCGGCCTTGTTCTTATCGCGCTCCAATTTCAAGTGTTGGGTCTCAGCACGGTTCCTTTCAATAAGGAGACAAGTCAGGGCAAGCGCGACCGCAGCGATCAGCAGGGGTGGCAGATAGCCTGTGAAGAGGTAACCGGTATCGGAGAAAATCTCGAACAAGGATTCCTGTACAAAGGCTTCCTTTCGAAACAAGGGCTCATAGCCATACACATTCACGATGCGGTCAAAAGCACTGCTCAGATAAAATAGCAACAGCGAACCTAGAAAAAAGCCCAGGTAATTGTTATTGTTCCGCAAAAGCGGGATGATGAGCCCGGTGAAGCCATAGGCTGCCACCAGCATGGCCGGAATCCGTTTGAAATTCTGCCTAAAAACCAGCCAAAACCCTTGAACGTTGCCGTCTTTAAAGAACTGGATGACCGTAAACCCCAAGAGCAGTAGCAACCAAAACAATAGGTGGCCCTGCAGGTCCATCGCCCGGCTTCTTTTCCTATGCTGTGGGTTTAATCGCGTCATAGACCGTAAAAGTACGGAATACGGGCAGGTAACGCTCCATTCATCGACGGATCGGGATTTGCCGATGACGAAGGTGCTTTTCGAGCTGCCCAACCCGTTCGACGCCCGCAAACCGGTTTCCGTTTGCGCTACATGTGTTTTGGGCGATTTTCGAGCGGGCGATAGCCCAAATGGTGGAGTTTTGGGGCATGAAAACATTCAAAATCAAAAGCAAACGTTTACGACGCTTCCTCCGCTTCTTCTTGACCCTATTCACGCTCTGGTTCTTGTGGAGCATTTATTATTTTACGACCTGGACCAAGTTTCCGGAAGTGGCGGCCTACCCCGTGAACCAGGGGGTGTCGGACACCGCTTACGCAGCACCTATTCAACAGGCCACGGCCCATCTCAAAGGGATATCAAAACGACTGAACGTACCCTCCTTCTCGGTGGCGGTGGGGCATCAAGGCAAACTCATCTGGTCGGCCAGTGAAGGATTCGCTACGGTAGAAACCGGAAAAGCGGCCACCCCCTTGACCCAATATCGGGTCGGCAGCACCTCTAAGGCCATTACCGCGACCGGTGTGGCCCGCTTGGTCGATAGCCGGCAGCTGGACCTCGAGGCCATCATCGGGGATACCATCACGAATTGGGACCGCAAGGAATGGGACTTCAGTATGAAACAACTGCTGAGCCATACCGCTGGTGTAGGTAATTATGAGGATTTCGGGCTCCATTCGGCCCAATATACGCTCTGCAATTGCAACCAATTCGAATCGGCCGCCGAGGGCATTACGGTCTTCAACCGATACGAGCTGCTGTATGAACCCGGTACGCGGTTTCAGTACTCCACCTTTGATGTCAACCTGGCCAGTGTCGTCTTGGAACAGGCGGCGAATCGGCCGTTTTTGGACTATATGCAAGCGGCAGTCTTCGACCCTTTGCAGATGCAGCACACCTATGCGGATCATAGCCGGCCGAAATCGGAACACTTTGCCACTTTTTACGAAACCGAAGACGACTACTATCGGGAGTATCGCACCATGGGCATCAAACACGATGTCAACCTCAGTTACAAATGGGCTGGGGGCGGATTCATCTCCACGCCCACCGACCTGGTGAAGATGGGCAACGCCTATTTGGGGGACCCCAGCTTTTTGAGTGCTTCGACCAAACAGGAATTCTGGACCCCGGTGCGTCTTGAAAACGGGAACATCAACGAACAGGAATATGCGCTAGGTTGGCGCTCTTGGCCCAACTATGAGAACGACTTGTTACTTGATGGGGAAACTCCCATCTGGATGGTGCACCATGGTGGGGTCAGTAAGGGAGCTATGAATTTCTTGGTCCTCTTTCCGAACTATGGCCTGGTCATCGATGCCTCGATCAATAGTCGGGCGGCCACCTTCGGGAATTTCGCCGCCGAAGTACGCCAATTGGCCGACTTCTTCTTACGTGCGGTACCTAAGGAAGAATGGGAGCGCTATTCGGCAATCCAAGAAGTGGTGTCGCCTTAAGCGAAACAGAAGATCCTAAGTAGTTTGGATAAATGATCTTGGGGTTAATCACGACCGTTGTATGGATGATATCGTCTATATCCTAGAAAGCCATACGGCAAGGAAGTAAAACGGTTAAGTATTTCAGTAATTTGGATAAGTAGGGTACATCTTGTACCGATAGTTTTGTTCTATCAAATAATTACAATTCAAAATTATGATAGCAAAGCTGTTAATGAAACGAATCGTCCCTGCAGTTGGCGAATCGAAAAGATCTCCGGTTCTTCGAAGACCTAACGAACTAGGAATGGAATACGAGGATATCACTTTTCAATCAGATGATGGTCTGCCTCTATCAGGCTGGTATATTCCTTCAAAAGCCCCATCCAACAAAATCTTAATAAGCAATCATTTTTCTCCAGGAAACAAGTATGGATATGCCGGTCATATCAAACCTTGGAAAGGTGCAGGAGGTTTCGAAGTAAATTTCCTGTCAAGATACAAAGCTCTTGTCGAAGCCGGTTATAATGTATTCGCTTATGATTTCAGAGGTCATGGAATGAGTACTCCAGGACAAGGAGGAGCATACAATCCAAAATTCTTTGAGTATAAAGATGTGATTGGGTCAATGGACTACATTAATTCAAGACTCGATACCAAAGATATGGACGTTCATTTGTTTAGCATGTGTTTAGGGGGTAATTCTACATTGGCTGCTATGAAAAAAAGGCCTGATCTTTTCAAAGATGTCAAATCCATGATGTTATTGCAGCCAATATCGGGCGATGCATTGGTTAGAAAGCTATCTAAAAATATGCGATTAGGTCAAAAGGGGTATGACGCTTTTGAAAAATACTACAGGGAATTATTCGGCTATAGTATTACTGATGCCGCTCCAATAGATGATGCAAAACATGTAAAGATTCCAACATTTGTCGCCCAGGTTCGAAAAGACTCTTTCACTTATGCCGAGGAAGATGTCCAAGCCGTTTATGATGCTATTCCTGTAAATGACAAAAAACTCTATTGGATAGAAGGTACAACACAAAGGTTTAAGGGATATACGTATTTTTCCGAGCATCCTGAACCAATGATCGAGTGGTATAACAAGCATTGATTATTCCTTCCGCATCAGAATTTGGAAAGGGATTGATTACCAGAATATTTTAAGTCATTTTGGTAGTTTCGATGGCTGCTATTAAGGTCTACTCTGGTGACGACCCGCAGGGAAAACATGATGCATTGGAGGAAAAATAGAAGTAAGGTGTTGGCTTAAGTGAACCTTGGCTTAGCGGATTGAATATATCCTTACCCTAACCCTCCCAACCAAAAATCACTTATCTTGGGGTTGCACATCACGGGTCTATAACGGATAATGGGCATTATCCGTAGTCGCGTGCAAGAAATCGGATATGAAGTTATCCCAAAGAAAACTCTTCTTACATCGTGAACTTACATTGAATGATGGGTTTCTGAACATAAAATCAAAGGACCTAACCAGTTCAGAAGAGTTGAACGTGCCATATGATGAGATTGATGTTTCAAAGTTGGTCTATCAAAAACAAACGGACAATATCTTGTTGATCCTGAAATTGGTATTTGGTACTTTTTTACTGATCAATATCTTCAACCCTGCGTATTATGATAGTGGTGGATTTTTGGGGGTCGCCCTTTTTCTTTTTTGTGCCACGGCTTTTTCCGGAATATTAACCTATGTCAAATCAAAAAACGTCACCATAATTCCCACCCAAAACGACCGGTACTTGGAAATATTCAGAAACAAGCCCAGTGTAAAGGAACATGACGACTTTGTCGCTGAATTGTCAAAAAGGGTCATCTCATTGCTCAAAACCAAGTACGGAAAAATCGATAAGGATCTGCCCGTGGAACCGCAACTCATGAATTTAGCATGGTTAAAAGAGCGGGATATCATTTCGGAGGAGGAGTTCAATACGCTTAAATCGGAGTTAATGGGTAATGGGCATACCAACGGCCCGGTCGGTTTTAAAAAATAGCGGTACCCTAGGGCAGCTAGTACCAGGCCTATCGCTGAACTTTTTTTCCAACTTCAAATAACAAAAAGTAACAAAACCGGGAACACCATTACGGCTCGCACCGGCGGGTCGGGACCTCAAGAAAAATCAGAAGAACTCGTTTTTCAAAGCGTTATTTGGTTTCATCCTATACAATGTTCCTTCACGATTTTTGAATACTAGCGTTGCGATCAAAATTCGCTTATCTTGGATTACCGTAATCACATGCTACGCAAGATGATAACCCTATATTTACTAGTCAAAATCACTACTTCATCCTAAGTAGTGCCTATAACTCCGATTCCCTATGAACAAATCCTTTTCAAGAATTCCGATGTGCTGCTTTTCACTGTTGATACTATGCGCCAATGCAATGGCACAGGAAAACGACTGTGATTTTTTTGGGTTGTCAAAGCCAACCACCGAACCAAGAGACTTTGATCCGGAAGTATTGGACTTAAACGGTAGCTTTAAGTTCAACCTTGAGATCAAAACCTGCGATCGCATTTATTTTACCACCATTGCTTCAAAGGAAGACATCTACTTCTCGGAAAAAAGTAATGGAATCTGGAGTACCCCGAAAATAGCCTCTTTTTCCGACCCCAATTACAGCGACGCAGATCCGTTTTTGAACAAGGCCGGGGATAGGATGTACTTTATTTCGGACAGACCGACTAACCCAAAGGATTACGAACTAGCCTGGAATATTTGGTACGCGATCAACGAAATAGGGGATTGGTCGCGACCCATTCCCCTTCCTGCGCCGATCAATTCAGATGATGCGGATGAATATTTCTTTTCAATTTCAGATAAGGGAAATGCATTCTTCTCATCGAACAGGAGCGGAGGTGAGGGATCTTTTGATATTTATAGGACCACGATCTTAATAAACGACACTTTTTCAGAACCAAAAAACATCGGACGACCGATCAGTACCGAAAAATACGAATTTGACCCTTACATCGCTCCTAATGAACGTTTCATAATCTTTTCGATCAACGAAAATGGCAACAGCAGTCTGTATTTTAGCCTTAAGAACAAAAAGGATATGTGGACCGAACCGAAAAGCCTAGGCCATAAAATAAATACTACCGATCAGGATTTTGCGCCATCGCTTTCGGCAGACGGGAGGTTCATCTTTTATTCAAATGATGGAAAATTAAAATGGGTAAGTACTGCCATATTGGGTGTATCGAATATTAGGTAAACACAGTATAATAATAGGATAAATAGTGCTTGGATCAGTCAGGTTAGAACCCTCGCTATGATGTAAACCCTAAATGTTTTGCAAACTTTTTTTTGTGGTTCGGTCACGATAGGCTTTATTTGGGCGCTTGCAAACCACAAAACGTGCATCATACCAACCAACACACCGTTTCATTACACCCTTCGAAAAAAATACGATCCATACAGGTAATGGCCATGTGTAAGTCCATACGATCATGAACAAACTTTTCTATTACCTGTTGCTTTTACCGATTTCGCGTTTACCATTTCCGATACTATATGGCTTATCCAATGTCATGTACTACCTCATGTACCGCCTTATCGGGTATCGGAAAGCGGTGGTGCGCAAGAATCTGACCCAGTCGTTCCCTGATAAAACGGTTGCCGAAATCCGCCTTATTGAAAAAAAGTTTTACCGGCACTTTTGTGATATCATGGTCGAGGGCATCAAAAACTTCACCATATCGGAAGCGGCTACGAAGAAACGGATGCACATTGAAAATCCGGAAGTCTTGGAGCGCTATTTTAAGGAAGGACGGAGCGTGATATTGGTCGGGGGACATTACAACAGCTGGGAATTGTTCGCCCTGGCTGTGGCTGGGCAGATCAAACACACCCCTATGGCGCTCTATTCCCCCTTATCCAATGCCTTTTGGAACGAAAAAATCACCGCTAGCCGCTCCAAATACGGCCTGCATATGCTGCGCATCGATGAGGTTATTGAAAAAATGAAAAACCAAGAGGACGGGCCATTTGCCGTGATTTTTGGCAGCGATCAGTCCCCAAGAAAATCCCAATTGGCGCACTTCACCCGCTTTTTGAACCAAGAGACTGCCGTGGCCTATGGGGCGGAACGCATGGCTAGGGAATATGACATGCCCGTCATCTCAGGGTCGAACCTCAAAGTGGCCCGTGGGTACTACAAGGTCATATTCAAGCTGATCTCGGATGGTCACAGTCAATATCAGGAAGGGGAAATCACCGCCGCTTTTACGGCAAACCTGGAAAAAGACATTCTAAACGCACCACAATACTGGCTGTGGTCACATAAGCGATGGAAACACCGCAAGTCGGCACACGAGCCGGATCGGATTATCTAGCATCAGAGGGTACCCCTAGCGGATAGGCTGTTTTTTTTGTAGCTTCCTTGAACCAGAATGGTTCGACCCCTATCTTGGAGTAATGAAATCACTTTAATGAATTTTTAAAAATTCAAATAGCTGATATACAAATTATTAATAAATATAAATTTACGATTTTTTTGTGTTAAAGCGTATACGGTTTGATGGAAAACATGCCCTTTTATTTATTGAATATTATTCCTAATCATCCGTAGGTTGGTTTCCAAAAAGAATTAAATATCGCATTCGATTTTAAATAAAAAATTAATGAAATGATGAGTGTGAAAATTCAATGAACGATATTTTGCAAAATCTATGAGGTGGATTTAAAACCTACCCCCATTATAAATATCAAAACCGATATTGGGAATAACTTTGGGCCCGTTGGGCCCCCATATGACATCAACTCCGGCATTACTTGCCCATCTCGCACTTGAACAAGAATTCAATATTAAAATTGATAAAATAAGCAATGCTTTTTTAATTGTAGATTTAGTTTTTGTCCGTCGCATGGTAACAAATTAATTTTTCTGAATCACGAAAATTGCACCGTGAGTATCTTGTGCAATTCCGACTTTTCCTTCTCGAATTCCCTCCACTGGGTTCAATAGAACGGTTCCTTTATTCAAATCGATGGATTTCATCAAAGCTTCAAGATTGTTGCTCTTTATATAGGGAACCCATTGTGAACCTTGATTTTTTACGGGATTATTAATCATGCCTGCAATGGTATTGCCCTTGGAGGTAATAACCCAATAAGGTGCATTGTCCACTTCTTTTTTGCTAATGCTTACCCCAAAAGCTTTTTCGTAAAAAGACTTGGCTTCTTCTGGATTGGATGACCAAAGCTCAATACCCAACCAGGTATCCCTGCTTTCCGAGTTGGTCGCCTTTCTGGTCATATCATTTTCCAAAATCAAGGCAAATTCCTCCCCTTGGGGGCTTTCAAATACGAATTGTCGACCTCTTTGAGGAATATTGATCAGTTGAAGGGCTGATCTCAGGCCACTGCCTTCAATTATTGATTTAAGTGCTTTAAGGTTTTCTAAAGATACTGGATAGCTACCTATCCACGTTGAAGATTGGGCTTCTTTCACCTCTATCATTCCGCCTATCAAGCTGCCATTATTAAAAATATGTACGTGGTTATACCCTTTAAAGGTATAATCCTTAAACGTCCATCCAAACACCTTTCTGTAGAACAGTTTTGAATCTTCGATGTCGGGGGTGACCAAATCGTGCCATAAGGCCTGGGGCTCCAATGGAAAGGCTATGCTCTTTTCTTTCTGCGCTGACGCGTTGATAGTCTTGCCGGCTGACATCAAAAACATCATGGCACAACAACTAAAAAGTATAGTACAAACCCTTGAAATATTCATTTATGTTTTTTTAAAAATTCATTCTTAGGTTAAGCAGTAGTTGGGAATATATATTAAAAATCAATCTTTTCAAAAGGCCTTTTCGTTTTGCACGTAAGTACATATTTTCCCTAGAGAAAGAAAGTTGCACCGATTCGAAATGTATTTGCTTCCGTAGTAAAGTTTGGTAACCAACCGGCAACTACTTTGAACTTATTTGGTACTATAATATGATTGTACACAAACTCCGCTTGAAAAATGGTATCAAAGTCAAAGAAAGTTACAATAGGGTTCACAAAAACGAAAGAATTCTGATTGAAGCGCAAACTCATATTGGTCTGGAGACCAACTCCACTTTCATTAGGTGCCGTTAAATAGACATAGTTTATGCCTGGAAACAATGAAACTTTTTCACTCAACAGCACCCCTAAAATGACACCACCGGCAAGAGACCAGGTATCGGCCCCAAGTCCGTTTTCTACAGAACCTGTTGGCACCGTAATATCGGCAAAGGGAACAAGGGCAATAATGCTTTCCGATAGATTTCGTTTAATCGCATTAAAGTATCTGACCCTGATGTCTGATAATCCAAATGAGTTTGACAAATCGTTATATAAGAGGGGAACCTCGGCCAAAACCAAGTTATCCGGATCAAAAGCGTATTGAAAATTGAACCTGGTTCCATAGGTATTGAAATTGTCCGAAGAAGTAAACTCCCCCAACGCGTTTATTTGGGTATATAAATTGGTTGGCTTTGAAGGGTCAATATCCTGATTGTCCTGAGCATAAGAGCAAATGCAGATACACAGAATACCAAAACTTAAAAGATGGGATTTAATTTTTCCGTAAGAGGTTTTACTTTCTACTAACATCTATTTAAATTATTTTGGGTTATTTCTTTTGGATTGATGCCTAGGCAAGAGTAAGAGTAAATGATTGAAAACCCATTTATAAATCATTAATAAATTGTTAAGACATGGTATTGAAGACTTACCCATTTTCGTACATCGATTAAATTAAACAAATTGATCTTTCAAAGGGGCATGCCCCTTTGAGATTTCCTCCAAATATTCTTTTGGACTGCTCCTTCCCAATGATTTATAGGGATGGAAATAGTTGTATTCTTCCCTGAACCTCTCGGTTTCATTGTTGACCTCTTCGATATCCCTGAACAGGTGTGCATCCAGCACGTCCTCCCGGTATGTGCGGTTGAACCTTTCAATGTATCCGTTCTGGTTAGGTTTGCCCGGTTGGATGTACTTTATCTCGATATCCTCGACCTCGCAGTAGTTGACAAAGACCCTTGAGAGGAACTCTGGACCATTGTCCACCCTTATCGCCAATGGTTTGCCATATACCTCTATGGCCTCTTTTAAGTATTCCACCACCCGTATGCCCGGCATGGAGAAGTTGCCCTTCATGCAGAGCGCTTCCCTGTTGAAGTCGTCCATCAGATTGAACACCCTGAAGCTACGGCCCGTTATCAGGCTATCGGACATGAAATCGGCACTCCAGACCTCCCTTGGGGCATCA
>JABSPK010000021.1 GCA_013214065.1 Flavobacteriaceae bacterium
TCTTCTGCTCATCTGACAATAAATTTAGCTTAATAATCCAACTTAACTTACTGTCCTATTATTGGGGGGAATTATATTAAGTATTTTTCGATTAATCGCAATGGAAGTTGTAATAAAGGAATTTTGTAGGGAATACCATTTTTAAAACGCTTTGCAGAAATCCATTTCTTTCCATCAATTCCAATTATCAAGTTCTGAATTTTTAATTCAACAATATCCGCATAGGGTATTCCAGTGTAGCAGCTAAAAAGGAAAAGGTCTCTAACAATAGAAAGTCGTTCAATTTTTGGATTGAATGATTCGATCTTTTTAAGTTCCAAATATGTTAGAAATTCTCTTTCTCGCTTTTCCATTACGGGCTTAAACTTTTCAAAAGGGTCTTTCTCAATCCATTCCAATTCTAAGGCTAATTTTATCTGCCTTCTAAATCGCTGGATATGTTTCATTACAGCATTGTTAGCAATTTTTTTTCGATAGTGATCAGTTTCATAAGAGCGCAAGAAACTCTCAAAACCTAATAAAAATTGGTAATCAAGATCACGTAAGGGATAGTCCTTCTGATTAAAGTTTCTTTTAATAAATCTTAAAACATATTTCTGGTTTGTCTTGTAATGGCAAAGTGTTTTCGGGGCTAACTTATTTGAGAAGGTTTTATTATGAAACTCAAAAATGTCAATTAAAGAATGTTGTTCTTTGTGTTCGCCCAAAAAATGAGATTTGACAAGCTTTGCTGTGACATTGTTCCCTTTTCGAGATAAATCTCTGTAAATATTGAAAATATCAGCTTTCACATCCTCTAAATAAGAATTAAAAGCCTTTTTGCTGGGCGTTGTTCCTTTAAGTCTTTGCCGTTTTGCATCCCAAAAGTGGACATTAACCTTTCGTTTTAGACTTATATTTACTCTTTGTCCGTTAAGCGTTAGTCTTGCATAGATCGGAGTCTCTTGATTCAAGTTTGCTCGCTTGGTATAAATCCAAAATAATACCGAAAAAGAAGTTTTTGTACGCATAGTCATGATTTTTTTCGTTGATGATTCCTCTTTGAAAGTCAAATCAACTATGCAGAGACCTTTGCCTTAATTTTTTCAATCTTAGAAAAATGTTGACAATTAAAAAAATATGTTGACGATCTGTGAACTTTTAAAGCCAATTTATATCAATTTCTATGAAATGGCCCAAAACATAAAATCCTGTAAATCATATGACTTACAGGATTTTGATATGAATTGAATTCTCTAAAAGTGACCTGACTGGGGCTCGAACCCAGGACCCTCTCCTTAAAAGGGAGATGCTCTACCAACTGAGCTATCAGGTCTCTCCGCGCTTCGCGATGACAAATCATCTAAAGCGGCTGCAAATATACGATCAATAATTAATTTATCAAGTTGAATTAATAATAAATTTGTCTTTTTTAAGATTCGAAACATCAGTTTATGAAAATCGTTTTGCTCGGATATATGGCCAGTGGGAAGTCGACCATCGGGAAAGCGCTTGCCGAAAAGCGCGGACTTCCTTTTTTCGATCTCGATACGGAAATTGAAAAGGCGTCCGGGATGTCCATTCCCGAGCTGTTTGAAAAGAAGGGTGAAATCTATTTTCGAAGAAAAGAAAGTGACGTGCTGCGGGATTTCATTGGTTCAAAGTCAGCTTTCGTATTGTCGTTGGGAGGCGGTACCCCCTGCTACGGGACCAATATGGAAGCCATTTTGGCTCCAGATGTCGCCTCCTTTTATTTAAAGTTGCCCATTTCCGAGTTGGTCGACCGCATTCATAATGAAAAAGACAGTCGTCCGCTCGTAGCTTCTTTGGCCGCCGAAGAACTACCGGAATTCGTCGGGAAGCACCTCTTCGAGCGTTCGCCCTATTACAATCGGGCCGGAAAAATCATTGAGTGCTCGGGAAAATCGGTTTCGGAGACGGTTGCCGAAATCGAAGCGACCTTAATCTAGGAATACCCCGTCGTTGTTGGTTTCGAATACCACGCGGATATGTTCGTTCAAAGAAGTCGATAAAGACAGGCCTTTGTAATCGGCCTTCACCGGATATCGTTTATGGTTCCGATTCACCAAAACCGCTGTTTTTAGCTGCTTTAACGGGGTCTTTAGAAAATGGTGTACCCCATAGATCAAGGTAGACCCCGAATTGAGGACATCGTCGACGATGACCACTGATTTATTGCGATAGGCCTCAGGAGCTAGCGAGGTGTCCACTCCGCTGGTCAGCGGGTCCGCTTTATCCATCCGAACTTTACACAAGGTGATTTTCGCCGCGGTAATCCGCCGTAGTACGCTGTTGATTTTTTTGGCGAAACTCAGCCCGCCGCCTACGACACCCGCAATGATGATCTCTTCTTCCTCCACATTGGCTTCATAGATCTGATAGGCAATGCGCCTGACCTTATGTTGGATTTCGTCGTGGGCGAGGATCTGGTGTCCCATAGCTCGGAGTTTTCACAAATATAACGCAGATCATTCGGATTCGTCCAAGTAGTCATCGATATCACGACGATCTTTCTTCGTAGGTCGGCCCATCCCTTTTTTGCGGTAATGGTCTTTCGCGTGTTTGAGCAGATCACTGTGTTCGAACGCTTCTTTCGGGGTGGTATCCTTACGATACATATTGACCAATTTCGCACCGACCCTGCTTGCAGGGTTCGCCAATACCTCAAGTTGGTAATTGATCTGCTGTTTGCGCACTACGATAGTGTCCGTCGGGTATACCTCACGAGAAGGTTTGACCGTTGCCCCATTGACCTTAACATGACCGTTTTTACAGGCATTGGTGGCCAAACTCCTGGTTTTGAAATAGCGAACGCTCCAAAGGTATTTATCTATCCGCATGGGCTATGCAAATCTTTGTTAAGGTGAAATCCAAAAATAGGGGAAAATTGTATCTTGCGCGCTTAATGGTAAATCTAGATTGATGTATCGAATGACTGTGGTGCTTTTCGCACTCTTATTGATTGCCGGTTGTAGCAATGATGATGACGGATTGGGCGGGGAACTCGTTCCTCCAAGGCTACTGGCTGAAGTGGAGCCCGAGAACGATGAGGAGATTTTGGAATATCTGCAATCGCATTTTTACAATTACGAAGAATTCGATAATCCACCAGCAGGTTTCGATTTTAAGATCCGTATTGACACCATTGCCGGTGAAAATTCGGATAAGACCCCCCTTTCACAGCAGGTTTCCTCTGCAGTGATCAATGTCTCGAGTTTCGAATTCGGTTTGGGTGACGGCGAGATCGACATCCCGCATACGTATTATTATCTGGAAGCCCGTGAAGGGATCGGTTCAAATATTTCGGTTGCGGATTCGGCCTTCGTACAATATCAAGGAAGGTTGTTGGACGGAACGACCTTCGATGGTGCTGAGAATACCGGTATTTGGTTTGATTTGGCAAGGATCCAGGCCCCTTTACAAGGTGCTCGGGGATTTTCGGAAGCCATTCCTAATTTCAAGACCGGTGGTAACGCGGTAATCAATCCCGATGGTACGTTTTCGGTCGATGGTTTTGGCGTCGGTATTATGTTCCTTCCTTCCGGTCTAGGGTTTTTCAATGCAGGGCAAGCCGTAATTCCGGCCTATAGCCCGCTTGTTTTTGAAATCGGATTGTTGACCATGGTGGCCGCCGATCACGACCAAGACGGTATTCCTTCTATCCAAGAAGACTTGAACGGAAACGGCTATTTGTACGATGACAATACCGACCAAGAAGACGAAGAAAACGCAGGCTTCCCATTGGCTGTGAATTTTCTCGATATCGACGACGACGATGACGGTACCTTGACCCGGGATGAGATCATTGTGGATGAGGTCACCGGTGAGATTACCTTTCCGGATACCGATGGCGATGGTATCCCCGATTACTTGGATAAGGACAATAGCTAAAAAAAAAGGCCTTAATCGCCAAGATCAAGACCTTTCCAAATTTCATTTCGTTAATCCTTATAGGCGTAAAGACGCACTGAAGATGACTTGTGACGGTCTTGAGTCGACACGTCCTGAGATATCGGTAATGTTATTGCCGATAAAGTTCGCCTCATTCTCAGAGAAGCCCCTTTCGTAACGCACATCGAAGCCCAATCTACCCAGATTGACCCCGACACCCGCATTCAAGCCGACGGTGAAATCGTTTTCCACATCCTCCACTTGTAAATCACTGAGGTCGTTGCTCAGTGTATACTGAAAGGCGGGTCCGGCGAAAATATGCAATGGGCCGATGATCTTGTACCCTAGCAATACCGGTAAATCGAGTTTTGACACATCGTAATCGCTAGAGGTCCCATTGACCGAATAGCTACTCTGGGTCTTGGTAAACACCAATTCAGGACGAAGGTAGAGCTTCGGAAAATCGAGTTTCCCGAAAATACCGACATGGTAACCGGCTTTTCCCTCGGCACCTTCAATGATGTTTTGTCCGGCATCGCCGACCGTTCCGATTAAATCCCCGTTTTGATTGTAACTGAGTCCGGCTTTGATTCCCCATCCGGTTCCACTCTGTGCGAAGACGGCAGTGCTGCATAAAGCGACTGCACAAATAAGAAGTACTTTTTTCATTTTGTGTTTCGTTTAATGATTATGCTGGAGTAGGTATCAAAGACGATACCAAAATGCTATTTGCGCTCCAACACTTTTAAAACGGCGGCTTCGATGGCTTTATTGTTCAAGCCGTATTTGTCCATCAATTGGTCTGGGGTCCCGCTTTCACCAAAAGTATCTTGGGTGGCTACGAATTCTTGCGGGGTCGGGTGGTGTTCGACCAAGGTCCGTGCGACACTTTCGCCCAAGCCACCGAGGTAATTGTGTTCTTCGGCAGTGACGACACAGCCGGTCTTTCGCACTGACCCTAAAATGGCTTCCGAATCCAAGGGTTTGATCGTATGGATGTTGATGACCTCTGCTGAAATGCCTTGTTTTTCCAGATTTTCGGCAGCGATCAACGATTGCCAGACCAAATGTCCGGTGGCTATGATCGTGACATCGCTTCCCTCGTTCAGTAGCACGGCCTTACCGATTTCGATTTGTTGATCGACAGGGGTGAAATTCGCCACCTTCGGTCTTCCGAAACGCAGGTAAACCGGGCCGTGGTGTTCGGCAATGGCAATGGTAGCGGCCTTGGTTTGATTAAAATCACAGGGGTTGATGACGGTCATACCGGGCAACATTTTCATAAGCCCGATATCTTCAAGGATTTGGTGGGTCGCCCCATCCTCACCTAGGGTGATCCCGGCATGCGACGCACATATTTTGACGTTCTTGTCCGAATACGCGATGGATTGTCGAATCTGGTCGTAGACCCGACCGGTCGAAAAGTTGGCGAAGGTGCCCGTAAATGGAATCTTGCCCCCGATCGTAAGACCAGCTGCGATACCCATCATATTGGCCTCGGCGATCCCAACTTGGAAAAAGCGCTCTGGGTTTTCCTTAATGAAGGTTTCGATTTTCAATGAGCCCACCAAATCGGCACAAAGTGTCACTACGTTCGGATTGGTGCGTCCTAATTCGGTCATTCCTGCCCCGAATCCGCTTCGGGTATCCTGCTTCCCTTGATCGATATATTTTGTCATCTGTGTCGGTATTGCTTTTGATGAATGGATTGCATTGGGGAATTAATAATCCCCAAGTGTTTCTGGGTTTTGTGCCAAAGCGTTCTCGAGCTGTTCGTCGCTCGGGGCTTTTCCATGCCAGGCATGGGTGTGCATCATGAAATCGACGCCATTGCCCATTTCGGTGGTCATGACCACGCAAATCGGTTTTCCTTTACCGGTGCGGCTTTTGGCTTCGTTCAATCCTGCGATCACTTGACCGAGGTCATTACCGTTCTCAATTTCGAGCACGTCCCAACCGAAGACCCTGAATTTTTCGGCAACGTCACCCAAGGGCAAAACGTCTTCAGTGGCACCGTCGATCTGTTGGCCATTACGGTCAACAGTGGCGATCAGGTTATCCACTTTATTGCCGGCCGCATACATAATGGCTTCCCAATTCTGGCCTTCCTGCAATTCACCATCACCATGTAAGCTGTATACCAAATGTGAATCACCGTTCAACTTTTTGGCCAAGGCGGTTCCGATGGCCACGGACATCCCTTGACCTAGAGAACCTGAAGCAATACGTACACCAGGGAGTCCTTCATGTGTGGTCGGGTGCCCCTGCAAACGGGAATCGATCAAACGAAACGTATTGAGTTCCTCGATTGGGAAATAACCCCTTCGGGCCAAAACGCTGTAGAAAACAGGCGAAATATGTCCGTTTGAAAGGAAAAATACATCCTCATTGAGCCCATCCATGTCAAAGCCTTCCTTGAGTTCCATGATCTCGTTGTACAGGGCAACGAAAAACTCCGTACAACCCAAAGAGCCGCCAGGGTGACCCGAATTCACTTTATGGACCATCCGAAGGATATCCCTTCTGACTTGAACCACAAGATGTTCCAATTCCTTTATATCTGCCATAGGTGCTGGTTTTAATTCGTTCAAAAGTAATCGCAATCCTTGTCCTGAGCAAACCGATGGCCATTATTTTGCGAAATGCTTTTCGAACAAAGTTTATTCTTTTGTTAAGTACCGCAAGCTGAAGAGTTGCCTATATTTGCCCGTTAAAATGTGGCCTTGAAATTTAATTTGACCCATACGGATACCGATTCGAAAGCTCGGGCCGGTGAGATCATCACCGATCACGGTACGATTCAGACCCCGATTTTCATGCCGGTGGGTACTGTGGCCACGGTAAAAGGGGTGCACCAAAGGGAACTGCGCAATGACATACGCCCCGATATCATCTTAGGCAATACCTATCATCTTTATCTGAGGCCGGGCACCGGTATTTTGGAACAGGCTGGGGGGTTGCACCAATTCATGGGCTGGAACGGCAATATCCTCACCGATAGCGGCGGGTATCAGGTCTATAGCTTGGCCGGAACCCGTAAGATCAAGGAAGAGGGTGTCAATTTCAAGTCGCATATCGATGGTTCAAAGCATTTCTTCAGTCCGGAACGGGTCATGGAGATTCAACGTGAGATCGGGGCCGATATCATCATGGCTTTTGATGAATGTACCCCATACCCATGCGATTACGAATATGCCAAGCGATCCATGCATATGACCCATCGTTGGCTCGAACGATGTATGGAACATCTAAAAAAAGTACCTGAAATGTATGGGCACTCCCAAGCGTTTTTCCCTATCGTACAAGGTTCCGTTTATACCGATTTGCGCAAGCAATCGGCAGAGTACATCGCCAATGTGGATGCGGTGGGTAATGCCATAGGGGGCTTGTCGGTTGGTGAACCGGCCGAAGAAATGTACGCTATGGCCGAAGTGGTCTGCGATATCCTTCCCTTCGATAAACCGCGATACTTGATGGGCGTGGGTACCCCGATCAATATATTGGAGAATATCGCCCTTGGGGTGGACATGTTCGACTGCGTCATGCCGACCCGAAATGCGAGAAACGGCATGTTGTTCACCGCACACGGAACGATCAATATCAAGAACAAAAAATGGGAGGCCGATTTTTCACCGATCGATGAAATGGGCATTACCTATGTCGATACCGAATACTCCAAGGCCTATTTGCGCCATTTGTTCGCTGCGAATGAATATCTAGGGAAACAAATCGCTACGATTCACAATCTAGGGTTTTATCTTTGGTTGGTGCGAACCGCCCGTGAGCATATTATTGCAGGTGACTATTTGCAATGGAAAAATAAAATGGTCAATCAAATGAACAAGCGACTGTAATGCTGACTATACTCGACCGCTACATATTAAAGAGGTATATCGTGACCTTCATGGGCATGTTGCTGTTGTTCGTTCCTATCGGTATCATGGCCAACTTGGCCGAAAAGATCGGAAAGATCATCGATAACGAGGCCCCATTGGCAGAGGTCATCGTGTTCTATGGCAATTTCACTTTGGTCATTGGAAACCTACTACTTCCGATATTCCTGTTCTTATCCATCATTTTCTTTACTTCCAAACTGGCGGGCAATACCGAGATCGTTGCCATATTGAGTTCGGGGGTTTCCTATTGGAGGTTCTTGCGGCCTTACATGATCGGAGCGGGATTGGTCGCCATCTTGATCTTTATGATGGGGATGTTCATCGTTCCCAATGCGAGTATCGGGTATAACGAATTCGAGTACAAGTACTTCAAAAAACATAAAGCGGACCGCCAGACCGAAAATATTTTCAATCAGCTCAACGAGAAGGATTATATCTACGTAAGCAGTTTCGAACCCAACCGGCAAATCGGCTACAATTTTACTTACGAGCATTTCGGTGATGACGATCAATTGGAGTATAAGCTTTCAGCTGCCAATATCCGTTGGATCGAAAAGGACAGTATCTATAGGTTGACCAGCTATGCCAAACGCACGATCAGGGATGGCGATGAATGGGTAGAGACCAAACGACGTTTGGATACTGTATTCAGTTTTCAAATAGGTGACCTGACGCCGGTTTCCTATATCGCCGATACCAAGAACCTTTTCGAATTGAACGAGTTCATTGAAGACCAGAAACGCAAAGGGGCCTCGAATATCAACACCTATGTTCTGGTCAAGTACAAACGTTGGGCACTACCGATCGCAGCCTTTATCTTGACGATCATCGCTGTGGCCGTTTCATCGGTCAAACGCCGGGGCGGTATGGGGGTCAATCTCGCTTTCGGGATCGGTGTGGCCTTTATTTATATCTTCTTCGACCGGGTGTTCGGTACCCTTGCCGAGCAATCGGGTTTTTCGCCCTTATTGGCCGTGGTCATTCCGAATATGATTTTTGGGATTTGCGCGGTGTTTTTATTGCAAAAAGCTAAACGATAGTCGTTTACCACAAGAGCGGCTGATGAATCGCACCCCTGATTCGATTGTGTCGAATACCTTATCTTTGCCCCACCAACAAAACCGAGAACTCAGATTTTTATGGAATATTTGGAATTTGAACTTCCGATCAAGGAATTGGAAGACCAGCTTCAAAAATGCATGTTGATCGGCGAAGAAAGTGATGTCGATGTTACCGAGACCTGCCAACAGATCGAGAAGAAATTGGCAGAGACCAAGAAGGAAATTTACAAGAACCTTACCGCATGGCAACGGGTCCAATTGTCAAGACACCCGAACAGGCCCTACACCATGGATTATATCAATGCCATTTGCGGTGATACCTTTTTGGAATTGCATGGCGATCGTAGCGTCGGTGATGACAAGGCCATGGTCGGTGGTCTAGGAAAGATCGGGGATCAGAGCTTCATGTTCATCGGCCAGCAAAAAGGATATAATACGAAAACCCGCCAATACCGTAATTTCGGAATGGCCAATCCTGAAGGATACCGCAAAGCCTTGCGTTTGATGAAATCGGCCGAAAAATTCGGCGTACCGGTCGTGTGTTTTATCGATACACCAGGGGCTTATCCTGGGATCGAGGCCGAAGAACGGGGCCAAGGTGAGGCAATCGCCCGTAATATTTTGGAGATGACACGGCTTAAGGTGCCCATTATCGTAGTGATCATCGGAGAAGGAGCTTCCGGAGGGGCACTAGGTATCGGTGTGGGCGATAAAGTATTGATGTTGGAGAATACCTGGTATTCGGTCATTTCACCCGAATCCTGTTCCTCGATATTATGGCGCAGTTGGGAATTCAAAGAACAGGCTGCCGAAGCCTTGAAATTGACCGCCGCCGATATGAAGCGTTTGAAGTTGATCGACGAGATCGTGCGTGAACCTGCAGGAGGTGCCCACAGCAATCGGGATAAGACCTTTGAGACGGTCAAAAACAAAATCAAGACCCATTTTGAATCGCTTGAAAAGTTATCACCAAAAGAATTGGTAAAAGCGAGGATGGATAAATATGCCGATATGGGGGTCTATAACGGCTAAACCACACTTTTTCTGGGGTTTTCATATGGCGCTTAAAAGCGCCATATTTTTTTTAGTACTTATCAAAACGTTATTAACAGAAAAATTTTGTTTTTTTGAACTATTGTGGATAACCTCAGGCAATTTGTTCATAGCATGTCAAAAAAGCGAGACCGTAATCCTTAGGTTAAGCTAACGTTAATTGCATACTTTCGCATTCATGGAAAAGCCCAACCCCGTAGTCGGTAGAAAAATCGACAAAGCCACCATAATCAATCTTGAGCGAGGTAAAATACCTCCACAAGCTGTTGATTTAGAGGAAGTTGTGTTGGGCGCAATGATGATCGACAAAAAAGGCGTCGATGAAGTCATCGATATTTTACATCCTGAAGTCTTTTACAAGGAAGGCCATCGATTTATTTACGAGGCGATATTCCAATTGTTCGAATCTTCAGAACCGGTGGACTTATTAACCGTTTCCTCCCAATTAAAGAAAGATGGTCATTTAGAGGCAGTTGGAGGTGATTTTTACCTGATCAAGCTGACCCAAAAAGTGGCTTCCTCGGCACATATCGAGTTTCATGCACGGATCATCCTTCAAAAATACATCCAACGCAGCCTGATCAAAATTTCGAATGAGATCATCGAAGACGCTTATAACGAATCTACCGATGTATTTGATTTGTTGGATGGGGCGGAAGCGAAATTATATGAGGTCACCCAAGGCAATTTGAAACGTTCGGCCGAAACGGCCCAGAACTTGGTCATCCAAGCCAAGAAGAAAATCGAAGAAATCGCCAATCAGGAAGGATTGAGTGGTATTCCGTCTGGTTTCGATAAGGTCGATAAGTTGACGTCGGGTTGGCAGCCAAGTGATTTGGTGATAATCGCCGCTAGACCCGGTATGGGTAAAACGGCACTGACCTTATCCATGGCCCGTAACATGGCCGTCAATGCCGAGATACCCGTTGCTTTTTTCTCTTTGGAAATGTCCTCGGTACAGTTGATCACACGTTTGATTTCTTCAGAGACCGGTCTTTCCTCCGAAAAATTGAGAACGGGTCGTTTGGAAAAACACGAATGGGAGCAATTGAACGTCAAGGTAAAAGCTTTGGAAAAAGCACCTTTGTTTATTGACGACACCCCTTCATTGTCCATTTTTGATCTTCGAGCCAAAGCACGCCGACTGGCATCGCAGCATAAGATCAAACTCATCATTATCGATTATTTGCAATTGATGACCGCCGGGGGCAGCCAAAAAGGGGGCAACAGGGAACAAGAGATTTCGACGATTTCAAGAAACCTGAAAGCACTGGCCAAGGAATTGAACGTCCCGGTCATTGCCCTTTCCCAGCTATCGCGGGCCGTAGAGACCCGAGGTGGCAGTAAACGCCCTATTTTGTCGGATTTGAGGGAATCGGGAGCCATCGAGCAGGATGCCGATATCGTTTCGTTCATCTATCGCCCCGAATACTATAAAATCGAAGAGTGGGATGACGAAGAACGTACCCCGACCCAAGGGCAGGCAGAGTTCATCGTAGCCAAGCACCGGAACGGTGGCTTGGATAATATTAGGTTAAAGTTCATTGGCTCAATGGGTAAATTCGATAATTTAGATGACTTTGATTCTCCTTTTGAGTTTCAGTCAAAGATGAACGACAATGAGGAAAACCCGTTTGCCACTCCGAATCTTCCGTCTACAGACCAAGCCTTTGGTAGTTCTTTCAACGACCAAGAATCGGATCAAAACGACGATATCCCTTTTTAATTTCCCAAAATTTACGGATGCATCCCCGCTCTTAGTGGCCGGGTTGAAAAACCGTTTGTTACTGGCTTGTTGTATGCTACTGTTCGCCTTGCCTTCCATGGCATCGGTGCTATTGATTCCCATGGATGCCGAAGGTCAGAAGAACCACCTGAAAGCCTATGGCATTACGTTTTGGATGCTGACCAAGCAACAAAAAGTACAATGGTTGTTGAACTATCGTGGCGGTTCGTTTTTGATGCCCGATGGGGAGGCCGTGCGCCAAGAATGCCAGATACGAGGGGTGTCTTTCGAAATCCTGACCGATAGCGAAGCAGCCACGATTCTGGCTGAAATCGGAAGTCCTTCTAAAAATCAAGATGCCGTTATTTTGGAAAAGGCCCCACGGATCGCGGTCTATTCCCCAAAAGACAACCAACCTTGGGATGATGCCGTCACCATGGTGCTTACCTACGCCGAAATCCCGTATGTAACGGTATATGACGAAGAGGTATTGACCGATAAGTTGGCACTTTACGATTGGTTGCATTTGCACCATGAGGATTTCACCGGACAATTCGGTAAATTCTATGGAGCTTATCGTGCCGCCCCTTGGTATATCGAAGCGAAACGACTAGCCGAAGAACGGGCTCGTCGTTTAGGTTTTGACAAAGTATCGGAAGAGAAGGCCGCGGTCGCCGAAAAGATCAGAAGGTATGTGATCGGGGGCGGGTTCATGTTCGCCATGTGCTCGGCCACCGACAGTTTCGATATCGCCCTTGCGGCCCATGAAGTGGATATTTGTGAACCCATGTTCGATGGTGACCCCTCCGACCCCGGGTATCAATCAAAACTGGATTTCAGTCGAACGTTCGCCTTTAAGAACTTTGTCTTGGAACGCAATCCACTGCGCTATGAGTTCTCCTCGATCGATATGACCGGAAAACGAAGGAACGTACCTCGAGAATCGGACTATTTCTCACTGATGGAGTTTTCTGCCAAATGGGATCCCGTTCCAACCATGTTGACACAAAACCATACTACCCTTGTCAAAGGGTTCATGGGGCAAACGACTTCTTTTCAACGCGATGAGGTCAAACCTACCGTGATGGTCTTGGGTGAATGTAAACTCAATGGCGAGGCACGGTACATCCATGGCATCCAAGGAAAGGGATTCTTTACTTTCTACGGAGGGCATGATCCCGAAGATTACCAGCATCGGGTAGGGGACCCCAAAACGGAGCTGGAGCTCCATCCCACCTCCCCGGGTTATCGGTTGATTCTGAACAATGTATTGTTTCCGGCAGCGAAAAAGAAGAAGCAGAAAACCTGAGCGAGGGATATGACTAGCGTTTGGATACGTATAATTGGATAAAACGTTGGTCCAGAGCAGCTGAATCCTTATAGGTTTTACGAAGATTCGCTAGTTTGGACTTCAGGGTCCTGACGGTGTCCTGATACTCCGGGTCGTGATAAAGGTTTCGAAGCTCGTTAGGATCTTTCAGACGATCATACAACTCCCATTCATCGATATCATGATAAAAATGGGCCAGTTTGAATGTTTCCGTAACCACCCCATAATGCCTTTTCACCATATGTACCGCAGGGTATTCGTAATAATGGTAATAGACGGCATCACGTTTCCACTGGTTTTCATTGCCCAGTAGTAAAGGCATGAGGCTTTCGCCTTGCATATGTTCAGGGGCCGTAATACCGGCTGCTTCGAGCATGGTTTGGGCAAAATCGAGGTTTTGTACCATCTTGGTTTCCACACTGCCCGGCTTGATGTTATTGGGCCAACGCGCTAGGAGTGGGGTTTTGAACGATTCATTATAAATAAAACGTTTATCGAACCAACCGTGTTCCCCCAAGAAAAAACCTTGGTCCGAGGTGTAGATGATAATGGTATTTTCTGCCAATCCGGTTTCATCAAGGTAGTCTAACAGTCGGCCTACATTGTCATCGACCGAAGCGATACAGGCTAAGTAATCTTGCATGTAGCGTTGGTATTTCCATCGCATTTTTTCCTTGTCGTCCATCGTAGGCCATCTCGTTTCAAAATCGGAGTTGATGGCATCCAAAGTGGGTTCAAAGGCCGCTTTTTGACTTGGGGTCGCCCGATTGTATGGCCCATAAAATCCGTTGGGGTATTCTTTGACTTTAGGTAGGGCGCGATCTCCCATCCGGGCAATGGTTTCCGGCCGAACTTTACTGTCATGGTTGTACATCATATGGTGCAGCAGGTTCATTTCAGCGGTTTTGGCCGCCGTGCCCCGATTTTCATAGGCATCGAAGAGGGTTTCGGGTTCAGCGAAGGTTTTTTGGTAAAACTCCGCGAACTTATCCGGCCTTGGCCACCATGGTCGGTGTGGTGCCTTATGTAGATACATCATCATAAAGGGGGCTCCATCACCATTTTCTTCCAACCAATCGAGGGTCAGGTCGGTGATGATATCGGTCGTATATCCTTCGATACGTGTCGTATCTCCCGAAGTGGTGATGAAATCGGGGTTGATGTAATTGCCTTGTCCCGGTAAGATCATGAACTCATCGACCCCTTTCGGACTATTCCCAAAATGAAGCTTTCCGAACATGGCGGTTTTATAGCCGCTATTTTGAAACAATTGCGGAAAAGTGACTTGGGTCGTATCAAAAGGGAAGTGGTTATCGATTTTTCCATTGATATGGGTATGGGTGCCCGTCAATATGGTCGCCCGTGAAGGGGCGCATATCGAATTGGTAACACAGGCGTTGGTGAACAACATCCCTTCTTTGGCGATTCGATCGATATTCGGGGTTTGGTTCAACAGGCTACCGTATGCGCTAATGGCCTGATAGGCATGATCATCAGACATGATGAAAATGATATTCGGGCGCTTTGCCGGTAGTTTTTCGGTATGCAAGGTCGGTTCGCGTTCATTACCGGGAAACATGAACATCGACAGCCATAGCAACAAGTAAAGGGTTCTCATAATCAATGTTTTTGGTCAACGTACCACCGCGAAACCGATATGTGAGTTTCCGGTGGATTTATCAACGAATAATTTTCGATCGGGGTTGGATCCATCGCAGGTATGCTGGCTGCATAGATAGGACCCTCCTGCCAAGCGGATCTCCCCTTTTTGGTTTTCACTGGTGGTCAATTCCCAGACATTCCCAATGGTATGGGCTTCTAAGGCAGCTGCGGGTCGTTTTTGATCGATTATCATGGGGCGTCTGTCCTTGGTCACCAACTCCCAATATTCCTCATAGGTCGGCAACCGACTCTTCGACCATTCGCAATAGGCCAAGGCGTCATTGAAACTGACTTGGGTCACCGGCATGTCGGATGGGGCATGTTGTTCGCCCCGTGGACTTCTCCAATCGATTGCCTCTACTATGGTAAAAGTCAATACGTCTTCTTGCACGAAGGACCACCCATAGCGTTCCGCATCGGTCTCGTAGCCCGTGGCATTGACGAAGGATTCGAAATCGGCAACGGTGACCACCTCCAAGGTGTTTCGCTTCGAACACCCGATGAGCAGTGCCGTTAGCAGGATGGTTAAACCGATTGGTTTCATGTAACCCAAGGAATTCACGTTGAAAGGGAAGATAACGAAAAACCGATACTTATGACCAAGTACGTTCCTCAAATGCGTTCCAAGACGACCTCGACCCCATAGGCGTTGTTACCCAAGGTTTCAAATCGGGCCACTTTCTTCACGTTCGGATGGGCATTGGCCATGGCGAAACTGTAATCACTAAGTGATAGCATTTCAAGGTCGTTGTTGTAGTCACCGAATACCATCACTTCTTGCGATGTCAGTCCATAGCCTTGCATGAGCATGGCCAAGGCGTATCCCTTATGGGCATCGCTATGGTTAAGGTCGACCCAATGTGCGCCGGAAACCTTGACCTTGACCCGATCTTCGAACTGCTTGACGGCCGGGTAAATATGGGCTTCAGCGTTTCGGTCATGATATACCGCTATTTTGATGATCTCATCGGTAATACCTTCCAAAGATTCGTGTACTTCAAAACTCGCATAATATTCTTTCAGCTCTTGCAAAAAAGGTGCCGAACGGCCGTCGAAATACGCTTTGTACTTTCCACAAAGCATGGCATGGGCTCCTGGTATTTGATCAATGGTATGTAACAATTCCCCTTTTAGCTGTTGTGGAATAGGAGTCACCAAGAGTTCACGGTCTTTTTCAACCATAAACGCCCCATTCTCCGCGATGACGGTGATGTCGTTTTTGATGGGATCCAGTTTGTCGATGATGCTATGGTACTGTCTCCCACTTGCCGCCACGAAGCGGATCCCTTTTTTTTGGAGCTTTTCGAATACCGTATAAAAACGATCACTGACCTCATGGGCAGGATTGAGCAGGGTGCCGTCCATATCGGTAACGACCATTTTTATTTGCGAAAAGTCCATAGTTTTGGAGTTAGGGCACAAAGGTACTCCGATTGACCAATTTGCGCTCCGAATCCGATCAATTTCTTATTATGCAATTCTATCAAACCGAATTCAGCTTACCACCCTTTTCAAGGGGTTTTCATTTAATTACCGATCAAGTCTTGGGGCAATTTCCGGAAATCGGGCACATCAATGTCGGGTTCTTACAAGTATTCATCAAACACACATCGGCAAGTCTAACGATCAATGAGAATGCCGATCCGACGGTGCGTGTCGATTTCGAAAGCCATATGAATGTTATGGTGCCCGAGAATCAATCGTATTACCGCCACACTTTTGAAGGTCCTGACGATATGCCGGCCCATATCAAGGCATCCTTAATGGGTGCTTCGGTCTTGTTACCGATAAGCAAGGGGCGACCGAACCTAGGCACTTGGCAAGGCATTTATCTCTGCGAGCACCGGGATCATGCCTCAGGCCGCCGTCTGGTGGTCACCGCGTATGGGCAATAAAAAATCCCATGCGAACGGCATGGGATTTAAAAGCGGGAATTCGTTATTGGATTTATTTCACTTTTTCAACGATGGCCTTGAAGGCATCAGGGTGGTTCATCGCCAAATCGGCCAACACTTTACGGTTGAGCTCGATTCCATTGGCTTTGACCTTCCCCATGAACTGTGAATACGACATACCGTGCAAACGGGCACCGGCATTGATACGTGTGATCCATAGGGCGCGAAACGTCCTCTTTTTGTTTCTTCTATCGCGGTATGCATACTGCATTGCTTTTTCAACCGCGTTTTTGGCAACTGTCCAAACGTTTTTCCTTCTTCCGAAGTAACCTTTGGCTTGCTTCATCACTTTTTTCCTTCTAGCTCTTGAAGCAACTGAATTTACTGATCTTGGCATTTTTGTTTCATTTTTTTGTAGCAGGCGGTCTAACGACACTTTGTAAGCCTGGCTCCATGGTTAATACTTAATGTACCTGTAGAACGGATTACTTTAAACGTAACTGTTCTTTGATGCTGTTGACATCCGCATCGTGAACCAATGTCGAATGGGTCAGCTTAAGCTTACGCTTTTTCGATTTCTTCGTCAAGATGTGACTCTTGAAAGCGTGCTTCCTTTTGATTTTGCCGGTGCCGGTCAACTTGAACCGCTTCTTGGCACTGGACTTTGTTTTCATTTTAGGCATTTCTCCTCTTTTATAAATTTTGCCCGCTTGCCGAAGCAATAGGCATCCCGCTTATTTTTTGGAAGTTTTCGGCGCGATGAACATCGTCATCCGCTTTCCTTCCAGTTTCGGCATTTGTTCGACTTTTCCGAACTCTTCCAATTCTTGGGCCAATCGCAACAACAGGATTTCTCCTTGGTCTTTATAGACGATCGAACGGCCTTTGAAAAAGACATATGCCTTTAGTTTAGCCCCGTCTTTCAAGAATTTTTCCGCATGACGTTTCTTGAAATCATAATCATGATCATCGGTCTGTGGGCCAAACCGTATTTCTTTCACGATGACTTTGGTCGCTTTCGCTTTCAAGGCTTTATCGCGTTTCTTTTGTTCGTAAAGGAACTTTTTGTAATCGATCACTTTACAAACCGGCGGATTGGCCTTTGGTGAAATTTCCACCAAATCCAATTCCAATTCCCTGGAAATCTCCAAGGCTTTGCGAATAGGGTATACTCCCATTTCGACATTATCCCCGACCAAACGGACCTCTTGGGCCGTGATTTTACCATTGATATTGTGAGGGTTTTTGTTTTCCCTCCTTGGCTGGGGCCTAAATCTTCTTCGTATTGCTATGACTCTCTGTTTTAATTAAACGTAATGCTCTAGAACGACTTTAAGGTACTATTTATTTCGTTGGCAACCAAGTCCGAAAACCCGCTTACTTCAAGGGCGCCGAGGTCTTCGCCGCCATGCTTACGAACCGATACGGTACCATTGGCTTCCTCTTGTTCACCAACGATGAGCATGAAAGGTATTTTTTTCAGCTCGGCCTCCCGTATTTTCTTCCCTACGGTCTCGTTCCTATTATCAATGAGCGCGCGAATTTCGTGATTTTCCAACGAATTCAAAACTTTTTCAGCATATTTTTCATGTTTCTCGCTGACTGGCAGCACGATAGCCTGCGTTGGGATCAACCATAAGGGGAAGTTACCGCCCGTATGCTCTAACAATATGGCGACGAAACGTTCCAGACTTCCGAAGGGAGCTCGGTGGATCATGACCGGTCGATGCAGTTCGTTGTCACTGCCTTTGTACGTCAAGTCAAAACGTTCAGGCAGGTTATAATCGACCTGGATCGTCCCTAATTGCCAACTGCGCCCCAAGGCATCCTTGACCATAAAGTCGAGTTTGGGTCCGTAGAATGCGGCTTCCCCACTTTCGATTACAAAGTTCAATCCTTTTTCCTCGGCGGCGTTGATGATGGCCTGTTCCGCTTTTTCCCAATTCCCCACTTCACCGATGTATTTCTCCGGTTTGTCAAGATCCCGTACCGAGACCTGGGCGGTGAAATCGTCAAAGCCCAAGGATCCCAAAACGTATAAGGATAGATCGATGACGTTTTTGAACTCATCGTTCAATTGATCCGGGGTGCAGAAAATATGGGCATCGTCTTGGGTAAAGCCGCGAACACGTGTCAATCCATGCAATTCGCCGCTTTGCTCGTACCGATACACGGTTCCGAATTCGGCATACCGTTTCGGAAGGTCTTTATAGCTGTAGGGGGTAGCGTTGTAGATCTCACAGTGATGCGGACAGTTCATAGGTTTGAGCAAGAACTCTTCTTCGTCCTTAGGCGTATGGATGGGTTGAAAACTGTCTTCCCCATACTTCGCATAATGCCCGGAGGTCACGTAGAGTTCTTTTTGGCCAATATGCGGTGTGACCACCATTTCATAGCCGGCTTTTTTCTGGGCTTTTTTCAGGAACTGCTCCAATCGGTCTCTCAATTCGGCGCCTTTCGGCAACCATAGGGGAAGCCCTTGGCCAACCTTTTGGGAAAAGGTGAAGAGCTCGAGTTCCTTACCCAATTTCCGGTGGTCGCGTTTTTTCGCTTCTTCGAGCATTTCAAGATAGGCGGTCAATTCCTTTTGCTTTGGGAACGAGATGCCGTACACCCGGGTCAATTGGGTGTTGTTTTCGTCACCCCGCCAATACGCACCGGCAACGCTCAAGATCTTGATGGCCTTGATGATGCCCGTATTCGGGATGTGCCCTCCACGGCAAAGATCCGTAAAGCTGCTATGATTACAGAAAGTAATATCACCGTCTTCTAGGTTCTCGATCAATTCGATCTTGTATTGGTTTTGTTGCCCCTTGTAATAGGATAGGGCATCGCTTTTGGAAACCTCGCGCATTTTGAAGTCGTGCTTGCCCCTAGCGATTTCAAGGGCCTTTTTCTCTATGGTCGGAAAATCCTTGTCTGAAATGCTGTGTTCCCCAAAATCAACGTCATAGTAAAAACCGTTGGCAATGGCTGGACCAATCGTCAGTTTGATGCCTGGGTACAATTTTTCCAATGCCTGGGCGACCACATGTGAGGTCGAATGCCAAAAGGCTTTTTTCCCCTCCTCGTTCTGCCATGTATATAAGGTGAGCGAACCATCTTCGTGCAGTGCAGTGGTCGACTCGACGACCTTGTCATTGAATCGTGCCGAGAGTACGTTCCTAGCCAATCCTTCACTTATGCTTTTCGCGACATCCAGCACCGTGCTGCCTGCCGGCATTTGTTTGATGGCCCCATCGGGTAAGGTAATATTGATCATGAGATAACCTACAATTGAATTGGAGGCAAATATACTACCTTGATAGGAGGTTGCAATGCCCTGTTTGTGGGGTGGTTTACTTTTTTGTATCTTTTACGTTCGATTGTTTTCAAGGCCATATTAAGAAGTGACGTACTAAAGCACTTTTTTTTGAGTTATAAACAATTGGAAATCAAACTGTTGATTTTTTTTGGTGTTTTTATTCAAAAACGTTTTGCCGTAATGGAAAAAGGGTTTTATATTTGCACCCGCTTTGCGAGTCAGTGGGGCGCGAGATAAGGAGGGGTT
>JABSPK010000022.1 GCA_013214065.1 Flavobacteriaceae bacterium
CTATACCAATGAGGACGCCACGGCCCAGACCGTAAATATCGCCTCCATCGTCGATGCTCAGGAGACCCTGACCTCCTTGGTCGACAACGGTGATGGTACCATTTCCTATACCGATGAAGATTCGGTCGAACATCAACTCGATATTTCGACCATCGCAGGAACCGAAACCGTTACCAACCTGATCGATAATGGCGATGGTAGCATCACCTACACCAACGAAGAAGGGACCGACCAGACCCTTGACCTGTTACCCTTCATCCAAGCCCAAGAAACCCTGACCACCTTGGTCGACAATGGGGACGGCACGATCACCTATACCGATGAAGATGGGGTAGAGACCTTATTGAATATCGCGGTCATCGGAGGTGCCGAAACCGTAACCAACCTGATCGATAACGGCGATGGCAGCATCACCTATACCAACGAAGCAGGGACCGACCAGACCTTGGACCTGTTACCCTTTATCCAAGCCCAAGAAACCCTGACCACCTTGGTCGACAATGGGGACGGCACGATCACCTATACCGATGAAGATTCGGTCGTACACCAACTTGACATCGCGACCATTGTCGGTGACGAAACAGTGACCAACCTGATCGATAACGGCGATGGCAGCATCACCTACACCAACGAAGAAGGGACGGAACAGACCTTGGACCTGGCACCCTTCATTCAAGCCCAAGAAACCCTGACCAGCTTGGTCGATAACGGCGATGGTACCTTGACCTACACCGATGAGGACAACAGCGGCACCGATATCGATATCGCCAACATCGTGGAATCAGAAGAGACCCTGACCGTATTGAACGTCACCACCAACGACAACGGTACCGGCAGCGACCCTTCTGACGATTTCGATCAATTGACCTACCAAGATGAAAACGGAACGGCCCATGCCATCGACCTTTCGACCGTGGCCACCCAAGAAACAGTGACCAGTTTGGTCGACAATGGCGACGGTACGATCACCTATACCGATGAGGCGGGTGACGAAGCAATCATCAGTATCCCAACCCCTGGAACGAACGGTCTCGGGGACATAGCCATCGGGGAATTACGGGCTTTTCGGGCTTCAGCTTCATCAGCGGACTTTGCCAGTGACACCAGTGTTCGCCCAAGAATGACCGGCAAGCTGGCCACCCAATTTTCGAACAATACCAATGCCTTGCTGATAGAAACTTCCGGACAAGAATCGAATGCGATCGTCTTTGACGGCTTACGGATGGATTTGCTATATCATAACAACGAATTGGTAACTCCGGTTTTGGTGAATACCACCAACGAAGTCATCAACTATACCATCGTAGCCATAACAACGGATAATAACTATGCGCAAGGTTCCAATACGGAAATTGCACCCCAAGCTATCAGTTATCTGATCGATGGTAACGCTCATATCAGCGCTTCAGAGAGTTTTCGGTCTGAGATGGTGATTGCACAACTCATCATCGAAGGCGGGGGTTGGTATAAACTTACCTATGTGCCAACCAGGATCAACGGGTTTACGACCGGCTATTGGACCGCCTTACGCTTACAATAGTTCAGGAAGCATCTAACAATCGTCCCAAATACACCCCTATGAAACCTTTTATAAACATATTTATATCCTTGGTTGTCTTGATCGGCCCCTCGGCCCTATCGGCACAGACCGTCAACCATGGCGAGCTGGTCATCAGTGACCAGACCACCCTAAGCTTGTTTTCCGATTTTGAAAACAGCGAAAGCGATACCTTGATCAATGACGGTGAACTTTTTGCCTACCTCGACTTTACCAACAACGGTATGGTCGACTTCTCAGACGGATCGAACGGTAGCACCCGTTTTGAGGGTAGCAGTGAGCAACAATTCGCGGGCAATCAACCCAGTTATTTCAAGCACGTTCAAATCAACAACAACAGCGGTGGTGAACACGCTTTGAACGTCATGGCGCCCATTCGCATCGCAGGCGGGCTCGACCTGATCCAAGGCATCATCAACACCTTAAACCCAGGGGCAAGCTTGCTTTTGGAGTCGGAAGCCACCGTGGCCCATACCAGCGATACCAGTTTTGTTGATGGCTTTGTGGGCAAGACCGGTGAGGTCGCCTTTAGCTTTCCCATCAGTGATGTGCAGTACTACCGACATGCCCACATCACCCCCTTGGATGATGGGGCCGGCGAGTTCAGTGCGCGCTATGCCTATCAAGATCCAGAACGCCCTTACCCCAACGACCTGCGTATCGGTAATATCCCGCTGGTCGATGGCAACGAATATTGGGTAGTCAACTGTGCCTCGGGCACACGACAACTGCAACTCACCCTTGGTTGGGATGAGACGACCACCACACCCAGTGAGGTGGTCACACCCCCACATTCCGCATTGCGTATCGCGCGCTGGGATCCCATTGCCGGCGCATGGCGCGATGCCGGGGGTGTTGCTGACCCTAATAGCCGAACGGTAACGGCCGAAGTGGCCGTGGGACCCGAAGGTGGGGTCTTCACACTGGCCCGGGTGAACGAAGAAGTGATCTTGCCCCCCGATGTAGTGGTCTACAACGCGGTTTCGCCCAACCAAAACGGCAAAAACGACTACCTCTTCATCGAAAACATCAATGGCCTGGCCAACAACAGCGTACAGGTCTACAACCGATGGGGTACCAAAGTCTTCGAGACCACCGATTACGACCGCAACAACAATGTGTTTCGGGGGTATGCCAATACCCAAGAAAAACACCTGTTGCCTTCGGGTACTTACTTCTACATCCTCCGCTATGATTACCAAGATACCGACGCGCAAACCCAACGTTTGGAGCAAGCCGGTTACCTCTACCTCAACACCGATTAATACGACGATCATGAACGCAACCCTACGACATACCCTAGCCTTGGCCGTGCTGCTTATCGGCATGCTGGCCCAGGCCCAACAAGACGGGCAATACACCCAGTATATGTACACCCCCAGTGTGATCAACCCGGCCTATGCCGGTACCCGTGGCGTCTTAAGCATGACCACCCAGTACCGACAACAGTGGGCCGGGCTTGATGGGGCCCCGCAAACGGTGAACTTTACCTCGAACGGACCCTTGAAATACGAACGTATGGCCCTCGGTCTTACCTTTATCAGCGATCAAATCGGTCCGCTGAGCGAACAGACCCTTGCAGGTGATTTCGCCTACCAGATTCCCCTAGGGCAGTATACCTCCTTGTCCTTCGGCATCAAAGGGGGGCTCAACCTCTTGAACATCGATTATTCGAAACTGACGGTCTACGATACCACCGAGACCTTATTCCGCTTCGATGTCGACAACCGCCTCAGTCCGGTCGTGGGATCCGGGGTCTACGCCTACAGTGATTTTTGGTATGCCGGACTTTCGGTACCCAATTTTCTGACCACCACCCATTACGACGATACTACGGTGTCGAACGCCCGCGAACGCATGACCTTCAACCTGATGGGGGGCTACGTCTTCTATTTGAACTCCTTATTGAAATTCAAACCGACCTTTTTGGTGCGGTATACCCGTGGGGCACCTGCCATAGCCGATGTCTCCGCGAACTTCCTCTTCAACAACCGCTTGACCCTTGGGGCGTCCTATCGGGTGACCGATGCCGTCAGTGGCCTGGTCGGTATCCAAGTGACCAAAAGCCTATTGCTTGGCTATTCCTACGATGCGGGCACCACTCAATTGGGGCGCTACAACCAAGGAAGCCACGAGGTGTTCCTTCGCTATGATTTTGCCAAAAAACGGGACCTCAAGTTGTTAACACCACGCTTTTTCTAAACCAGACACCATGAAAAGTCAGCTAACGTTTACCGTTTTGTTCGTACTGCTTTCCCAGATCTTCACCCTTTCTGTGTGTGCCCAGATCGGGGAGGCTTCGAGCAAGTCTTACGAGGATCTGGGTTTTATCGATGCCTTGGAGATCTATGCCAATGTCGCCGAACAAGACATGCAAAATGGGATCGAGAACGTCGCGCTCTATCTGCGACTGGCGAACTCCTATTACTACAATGGCGAGTACCGCAAAGCCGCCACCTGGTATGGGCGGTACTACGACAACCCTAGCGTACGCCCGACCCCTATCGAAAACTACCGTTATGGGCAGGTATTGAAAGCCTTGGGGGCGTATCGACAAGCCGATTCGCTCTTGGTCACCTATTACGACTACAAAGGACTTCGGTATACCCCCTACGACCAAAAAGAGATCCCCTTGGCCGATAACAGCGACCGCTATAAGAAGCGGGCCTATGGCTTGAATTCAGACTTCAACGAATACCCTGGTTTGCTCGTGGGCAACCGCTTATATGTCATCAGCACCGATACGGGCAAAAAAACCCGGCATGGCCGTACCCCGACCTCCGATATCTTTTATGTCGACCTCGACGCGGTCGATCAACGTCTAGAACCCTTACCCGGCGAGGTGAACTCCCCTTACAACGAAGGGCCGTTGGCCATCACCGCCGATGGGATGACCCTGTATTTCAGCCGCAACAACTACTTGAAAGAGCGTATCGGGCATAACAAGAACGACGTGGTCACCATCGACCTCTACCGGGCCGAAAACGTCAACGGTAGCTGGAAAAAGATCACGGCCCTACCCTTTAACAATACCGAGTATTCCGTGGGCCATCCGGCATTGAGTCCCGATGGGAAAACCCTGTATTTCAGTTCGGACAAACCAGGTGGAAAAGGCCAGACCGACCTCTACCAAGTACCCCTTTTTGACGATGGCAGTTTCGGAAGCCCCAAGAACATGGCCGCATTGAATACCCTCGGCAAGGAAATGTTTCCCTTTGTCGATAGCGACGGGGTACTCTATTTTGCTTCGGATCGGCAAGAAAGCATGGGCGGCCTGGACCTATTCATGGCCCCTTTGGAGGCCGATGGCAGCTACCAACGGGTATACCATACCGGGCAACAGATCAATAGCCGGCATGATGATTTCGCCTACACCATCAACGCCAACGGCATCGGGTTTTTCGGTTCGAACCGCCAGGGGGATGTCAGCGGCGACGATATCCATGGGGTTGACGAGCAGGCCAAATAACGTTTTCCGGTCTTCGTCAGTTTGGAAGGTTCGGTCACCGCCCTTGAAGGCCCAATGCCCGTCCAAGACGCGCGATTGACCCTTTTTGACACCGACGACCAAGTTATCGCATCCGCATCCACCGATGCCAAGGGCTACTACCGTTTTGACCAAACCGCTGCCCGTGAACTGGCTTATATCAGGGTGGAGAAAGACGGCTATCAAATCCGCGAAAAAACCATCCCTCAAACGATTCGGGAGGGGCAGGTCTCGGAACTCCACTTGAAACTACGCCCACAACCAGACGGCTATGCCGATACGATCACCGTTTTCGGGACCCTTAAGGATCTGAATTCGGGGCAACCGCTGGCGAACGCCGAGGTCACCATTTTCGACATCCATAACAAGGCCTTGGCGAGTCAGCGTACCGCTGCCGATGGATCCTATCAGGTCCACAACCTACCAACGCGGCAATTGACCGGAGTACGGGCAAGGACCCCAAACTATCAGATTGAGGAAAAAGCGATCGAAAGCGATGCCATCATCTCCTCGGCCGTACAAGTCGATTTCCTGTTGACGAAGGGGACCATCCCCATCGAATTGGGAGGCGACCTGAGCGGCATCTTGAATCCGATTTATTTCGATTTTGGGAAAAGCGAGATCCGTGCTGATGCCGAAATCGAACTGAAAAAGATCATCGAAGCCTTGAAGCGCTACCCGACCATCAAGATCGAGATCGGCTCCCATACTGACAGCAGGGGTTCCCATGCCGCGAATTTGGCGCTTTCGAAGCGAAGGGCCTTGGCCACCTATCGGTACCTGATCGCCTACGGTATCACAAAAGAACGCTTACAATACAAAGGGTACGGAGAGACCCGATTGATCAATGATTGTACGGATGGGCACGAATGCCCAGAACACATACACCAATTCAACCGAAGGTCAAGTTTTGTCATCACGAGTCATTAGCGAACGGGGTAGTTGTATTTGCTCTCGTGTGTGATGAACGACCTTCGGCCTGGTGTACCTGGACAATTAAGAGAGTTAAACGAAATGTCAAAAAATGATACTGGAAATGAGGAATTTGCAAAGACAAAAAGATTTATTCCCCAGATTTCTGAACCAATCCTGGTTCCCTAAACCTGCGATATTCGAGTGCAGGTCAAAACGAATTGAAGGAATGTAGCTACGCTGCTTCCTACCGAGCCCATACCCAAAGGGAACGCGAACGACAAACAACGATTACAAATGAAATCCAATGGATACGATTCTAGAACATCTAAGTTCGATTCTACTAGTAAACATGGTGCTCTCGGGTATCGGGATCATCATACTACTAACCTCGGTTCTAGTGGTTTCCAAAAGTTACAGATTCCGCTTGAAACTGATCCGTATGTTAGGAAACTTCGGCATGTGGCTCTTAATGAGCACCTCCCTTTTGCAGTTTATCATCTTACTGCTGATCGTTTAGAAACAAGGACCCAGGAACAACGAACGAATCCCTGTTGCGGCATCCCTTCCCTACTGTGGCTTGCCGCATTTTGGTCGGTCTTATTTTCGATAAGTCTGGCCGCACAGACCGGCCCTGCAGGGGTCGGTAGCTCGGACGACAACCTGATCTGGATCGCTGCCGATGGCCAGACATTTACCGATGCGGGGATCAGCCCGGCGAACAACAATACCCTCATTTACCAGTGGAGCGACCGTTCGGGCAACGGCCACCATTTTATGGAATCCATTGCGACCAATCGACCAGTTTATCAAACCAATGTCCTGAACGGATTCGGTGTCGCCCGTTTTGACGGGCAACACGATCGGATGTTGGTCTCCGGGCTGCCGCATAGCGACCAGGCCAGCTTTTTCGTAGTCGTCAAACAATTTCGCTTGCGACACGATTCCGACGGTATCTTTCAAGGCTCCCCACCGGGCTTGGCTTTTTCACGGTTCGCCCGACATAAATCGGTGGGCATGTGGACGTTTCCTGAGCGGCCCTCCTTAGGTCGTGTAGTACAGACCGATGAAACTTGGTTGGACATTCCGCCCTTAGAAGGGGAAGTCACCACACCCATCGGTCCGTTCCATATCATCAGCCAACAGATGGACGGCCAATACGCTACCCAATACCTGAACCTGGAGCGCAACGGCACCATAGCCTATGACGGAACCGTACAGGCCTGGAGCGAGTTCGGCATCGGGCGGCAAGGGGAAGAATCCTTGGATGGGCAAATCGCCGAATTGCTGGTGTACAACCGCAATGTCAACCAGGCCGAACGCCTGATCATCAACAACTACTTGTCTGCCAAATACGCCATTCCCCTTGCCCAAGACGATTTGTATATAGCCGACAATCCGGAACACGGTGACTTCGACTATGAAGTCGCGGGGATCGGGCAATTCGACCTGCTGAACACCCAGACCGACGCCCAAGGTTCAGGCTCGGTGCGTATCAACAATGCCCAAGATACTGATGACGGTGAATTCTTGCTTTGGGGCCATGATCAAGGGCTATTGGAATTCAATGAGGCCGATGATGTCCCCAAAAGTGTTCGGATACGACTGGGTCGCAGTTGGCGGGTGAGCGAAGTGGTCCTGTTGGGCCATGCCACTGATTTGGGTGCTGTAGATCTCACTATCGACCTGAACGGCATCGATGGCCTGACCGGATTGCGCGAAAAAGACCTCCGTTTGATCGTGGATTCCGATAATGATGGAACGTTTGAAACCGCCTTGGTTTTGGGCAATGCCCAACAGATAGGCATCCATACCTATACCTTTAGCGGGGTGACCGCCTTGGTCGACGGGGCCCGTTTTACGTTCGGAATCGGCAAACGCTATGTGATCACCAACCGAAGGATCACCTATCGGGTGCGTAAAGACTAAATCAAATGCAAATGGGGGTGCTAAAAGAAGGAACTGATCAAAAACGTAACCTCCTCTAACACTTGGTATTCCTTGCATTGTTTTTTAGATAACCAATCTCAAAATTCGAGAGTAGGAATAATTAGATTGCTGGATAACACGACTACCGTATCCTTGAACAAGTCAAAATGCCTATTCCATGTGATTCGGGGTAAATTCTTTTGTGGGCTAGACAATGAATCGATCCAAATCGGCACAACAGATGATCATTCTAATCACCTCCCTCATTGGCCTTTGGGGCTATGGGCAAGAGAAGGATAGTACCCTGATTCAGGAATTGTTGAGTCAATCATGGGAATTAGCCTTGGAAGACATCAACGGCGCGGAAGTCCGCGCATTACAAGCCTTAAATATCGCAGAGGAAAACGATGATGCGGATGGGATCTACACTTGTTATAAAAACCTGATCCATATTTTCTTTTTCGTTGGCAACAGCCAACGGTCCTTGGAATACTGTGACAAAGCGTTGAAAGTTGAAGCCATGGACAATGAGAGGGGCCTTTTTTACATTTATCGGCTCAAAGGTTTGAATTACGCGATCATTGGGGATTATAACGCGGCCATTAAAAATTACTTCAAAGTGGTCGAGGTCCACGCTGAAAAAGGGGAAATCGAAGGCTATATCGGTATCGGATTTGTGTACAGTCAAATGGAACAACCCCGTAACGCCATTCCCTACTATAAAGACGCTTTGAAGGCGGCCCAAGAGAAAGATGACCAAGCGAACGTTGCGTACATCGCCGGCCAACTAGGTTATTGCTATAGCAAATTAAATGAATACCAACCCTGTGAACGTTATTACGCCATGGCCAAGGAGGCCTTTGAAATCATTGAGCCCGAATACAACTTCGAAAGGGTCGATTATTTGACCAATCTGTCGAAATACCTTATTAAAAGGAGGCGACTCAAAAAGGCGACCATAGCTTCCAAGAAAGCGCTTCGCATTGCTTTCGAACATCAGACCGTTCGGTTAATGCCCCAAATTTTCAATACGTTGGGAGCAATCCATCTCCATAGCCAACAACTTGATAGTGCCCGTCATTATTTCCATAAAAGCTTGGCCTTTCTTGAAAAGAACAGGGACATCACCACCGAAATCGATACCCATAAACACCTAACCGATCTCTTTGAGGCCACAAAGGAATACCAATCGGCCTTGCAGGCCTCCAAACAATACATCCGTTTAAATGACAGTGTCGTGAATTCGAACAACACCAAAATCGTAACCACGCTGTCCGAACGCTATAAGAATGAAAAAAAAGACAAGGAATTGCTGTTGCATCGAGCGAAAATCGATGAACTGGAAATCATTGCGATCAAAAAAGAGCGGACCTATGCCATTACCGTCGTATTGTTAATGCTCAATGGACTGGTTTTTCTATTGTATAAAAACCATAAGATCAAGCGTGCGAAAGAACTGGCACAAACCTATTCCGAAGCGAAGTCAAAGGTCATCAATGTGATTTCCCATGAAATGCGTACTCCGCTGTTCAGTATTCTCGGAAATTCAAACCTCTTACTCAACCAAAAACACCAGTTGGCCAATAAGGAATCCCAAAACAACCTAAGGGATATCTCCTTTGCCGCAGAATACCTAAATAGCTTGGTAGATAATGCCTTGTTGAATTCGAATATCGAGAACACCATATCCGAAGAGGAACAGCAAAAATACAAGACCGAAAAGTTCAAATTAAGGGAAGTAGTTCACAAGTCGAGCAAGTTGGGGATGTTATTCGATCATGGAAATGAACTTATCATCAAGATCCATGACCACTTACCAAACTCTTTCTACGGGCCGAAAACGGAAATCACCCAAATCCTGAGAAACTTGAGCAATAATGCCAATAAATTCACTAAAAAAGGGAAAATCGAAGTCTCCGTGACAGGAGATAAAGTGGATAACGGCCAATGGCTGTTGCGTTTTGTGGTAGCGGATACCGGAATCGGAATCAGTCATCATGAAAAAAACCGGGTCTTCGACAAACACTATACCGGTATGGCGCATCGAAGCAACACCTACTTGGGGTTGGGCCTAGGTTTATATTTGGTCAAAAAGTTATTAGCGGACCACCACAGTTTGCCGTACTTAGACAGTACCGAGAACCTAGGAACCCGGATTCGATTCGATTTAAAGCTCAAACAGGTCGTGGATTCCGATATGACCTCGGCCGAAGCCGATAGAATACTGGGTTCGCTCGAACGGATCCTCTTGGTTGATGATAGCGTGGTGAACCAAAAACTCATTTGTAAAATGCTCAGTAAGATTACACCGGCGAAATGTGATGTTGCCAATAATGGAGCACTTGCGGTAGGCCGCTATGAAAGCCAATCCTACGATATCGTTTTGATGGACATTTTTATGCCGATTATGGACGGCTTTCAAGCAACCGAAAAAATCAAATCAATCGACCCCGATGCCAACATCGTCGCTATTAGTAGTATTTCAAAAGAGGAGTTCGAAAAAAAGAAAGGTCGAGACCACTTTCTTGGTATGATTTCCAAACCCATTAAAGTGGAACCTCTTAAGGAAGAACTCGCCGATTTCTTGAGGGACAGCATATTGGCATCCTAACTTTAATGAAAACTGCTTTGACTTGCTAAGAACATAAGCTTTTCCTTAACTTCCATCCACAAACAACCCGCCACCACTTGGATGAACTGCTTTTCTTCGATTACAACCAGAAGAGTTCGGTACTGCTGATCTTTTTTGCCAACGCCCTGCTATTCACCCTACTCTTGTACCGAAAAGGCCGTCTTGAAAATCGGAGCAATAGCCTATGGCTCGCTGGCTTTGTATTTCTGGGGGCGCTCTATATCGTCCCTTTTATGTGTGGCTATGCAGGGTGGTATGGTAAATCGTCGTACCGCACCTTCCTGTTTTTCGTTCCGTTTCAACAGTTGTTCCTGATCGGACCGGTCTTCTATGGCTACATCCGTTCGCTGTTGGATTCCAACTTCCGCGTGGCCGGTACACAGTGGCTGCACTTTCTACCTGCCGCACTCTACCTAGTCTATAGCCTGATCGTATTCGTCGGGGATGTTTTCGTTTTCGACAGCTATTATTTTTATGCGGATGGGATGGACAAGGACTTGGACCCCTGGTATCAAATCGCGGGATTGATTTCGATGTTGGCATATTTGATGATCAGCCTAAAAACCCATGCGGCCTACCGTAGGTTAGCCGTGCAACAAGTGAGCTATGCGGATGCCATCGCCTACCAATGGGTCAAACATTTCGCCATCGCCTTCGGGCTCATGCTACTCTTGCGGGTGCTGTTCTTCATTTTGAACCCCGAATGGTGGGAATTCGGCCGGAAGTTCTGGTACTACCTCTGTTTTTCGATCATGCTGCTCTATATGGCCATTGCCGGCTATTCGCATACCCTGAAAACCGGCCAAAGCATGGCAATGGGTAGCATCCCCCCCAAACCCGATAGCAATGCCAATGACCCAAACGAAATCGACCTGCAGCAATGGAAACCGAAAATCGACGCCTTGTTCGCCCAGCAGCAACTCCATAAAAATCCGAACCTGACCCTGATCGAAGTGGGCCAACAGTTGGAAACCAACCGTAGTGTGGTATCCAAAGTCATCAACCAAGGGTTTCAAATGAACTTCAATGATTTTGTGAACGAAAAGCGGGTGGTCTCGGTCATTGAGCAACTCCAGAAGAAGGCCCACGGTACAAACACCCTGCTCAGCATTGCTTACGACTGCGGGTTCAACTCAAAAACCACCTTCAATCGGGCCTTTAAAAAGTACACTGGGGCCACCCCCAAACAGTACATTGCGGATAACGGACTCTAAGCGAACGCGGTGAATATGGGATTCGGTAGTTAAGGTGGGGCTATTCCAGTTTGCGGAGGGTCAACAACCTAAAATCCATGATAGTATCGTAGGTCTTTTCCAAGGATTTCAAGCTCAGGCTGTTGGTATCGGCCTTCAGGTCGATATTCCCCAGTACCATGGGTTGAAAGGCTTTGACATAGGATTCTTGCCGCGGGTAGCGGTCTTTTTCATGACCGATCAGCGGGGGGTCGTGGGCTTCGGTGATTGTCGCCTGAAGTTGCTGATTTCCGAACTGGAGTTGCAACACAGACCCGATTGCTTGCGGTTTACAGGTGTAATAGGCCACGGCCTCATAGGTGCCCGGTTCAAGTACCTCAACATCCCATGAAATGCTGTCTTGAAGGCTGGTCCAGCCCGTTAGAAACGAATCATTCGGCCAGCGGTTTGAACGTATGATACCACCATGGGGCATCGCGTCACGTGCGGGGAGCTGGGTAGGCAGTGTGCCGAAACCCACGGGCAGACTGCGCAGATCTTCTTTGGGTAATTCGGTCAAAACCTCGGCCATCCATTGTGTTTTGAAGGCCTTCATGCGCTCCCATTGTTCGGGCTGCTCCGCGGTGATATCGGTACGTTGCCCGGGATCCTCACCCAAATCATACAAACGCTCGTCTTCGGCCATAAGAAAACGGTCGTCCCTAAGGCTGACCCTGTTTTTCCAGTGGGTGACTAAATAACGATCCTCCCATTCCGGTGCGGCATCGAGCAATAGCGGTTTCAAGCTCATGCCGTCGAGGGCTTCGGTTGGTGTTGGCAATGCGGCGAGATCGGCCAAGGTGGGGAGGATGTCGATCGCCCCGGCGATACGGTCAATACGGGTGGCTGCGGGTATCGTTCCTTGCCAATTGATGATGAAGGGCACCCGTACGCCCCCTTCATCGGTCGCCCCCTTCTTTCCTTTGAGTACACCATTGAAACGGTGGCTGTTCGGCCCGTTATCGGACAGATACACGATGATCGTGCGTTCACTAAGGCCTAGGGATTTTACTTTTTGGTGGATGCGCCCTACGTTCCAATCGATATTCTCACATAGCGCATAGGCGGCCTTGGTAAACTGCAGGTCCTCCTCGTCCGCATACCGATGGGCCGTTTGCAGGTCGGCATCCTGAACACCGTCCCACCATTGATCGGGTACCTGCATCGGACTATGCGGGGTATTGTACGGAACGTAGACAAAGAACGGGGCATCTTTATGCGATTCGATAAACTCCAGGGCGTGGTCGGTCAGGTCGTCGGGTAAAAAGCCGTTTCCGGTCACGATTTCCCCGTTATGATCCAACATCGGACTGAAATAGTTGCCCCAATGCCCCGAGGTAAATCCATAAAACTCTTCAAATCCGCGGTTATTGGGGTGATACGGTCCTTGGGTACCGCTATGCCATTTTCCAAAAGCGGCGGTGGCATAGCCGTTGGCCTTGAAGTGTTCGGCAATGGTCGTCTCGTCCAGATCGATGCGTTCGCCCCCTTCGGAGGTGGAATAGACCCCACTCCTGACATGGTAACGTCCGGTCAAGAACTCGGCCCGGGTCGGCGAGCAAACCGGACTCACATAGAAGCGTTCGACCACCGCCCCTTGTTGTGCCAGGGCATCGATATGCGGCGTTCGGATCTTGGTATTCCCGTTCATCCCCAAATCACCCCACCCTTGATCGTCGGTAAGGATGACGATGACGTTCGGGGGTCGCTCGGTCTCATTTGTGTGGGTATCACGGCAAGCCCATTGAACTGCCAAGGTGCAAAACAAAAAGACCCAATAAGCGTGAGAGCGGGTTTTAAAGGTGGACGGTCGCATACCACGAAAGATAAGTCCTTCTTTGGAAACATGGCATCGCCTCGATGGATATAAAACAAAAAAAAGGTCCTCTTCAGAAAGTAACCTTTCTACGAGAACCTTTTCGGCTTTATTTGTCGGGGTGGCAGGATGACAACCTACTCACCGTATTCCTTCAAAACCAGAACCTTAGGGTATTTTTTAAAATCTTGTTCCCGAATCGTTCCCGATTTAGTTGATTTAACTTGTGTTAAATTCTGTTACAAAGATATGGAAACCAGAAACGAGATACAACTTAAAACCTCAATAAATTCAATATAATCCAAAGGTTTTAAGCACTTAAAAAAGTATGACAAATAATCAAATATCCTCTTTATCCATTCGGAATAACAAACTTGCTGAAAGCTCATCTAAAAACTTGGTTCGACTCTTTTTTCGTCCTTTTATTTCTGAATATGTTTTGTAGAAATCCTTTAAATCAAAATCAAAAATCTCTTGAAATTGTGTTACAATTTCTTTAAGCTCAATGTTTCCATTATTGATTGACCTTGTATGATTAAGCGCATAGATGAGTTCTACCAAAGCAGCTTTTGAAGAAGTCCATTTAAAGCCTTTTAAGACATTTTTTACTTTTGTACCGTTACGTTGATTCAAATTCTTCAATCGTTCTTCTAGGTACTTGATAAACCTTTTGTTTGCTAAGAGTTTAGCTAATAATAAATCGTGTGAAGTACTGAATTCAGGATCACGATAATAATATTTTGAAGTGGTGACATTGAATTTATTAAAATACGCTCTTGTGAAATAACGGTCATCCAAATACATTCTCCCCTGCTCAATGTATTGGTTAAAGTCCATATTGACTGTAAAAAACCGATTCAACTTATTCAGTTTTTTGAGTATTGCCTGTTTCTGAATCAGCTTGTTCCCTTTGGGGAACTGCGCTTCAAATGACCTTATATCCGAAAAGTAGATTAAATTGGATAACGGTATTTGTTTAATTTCCTTAAAAAATTCAATTTCCTTCGTCTGGTCCTTGCAATCACTGGT
>JABSPK010000023.1 GCA_013214065.1 Flavobacteriaceae bacterium
CCCGGACCCCCTCTTTTCAACATCATTATCATATTTATTTTTATTGAAAAACTGTCCTAGAGATAGGGGGAATTATATATTGACATACTGGAATTGTTCAAACTCACTAAAGGGGGTGCCCAAATGAATGGATTTGTAGAGAATGGTGGCGAGGTTTACAAGATTAATAGTGAATCCGGCCTAAAGAAATTAATGGTATTAGCAACAAATACACTTCGTTGAATCTGATTTTCAATCTTATTTTAAAGGGTACTTGAAAAATTTATTTTACATAAGTTTACGGTGCCCCAACAGGACAATTTAGGTGAAGAAAAACGAGTGTTTAGATGCGTTTTCTCATTTTAACACCTCCCCGATCTGATTGGCTATCTCTAGGTTGCCGCTCTTGGTGAAGTGAACGTTGTCTTCCGAATATCCTTTCTCGTTCAATTTCAAGGAGATGAAAATCGCTCCATATTCCGTGCTAAGACTTTTCAGTTCCTTATTGAATTTTGATAGTTCGGTGTTCTCTCTTCCGATTTCTGCAAGTACCTCAAGGAGATAGAGTTCGTAATCTTTCAAGTAGTGCAGTATCTCCCTATAATCTTCGATGCTTTCTTCAGCCGTTCTATATCGGAGGTCATTGAAACCGTAAGCGAGTACGATTCTTTTTCCTTTCAAGTTATGTACCTCGAATATCCTATTAGCGGCATTTTGTAAGGTCTCCCCGGATATCCCGAAGTTGACCGCATCGAATAGGCTTTCGACACATAGGCCGTTTATCCTAGAGTCACCGAAGAAGACCGTTTGTTTCGTTTCTGGTCTTAGTGTTTTACTTCGGTTTATCAGATAGTCCCATTGTTTGTTTTGGTAGGAAATGGGTCTTTCCTTTCCTAGCCTATAGTGAACTTTTAGTACTTTGTTAGGCATTGTAGAACATATCAAAGCAACCATCATCAAAAATCCAATGATGGTGTTTTTTCTCACGTTGTTACTTTTTCCATTTTTTTCCTAACTCGTCTTTGTTAAGAAGTCAACGGTACGACCCCTGTTATTCGGCCCCATATCAGTTTCAATGTTTTTTACCGATCACATTCCAACCAACTTCTAATGACTCAATGGGATTGGGCTATTTCCATTTGAATTTCCCTGTCGGTCATTCGTGGGGACTTTGCATCGAAATGCTAGTGCTTCTTTGATTTTTCATTTTTTTACCGTTAACCATAATGTTAGGGATAATGATTTTTTTATGCATTAATCCAGATCAATGATTAATAATGATTTCTTCCTTTATTTTACTCCGATTTCAATTAGGTATGTTGAAATTCAATGTGAAGCGCTAACCGGAATCTTACAAAACTTGTAGAAGCGACTTGCTTGGCCGCTCGTTCCGGTTAGTTTTTTTTAAGTCACGTGCTAGAGGAAACTTTTTATAAGTCCAATAATGGCATTTGGATTTTAATGTTAACGAATTGAGCCTATAAAATAATCCCGGACAAAAACCACTCTTAGTGACATGACATAGAAATAAGGTGCAAGCAACACTTCGGTTAGGTTTACAAAAAAGGTTATAGTGAAAAAAAACGTTTTGTTTATCATAATGTTTTATCTAATCGGATGTTGGAACCTAGCGAATGCACAGTCCGTTCAAGATCGCAGTGATTCATTCAATATGAGCCGAAAGCTCGGAAACGGCATTGTATTTGGCTCGAATATGTGGATTTTTGAAAGCAGTGAATACTACAACATTAGGGATTTCCAACTGGCACGCAAGCATGACTTTAACCATGTCCGCATTAACGCCCGCATGCAAAACATGCAGGAGTCAACAGGTGTTCTAAGTGAGCGATCTATGGATCAATTGGTCGCGATTATCGATGACGCGTTGGCCAACGACTTAATTGTTGTAATCTGCCCCTTCTTTTGGTGGAAGGCTACTCTTGCCAATGAGCCCCCTGCCTTTTCCAATGACGACATTTCCGCACTGGCCCAAATGTGGGAGCAGATTGCCCGAAGATGCCAACAGGAAGGTTACAGTTTGGAAGAGGTTGTCTTCGAACTTTATGAGGAACCTGAATCCGAAATCGAAGTAAATCGGTTGATTGCCGAATGTGTAGACAAAATCAAGGCTGTAGAGCATCGTTATATTATCATCCCGGGCAGAGGTTTTAAGACCATTCAGGGCATGGGGCGGGTTTTTGATGGCAATGACATCCCATTGGATTACGACCGCCTGATCGGAACGTTCCACTTTTATGAGCCAAAGTGCGAGTTTTGCAATATATATCACACGTCCTGTGGTGTTAGTACGGAGCCCAGTGCTTACATATCCTGGCCCAACGCAACCTATGGTGAAACTGAGTTGAGATCATGGTTCGCTAATCTAGATCAGCAGAACACTGACTGGGCATCCGAAAATGGAACCGTAAAACTCCCCATTTATATGGGCGAATACGGCACCCTGAACAAGCCAAATGCTGGTATTGCAGGAAAGATGGATCTCCCGCGCGAAGAACGTAAATATTGGGTTTGGTGGACCCGAATTGTTGCGGAAGAGTTTGGATATTCAACGGCTTACTGGAACGCCTAAGGAAGCACCAGCTTCGGGCTTGGCAATTGGAACCAGAACAATCCTACAGAACGAAGCATGGCGAATCCGGCAGACCCCACAGATGAGGAGCTCATTAGGCATTCACTGCTCGGACGATACGAAGCGGAAGATCTTAAATCGGTTGAATCAATCGACGGGTTTACGATTGGTAGCGATTACCGAACATCCCATGATTACCTTTCCTTTCTGAACACCGCACCTAATCATAGGCTTACGTTTGACGATGTATATGTTGGTCGTGATGGTGTTTATAATTTAACCATCCGTTTTTCCAATGCAGATAACATTGAGGTAAATCTAAATATAGAATCGAAACAACTTGACCAAAGCCCTATAATGAGCTGGACTGAGGTTCCGTTTTTGGTTACCGGACCCTCTAACTGGTATTCTAAGACGATCCCGATTGAACTGAAAAAAGGTATTAATTCCATTGAATTATCCGGAACAACCAACGATCTCCGAATTGACTTTATGGGCATCACCCATCAAAAGAAGCGTTTTCATGACCCCTATTACGATGTCATTGCAGAAGACAATCGAACAGAAGGCAAAGCCAATCAGACCATTATATTTAACGACGACCTTTCCGGTCTAAGTTTTGGGGATGCTCCCTTGCGGTTAAACGCCAGTGCCTCTTCAGGCCTACCCATTACTTATGGATTTACTGGCCCAATCGACATAATAGGAGACCTGATGACTATTCAAGGGGGGGGGTGATGCTACGGTAACCGCCAGACAAGAAGGCAATGTAACCTACATTGCCGCAGATGCGGTTACACTGAATTTTACAATAGCCGATCTTAAACCTGAAGTAAAAATATCCAATCAAATTACTTTGAATGGTGATGGGGTTAACGACGTGTGGCATGTGGAAACGTTTCCTGATATGGAGGCGACTAATTTTAACGTCTTTGACAACACGGGCAATCGAATATATTCCTCTACTGGGTATGCAATTCCTTGGGATGGGACATTCAAAGGCAGTTTAGTTCCAGAAGGTGTTTACTATTACACTATTAGCGGACCGTCTTTTAAAAAAAGCGGATACATTCTAGTGGTTAGATGATTTACGAAGTACTTCAAAAGCTTATAAATGAATAACCGTCATTTAAAGGAAATCTATTTTTTAGTTGTTTTACTACTATTACCCATATTTACAATCGGTCAACAAACAGAGGTTGAAAACCAATATTTTTTAAATCCATGGATTTATAACCCGGCCGAATTTTCAGATCAAGAGACCATAATTAGTCTTTCCCACAAAGCCCAGTGGAGCGCAATCGAAGGGTCACCTAAATATAGTAGGCTCGCTTTTCAAGGAGCAAGAGCAGGTTCCTTTTACTTAGGAGGGCTTGTAAAGTATAATGAAGAAGGGCCTTTTGACAAATTTGAGGGATTTTTATCTTTTGGTTACGAACTTACTTTCTCTGAGAATACCGCTTTAAAGCTAGGAATGTCTTTTGGGTATGGAAATCGTAACTTCAATTCGAATGAATTATCCGACCCCAACGATGTTGGATTATTGGGAATTGCTGATTCTAAAAGTTTCTTTCAGGGCAATACAGGATTCAGTCTTCAAATTTCCAAACTTAAACTAGGAGCAGCGATTCCAAGTTTCTTTCAAGAACAAATTACGGGAGATGACTTCATTGTGTATAGCACTCCTACTAGTTTTTTGGTAACAGCGGCATATCTTATCAATGGTCCGGGTTCTTCCATTGCCTTTGAACCGCAAATCCTTTATCATATCAATAACAATATAGGGATCAACCAAATCGAAGGCATTGGTACATTTTACTACGACCGAAGATTATGGTTGGGCGGTAGGTACCGCCAAAACTACGGGGCCGGATTCCATGTGGGTCTCAAAATCAAAAATATCGATGCGAGTTACATTCATACACTATCCACGGGAACTGATATCGGACAATCCAGCAACGAATTAGTGCTTCGTTTACGACTGGGCACTTCCAAAAAAAACACGGGTAGTTCTTTCGATTTGGATCAAACCGTGTCCCAAGATAATACTGAAAACGATTTAGTTACAGCTAAAAATAGCACACAAGAAAGTGCCCTCGAAACAACGATAAATGCACAATCCGAAAGTGATTCCATTCAAGTAGGTCAGAACAGACCAGACTTGAACAGCAATAAAAGTTCCCTTTCAAAAAACAAAATTGAACCATCTCACGAAATACAAAATGATGTAACCGACCTTAAAGTTACCGACGTACTTAAAAAAGTAACTTATATACTTCCAAAAGGCAATTATATTGTGGTAGGAGCATTTGAAATACAATCAAATGCCATTAGATTCAATCAGACTTTATATGCTTTAGGTATGCGTAATAGCATCATATGGGTTCCTTCACGTAAGCTTTTTTATGTATGTGTCGATGTATTACAAAAAGAAGATGCAACTCAAAAAAAACTCAAAGAAACCAGAATCAAAACCGGTATTGACGAAACATGGGTTTTTAGGGTAGATCGTAAGCAGTAACAAAAAACAATTAACGAGCTATGAAAGCGGTATGGTTTAGAAAGAAAGCGTATTTGCTGTTTGCTTTAATAGTACATCGCGCACTATTGTAAGACTTTCTATCGAAACGGGCGTTCCAACCAGTTAAAAAGCGAAGTGGAAAAAAAGCCCAAACCATGTTTTGGGACTTTCCTTTTAGACTACAATGAGCAAAGGGACAGGGAATGGAGGGAAGTGTTCCTGCGGTGCTCGTTTCACCTATTCAAATCGCAGAAGCTTTGAAAACCTAGCTGTTTCGTTATGGTTCTCGTTTTCCAATGTCCGAACTTTGTATGGAATAATGGAAAGTTTCCTGTCCTTTTGAAGAAAAAGGAAAGACTATGTCTTTATTCAATTTAAACTCACTCGATTATTCCTTTAGGTCACTTGGTCAAAATTCGTATGACCTCAAGTATGAACAAGAGGATTGAAACTATAATTCCCCCTATCTCTAGGACAGTTTTTCAATAAAAATAAATATGATAATGATGTTGAAAAGAGGGGGTC
>JABSPK010000024.1 GCA_013214065.1 Flavobacteriaceae bacterium
GAATACTACAGCCAGCCCGTATCCGTTCCGGTAATCGATCTTGATACCCTCATGGGGGGCATGACCGTGCTTCGCAAAGGCGGTGGCCACCAATCGATCTCCTTACGCCTTAAAAGCAAGGATGGCCGCCAATTCGTGATGAGGGCCCTCGAAAAAAGCGCGGAGGCCTATCTGCAGGCCATGGTGGCTAAAGAGGAGTTCATTATAGGCAAGGTGAAGGGTACGGCTCCAGAACGGGTGTTGAAAGACTTCTATACCGGATCGCATCCTTATGCTCCTTTCGTGGTCGGAGCACTTGCCGATGTTTTGGATATCTACCATACCAACCCCCTGCTCTGCTACATCCCAAAACAACCCCGTTTGGGCAGGTTCAACGAAGAATTCGGTGACAAGTTGTTCATGATCGAAGAGCGGGTAACGAGCGGCCATGGAAACCAGGCCAGTTTCGGATTCGCCGATACGATCATCGGTACCGACGATCTCATCGCCCGGATGGCTTCAGATGAAAAATATGAAGTCGACCAGGAACGATATGTTCGTGCGAGGCTGTTTGACATGCTGTTAGGGGATTGGGACCGCCATGACGACCAGTGGCGTTGGGCCAAATTCAAGGAAAAGGACAAGGTGATCTACCGGCCGATTCCACGGGATCGTGATCAGGTATTCTCTATCATGGGGGATGGGTTTTTGATGGGGGTCGCCACACGGGCAGTCCCGGGGTTAAGGCTCATGGAGGGGTTTCAAAAAGAAATACGAAGTGTCGAAGGGTTTAATTCGTCACCCAAAACCTTTGCTTTGGATATGTTGCTCCTACCTGAGACTACCGAAGCGCAATGGCTTACACAAGCCAAAGCGATCCAAGACGGTATCGATGAAGCGGCGATCGACGCTGCATTCGAAGCGTTTCCGAAAGAAATCCAAAACGATTCCAAAACCAAATGGATCAAGGAAGTCCTCCTGGCAAGAAAACAGGGGTTGCTTGAAACGGCCAAGGCGTATTACAATATCATCAATAAGATCTCGGTTGTTATCGGCACCGACAAAGACGATCATTTCCGTATCGAGGACCTAGGTGAAGGTAGGACCGAAGTCTCCGGGTATCGCATCATCAAAGGAAAGCTAGGCACCCGTTTTTTCAACAAAACCTATGATCGAAACACCACTAAGGAAGTCTGGATCTACGGCTTGGACGACAAGGACGTGTTCGAACTCACCGGCAAAGGCAAAAGAGGGCCAAAGATCCGGCTCGTCGGCGGATTGAACAACGATACCTATCAACTGGCCAAGCGCGGTCAGGTGTTTGTCTACGACTACAAGTCCCAAAAGAACACCTTCGACACCCCTCATGGTAAAAAACGACTGACGGACCATTACGATACGAACACCTATAACCCGTATCAAGTCAAGGAAAATCAAAACTTCTTTTTGCCCTTCGTCGGATTCAATCCGGATGACGGGCTACAACTGTTGGCAACGAACACCTTCACCCATAACGGATTCATCAAAGAACCCTTTTCCAGCAAGCACCGCATATCGGCAGGATTTTATTTTGCG
>JABSPK010000003.1 GCA_013214065.1 Flavobacteriaceae bacterium
TGTAAACTTTCTTCTGCTCATCTGACAATAAATTTAGCTTAATAATCCAACTTAACTTACTGTCCTATTATTGGGGGAATTATAAATATCATCAATAAAAAAGATTGAATCAAGAGTTGTCCTAAGAAGGGAACGTATTTAGAGACTTGATTGCTAAGGCAATCATTAATCAAATCTAGCTAATGGGGTCTATTTAAAAATGCCGAAAAAGAAAACTTTTTGAATGTTGTACCTATGTTGTACCTGTGAAAAATAATAAGGCTCCCAATTTTTTGAGAGCCTTATTTTATTGTAGCGAGAGGGGGACTTGAACCCCCGGCCTCCGGGTTATGAATCCGACGCTCTAACCAGCTGAGCTACCTCGCCATGATTCCTTTAAGCGGGTGCAAATATAAAGGTTAATTTCAGCCTGTCAAAAAACAGATTTATTTTATTATTTGATATTTATTTTTTTATATTACCGAACTATAGAATTGAACAACACTTAATAGCCAATACATGGGTGATAAAACCAAATTTGAGATAGAGTTCGTGATCCAGTCATCACCGCAACTGCTATACCAATATATTTCCACACCTTCAGGACTTTCAGAATGGTTTGCCGATAACGTGAACTCAAGGGGAGAGACCTTCATCTTCATTTGGGACGGTGCCGAGGAGTTGGCGAAAATGCTAAAGCGTAAGACCGATGAATTCGTCAAATTCGCTTGGGATGAAAACGAAGATGGCAGTTTTTTCGAAATGCGGATCATCGTTGATGAGATTACAAAGGACGTTTCACTGTTCATTACCGATTTCGCCGAAGAAGACGAACTGGATGAGGCCAAAATGTTATGGGGCAACCAAATTGCCGATCTAAAGCAGGTGTTGGGTTCTAAATAAGGCCGTTCCCTTTTTGAAACGTATCTTTGGTCCCGATTTTAACGGGACTTTTTTTATGGTCAATTTCAACGGCACTATCATCGCTTCGGATGCTACGGTACTTTCACATCAAAATCGAGGATTTCAATATGGGGACGCTCTTTTTGAAACCCTGCGATCGATCCATTCGAAGTTGATGTTTTGGGAAGACCATTATTTTCGATTAATGGCCGGAATGCGGGTGCTCCGTATGGAAATCCCCATGGAATTTACCATGGAATATCTAGCAGCTGAAATCCAAAGAGCCGTCGAAGCCAACAGCTTGACCGACAGTCCTTGTCGCGTTCGCATCACCGTGTTCCGGAATTACGGAGGTAAATACGTGCCTCAAGACAACAAGATCGGCTACCTGATCGAAGTCTCCCCGATGGCCGATGCTTTTTATATCATCGATGAGGCAGCTTACGAAGTCGAACTGTTTCGTGATCATTATGTGAACCCGGGCATGCTTTCAAACCTCAAGTCGACCAACAAACTGTTGAATATCGTTGCAGGGGTTTTTGCCGAAGAGAACGACTACGAAAATTGCCTCTTGGTGAATACCGATAAGCAGTTGGTCGAGGCCATTAATGGAAACCTCTTCTTGGTTTTTGGGAACACGATAAAAACCCCGCCACTTACCGATGGTTGTTTGAACGGCATCGTCAGGAAAAAGTTGATCGAAATTGTCGGCAAATCGGAGGAATTTGAAATCGAAGCGGTCTCCATTTCCCCTTTTGAACTGCAAAAAGCGGATGAACTGTTTATCACCAATAGCATTTCAGGGGTCATTCCCGTTACCAAATACCGTAAAAAATCGTTTGAAAATAAGGTTGCCAAAGCAATGGCCGCCAAACTGAACACCTTGGCCCGCTTGACCTAATTGAGGATCGGGTTTTCAGGGGCATTCGACCAAATCAGGTAATCACCGCCCAATTCGACCATTTTTTCTTTCCAAAAGGCAGTCGATGATTTCTGGATGATATCACTCTGGTACTCATTGCTCACGATCACCCATGATTTTGAGGAAAGCTCTTGGTCGAGCTGCAATGAGGCCCATCCTGAATATCCCAAAAAGAATCGGATATCGGTTTCCGTAATCGTCTGGTCATTGATCAAGGCAATGGTCTTTTCAAAATTCCCACCCCAGTAAATACCGTCTGAGATTTCGATACTGTCTTCGATCAGCTCCGGTACCTTATGGATGAAATAAAGGTTGTCTTGTTCAACCGGCCCACCATTGAATACCTTGAACGGCATTTTGATTTCGGTGACCAGGTCACTGATGTCGTATTCCAACGGTTTATTCAAAATGAACCCGACCGACCCTTCGTCGTTATGTTCGGCCAGAAGAACCACCGAACGATTGAAGGAAACATCACCTGTCAATGCTGGTTCGGCGATAAGAAGCTTGCCTTTTTCCGGTGTAGTGTTCAACATCATGCAATTGGAGTTACTTAAATGTAAGCTATTATGTCGATTTGACAAAAAATTGCCCAAAACAAAAAAAGCACTTCGGTGAGGAAGTGCTTTTCGAATATCGTATGTATGATATTAGTTTACCGCTTTGCCCAATTCAGCGCCAGCTTTAAACTTTACAACATTTTTGGCTGCAATTTTGATAGTCTGCCCAGTTTGGGGATTTCTACCTTCTCTTGCATTTCTTTTAGAAACAGACCAAGAACCAAATCCTACCAATGAAACTCTTCCTCCTTTTTTTAGAGAGCCTTCAACATTTCCCAAGAAAGATTCCAATGCTTTTTTGGCTGCTGCCTTAGTGATGCCAGCATCAGCTGCCATTGCATCGATTAACTCTGTTTTGTTCATAATTGACTTAAATTAATTGTTGTTAAAATAACTTTAATGCTGGAGCAAATTTATATGGATTTGCCACCGACGCAAGTAAAATCAAGGGAAATCAGGGTTTTTGTTGATAACTTGAAACGTTTGTTGATAAATGTGGACGTTTTGCCCTAATTTTCGTGAGCCTAGTCATAGTGCGGCTTTAGACGACATTGGCCGTTTCCTCGAATGAAAATCCGTTTAACACCGCTTGGGCCTCCATCCGACGTTTTCCCGGTAACTGGATTTCATGTAGGTTCAAAAACCCATCGGGCAAGGCTACTTTGATCTCTTTTTTGGAGGTCACCAACCGTAAGGGTTCATAGCCATGGGTCCCCGGCTCGATACTACAGGTATAAATTTTTAAGGCCAATTCATCGCCACCGTTGTTTAAAACGGTCCATGCGGCAGGGTAGGGGTCCAACCCCCGAATTTGGTCGAATATGGCCTGCAAAGGTTGTGACCAATCGATTCGGGTGTTCTCCTTGCTGAGTTTCGGCGCGGGTTTCAAAGCTTCCATATGGGGTTGTATTTGGGTGGAAACCGGGCCTTGGGCGATGCGTTCGACCGTTTGCACGATAAGATCGGCGCCAAGCTCCATCAGTCGGTCGTGCAGTTCCCCTACGGTATCCTCAGGGCCTATGGAACAATGTTCTTGCAATATCATGGCTCCCGTATCGATTTTTTCATCAATGAAAAAAGTGGTGACCCCTGTTTCCGTCTCCCCATTGATGATCGCCCAGTTGATAGGGGCGGCACCCCGGTATTGGGGAAGCAATGAGGCGTGCAGGTTAAAGGTTCCGTACTCCGGCATTTGCCAGACCTGTTTGGGTAACATCCGAAATGCCACCACGACCTGGAGGTTAGCACCAAGGGCCCTCAAATCATCCAAAAAGACGGGGTCTTTTAGATTGGTGGGCTGTAATACGTTCAGTCCGTGGGCCTGGGCGAATTGTTTGACCGCCGAAGGACGTAGTTTTCTGCCGCGACCGGCTGGTCGGTCAGGGGCGGTAATCACCCCGACAACCGTTTGGCCCGCCAACAGCAAACGCCTTAAGCCTTCGACCGCGAATTCGGGCGTGCCCATAAAAATGATCTTTAGTTCCCGCTCAGTTTGTTTTGATTTCATATTCCGAATTGGTGTTCAGGATCACAATGCCATCTTCCAAGAGCTCTTGTAATCCTTTTAAAACAAGTTGTGGTCGCCTGTCAAGACGATGCACCAACACTTTCGATGAAGCGCCACCTTCTTTTAAAAGTGCTAAAATACGTTGCTTTGTATTTTCTGGGTCCGTTTCTTGCCGTCTTTCAAGACAGCGGTCACATTGGCCACAAGGAGCCGAAAGGGTCTCCCCGAAGTAGTCAAGCAAAAAGTTGGTGCGACAGGCCAAACCCGGGTTTACATAATCCAACACCGCTTGGAGCCGTTTTTTTTTCAATTGGTTCAACCGGCTGATCGATTTCGCGAAGACATTAATGGTCCGATCGTCTTCCCTTGGGACTAAAAACGTGATATCGAGATCACTATCGTTCTTGCTATGGGAAATCAATCCCTCTTTAGTCAAAATCCCTAGGTCCTCGGTGAGTTGGCTTTCGGATTTCTGCAAACGTTTTCCCAAGCGGTACAGGTTGATACTGGTCTCGTAGTCGAATACTCCGGCATAAGTCCTTAAAATGGTTTGTATCAGGTCAACATGGCCCGGGTGTCGTTCTATGTAATGGAAGAGGGACTTGTTGTCGACCAGAAATTGGATCGTGGTCTGCCGCTTGAATTGTTCGGCTATAGCAATGACACCGTTCCGATCTAGAACCCGCAGTCCGTTATACACAAGTGCGGGATTAAACCCATAATGGGTGCAAAATCGTTCGAAATGTAACCCATGACGGGTTTGTTCCCCTTCGCCATAAGCAATTTGAAAATGGGCGTTCAATTTAGCATATAGGGTTTTGATGAAAGCCACATCGGGCAACGATCTCAGAAAGCGACGTGTAGCGGTTTCTTGAAAGTCGGGCCGAAGTAGTAGCATCGCCTTGGCCGTTTTTCCATCGCGTCCGGCACGCCCGGCTTCTTGGTAATAGTTTTCAATGCTTTCGGGCAGATCGAGATGGAGTACGAGGCGTACATTCGATTTGTCAATGCCCATACCAAAGGCATTGGTGGCCACCATGGTGCACTGACCATGCCGTAACCAGGCATCGATTTTTGATTTTTTTTGATCTGATGTCAGTCCCCCATGAAAAAAATCACTTTCAATTCCATGCGATGCTAGGAGTTTGGCGTATTCCTGGGTATGCCTGCGCGTACCGACATATACGATCGCACTTCCTTGGGCCCGTTTGACGGTATCGATGATCTGGCGCTGCAGGTCTTCGGTTTGCTTTACGGCGAATTGGAGGTTTGCCCTTTTGAAGGAATCTTTTATCGGTCGATCGATCTTAAGTTGCAGGGTAGTGGCAATATCACCAATGACCTGTTCGGTAGCCGTAGCGGTCAAAGCGATGATCGGGGCCTGGGGATGCAAGCTCCGCAATACATCGCACTTTAAATAGGCCGGCCTGAAGTCATGCCCCCACTGGGATATACAATGGGCTTCATCGATGGCTATTAAGTTGACCTTCATTTTTTCAATACGTTCTTGTACCAATCGCTGCTGCAAGCGTTCAGGTGACAGGTAAAGAAACTTATAATCGCCATACACACAATTGTCCAACAACTGATCGACCCGTTCTTCTTTTTGTCCACCGACCAACGCTACGGCCTTGATATCCATCGCTTTTAGTCGTGCCACCTGATCATGGATCAAGGCCACCAAAGGCGAAACAACGATGCAGATTCCATCTTTGGCCATGGCGGGTACTTGGTAGCATATCGACTTGCCCCCGCCAGTAGGCAAAAGTGCAAGTACGTCATGACCCGAAATGGACGAGGCGATGATTTTCTCTTGAGACCCCAAAAAGGAATCATAATTCCAGTAGGTTTTCAAGATGGATAGCGGATCAGGATGCACGGCTATTTCAGATTAAGGTCTTTCAAAACGAAATCCGTCCTATTTTCAATCGTAGTTTTTGGAACGGTAACGGGAGTATACCCAAAGCGGGTATAGGTCGCCATCAGATGTTCATGAAGGGCCTCGGCCTCTTCGAAAGTCTCGAGACGCTCATTGTCCGAAACGTATATGGCTTTCCAAGGGGGTAAAATGTACACGGCATCGTAGCGATGGGTTTCGCAAGCTTCCGTAAAATCAGGTTCGTAGGCTTGATCGAAATAATCCATGTAAGCCAATACATCCGGTATACCACGGTCGAAAAAACACAACGCATCCGGCTGTTGGTCGGCTTTTAGAAAGTGATCGATACGACCTTGAAGCAGACTGCGGTTGAAGGCATAGGGATCATCGACGAAAGCCAACGGGTTGCTTACCTGTTCCTTGACCGTTCCGGCCGATTTGGCTTCGGCGGTCATACTGCGTATTATCTCATGGAAGCAGGGGTATCCCGCGGCTTCCAAGGCCTCGATGACCACTGTTTTTCCCGTGCCGGGGGCGCCGGTTACCACTATTTTCCTCATGCATTCCCAATTCGTGTTCCTTCACAAAGTAATGAAATCCGCCAGCGAGAAAAAAATTGACTTTTTAGAAGTTATATTTGTAAAAAATTAAGCATGGATACCCAAAAGTCCGATGAATTTTACAAACGTTTACGCGAACAGCTCTTGGAAGACAGTAGCTGGCCTTCCACCTACCTATACAAGTTCATAGTACCCACGGATACCGAAAAGATCGGACGGATACAAGCGATTTTCGACGTCCCGGGAGCCGTTATCGAATCCAAACAATCTAAAAAAGGAACCTACACCAGCGTGTCGATTACCCTGAAGGCCAAAGACCCCGATGCGATTATCGAAAAGTATAAGGAAGTCGCTGTTATCGAGGGTGTAATTTCCCTTTAATGACAGTGGAATGCCATAATTTTAGTAATTTGCGTACGTAAATACGATACTTCCTGATTTTTGTATCACCTATAAACTTTCCAGATTGAATTTAGTAGACAACCTCGAATACAATACAGAGCGGTCAAAGCTTTTTATACCTGAATACGGCCGTCATTTTCAAAAAATGGTCGATCATGCGGTCTCGATCGCCGACCGTGAAGAACGGAATAAGGTCGCCCAATCCATCATCAGTGTCATGGGCAATTTACAACCCCATTTGCGTGATGTTCCCGATTTCCAACATAAGTTGTGGGATCAGCTGTTTATCATGTCCGACTTTAAATTGGATGTCGATTCGCCCTTTCCGATCACTTCGAAAGAGGTGTTGCAACAACGTCCCGAACCTTTGGAATACCCACAGAACTTTCCGAAATACCGTTTTTATGGTAACAACATCAAGCGAATGATCGATGTAGCGGTGTCCTGGGAAAAAGGGGATATGCGCGATGGGTTGGAATATGCCATTGCCAATCACATGAAAAAATGTTATCTCAATTGGAACAAGGATTCCGTTGAAGATTCGGCCATCTTCGGCCACCTCAAGGAATTGAGCGACGGTCAAATCGATTTGGCACCCGATGGGGAAAGCTTGACCGAGAGCACCCAATTCTTGAAAAACCGCATTCAAAAGTCGAACCGTAGCAATAATAACAACAACAAAAAGCAACGGAACAACCGCAATAAAAAACGTTACTAGGAAACGAATCCACATGGGTACATTTCGAATTGAAGGAGGGCAACGGCTACAAGGCGAGATCATGCCCCAAGGTGCCAAGAACGAGGCACTACAGATTCTATGCGCCGTTTTACTGACGGCTGAGGAAGTAAGCATCACCAACATTCCGGACATTGTCGACGTCAACAAACTGATCGCCCTATTGGAAGACCTTGGGGTGAAGATCCAGAAAAAAGGAAAGGGCAGTTATACATTCAAGGCAGATGACGTTAACCTCGACTACCTCCAATCCGATAAATTCAAACAAGACGGGCGTGGGCTGCGTGGTTCGATCATGTTGGTCGGACCTCTCTTAGGACGTTTTGGAAAAGGATACATACCAAAACCCGGGGGCGATAAGATCGGGAGGCGTCGTTTGGATACCCACTTTGAAGGCTTTATCAAGCTAGGTGCTCGTTTTCGCTACAACAGGGAAGAGTATTTTTATGGCGTAGAGGCTGAGAAATTACAGGGCACCTATATGCTATTGGACGAGGCTTCGGTAACTGGAACGGCCAATATCGTAATGGCTGCCGTGTTGGCCGAAGGTACGACCACGATTTACAATGCCGCCTGCGAACCCTACCTACAACAACTTTGCAAAATGCTCGTTCGCATGGGTGCCAAAATATCAGGCATCGGTTCGAACTTGTTGACCATAGAGGGAGTTCAGGAGTTAGGGGGTACCGAACATGCCATGCTTCCGGATATGATCGAGATCGGAAGTTGGATCGGTTTGGCGGCCATGACCCAAAGTGAGTTGACCATCAAAAACGTTAGCTGGGACAACCTGGGCCAGATTCCGAACGCTTTTCAAAAATTGGGCATCACCATCGAAAAAAGAAACGATGATATCTACATTCCGGCACACGAATCGGGCTATGAGGTCCAAAATTACATCGATGGTTCCATCCTGACCATTGCCGATGCCCCTTGGCCGGGCTTGACCCCTGATCTCTTGAGTATCTTGCTGGTTACGGCCATCCAGGCGAGGGGAGAGGTGGTCATCCATCAAAAAATGTTCGAAAGCCGGCTGTTCTTTGTAGATAAACTGTTGGATATGGGGGCCAAGATCATTCTCTGTGATCCACATAGGGCGACCATGATCGGTCATGACTTCAAATCGAGCCTCAAGGCAACGACCATGACCTCGCCCGATATTCGGGCAGGGGTTTCCTTGCTGATTGCCGCGCTATCCGCTAAAGGGGTGTCTACCATCCACAATATCGAACAAATCGATCGCGGATATGAGAATATTGACGAGCGTTTGCGTGCGATCGGAGCGAAGATTACCCGGGTTTAAGAAAGATTTCCCGTTAGTGGTCCGTCTTCGAGAATAGGATTTCCTTGACGTTTTCGAAAAAAGGGATGGCGATTTTGTTAGGTTCCATAAATACGCCCGAAGCATTGAAAATCGTATCGATCTGTTTCAACTTGATGTTGGCCGAAGTACCATTTTGACCATAGTCATGAAAGGCCATGCTCCAATCCTTGAACAAGCGACCATTCCGTTGTTCCTCGCAGATTACGGTAATTTCATGATGCCTGTCATCATTACTGATTTTCTCGAACAAAGTTTTGACCTTGTCGTCTTCGCCTTCAAGAAGTTGCAAAAATTGGTTGTTGTGAAACAACAAGCAGCCCGTGATGTCATTGTACACGTTTCGATCTCTGGCATCGCTAAGCATGTGGTAGATTTGCGACACGTCAAAAGATTCACTGGCTACCGATCGGTATACAAGCGAAATCATAAAAATATTTATTGTTTATTGGTTGTTACCCAAATATAGGCGATTGAGCGCGGTTTTACAACGCAACGGGTACTTCCGGACTACTTTTCGACAAGGCGGCCATCAGGATATTTGGCAAAACGACCCCGTTCGACGGCGTGAACGTTGTCAGGGTAAGGCCAGGGCCACCCTCCAAACTGGGTCAATCGGTATTCTTGCTTGGCTTGTTCGATCTCGGCTTGGGTATTCATGACGAAAGGACCGTACTTGGCGACCGGTTCGGCAATAGGTCTCCCTTGCAAGAGCAGGAAATGCCCTTGCTCTTGGCCATTGACGAGCAAATTTTCAATGGAAGGGTCTAAGGCAATTCCTTGATTGGGTTCATATTCCTTAGCCCCTATTTTTAGTGAGGACCCCTGGTAAAAATACAGGGTACGATTCACCCCTTGCGAGGCCTTGGGAAGGGTCATACTTCCATGGGCCTCGATCTTCAAATTCCATATGGCCACTTCGTTTTCCGCTATGGCGGCCCATGAATCCGGGGCAGGTGAAACCGCCTCTTGGCCCTTGTAGCTGCCCGCGATGACTTTGACTTGCCCACCGTCTTCCGTCACCAAGGGAATATCTTCATGCCAAAGCATCTTGAAATGTGGAGCTACGAATTTGCTGGCCTTCGGCAGGTTCAACCATATTTGGAAGAGTTCAAGCGGATTGGGTTTGTCGGTATGAATCAAAGGAAACATCTCAGAGTGCTGCACCCCACTGCCTGCGGTCATCCATTGCACATCACCTTCCCCAAACCTGCCTGCTGCCCCGAGGGAATCGGAATGGTCGCAGAACCCCTTGTTTACGATGGTAATGGTCTCGAAACCCCGGTGGGGGTGGTATGGAAACCCAGGTATGCTGGTGCCGTGATACATGCGCCATCCGTCTTTAAGGGTAAAATCGTTGCCCAAGTTCCTTCCAGCCAAGGCGACTTCGTCGACACCCAATTGCCCATTTCCTTTGGGGTAATGATCCAAATGGTAGACGCTGAACAAAAACGGATCTTGGGTCTGCCACGGAAAACCTAGGGTAAAACTTTGCAATACGGGGTCACTCATGGATTTAGTTTTGGCTGATGGGAGGAGGGCCGTCGATCATGGCTTCATAGATCTCATCGCCTTTCCGCATTCTGAATTCTTCTTTGACTTCGGCCACCAACTGTTCGTTCTCGAAAAGATCGACCATGGTCATGGCCATCGCTTTGGAGGCATAGCTCATGCCCTTATGGCCGATGCTCATGGCCCCACAGGCCACTACGGCCCATGAATGCCAGGGAGTCCCTTTGGGAGCCGTAGTCACACTTAAATTGATGTTCGGTACGTTCCAGCTCACATCGGCAACATCGGTCGATCCGCCTCCTGGCAGTGGCTCGGTCTCACGAAGTGGATTGATACTACTATCCATACCTACTTGGGGTTTTCCGGTTGCTTTTTGAATGGCCTTTCCGAAGACGGTTTCTTCTTTGGTATACGTTATCGGTCCTAAGAGTTCGAGGTTGCTTTGCATGATTTCACCTCCTCTGCGATTGACCAACATTTCATAAATCCCTGAAACCAAAGAAATTTTGTAGTCGACATTGGCCATAATCGCGGCGCCTTCGGCCATTTTTTTCACCTGCTCATAGGTCGGCAACATGACTTTTCGTTTTGGGTCCCTGACCCGTACCCAGATTTTCGAATAATCGGGGACGACATTGACCACTTGGCCCCCATCTTGGATGTGGTAATGGATCCTCGATGTCGGCTTGATATGTTCTCGGTAATAATTGATTCCCGTGGTGTAGAGTTCCAAGGCGTCGGAGGCACTTCTTCCATTCCATGGGTCAAGGGAGGCATGGGCTGCCTGCCCGTAGAATTCAACGATGAAATCGATCAAGGATAACCCACTTTGTACATCGGCTTCGATTTGTGCACCGGGGTGCCAACTGATGTTCACGTCCACATCGTCCCAAAGGCCAGCGTCGACCATCCAAACTTTGGCAAAATATTTTTCCTCGGCCGGCGTTCCCAAAAATTTGATGGTCCCCTTGATTTTCCCTTCCTGCATCAACTCCTTTATCGCAATGGCGGCACCAAGACTTGCGGTTCCGAACATGTTATGCCCGCATCCGTGACCCGATCCACCCGGTATCAAGGGATCTTTTTCAGGACTTTTTTTCTGGGATAAACCCGGCAAGGCATCGAACTCCCCCAAAATACTGATTACCGGACTACCCGAACCGTAAACAGCGGTAAAGGCCGTCGGGATATCGGCTACGCCCCGTTCGACATTAAATCCGTTCTTTTCGGCAAAGTCAGCCAAAATTCTAGAAGATCCCCTTTCATTGAAGGCGGTTTCCGCCAACTCCCAAATCGAATCGCTGATGGCGATCAAGTCGCTTTCATGGTTTTCGATGGAACTGATGACCTTCTTTTTGCTCGATGTCATTTTTTGGCCCATTAAGGGGATGCAACACAACAAACAACCCAGGGCGATGTAGATGGTTTTCATTTTCGGATGGAATAATTGGTTTCGACTATAAGATAACCCAAAAAACCGAAAACGATCAACCCACTGCGGCTTTGTAGGTTTCGAGGCAGCGTTCACGGGCGAACTTATGGTCGACCATGGGTAAAGGGTAGGTGAGTTCATTCAATTCGGGCACCCATTTTTGGATATATGTTTGCTGCTTATCGAATTTCTGCACTTGGGTGGTGGGATTGAAAATCCGGAAATAAGGTGCGGCATCGACACCGCTACCTGCGGCCCATTGCCAGTTACCCACATTGCTGGCGAGTTCAAAATCAAGTAATTTTTCGGCAAAGTAAGCCTCGCCCCACCGCCAATCGATCAATAAATGCTTACAGAGGAAGCTGGCGACCAACATGCGCACCCTATTGTGCATATACCCCGTCGCATTCAGTTCTCGCATTCCGGCATCGACCAAGGGGTAGCCGGTCATGCCCGCTTTCCAACGTTCGAAATCGTCTGGGTCGTTGCGCCAAGCGATGCGGTCATATTTGGGTTTGAACGCACGATCGACGGTATGCGGATAATGCCAAAGAATCTGCATGAAAAATTCCCTCCAAATCAATTCACTCCAAAAGACCTCGTTCTTTGATGCGATGGCCTTACGCATCATTTTACGAATAGAAACCGTTCCGAAACGGAGATGGGGCCCCAATCGGGAAGTGCCCTTTTCCTTGGCCGGAAAATTCCGGGTAGCCTCATAATTTTCGATAAGCTCCTTGGTCGCAACGAAATCGGGAACGCTGATCGATGCATCTTGAAACCCCATTTCGGCCAGGGAGACCGGAGATGGTAATGGTCCTGAATAGCAATTGCCCAGGATCGAAAGCGTATCGTATTCGATCAGTTGCAGGGCGGGATTGAACTGTGATTTCCATCGGTTTTTGTATGGGGTGTACACCACATAGGGCGCCCCGTCGTCTTTGGTGACTTCCCCTTTCTCGAAAATCACCTGATCCTTAAAAGTTTTAAAACCTACTTTGTTTTCCGAAAGTAAGGCAGCGATTAGCCCGTCACGTGTTTTAGCATAGGGCTCATAGTCGTGATTGGTAAAGACCGTTTCGAGCTCGTAATCGGTCATCAGTTGTTCGAAAATAGCTTCCGGTTGTCCGTAAGCGATATACATGCCACCCTTTTTACGTGCCTTGAGTTCAGTCTGCATGGTGTTCAAGGCCCTGAAAATAAAATGTACCCGGGCATCGTCTTTAGGGAGTTTGGCCAACAATTCCGGATCGAAAATGAACAGCGGAATGACCGGAACATCCCCTTTCAGGGCATTGTAGAACCCGACATTGTCATCGAGCCTTAAATCCCTGCGGAACCAAAATACCGAAACCCGTTTTCCCATTAATTGACATTTAGCGTTGACATACCGCCATCGATTCCGATGACCTGTCCGGTGACCCAGCTGCTCTGGTCCCTTAACAAGAAACTGGCCAAATCGGCGATTTCCTCAGGGTGCCCATAGCGTTTCATGGGGTGCCGGGCAGCCATTAATTCCTTTTTACGATCGTTGCCGAGCAAACGTGAGGCCAAAGGGGTATCGACCAATGACGGGGCGATGGCGTTGAATCGTATTTTTGGGGCATATTCTGCCGCCATTGATTTTACGAAGCCTTCAACCGCGCCTTTAGCGGCAGCGATACTACTGTGGAAAGGCATCCCGGTAGTGACTGCTACCGTGCTGAAAAAAACCATACTAGAGCCTTCGGCCATTACCGGGAGCACCGTTTTCAGCACTTTGACCATAGCAAAGAAATTGAGTTCCATAGCCTCGTAAAAAGACTCGGTGGACAACATTTTGAAAGGCTTCAGATTGATACTTCCGGGCAAAAAGGCGAAGCCATGGATGGTTTCGGGCAATTGTGCGGGGTCCAATACATCAGTGGTCGCATCGAAGGGAATATAAGTCAGATCGTCCAATTCCACCTCAGGTCGTGTACGCGAAGCAACGATAACCCGGTGTTCACCTAGGAGTTTCTGTACGAGTTCGTGCCCGATACCATGGGACCCTCCGATAAGTAGGATGTGTTTTTTCATATCAAATCGCTTTCAGGGTTAATGAATGCTGCGCTCCAGGTACCGAACCGAACAATTCGGTCAGGGTAGTTTCACGATATTCAAAAATGCGTTTCAATTGTTTTTTGACCAACAAGGGGTGGGCCAATCGGCCTAAGATTCCGAAAGGTAATTTATAGTCGATGATATCCTCCATTTCGACCCCTTCCGGCGTCTCTTTGATGAAGTGTTTATGATGCCATAGGGCGTAGGGTCCAAAACGTTGTTCGTCGACAAAATAGTCCCCTTCCTTTACATGGGTGATTTCAGTGACCCATTTGGTCGAGATACCCGCAAAAGGCTTCACGATATATTGAATGATCTGCCCTTGGTACATGGGGCGGTCAGCACCCGATAAGATGATGAAACCCATATGGCCCGGGGTGATGACTTTTAGGTTTTTGGGATCTGAAAGAAAATCCCAGGCTTCTTTCTTCGTAATGGGAAAGGACTGCTTTGCATGAAGCTGATATAATTTCATTAGGTATTTTTTACAAAGATAATCCAACTATGTTTAAATAAAAATCAAAAAAGTTAAACAAAACTAAAGTTAAGCTAGGAAATGGCGTTCGTCCTGAAATTTGGGGCTTTAACGTGCTTTTCGTAGCAGGGACCGACAAAATCGTATTTTGTGTTCAAACCGATCATTGTTGAGAACCGTCCTTTTTGTATGCTGTACACTTTTCGGGGCTTGGTCCTTTTCCCAAAGCGATATCCGTGTATTGGGTGAGTTACCTGAATCCTTGACCGAAAGTTCCGGATTGCTATTCTACAATGGAAACCTCATAACGCACAATGATTCCGGAGGAGAGGCCCGATTGTACGAATTGGACACCACTTCCTTAGCGGTCGTTCGCACCGTATTCCTCTCACATCAAGGCAATACCGATTGGGAGGATCTTGCTCAAGATGACGACTATATCTATATCGGTGATTTCGGAAACAATAATGGATCCCGCAGGGATTTGGCCATTCTCCGAATCGCAAAAACCGATTATGCTGCTTCCGATACCATTGCTGCCGAACGTATCGAATTCACTTATGGTGACCAGATGGATTTTTCAGGTTCCGAGAACAGTGATTTCGATGCCGAGGCCCTGATCGTGTTAGGGGATGATTTGATCGTATTGACCAAACAATGGCAGCAATTGGGTACCGTGGCCTACCGGATTCCCAAGACACCCGGGACGTTCGTAGCTGAACGAATAGGGGCGTTCCCGATCAATGGTTTGGTGACGGCAGCGACGTTTGATGCTGCTTCCAATACCTTATATCTATTGGGTTATTCCCAATTATTGGTTCCTTTTTTCGCGACGTTCACCGATGTAACATCCAACGCTTTGTTCGATGGACAATTTACCAAATCCGATCTCAACATCGTACCGGCTCAGATGGAAGCCTTAGCCTTGGTCGGCCCTCGTTTTTATGCTACTAGCGAAGCCTTTGTCAACGCCCCGATCATCGACACCGCCGCGCGTTTGTTCTCTTTTGGGTTGGATGGGATGGATGGGGAAGGACCCCAACCAGGGCCTGAACCTGAATTACCCCAGGAAAGTTTGGTTGTCTTCAAGACTTTTGGGGCGACCCAATTGGGGTATGTCTTGAATACCGATAAGGCGATCGTCGCCATGGGGATTTATGATGCAACTGGCCGGTTGGTACGCTATGTGCCCTTGGAAGCGATAACGGATAATGATATCGATATTTCCGATTTACAGCAATCGTTATATTACCTCGCCTTTTTACTTCCTGATGGGATCCTATCAGCCCCGTTCTTTAGGGATTGACCCTTTTATATTTAAGTATTCGTTAACAAATCAGGCTACCCATAATAAGTAGTTTTGTGGGTCTAACACACCTATTTAAATCCGTTACAATGAAAAAATTACTTGTAGGTTGCTTCGTCGGCCTTTTAAGTGCAGGCCTTTGGGCACAAATGCAAACCCCGCAACCGAGCCCCTTCTCTAGGATGGAGCAGCAGGTCGGTTTGACCGAAGTTACCGTAGAATACTCCAGACCTTCGATGCGTGGTCGTGCCGTTTTCGGTAATTTGGTTCCTTACGAGGCGCTTTGGAGAACCGGAGCGAACAAAAACACCATTGTCAGCTTTAGCGACGATGTGACCGTTCAAGGAAAGGAGCTCAAAGCCGGTAGTTATGCAATCTTTACCAAACCGGGGGAGGCCGTTTGGGAAGTGATCTTCTACAGTGACACAGAAAATTGGGGTACCCCAAGGGAATGGGACGATTCAAAAGTCGCCGCCATTGTGAAGACCGAGGTTTTGAAAATGGAAATGCCGGTCGAGACATTCACTATGACCATCGATGACCTCCATAACAATGGGGCCGCATTGGGAATGCTCTGGGAAAATGTGTACGTCGGGGTAAAATTCGAAGTACCGACCGTTGACAAAGCGGTCAAGAGTATCGAAGCCGTAATGGCAGGTCCGAGTGCCGGTGATTATTATTCGGCTGCTTCGTACTACTTCGCCGAAGGTAAGGATTTGGCAAAAGCCAAAGAGTGGATAGATCAAGCGGTTGCCAAAGACACCGAAGGTCGCATGTACTGGGTGATGCGTCGCCAATCACTGATCTATGCCAAAATGGGTGATAAGGCTGGTGCTGTCAGTGCCGCCAAAAAATCCTTGGCAGCTGCTGAAAAGGCAGGTAATATGGACTATGTTAAAATGAACAAGGACTCCTTAAAAGAGTGGGGCGCTTTGTAAAAGATATAGTACAAGCACAATTTCAAACCCCGAGCAATCGGGGTTTTTTTATGTCTTTATAGGGGGCTTGCCCAACAATCGGTCGAACCCTTCAAGTAAGAGCGCGAAAAAGATGACCAAGGCACATCCGAAGGCGTTCAGCCATAAATACGACATCCAATCACGGCTCCATCCGATAATCACGATGACCTGGGTCAAAAGCGCCGCGATGAATACCGCATTACCCCTGACGTGTTTGAAAAAGAAGGCCAACAAAAAGATGCCCAGTACATTTCCATAAAAGATCGATCCAATGATATTGACCAACTGGATCAAGTTGTCGAATAAATTCGCCACACAGGCAATGATGATGGCAATGATCCCCCAAAGCAAGGTAAAACCTTTGGTGGCCCATACATAATGTTTCTCCGTCAATGTCCGACCCACATTGCGTTTGTATAGGTCAAGGGCGGTAGTGGTCCCTAAAGCGTTCAATTCAGAGGCCGTAGACGACATGGCGGCCGATAAGATCACGGCCAACAACAGGCCTACAAGTCCGCGGGGTAGATTGTTCAAGATAAAATGGATGAACACATAATCCTTGTCATTGGTCTCTATGCTATCGTCTGCTTGCTGGATCAAGGTGCGTGCTGCCATGCGATTGCTTTTTTCTAGGGTATTGATCCGAAGCATTTCGCTTTCAGCCAGTTCCAAAGCATGCGATTCACCCAACTTCAAAGCTGTGGCATAGTCGTTTTGCGCGGCTACTTTTTCAATTTCCAATTCGGCATGTTCCCCTTGAAGTACGGAATACGCTTCACCCTGTTCCGAACCCATCACCGCTTCCGTGGCCGCCGGATTGAAATTTAAAGGGGAACTGTTGTACTGGTAAAAAACGAAAACCATGACCCCGACCAAGAGAATAAAGAATTGCATGGGAATCTTGAGCAGCCCATTGAATATCAACCCGAGTTGACTTTCCTTGACCGACTTCCCTGACAAATAGCGCTGTACTTGACTTTGATCCGTTCCGAAATAGGCGAGTGCCAAAAAGAACCCTCCGGTGATCCCACTCCAAAAGGTATACCGGTTTTGGGTATCGAAATCAAAGTTCAGGATTTCAAGTTTTCCATTTGCCCCGGCGATATGGAGCGCTTGGGAAAACGATATATCGGATGGCAGGCTACCTAGAATGAAAAAAAACGCGAAAAACATCCCCACCATGATGATGAACATCTGCTGTTTCTGGGTCACGCTGACTGCCTTGGTCCCTCCGGTTACGGTGTAGGCAATGACCAATATACCAATGATGATATTCAGCGTTCGCAGGTCCCAACCCAGAACGGCGGAAAGGATGATCGAAGGGGCGAATATGGTGATGCCGGCCGCCAACCCACGCTGGATCAAGAACAAAATGGCCGTCAGCGTACGGGTCTTAAGGTCAAAACGGCTTTCAAGCAGTTCATAAGCCGTATATACTTTCAGTTTATGGTAGATAGGGATGAAAACCGCACAGATGACGATCATGGCCAAAGGAAGGCCAAAATAGAATTGAACGAACCCCATGCCACCATGAAAGGCTTGCCCTGGCGTCGATAGAAAGGTGATCGCACTGGCCTGGGTCGCCATGACTGAAAGACCGATGGTCCACCATTTGGCATCCTTACCACCTTTGACATAGTCTTCAACGTTCTTACTGCCTTGGGTTTTCCAGACCCCGTAGCCAACGATAAATAGAAGGGTACATCCTAAAACGATCCAGTCGAGTATGGCCATGGGTCAGGTATTCGATTGCATGATGAGATAAAACAGCAAAATGTACAGGGCGTTCATGAGCAACACCAAAGTGTAGGCTTTTTTCCAAACGATTTTTGACATTTATCCTTTGATTTGGTCTTCTTTGCTGATTTCCTTACCCAACGAAAGCATGTTGGCAAAAAGTTTATAAGCACCGGATACCCCTGCAGGAAGTTCCCTGAAAAAACTTAAACCGGTATAGATGTAGTTGCCCTTGCCATATGGTGCCACGAGCAAGCTACCTTGTTTTTGTGACTCCCCTTCATCGGCCATGGTTAAAATCGGGGTAAATTCATCACCCCATTCGTTCGGAAAATACAATCCACGTTCTTGTACCCAGCCATCGAAATCGGAGCTACTGATGGCGTTCGGAAAATTCACTAAGGCATGGTCTTTAGCCAAAATAGAGACTTCGGCGTTCTCATCGGTGACTCGATCCCTTGATATGGTCAAGGGGTAGGGGGCAATGTTTTCGAATTGCCCGCGCCAACGGTTGGCCGTGTTGTATTGTACGATCAAATTACCGCCTTGTTCAACATAATCGAGTAAATGGTTTTGTTTGAATTTTAGGGCCTCGACCACATTGTAGGCTCGAATTCCGACAACGATACCATCGTACTTGGCCAAGGAACCGGCTTCGATTTCATCGACGTTGATCAGATGGACTTGGTACCCGATCTGCGTCAAACTTTCCGGGACTTTGTCACCGGCTCCTACGATATAACCGATATGCTCCCCGCTTTTTTGGATGTTCAACCGGACGACTTTGGCTTTGGCATCCGACAATACGGATTGTTTTGGGATGTGGTCGTAATCGATTTCGATCAACTGCTTTCCATAGGTCATACCTCCAGATTCAACGACGGCCCTGACGAAGCCTTCACTTTCGGAAGGCGGAGGGGTTACCGTAAAATAGACGTTTTGGGTTTCCCCTTTTTGGGCGATGTCGACCTTAACGCTAGTAGGATTGACCTGCCATCCTGAAGGGAGGTCCAATCGAGCGACGCCGGAAACGTCGTTTTTTCCCGCCCGGACCTTGACGGCGACTTGTTTGGGTTGGTCATCAGCGAAAATGACCACATCGTCTTCCATCGCAGCCGTTAATTGTGGCAGCACGACAAAAGGTTCGTAAAGTTCCCCTTTGTCAGGTTTCGAATACCTATACACGACGGGTTTTTGAAAGCGAACGGTAGTGCCGTTCAAATCGAGTGTGAAAACAGCTTGGTAGGCGGCTGGGGTCTCCGGTTTCCCGATGAGATTCCGATCCCTGACATCATACATGCCCAAAGTTCCCTTTCGGTTGAGCCAATACGGATTGGAATAGGGTTGCGTGGTCGCGACTTGCAATTCCAAATCATAGTTTTCCTTGATGTTTTCCCCTAATTTCTTGGCTGGGGTTATTTGTGCGTCAGTCCCCTCAATGGTAATATCCTTTAATTCGAATGGACTACGACTACGGTTCAACACCTCAAAATTGATTTTTGCCGTTTCTCCTGGCACTACGGAAGCATTTTCGGCACTTGCTTCAAGATACATTCCGGCACATGCCAAGATGATTTCCTGCAATTGTGGACTTTTCAAAGCCTTCCAATGCGCATCTTCGCTTTGTTGTAGTAATTCATAAGCCTTCACTAAATCCGGTACATGGGTCGAAGGATCGGCGAAATTGAAATCGCGTTCGACCTTATCCAAAATCGCTCCTATGGCTTTTCCGCCTTCCATTCGAGACCAAGTCGTATTGATTCCATCGAACAGGTCGGACTTGTCGTTGGGCAGATCCCCTTTCAACAATTCGATGTATTCCGATTGGCTGCCTCGGGTGGTTAATCTTCCGAATCCCTGGCATAGGTGTTGGCTACTTGCCTTGGCCGCGATTTCATTGTTCGAAAGCCCAAGACTAGGATAATAAACACCAATATCCATTTGAAGCATTTGTGATTTATCGGCTTTCTCAAAATTTTCCCTCGAACCATAAAACCACCAGGAGGTATTGAAAAACAACCTTCTTGGCTGCCAAGGTGACGTAGCTGAGAGTTGTTCTGGATATGATTTTGGATCGTTCGCAAGATCAAAGGCCTCATGGCTCAGCATGGCCGATGCCGTGTGATGGCCATGGGTACGGCCTGGGGTCCGGTGGTCAAATCGATTGATGATGATATCGGGTTTCAATTGGCGGATGCTCCAAATCACATCGCCCAGTACTTCTTTTTCATCCCAGATTTCCAAAGTCTCTTTCGGATGTTTTGAAAAACCGAAATCATTGGCCCTGCTAAAGCGTTGTTCACCGCCATCGACACTTCGTGCCGCTAACAGTTCTTGGGTGCGCAACACACCCAGGTACTCGCGAAGTTCGGCACCGATGAGGTTTTGGCCACCATCACCCCGGGTTAGCGAGAGATACACGGTCTGGGCTTTCACCTCATTCGATAAGTACGAGATAAGGCGTGTATTCTCATCGTCTGGGTGGGCCGCCACATAGAGTGCGGTTCCTAAAAAGTTGAGCTTTTGCAGCTCATGATGGATTTCGGTAGCGTTTCGTTGTTTGGGTCTTTGGGCGATCAGGGAGCTGTAAGAACTGACAAAAAGGAGCAGCAATGCCCAGGAAATTCGCATAGTCGGCACGTTTAGTTGTTCCCAAATATAGAAAGATAAGCCCCGGAATGCGGCACATTTAGAACTTCTTTAACAGGCGATCGTTTAAAGACCCAAGCTGTCGCGCAGCGGAAGGAATTCGTTGGAATTCTGTCGCCAATACGGACTGATCAAGCGCTTCATTTTGGTTCCGGTCGAACGCAATACCTTAGCATTGGAGCCGTACCCACTCATGAATTCTTCCGTCCAACCTTCAATGGTATGCGGAAAGGTTGAAGTAAATTGGATCTCCAGTTTTCGTATCCCCCCTTCATACTCCAAGGTATAGGTCGAAATGCCTTCTTCGGTGGTCAATCGGGCCGTTGCATCGTAGGCACCGATTTCACGGTGTTTAAGGCGAAAGAACTCCAAAGCGGGAATAATCGTTATTGCCCCTGTGGGCAATCCTTCAGGATCGATACGGATTTTGTTCCATATCTCGTTTTCCAACAATGCCTTGGGTAAGGAACTTTGGGTATCGGCTTCCCCTTCAAAATATGAATGCGCCGTATAATCGAATTGCTCGCGATTGTTCAGTTGGGCATAGATATGGCCGCACCATTCTTGCATAGACAGACTGGTCTTAATAGCATGTTGATGATCCCCGACTGGGTAGAAAGTACTGCTCATGATGGAGTAGGGGTATATACCGGTCAGGTATTTTTTGGTAGCATTAAGTTTGAGAACCGGAACATTGTTCGCATTGTTTCCATCGGCTTTGACTTGCGCATCGGGTAAAAATGGTTCGGTCACGTATATCAACACCGAAGTGCCTTCCCGTAATTCTCCATATCGCGCCTGTTCCAATTTATACGAAGTGATTTCGGCATTGCCGGCATACCAGTATTTTTTGAATTCACGCGAAAGGGGTTTGGGCTCCGCTTTGACTTCAGCGATACCGGAATCCGCGCCATTTAGGGCAAGTTCTTTTTCACTTGCTGTGGTTTTGTTTTGGCAACTGCCCAAAATAAGGCCCAACAATAAGATAATACCGGTGGATAAACGAAAGGATTGTAGCAATTTCATAGCGATCGGTTTGTGGTAAAGGTAGCTATGAAATTTTAGGGGGCCATATCCATTAACGTTTTGTAAACTAACTGGGTAGGTAAGCCCACAACATTGGTATACGAACCTGAAATCGCTTCGATACCAATCAACCCCAACCATTCTTGGATGCCATAGGCCCCCGCCTTATCGAATGGGGCACATTGTTGGATGTAGTAGTCGATTTCGGCTTGTGAAAGGGTAGCGAATTTGACCTTGGTGGTAGCGCTGACCGTTTTTTGCCCCTGTTGCCGGCTAAAACACACAGCGGTGATGACTTCGTGCCAATCGCTCGACAGTGTTTTCAACATGGCTTCGGCCTCATGACGGTCGACTGCTTTGGCTAACGAGCGACCCTTATGCCAGACTACGGTATCGGAGGTAATCAATATTTCGTTCTTTGCCAAGTCGGCAAGATGGACGGATGCCTTGAGTTCGGCTAGATAGCTAGCGATAGCTTCGCCTTTTAATTGCTCAGGAAAATCTTCTTCAACTGGCTTGAGGCGAATTTCAAAAGGCAGTCCCAATTCTTCGAAAAAGCGTTTGCGTCTCGGGGATCCGGATGCCAAAACGATGCGGTGCCCATGCAACCGCTTTACCAATGGATGCTCAGTCATTCTTTGCACTGAAGTTGGTGTTCCAATCCCCCCTGACCTTTAAGACCTGTTCGATGATATCGCGCACACAACCTTCACCACCGTTTTTATGGGAAACATAGTCGGCAATGGCCTTAACCTCTGCCACTGCGTTTTGTGGGCAGGTCGCCAAAGCCACTTTTTGCATTGGGGGAATGTCGGGCAGGTCGTCACCCATATAGACCGTTTCGGAAGGGTCGATCCCATGCTTGGCCAAAAATTCCTGAAGGGGTTCGGTCTTGTGATGGGCCCCGAGATAAATATCGGTAACCCCTAATCCTTCTAGGCGTTTTCGGACCCCCTCATTGCTGCCACCGGAAATAATGCAGACTTTATACCCCTTCATAAGGGCGGTTTTCAGTGCATACCCATCCTTTACGTTCATCTTGCGGAGCATTTCGCCTTCTGTGGTTATCAGCAAACTACCATCGGTAAACACCCCATCGACGTCGAAGATGAAGGTTGAAATCCCATTGAGGTATTCTTTATAGTTTTTTTTCATATTCCTGTTTGATCGATTCGCTCAAAATGCGATATATCTTTTGATGTTCGGGTTCTTGCAATTGGTTTAAGTGGGTCTCCATGGTCACTGAATCCGCACGACGTGCTGGTCCGGTCTGAGCTGCTCTCGGTCCTATTTCCAAGGCCTTACATACGGTTTCTTGTACCAAGGGCCCCAAAAGGTCAAAAGGCAGTTCGGCTTCGCGCAACACCTTTTCACCAAGGCCAAGTAAATGGTTTGTAAAGTTATTTGCAAATACAGCGGCCAAATGTAATTTTCGGCGTTGTTGCGAATGGACCTTATGCACCGAATCGGAAAGGGCATTGGCCAATTCAAGCAAAAGATCTTCGTCGCTCGGATGCAGGGCTTCGACGCATATCGGGATGTTTTGAAACACCATCGGTTGACCCTTTGAAAAAGTCTGAAGCGGATAAAAAACCCCTTTTCTTTGCGGTAGCAGTACTTCCATTGGGGTGTTGCCCGAGGTATGTACGACCAAGCCTTTTCTTGCTTTCACATGTTCGGAGACTTCGGCAATGGCCCTGTCACTGACCGCAATACAATAGATGTCGGCCTCGATGATCGTCTTGGGATCGGAAGTAAAGCGCAGCTGGTCGAATTGAGATCGCTCCTCGCTCTTTGGGCGCCCGAACACCTGTCTAACCTCGAAGTCTTTACATGCCTCGATAGCGGTGAAAAGATGTTGTGCCAGATTGCCCGTTCCTAAGATTACGATTGAGCGCATGGTCAAAAGTACGAACTTGCCCACGGATTAACATTTTTGTTCAACGTTTTAATCGTTGGGGAGCTGATAGGAAACCCAAAAAGGCCGTATTTTTGCATCCCAAAGATCACGGGGCATGCTCGAACTACTCAAAAAGACCTTGTTTTCAACCCGCTTAATGGCGGTGCTGTTCATCCTTTTCGCGACCGCTATGGCCTTCGGAACTTTCATTGAGAGTTGGTATAGCACTGAAACGGCACGTATCTACATTTACAATGCGACCTGGTTCGAAGCCATCATGGTTTTTTTCGTAATCAATTTTACCGGTAATATATACCGATATCGGTTGTTGCAGTGGAAGAAGTGGCCCGTTCTGGTGCTACACCTTTCTTGGATCTTGATAATTATCGGGGCCTTCGTTACGCGTTATATTAGTTTTGAAGGGATGATGCCCATTCGGGAGGGACAGGCGGAAAACGTCTTCTATTCCGACAAGACCTTTTTGACCGCCTACATTGATGGTGATATCGATGGACAGACCAAGCGCCGTATTTTGGAAGACGATATCCTAGTAACCCCTGAAGGCTTGCGAAGCAGCTTGCCTTGGAAAACCGATTTCAACGGACAGGAATTCAGCATTTCCTACACGGATTTCATTAAGGGGGCCAAAGAAGGGTTGATCGACGACCCGCAAGGGGATGCTTTTTTGAAGATCGTCGAATCGGGCGATGGCCAACGTCACGAACATTATTTGCAAGACGGGCAGGTGGCCAGTATACACAATGTACTTTTTGCTTTGAACCGACCGACACAGGGGGCCATCAACATCGGAGTGCAAAATGGGGAGTATACCCTAGAGACGCCTTTCGAAGGCGGTTTTATGCGTATGGCCGACCAATTTCAAGGCGGGGTGGTAAAAGACAGTGTACAGACCTTGCAATTACGCAGTTTGTACTCCTTGGCCGGAATGCAGTTTGTCATTCCCGAACCTTTGACAAGGGGGCGTTATGGCATTGTACCCGTCCCTGAAACGGAGCGCACGGAACAAACCCGGGATGCCTTGGTCGTAACCGTCGCATCAGGTGGATCCCAGCAAGAAGTGACCTTGTTGGGCGGAAAAGGGGCTTCGAATTTTTCCGGAAACCTATCCATTGGGGGACTTTCCTTTTCATTGCGATACGGATCCAAAGAACACGAGTTGCCGTTTCGGGTGCGCCTCAACGATTTTATTGCAGAAAAATATCCGGGTACGACCAATAGTTATGCCTCTTTTATGAGCAAGATCACCGTCGAGGATGATCGCCCATTCGATTACGATATTTTTATGAACCACGTACTGGACCACCAGGGGTATCGCTTTTTCCAATCCAGTTTCCATCCAGATGAAAAAGGGACGATTTTATCGGTCAACCATGATGTTTGGGGCACCTGGATCACCTATATCGGATATTTCTTGTTGTACATTGGTTTGATGGGCATCCTCTTTTTCGGAAAGACCCGTTTTGGCGACTTGGCCTCGCAACTTGAAAAGATCAAACGGAAGAAAGCGACCTTGTCGCTAATCGTGTTGTTGGCAACACTTCCAGCTTTGAATGCGCAACAGAACGGCAACGGGCATGCCGGACATACAGCGCTGCCTACCGCAGCGCAGACCGATTCCATATTGCGGGCAACGACGGTTTCGAAAGACCATGCCGAACGTTTCGGGGCCTTGGTCATCCAAGATGAAGGGGGGCGTATGAAACCTTTACATACCTTTTCTTCTGAATTATTGCGCAAGCTGAGTGGTAGCAATACGTACGAGGATATGGATGCCAACCAGGTATTTTTATCCATGATGCTCTATCCGCAGGCTTGGTTGAATGTTGAGTTCATTTATTTAGGCAAGAGGGAGAACGATAGCATCCGCGAGATTTTTTCGCTTCCCAAGGATCGGAAGTTCGCCAAGGCGACCGATTTTTTCGATGCCACGGGCATGTATAAATTGAAGCCCTATTTACAAGAGGCCACTTCAACCACCAATCCGAACCAATTCCAAAAAGATTTCATTAAGGCCCACGAACGTTTCAGTCTATTAAGTACCGCCTTAAGTGGTGAGATCGTAAAAATATTCCCTTTGTTGGATGATGAAAACAACAAATGGATTTCGGCGGTAGAGTTCCGTTCCGGACAACATCAGGTGACCGACTCCCTCTACGCCAACTTCATGCAGAATGGCATTCCGTATTATTTGGGCACCGTACGAATGGGTATTGGCTCCGGTGATTACACCCAAGCCGAGGAGCTTTTGAGGGCCTTCCATCAAAACCAAGAGAACCATGGTTCGGAGGTATTGCCATCCAAAGAAAAAATCAAAACGGAAATCCTGTACAATAAGCTGGATTTGTTCAACCGACTCTATCGCTATTATGCCATGGTCGGTCTTTCGCTTTTCTTGGTACTGGTCTTACGGATTTTCAAGGAGCGCGAGATTTGGAAAACCGCAACTTATTTTTTAAAGGGCATCATTTGGGTGTTCTTTGTATGGCACACCGCGGGCCTCGTCCTGCGATGGTACATTTCGGGACACGCACCTTGGAGTGATGCCTACGAAAGCATCCTGTATGTTTCATGGGCCACCATCGGCATGGGGCTGGCCTTCGGACGCAAGAGTGACTTGACCATAGCATCAAGTGCCTTTGTCACCTCGATGCTCTTGTGGATCGCCCATCAAAGCTGGGTCGATCCCTCCATCGCCAATTTGGTGCCGGTACTCGATAGCTATTGGTTGATGATCCATGTGGCGGTCATTGTAGGCAGTTATGGGCCATTGACCGTGGGTATGATCTTAGGTGTGGTTTCCTTATTGTTGATCGTATTGACGACCAAGAAAAACAAAGCCCGTATGGAACTCAATTTAAAGGAGTTGACCATCATCAATGAATTGGCCTTGACCGTCGGGCTAATCATGCTGACCATAGGAAACTTCTTAGGGGGGCAATGGGCCAATGAAAGTTGGGGGCGCTATTGGGGATGGGACCCTAAAGAGACCTGGGCCTTGATTTCGATCATGATCTATGCCTTTGTGCTTCACATGCGTTTGGTTCCCGGTCTTCGTGGAAGGTGGACCTTTAATTTCGCAAGTATCATAGCGTTCGCCAGTATTATGATGACCTATTTCGGAGTGAATTTTTACTTGGTCGGGTTGCACAGTTATGCCAGTGGCGACCAAGTGATCACCCCCACCTTCGTCTGGTATACGGTCTTCGGGGTGTTGGTGCTAGGGGCGCTTAGTTTTTGGCGTTACCGCTTACACTATAAAAAGGCTTAGCCTTTGGATTTATTCGGCCATAAGCAATCGCATCAGTTCTTCAGCCGCGACCTTGCCTTTTTCCTTCAAGAACCAACGAGGGGTGTTATCACCCAATTCAAAGACGATCGAAGGCATATCATGGGCTTTGAAAAAATGGTTTCTTGAGACCATGGTAGGTTCCAACTTGGTCGAAGCACTTACGTTGGTCTTTTTACCGGGTAGTCGTTGACCAATGGCCGTGATCCAATCAAAAACGATCTTGCCCCGTTCGCCGGTTACGACGGTATCCAACGGATAGTATATGTCGTCCCAGGTCGAATGGAAATCGACCCCGAATTCAAACGTTTGGCCTGCTGCCTTTTTCGCCATCAGAAAATCGCGGATGGCCCGTGTTTCGGGTTGATGGAATGCCGACCAATCCCGGTTGAGGTCGATTCCGCCCATATTATGGCGCCAGTGCCCGTTATCGACCCCATCAGGGTTGACCAAAGGAACGTTGTATACCGTAAATCGTTCACGGAAAATTTTGGCCTGTGGGCTGTCACCTGCCAAAGTCTCTACAAAAGACTTCATCGCTAAAAAACCGGTCACTTCAGGAGGGTGCTGCCTAGTGATCACCACAACGGACTTCTTGGCTTCGGACGCCTTGATTTCCATCAGCCTTATTGCCCTTCCTTCCCTGCTATACCCGATTATTTCTTGTGCTATAAAAGGGGCTTGGGCCAAGGAGTCGATCCATTGATTGACCCGACTTGAGGGATAAAGTTCTTGCGCACTCACCCAAGTCGGCTCCTTTTTGATGGGAATGGTGATGGCGATAGCTTCAGGTGCGGCTTTAATGCCAAATTCCCCTTCCCCCGGATTGATTTCTCGATACCTCAAACTATCGAGGGGAGTGAAGTGCAAGCCATCGGTACTGATTTTCGGGTAATACCGACTGCGGATATCTTGATAAGCGAACTCGATCTCGATTTCAGAAGCTTGGGTACCCCAAACCTTGAACGCATACCACGGGCTGACGTTTATCGGGGTGTTCTCTGCAGTGATCCAAATGGTAAAGTGGTTGCCACCATCGTGGGCGACCCCGTTCAATCTGGCTCCATCAAAAGCATTGGTGAAAAAGACGGTACTATCCTTCAAGGCCCAAGTGCCTTTCCATTGTCGTTGTACCGGTTTGGTCTTTGTCGAAACCAGAGGGGTAGGGCCTTGGCCCTGGTATCCCGATGGCGGTGTGCCGGGCTCGCTACTTTTACAGGAAAGCAATAACAGGGGAATCCCGAGAAGGAGTCTGAATACGGATTTCATATAGTTGGATTTCGTACCGGAAATGTATTGAATTTTACAGTTTGTGAAACTTTTATTTTCCAATACTGATTTTTTTTGCACTTTTGTGGCACTAGGAAGTTATAACAATTATGTACGGCACGGATGTCCATGGAGCAAAATCCATGTAGTGGTTTGGGCAGGGCCTGGATTCGACATTCTTTCTTCTTTCATTAATTGCATAATGCTATAACTATGACACAACATAATTTTTCAGTAAAAAACTTTTTTAGACTCTTTTGGGAAGCCGCAAGCGGTAAACACCATGATTTTACCAGTGGAAGCATCCGAAAAGCGATTTTCATGCTATCGATTCCAATGATCCTTGAAATGCTCATGGAGAGTATATTCGCATTGGTCGATATCGCCTATGTTTCACAAGTCAGCGTCAATGCCGTTGCGACCATCGGGCTCACCGAGTCGGTCATCACCTTGATATATGCCGTAGCTATAGGCCTTAGTATGGCCGCTACCGCCGTTGTAGCTCGAAGGGTAGGCGAAAAGGATATCAAAGGGGCCCGTGAAGCTGCGGTTCAAGCGATTTTTTTAGGCGTACTGGTTGCCGTGGTTTTCGGGGCGATCGGGTTCATGTTCCACAAAGAGATTTTGGCCCTGATGGGGGCCGAGCCGGATTTGATCGCTGAAGGCGCAGGATATACCAAATGGTTGATCGGGGGTAACCTGACCATCATGTTACTGTTTTTGATCAATGCCATATTTCGTGGGGCAGGTGACGCATCGATCGCGATGTGGACTTTGGTGCTTTCCAATGGACTCAACATTATTCTAGACCCTATTTTCATTTTCGGCCTAGGGCCGGTACCCGAATATGGGGTCATGGGGGCCGCCATAGCCACCAATATCGGTCGGGGTACGGCGGTTTTGTTCCAGATCGGTATCTTATTCTTCGGATGGGGCAAGATCAAACTGCTGCTCAGGGATGTGGTGCTCAACGTCAAGGTGATGTTCAATTTGATCAAGGTTTCTTTAGGTGGGATCGCACAATTCTTGATCGGTACTTCGAGCTGGGTCTTTTTGATGCGGATCATGTCGGAGTTTGGAAGTGAGGTCTTGGCCGGATACACCATTGCCATTCGGGTCATCATGTTCACCTTGATGCCCGCTTGGGGTATGAGCAATGCCGCGGCCACTTTGGTCGGGCAGAATTTAGGGGCCAAACAACCGGATCGAGCCGAACGGTCGGTTTGGAAAACAGGGAAATACAACGCCTATTTCATGGGCTTGGTCTCTATCGCGTACTTGGTTTTCGCCAAAGAGATCGTGAGCTTGTTCAATGCCACACCGGATGTAGTGAAGTATGGGGCGCTATGTCTTCAAATCTTCGCGGCAGGTTATGTGTTTTATGCCTACGGAATGGTGGTAGGAAATTCATTCAATGGTTCTGGGGATACCAAGACCCCGACCAAGATCAACCTGATCGCTTTTTGGATGTATCAGATTCCTTTGGCGTATTTTTTGGCCTTGGTTTTGGATTTCGGGGCAGTTGGGGTATTCGTTACCGTAACCACGGCACAGATACTTTATGCCGTAATCGCCATTGTTTGGTTCCGAAAAGGAAAATGGAAGACCGTTCAGGTTTAACTTTCGTACCTTTAGTCATCGCTTAAAATCCAGTTATGAAAAAAACTTTCAAAGGGATAAATACCATCTGCACCCATGTGGGTGCCGTTGATGACGAACAGTTCAAAGGCGCGGTTTCACCCTTATACATGGCCTCTTCCTACGCTTTTCAAGATGTGGAGGTCAAGCGCTATCCTAGGTATTATAATACCCCGAACCAAGAAGCGCTATCCTTAAAGATCGCGGCTTTGGAACATGCCGAATCGGCAATGATATTCGGCAGTGGTATGGCAGCGATAAGTCATGCATTGATGGCTTTTTTGAAGGCTGGAGACCATATCGTTTTTCAGCAAACCCTATATGGGGGCACCTATAATTTCGCGACTACACAGTTAGGGAAATACGGTATTTCCTATTCCTTTACCACAGGTTGGGAAGCCGAAGACTTTTTGAATGAGATACAGCCCAATACCAAGGTCCTTTATATCGAGACGCCGTCGAATCCGTTGTTGACGATTACCGACATGGTTGCCATCGCCCAATTGGCGAAATCAAAGGGTATTGTGACCATGATAGACAATACCTTCGCAAGCCCGATCAATCAAAATCCGATCGATTTCGGTATCGATATCGTAATCCACAGTGCCACCAAGTATATGGGTGGACATTCAGATCTGTGTGCTGGGGCGGTCGCAGCATCGAAGGCCCATATGGATCGTATTTGGGAGGCTTCGATTTGTTTTGGGGGGAGTTTGAGCGATCAAACCGTTTGGATGCTTGAACGCAGCTTGAAAACCTTAGGGCTTCGGGTTGAAAGACAAACTAAGAACGCCCTGCGATTGGCCCATTTCCTTCAGGCGCATGAAGCGATCGACGCCGTGTACTATCCGGGACTTGAAGCGCATCCAGGGCATGAATTGGCCAAAACCCAAATGCATGGGTTTGGGGCGATGCTTTCATTTGAGTTGAATCAGGAATTGGACTATGAGGCGTTTATGGCTTCCTTACAATTGATCAAACCATCAATGAGTTTGGCAGGGGTTGAAAGCACCGTTACCTCCCCGGTCTTGACCTCGCATTCTTTGATGTCACCTGAAGACCGGGCCGCACAGGGTATACGTGATGGTTTGATACGTTTTTCAGTGGGGATCGAAGAGGCTGAAGACTTGATGGCGGATATTGAACAGGCGGTTAAACTAGTGCGAAACAAATCCGTAATGGCACGATGAAGGTAGATATTTTGGTGTTCGGCGCACATCCCGATGATGCCGAATTAGGGGCGGGGGGAACCATCGCCAAAGAAGTGGCCAATGGAAAGCGAGTAGGGATCATTGATTTGACCCGTGGTGAATTGGGAACCCGGGGTACCCCAGAGATTCGAGATGCGGAGGCGGCCAAAGCGGCCGAAGTACTCGGAGTTGCCGTTCGTGAAAACTTGAAGTTCGCCGATGGGTTCTTTGTTAACGACAAACCCCATCAAATGGAGGTCATCAAAATGATTCGGAAGTATCGACCGGAAATCGTGCTATGCAATGCCGTTGAAGATCGGCATATCGATCATGGGAAAGGGAGCAAATTGGTCAGTGATGCCTGTTTTTTAAGTGGTTTGACCAAGTTGGAAACAAGTTTGGATGATGGAACGAAGCAGGAGGCATGGCGTCCTAAGGTCGTATACCACTACATTCAATGGTTGAACTTGGAACCTGATGTGGTAGCCGATATCAGCGGTTACATCGAACGAAAGAACGAGGCGATATTGTCGTATAGCTCACAGTTTTACGACCCGAACAGTGATGAGCCCGAAACGCCGATAAGCAGCAAAAACTTTATTGATAGTGTGACGTATAGGGCACGTGATCTAGGACGGTTGGTAGGTGTTGCCTATGCTGAGGGCTTTACCGTAGAGCGTTTTCCTGCCGTCGATAGTATTACGGATTTGATCTGACTATCCGGCCTTGCGGTATTTTTTGGTAATCTTGGGTAAGGTAAAGTAAAACGTCGATCCTTTTTTAGGGATGCTTTCGACCCAAATTTCCCCTTTGTTTTTCACGACCATTTCTTTGCAGAGCGATAAACCAAGCCCTGTTCCTTTTTCATTGTTGGTGCCATAGGTAGTCACGTTCGAACTATCCGAGAAGATTTTTCGTTGGGTTTCTTCGTTCATTCCGATTCCGGTATCGCGGACCATGAATTTCCAAACCGCTGGTCCTTCTTCAGCTTCAATGGTAATCAGGCCATTGTTGGGTGTGAACTTGATGCTATTGCTGATCAGGTTTCGGATGACGATATCGATTTGATCTTCATCGACCAGTACCATGGGATTTTCCGGAAGCTGATTCAGGATTTTAATGGACTTGTTCGCGGCCATTTCAGCCAAAAGATTGATGTTATTGGCGACCAATTTTTGGGCCGAGACCACTTTCGGGCGGGTGACCGTACCCTCGAGCTGGGCTTGACCCCAAGTCAAAAGATTGTTCAGGGTAAAGGAAATATGATCAACATCACCCCTTAATTTGGGGATGAACCCGAAGAAATCCTCTTTTGCGATCTCGCCCGTTGCGAACAACTTCAACAGGCCTTGTAAGGCACCGATGGGCCCCCTGAGGTCATGACCGATGATGGAGAAAAGTTTGTCTTTGGTCTTGTTGATGCCGTTGAGCTCACTTTCACGTTCCCTTAAAATCTTGGTTTTGACCTTCAATTGCCGGTATAGTTTCTTTTGTTTTTTCTGGTTCAGGTACAACGGTATCAGGGTACCCAACAAAATGGCCAAGATCAAGACCGACACGATGACGATGGTGCGCTGTCTGGCCCTGACTTTGTCATTTTCGGCCATGAGCAATTGCTGCTGGCGATCGTAGTTCAGTTTGCTTTTCAGTAAGGTAAGGCTACGTTTGTTCTCATCCCTTGAAAGCGAATCGGAAAGTCGGTGGAAAATTTCGTGATAGACCAAGGCTCCTTGGTAATCTTTCAAATTGCGATTGACTTCATATAGGGTTTCCGAACAATCAATTTGCCCTTGTAATGACTTGATGCGCATGGAAATCTCAAACCCTTCCATTGCGTAGCGACCGGCAATCGAGTCTTTTTGTAACCCCAAATGTGCTTTTGCCGTACCGTTCAATAGGTCGATTTTGCCCCGTTCGTCTTCCAGGTCATTGTGAACGATTTCACTCTGATCGAACCAATACAGGGCCCAACGGTATTTGCCTTGCCCCAAATAGACTTCCCCTTTTACCGAATAAGCAAAGGCCAACCAATCCAAGACCCCGAACTTTTCGAAAGTGCTGATGGCTTGGTTCACATGGAACATGGCATAATCATAGTTGCCGGTGTCCGTATACAATGACGCCATATTGCTCATGGTTTCGGCCGAAATGACCTCATCACCGATACGTTGGTTGATTTTCTTGACCTTTTCATAGAATTCCAAGGCCTGGGTATATTCCTTTTGGGAAGCATAAAGATTGGCTAGGTTTTCGTTGAGGATGGACAGCATGTGGTCGTTTTCTGTGGTCGCTGCCAAGGCAATACCCTCTAGATAGCCTTTCAAGGCCCTTCCATAGTCGCCCGAATAGGCGTATTCGGAGGCCAAATCGTTCATTACTTGAAGCTTAAGCTTCGTATGTTGAATGGAATCCGCTAGTTTGAGTGTCCGTTTGTAATAGGAAATTGCATTTTCACTATTGCCCTTATCGGAATAATAATCGCCAACATTGTTGAAGGCACTGCTCATTCCTTCGATATACCCTACCGATTCGCTAAGCGAAGCTGCTTTTACCGAAAGTTTTAAAAGGCTGTCGGCCTTAATGAACCGATATTCCTTGCCGAGTTTTATTAGTAAGTTGATATAAGTGGTATCCGTAGCAAAAGTATGGCTAGACTTTTCCAGCTTGGCGATTTTGGCCAAAAGGGATTCCCGCTTGTTTTCTTGGGAAGTAGCGCTAATAGGGGCAATGAGACAACATAATGCCAAAAAAGTGCCCATAGCAAAGGCACGGTAGTTATACGCTGTGTAGGTCAAGTTGTTGGGCATCAACTAGTTTATACTGTTCTAAACTATACCCATAACGTAGAAAATCCGGAAATAATGTGGTAAAATCTTAAAAAAAGTGTGTTTTAACGTAAAAAACGTGTAGTTCATCGATAATTTATACGATAACCTTGAGCTTCAGGACTGTATTTTCGCCGAATCGAAGTTGATTTTAAAACAACTCCCTTCCCCGTGGGGACTTTCAACCTTAAGGCTACCTCCGTTCAAAGCGATTAAATCCTTACAAATCGCCAGCCCGAGACCTGTTCCTTTTTCGTTTTGGGTACCTGGTGTCGATGCCACTGAACCTCCGTCATTAAGTGATTTGACCTTATCCATGGATAATCCAATGCCGGTATCGCAAACGTAGAGATAGATAGAACCTCGGTTTTTTTGTGCTCCGAACCGAATGGTACCCCCGTTGCGATTGTATTTGATGGCGTTTGAAATGAGGTTGCGAAGAATGATGTTCAGATGTTCGGGATCAATAAGGAGCCGCATATCGGGATCGAAGTCGCAGACAATGGTCAACGCTTTCCGCTCGATGGCTTCTTGGTACAGTTCGCATACCTCGGTAGCCGCAGCTTTGACTGCCGTGGGGAAGGGTTTAGGGTCAATACCCTTCATTTGGGATTTAGCCCAATAGAGTAGGTTGTTCAAGGTGAAGGAACTGTGATCCACATTCGCCTTGAGTCTGGGCACCATGGTCGCTACCTCACTTGCCGATAATGATTTATCGTTGTACAGGGCCAATAACTCCTGTAAGGTTCCGATAGGGGCTTTCAAATCATGGCCAATGATCGAAAACACCCGGTCCTTGGCCAAATTCAATGCCTTGAGTTGTCCGTTGGTGTTCGCTTGTTCCCTGGCGTTCTTTCTCACTAATAGAATGATTACGACCAAAGCCAGAAGTACCACTACGGTGACATAGGTGATTATTTTTTGTTTTTCCAGCCGCCTAATATTGATCATTTGGGCCAATTGCTGTTCATTCTCATAATTCAATTTGGCCCGATACAAGCGCAAGTGCCTTCTGGAATTATTTAAGGCAATGGTGTTCTGTATTTCGAAAGAGGCATTCGCATGTTGGTAGGAAGCGTCAATGGCCCCACGCGCTTTGTACACTTTACTCAACACCAAATGGGCATCGGCCAATGCAATCGAATCATGAAATCGCTCTGCTAAGAACTGTGCTACTGCCGCATGATTTTCGGCCAAGTCGAATTCGGACTGTGCGAGGTATATATGGGAAAATTGGGTCTCCACCTCCAGATTGTCGCGGTCATTGCGCAACTGTCGAAGCAAGCTGTCTGAACGCTGGTTGAATATCAAAGCTTGCTGAAGGGAATCAACTCCGAGGTAATATCGCGAGATGACCCGATAACACCGTGAGAGCCAAAGTGGATCTTGGCGTTTTTTTAGTTTTTCGACACTGGCAAAACCATATTGACGTGCCGTTTCGTAATTCTGAAGGCGTACATGGTTCAAGGCCATGTTCGATTTCGTAATAGCTTCAAGGTCGTCGGTGCCCACCACCATCCAGAGACTATCGGCAACGCCATATTCTTCGTTCGCTTCCTCAAAAAGCATGCTTTGGCTGTATAAAAAACCGAGATTATGTCTTAATCGGGCTTCTTCTTCAACCAGACCGTTTGCCCTTGCCACGTCAATAACCTCATAAAATACGGTAATCGCTTTTTTTAGATTGAGATCGGAAAACAGCTGAAAAGCCAAGCTCTTCAAGACTTGGACTTTCAATGAAGCATTCGACGAACCTTCTATTTGTTGTTGGGCCTGTTCATATAAGGCCATGGCTTCCTCATTCCCACCAATATCCGAATGGTAATCGCCCAAGCGGGTGTTGCCCAGGATATTGCCATCGGTATAATGGATTTTTCCACTTAGGGCAATAGCCTTCTCCGCATAATATTTAAGGCTGTCCGGTTTTCTGAACCGGTATTTGCGTGCCAGGGCGTTGTAGCAATCGACCAAAGTGTTTAAATCAGCATCGGAACCCGCTTCCAACTTCCTGATTTGAATCAATAAACTGTCTTTTTCGGATTGGAATTGACCCTTTGCCAGTGTCATGGAACCCAGCACGAAAAACACCCATAAAAACCTATGAAATGTCATAAAACATCCTTAAGATGTTGTTAAATATAAGTAAATGACAGTTCTTATGGAATAACAAAGCGAAAACGGCTTCCTTTTCCAGGCTCGCTTTCGACGGTCAGGCTTCCTCCGTTCAGACGGATGAGTTCGTCACAAATGGCCAATCCGAGACCGGTTCCTTTTTCATGGGCCGTTCCTGGGGTGGAGTCTGTCGGGTTCCCTTCGAACAGTGCAGCGATCTTGGCTTGATCCATTCCGACCCCTTCGTCACGAATCCAAACTTCGGTTCCCTGTGAAGAAGTAGTGCTTCCAAATTTGATTTCACCCCCGTTCATGCTGTATTTTATCGCATTGGAAATCAAGTTTCGGAGAACGATGTTCAAGTGCTCCGCATCCATTCGGATTTGGGTGGTTTGATCGAAGGTACAAGTCATAACCAGTCGTTTTTTGGTAATCGCCTCGTTAAATAAGGCACATACTTCATAAGCGGCCATTTTAATGGGAACTTGGACCGGTACAGGTTGGATTCCGTTCATTTGTGATTTGGCCCAGAATAACAAATTGTTGAGGGTGAAGGAACTATGGTCGACATTGGCCTTCAATCTTGGGAAAACGGCTGCGATTTGCTCATCCGATAAACTGCTGTCATTATATAATTCCAACAATTCCTGAAGGGTCCCAATCGGTGACTTCAGATCATGACCGATGATCGAAAATACCCGATCTTTTGCGGCATTCAGTTCTTGGAGTTTGCGGTTGGCGGCTTTTTGTTCCTTTATGTTTTTTCGAATGAGTAGGATAATAGCTGTCAACGCCAATAATAAGACTAAGGAGGTTAAAGTAATTGCCCGTTGGCGTTCGAGCACTTTGTCGTTTTCAATTTCGGCCAACTGCTGCTCATTTTCAAAGTTGCTTTGGGCCTGTAGCATCAGCAGTTTGGTCGCGTTGTCTTCTACCATAATCGAATCGGAAAGTCGTTGTGCCGCTTCCAAATGTTCAATAGCGATTTCCGAACGATCCAACATACGGTTGATGCGATACAAAAGATCGGATACTTGTATCTGTCCTTCGAAATAAGTAATACCCTTGGCAAGGGTATGGGCCTTAATCGCATATTCTTCAGCTTGGGCAATAGCTCCCCTGAGAAGGTAGGCCTCGGCCAGACCAAGATACACATCGGTTTCCCGCTTTTGATCGTTCATGTTTTCCAAGAGTTCCATGGCCTTGGAGTAGTGTTTCATCGCCTCTTCGAAATCTTTTTCCTGAATGGCGATACCACCTAAGGTGATGCAGGCAAAAGACTCCCACGCCCCGAATCGATTCTCTTGAAAGACCGGTATGGCGGCATAGGTATGTTTTTTCCCTTTTTCGAACTCGTTCTTTTTCCAGTACAGATAACCGAGATTACTTTCGACTTGCGCTTTTTGTAATCGATCATCCGATGATTTCAAGATATCAAGGCACTTATCATAATAGGTCAGCGCCTGTTCGTAATCTTTGATGATCGAAAAGGTGGTGGCCAGGTTCATGTTGAAGGCCAACTGCATTTGTTGGTTCGATTGTGCTTCGGCCTTTTGAAACCCTTCTTGATAGAGCAAATAGGTTTTCGGAAAATCCTTTTTAGCATAATAACCAAGTCCCATTAAATTGATCACCGTCAAATGGATGCTATCGGCACCGGCCGTCGTACTCAGTTGATACGCTTTATCAGCGAATTCAAAACCGGTATCGAAGTTTCCGTTGAACAGATGGTAGCTGGCCAATGCCAGCTGGGCCCCTGCCTTGCCCTTGTCGTAACTAATGGCATCACTGAGTTCCAAGGCGCGATTCGCCATGTGGAGTACACTGTCTTTGTTTTGATAGATGTACGCCCTGGCGAGTTCGTAAAGGTTTTTGATATAGGTGGTGTCGCTCGGATTGAAATCGGGTCGTGACTCGAAGTCGGCCTTGATACTCCCTAAGCTATCGGTTAATTTCTTTTGGGCTAGGCAAGGGCTTTGCAATAGGGCGAAAAGGGTGGCTGCCAACAAACATCGGCATACGGAAATACGTCCTTTGTGAAGCACAGACAATACGATGGGGGACAATTTTAAACCTAAGGTACACTTTTATAGGTAAGTACGTATGCCCCACGCTTGAAATACTATTATTATTTTGAAAGGTTTCACAAAATCATTTACCTTTGCCCTCGCTTAAAATGGTGGTTGTAGCTCAGTTGGTTAGAGCGCTGGATTGTGGTTCCAGAGGTCGCCGGTTCGAACCCGGTCTTCCACCCTTTATAAAGAAAAGCCCAGGACGATAGTCCTGGGCTTTTCCGTTTTATACCCATTGCTTGCAGCGTAACGAATTGGAGTTGGTGCAGCTGAGTTCACTCCCATACCAAAAAATCAGTTCGACAACTCCAATCCATTGACCGCTTCGGCGATTTCATACCCCAAACGTAATCCTTCAGTAGAGTCTTCAAGAATATGTACCCCTAGCGGTACCCGAGAATAAGCGTTTTCATAGGCCATTTCGGTAAACGAGTCAAAACTGCGAGGTGTTCCATTGAACTCGGTGACATAGTCAAATCCGAGGTAGGTGTTATCGGTAAAGGCAATGTTGTCGGTTTCGAAAAAGGCAATGAACACCCCACTTGCAGCACCTGCAAAGGTGGCGTGTCCTGAAGGGTAACTCGGAAAGGCCGGGTTGGGTGCCACGACGAATCGTGCCAAATTGGTGGTGAATTCCTTATCGATGGTCTCATTGATATAAGTGCTTGGACGCTGGGTATTGTAGGTGTACTTATCGTCCCAAGCCGACACCGCGGCATCGTTTAGGGCGAATCCCAAACGTAACAACAGCTCCAAAGTACGTTCATAACCCAGTTCATATTGTGCAATGAGCTGATTGGCAATCGAAAATTGCCTCCCTGGTGGACTGATCATCAATCCCTCCACATCATCGGCCCAAAATTCAGCGATCCATAGTTCCTCTGCATTGTCGGTGGCTGCCGCAGTGGCCGTTTCGTATACTGCCGTCATACTGGTATAATAAGCACTATCGGCCTTGGTACTGTAACTGAACAAGGAAGTGAAAGGGGTAGTGCTGGTCGCTTCCGGGCCAATTGCGAAGGTCCTCACTTCACGCCAATACGGAAACCATGCATCTTCGTTCTCGCCCGCAGCCCAAAGCCCTTCACCGACGGGGGCTATGTAATCGGCTGGAGTGGGGTTGCGAATTTGATCCTCGCCGGCCTCATCGGTTTCACTATAGGCGATAACGCGTCGGGCGACATGGCGCCCCCAGCGTCTCGACCGTTCGATAACGTCTTCGCTCAAACCTTGTGAGTAGGTTTCAAGTTTTTCATTCCTGAACTCCGAGATCGTAGTGTGGGCAAAACCGGCAATACTGAACATAAAATGCGATAGGGTTTCGCCGTACGCCTCGTTCAAAGCGATTTCAAGATTGATGTCGGTTTCGAATACATCGGCATCTATGGAAAGTTCATTGAACCTTTGGGCATTCGAATTGTAAGTATCCATGAAAGGCACGGCCGTTTCGTATCCGGTCAAATGGATATAGGCCAAACTTCGGGTTACGCTGTTCGGCCGCATGTCGATGGTGTGTTGGTCGATCGTAACGAACAGATCACTCCATTGTACGATCAATTTGGCTGTGGAATCGGCCAAGTTGATAGTTTCGGGTTCCGTTACATCCGAATCACCGATTACAGGATCATCATCGGTGGTACAAGCGTTAAAGATCAAGGCCATACAGGCCAAAATGGATAGTGTTTTGTTGTGATATAACTTCATAGTTTTAAGAAATTGTTTATCGATTTGATGTCAATACTCTTAAAAACCTTGTGTTGTTAATAAAACTTTATGATTTATAGATTGCTTGGAGGTGTTATGGTCCATTGGGGTCTGAAGTCACCCAAAGGCATGAAAAGAAACGACACCCATATCGATAGCAACGTACAAAATCGGCAAGTTGACAACTAGATAAGTCCCGATATCGGAACGGAAAAGTGCTTCGTCAAACTCAGTTATTCAATAGCCTTATCAACGGCTACTTTCGTTTCGCGATTGGCCACTTCCCAAGCGGTGTGGAATATCAATTGGGTTCGATTTTTCAATAAATCGTAATTGATCTTATCCGGGGTATCGGTCGGGCGGTGGTAGTCGGCATGGGTACCATTGAAATAGAAGATGATCGGTATATTGTTCTTGGCGAAATTATAGTGGTCACTGCGGTAATAGAAGCGATTCGGGTCATTTTCGTCATTGTAGGTGTAATCCAATTCGATTTGGGTGTATTTGGTATTGACGGCTTCTGAAAGTTCGTGCAGTTCCGTACTCAATTTATCCGAACCGATCAGATAAATATAGTTGCGATCGCCTGTTCTTTTGGGGTCGATCCTACCGATCATATCGATATTGAGATTGGCAACAGTTTGCTCTAAGGGAACCAAAGGGTCGAAATCAGTATAATAGCGCGATCCCAACAAGCCTTTTTCTTCTCCGGTGACATGGAGGAATACGATGGAACGTGCGGGTCCTTTACCCTCATCTTTTGCTTTCTTAAAGGCTTCGGCGATTTCAAACAGGGCTACCGTACCCGATCCGTCATCGTCGGCCCCGTTATTGATCCTGCCGTCTTCGGTCATGCCGATATGATCAAGATGTGATGAAATGATCACGAATTCGTCCGGTTTGCTACTTCCTTCCAAAATCGCAGCTACATTTTCACTATCGATGGCATTACCGGCGCTGCTCACATCCAGTTTTACCTGTGCGGGAATCACACGGGCGGCGCTGTTATCAAGGATATCGGGCAATAAAGTGGTAACGGCCTGATTGTTCAAAAGGATTACGAAAACGTCCGACTTATCAGGTTTAAGCCCCATACGACCGTTTTTATTCCCTTTCATGAAATTGAAAAAGCGGTTGTAACGAGCGTAGTTTTGAGGGTCGAAATACAGAACGCCTTTAGCACCTTTCTCAATCGCCAATGCCGTTCGTTTGCCCATTGATTCAGACATATTGCTCCAATCCGATTTCTCGGTCGTACCGGACACGCGATACGTACCGTCGGCATTTCGCGGTTCCCCTGATTTGGCCAACAGGATTTTTCCCGATACATCGATTCCATCGTAGTCCGAATAGTTGGCGTCTTCGATGCCATAACCGACATAAACGACCTCGTCGTAGGTTCCTTTGGCTTCGGTAAACGTGAGCACCTCACTTCCCACTACCAGGCGGTTGCCATTAATACTTATGCTGCCTTCCGGCACCCCATTGGTCTCAAGGGGAACGGTCTGTTTGTAGTCTCCATCGCTTTTTACCGCGGGTATGTCAAGGGCCTTATATTGATCGATAATATATTCGACTGCTTTTTTTTGCCCGGGCTGGCCGGTTTCACGGCCTTCGAAGGCATCAGAGGCATAGATATAAAGGTGTTCGCTTAGCTCAGGTTCTGTAATCGTGGCGGCAAAGCGTTCAGGATCATCCGGTATGCTGGCGGCTTGTGGGTTTCCGCCGGTCGCTTGCTGGGAGCTAGAACAACCAGCTGCCAACAGTATGATGAAGGCAAAGGGGATTTTCATGAGTTGAGCTTAGTTCAATCGCTAAAATAGGGAAACAAAATGAACTTCAATCAATTAGCCGATAACATTGCCTTGCGATACGCACTCGGATTTTGGTGTTTCAACTGTTTGAAGTACTTATTGAAATTCGAAATCGTAGGAAATCCCGACCGGGTTGCTACCTCAGCGATCGAATACTCCGGAAAATCGATCAATTGCTGGCAGGCATGCGTGATACGGACTTCCATAACGAATTGAAAGAAGGTCTTTCGGGTCCGCTGTTTGAAAAATCGACAGAACGCGTTGGGGGTCATGAAGACCTTTTCGGCCACTTGTGATAATTCGATCTCATGCTGAAAATGTTGCATTACGTAGTCATAGGCGGTTTGCAGGCGCTCGCCCTGCTCCGATTTTAACGCGCGATAGTTTGCATTGCTGAGGCTTTTGGTAGATAGGTTTCCCAACTGCCGAAGCAGTTGTAAAACCCCTAACACACGATCGAACCTTTCGGTAGTTGGCAAGGAATGAAAGAAATCGACTATGGCTTGTCCGCATTGCGCTAATTTAAATCCATAATGCACCTTCTCAAAGAAAGGTTGTAAGGCATTCATTTCCGGGGCATCAAGGAAAAAGCGATTGAAGGCAGTGCTTGCTAAGAAGATACTCATCATATGGGATTCGGTATCGCTGGGGTCGCTTTTAAAAAGGTGGGGGAGTTGGGGGCCTAAGGATACAAGGGTTCCTGGGCCATAGTGATGGATTGAGTTGCCTACGATCAATTTCCCACTACCCGCAATAAGGTAGCTGATTTGTATTTCCTCATGTTGGTGTAGGCGATCATAGAAGATGCGATCTCGATCTTCCTGCACGATCAGCTGCTGTTGGGGAGCCTTGGGAATGACGAAAGGATATACCTTCATATACTCGTTATTAATCCAATATATCAACTAATTAAGTTAATATATAGGTAAAAATAGCTAATATCTGCGTATGCTATCCTTCTCATTCGAATTACTTTTACAAAAAAACAGGAAATGTCGACACTACAATGGAAAGGGGTGATGCCCGCGGTGACCACCAAATTCACCGATGATGATCAATTGGATATCAAGGGGTTTGAAAAAAACATCAATGCCCAACTTGACGCTGGGGTACATGCGATAATACTTGGGGGCACTTTAGGGGAAGCGAGTACGCTGACCCATGAAGAAAAAAAGCTTTTGACCGAATCTTGCGTCGAGATCGTAAAGGGTCGAGTCCCGGTTATTTTGAACATCGCCGAACAATCGACCAAAGCTGCGGTAGAAGCTGCTGCGAATGCGCAAGATTATGGTGCCAGTGGCTTGATGATGTTGCCCCCAATGCGCTACAAATCGACCGATCGTGAAACGGTGGCATATTTTGAGGCAGTGGCTTCCAGTACTGATTTACCCATAATGGTCTATAACAATCCCGTTGATTATAAAATTGAAGTAACTTTAGATATGTTCGAGACTTTGTTGCGGTACGATACGATACAAGCGGTTAAGGAATCGACGCGTGATATTTCCAACATTTCGCGAATCAAGTCCCGTTTCGGGGATAGGCTAAAGGTGTTATGCGGGGTAGATACTTTGGCCCTGGAAAGTCTATTGATGGGCGCTGAAGGCTGGGTGGCCGGCTTGGTCTGTGCCTTTCCTAAGGAGACCGTCGCCATTTATGAATTGGTCCAAGCGGGTAGGGCTGAGGAAGCCATAGCGATTTACCGTTGGTTTCTTCCGTTATTGGAGCTCGATATCAGTCCACAACTGGTGCAGAATATCAAACTTGCCGAAGTAGCCACAGGTATCGGCACTGAGAACGTGCGTCCTCCAAGGCTTCCGCTAAAAGGAGAGGAAAGGGAACGCGTAGAACGAATTATTGAAACAGGTTTGGCAAATAGACCAAAGTTGCCGGACTATAAAAAGCTATAAATGGGTCAATTAACAGGTAAAAACCACATTGGATCGCAACGGTCGTCTGATGGCGAAATTCAATTCACCACCTACGACCCCGTTCAAGATCAAAGTATCGCACAATTATTTACTGAAGCCACATCGGCCGAAATCGATTCCGCGGTAGGTTTGGCAAAAGAGGCTATGCACGAATACGGTGCAGTACCTGCCAAGCAAAAAGCGGAATTTTTGCGGGCGATTGCCGATCAAATCGAACAATTGGGTGACGATTTGATACAGGTGTATTGCCAAGAGACCGGGCTACCGGAAGGCCGTGCCAAAGGGGAACGCGGCCGGACCATGGGCCAACTGCGGTCCTTTGCCGATTTGGTCGAAAAGGGAAATTGGGTACAAGCGACAATCGATACCGCACAACCTGATCGACAACCCGTTCCCAAACCCGATTTGAGAAAGATGCGACAACCCTTGGGGCCCGTTGCGGTTTTCGGGGCCAGTAATTTTCCTTTGGCATATTCCACAGCCGGTGGCGATACGGCCAGTGCCCTGGCAGCAGGCTGCCCTGTAATTGTGAAAAGCCATCCGATGCACGCGGGTACGGGGGAGTTGGTAGCCAATGCCATCACCAAAGCATCGGTGGAGACTGGGATGCCCGCTGGCGTTTTTTCGAATTTGAACAGTAGTGGTATTGAGGTAGGTGTCGCTTTGGTCAATCACCCAGGTATCAAGGCGGTAGGGTTCACCGGCAGCATCAAAGGAGGTCGTGCCTTGTTCGATTTGGCTTCGAGACGCGACGAACCGATACCTGTATTCGCCGAAATGGGAAGTACCAATCCGGTCCTTTTATTGCCGCAAGCCATACGTGAACAAGGCGCCGAATGGGCCAAAAGTTATGCGGCCTCGATTACTTTGGGGGCGGGCCAATTCTGTACCAACCCTGGTTTGTTGTTCGGTTTGAAGGGATCGGATTTGGATGCCTTTATTACCGACTTGTCGGAAGCCATAGTAACCATCGATCCAAGTTGTATGTTGCACCCCAACATCAAGCGGAATTACCAACGCAATAAAGCGGAAGTACAAGCGCAAAACGGGGTAACCGTAGTCGCTGAATACACTACCGATGTCCCACCGAATTCAGCACAGCAAGTGGTAGTCAAAGTTTCAGGAGAGGCCTTTATCAACAACCCCAAACTACATCAAGAAGTTTTCGGTCCTTTTTCCATGGTAGTCGCCTTCGATGACCACGAACAAATGCGAACCGCCATCGATCGGTTAGAGGGTCAATTGACAGGAACGATCCTCGGCAATGCCGAAGAACTGGAAACCTATGGTGCCCTGGTCAATGCGTTGAAAAGTAGGGTAGGGCGGTTGATATTCAATGGAGTGCCCACAGGTGTGGAAGTGTGCCCATCGATGCATCACGGCGGACCATATCCGGCCTCAACGGATAGCCGTTTTACCGCAGTGGGTATCCATGCGATCGATCGTTGGACCCGGCCCGTGAGTTTCCAAAACTGGCCCGATTCCGCCTTACCGAAAGAATTAAGGGATGCCAATCCCATGGGCATTACACGTCTCGTAAATGGGGAATTAACCACTAAAGCATTGTAATGGGACGCATGTTGACCGGACTTGTTTTGGTATATCTGTTTTTCGGTTGCACGACATCCGAACCGGAAGCATCACAGGTGCTGGCTGGGGTTATTGCGGACTATGAGGATTTCAAGGTCTACGATAGGGAAGAATACCCCTTGGGTCTGCATACCGACAGTATCTATCGGATCGAACGGGACGCGGCAAGAAGTTGGCTGGATCGATTGGATATCATCAATGGGGATGACCTGTCGGAAACCGAATGGATTTCTTGGGAAATGCTGCGATTTATTCTAAAGAATGAACTCAATGCCTATGACTTCGGGATGCATTTCAACCCCATACAATCCGATCAAGGGTTTCATCTCAACTTGAATTACAGGATCCGCCCTTTGCTTTCCGAAACCGATGCCGAACGTTATCTCAAGCTATTGGCGGCGATACCCGCCTACACCGAACAACACTTTACCCTGCTCCGTAAAGGTTTGGAAATGGGAATCTCGCAGCCGAAAGTGATTTTCGAAGGCTATGCGTCCACCTACGACACCCATATCCTTAGCGATGCATCCAAAAGCGCTTTTTTCACAACCTTTGAATCGCTACCCGAAACAATATCAGTACAAAAACAAGATTCGTTAAAGGAAGTAGCCTTACAAAGGATCGCTAACGATGTAGTTCCCTCGTTCAAAAAGATAAAGCGGTTTTTCGAAGAGGAGTATATCCCAAAGACGCGCGATGCCATCGGGGTTTCCGCAACCCCTAATGGAAGGGAATTTTACCAAAACCGAATCGATTATTACACCACTTCCGAGGCGTACGATGCAGATAAGATCCATCAACTCGGTTTGGCCGAGGTCAAACGTATCCGAGGTGAATTGGAGGAGATCATCGCCGATTTGGGTTTTACGGACGGTTTCGATGCTTTTTTGGGGTTTTTACGGACCGACCCGCAGTTTTATGCTGAAACGGGGGATGCATTGTTGATGCACGCACGTAATATCGCCAAGAAAATCGATGCGCAATTGCCCAAGTATTTCAAGACACTGCCTAGAAAACCGTATGGGGTGATCAAGGTCCCCGATGCCATAGCACCCAAGTATACCGGTGGCCGGTATTCAGGTACTTCAAAAGATACCGAACCAGGATATTATTTGGTCAATACCTACAAGTTGAACAGTAGACCCCTATATGTTTTGCCTTCATTGACCGCCCATGAAGCGGTTCCTGGACACCACCTACAAGGTGCGTTGAACTTGGAAATGGGTGATAGTATCCCCAACTTCAGAAAGCGAACCTACCTTTCCGCTTATGGTGAGGGTTGGGCGCTGTATACCGAATTCTTGGCTGACGAAATGGGTATCTATGAGACGCCTTATGAGCAATTCGGAAAACTGACGTATGAAATGTGGCGGGCTTGCCGTTTGGTGGTCGATACCGGTATCCATGCCAAAGGTTGGTCGAAACAACAAGTACTCGATTTCATGTTGGCGAACACGGCCTTGTCGGTCCATGAGGTCAATACCGAAACGGATCGATACATCGCTTGGCCCGGACAGGCCCTTTCGTATAAGATCGGGGAATTGAAAATCAGGGAACTCAGAACGAATGCCGAATCCCAAATGGGAAGCGGGTTCGACATCCGGGAATTCCATGAAATCGTATTGGAACAAGGTACGGTTACCCTCCCTATTTTGGAACGACGCATTAGAACCTATATGAACTCCAATAAAGACTGAATATGGCTGCATCGGTTTTCGAATGTCTTGACGGACATACCTGTGGCAACCCCGTTAGGTTGGTGGCCAAAGGAGGGCCCCATTTGATCGGTAACGACATGAGTGAAAAGCGGCAGTATTTCATGCAGCACTATGACTGGATACGCAAGGGATTGATGTACGAGCCCCGCGGCCACGATATGATGAGCGGGAGTATCCTCTATCCGCCCCATGACAAAGAAAACGATGTCGCGGTCTTGTTTATCGAGACCAGCGGCTGCCTGCCCATGTGTGGTCATGGTACCATAGGTACGATAACCATGGCTATTGAAAATGATCTGATCACACCGAAGGTAAAGGGACAGGTACGGCTGGAAACCCCGGCAGGATTGGTGATCATCGCTTACCATCGCCCAGAACACAAGGTCGAATGGGTACGGTTGACCAATGTCAAAAGCTACCTTGCCGCAGAGGCACTTGAAATCGACTCACCCCATTTAGGGCCTGTGACCTTTGATGTCGCTTATGGGGGTAATTTTTACGCTATTATCGATCCCCAGACCAACTTCGGGGGACTACAGCACCATACCGCTGCTGAATTGATCCAATATTCCCAAAAACTACGCGACCTCATCAATGGACGCTATCCTGATCGGTTCATACACCCAGAGAACGACACGATCAATGGCGTGTCCCATATGCTTTGGACAGGAAGCGTTTTGGACGAGCGCTCATCGGGTAGGAATGCGGTTTTCTATGGGGACAAGGCTATTGATCGATCGCCTTGCGGCACGGGTACCTCGGCCCGAATGGCGCAATTGCATGCCAAAGGCTTGTTGCGGCCCAAAGAAGCGTATGTACACGAGAGTTACATCGGATCGACCTTTATCGGACGGGTTGAGGAAACGACTACCATCGGTAACCGTCCGGCCATTATACCCAGCGTACAAGGATGGGCGAAGGCCTATGGACGGAACACCATAACGATCGATCCTGAGGACGACCCTTTTGCATACGGATTTCAAGTGATTTGATATGGGAAAACAACTGCTGATCATTGGAGGAGGTATCGTTGGGCTGTCGACGGCCTACTATGCCCATAAAGCAGGGCACGAGGTGACCTTGATCGAAAAATCGAATGGATCTCATGGCGCTTCCCATGTCAATGCAGGGTATTTGACACCCAGTCATATCATCCCATTGGCCGCCCCGGGAATGATCAATCAAGGATTGCGGTATATGTTCGATTCTAGCAGTCCGTTTTATATGAAACCCCGATTGGATGCCGATTTCTTGAAGTGGGCCTGGTATTTTAAAAAGTCCGCCACCAAATCCAAAGTCGAAAAGGCCATTCCCGTGATAAAGGATATCAATATATTGAGCCGTGAATTGTTCATGGATATCAAAGATTCCGGGGAATTAGGTGATTTTCATTTGGAGCGAAAAGGGTTGCTCATGATGTACAAGACGGGGAAAGCTAGGGATCACGAACTCGAGGTGGCCCAAAAAGCCCGGTTTTTGGGGCTGGAGGTCAATGAATTGGATGCTTCGGCGCTTCGTGCTATGGAACCTGGAGTAGCCCAAGACGTGAAAGGCGCAATCCATTACGAATGCGATGGTCATATGAGTCCGAACCAGTTCATGGATAAAATGCGGACCTACCTCAATTCGGAAGGAATCGCCATGCACTATGATGAGGAAGTCATCGAATTGTTAAAAGACACAGATCGCGTTGTCGAGGTGGTCACCACAAAGGATCGGTATCGGCCTGAGGCCGTGGTCTTGGCATCTGGGGTTTGGTCGACCAAGGTCTTAAAGCAGTTGGGGGTACGATTGCCCCTTGAGGCCGGCAAAGGATATCGTATCAACGTGGAACGAGAGACCGGCATCCGTATGCCCGCGATTCTTATGGAAGCCAAAATGGCGGTGACCCCAATGCAAGGATTTACCCGTTTTGCCGGCACAATGGAGTTTTCAGGAATCAACCACCACATTCGACAAGAACGGGTCGATGCCATCGCCCGAGGCGCGGAATACTACTATAGCGATTTGGAAATTTCGGAATCGGACAAGGCCAAAGCGGCCTGTGGCTTGCGCCCCGTCTCCCCTGACGGACTGCCTTACATTGGTACACCGGATCATTTAGAAAACCTCTACATCGCAGCGGGCCATGCAATGATGGGTTGGAGCTTGGGACCAGCGACGGGTAAATTGATAGCGGAACTCCTTTCAGGAAGAGCAACAAGTATGGACCTAAACCCCTTTTCGCCAAATCGCCGCTTCTAAAACACGCTCCACATTAAATTTTCGTTGTTTGGCACTGCTTTTGCTTTTAATTTGAGAGTATACCTGCTAATTTTGCATCATGGTAAAACACTACGTCGGCTTATTGGTTTGTTTTGCTTCGGTTATGATGCAGGCTCAAGACCTCAAGTTGTTCACCCTTCAGGATTTTGACTTGAACGGGGCCGTTAAAGAGTGTGAAGTGGTTACCGATTATGGACGCGAGATCTTTAGTTTCGATAGCATCGGCCGGTTGGAGAAGGTGGTGACCAAATACAATCAGGAAGATCAAGATATTACCAGCTATCGCTATACGGATGCCTTTTTGATCGAGAAGCGTCTTGAAAGTTACAAAAACGGGGTTCTTGATCCATCTACCTCAATGGTCAACCTGTATGAAGTCGATTCCAGTGAAGTGATGATGGTACACGAACGTATTCTGTCATTGGATAAGGAGTTTTATGAAGAACAGCGTTATTTCTATGACGATCAAGGAAGGCTTGCTCGGATCATTACCTCGCATGAAAACGCCGTCGATGAAATGGTCATAGCCTACGAGGCGTACAAAGGTGAAACAACGAAAACCTATGTGTTGAACGGAACCATTTTAAAATCGATCCGAAAATCGACACGATCTCGCAGCGGAAATACCTTCACGGTCACTTTGACCAAAGATTTTGTGGATGGTGAACCTTCTTTGGCGGTAGAAGAGCGCTTTGATACGGAAGGGAAGTTGATCAGCAAGGAATCCTTTGGTTATGATCGAAAATCACAACAATTCGTTTCTCAAGAAATAGAACGGTATTCTTATGATACCGATGGTTTTCTTGCCGAGTCGGAAAACCAAGTGGGCAATGCCCGATCTTCAAAGGCCTTTATTTTTCAATTCGATGACCATAGTGAGAAGAATTGGGTAAAAAAAATCACTACCCCCGATAACACCTATATAACCCGAAGGATTACCTACTATCCTGAAGAGACTACCGCTGAGGAAGACTAAACGTCATTTCCATCCCGATCCGTTGTGACAAGCTGTTGGACCAATTCTATTTTAACCTCGTGCCCGCCTTCAAATTCGATAAGTTGGGCTGTCTCACCGAATAGTTCGGTAACCCGTTCTCCCTGTTCCAACAATCGGTCAGGGGTCAAATAGGGGTCTTGTGAGCCATAAATGACCTTTACTACCGACGTCCCTCTTAAAAAAGCAAGGTCTTCGGCTTTTAGCTCCCTTGGGATACCACCGGCATACAAGACTAACTGCTTTACGCTCAACTGACGGTGGGCCAACCAACGCAAGGCTATGGAAACACCCTGCGAAAACCCGAAAACGACCAGTCTCGCATTGGCTGGCCATTGCTCGTTCTCGAAAACCGCATCGAGGTAGCGATTGACATTGGTGATTTCTTGATGGGTATCCTCCTTGGTCAACCAACTGGCACCCACATATCGATAGGAGTCGTTCAAATAATATTTCGCCGGTGCTTGGGGTGCGACCACGTAATTGGTCTCAGGGTCAAGCGTTTTGAAGTACTTTAAAAAATACCGGCTCAAATACCCGATGCCGTGGAAAACGACCCAAATGTGGGTGGTCTTCGCGCTCAACCGGTTTAAGGTTTCGTATGAATTGACTGTGGTGTAACCTACGGTTTTCTTGAGATGATCCATATTCTAAATGTAGGGGCATTTTTTGTTTTCGGAATACGTAATTTTACAAAAAAGAAGCGCATGCAAGATCCTAAGGAAAAAATTTTAGTGGTTTGTAACGCCATTCGCAAAGGCACACTGATGGAAACCCTCGATATCGAATACGTAGATGTTGGGGAAAACTATCTGATTGCCCGTATGCCGGTTTCTCCCAAAGTGCACCAACCAGACGGGGTACTCCATGGTGGAGCGACGGTCGCCCTTGCCGAGAGTGTCGGAAGTGCCGCATCTTATGTGTTTCTCGATGGCAATTCTTTCTTTGTTCGGGGTATCGAGATCGCGGCCAACCATGTTCGTTCCATTCGCGATGGTTTCGTTTACGCTCGGGCTTCCATCCTGCACAAGGGGAAGACCACCCAACTTTGGGAAATCAAGGTGACGAATGATGAGGGCGAGTTGATTTCAAACTGCAAACTAACGACGATTGCGCTCCCCAAGAAAAATTGAGTTTGAAGGCATGATCGCCAAGGCGATGGAGCAACTGCAACTGCGGTTACCTTTTGTCTTGTACAGTAAACCTGCCACCGATGAGGTCAAAGCGCTGTTGCAACATGACGCGGGCTACCGCAGGGAAGTGGATTCAAGGTTCGTGTTCGCTCCCTTTCAGCAAAAAGGGGACAAAATCCATTTCAGACCCGATGATTCATTGACCTCCTCCTATCAAGGCGCTACACTTCCGCTCGCACCTATGGATTTGAGAGAGGAGGAGGGTAAGGAGGCCTACCGAACGGTCGTAACTGCGGCAATAGACCAAATCCGTTCAGAAGATTTGGAAAAGGTCGTGCTCTCCCGAAGAATCGATGGACGCGAAGGCCCTGATGTATTCACCTCGTTCAGGAAAGCCTTGGCTACCTATCCTGAGACTTTCGTTTATCTGGTATACCACCCTAAAATCGGATGTTGGCTTGGGGCAACTCCCGAACAATTCGTTCATATCGAAAAAGGGGAATTGCGAACGGTGGCCCTAGCAGGTACCTTAGCTTATAACGAAGGGGAATCACCGAACTGGTCGCCCAAAGAAAGCTATGAACAACAGGTGGTCACCGACTATATCGTAAACAGCCTTGGCCAACAGCTCGAAACCATTTCGGTCGCTCCGGTTGCCTCGGTACGCGCCGGAAGTCTTTGGCATTTGAAGACGGTCATCAACGCAAAACTTGAACCACAAACCGATTTGGAGGCTTTGATCGATGCCCTACATCCGACACCAGCGGTCTGCGGGTTGCCTAAAGCCGATGCCTATCGCTTTATCGAAAGGTACGAAAACCACGACAGGGAATACTATACCGGCTACCTTGGGGAACTTCAGCCCACTTCCGACATCGAAGCCTCGCTTTATGTGAATCTGCGCTGTATGAAGCACAACGGGAACACCTATTCGATATTCGTTGGAGGAGGAATCACCAACGAATCGGATCCTGACCAAGAATGGATCGAGACCCAAGAGAAAAGTAAGGTCATGCTACGACTACTGAATTAGATCATTTCGATTGGTGGCCGGTCGCATTCGTCGTATTTTTGTAGCGTATGGAATACACGAGCATACCCGCGGCCCAAACCGTGGTTCATGTAACTGAAGCATTCGGCATCCGAAATGTGGTGATTTCGCCAGGTTCACGAAACGCCCCTTTGACCATCGGATTTTCAGAAAACCCGTTTTTCAATTGCTTTAGTATCGTCGACGAACGTTCCGCCGCATTTTTCGCGCTAGGAATGGCCCAACAAACCAAAAAGCCGGTCGCCCTGGTCTGTACGTCGGGAAGTGCACTTTTGAATTATTATCCTGCGATTTCGGAAGCTTACTACAGTCGCATACCCTTGGTGGTACTCTCGGCCGATAGACCCCCTTATAAAATCGATATCGGTGACGGTCAGACCATTAGACAGCACAAGGTCTATGACACCCACATTGGGTTTTCGACCAGTTTGAAATTGGATATTACCCACGCGCCTGATACTGTAAAGCGATTTGCTCCCGAATTGATGCAAGAAGGGCAGGCCACGATTCAACACTATAACGAAAAAGTGTTGCAACGGGCCTTTTCGATCGCAGTGGACGATGCATTGCCCGTTCATGTCAATGTACCCCTTGAAGAGCCCCTTTACGACACGATTCCGGAACCCACCATTGCCACAGGGTCACATGCGTCAAACGAACCTTCACACGAAGCAATAAACTATGAAGCTTTCGTTTCGCGATGGCGGCAGGCGAAACGCAAAATGGTCTTGGTAGGCACCCTAACCCCGAACACCATTTCCGAAAAACAGATCGAGGCTTTGGCCAGTGATCCCACGGTAATCGTTTTTACCGAGACGACTTCGAACTTGAACCATTCGAATTTTTTTCCAAGTATCGACAGCATCGTCTTCCCAATTGAAAAACGCGAAGTCAAAGACCGGCAATTCGCGGACCTACAACCAGAGCTCGTCCTTACGATCGGAGGCATGATCGTCTCAAAAAAAATAAAGTCCTTTTTACGGAAGTATGCCCCGACAGGCCACTGGCATGTCGGTCAAGGCAAGGCTTATGATACCTTTTTTGCCTTGGAACACCATATTCCAACGCTTCCCGACACCTTGCTTTCCAAGCTTTATTGGACAAATGATAGGAGGCAAGGCGATTATTTCGAAACTTGGTTTCGAATGAAACTGGATTATGAGCGAAAGCGAAAAGACTATCTTAAGAAGATTCCTTTTTGTGATTTTTCGGTCTTCCATACGATTTGTGAATCGCTTCCCGAAGAGATCCAATTACAGCTATCGAACAGCTCAACGGTACGCTATGCGCAGTTATTCGATATCCATGCTTCGATTCGGGTTTTTTGCAACCGGGGCACGAGTGGTATTGATGGAAGTTCATCAACTGCTGTTGGGGCGTCGGTTTATGCATCCCATCAGACCGTTTTGATTACCGGTGATCTGAGTTTTTTCTATGACAGCAATGCCTTCTGGAACGATTATGTCAAAGCCGATTTTAGAATCGTACTGATAAACAATTCCGGTGGGGGTATTTTCAGGATATTACCAGGTGCGGAACCTTCCGAGAACTTCGAGACCTTCTTTGAAACCAAGCATTCGCATACGGCACGGCACCTTTGTGCCCATTATGGGATCGAGTATATGTCATGCACCGATGCAGCAGGGCTCGACCAGGCGCTTCAATCGTTTTATGATGCTTCGGAGCAACCGAAACTGCTTGAAATATTTACCCCGAGAACGGTCAATGACCGCATTTTGCTTGAATATTTCGATTTCCTATCTTAGACGGAACATTAACGATAAAACACTAGCGATTATGAGCAAAAAAGACGAACTGGTGGCCAAATACGCGACCGATATCAAAGAGAAATTCGGGGAGACCCCGGATATGGACCTGTTGAACAAGGTGGCCATCGGCCTTGGCCCGGCCATTTACAATTTGGACGCCTCAAAAGTATCGGGTAGCGATGATAAGGAATTGGAGACGGTAAAGAACAATTTCTTGATGAAGAAACTCGGCCTTTCCGAAGGGCCTGAACTGATGGAGGCCATCAACAAGGTCATCGAAGCCTACGGACGTTCCGAAAAGAACAAACACCGCGCGGTCATTTACTATCAATTGGCCAGGCATTTCGGAAAAGAATCGGTATATAATTAACGGATACGAACAACGATGATAAAACCGCGGCACCAAGGCTGCGGTTTTTTTTGATAAGCACAGCTGATGATACGATTGGGAGATTATAATGATCTGACCGTACTACGGAGTACCAGTGTCGGTATATTTTTAGGGGATGGGGAGGAAACCGAGATTTTGCTACCCAACAAATACGTGCCGCAAGAAGTGGCGAAGAACCAAGTCCTTCGCGTGTTCTGTTATCTCGATAGTGCCGAACGACCCATAGCAACCACCTTACAACCCAAGATCCTTCGAGATACCACCGCGGCACTTAAGGTCGCTGCAGTAGGTGAATTCGGAGCGTTTATGGATTGGGGGTTGGAAAAACATCTTTTAGTGCCTTTTCGCGAACAGCAAGAACCTATGAAGACCGGCGAAACCTATTTGGTACATTGTTATTTGGACAAGAAGAGCTTTCGTTTGGTAGGTTCTTCCCGACTCGATCGGTTCGCGGAACTCCCTAAAGATCGTTATGCGATCGGTGATGAGGTAGAGGCGGTGGCTTATCGCAAAAGCCCTTTAGGTTGGGAAGTCTTACTGGAGGGCAAATTCAAAGGACTGATCTTCCATACCGATGTGTTTAGGGAAATCGCATCGGGCGATGCATTCAAGGTTTTCGTCAAAACAGTTCGTGAAGATGGCAAGGTCGACGTGGGTTTTCAACCTATAGGTGCCAAAATGCTTGAACCGACCGCCGCCATGATATTCGATCGATTACAACAGGAAAATGGATTTCTGCCCCTCCATGATAAATCATCTCCAGAAGCGATTAAAAATGAGCTGCAGATCAGTAAAAAAGCGTTTAAGAAAGCCATTGGGGTGCTGTATAAACAACGTAAAATCGAAATCAAGGAAGACGGCATCGTTTTGGTAGTCACAAAATAGGCCCGGGCTTCGTTTTTTGGTAAAAGATCCCTATATTAAACCTAGTATTTTTTTCTTTTACCAAAAGGAGTACATTTGTAAAATTTGAATTTTTTAAATTCCTGGTTTTTAAAGGTTTATAATTATTAAGTCCATTAGCAATGCCGTTTATTGAAGAGAATGACCTGTTGGATTTGCACAAGGATATCGAGAAATCGCAAATCATTAACGAAAGACTGTTAGATCAAATAAAATTCAAGAACAAGGACTTGAAAAAAATCAAGATCCAGCGCAATGTATTCGTTGGGATAACCATGCTTTTTCTGGTCGGGTTCCTAGCCATCACTTCCTTTAGGGCCGGTCTGTATTCTTCGAACAGCAACCAAAACAATCTTTTGGTCTCCATTGATAGTTTGGACGCCATCAAGGCGCGGATCGATAAATTGAAAGAACAGAACCAAGAATTGAGCCTTGTCAAAGAATTCTATTTGGCTAAGGAGTTCTTGGAAAAAGAGAAGATATATTCGGTCCAGGTCAAATCTTTCGTCGAAAACAACGTAGCCTTGTCATCCGAAGCACTGACGAATACGATGTTCGTAAAAACCAATCCCTTCTATGCCTATTCCCTTGGTAATTTCGAAACCCTTGATGAAGCGCAGACCTTTAGAAAAGAACTGGTTCGCATGGGCTTTCAAGATGCCTTTGTAGCCTCGTACCAAGATGGGAAACGGGTCAAAATAGAACCTTCGAATTAATTGGAAACGGTAAAAGCCTGGATAAGTGCGGCCCGCTTACGGACCCTGCCCTTATCAGTTAGCGGTATTTTGGTTGGAACGGCCTTGGCGAATTCCAAAGGCTATTCCGACACCTGGATGCTCATCCTATGTTTGGCGACCACCGTTTGTTATCAAATCACCTCCAATTTTGCCAACGACTATGGTGACGGAATGCGCGGTACCGATGGTGCCGATCGTATCGGACCGAAACGTGCCTTGCAAAGTGGTGCACTTCGTCCCGGTCAATTGAAATGGGGGGTTGGTATCGGGGCCCTCATCTCGTTCTTGTTGAGTTTGGCATTGATTTTTTATGCCTTTGGTACCTCGAATACGCGCTATGTCCTGCTGTTTTCAGTGTTAGGGTTGGCTAGTATTTGGGCGGCAATCAAATATACCATGGGAAAGAACCCCTATGGATACCTCGGTTTGGGTGACCTCTTCGTCTTTTTGTTTTTTGGTCTTCTTTCGGTGCTGGGCAGCCAGTTTCTTTTTACCAAGGCATTGCACGGACTTGATTTGATGCCGGCCATCGCGATTGGCTTTTTTTGTGTCGGAGTACTGAATTTGAATAACATGCGCGATCGTGAATCGGATATCCAACATGGAAAGAACACCATGGCCGTCAAGTTGGGCGCGACCGGAGGCAAGCGGTATCACGCGGTATTGATTTTGCTCGGACTATTGCTTTCCATAGTACATGCGGGCTTTCTGGGAGGTTGGATCCTGGGCGCTTCGTTAAGCTTGCCCTGGCTTTTGATTTTCTTACACCTTATCCGGGTTTTGAAAGCTGAAAACCCCCAGCAATTCGACCCCGAGCTTAAGAAATTGGCCTTATCGACCTTTTTGCTGAGTCTGTTGTTCATAACCGCGATTAATTATTTTTTGTAATTTTGAGTGTTACTATTTTCTAAACCAAGCTAATTTTGGAACACCCCATAAAAATTCTCATAGTCGAGGACAATGTAATTATTGCCGATGATATGCAATCGATGCTCGAAGAGATCGGTTATGAGATAGTCGATAACGTCATTGTGTATGAGCAGGCTGTTGAAGTATTGAAGAACAACCATGTCGACTTGGTCTTGATCGATATTATCCTGGCTTCCGATAAAACAGGGATTGATCTAGGCAAACACATTCGGGATGCGTATAACAACCCGTTCATCTTCGTCACTTCGAATTCGGATAAGGCGACCGTCGAGAATGCCAAAACGGTCAAACCCGACGGATATCTGGTCAAACCTTTTGAACAGCAAGACCTTTACACGTCCATAGAGATCGCCCTTTCCAATTTCAATTATAACCAAAAAGCCAATTCGAAAGAGATTGCCGGTAATGAAGGTGATAGTTTCATGTCGAACTCGGTATTGAAGGATTCGATTTTCGTGAAGAAACAACACTTGTATTACCGCATCCAATTCGGGGATATCCAGTTCATCAAAGCCGATAACGTGTACCTTGAGGTGAATACCGTCGATAAGAAATTTTTGGTGCGCTCCCCTTTGAAGGATTATTTAGAGAAGTTGCCCAAGAACAAGTTCTACAGGGCGCACAAGTCATATATCGTCAATGTCGACCATATCGATGCGATCAATTCGAAAGATATCATGATCAACAATACCTTGATTCCGATATCGAAAGACTTCAAGGAGTTCATAATTTCTTCAATGAACTCGTAAGACCCCAGTCTTTAAAGATTCAAAAGTGCCGAAAGGCACTTTTTTTTTGCCTTGCTTCAAATAAGCGGGCAATGACAACAGGATACGAGCGCTTGACAACAATATTTTCAGTGGCTGCCCATTTGTAAATACATTCGTAGTGTATCTGAGTGATACGATATCAAAAAAGTAATTTTTTCATTTTCATATAGTGTTCTCGTAGAAGGGTCTTGTCAGTTGGCAGGACCTTTCGCTTTTATAAAAGCTTCCGATGCCATTCCATGAAATACCAAAAAAATCGGTAAATGGCACATTCACCTTTCTGGAGGTGCATTTCACAACAAAAATTATCGCTTTCACAACATTCTAAAATAGACACCTTCCTTTCAAGGTATTTTTGAATTGTATTGATTTGCCCCGAATCTTACATACAGATAGTGTCAAAAAGACTATGCATCAATGCGGTGCATGGTCTTTTTTATTCAGGTTTTCGGTTTGGGTATTCCAAACCCAAGCAAATGGCCCTTACACTAGCTGTTACCCCAGGTTGGCAACAAAAATTAACCCAACCGGATCCAATACGGTAATTTTAAACGACAAAAGATCGAATTGATGCACAAAGGTTTGATGTACTTATTGATATTGACGTTCCTTTTTGGGGCGACCATAACCAATGGCCAAACCCAAGTGAATCAAGACGACCCGTTGGAACTTTTTAAAAATACCGAGGGGCATGCCCTGAAGTTGCGGTTCTTCTTCGATGAACAAAACCGATACCGAAAAAATTCAGCCTACGACTGGCTCGAAGTGGTCAATGTCTATCTGAGTACTTCCGAAAAAACGAATGATTCGGCAGCGATCAATGCCTATACCCTGATGAAGTCCCAATTGTTCAGTGATATAGGGGATTTCGACAAAAGCATTACCATCGCAAAGGGTTTGCTCGAAAACAGGGATACCCTAAAAGTGGCCAACCTTTCTCGATTGTTGGGGCTCTTGGATGAGAACTACGGCAAACTCGAGATGTACAACAAGCAAATCGAAATCCGCGAGCGTATGAAAAATCTCGGGGTTAACGAATCGATTGCCTTTTACGACATCTATGCGAATATGGGCTTGTATCGTAAAGCTATGGAAACGTACATCCTCGCCGTCAAACCGACCATTGCTGACAACGACTTTTTGGAATTGGCCAAATACCACAACCAAACGGGTATCTACTTGAGGTTGGACAAATCGCCACCGACTGCGATCAATGAATTCAAAAAAGCCTTGGGCTTTTTAGAGGTCTACCGCAACGACATCGCCATCGAAAAGTCGGAAAACGACATATTTGAAAGTGAGAACCTGAAGGCCGAGATCGAAGGCAACATCGGAAAAAGCCAGGTACAGCTTAAAGAATACGTTGAAGCCATCCAAAATTTGGGGAACAGTTTGAAAATCCTAGAGGCGGCCGACGCCGACCAGTACAAAACGGAAATCGCCGACAATCGACTGGCCTTGGCCGAAGCACATTTGGCTTTGAACAACAACCGGACCGCGAAACGTTTACTGGACATTGAATACGAATCGCTAGATGTCGTACTTCAAGTAAAACGCAATCGCTTGCTAGCAGGTTATTACAATAAATTCGAGGATTTCAAGAATGCCTCGATCTATTACCGGCGTAATGAAAGGATCGGTGATTCACTCAAGGCAAGCGAACTCAATATCCTGAACCAACAATTGGTGGCGATCGTGGGTACTTCGGATTTGGAGAACTACCAACGATTGATCGACCAACAGAAATCGGATAATGAGAAAATCAGGAGCGAGATCCAAGAAAAGAACGAACGGATCAACTTGGTGTTCATTTCATTGATCTTCACTTTGCTAGGATTTGCCGGATTGGTATATGCCTATCTGAAGAGTATTAAAAACCAACGTTTGATCGCCGAACAAAAGCATATCATCGAAGACTCGTTGAAGGAAAAGGATTCTTTGCTGAAAGAAATCCACCATCGCGTGAAGAACAACCTCCAGATGGTGTCCAGTCTTCTCAGCCTACAGACCAGGAACACAAAGAGCAAAGCGGCCATCGAGGCATTGGAAGAAGGAAAGAGTAGGGTAAAGGCCATGGCATTGATCCATCAAAAACTCTATCAAAACGAAGATCTTTCGGTCATCGAGATGCAGGGGTATATTGAAAGCTTGATCAACAGCGTACAGAGCGTTTACAAAAAAGGAGGTCACAACATCAACATTACCGTCGACGCCGAAGGCACCGAGCTTGATATCGATAGGGCCATCCCTTTCGGATTGATTTTGAACGAGCTGGTATCGAACACCTTTAAATACGCGTTTCCAGAGAGCGACGAAAACGGCAAGATTTACATCCATCTTCGAAAGAATGGCGAGCAGGGGTATTTCGAATATGCCGATAATGGGGTAGGCCTGCCCGATGACAGTGATGAGCGCAGCAATGCCTCTATGGGGCTGCGTTTGATCAACCGTTTGGTGAACCAACTCCAATCAAAACTGAACATCGATAAGAACAATGAAGGGGTTCGGTTTTGGTTTAATTTCAGCTAAGTTATCGCACCGTACTTTTGAGCACCAATCGGTGCAGTTTTTTCGGAAAAAAGCGCTTCATGAAGATTCCCTTGACTTCCTTACCTCCGATATAAACTTCGAAGCGTGCCGATTCAATGGCCCGAATCATTTTTTTGCAGAAAACCGCAACGGGCAATCCATTTTGGGTAGCCCCGTCATCGGCTCCTTGTGGCGATCCGTCTTTGGTCAACGCATTTTTCGCGATTTCGGTCTGTACGAACCCTGGGCAGACCAAGGTCACATCGATTTGACCGGCATCATGTTCCAACCGAAGTGCATCAAAGAAACCATGTAAGGCATGTTTGGCACCGCAATATCCGGACCGGTAAGGGGATGAAAACCGGCCCATAAGGCTACTGACTACGACGAAGTGTCCCTGCTTTCTAGAAACGAAATGGGGGAGTACCGCTTTGGTCAGGGCAACCGTTCCGAAGTAATTCACTTCCATCATTTGACGGTAGACTTCAAAATCGGTTTCCATAATCAGCGAACGCTGGCTGATTCCGGCATTGTTTATCAAAATATCGATGCTTCCAAAAGTATCGATCGCTTGACGGACTTTGGCTTCCATAGTATCATAAGCAATGATATCGAGCGGCAGTACCGCAACCTGATCGGGGTTTTGACAGGCTTCGCGCACTTTTTCAAGTTCCTCGACCCGACGCGCCGATAGGATCAAACGACAAGATCGTTGCGAAAGTTGATAGGCCAATTCCTCACCGATACCCGATGAGGCTCCGGTAATCCAAATGACTTTATTTTCTAGAGTTCCCATAAGGGCTTTTGCTCCAAAATATACCTAAATTTGAACAAGAAATGAAAGCGGTCTGCAAAAAATACATCTTGCAGTTCAAGGTGCCTGGCGGAACTTCACGCGGCATATTGACCCAAAAGGAAACCTGGTTCATCATACTGAAGGATACGGAGGGGTTTGGTATCGGTGAATGTGGACTGTTAAGGGGGTTGAGTTTCGATGATGTGCCTGATTACGGTGACCGTGTACAATGGGCATGTGATCATATCCACCTCGGATTGGACAGCTTACTCGAAGAACTCAAACCCTTCCCTTCCATTCAATTCGGATTGGAACAGGCCTTTCGTTCTTTATCCTCTAAAGACCCTTTTGAACTGTTTCCTTCCCCATTTACCACCAAGGAGGCTGCCATTCCGATCAACGGTCTGATCTGGATGGGCGATCCCAAATATATGGTCGAGCAGGTCGAAACCAAGTTGAAAAGCGGATTCACCTGCCTTAAAATGAAGATTGGTGCTTTGGATTTCGACACCGAGTTAGGCATTTTGAAAAGCATTCGCCAGCGGTTTTCAAAAACCGATATCGAATTACGGGTCGATGCCAATGGGGCATTCGACCCCAAAGAAGCCCCGAAGCGATTGGAGCGATTGGCTGCTTTGGACATCCACTCCATTGAACAACCCATAAAAGCCGGAAACCCTAGTGCTATGGCCGAATTATGTCGTTCGACACCCTTGCCCATCGCGCTTGATGAAGAATTGATCGGGGTGCTGGGTGTAACGGAACGCGAAGAATTGCTACAAACCATCCAACCCCAATACATTATTTTGAAACCGAGTTTCATCGGGGGGTTCTTAGGCACGCAAAATTGGGTTTCCTTGGCCGAGGACCAAGGTATTGGTTGGTGGATCACCAGTGCGCTTGAAAGCAATATCGGCTTGAATGCCATTGCGCAGTTTACCTTCGGCCTAAACCCGAAGATACCGCAGGGCCTAGGTACTGGGGGATTGTTCTCGAATAATTTCGAAGGTCCGTTGCAAGTTGATCAAGGACAATTGCTATATAAAAATGGCCTATCTTGGCCGCCCAACCTAATAGAAGGTTTATGTACATAGAACAAGGATACAAAGGACAGATCGGACTCTGGAAATACCTGATCATTCCAGGTGGCTTCATCGCCTTGATGGTGCTCAATTATATTGCTACGGTAAGCTCACCCATGAGTACGGAAGAAGCGTTGGATATGATGATCGAACAATTAGGCACGAACGTGGTTTTGGTAACCCTACTACTTCCCCTGGCCGTCGGACTGTTTGTCGTTTTAGGGTGGACGTGGCTGGTACACCGTCAATCGATCACCTCCCTGACCACTTCAAGAAAGAAAGTGGATTGGAAACGCATTCTTTTCTCGTTTGTTTTATGGGGTGGTCTTACCGTCGCCTTGACCGGAATCGACATCTGGTTGTCACCAGACGATTACGTATGGAATTTCGATATCAACAAGTTCATCATATTGGCCATCATCGCTATTGCGTTGGTACCGCTACAGACCAGCTTCGAGGAGTACTTGTTTCGAGGCTATATGATGCAAGGATTGGGAATTGCCGCCAAAAACCGGTGGGTGCCCTTGGTAGTCACCTCCACCTTGTTCGGGTTGATGCATTTGGGTAACCCTGAAGTCGGCAAGTTGGGTTACGGCATCATGGTCTACTACATTGGAACCGGATTCTTTTTGGGGATCATGACCTTGATGGACGAGGGGCTTGAATTGGCCTTGGGTTATCACGCGGCCAACAATTTGATCACCGCTCTTTTGGTAACCGCAGACTGGACGGCCTTTCAAACCGACTCGATTTATCGTGATGTTTCCGAACCGATTTTGGGATGGGACGCCCTCATTCCCGTTTTCGTAATTTTCCCGCTCCTACTACTGATCATGTCACGAACATACAAATGGCGTGATTGGAACGAAAAGTTGTTCGGAAGGGTGTTGTCACGTGAAGAATTCATGGCTTTGGAAGATGGAGCTGCATCCGAAATTTAAGCTTAACGGAACATCTTACGACGAAACCGGATTGATCGGTCACGCCAAGACATTATGTCTTGCATCCGACTATAGAAAGGATATTGGACGTTTTTTGCTGGACTGGTTCGATCCCCATCCTGAACTCCTAGTGCAGACTTCCGGTTCAACAGGTACGCCAAAAACCATCCCACTTGAAAAGCGGAACATGGTCAATTCGGCCTTGGCCACAGGCGAACACTTCAAACTACCACCCGGCACAAGTGCGCTACTCTGCCTTTCTGCGAACCATATCGCAGGAAAGATGATGTTGGTTCGCGCCATGGTCTTGGGGTGGGACCTGGATCATGTAACGGTCGGTTCGCGACCACTTTCAGAAACTGGCAAACGTTATGGATTTTCGGCCATGGTGCCCTTACAAGCTTATCATTCGATCGATCAGCTTAATCGATTGGATAAACTCATTATCGGTGGTGGCCGGGTTTCGGCTGAACTGGCCATTCGATTGGGTTCGGTCTCGACGGAGATCCATGAAACCTATGGGATGACCGAGACCATCACCCATATCGCCACCAAACCATTAGACGCCCTTCAGTTTAAGACCTTGCCCCAAGTGACCGTTTCGAAAGACCAAAGGGGTTGTTTGGTCATCGACGCCCCACATTTGGCCCATGAACCGATCGTGACCAACGATTTGGTAGCCCTTGAAGGGAACACTGGGTTTCGATGGCTGGGCCGTTACGACAATATCATCAACTCAGGAGGGGTGAAGTTGATTCCCGAGCAGATCGAGCGCAAGCTTGCCGGGCTTATTTCAAACCGGTATTTTATCGCAGGGGTTCCTGATGCCGGTTTAGGGGAAAAAGTGATACTCCTTGTTGAAGGCGTTTGGGATGGACCCATAGCCGCGCAGCACTATGATCAAGCAGGGCTTTCAAAATATGAAATCCCCAAAGCGATCATCGTGTTGGATCGATTCGTTGAGACCGCCAGTGGAAAGATCGCGCGAAAGGCGACAATGGAGCGTGTGTAACTCCCATTTTTCGTACTTTGTCACAAATACCCGATACGATGAAAACCCTCCTAGTATGTTTGGCTACCGGCCTCGTTACGGCCACCCTGTTCGGCCAACAGATCCTTCCGCAAAAAGAACGCGCCAAGGTCATTGATGGCATGTTGGCGGAGCGCTTCGAGAACGTACTACCGGAACTTATGGACCGCAGCGGTATCGATATGTGGGTGTTGATTTCAAGGGAGTACAATGAAGATCCCGTTTTGAAGACCATGTTGCCGGCTACCTGGTTGAACGCCCGTAGGCGGACCATTTTGGTGTTTTACCGTGATAAGCAAGCCGATCTATTGGAAAAGTTGGCGGTCGCACGCTACAATGTCGGGGCCAATATCCAATCCGCATGGGACAAGGAAAAAGAACCCGATCAATGGAAACGACTGATACAATTGATTTCGGAACGGGATCCGAAAAAAATAGGCTTGAACTTTTCCAAGGACCACAACATTGCCGATGGTTTGGACAAGACCGACCATGATGAATTCATAAAACGCTTGCCCGAAACTTTTCGCAAACGGGTGGTTTCGGCCGAGCGATTGGCGGTGGGTTGGATCGAGACCCGAACCGAACGCGAAATGACGATCTATAACCAATTGGTCGGTATCACCCATGATATCATCGCGGAAGCATTTTCCGAAAAGGTCATCACTCCAGGCGTGACGACTACCGATGAAGTCGTTTGGTGGATGCGTCAAAAAATTACGGACTTGGGTTTAAAAACCTGGTTTCATCCTACGGTAGATCTGCAACGCAGCAGTGAGGGTACTGAAAATGAATTGTATGCCTTTTCGGGGCGACCTGAAGAAATGGTGATCCAACCCGGGGATTTACTGCATTGCGATATCGGGATTACCTATTTGCGTTTGAACACCGATTGCCAAGAACTGGCTTATGTCTTACGACCTGAAGAAAAAGAAGCCCCTGGATATTTGGTAAAGGCCCTTGAAGCGGGTAATCGGGTGCAGGATATTCTGACCAAAAATATGATTGCGGGTCGCACCGGCAATGAAATTCTCGCCAAAGCTTTGGCTGAGGGTAGGGCCGCAGGGTATCGACCGACCATTTACACCCATCCTTTGGGAACGTATGGCCATTCTGCCGGTACCACTATCGGGATGTGGGATGCCCAAGAAGGGGTGATGAAAGACGACGGTGAAAATTATCCCTTGAACCCGAACACGGTTTATGCGATAGAACTGAACACCAAAGTATACCTCGAAGCATGGAAAACGGACATCCGCGTCATGCTTGAAGAAGCCGGTTTTTACGGAGGGAATGGCTTCAGATACGTCAATGGAAGACAGACCGAACTGCTTTTGGTGCCTCGTGTTAAAAAACACTTAAATAATTGATTATAAACACTTTTCCGTCAAAAAGAGACACTTTTCTCCATTTTTTTTGTAATTTTTGTAGTAAAATTAGCGTAATGAAGAAATTGTTTTTGTGCTTGTTCTTAGCGACAAGTTTCTGTTTTGCCCAGAATACCTCAAAGACCATCCGTGGTATGGTCACTGACGGTCGTTCGACCATTGAGAATGTTGCGGTAGGTATCGAGGGGTCATCCAATAGCACCTACACCGATGCGTCGGGTAAATATGAGTTGGCCGCGGAGGTCGGTGATATCCTGACGTTTAGTTACCAAGGTTTGAAAACCGTACGCATTAAAGTCGAAGACGTTACCCGTATCCTTAATCCGACAATGGTTCCCGATATCGAGCAATTGGAAGAAGTCACGGTGGTAGGAAGCAATCGGAAAAGTCAATCCGAATTGGCGGTCGAATATCAGCAAAACCCAAATATCATCAGAACGGCTTTTGGTTACTTGAATGCCGAAACGGCCCCGGGCAATATCAAGTTCATGCGTGAAGATGAGATCAATTCGGTTGCCATCTGTATTTTGGACCTGTTGCGAAACGAATTCGCCGGGGTGCGCGTACAAGGTTCCTGTTTAGGGGCCTTCGGTCCCGGAGCAGGTAGCAGCACCCAATTGACGAATATCACGGCCCAAAATTCGAACAACCCAGGTGTAGTCGGCCTGAGTGATCAAGGAACCGGTATCCAAAGTGCCCTGAATTCGGGCAAGGTCTTTATCCGAAGCGGGAATTCCCTGTTCAACCCAAGATCGGCCATTTTCGATGTCGACGGTCAAATTTTCAATGACGCTCCGATTTGGATCGATGTAAAGAACATCAAGCGCATCGCCATCCTGAACAATTTCGCGACGACAACGGCTTACGGAAGTGCCGGAGCCGGTGGGGTGATCGTGGTCAACACCATAGTGGCCAGTCCGCGTTCGAACAAAATCGTCGATCAAGCGAGATTGCGCAACAATTTCGTGGCCGGGAATATCAAGACCCAAGAAGAATTGCAACGCAATTGGCCAAGTTATTTACAAGACCTATACAACAGTGGTTCATTGGAGGAAGCTAAGCAGACCTATGCGAAAAATGCCAAGATTTACAGCAGCTCACCCTATTACTTTATGGATGCCCAGAAGTACTTCGTAGAAAAATGGAACGACAAGGCCTATGCCGATGATTTGATCGGCAGCAATTTCGCGCTGTTTGACAACAACCCGGTTTTGCTCAAGGCATTGGCCTATCATTACGAGGAACAAGGTGAATTCGAGCAGGCCAATCATTTTTACAAGAAAGTATTGAAACTACGACCTGATTATGCGCAGTCGTACGTCGATATGGCGAATAGTTATCGCGATTTACGCGATGCGAAACAAGCGGCATCGATTTACACACGATACAATTACTTGATCGAGGATGGGATGATGGAAATGGACTCGGTGGATTTCGCGACCATCTTTGAACGGGAGTACAACAACTTCCTTTTGTTAGACAAAAACGCAGTGGTCACCGGTGAAAAATCCAGCGAGCTTTATATTGCCGAAGAGGATTTCGAAGGAACCCGGCTTGTTTTTGAGTGGGACAATAGTGAGGCCGAATTCGAATTGCAGTTCGTAAATCCGCAGAAACAATACCATACCATCAAGCACAGTTTGGCCGACAATGAAGCCAAAGTGATGCGCGGTAAGGATTTCGGCTACAGCATTTCGGAGTATTTGGTCGATGGCTCATTGCCAGGGAAATGGACGGTCAACGCCCGGTATTTGGGCAATAAGAGTTTGACACCCTCGTATTTGAAAGCGACCGTGTATTACAATTACGGAACCTATGCGCAGCGTAAAGAGGTCAAGGTCTTCAAGTTGAGCTTGAAAGACATCCCGCAAGAACTCTTTACGATTGCCGTTGGTAGCAAGTTGGTTTCGCGCTGACCCTTGCTCGCCAAACCTTTTTAAAAACCCGTATCACAGGATGCGGGTTTTTTTGTACGCCCCTTTTTTCAAAGCTGAAGTTTTAGAAAAAGGCCGGAATTCCGTAATTTAAAGAGGGGTAAAAACGACGTAGGGGATACCCCTATTCGGAAAGCAAAAAAAAATTTAACATTCAGTCATATTTTAACATTTTTGGCAGGATGTTTGTAGCTTATTAAATGTCGGTCAGCTAAGGATCGATACGGAAGTCCAAGTACGTTTCCCCCACGTCAAAGGCTTCCGGACATATGGATAAGCAGTATCATTTTTGACTACAATAGCGGTTGGAATGTAATGGCTAATAAAGTGCTCATGGGGAAAATCTTGGTTTTGGGTATCGCGATATGGTTTGGGTTGGGGCATCAACCCCACCTTAAAACCTGCTGTGACCAGGAACGAAAGGTTCCTTCCGAATATCGACTGTTCAAGGGGTATGTAACACCTACCGAACCAATTCGGACCCGACTGTTGGTAGGACGTGAATTCGAAGAGCAGCAGGCTACCATGGGCTATAAGATCATTGATAACGACACCTTGTATATTGCCAAACTGGACCGTTTTCCTGCAGGCCTTCTGGATTTGCGTAAAACAAGGGTGCAACGCCGGATTTTTTATGAACGCCATATCGAGATTTATCCATGAAAAACGACAAAAAGGGCCGTGGCTAACGACGACCCAAAACATATTGAAAGCTAAAAATTTGAACTATGAAAATGAAAATGACAATCGTGCTCGCACTGGCCATGATGACCGGGCTGGCACAAGAACGTAAGGTGAAGGGAAAGGTCAGTGATGGCAAGTCCCCGATGGAAAATGTGAATGTCCAAGTCTTGGATAAAGGCGAGGCCACGGCAACAGGAGCTGACGGCAGCTATGAAATCGCCGTAGCGACAGGAGACCGCTTACAGTACTCCTATACCGGAATGAAAACCATAACGATCCGTGTTGAAGATGTAACCCGGATATTGAACCCGATCATGATCCCGGATATTGAAGAATTGGATGAAGTCGTGGTCGAAGGAAGCAAACGACGCTCCCAAAAAGATTTGCAAGAAGATTATGTAATCAACAACAATATAATCAAAACCGCCTGGGGATATTTGGATGCACATAGGGCAGCCGGAAATGTACGCATGCTGGATGAAAGTCAGATAAACACGGTAAACCTTGGGATTTTGGAGTTGATACAGAATAGGTTTCCCGGGGTGCGTGTCGTAGGTGCTACCACAGGTCTTCGACCAACATCGACACCAGGTCAATTTGGAGTTCAATCACCAGGAGCCGTGTTCATTCGTGGTGCGGGATCGATAAGCAATCGTGCCGCAGCCATTTTCGATGTAGACGGACAGATTTTCACGGACGTACCCACTTGGATCGACTTGGCTAATATCCAACGCATCGCGATTTTGAACAACTTCGCCACGACCACGAGTTATGGAAGTATAGGGGCTGGTGGTGTGATCGTCATCAATACCAAAACCGGTAATCCAAGAAGTGGAGAGATCGTTGACCGTGCCCGATTACGGAACAATTATGAAAACGGCAAGGTGCTTACCAAATCGGAAATTGCCGAAAACAGGCCCACTTACATGAAGGAGCTGGAAGCGAGTGCTTCTTTCGCCGAAGCGCGTCAGGTCTTTGATCGCTTTGATGCCATGTATCAAGGCAGCCCGTATTTCTATTTGGATGCCTATACTTATTTTTCTGAAAAGTGGAACGAACAGGACTTCGCCGACCAAATCGTCGCGGACAATTTCGGTCAGTTCGAAAACAATGCCGTCTTATTAAAGGCATTGGCCTATACCTATCAGCAGCAGAACCGTTTTGAGAAAGCCAACGAGACGTTCAAAGAGGTATTTATCCTGCGTCCGAATTATGCGCAGAGCTATATGGATATGGCCAATAGTTACAGGGAATTGAACACCCCTAAACAAGCAGCGGCTTTATACACCCGCTATGAGTATCTTTTGCAAGAAGGTTTTATGGAAGTCGATACGGCAGGTTTCGGCCCCATAATGGACCGGGAATTCAATAACCTACTGGCCATCGATCGCAATGCTGTGGTCGACGGGCGCAAAGCGAAGAAACTATTCGTTGCCGACGAAAGCTTTAAAGGAACCCGTCTGGTATTTGAATGGAATGATGGGGAAGCCGAGTTCGATCTGCAATTCGTCAATCCTGAAAACCAATATTACAAATGGAAACACTCCTTGGCTGAAAATGCCGATGAAATCGAGCGCGAAAAGGACTTTGGCTATAACGTTAAAGAATACCTTATCGACGATTCGTTACCAGGCACCTGGTCGGTCAACGTGAATTACTTGGGGAACAAAAGCCTGACACCGACCTATCTCAAAGCTTCGGTATATTACAATTACGGTAGTCGATCCCAGCGTAAGGAGACCAAGGTCTTCAAGTTAAGCCTTAAGGATGTCAATCAAGAATTGTTCAAACTGCAGGTGAGTGGATTGGCCACTGAATAACATATCACAAAAAGGCCGTTTCGTAGTAACGGCCTTTTTTCTTTTCTTCTGTGTTCTTGCTTCGGCCCAACAAGATCATAAAGGGCGGGTTATCGATGGCAAGACCGGAGCCCCCATTCCTTACGTGAATATCGGTATCCAAGAACGTAATGTCGGTACGGTGAGCAATGAAGAAGGCATCTTTCACTTAGTCCTGACCCAATTCGAACCGCGACCTGACGAACTGATTTTATTTTCCGCTCTTGGCTATGAATCCCTCGAAATTGCGATAAAGGATTTTCCCATGGTTTTCAATACCTATCCCGACTTCAAAATGAAGCCCTCCCCATTGGCGTTGAATGAAGTGGTGGTCAGTAATCGTGAAGGGCGTTTCATTCCTGATAATATCGGGTACCGGAATTATGGGGAACAGGATTTCGGGTACTGGAAGGATAACATCGCTTTAGGGGGTGAACTCGCGACCCGCATTTTTGCCAAAACCGGTTTGCGCCGTCTAGAACGCCTCCAGTTCGAGGTTTTTCATAATCCATCCGACAGTTTACTACTCCGTGTGAACATCTATGACGATGACGGTAGCCTTGGCCGACCGAACACCAATCTGAATACCTCGAAGAAGAACATATTGGTTACCGTTAAAAAGGACGACCATATCAAGTGGGTCGATTTACAGCCCTATGACATCTATGTTAAAGACGATTTCATGGTCTCATTGGAGTTGTTGCAGGTATACGGCAATGAAGAATTGGGCTTGCTCTTGGCCGCGGCAAGTAGCCGTTACGGATCCTATCGAAAATACGCTAGCCAAGCAAAATGGAAGCGGATCAATGATCGGAACATGGCCTATTATTTAGAGACTTCCCTGATGGTCCCTGATAAAGTTGCCGACCGCTATGAACGGCGCACCGCGAAGAAAAAGAAAAAAGCACGCACGCTATCCGGTTTTACCATCGAAAGGGGACGCATGTTATCGAACGTCCAAGTACTGAACCAACGCACTAAGGATCAGGTCATGACCGACGAAAAAGGCCGCTATACCATAGAAGTCCGAAAAAACGATCTCTTGCGTTTCTCCAAGGAAGGGTATAAAACGCTACAGCTCCAAGTGGCCGATAAATTGACGGCCAACATCATTATGAAAGCGCGGAAATAATCCGTAACTTCTGTTCATGAGCCTTGTACGAAACACCAACCTACTTTTCGTATTGTTGCTTGTGCCCGTACTGGGCATGTCGCAGCAGCAAGATGCCCTGACCGTTTTTTGGGATTGTTCACTTTCACACGCCAAAACCGAAACTACCGTTGAAACGCGATTTTTGGATAGTCTGATCCAGGCAGACCGCATTGAAAAAGTACGATGGGTCTCCTTTTCGGACAGCTACGAAATCACGGATTTGGATGGCCCCGACTTGGGGCGGTCCTTGAAGGACGCTATTGAAAACGCGGTGTATGACGGAAGTACCGATTTCGACAATCTAGATCATGTTGCGCGAATGGGGCGGGTAGTGGCCGTTACGGATGGAAATATCGTGGTCCCCAATGATTTCCTTTCGCTCGACAAGGGAGATTTGCTCCTGGTCAATTCCACCAAGGCCGATACCAAGACCTTACAACTATGGGGCTTTTTGAACCGGGTCGACCTTATCGACCTCGATCCGGATAACCGATCCCAAATTGCCCCAAAAAAAGGGATCAAAGGAGCAGTATACTTGGATGGAAAGCCCCTGGCACAGGTTTTGGTCGAGGGTGCCCCAGGCAATGAGCCTGTAATTACCGATGCTTCCGGACGATTTGAATATGGCGGACGGGTGGGGGATACGCTCCGTATTTCCTTGAACGGGGAACGCGAAATGATCCAGGTCATCGCCTCTCGAGATACTGATGTCACTTTCTTTTTAGACTCACAAACCGTTGCCCTTGATGAAGTCGTGGTCAAAGACCGTTACCTGACCAAAACCACCAAGGTCAGAACCGCCTATGGCCTCCAAAATGAAAATGCTGTTGGCTATTCGGTGGGTACGGTGGCCGATAGCGATATCAATGATTCCGAAGCGAAATTACACGAAGCCCTAGATGGTAAGGTCTCGGGCATGCAGATAACCAAAGCATCTGGTTGGGATAATCGAAGTACACTGGGCCGAACGTTGATCAGGGGAACGAATTCCATCAATATGAACAATTATGCCCTGATCGTCATTGATGGGATTCCCGTGGAGTCAACGGATAAATTCGGGGCATTCGGTGCCAACGCCACCTTGACTGCAGTGAACAATGCCAGTCCAAGTGCACAGGGGCAACGGGAGGCACTTTTCGATCATGTAAATCCGGATAATATCGCCGAGGTAACCGTGCTAAAGGGCCTTGCGGCCACCAACCGCTTCGGCACCTTGGGGGCCAACGGCGTCATCATGATCACGACCAAGACTTCCTTGGGTGGGGATGCTTCGGGCAAACCGATCGATCGCGCGCGTCTGACCGACAACATCTTCGAAGGCAAATTGGTCTCGAAGAAGGGTCAGTTGAACACCAAATACCTCAAGGCCCTGAAAAAGGCCAAGAGCGTCAAGGCGGCGTATCAATTGTATTTGGAACAACGCGGAGCGTATAAGGAGCAATTCCACTATTATATCGATGTGGCCGATTATTTCCGAACGGCCAATACCCGTTTGGCCGATAAAGTCCTTTCGAACATCATCGAACTGGACCTGGGGTATGACGCGCTGCGGGCCCTCTATTTGAATTACGTGCATTTGGGCGCAAATCAGAAAGCATTGTTGACCGCGCGGTTGCTGACCGAGGGCCATCCGAAGAAGATCCAGGCGCACTTCGAAGTTGCCATGGCGCACAAAAAGGCGGGCAACTACCAACAGGCCCTTCAACTGCTCAACGGTATGGTGACCGGCACCTTGGATCCGCGTACCGATTTCAGTCCGCTGCATAAGGTCGCGGCCACCGAACTACGCAATTTAGTCAACCAAAGGAAAGGACAACTCGATTTGGACCAGGTCGATGCCGCGTATCGCAACAACCTGACCTACAATGCCCGGTTGGTCATCGATTGGCAAGGGGCTTCCGACGCCTTCGTTTTGAAGTTCGTGAACCCCCAAAACCGTTTTTTCGATTGGGAGCATTCGGCCTTGGCCGATAAACAGGCCATCGTCAATGAACGCCGGCATGGGTATTCGGTCGAACAATTCGAGATCGTGGGCGACATGGCCGTGGGCCAATGGCAGGTGTACGTGACCAACCTTAGCACTTCACAAGAAACCCCGAATTGGGTCAAGTGTACGGTACAGTACAACTACGGAAAACCGAACCAACGTTCGGAAGAGCATCTGGTACGCTTGGACAAGGACAGCGACAAAGAACAGCTGTTCTTCACCTTTACGGCCAACTAAACTTGTAAGACCCCAAGGTTGAATGGCTTGGTTATTGGAGCATGATCCGCCGCTTCGATTCCGGCCGAAATCCATTTCCTCGTCGCTAAGGGGTCGATGATGGCATCGGTCCAAAGGCGTGCTGCGGCATAGTACGGGCTGATTTGTTGATCGTAACGTGCCTTGATGGTATCGAATAAGTCCTTTTCTTTTTTAGCATCAAAGGTTTCCCCTTTCTTTTCCAAGGCCGCCTTTTCGATCTGTAACAATACCTTGGCCGCGGAGTTTCCGCTCATAACGGCCAATTCGGCACTAGGCCAGGCCACGATAAGTCTAGGGTCATAAGCCTTGCCGCACATGGCATAGTTGCCTGCGCCATAACTATTACCGACCACCACGGTGAACTTGGGTACTACGGAATTACTGACCGCGTTCACCATTTTCGCACCGTCTTTGATGATGCCCCCATGTTCACTCTTACTCCCCACCATAAACCCGGTAACGTCTTGTAAAAAAACCAATGGAATTTTCTTTTGGTTGCAATTGGCGATAAAGCGGGTAGCCTTGTCGGCCGAATCCGAATAGATCACCCCACCGAATTGCATCTCACCTTTACCGCTTTTGACCACTTTACGCTGGTTCGCGACAATACCTACGGCCCAACCATCGATTCGGGCATAGCCGGTTAATAGCGTCTTCCCGTATCCTTCTTTGTATTGTTCAAAATCGGAATCATCGACCAGTCGCTTGATGATTTCCAACATATCGTACTGATCGGATCGCGAACGGGGAAGGATTCCGAAGATATCCTCTGGGTTCTCTTTTGGGGCTTTGGCCTGAACGCGATTGTAACCGGCCGATTCGGCATCGCCGATTTTGGATATCAGCCCTTTGATGGTATCCAAGGCGGCTTTGTCGTCTTTGGCTTTGTAATCGGTTACCCCACTGATTTCGCAATGGGTCGTCGCCCCACCCAAGGTTTCGTTATCGATACTTTCACCGATAGCCGCCTTGACCAGGTAACCTCCCGCCAAGAAAATACTGCCCGTCTTATCAACGATCAGGGCTTCATCGCTCATAATGGGCAAATAAGCCCCACCGGCCACACAACTTCCCATTACGGCAGCGATCTGGGTAATCCCTGAGCTGCTCATGATGGCGTTGTTCCGGAAAATACGCCCGAAGTGTTCTTTATCTGGAAAAATCTCATCTTGCATCGGCAGGTATACCCCGGCACTGTCGACCAAATAGATAATGGGCAAACGGTTCTCAATGGCCAATTCTTGGGCCCTAAGGTTCTTTTTTCCGGTAATCGGAAACCAGGCACCGGCTTTAACGGTGGCATCGTTGGCCACCACAATGCATTGCCTGCCGTGTACGTGGCCGATTTTGACCACTACCCCGGCCGAAGGACAACCCCCGTGTTCTTCATACATGCCCTCACCGGCGAAACCTCCGATCTCGATGCTTTGATCATCATCATCGAGCAAATAGGCGATACGCTCACGAGCGGTCAGCTTTCCTTTGGCATGGTGCTTTTCAATTCGACCTTTACCGCCGCCCAATTTGACTTTGGCAAAGCGATTCCGCAGTTCGGAGAGCTGCAGTTTGTTATGGTCCTCGTTTTTATTGAAATTGATATCCATGTTTCCTATATTTCCGGTCCAGCTAAGATACTACGACAAATATGAATGCCGAGGTTAAGGTTGGGGCATTTTTTACGATATTTGATTTTCACTTATAGGAATTTATGGGAATGAACAAGAACACAGTGTTGACCTATGCTACGATAATAATGATCGTGGTGGGATTGGGAATGATAGCCTTGGGGGCGTTCAAATATGATGAAGTCGCAGGTTACGGTTTCGGTGCGGTCGGTGTCGGCTTCTTTGCCATAGCCTGGGTGTTCAATGCCCTTAAAGGAAGGGTATGATCGGTTTTCTCCTTTAGCTGGAGCGACCTTCGAAAATTCAAGATTTAAATAACACTACCAAGAACATACACCTATGTCAGACGATAAAAAGGTCATTTTTTCAATGACCGGCGTGACCAAAACCTTCAAGACGGCCAATACCCCCGTTTTGAAGAACATTTACCTCAGTTTTTTCTACGGCGCCAAAATCGGCATTTTGGGATTGAACGGATCGGGAAAGTCGACGCTGTTGAAGATCATAGCCGGAGTCGATAAGAACTATCAGGGCGATGTCGTCTTTTCACCCGGATATACCGTGGGATACTTAGAACAGGAACCCCAACTGGATGAATCGAAGACGGTGTTGGAAGTGGTCAAAGAAGGGGTGGCCGAAACGGTCGCCATCTTGGATGAATACAACAAGATCAATGACATGTTTGGGCTGCCCGAGGTCTATGAGGATGCCGATAAAATGCAAAAGTTGATGGATAAGCAAGCAGCTTTGCAAGACCAAATCGACGCCAGCAATGCATGGGAGTTGGATACCAAGTTGGAAATCGCCATGGATGCCTTACGAACCCCGGAAGGGAGCCAACCCATATCAGTATTATCAGGAGGGGAACGCCGACGCGTTGCCCTTTGCAGGTTATTGCTCAAAGAACCGGATGTCTTGCTATTGGATGAGCCGACCAACCATTTGGATGCCGAATCGGTACATTGGTTGGAACATCATTTAGCCCAATACAAAGGCACCGTCATCGCCGTAACGCACGACCGGTATTTCTTGGATAATGTCGCAGGATGGATCTTGGAACTTGACCGTGGTGAGGGAATACCTTGGAAGGGTAACTACTCCGGATGGCTAGACCAAAAAGCAAAACGCTTGGCCCAAGAAAGCAAGCAGGCTTCCAAACGCCAAAAGACCTTGGAACGCGAATTGGAATGGGTACGACAAGGGGCCAAAGGAAGACAGGCAAAACAAAAGGCCCGTTTGAAGAACTACGACAAGTTGGCCAATCAAGATCAAAAACAACTCGAGGAGAAACTCGAAATCTATATCCCCAATGGTCCTAGATTGGGGACCAATGTCATTGAGGCCAGTGGAGTAAGCAAGGCGTTTGGGGATAAATTGCTTTATGAAGACTTGAATTTCAAATTACCTCAGGCAGGTATTGTTGGGATCATCGGTCCGAACGGGGCTGGAAAGACCACCATATTCAGAATGGTTATGGGTGAGGAAACCCCCGATAAAGGATCGTTTGCCGTTGGTGAAACCGCTAAATTGGCCTATGTCGACCAAAGCCATTCCAACATTGATCCCGAAAAGACGATTTGGGAAAACTTCAGTGATGGTCAAGAATTGGTGATGATGGGTGGCAAACAAGTAAATTCAAGGGCCTATCTGAGCCGCTTCAATTTTTCAGGGAGCGAACAGAACAAAAAAGTGAATATGTTATCAGGTGGCGAGCGGAACCGTTTGCACCTGGCCATGACCTTAAAAGAAGAGGGGAATGTGCTGTTGCTTGATGAGCCTACCAATGATTTGGATGTCAATACGCTTCGGGCCCTTGAAGAAGGTCTGGAAAATTTCGCGGGCTGTGCCGTGATCATATCCCACGACCGCTGGTTCTTGGATCGGATTTGCACCCATATTTTAGCCTTCGAAGGGGATTCGCAAGTTTATTTTTTCGAGGGATCATTCTCCGATTACGAAGAAAACAAGAAGAAACGTTTGGGCACCGATATCATGCCAAAGCGCATCAAATACAAAAAGCTCATCCGATAAACGCCTCAATACCAGCGAAGCAGGCTAACTTGGATTCCTTCGTTTTGCGACCTTACGATTCTCTTGAAACGTTGCACGTCACTTAACCCGGCACTACCGCGGTAGTGATAGGGAATCACTTCTTTGGGCTCGAATTCCAAGACAGCATCCGCGGCGCTCGCTACGTCCATGGTATAGGGCAGGTTCATGCAGACAAAAGCCTTGTCGATATCCTTCAGTGCCCGCATTTCAGGGATATCTTCGGTATCCCCCGAAATATAGATCCGTTCATCGGCCATTTCCAATACGTACCCATTACCGCGACCCTTAGGGTGAAAATCGAGTGCCTCTTCGCGAAGGTTGTACATTGGAATCGCCCTAATGGTAATCCCAAAGCGTTCTTTTTGATCACCATTGTGTAAGACATCCAACTGCGGGTCAAATTCATTGGGCATCCCTTTGGCGGCGGCTTGGGGCAAGATGATCTTTGCATTAGTGGTTTCGAGGACTTTCAAAGTCCCGAGGTCGAAATGGTCGCCATGGATGTCCGTAATCAGGATCAGGTCGGCAGGCTTTTGTCCGGCAAAGGCTTCTTTTCCCCCAACGGGATCCACATAAAGTACCACCCCGTTCCATTCCAGCACGAAGGTAGCGTGTTCGATGGGGTGAACGACCAATTGGTTTTGCGAAAGGTCTTTTTCCGTTTCAGTGGGGATCGAAGCTTGTTTATTCCGGCAGGAAAAGGCAATGAAAACGGTCAAGCCAAGCATGCAATAGAAAAACCGCATTATTTTTTTATTTCCCTAAAGCTACGTATTTAAAGGCTTACCAAAGTTTTTTATCGGAAAAAGAACCGACCGAAATCTAAATCGAAAACCATGACGTATATAAACCAAACACTAGAAATAATTTTTTAGAGCGATTACTAAAATCAAAATTATGACAGAGACAAAAAGTAACAACGGATTGAAAGTGATAGCGGGCCTTTTAGGGGTGATCCTTTTAGGGACCATCATCTACACCGTTAGTCTTTACCAAGACAAGAAAAAAACCACAACTGCCTTAAAGCAGGAAAAAGATTTGGTGGTTGAAGACTTGAACAGTTTGAAGTCAGAGTATGACAAAGCGATCCTTGAAAGCAATGCCACCAATGAGGAATTGGTCGCTGCAAGGGATAACATTGCAAAATATATCGACTCGGTGCAAGGTATGAAGGCCGATATCGCCTCATTATCAAGATACCGTCGTCAAGTGAGCGTCTTGAAAGCGGAACGCGAAGAGCTATTGAAGCAGGTCGATTCCTTGACCCAATCGAATTCATTGTTGGCCATGCAACGCGACAGTACCTTTGTCGAGTTGGAAAAACAAACCGTATTCAACGATTCATTGGTCGTGCAGAACACCCAATTGGCTGATGCCGTTGAAAGAGGTTCGGCCTTGAACCTTTCAGAATTCAAAATCGATGCGGTAAAAGAGCGCAATAGCGGTCGATTGGTCTCAACTTCAAGAGCAAAAGCTACCGATAAGTTCAAAGTTTGTTTTACCGTTGCCGATAACGTAATCGCCCAAGCTGGTGATCGTGAGTTCTTCATCGAAGTACTTGACCCGCAAGGGAACGTTTTGGGCGAAAGCTTCAGCAAGTCAAACGAAGACGGGGCATCGATTACCTACAGCAAGGGCACCAGTTTCTACTATGAGAACAGTTCATTGGATGTCTGCGATTACATCAACAAACCGGCCAGTAATTTCCAAAAAGGGAACTACATGGTGAATGTCTATGACGACGGCTTGAAATTGTTGGGTACCTCGAAGTTCACCCTAAAATAAGCTTCTAAACACTACACACACTATATACACGGAAAAGGGCGGTCATTGATTTGACCGCCCTTTTTTCATTTTCGTTTCACGAATGATTATTTCAAGCTCCCCACCATATCTTCGGGTTTTACCCAAGCATCGTATTCTTCTGCGGTGACATACCCGAGATTGATCGCTTCCTCACGCAAAGTCGTTCCATTCTGATGGGCCGTATTGGCGATTTCAGCTGCTTTGTAATAGCCTATTTTCGTATTCAAGGCAGTAACGAGCATCAAGGAATTGTTCAACAGCCGTTCGATGGTATCGTGATTGGGTTCGATTCCCGCAGCACAGTTCACATCGAAACTGACACAAGCATCCCCGATCAATTGGGCAGACTGCAGGATGTTGGCAGCCATCATGGGTTTAAAGACATTGAGCTCATAATGCCCTTGGGTACCGCCGACGGTAACGGCTACATCGTTACCCATAACCTGGGCGCAGACCATGGTCATGGCCTCACATTGTGTTGGATTCACTTTTCCAGGCATGATCGAACTTCCGGGTTCGTTGGCCGGAATGATGATTTCCCCGATTCCTGAGCGTGGTCCGGAAGCCATCATACGAATATCGTTGGCGATTTTGTTCAAGGAAACGGCCAATTGTTTCAAAGCTCCATGGGTTTCGACGATCGCGTCATGCGCGGCAAGGGCTTCGAATTTGTTCTCGGCGGTCACAAAGGGAAGTCCACTGAACTCGGCAATGTAGCGAGCTACCATCACGTCATACCCTTTGGGGGTATTGAGACCGGTACCTACTGCAGTACCCCCTAAGGCCAATTCAGCCAAATGACCCATGGTATGCTTCAATGCTTTTAGCCCATGATCGAGTTGGGAAACATAGCCTGAAAATTCCTGCCCTAGGGTCAAGGGTGTGGCATCCATCAAATGGGTGCGTCCGATTTTGACCACTTTCGAAAAGGCTTTGGCCTTGGCATCCAAGGTATTCCGTAACTGTTCGACACCCGGCAGGGTCACATCGACGATCTTCTTGTAAGCCGCGATATGCATTCCGGTAGGGAAGGTATCGTTCGAAGATTGTGATTTGTTCACATCATCGTTGGGCTGAATGGTCTTTTCACCTTCCCCGATTACCATTCCCGCAATTTCATGGGCGCGGTTGGCGATGACTTCGTTGACGTTCATGTTGCTTTGGGTACCCGATCCGGTCTGCCAAATCACCAATGGAAATTGATCGTCGTGTTTGCCGGCAAGGATTTCGTCACAAACGGATGCGATAAGGTCCCGTTTTTCAACCGCCAAGACCCCGAGTTCGTGGTTGGTATATGCAGCTGCTTTTTTTAGATAGGCAAAGCCCTTGACCACCTCAAGGGGCATAGAGCCCGCTGGTCCTATTTTAAAGTTATTCCTAGAGCGTTCGGTCTGGGCGCCCCAGTATTTGTCAGCGGGGACTTTCACCTCGCCCATAGTGTCTTTTTCGATACGGTACGTCATAGTTGCAAATAATATGGAACAAAGATAGCCAGTTCTTTTTCTTCCTATGAAAAAGGAGTCACTTCGCCCAATATTTTTCTTAATGGAACGTTAAGTCCCTTGAACCAATTCCCAAATCATTACCTATGAAAAATACCTATTGACCACGATTTGTGCCTTTGGGGCACTAGTGTTGCACGGACAAGCCGATTCAACGGCGACTGAAGATTCCTTTGATGAGGAAGCTTATGCCAGGGTGCTCGACAGTATCAACGATTCCTTTACGTACCAACATGGCGAGATCAGTATCGGTAACGATCTCGCGACTTTGCACGTACCGGAAGGTTTCGGGTTTTTGGATGCCGAGCAATCCCAACGTTTGCTCACCGACCTGTGGGGCAATCCGCCTTCAGATCCCCTAGGGATGTTGATTCCGGAGGGGACTTCATTACTCGGAGATGATTTTACCTATGCCATTGAACTTACCTATTCCGAAGAGGGCTATATCGATGATGAGGATGCCGAGGATATCGATTATGATGATTTGATGGATCAGATGAAGGAAGATGCGGTAGCCGAGAACGATCGTCGTGTCGAAATGGGGTATCCCGGAATCGAAATCGTCGGTTGGGCCGCGAAACCTTTTTATGACCAAGGGGCTAAAAAACTCCATTGGGCCAAGGAAATCAAGTTCGAAGGAGAAGAAGAAAACACCTTGAATTATAACATCCGCATTTTGGGGCGCAAAGGGTACTTGACCATGAATGCCATCAGTCAAATGGGACAGCTGCCCTTGGTGCAAGAGAATGTCGAACCTATTATCGCCAGTGTTGAGTTCAACAGCGGCAACAGATATTCCGATTTCAACCCGGATCTTGATGAAGTCGCGGCTTACGGTATTGGCGGACTCATTGCCGGAAAAGTCTTGGCCAAAGCCGGATTCTTTGCCTTGTTATTGAAATTCTGGAAGTTCATCGCACTCGGGGTCGTAGGCCTGTTCGGCATGTTCCGTAGGAAACTGTTCGGGTCCAAGGAAAATTCTTAGTATCGATAACTTAGTTGCAAATTTTTCCTTGTATCTTCGCCCTGTAAATAAAAGTACCAATGGTAGAATTTGATCAGTATCTCGGATTTTTAGCGTTTTTGACCATTTTGACAATCGGTTTCTGGCTAATGATATTCTTGTTGACCTTTGTGGTTCCATATTGGTTGACCGGAAATTTACTCGAGATGTGGAAGGAAAAACGCGAGGCCAAACGCGCCAAGCGAAACGCATAAATTAAAAAGGAGCTTTTCAGCTCCTTTTTTTATGCTCCGAATTCTTCACCATCCCCATCGAAATCCTGCTGGCGTTGGCCTCTTTTCTTTTTCTGATTGAAGCGATAGGTGAACGAAAGGTTATAACTACGAACCCGCCATTGAAACTCACTATCGGTCTCAAAGAACGGCGTTATCGTCTCACTGACCCGCCTTCGACTATTGAACACATCACTTACGTTAAAAGCCAATGATGCTTTCTCATTGAAAAAGTCCTTGCTGAAGGCCAGATCCATTGAAAAAATGCCTTGGTTTTTGGTTTGTGCGTTTTCAGTAGGGCCGCGATAAAACACACGCGTCTGCCAATCGATCTGTTTGGGCAAAGTGATCTTATTGTTCAAACGGATAAACCAGCTTAAGTTTTCCGCGTCGAAGTTTTGGTCATTGAAATCACCTCGTGTGATCAAATTGAAAATATTGACATTACCATTGAGATTCCATTTTCGCGTCGGGCGATAATTCGAGGTCACTTCGAACCCAAAGCGTTCGTTACTAGCCAGGTTTACCGGTGTACGCCGTATGATACTGACGGTTTCGCCATCGAACAAGGTCGTTTCACCCGTATCTTCAGTGATGAAGGTAATCACATCCGTTGCCCGTTGGTAATAGATGGATCCGTTCAAGGTCAATTTCTTAAAGCGCTTTAGGTATCCGAAATCCACCTGGTTTGAAAAACTGGGGGCCAGGTTCGGGTTCCCTTGAAAAAGATTGGTTGGGCTTGAACGCGATGGAAACGGGTTGAGGAAAAAGGACCGGGGGCGTCGAATACGACGGTTGTAGCCGAATTGAAAACTCTCCCCTTCGCTCAGTTCATAATTCAGGTTCAGGGTAGGGAAGAGGCCGTTGAAATCATTATCGCTGAATTCGTTGGTCTCCAATTGCTCAACGATCTGTTTGGTGGCCTCATACCGTAGTCCGGCCAAAAAGGAAAATTTGTCGAAGGTATTGCCGTATTGGCTGTAAAACGCATTGACACGTTGCTCGAATTCGAGTACGTTACTCGGGTCGGTAATACCCAGCTCCGTCAGGGTAGGACTGATGAAATCGACGTCGTAATCCGTACTCAATTGGTTGAAGTCCCCTCGATAACCAAACTCGAATTGTCCCCCTTTGCCTGATGGTACGACATAATCCAACTGAAAGAATACCCGTTCTTGGTCTTCGGCCGTGCGCACGCGTTCACTGTCAAAGCCATTTTGTACGATGAGCGATTCTTCGATTTCATCGCTGGTTTCGTATTGAAAAGCAAAAGTCAGCGTATGGTCTGAATTGCCATTGAATTGGGTATCGAAATTCAAGGCATATTGAAAAGAATCGTCATTCTCGGTTTCCGGATCGAAGCGAAATCCGGAGGTTTGCGTCCCGCCCGCGTTTCGTTGGCTGAAGTTGTTCGAGGTTTCACTGGTATTGTTGCGATCCCTGACAAATATGGAATTCGTGATCGAAGTGTTCTTTCCGACATACCATTCAAGCCCGAAGTTCGCGTTCAGCCCTTTACGGACCCGTTCAAAGTCACGTTCTTCGCGAATACTGTTGGTAAACTGCCCATCGCTGTCGAAAAAATCGGTGTCGTTTAGAGAATTTCCGGGGCGCTCCCGGTAATTATACCCCGTGTTGGTGAAAAAATTCAAATCCCCGGTGCGGTAGTTGAGATTACCGTTGATCCCGGCCGACCACGGATATCCGCCGTTGGCGGTGAGGGCGCCATTCAATCCTTGCAATTTACTGCGCCGTAGAATGATATTGATAATACCCCCAGATCCTTCGGCATCATAACGGGCCGATGGTGAGGTAATGACCTCCACTTTTTCTATGGATTCAGCAGGTAATTGCCGCAAAGCATCCGTGCTGTTCAATCCGGTGATCGCCGAAGGCTTGCCATTGATTAAAATTCGGGCATCATCGTTGCCACGAAGTTGCACATTGCCTTCTACATCGACCGATACCGATGGTACGTTATCGAGCACATCACTGACGGTACCCCCACGAACGGTCAGGTCTTTGCCTACGTTGTAAATCTTTTTATCCAAACGCAATTCGACCGTGGTCCGTTCGGCAATGACCTCGACTTCATCCAACTGGGCAACATCGATGGCGAGTGAAATCACCCCCAGATCCGTATCGGAACGTAACAGTTGATTTTCAAGGCGATAGGTCGTATAGGAAATGTATTCGATCGAAACGTGGTACCGCCCTGCGGTCGTTTCGACCTCGAAACGGCCTTGTGCATCGGTGATGCCGCCGGTGACGACTTCCGGATTGCGGACCGACTGGAGGACCAAGGTGGCGTATTCAAGGGGTTGCCCTGAATCTTTGTCGATGACTGTTCCTGAAATTTTAACTTGTGGTAGGTTTTGCGGGCGTTGGGCCATAGTAAGGGAAGTGCACGCCAGCAGCAATCCCAAGAACAGTTTTTGCATATTATTCCTTGTTTTTCTTCTTTTTGCGTTTCTTTCGCTTCTTGGCCTGAAAACGGTTTTTCTGCAGATCCAGATAGGCCAGGTATTTTTCTTCCGGCAATCCGGCTTTCAATTCTTCGTTTTGTTGTTCGCTTAGTTTATCGAACTCTTCCTTCATTTTCTGGGGTTCCAGTTTTAAGATCTGCAACTCCATTCTCTTTTGTACGTATTTGACCAATGTAGAACGCATTACGGCCTCTTCGAATGGATCCAATTGCAGATTTTCGATGATTTTAGGCATTTGCTCATCGACGAGCTGATCGGCCGTTTTAGGTTCCGGTTCTTTTGGAGGGGTCTGCACCTGGGGAACGACACTACCGCCGCGACGGTTGTTCAACTGGTTTCGGGTGCCGAATTGTGCCATCATCGGGGCCGTAACCATAAGCATGGCCACGATTGAGGTAAGTAGTGTTGATGTTTTCATTTTCGATTGGATTTCAAAAGTAGGGTAGGGTTTAGTCCTACCGGGTTAAATGTTTGTTAAATGGATTTTGCTGATTCTCGAATTAGGATTCCTTTAACGAATTCAGCTTTCTCTTTGTCCCATCATCATTAGATAAGCCTTCAAAAAGGCACTGATATCCCCATCCATCACCGCATCTACGTTGCCGGTTTCATGGGCGGTTCGTACGTCTTTCACCAATTTATACGGATGCATGACATAGTTCCGGATCTGAGAGCCCCATTCGATCTTCATTTTGGAGGCTTCGATTTCTTGTCGGGCTTCTTGCCGCTTTCGTAATTCGATTTCGTACAGCTGCGATTTGAGCATGCGCATGGCCGTCGCCCTGTTGTCATGTTGTGAGCGGGAATCGGAACAGGAAATCTGTATCCCTGTGGGTTTATGGACCAACTGCACCTTGGTCTCCACCTTGTTGACATTTTGACCTCCGGCCCCGCTTGAACGGGCCGTGGTGATTTCGATATCGGAAGGGTTTACCTCGATTTCGATACTATCGTCGACCAAAGGGTATACATAGACCGAGGCGAAGGAGGTATGCCGCTTGGCGTTACTATCGAAGGGGGAAATGCGTACAAGGCGGTGTACACCGTTCTCACCCTTTAACCAACCAAAGGCATATTCACCCTCAATTTCAAGGGTCACCGTTTTGATGCCGGCCACATCACCTTCTTGGTAGTTCAGTTCCTTGACCTTGTAGCCGTTCTTTTCACTCCACATTATGTACATCCGCATGAGCATTGATGCCCAATCACAACTTTCGGTACCCCCGGCACCTGCCGTGATCTGTAGCACCGCGGTCAATTCATCACCTTCTTCTGAAAGCATGTTCCTGAATTCGAGGTTTTCAATACTTTCAAGCGCTTGGGAGTGCTTTTCCGTAACCTCCTCATCGGTCACTTCACCGGCTTCATGGAATTCGAGCAACACCTCCAAATCATTGGCATGGGTAGTAGCTGCGTTGAACTCCTCAACCCATTTCTTCTTCGATTTGATCGTCTGCATTTGTTTTTGGGCTTCTTGGGGGTTGTCCCAGAACCCTGGAGCGAGTGTTTTTTCTTCCTCGTTCTCTATTTCGATGAGTTTGGCATCAATGTCAAAGATACCTCCTTAACGCACCAAGGCGCTCGATAAGATCTTTCTGCTGATCTGTAGTTACCATTCCGTGTAGATTTCAGGCAAAAATAAACTTTCACTATGGTTGGACAACCAAATTTATATATTTTTAAAATCAATTCATTTTCTATGAGACCAACCACTGTGATAAGCCTGTTTTTGCTGTTTTTAGGGGGGACGACATCCGCCCAAAATTTTGAGATGACCAAAGACTTCCAAAAGTTCGATGGCTATTTCAATTTTTACTATGACGATGCGAGTGATAAGATTTATTTGCAAGTCGATGAGCTCGAAAAGGAGTTTTTATATGTGTATTCATTAAGCAGTGGGATCGGTAGCAATGATATCGGCCTGGATCGCGGTCAGTTGGGTAATGAACAAGTGGTTTTCTTTAAGAAAGCGGGGACCAAATTGCTCTTAGTGCAGCCCAATATGCGTTTCCGAGCGTTGACCGATAATTCCTTGGAACGGCAATCGGTCGAACAGGCCTTTGCGAAGTCGGTCTTACACGGATTTAAAATCGCCGAAGAATCAAAAGGCAGTTACTTGATCGATTTCACCGACTTTTTAATGCGTGATGCCCATGGGGTTTCCGCGCGATTAAGGCGGGCCGACCAAGGTTCGTATAGTTTGGACAAATCGAAGAGTGCCTTGGCTTTCGAGCGCACCAAAGCCTTTCCTAAGAACGTTGAGTTCGATTTGACCCTCACTTTTAAAGGGGATGCCAAAGGGGGATACATCCGATCGGTGACCCCGAACCCGAACTTGGTAACGGTAGCCCAACACCATTCCTTAGTGGAATTACCGGATGACGGCTATCAAAAAAGACAGTTCGATCCACGATGTGGCTCGTACCCTTTTACCTATTATGATTATGCAACACCCGTTCAAGAACCGATATTGAAGCGGTTCGTTAGAAGGCATCGTCTCGAAAAGAAAAATCCGGAGGCAGCGGTCAGTGAGGCTGTTGAACCCATCATCTATTATTTGGACAACGGCACGCCCGAACCCGTCCGTTCCGCACTATTGGAAGGGGGTAAATGGTGGAACCAAGCTTTTGAGGCCATTGGTTTCAAAGACGCCTACCAAGTGAAGATATTGCCCGATGATGCCGATCCATTGGATGTACGTTATAATGTCATTCAATGGGTACACCGTTCGACGCGCGGATGGAGCTATGGCAGCAGTGTCACCGATCCAAGAACCGGTGAGATCATCAAAGGCCATGTAAGCCTTGGCAGTTTGCGTATCCGACAAGATTTCTTGATCGCCCAAGCTTTGATGGACAAACCCTTCGCCGAACGGGATGATAATTACCAGCCCATGCTTGATTTGGCTTTGGCCCGGATCCGACAATTGTCGGCTCATGAAATCGGCCATACGCTCGGTTTTGCCCACAATTTCGCAGCCAGCACCAACAATAGGGCCTCCGTTATGGATTATCCCCATCCACAGTTCACCCTGAACAGTGGGGCAATCGACTTTTCGAAGGCATATGATACTGGGATCGGTGAGTGGGACAAGGTTACGGTGGCCTATTCGTATTCGGATTTCCCAAAAGGTACCGATGAGACCCAAGCGCTAAATGCCATTCTATCCGAAGCCCAGTCGAAAGGCCTGCGTTACCTTTCAGATCAAGATGCCCGACCACTAGGTGGAGCCCATGCACTAGCCCACCTTTGGGACAATGGGACAAGTGCCAGTCAAGAATTGGATGATATCCTTAAGATCAGGGAAAAAGCCATCGCGAATTTCTCTATTGACAATATTAGAAAAGGGGAACCGAACTCGGTACTGGAAGATGTGTTCGTTCCTTTGTACTTCCTGCACCGCTACCAGACCGAGGCCGTCGCCAAGATCGTCGGGGGGCTGGATTATAATTATACGGTAAAAGGCGATGGTCAGTATACCGTAAAAGTCGTGAACAGGGCTACGCAGGAAAACGCCTTAAAGGCCTTGTTGAAAACGATTTCACCGAAAACCCTGGCCATACCGCAAGAGAAACTAGCACTTTTCCCACCGAGGAGTATCGGGTATAACAGGACCCGCGAATCGTTCAAAGGGAAGACCGGGGTCGCTTTCGATCCATTCGGGGCTGTCGAGACTGCCAGTGAAACCAGCTTGTCGTTGTTGTTCCACCCAGAACGAGCAAATCGATTGATACAGCAAAAAGCCTTGGATGACGACCAATTGAGCCTAAAGGAAGTTATTGAGACCGTGTTCGACAGTACCCTAAAAGCAAAACGCCAGAAGGGATACCTCGGTGAATTACAGAAAACCATCAATTGGCAGGTCTTGCAAGAATTGATGTATTTGGCGAGCAATAAAAATAGCATGCCCCAAGTGACGGAGACTATCCTTTTTGAAATGATGCGGCTAAAAACCTACTTGGGAGACGGATCAAGGGCCACTGATCCCAACGCCATCCTGATGCGCAAAGAAGTAGAAGGCTTTATAGGAAATCCAAGGGGTTACAAAAAGAAAATGACGGCGCCGAAGATTCCCGATGGATCGCCCATTGGCATGGCCTGTTCCGAAAATTGACCCATGGAAATCAATTTGATCAGTGATACGGTTACCCGGCCAGGGCGGGGTATGCTCGAGGCCATGATGACCGCAAAGGTCGGTGACGACGTCTTTAAGAATGACCCCACGGTCAATTTACTGGAAGCCAAAGTGGCCGAAATGTTCGGCAAAGAAGCGGCCTTGTTCTTTCCGAGCGGGAGTATGACCAATCAAACGGCGATTAAACTACATACCAATCCGGGTGAACAGTTAATTTGTGACAAGTATGCCCACGTATACAACTATGAAGGGGGAGGGGCGAGTTTCAATAGTGGGGTTTCCTGTAAACTGGTCGACGGCCATCGCGGCATGATGACGGCCGACCAAGTCGAAGCGGCCATCAACCCCCCGGATTTTTACCACAGTCCCCTGACCAGTCTTGTATGTATCGAAAATACCACGAATAAAGGCGGAGGGGCGTGCTGGGATTTTGCGGAATTGCGAAAAATCAAGGCAGTCTGCGAAACGCATGGTTTGGCCTATCATTTGGATGGGGCCCGCCTATGGAACGCCTTGGTAGCCAAGAAGGAAACCCCCGAGCAGTATGGGGCCCTTTTCGATTCGATCAGCGTTTGCTTGAGCAAAGGGTTGGGCTGCCCCGTCGGTTCGGTCTTGGTGGGAAGTGCACAGCTGATCCATGAAGCCATTCGGGTCAGGAAAATACTGGGAGGCGGTATGCGACAGGCCGGTTTTCTTGCGGCAGCCGGCATCTATGCCCTGGATCATCATATCGAACGTTTGGCCGATGACCATCGCAAAGCACAAGAATTGGGCGTGGTTTTACAAGGCTTGGAGTGTATCAAAAAAGTCGAACCCATTGAAACCAACATTATCATCTTTGAATTGGATGAATCCAAAGTGCCCACCGAGGTTTTTTTGGAAACATTGGCGACAAAAGGGATTTCGATCATCGGTATGGGCCAAGGCAAACTGCGTATCGTCACGCATTTGGATTACACCGACACCATGCACGGCATCGTTCTGGATACCCTACGTGAAATGGCTTAAGAAGTATGCGTCAAATGCCGGGTCAGGTTTTTGATGCCGTTTTCCATACCCGCTTCCGAATCGTAGGTGGCACTGTACCCGATAACTTTACCTGTATTGTTCTTTAATGCAAACTGGAACTTGCCTTGGTAATCCGTTTTTCGTTCGAAGAAGTTTTTTTCCTTCATATTCGCACGGATGTCCGCTACCATAGCCTGTATCGCTTCTTGGGTTGGGAAGTGGGCACCGTTTAATAGCACGGCCCCTGAGTCCGATTTAATACGAAACCCAAAGGTTTCGTCCTGGGTCTGAAAAATTTCCAATGTGTTCATAGCTTTTTAAAGCTACGAAGAATACCGCAGTATTGAAAACCGGTGGCTTATTTGAATAAAGAATCCATACCCGGTATGTTGGGCATCCCTTCTTTTGCCACTGCGGCCAATTCGGCTTCACTCACCGCACTTGCCTTGGCAATGGCCTTGTTGAGCGTCACCACCAAAAGGTCCTCAAGCGCTTCCGGATCCTCAAAGAGCGAAGGATCAATGGTCAGTGATTTCACCTCCCGACTTGCTGTTAGGGTCACCTTGACCAAGCCATCGGCCCCAACTTCATCCAACAAAATAGTATGCAATCGCGCTTTGGTGGCTTCCACCTTTTTTTGGGTTTCCTTGAGCTTACCCATCATTCCCATTAGATCTCCGAACATGATTTGAAGTTTTGAAGGAACAAAATTACGAATTGGCCGAATAGCATTCTACAATCCCCACTAATTGATTTCTGACTATTTTTGCCATCGTTTTATACGATATGGACAAGAAAATCAAAGCGGTTAAGGAACCGATTGCCAATAGAAAACCCGAGCTGCTGTCACTCCACGGGGATGACCGGATGGACGACTACTATTGGTTGAACGAACGGGAGAATCCTGAGGTCATCGATTACTTGAACGAAGAAAATGCATACTATCGGGCGAGAACCGCACACACGCAGCCTTTTCAGCAAGATCTTTTTGATGAAATGAAATCCCGGATCAAAGAGGATGACAGTTCGGTACCCTATTTGAAGAACGGATTCTATTATACCACACGCTACGAACAGGGTAAGGAGTATCCGATCCATTCCCGAAAACTCGGGCATTTGGATGCCAATGAAGAAATCTTGTTCGATTGCAATACCCTGGCCAAGGGGCACGATTACTTTCGCCTATCGGGCATTGCGATCAGTCCTGATAATCGCATGGCGGCCTTTGGCGTCGATACCGTGTCGCGCCGTCAGTATACCATACAGATCAAGGACTTGGACAATGGAACGATTTTCGAGGACAAGATCACCGATACGACCGGGAGTGCCACTTGGGCCGATGACAATCGCAGTCTATTTTATGTTAAAAAAGACCCGGTTACCTTGAGGGCCGATAAAGTATACAAGCATCGGTTGGGAACACCTGAAAGCGAAGATGAATTGGTATATCATGAAACGGATACCGCCTACAACGTCTTTGTATATCGATGTAAATCAAGAAAGTACATTGTAATAGGTTCGGTGAGTACATTGACTTCGGAATATCGTTTTTTACCTGCCGACATCCCGGATGGTGACTTTAAGGTGTTTGCACCACGACAACGTGGCGTGGAATATTCGATCTACCATTATGGCACCCATTTTTACGTATTGACCAACAAAGACGGGGCGACGAATTTCAAGTTGATGCAGGTAGAAGAGGGGGATACCGCTGCTAGTGGTTGGAAGGAGTTCATTCCACATCGGGAGACCGTATTGCTGGAGGATATCGATATTTTCAAAGATTACTATGTCTTGACCGAACGTCAACAAGGACTCAATACCCTACGGATAGTCCGATGGGACGGCTCACAGGATTATTACATGCCATTCGATAGTGAGACCTATGTAGCAGGGCCAACGACCAATTTGGAATTCGATACCACCAAGTTCCGCTATTACTATAACGCCATGACCGCCCCATTCGCGATCATCGAATATGATCTGGATTCAAGAACCCATGAAATCTTGAAGGAACAGGAGGTACTTGGGGGCCAATTCGACAAGGACAATTACCGTTCCAAGCGACTTTGGGCTACCGCGGAAGATGGGATAAAAGTACCCATATCCATCGTCTATCATAAGGATACGGAACACCATGGGAACAGCCCTTTACTACTGTATGCGTATGGTTCGTATGGATCGACCATCGATCCCTATTTTTCTTCCGTTCGATTAAGTCTTTTAGATCGCGGCTTTTCTTTTGCCATCGCCCATGTGCGGGGAGGGGAGTACCTTGGTAGGTCTTGGTATGACGATGGTAAGCTGTTGACGAAAAGGAACACCTTTACCGATTTCATTGCCTGTTCGGAATACTTGGTCGCAGAGGGGGTTGCCGATGCGAAGCGTTTGTATGCCATGGGGGGATCTGCCGGTGGACTTTTGATCGGTGCGGTAGTCAATATGCGCCCTGAATTATATCATGGTGCCATTGCGGCGGTGCCTTTCGTTGATGTAGTCACGACCATGCTTGACGATAGTATTCCTTTGACGACGGGGGAGTATGATGAATGGGGCAATCCGAACGAAAAAACCTATTATGAATACATGAAATCGTATTCGCCCTACGACAATGTGAAAGCGCAAGACTACCCGAATATGTATGTATCTACCGGTTTGCATGACTCGCAAGTCCAATATTGGGAGCCTGCCAAATGGGTAGCCAAGCTACGCCGGTTCAAGACCGACACCAATGCCCTCTATCTGGATACCAATATGGAGGCAGGCCATGGAGGGGCCTCGGGGCGATTCGAAGCATTGAAGGAAACTGCCAAGGAATACGCCTTTTTACTGGATTTGGCCGGAAAAGGGTAGTAAAATTAAAAATGCTATTTTTGCAGCTGTAAATCAAAGGATTCCTTTGATACCAAGACCTGACTTAACTATGGAAAACAATGTCAATGCGCATGACAGTATTTTGGAACTCGTTGGCAACACCCCGCTTGTCAAACTGAACAAAATCGCTGCCACGCTTTCCGGAAATTTCTATGCGAAATTGGAGGCCTTCAACCCAGGGCATTCGGCCAAGGATCGGATTGCCGTACACATCATTGAAGAAGCCGAACGTAAGGGGCTTTTGAATGCCGACAGTACCATCATTGAAACCACCTCGGGCAATACGGGCTTTAGTTTGGCCATGGCCAGTATGGTGAAGGGCTTCCGTTGTATTTTGGCGGTAAGTTCAAAATCTTCACCCGATAAGATCGATATGCTCCGGGCCATGGGGGCCGAAGTTTATGTTTGTCCGGCCCATGTCAGTGCCGAAGATCCCCGATCGTATTACGAGGTCGCCAAAAGACTACATCGAGAAACACCGGGTTCGATTTATATCAACCAGTATTTCAATGAATTGAATATAGAGGCCCATTACAGGACCACCGGGCCGGAAATTTGGAAACAGACCAACGGTCGCATTACCCATCTAGTGGCATGCAGCGGCACTGGGGGTACCATTTCAGGGACCGCCCGATTTTTGAAGGAGCAGAACCCCGATATCAAAGTATTGGGAGTCGATGCTTATGGTTCGGTGTTGAAGAAATACCACGAAACCGGCGAGTTCGATCAAGAGGAAATCTATCCCTACCGTATTGAAGGTTTGGGTAAAAACCTGATTCCTAAAGCCACCGATTTCAATACCATCGATCGCTATATTAAGGTGACTGATGCCGAGAGTGCCCATATGGCCCGTAAATTGGCACATTCTGAAGGAATGTTTGTGGGGTATACAAGTGGGGCGGCCATGCAGGCGGTGATGCAATACCAGACCGAAGGGGAATTCGATAAGCACAGTGAAGTCGTGGTGATCTTCCCAGATCATGGGTCCCGTTACATGAGTAAAGTCTATAGCAACGAATGGATGGAAAACCAAGGTTTTTTCAACGAAACCAATGCCGCTGAACTCAAGAAGATCGAATACGTCAAATAAGCGTTGGCGGTAAGATAGATTAAGAACGATGTCCGTTAGGCATCGTTTTTTGTTGGGTAACGTAGCATTGCACGGTTCGCAAAATTCCATATTTTTGCAGTTCAAACAATTTAAGGGTAGATGAGAGATTTATTTGATCGGATTATTGAGAATAAAGGGCCTTTGGGTAAATGGGCATCCCAAGCTGAAGGTTATTTCGTATTTCCGAAGTTGGAAGGACCGATATCCAATCGTATGAAGTTTCGCGGAAAGGAAGTCATTACGTGGAGTATCAATGATTATTTAGGATTGGCCAACCTTCCAGAAATCAAAAAAGTCGATTCCGAAGCTGCATTGGAGCATGGTTCGGCCTATCCTATGGGAGCTCGGATGATGAGTGGCCATACCGAATACCATGAGCAGTTGGAGAACGAATTGGCAGCTTTTGTCAATAAGGAAGCCTCTTACTTGTTGAATTTCGGGTATCAGGGGTTCATGTCGGTCATCGATGCCTTGGTGTCCAAAGACGATATCATCGTGTATGATGTCGATTGCCACGCCTGTATCATAGATGGGGTGCGTTTGCACGTGGGCAAAAGGTTCACGTTCAAGCACAATGATGTCGAAAGCTTGGAGAAAAACCTCGAGCGTGCTACCAAAATGGCCCAAGAGACCGGAGGCGGTATCTTGGTCATTTCCGAAGGGGTCTTCGGGATGCGCGGCGAACAAGGAAAATTGAAGGAAATCGTCGCCTTGAAGGAGCGTTTTAAATTCCGTCTTTTGGTCGATGACGCCCACGGCTTTGGAACCTTAGGGAAGACAGGGGCTGGTGCAGGCGAGGAGCAAGGGGTCCAAAACGATATCGATGTCTATTTGGCCACTTTCGCCAAATCAATGGCCGGAATCGGAGCCTTCGTTGCCGCAGATCAAGAAATCATCGATTACCTTAAATACAACCTGCGTTCACAGATGTTCGCCAAGTCCTTGCCCATGATTTTTGTAAAAGGGGCTTTGAAGCGTTTGGACATGTTGCGTACCATGCCGCAACTTAAAGCCAAGCTTTGGGAAAATGTAGATGCCTTGCAGAATGGATTGAAGGAACGTGGCTTTGATATCGGAACCACACAAAGTTGTGTGACCCCGGTATATTTGAACGGTAGTATCCCTGAAGCCATGGCCTTGGTAAAAGACCTACGCGAAAACTATGGTATCTTCTGTTCGATCGTTGTGTATCCGGTCATTCCAAAAGGATTGATCTTACTACGATTGATTCCGACGGCAACACATACCTTAGAGGATGTTGCGGAAACCTTGGATGCCTTCTCGGCAATTCGCGATCGTCTACAAAACGGAACCTATAAAAGGCTATCGGCTGCGGTTGCCGCTGCTATGGGCGAATAAGGAACGTCTTAGGGGAACCCACTTATTGCGTTGTCTGGTTCGCTTTCTCCCGCTTTTTCTTTCGTTTTGCTTTGAAAAACGCTTTATCCGCGATATAAATCGTTTTGTGCACTTCGCAAAATACCGTTTCGAACGATCGGTCTTGAAGGCGGGTGATCTTGACAATATCGATTTCCTTTTCCTTCGCGACCCGTTGCTTGATCACTTCAATTTCTTCATCGGTAATGGTGAACCGTGCATATAAGTCGGATTTGGCAGGTCTTTTGAAGAATATTTGGGCCGATTTATCCCAAACGACATAGTCTTTTCCCAATAAATTCATCAGTTGTACCATGGGTATGGGGTCTACGGCTGAAAACATGCTTCCACCGAAAATTGAATTCACATAGTTCCTGTTCTTATAAGAAATGGGAAGCTTGATGTCGATTTGCTTCAGATCCTTGGAAACAGCGCGTATTTTGGCCGTACTTCGGCGGTACATGGGCGACCAATTGAAACCGTGTTTGAACAAGGTGGCCTTTCCGATGAATTTAGATCCGATTTCAGTGAATCGTTGATAGAATGACATGCTAAACCAAGTTTTTGCGGTAGGTGCGGCGCTTTTTATGTGTCCAGGGTTTGAAGTGTTTCCACATTTGGAAAATCGCCGTATTCTCTTCCAATTCCGGGGTGCGTATGCAATTCACTATTCCTTTGGCCGTAAAGGTGTCGTGGTATTCATTGAAAATTATGGCGGTAACGCCTTTGTTCTGATACTCAGGGTGGATGCCGATCAAATAAAAGGTAACGTCCTTACTGTGTTTTCGCGCTTGTAGCAAATGATAAAAGCCGAAGGGGAACAACTTCCCTTTCGCCTTCTGGAGTGCTTTCGCGAAAGAAGGCATGACTATGGCAAAAGCGACCAGTTTATCGTTGCTGTCGATCACGAATTTGATATATTCCGGATTGATGAAGCCGATATACTTCTTTTTGAAATAAGCTTTTTGCGTCTCATTGATCTTGACGAAAGACGAAAGTTTGGCATAGCTCTCATTGAAAAGATCGAACATTTGATCGACCCAAGGCATGATATCCCTGCTATTGGTGAAATTGAGCTCGCGAAGACCGTAGCGCTTCTTGATCAAGAAGTTCGCCTTTTCGAAACTCTCTTTTTTGGCATTGGAAAAAAGGAACTTGTTCTCCAAATAGCCTTTTTCCTTTACCATTCCGAAAGATTCGTAATGCTTGATGTAATACGGATGGTTGTACCAGGTGATCATGGTTCCCAGATGGTCGAACCCCTCGGTCATTACCCCGACCTTATCCAGATTGGAAAAGCCTACCGGCCCTTCCATATACTCCAATTGATGGCGCCTTCCGACTTCGGCGACCTGTTCTAGCAGGGCTTTGGATACTTCGAGATCATCGATGAAGTCGAACCAACCGAAGCGCATTTTCTTTAACCCTTGATCCTTGACTTCGGCCCAATTGACAATAGCGGCCACCCTACCCACAGCGACACCGTTCTTATAAGCCAAGTAAAATTCGGCTTCGGCTGTTTCGAATGCTGGATTCCTCTTTCGATCGAAGGTTTCCAGTTCTTCTTTGATAATAGGGGGTACCCAATAGGGCGAATCCTTATAGATTGAAAACGGAAATTTGACGAATGCTTTGAAATCAGCCTTTGAGGAAACTTCTTTGATGGTGACCATGCCCTGTAATTAGAGCCTCAATATTAAGAATTTCTAGGGCGAATCGGCTGTTTGTTCCCGCTAAAAATCGATGGTGGAATCCTTTTTCTTTTTCTTCCTTTTTTTCTTTTTCATGCTTTTACGGGAAATCTTGGTCTGTGGTTTTTCCTCGTTGATGGGAATCAGCTGGTCTCTGTGAAAATCCAATCGATACGACAAGCCCGTAGTGACGAACATTCGTGACGGGGTGTTTTTAAAGCTTCCACCCAAACTGATATCAGCTTGGAAATTCGGACTGAACAGATGGGCGATTCCCCCACGTATGAGCGCATCGGAATAACGATCACTGTCGATTCCCTGGTGTTCTCCGAAAACACTCCATTTTGGATTGCGAAAGGCATGCGAAACGGAAATGATATAGCTTAGTTCAGGAAAATCGGTGCTAATCCGGTCGTAAGCGATGTTCGTGATCAACACCCATCTTGGGGTCAAACGGCTTTGGGTGGCGATCATGGCCCGATACGAAATGGTGGCATCTTCAGGGTAAAATGGATTGTCGCCCAAGTTGAACGTGGCCCCACCATATAGCGAAACGGCTGGCAATAGGTTCTTGAACCTAAATTTATGGTTGGCCCGCCAGCTGTATAAATTGGGTTTGTTCGCTTCTGGATTTTTGAAGGGGTCGTACACTAGGTATTTCAGACCCAATCGGTTTCTTGAAAAGTCGGTTCGTGTCTCTTCGCGACCGAAATTATTGAAGGTCAGATTTTGATTGATAAAGGTACCCTCATAGTTGATCTCAAGGTTTTCCAACAACAGCCCGTAGCGCAGTGACAGATCCGCACCCAATATATTCGATTCGTTATTGAAATCGGTATGGTCACGTTGCTCATACATTACCCCGAATTCGGCCTGCACCACATTGCGTCCGACGGCGTAGGCACTGACAGACTGCCCAGGACGGTTCGAATTGATCACATCGGTATATTGGGCTTGACCCATACCGGTCAGGGCTAAAAACAAGAGAAACGATAGTTTTTTGGGAGCCATCACTGATTTTAATACTATTTTATGATACATTTTATCGGTTTGCAGGACTTACGATGTAATTTTAGATCAATAGTAAAAGTGTATGGTTTTATTACAAACGATTTTAATACTCATAATCGTATACTACGGCTTGAAATTCCTATTGAAGTGGTTGGCTCCACGCTTGCTGGTATATGCCGTGAAGAAGACCAATGATCGTTTCGGCAGGCAATTCGATGCGCGACAAGCTCATCAAGATACCTCCTACCATGAGGGGGAAACCACGCTACATACAAGGCCCGATAAGAAACGACCCAGTTCAAAAAATGTGGGAGAATACATAGATTTTGAAGAAATTGACTGATCTTTAGGCATTCAAAACCTAGTTCATGAAGTTTTCTGCCAAAGCATTCTTCACCCATATTCCGGTACTTCTTGTTTTCGCGATCATCTCTTTGGTGTATTTCTATCCTGTGTTACAGGGGCGTGCCCTGTACCAATCCGATATTGCCCTTTACAAGGGCATGGCCAAAGAACGCAATGATTACAAGGCGAATACGGGTATCGAATCGTATTGGACGAACAGTGCTTTCGCGGGCATGCCCACCTACCAATTAGGAGCGAACTACCCTCATGACTATGTCAAGAAACTCGACCGTCTCATACGTTTCTTGCCGAGACCTGCCGACTACTTGTTTTTATACTTTATCGGCTTTTATATTTTGATGCTTTGCATGAAAGTCGATTTCCGTCTAGCCGCTTTGGGGGCATTGGCCTTCGGATTTTCTACTTATCTCATCATCATCTTAGGGGTAGGGCATAACGCCAAGGCCCATGCTTTGGGATACCTGCCTATGGTGCTTGGTGGTATCGTTTTGACGTTTCGAAAAAAGTACCTCTGGGGTTTTATCTTGACTGCTGTGGCTATGGCGTTGGAAATCAGTGCCAACCACTATCAGATGACCTATTACTTCATGCTTTTGGTGCTGCTATTGGGGCTGGTACAGTTGATTTATGCCATCAAGGACAAAGCGCTCAAACATTTTTTCGCCACTGTGGGCATTTTGGTGTTGGCCGTACTCTTGGGTATCGCGACAAATGCCACTGGTCTCATGGCCACCAAGGAATATGCCGATTGGAGTACGCGTGGTACTTCCGAATTGACGATAAACAGTGATGGCAGTCCGAAAGAAGCGAAAAGTGGATTGGATCGTGACTACATCACCTATTATAGTTATGGAGTCACCGAATCATTGAACCTCTTCGTACCGCGCTTGTTCGGGGGATCGGGGAAGGAAGAACTTGGCCGTGACTCCAAAGTATACGAATACTTGACTGACCAGGGGTTCTCGCCGACCCAAGCCCTTGAGATTTCAGGCCTATACCTGTATTGGGGGCCGCATCCGATGTCGGGCCCGGCAGCGCCGGCCTATGTGGGGGCGTTGATCATTTTCTTATTCGTGTTGTCGTTGTTCGTGGTCAAAGGAAAAAAGAAATGGTGGCTCTTAGGAGGGGTATTGTTATCACTGATGCTTTCTTGGGGAAAGTACTTTCCGGCACTGACCGATTTTATGATCGATTATTTCCCCTTGTATAATAAATTCAGGGCCGTTTCGTCCATTCAAGTCATCCTTGAACTATGTATCCCTATCTTGGCCATCTTGGGATTAAAGGAAGTGTTCAAGAAATCGGACCGACCCTCCGCAATCCTCAATGCTTTGAAGTGGAGTACCTTGATGACTTTAGGTCATGGGGTGGCTATTTTCATCGGTAAGGCCTTCTTTGATTTTGAGGGATCCAATGATGCGCGTTTCCAACAGTATTTTGGGGAGTCTTTGGTCGAGATACTGCGCAGTGACCGTGAAGCGGTATATGTCAACGATACCCTGCGCAGTTTGCTATTCGTAGCCCTTGGTGCAGCGGTATTGTTTATCTATCTAAAGGGCGGTCTGAAAAAGAACCTTGCCATCGGGGCCTTGGCCATCGTCTTGCTTTTTGATTTGGTCGGGGTAGACCGCAGGTATGTCAATGCCGAGGATTTCGTTCGTAGAAGGGCGGTCGAACAGCCTTTTCAAGCTAGCGCCATGGACCAACAGATCCTCCAAGATAAAGCGGTGTTCAGGGTATTCGATCCTTCGGAAGGATTGAACGGATCCCGAACCAGTTATTTCCACAAATCCATAGGCGGGTATCACGCCGCAAAACCCGCAAAATTGCAAGATTTGGTAGAATTCCATCTGTATAGGAACAATCTCGAGGTCTTGAATATGTTGAATGTCAAATACGTCATTCAACAGGATGAGGAGGGAAGGAGTTTTCCCGGACTAAACGACGGCGCGAACGGCAACGCCTGGTTCGTCTCTAGGATCAAGGCAGTCGAAAGTTCCGATGCGGCGATCAGGGCCTTGGACAGTATCAATAGCAAATCGGAAGCCATTGTCGATGTACGCAAGTATCCTACCTTGACAAAACGGTATTACGAGGTCGATTCAACGGCCAGCATCCAAGTTTTGGACCATCGACCGAATACGATCCGCTATCGTACCGAGAATACGAACGAAGGCTTTGTAGTGTTTTCGGAAATGCATTATCCTAAAGGATGGCAGGCTTTTGTTGATGGTGCGCCAGTCGATCATTATGTGGTGAACTATGCCTTGAGGGGTATGCCCCTTGCTGCGGGCCAACATGAGGTAGAATTCCGTTTCGAACCCGAAGTAGTGCGAACCGGAAGCACCATAGCACTGGCTAGTAATCTCTTACTTGGCTTGGTAGTTCTGGGAGGCTTGTTCGTAGGATTTCGGGGCACCAAACCCAAAAAAAAGAAAGACTGATGCAAAAGGTGTTGGTGATCACCTACTATTGGCCTCCTGCCGGTGGTCCTGGTGTCCAGCGCTGGCTGAATTTCATCAAATACCTTCCTGAGAACGGTTACGAACCCTTGGTTTATGTGCCTGAAAAGGCAGACTATCCTATCGTTGATGAAAGCTTGAAGACCGAGATACCCAAGGTGCGTGTCCTTAGCCAACCCATATTCGAACCTTATCGCATCGCAGGGTGGTTGTCTAAAAAAAAGACCAAACGAATCAGTTCCGGTCTCATTTCTGAGTCCGGCAAACAAAGCCTGATCGAACGCCTGCTGCTATGGGTCCGGGGCAATTTCTTCATACCCGATGCCCGCAAGTTTTGGGTGAAACCTTCCATAGCCTTTCTCGGTGACCTCATCGAAAAGGAGGCCATCGAAAAGATCATCACCACAGGGCCACCGCATAGCGTGCATTTGATCGGATTGGGGATAAAACAGCGCCATCATGTGGAATGGACCGCTGATTTTAGAGATCCATGGACCACCATTGGTTACCATAAGCGCTTGAAATTGGGAAAGCGGGCCCAAAGGCGTCACCTGCAGTTGGAATCGTCCGTTTTAGGGCAGGCCGATAAACTGATCGTGACCAGCAACCATACCAAACGACAGTTCGAAAAATTAACGGACAGGCCCATCGAGGTCATAACCAATGGCTATGAAGGGGAAAGGCCTACAGTCGCCTTGGACCGAAAATTCTCCCTTTCGCACATCGGTTCGTTGTTGACCGGCCGAAATCCGGAAACCTTATGGATCGTCTTGAAGGAATTGATGTCCGAAGTCCCGGAATTCAAAGAACACCTAAGTATACAGCTTGTCGGCGTTGTAAGTCCACGCGTTTCGGAATCCCTTGCCTCCCATGGTTTGGAAGAATTCACCACCCATAAGGGTTATATTACCCATGAAGCGGTTTTGCAAGTCCAAGCCGCTTCACAGATATTGTTGTTGTTGGAAATCGATTCAACGGACACCGTGGGCATCCTTCCCGGAAAGCTCTTTGAATATTTCAACGCCAAAAGGCCGATTTTGGCCATAGGACCCGCAGCTTGGGAAGCTGCTGAACTTATCGAATCCACCCAAAGCGGGAAATTCTTCACCCACGGGGAGAAGAAGGAGCTAAAAGTCTTACTTTTAGATTGGTTCGAACGCTATCAGGAAAATAGGCTGTCAGTTGCAAGTTCGAACGTTGATGCCTACAGTAGGTCGCGATTGACCAAGGCCCTAGCCAACTATTTGACATGGGAATCGTCTTAAAACAATCACTTCGAAATACCGCAATTACCTATATTGGGTTCGGGATTGGGGCTATTAATATCCTGTTTCTATATACGAAGATCCTACCTGATGCCTATTTCGGGTTGGTCACCTTCATCTTGGCGACCGGTGCGATCTTGATGCCCTTAATGGCCTTTGGAGTGCACAATACCCTGATCAAATTTTACGCCGTCCAGACCGATTCCGAAAAAAACGGTTTCCTCACCTTGATGTTGTTGCTGCCCATGGGCGGCATCCTTCCCATAGCGTTATCGGTACTCTTGTTCCAAGACCCTTTGGGTGCTTGGTTATCGCAAAAGAATGCCTTGGTAAAGGAGTACGTATGGTATGTGTTCCTTGTCGGAATGGCCATGGCTTATTTTGAGGTATTCTATGCATGGAGTAAGGTCCATTTGAAATCCGTTTTCGGGAATTTCATGAAAGAAGTCTTCGCCCGACTCTGTGTGATGCTATTGTTAGTTTCCGTTTATTTCGAGCTGATCGATATTCCGATCTTCCTTAAAAGCCTGGTGGGGGTGTACCTACTGCGTACCGTTGCCATGCAGGTTTATGCCTATCGGATCCGCCCACGAAAATTGGATTTTCGTTTCCCGGCGAATACCAATGCGATCATCACCTATAGTGTCCTTATCATTTTGGGGGGATCGGCGGCCCTGGTACTCTTAGAAATCGATAAGGTCATGATCAACCAGTTCGTCAGTATCGAAAACGTCGCCTATTATGGCGTTGCCGTTTACATTGCAACGGTCATTATCGTGCCGGCCCGGGCCATGCACCAGATCACCTACCCGTTGACCTCCGAATTATTGGCCAAAAGTGACTTTTTTGAATTGGACAGCTTGTATAAGAAAACATCCTTGACCTTGTTCATAGCCTCTGGGCTTTTGTTTTTGCTGATCATACTCAATATCGAGGATTTGTTCTTGCTTTTACCGGAGAATTACCGGAATGGATATGGCATCGTTTTTTTGATCGGCCTGGCCAAAGTATTTGATTCGCTTTTGGGCAATGCCAATGCGATCTTATACAATTCGAAGTATTATAAGACCATATTGGGTTTTGGGGTGGGGTTGGCCCTACTGACCATATTGCTCAATCTTTTGTTGATTCCGCGATTGGGGATCGATGGGGCGGCATTGGCCAGTTTTATCGCGATTGGGCTTTTCAATTTGGTTAAGATGATCTTTATCAAACTGAAGTTCGGCTTCTTGCCTTTCAGTAGGGGAACGACCAAGATTTTGGCAACATTGGTATTATTGGGATTCCTGTTCAGCGCCTTTCATTTTCCATTCCATCCGATTCTCAATATCGTTTTGAAATCAGCGGTGCTGTGTGTGATGTATGTTGGGATTTTATACCGCTTCGAAATCTCTGAAGACGTGTCCGGGTTTTTGGCGCGCTTCCTTAAAAGAAGAACCCCGCAATAGGATGGAATCCTACTACGGGGTCAAACAACTAACCAACCTAAAAACTAACTTTTGTTTCTCGTGCTTCGCGATCTGCTGGTGGCTGAACCACTTCGCTTGGTCGAAGAACTTCTACTAACGGTCCTTCGTTGGGTATTCGATCGCTTTTGCGCTTGAGGCGTTCTTTTATTGGAACTCCTGTTCGAGACCACACTTCTTTTTTGTGGCTTTTTATATGTCGTGCTTGTTCGGGTCACGGTCCGCCTTTCTGGCGTTCGCTTTACTTCCCGTTTCGTCACGGTCGTACTTCGCTGCGTGCGCGTTACGGTACGCTGGCTTACCGAATTCGAACGGTTACTTCGCGTATTGACTTCTGCACTTCGACGTACATCACTTCGACGTACATTGCTATTCCTGTTCGTCGTACGCTCAGCGTTCCTTCGTACATTGTTCGAACTGCGGGTGGCCCTTCGCTCGGTTACTGAACGATCCGTTCTGCTGAAATCGTTCCTTCTTCCTCGGTTTTCGCGAACCGCGACCCGACGGTCGTTTCTATAGATGTTGGCCCTTCTAGGACTCCTGTTATAGCGATACGCTCTTCCGACTTGGGCATAGGCCCTTCTCGTATTCAATCGGTACGGTCTGTAATAGGTATAGCGTACCGGGTTGTAAAACCTACGGTAAGGGGTGTTCCATACCGTACAGAATCCTATGGCCGGTCTTGCGAACCATCTATGGAAAGGACGGTATACATAACCTCGGTTATAGATGTTGATGAATCCGGTATAATGACTGAATACACCACCGTTCCAATACACGTTCAACCCCCCAAGACGTCTAACCCGTCCGTTGCGATACCAAACATCGATTCCTCCGATCTGGGAGACCCGTCCATAATAATCATAGAAAATAGGAACGTTCTCGACTTGGATCACCGCACCGTAATCGTCATATTGGACGAATGGGTTGTAATCGAAACCGGAATTGAAGGTAATCCCAACATTTCCGATCCTTCCTCCGACACCTACATTGACACGATTGTCGATGTAAAAATCAAACTCACCATCGGGGTATACCGAAAACGTGATTCCGCTTTCATTGAAGATAAATGAGTTGCCATAGCGATACATGCTAACGGCAACACTTTCTGCCGTTGCAGCTTTCGTACCCGAAACTCCGAACACCAACGCTGCTACTAAGAGTACTAACTTTTTCATACTGTTCATTTTTAAGTTCAAGGAGCAACTATTTACATCCCGTCCCATACAAAACAAACAAAGTGCCAAAAATTGCATACACTATTTAAAGCATTGTAAATCAATTATATGCAATGTATTTTCGTCCTATTACAATGATTTTCTTCCAACAGCAATCAATACGGCCATCCCTAACGATGCACCGTGAAATTAATGATCAGGTCGTCTTGATTTGAAAAAAGAAGGCTACACAAAAGGGACGCTATCAAGCTGTTTTCGGAATCGCCACCGATCAAAAAACGGTCGGCACGCTATCAGTGTCACAGTTTTTCTTTGAGGTATTGCGCCGTAAATGAGGCCTTACTTTGCACGACTTCTTCAGGGGTGCCCTCAGCCAAGACCATGCCTCCGTTTTTACCTCCTTCAGGACCGAGATCGATGACATGGTCGGCACATTTGATCAGTTCGATATTGTGCTCGATGACGACGATCGAATGTCCTTTTTCAAGAAGGGCATCGAAGGATTTCAACAATTTCTTGATATCATGGAAATGGAGGCCGGTGGTCGGTTCGTCAAAAATAAACAAGGCTTTTTCCTTGGTTTGTCCTTTGACCAAGAAAGAAGCCAGTTTGATGCGCTGAGCCTCACCTCCTGAAAGTGTTGACGAACTTTGTCCTAAAGTGACATAGCCCAAGCCTACATCTTGTAGGGGCTGCAGTTTGGCTACGATTTTCTGTTGACCATGTGATGAAAAGTGTGCGATGGCCTCATCAACGGTCAAGTTCAAGATGTCGTTGATGTTCTTGCCTTCGAACCGAACCTCGAGAACTTCCTTTTTAAAGCGCTTGCCGTTGCAAACATCGCAAATCAAATGTACATCGGCCATAAATTGCATTTCAACGGTGATCATTCCCTCACCCTTGCATTTCTCGCATCGGCCGCCGTCTACATTGAATGAAAAGTGTTTGGCTTGATATCCGCGAAGTTTGCTTAGTTTCTGGGCTGCGAATAAAGCCCTGATATCGTCATAGGCCTTGATATAGGTAACCGGATTAGATCTTGAAGAACGCCCAATGGGATTTTGATCGACGAATTCGACACTTTTTATCGAAGCGAATTTTCCATCGATTTCGGTGAATTGACCCGCTTTCTCCCCATAGCCCCCGATTTGTTTCAAGAGGGCGGGGTAGAGGATCTTTTTGACCAAGGTACTTTTTCCACTGCCCGATACCCCGGTGACCACGGTCAGCATATTCAGGGGAAAAGTGACATCGATATCCTTAAGGTTGTTTTCGCGTGCTCCTTTGATTTGGATATAGTTCTTTGATTCCCTTCGCTTTGCAGGTACTGTGATTTCTAAGGATCCGTTCAGGTAATTGGCGGTTAGTGAGTCTGATTTTAGGATTTGATCTAAATTGCCTGTAGCGACCACTTCGCCTCCGAGGGTACCGGCTTCCGGGCCGATATCGATCACCTCGTCTGCCGCTTTCATGATGTCTTCGTCATGTTCTACAACGATTACGGTATTGCCTAGGTTGCGCAACGATTGGAGTACTTCGATCAGATTTTCGGTGTCTTTTGGATGAAGACCGATACTCGGTTCATCCAAAATATACATCGAACCCACCAAACTACTGCCGAGTGAGGTTGCCAGATTTATCCGTTGGCTCTCACCACCCGATAGTGAATTCGACTTTCGGTTGAGCGTCAAGTAATTCAAACCGACCTTGCTCAAGAAATCAAGTCGCGTCGTGATTTCTTTTAAAAGCCGACCCGCGATCTTGGCATCATGATCCGACAGTTGCAGTTGGTCGAAAAAGCCGATCAATTCGTTAATGGGCAATTCGATTAAATCGGTAATGGCCTTGCCCGCTACCTTAACATAGGTCGCTTCTTCCCTAAGGCGTTTCCCTTTGCAGGCCGAACATTTGGTCTTGCCGCGATAGCGCGATAACATGACCCGGTTTTGGATTTTATAACTTTTCTCTTCAAGTTGGGTGAAAAAATCATGGAGCCCCGTAAAGTGTTCGTTTCCATCCCAAACCAATTGCCGCTGGGCTTCGGTCAGTTGATACCAAGGTTTATGGATCGGAAAGTCGAAGGTATAGGCCGCATTGACCAACTGGTCACGATACCATGACATGCTTTCGCCCCGCCACGGAAAGATGGCGTTCTCGTATACTGACAAGGCGGTGTTCGGAACCACAAGGTCCTCATCGATACCGATAACGTCACCGTATCCTTCGCATTTCGGGCAAGCCCCGTACGGATTGTTGAAACTGAATAGGTGGACGTTCGGTTCCAGGAATTTCATTCCGTCCAACTCAAAGCGATTACTGAAGCGGCGCTGTTCACCACTGTCAAGCTCCTCAATGATGCAGCTCCCTTTTCCTTCGAAAAAGGCATTATCGACGGCATTGCCCAATCGGTTGTAGAAATCCTCATCGGATTTGACAACGATACGGTCAACGACCAATTCAAAGGTCTTGCCAATGGTTTCCGGTACTTGGTCGATACGCATCACCTGATCGTCATATTTGATCCTGGCGTAGCCTTGTTTTGAAAAAAGCCCTAAAGTCTTCAAGGTATCGCGATCTTCCGCGACCGTTACAGGAGCCAAAAGTAAGAGCTTGGTCTGCACGGCGAAGTCCTTGACATGGGCAACCACATCCGAAACCGTATGTTTTTTGACCTGTTGGCCCGAAATAGGCGAAAAAGTCTTACCGATCCGTGCATACAATAACTTAAGGTAGTCGTATACTTCGGTCGTTGTGCCCACGGTGGATCGCGGATTGGTCGAATTTACTTTTTGCTCAATGGCAATGGCCGGGGCGATACCTTTAATATAATCTACTTTGGGTTTGTCGAGCTTTCCCAAAAACTGTCGGGCGTAAGAAGAAAGGCTTTCAACATAGCGCCGTTGGCCTTCGGCATATAGGGTGTCAAAGGCGAGACTTGACTTTCCTGAACCCGATAAACCGGTGATTACGACCAGTTTGTTTCTCGGAATGACCACGTCAATATTCTTCAAATTGTGCAGTTTGGCACCCTTTATGATGATATTGGCCTTGGGATCTACATCTTTTATTAATGTCATTCGTCGAAAAAATTTGGGCAAAGATACGATTCAAGCACGTTAATGTCTAAATTGCGGGGGTTGACATCTAAAATGCCGTAGATCACAACAATGTTTTTTCGTCGGCAACCCGATTCTCTATATTTGAGTCGTAATTAAAACCTGATAGGCCTATACAGCAATAATTACTTTTTACAGTTAAACTAATAACTCTGATGCCTTTCGCATGCGAAAGGTAGCTGGTAATAACCAAAAAAGTAATTTGTATGGAACTGCAAATCGACGATTCTGTATTAGTCAAGAACTATCTTGGCGGAGAAGAAAAAGCCCTCGAGGTTCTCATCAACCGACACAACCAACGCATTTCTAGCTTTATTTATTCCAAAGTATTGGATAAGGATATCACTGAAGATATTTTTCAAGACACCTTTATCAAGGTTATAAAAACATTAAAAAGAGGTTCCTACAGTGAAGAAGGCAAGTTCTTGCCTTGGGTCATGCGAATCGCGCACAACCTTATTATCGATCATTTCAGGAAGAACAAGAGAATGCCGAAATTCGAAGGCAGCGATGATTTCAACATCTTTTCGGTAATCAAAGACGATAAACTGAATGCGGAAAAGCAACTGATCAAAGACCAGATCGATAGTGATTTGACCTTGTTGATCGATGAATTGCCCGATGATCAGAAAGAAGTGCTGATGATGCGTATCTATCGCGACATGAGTTTTAAGGAAATTTCCGAAAACACTGGGGTTAGCATCAATACCGCTTTGGGTAGGATGCGCTATGCATTGATCAATCTCAGAAAGATCGTAGAACGCAATAATATCGTTTTAACGAATTAATCTGCATCTGGTCGAACGGCGCAATATTTCCATTTTACTGGCGTTATTTATCTGAAACATTAATGCTAGAATATGGAAGAAATTTACTCTGAAGAACAAAAAATCTGTAAAATCACCAAGGCGAGTCCTGAAACGATTCGATTTTTAATGGGATTTTCAAAAGCACTCGAAGTGAGTGATTACAAAAACATGAAATTTGAAACGATTTTGAATTAAGAAAGTCGTCAGCACAACAAAAAAAACCGCTTTAAGCGGTTTTTTTGTTTTTATGATAGTGCTGGATCACCGATTTCCTTCCGACGGTACGGGTGATGACATCATTTTCGAGATTCCATCCGCGAGCAGGGGAATATTCGCGACCATACCAGATAATCTGCAGGTGCAATCTATTCCATAACTCCTCAGGAAACAGTCTTTTGGCATCTTTCTCGGTTTGAACCACATTTTTTCCATTTGAAAAACCCCAACGATACATCAAGCGATGGATGTGGGTGTCTACCGGAAACGCGGGGATGCCGAATGCCTGCGAAACCACCACACTTGCCGTTTTATGACCCACTGCCGGAAGTTCCTCCAATAGGGCCATTTCTTTTGGGACCTCTCCCTCGTATTTATCGATCAGAATCCTTGATAACCCATGGATGCCTTTGGATTTCATCGGTGAGAGTCCGACAGGCTTGATGATCTCACGGATTTCTTCAACGGTCATTTTGACCATATCAAAAGGATTATCAGCTTTTGCGAAGAGCAGCGGGGTGATTTGGTTGACCCGCACATCAGTACTTTGGGCCGATAGGAGGACGGCAATGAGCAAGGTATAGGGATCTTTGTGGTCTAAAGGGATCGGTATCGTGGGATAAAGGCGATCAAGTGTTTCGATTGTGAAGGCTATCTTCTCTTGTTTCGTCATTTTTGTTTAATTTTATATCAAAATATTTAAACAAAATAAATACTGATATGAACACCTTAAAAGTAGGGGATAAAGTACCTGAATTTTCCGCAAATGACCAAGATGGCAATACAATTAACTTGAGTGACTATGCAGGTAAGAAATTGATCGTTTTCTTTTACCCTCGGGCGAACACCCCGGGATGTACGGCGGAGGCCTGCAATCTACGTGATAACTACGCCGCATTGCAAGATGCTGGGTATTCCCTTTTGGGGGTCAGCGAGGACTCGGAGAAAAAGCAGGCGAACTTCCGGAACAAATATGAATTCCCTTATCCGCTATTGGCCGATGAAGACCATAAGGTCATTGAGACCTTTGGGGTATGGGGACCAAAAAAGTTCATGGGCAAGGAGTACGATGGCTTGCACCGGTCTACTTTCATTATCGATGGCAGCGGAATCGTAGAACGCGTTATTGCCAAGGTAAAGACCAATGATCACGCCGCACAGATACTGGAATCATAACAATGGTAAAGCCCGCATACAGCGGGCTTTTTTTTAATCTTCTACTTCTTCTTCAACCGCCTCTTCCTCAGCGGTTTCTTTACGTATGAAGAGGTTTTTCTTTTTGATGATATCCGCGATACCTTCCGGGAGCATATCTTCCCAGCCCCCTTCACCATTGGTAATGCGCTTCAATACTTCCCTTGAGAAAATGTGCATGATATCAGGATCGTAATCGATGATATCCATCACCTTTCCGTTGTATTTGAAGAACTTGTAGAGTTCTTTCATCCGTGGATGCACCTTGACGTTATTACTGGTCATGATCTGGCCGGTCGCCGGATCTTTCATAGGGTAGAGGTAAACCTTTAGATCTTTGAAGAACAATTTACCGAAGGCTTCCAAAATACCTCCACTAAGATGTCTGTAGTATTTCTCATCGAACACGTCGATCATGTTGTTGACCCCCATGGTCAAACCGATTTTCGCTTTGGTGTAATTGTTGAAATACTCCACCAATTTGTAGTATTCCTGAAACTTGGATATGAGCACCATATGCCCCAAACTACTAAGGAGTTCGGCACGATCCATAAAGTCTTGTTCATCGATTTCACCTGAAGCGCGTAAGTTCGATAAGGTGATTTCGAAAATGACGATGGTGTTGTCGTAATCGACGGTTTGCTCGCGTATGAAAATATCGTAGGATTTCTGGAACATATCCATATTCACCTTGGTCACAGGACGAAAGCTGCCCCGCAAAGCCATGATGTTCTTTTTGTAGAGCACCGAAGCCGGAAGCAGGTTGTTGCCGTCTGGCCCGAACATTACCGCATCGGTCATGTCGTTTCGTATCAACTGTAAACTCATCAAACGGTTATCGACATCCTTGAAGCTTGGGCCTAAAAAGTTGACCATGTCGATTTCGACCGTATCCTTATCGATATGGTCGTAGAGGTATTTCAACAGTTTTTTGGGTTTGTCGTGTTTGAAGAACGCCCCGTAAATCAGATTGACCCCGAGGATGCCCAAGGTTTCTTGTTGTAGCCGTGCCTCGTTCTGTTTGAAACGGATATGAAGGATGATTTCGTCGTATTCCTTTTGTTTCGGATCGAGTTGAAACCGTAGTCCGACCCAGCCATGACCTTTATACCGTTTCGAAAAATCGATCGTAGCCACCGTATTGGCATAGGAGAAGAACAAATAATTCGGATTGCTTTCGCGATCGATTCGCTCTTCGACCAACCGCATTTCATGCTTGAGCATGGTACGCAATCTGGCCTGGGTCACATAGCGACCGTCTTCCTCAACGCCGTAAATGGCATCACTAAAGGCTTTATCATACGCGCTCATCGCCTTGGCGATGGTTCCTGAGGCACCACCGGCACGGAAAAAATGTCGGGCGGTTTCTTGTCCGGCCCCGATTTCGGCAAAGGTTCCATAGATGTCCGGATTGAGATTGATCCGCAAGGTTTTCGCCTTGATTGATGGTAAATTTTCGAAACCGTTGTTGTTCGAGTTCGTATCGGCCATGCCCAGTATTATTTAGGAGTTGTCGGTGTTAACAAAGTTAATAAGTTAGGAAAATCTTTTAAACAAATATGTCATAATTTTGAATCAATGGACGATGGTTTGCAAATTACCTTTTTGGGTACCGGTACTTCCCAAGGCATCCCGATCATAGGTAGCAAGCATCCGGTATGCTTGAGTAACGACCCAAAAGACAAACGGTTGCGGGTCTCGATCTTGATACAATACGGGGAAGTGAATCTGGTCATTGATTGCGGCCCGGATTTCCGGCAGCAGATGCTGGCCCACCCGGTCGATCGACTTGATGCTATTTTATTCACCCATGAACATGCGGACCACACTTCTGGAATCGATGACATCAGGCCTTTCTTCTTTCGACAAGGGGATATCCCCATCTATGTTCACGCCAGGGTATTGGAATCCCTCCAACGACGGTTTGATTACATTTTCGCCGATGAAGATCGCTATCCGGGAGCGCCGGCGGTTCAGGTCAATCTGATCGATAAGGATGTTCCATTTAGCGTGTCCGGCGTTCGCATACAGCCTATTGAAGCCTTGCATAATCGGTTGCCGGTATTAGGGTTTCGAATCAAGGAATTCGCCTACCTCACTGATGTAAAGACCATTACGGATGAAGAGCGTAAAAAACTCAAGGGCCTTAAGGTTTTGGTAGTGAATGCGTTACGTATCGAACCACACTATTCGCATTTCAATCTGGACGAAGCCCTTGCCTTCGCCAAGGACATTGGGGCCGAACGAACGTATTTTACCCACATCAGTCATTTATTGGGCTTCCATCAAGAAGTCGAGGCCCAACTGCCCGACAACGTTCATTTGGCCTATGACAATTTGAAAATCACCCTTTGATATGAAACGGAATATCTTTCTATACCTTTTTGTTTTTACTGCTTTGATTGCCCTTTTTTTGTTTATGAGGGGAAATAAGACCATAAGCACCCAAGACAACGCTCTGAAAAAAAACGAAGCCGAGATCGAGCAGTTGGAAGACTCTATCCAGAACCTACAATTGCGATTGTTGGATATGCAATACTTCTCCTTGGAGAACAATGATGATGCCTTGGTGTACTTCGACCATCTGAGGATGGAAAACCCTACCCGGTACATCGAAGATAAATTGTTGGAAACCAACGAACGGCGCGGTGACAATCCTTTGATAGCACCTTTTTACGCAGGGATGGAGAGCGATTTTAAGATCAATAAGATCAAGGTATTGAACCATCGTTGGTTATTGGCCGACTTTTCCGATGGCAAATATTGGGGGGATCTTATCATCAACTATGAGGTAAACGATGACCTTTCAGTGTCGTTTCAAGTGATCGACCACCTCTTGTATACCCGGAGCAATTAAAGGTCTTTTTCGAGCCAGGCTTTGAAGGAGTAAAAATTCTGGGGGGATACCCCGTGCCCTACGGGAAATTCTTCATAGACATGGGCGACGCCCAAATTGTTGAGGAAGGCAGGTGTACGTTGCGCCCATTCCAATGGAATGACTTGGTCTACTTGGCCATGAGACGCATAGATTTTTAGACTATCGTGTGGTTTTTGAGCATAGTCGGAAGTTAGGATACCGTTGTTGATATACCCACTCAACGCCACTACCTTATTGATTTTTTCAGGATACGAAAGGGCCACCGCATAGCTCAAAATAGTGCCTTGGCTGAATCCTATCAAATTGATGTTCGTCGCGTCAAGCCCATAAGCCGATATGGCCTCATCAATGAACCCGACAATGCGCTCCCGTGACGCAATGGCCTGTTCGTCATCGCTCCATTTCCCTTGTTCGGCCTCGAAATTAATGGCATACCAAGCATGTCCGAAAGGTTCTAGCCGATAAGGGGCTTGCACCGAAATAACAAAAAAACGCTCATCCAATTCACTGGCAAAAGAAAACAGGTCTTCTTCATTACTCCCGTATCCGTGGAGCATAATAATCACCGGCGGGTTTTCGATTCCGGAAGCCGGACGTATCAAATGGACCAAAGAGAGTGGGGCGGGGGTCATAGATCTTTCGTTTTACTGGATGAAAGTAAACCATTTTTGGAAATAGGGCCCGATGACGGGTAGAACCGATCGTTTTCCTGAAATAGCCCCGATAAAACCATAGCCCCAGAGGACCAGGTAGAACAAGTAGAGCCCCATCCATGCAAAAAGAAAGTCTGAGTAATTGAACACGATGGCCAAGGCATGAAAACTAATATGGGTGCCGAAGGCTTGCCTCGTATGCATTCGCGCAAACCCGTTCTTAGGTTCGAGGTTCATGGTAATTGCGATCAAACTCCCCACTAGGGTCAAGTAGGCGATGATCGCGGTGGTTTTTCCTTGTTGTACCTCTTGATCAGACATTTAAATATACAGCTGGTTATTGTTGACCACCCCATAAACCTTCCCTTTAGTGGGTTGACCGATGAAAAGGCTGTTCTTCGAAGTGGAAAGGATCGATGCCGAATCAAAAGTCCCATCGACCGATGGATCGAAAAGGGTAAGACAGGCAAGTTCCCCTTCGGCGATTTTAGGAGTTTCGAGACCGAAACGTTCACGGCCTTTGGTCAACAGTCCAATCGTTTCGTCTAAAGATAAATGCGCATTTAGGATACCAAAGGCACTTTCGAGACCGATGGTTCCGTAGGTGGCATTGTCGAACTCCAAGCGTTTGCCTTCGATGGCGATCGGTATATGATCCGAAGTCACGAAATCAATGGTACCGGAAGCCAATCCTTTACGTAGGGCTTTTTGATCTTTTGCAGTACGCAGCGGCGGATTCACCTTGGTGTTGCTATCGAAACGCTCTAAAACGCCATCGGAAACGAAAAGGTTATGTATGGCCACACTGCAGCTGACGTCCAACCCCCTTTTCTTGGCATTGCCGATCATTTTAACGGCGTCTTCGGTCGATATGGTGGGCAAGTGGAGCTTGCCACCGGTATATTCCAATAACTGTAAATCACGAGCTACCTGCAGCTCTTCGGCCAAATGCGGAATACCTTTAAGTCCAAGTTTGGTCGCTACGACCCCTTCGTTCACCATACCCTGTCCTTTGATATGGTTGTCTTGTGGAAACGAACAGACCAGCCCTCCGAAATTTTGACAATATTGCAAGGCCAATTTCAAAAGGTTCGCATCACCCAAACTCTTTTTATAATCATAAAAGGCCACCGCCCCGGCCTTGGCCATGTCGTATAGTTCAGCCAATTCACCTCCCTTGGCCTGCTTGGTCAGGGTACCCATAGGATGCAATCGACATGCTTTTTGTTGTCCGCGGTCCTTCAAAAAGATCACTCCGGGACTCGAATCCGGTAAGGGTTTCGTATTGGGGTTCAAAATTATATCGGTAAAACCGCTTTTGGCGGCAACGGTCAATCCATGTGCGATGGTCTCGCGTTCTTCAAAACCCGGTTCCCCGAAACATACCCCCGAATCGAACCAACCCAGACTCAGGTGGAGGTTCGGAAGTTGCACTTCCCGAATTCCCTTTTGCGATGGGATCTTGGCACTGATTTTTTCAATGCGTCCGTTTTTGATCAGAAAGTCTCGTTTTTTTAAATGAAGGGAAGGTGTGGTGGGAGCTAGTATTGTGGCTGACTTCAGAAGTACGTTCATGCAAGAAATTTTTGTAGCAGTAATTCCACCAGAGCGAAAACCAAGGCAAAAATAACAAACCATTTCCAATACGCGTATACTGCGTCTCTTTCTTCTAAGGTTTCGAAAAGGGAAGGCACCGAATCATAGACCTGAAAATTGGGCCGCACCTCAACATCCACATAACCTGCTTTGCTTTCATCACGTAGATGGTTGAACGCGAAACGTTGAATGGAATCGGAGTCACTTACCGCCGTGTATATGCCCGCTGATGGCACGCTGTTGGTATCGGTGATCAAGCGCACCTTGTTACCCAGTGCCCGTTGCTGCGGAATACGTTGCTGTTGGCCTTGATACAGCGATACGATATCATCTTTGTCAAGACGTAATTCGAGATCGATCTCATTGCGACGCTCTACATTGAAATACAGGGCATTGCCCTTTAAGCTTTCCAAACCCATACGGTAAAAGGTCGGAACGATCAGTGGTGCACTTCTGAAATTCGAATGTTCACGATCTAAGGGAGCCGAAAAGACATAGATGTTATCGGTACCATATAAAAAGCCACTATCATCAGCGAACGAAAGTATTTTGGAAGCACCGGTGTCAAGCTCATAAACAAGGTCTACCTGTGGAAATTCGAAATTGCTGATCCGCTTTTCGAAAACATTCTCAAATAAGGGATGGGAAAAATCGATTTTCGAGATTTTTTTGCTTACCGGGGCCCTTTGATTGAACTTCATCGGGAAGAACCGACCCAAAAATGCCGAATAGGCGGTTTCATCGATGGCTGCCCCGGGAATGATGACCATCGCCCCACCTTCGGCATGAAAACTCCCTAATTGATCTTGAAGGGTTAACGGAATCGATTCGAGACCGTTTAAGACGACTAGGTTTTGACCGGCTATACTGCTGTAGTTCAATCGTTCTATAGCGGTTGAAGTCAGCTCGAATTCATCTTCGGTATAAATACGTTCCAAATAATCGCCGCCGGATCCATTGATCGCGAGTACCTTGATTTTTGGACGCTGCCCGATGGAGAAATAAAAGGTGTTGTCGTAAGACAGGCCATTGTCTTGTAAAGAAACCGTACCCAATATGGGTTCATCGATCGGAATGGAAAAAACCACTTGGTTCTTTCCGGTTGACGAAGGTTCAATGGCACTCTTTGCGATAAGCCGATCTTTATCGAACATGGAAACCAGCACCTTTTCTTCGTCATCAAGGCCCGAAACCTCAATGACCAACTCCCTTTGGCGATTCAAGGTCTTGCCGAAGTATACCGAGTCCAAGGCAATGTTCCTGGTGGCGTCCGGACTTAACCGCACGGCGTGGATATCCGTTCCTGTAGTAGGGAAGCTGTCTTGGATAAAATTGGTTTGGAAATCGGAAATGACCACTAAATCGGATAGGGAGGTCGATTCGGGATCCATCAACGAAGCTGCTTTTTTAACTACTTGTGCTAGGGACAACTGTTTCGTTCGGGGCGCGAGTTCCAAGAGTTTGTTCGTCAGATTGGATGCCTTGACCTTCGTAAAAGTCTCATTGTTGGTGAAAAGGGTAATCGGGGTCTCTTTGGGTAGTTTTTTGATTAAATCCTGTACCGCGACCTCAAAAAGTTCCTGACCATTGGATTTGGCTTGCATACTGAAGGAATCATCGAGATAGACGACCCATTGTCGGTCCGGGTTTTGGGTTTGTTCCGAAAAGTGGGGTTGGGCAAAGGCCAAGACCAGGGCGATCAAAATCAAACACCGTGTCAATAACAACAGCCAACGTTTCAAGGTGTTGCTTTTCCTCGACTCGGAAACCACCTTGCGCAACATCGCAACGTTCGTAAAGGCGGTTTTTTTAAAACGACGCAATTGGAAAAGATGGACGATAAGCGGCAAAAGCAGCAAAAAAAGCGCCCATAAGACTTCTGGATGTTTAAACTGCATGTTCTGATTCGATGCGATAAAGATAGCGTATTCCCCAAAAGCCGATTCTTATGGTGGTGTTAAGGTTTGCAGCCGCTTCATGTACTTTTCGGGTACAGCCGGTTAGCAAAAAAAGTAGTGATCTGTTGGCGAAGACAGCCCTTTTTCCTTCATATAACCCTTAATATAGGTCTGGGCTTCGGCATTGGCGACCGTAACGATGCTTTGCGGACGCTCCAAGGATTCCAAGAGACCGTAATGGAAAAGCGGAACCCCGTAGATTTTTTTACCGATTTTTTTTGGGTTATCACATAACCAGGTAAAGGCAACTTTTTCGCTAACCAATCGTTTGGCCGCATACTTGCCTTTATACCCTGCACCCCATATGACCAAAGGTCTACTTGCGACATGATCGAGTTGTAGAAAATAGTCCAGTTTGATGTCCAAGAAGTAATTTTCCGCATAGTGCTCATGGGTGCGAGAGGTACGGGTGTCGTAATCACGCCATAGGTGAAGCACTTTTTGACAGGGGATCACCTTGTACCCGTGCTGGTAAAATCGAAAAACCAAATCGTAATCTTCCGGATAGCGTTCCCTATTGAAACCACCACAGGCCTCGAAATCGCTACGGTAAACCATCCAACAGGGTGAGGGGATGACACATTCCCTGTAGATTTCATCGTAGTTCGCACCCTTTTCCGTCAAGCCGTTCAACCATTTTTCATAGCGCTGGTAACCGTCACTGATGCCTCGGTCAGAGAAATAGGAGACCTGACCAACGGCAACATGGCCCTTTCCATGTGCTTTCAAGGCAGTGAGCATATGTTCGAGCCGCTCGGGCTTCATGATGTCATCGGAGTCCATTCGGGTGATCCATTCCCCTTGGGCATGTGCATATCCCGTCTGTAGGGCAGCGATGATTCCATTGCCGGAATTCCGGTAGCCCTTGATCCTCGGGTCGGTACGGGCATATTCACCGACAAGCTCGTAGCTCCTATCGGATGACCCGTCGTTGACCGCCAAGACTTCCCAATCGGTATGGGTTTGATCCTGGATGGAATCGAAACATTCGGAAATAAAGACCTCCGTATTCTTAAAGGGAATAATGATGCTGACCAAGGCCCTGCTAATCCAAAAGTTTGCTAAGCGTTTCCCCGACCAGGCGTTCCATAACCGCATACCCGGCTTTGGTCAAATGGACTTCGTCCGTAGTCAATGCTTCAGGTAAGCCGTTGCGTTCATCGGCCATGGCCGAAAAATAATCAAGATAGGGCACGCCTTTTTCTTGGGCCATGTGGCGCAACAGTGTATTGAGTTTCGGGATATTGATATTAGGTGCCTTCCCGGGCCGCCAAGGATAGTCATAAGCCGGTAAGACCGAACACACCACCGGGGTTACGCCGTTTGCCTTTGCCAACTCGACCATCGATTTGATATTGTCATGGATCTGCTCAAGGGTCATCGGGCCTGTATTGCCCGCGATGTCGTTCGTACCGGCCAATATAAGCACGACCTTAGGTTGCAAATCCAGCACATCTTGGCGAAAACGCAAGAGCATCTGGGGTGTGGTTTGCCCACTGATACCTCTATTGATATAGGTTTCGTTACTAAAAAACGAAGGGTTGGCGTTTGACCATCCCTCCGTAATACTATTCCCCATAAAGACTACACGTTCTCCTGCACCGTCTTGATCGGTAAGGGCCTGGTTCGCGGCTTGGTATTTGTTGAGGTTGGCCCAATCTTGGGCGGTGGTCATGGCCGGTTTGAAAAAATTGAGCAGCATGAAAAACAGGAGCATTCGATTGGTTAGGTGCATCAGATCATTTTTCTAAAAATACGGATTATTGTATTAGCCAGAAGACCAACAAAGAAAGTCCGGTCAGTAGGATGATAAACGCCAATAGCCCTTTAAGCCAAAGTCGGCGGTTATAGGCCCGCATTTGTTCACGAACGCGCAACACATCGGTTGTAGTCGATGGTTTTACATGAAGTTGCGTAATGGAAGGGGTTCCGAATACGTCCTCTTTGGTTTTACGTTTTCTTTCCTTTAATAAACTCCTATTGTACTTATAACTGACAATTGCATGTGACATGGTGTTGCTTTTTTGATTGTTGATACTGCACTATATGTATCAAAAAAGCAAAATATGTTACATTATATTTAATAAATTAACAAAAATAATGATTATTTTATTATATTATTGATGTATTCTTGAATATCTTCAAAGTACTTTCCCATATGCCGACCGTCTACTAAGGCGTGGTGCGCTTGCACGGATAAGGGCATGAGCGTATTTCCTTGTTGTTCAAAGAACTTACCCCAGCTGATGCGAGGTACCGAATCGTGTGGGTGGTAACTCATGGCATGTTGCATGCTGGTAAAACTGACCCATGGAATGGCCGATAGGAACAAGTAGTCGTCACGTCCAGGTTCATCCTCGATGGAGGGATCGGTCTTCATACGTTCGCGAACCACTTCGGCCGATTGCAAGAAAGCCTTCCTATCAGCATCGTAGGGCACCGTACAGAAACTGAATACGTCGGTTTGTTCGTTCGGAACGGTAAAGGAGGGGTGCACGGCTTGGTGCTCGACGACTTCCCCGTCGCGAATACGCCATCGGAATTCTTTGATGTTATTTGCGACCGAAGCTATGGCATGCACCAAACAATAGGTTAGGGGCAATCCGTTTCCCTTGACGTGATCTAGAAAAGAGGAGACATCGATATTCGCGCAAATATTGAAATGGGGATGGTTCATCCCATTGAAAAACTCGAAATGCTTTTTTCTATGGGGTTGGTCAAAAACGATTTTTTTCATTCGGGCTTCGGTGGGGTTATCATGATATGGGCCCTATGGGTACCGGGATCCATCAACCAAGCATGCCCAGGAGGAGTGGGAGTGGTGGGTAGGCCCGTACTTTCCCCGGTTGCGAACGGCATGTAGAACACATAGCGTACATATGGATTATCAATTTCCTGGGTCACTTGGTTATAATCCCCTGAAAAAACACATAGGGTCGCTTTATCCGGCATGGGCAAGGTGCCGGCTTTTACTTCCGTTTCACGAATGTCAAAAATTTCCTGAAAACTTTTTCCAACTGCTTTGAGTTCACGGCCCCTAGCCATGAAGGGTTCTAGGTCCTTGTGATAGGCAGCGGTCGAAAAAGATGCTGTTTTGGGATCGTCGGCTATCGCAATGTAGGCGTTCGTGCCTTCTCGAAGTGTAATGAACTTGCCCGAGCTATCATAGCCATAGACCATGGCCCCATCTTGGTAATCTTGGGGCACGGCCATCAAAGCGGTTTCGATTTGCCAGGCAGCAGGTGGTACGTCTTGGGCAAGGGCCCCAATTGCCCAAAACAGGGCTAAAAATCCAAGTGCATCCCATTTCATAGCTTAATATTTTGCGGCTTTGCCGTTGGTCGCGGTTCGTACGATAAAGGCCCTAAGGTCGTCATTGGCCTTTTTTAGGTCTTCGCGTCGTAGGTACATCATATGCCCCGAACGGTATCCTTTAAACTCAAATCGATCTTTCATGCGCCCGCTGGGATCGACCTGCCACATCGTATATTTCGCATTAAAATAGGTGGTGGCCCCGTCGTAATACCCCGATTGTACCAAAACGTTCAAATACGGGTTTTGGGCCATGGCCTGCCGCAGGTTATCGCGGGTATTGTCGTCATCATTGTTCCACGGATGCACGGGACCGAACATGTTGTATTTGATATCGGTCTTGAAGTTCAACTCCTCTTGTAAGTAATAGTTGATAGCAGGGGTAAAACTGTGTAACCAGGAAGTGAGTTCTGCCGAGTAGTCGGGCCGAGCGCCGAACAATTGGCGATCGATACCCAAATAGCGGCTATCCAAACGTCCGACGTTGTAGCCGCCATTATCCTTTAAGAGATTTTTCCAAAAGAAACGGGTGGGCACATCCAAATTATGGTCTAGGATGTCTTTCGCATCCAGTCCGGAATAATACGCCATTTTTTGTGCGACTTCCTGGCGCTCCGCTTCTGCTATAAAACCCCCTTTTGCAATGGCCGGTATCAAGGTATTGATGGTATATTCCTCGGCCTCCGGAAGCACTTCCAAAAGATCTTTGGACTGCAAAGCCGGTGGTAAGGCTTTGTGGTGCCAAGCCGCTGCGGTATAATAGGGGAGGTTCAGCGCGCTTGAAACCGGACCGCCGACCCGAATGACCTTGTAATCGGCAGGTGACACCATAATGACCCCGTTGAGGTACATCCATTGCTGGTTTTGCAAGGCCAGCGAAAGGCCCATTACACGGGTGCCGCCATAACTTTCACCAATAATATACTTTGGGGAACGCCAGCGGTTGTTACGGGTCACGAAGGTATTCATCCATTCGGCCAGGTATTTGACATCGGCATTGATCCCGAAGAACTTATCACGGTCTACTTCCTTGCCCTTTTCAGGGATGGTCCTTGAATAACCGGTATTCGCCGGGTTGATGTACACGATGTCGGTCACGTCCAAAACGGAAAAAGGATTGGACTTTACCCCATACGGTTGTACCGGATAGCCTTCGTCATCGATTTTCAGCACCCGGGGTCCGGTATATGCCAAATGCATCCAGACCGATCCTGATCCCGGACCACCGTTGAAGGAAAATAAAATCGGTCGCGATGCCCGATCTTTGATATTGTTGCGGGTGTAATAGGTATAATGCAAAGAAGCTACGGGTTTGCCCATATCGTCCCAAACGGGCTGGGTTCCGGTTGTTGCGGTATAATTCATGGCCGTGCCATTGATGGTCACGCTATGTTGGGTGGTGATGGTGGTATCGATCGGTAATTTCCGATTCTGGCCGTTCAAAAAAAGGCTAGCCGAGAGGAAAGCCAGTAGGAGCAAGGAGTTTTTCATTTTAGATGGATTAGTCTTTTTAAAAGTAGCGATTTTGGTTAAGAAATGTGAAACATTTGTGATTTGGGAAATAGGTACCGTACCTTAGGGGAAACCACCTCTTATGGCAAAGATCGACCGGAGACGATTTAACAAGACTTTGACCAAGGGCATTGGAGCTGCGGCCTTGACCGCCCAGTTGCCCTTGACCCTATCAATGACCCAAAAGCGAAAGCGCCTTGGCGTTGCCTTGGTTGGACTGGGTGGGTATAGCACCTATCAATTGGCACCCGCCCTTCAAGACACCGAATTCTGCCATTTGGCCGCCATCGTAACCGGAACTCCTGCAAAGGAGGCCCTATGGGCCAAACGTTTCGGCATTACCAAAGACCATATCTACAACTATTCCAATTTCGACACCATCAAAGACGATCCTACCGTGGATATTGTTTACGTCGTCTTACCCAATGCCATGCATGCCGAATTCAGTATCCGAGCAGCCCAAGCTCAAAAACATGTCATTTGCGAGAAACCGATGGGGATGGATGTGCAGGAATGCGATGCCATTATCGATGCCTGCAACCAAGCCGGCGTCAAATTGGGGATGGGGTATCGGCTACATTCGGAGCCTTACACCCAGGCCGTCAAACGGTTCGTTCGGGAAAAAACCTTTGGTGCGGTGGTTAATATGGATTCCGAAGCGGCCTATACTTCCCGAGGCAATCCTGACCAATGGCGACTTGATAAAAAGCTTTCCGGAGGAGGAGCATTGATGAATATGGGATGTTATGCGATTCAAGGCCTGATTTACGGTAGTGGGGAAAACCCGATTTCGGTGACCGCCCAAGAGTTCAGCACCCGACCCGAATACTTCAAAGACACGGACGAGACGATTACGGCCCAATTTGAATTCGCCAGTGGGGCCACAGGAGCGATGTTGACCTCGCACAACCAAAACGCCAACAAGCTACGGGTAAACTGTAAGAACGGATGGTATGAACTGGACCCTGCAAGCACTTATATCCCCCTTGCCGGTCGCACTTCGAACGGCCCACTTCGATTCGAACAGGTCAGCCAGCAACAATTGCAAATGGACGATTTCGCCAAACACATTCTTTTCGATGCTCCCAATCGGGCCCCTGGCGAGATGGGCAAACGCGATATGGAGATCGTGGCCGCCATTTACCGTTCGATCGCCACTAAGGGGTCCAAGCAGTTTTTTGATTTTCCCTCGGGCTATGGAATGGGAGGTTAACGCGAATTATCTTGTAGTCCTTCAAAACTTTTCAAAAACCCCTAAACCAAATAACGCAAAGTCGTATTTGACGGGGTCAATTGCATCCAATTTTCGCAATTGCCGATCAAGTTCCAGGAGGGCCTTGGCATCGTTCTGTTTACGACCGAGCAGCTTAAGTTGTCGGGCAACCCGACCCGAATGCACATCAAGGGGGCAGGATAATTTAGAAGGGGGAATGTCTTTCCAAATCCCAAAGTCCACCCCTTTGGCATCCGACCGCACCATCCACCGCAAAAACATATTGATCCGTTTGGCGGCGGATCCCTTTTCAGGATTCGAAACGTGCTTCACCGTACGTTTTTCATGGGGCAAGGAGAAAAAGAGGCTATGGAACTTCACAATTGCCGTTTGAAGCCCCGATGCATCTTGATGGCGGGTAAATACTCCTTCCAATCCGTCATGGTTTGCATACAAATGCTTCAAGGCAGTCATAAAATACCGAAGATCGGCCCCATTAAAAGTGCGATGTACGAATCCATCCAATGCCCCCAGGTCTTGTGGGTCGTGTTCCATGACGAAATCAAATGGGGAATGTTGCATCAACGCCATCAGTCGCGCTGCATTGTTGATGATGCTTTTGCGATTGCCCCAGGCGATGGTAGCGGTTAGAAATGCACTGATTTCAATGTCTTCCTTGCGTTCAAAGCGATGCGGAATCTGCAAAGGGTCGTTTTCCAAAAAGGAAGGGTGTTCGTAAGCGGTAGCCTTTTCATCCAAAAAAACCTTTAAATCCGCCTTATTCATGCAAATAGGTTTTTGAATACCATGGCCAAAATAAAAGGCCCTAGGATAATGCCGTTAAAAGCGGCATGCAAGAGCATCGCATGAAAGAGGCCTAGTTTTACGCGGATGTACCCCAAGAAAATTCCGCTAATCAATTGGGGCAGGACCAACAACGGCGCCCACCAGATCGAAACGTCATAACTCGTGAAGTTAAAGAAATGGATGGCTGCAAAGCCCAAGGTCAAGAAATAGAACACCAAGGGAAACAGACTTGAATTTTTAAAAAGACCCATGGGGGCCCTGAAAATCAGTTCCTCCATCAGTGGCGCCAAAATGATGGCTAAACCAAAGATCATCAAAGGGGAGTATTGTTCGAACATCTGGCTGACGGCATGATCACCGAAATCGATGCCAATGGCCGTTTGCAGGATGTTCAAGAACATCCCGGCGCAGACCGAGAGCATTAGCATCCAGACCAAAAGCCCGAAAAACAAACGAAGCTGGAGTTTTTTAGAAGCACGTAATCGGACGTATTCCGGATTGCGAAAAAAGCGCCAAACACGCAGCGGTAGGATCATAGGGCGATGTTTCCGTCGATGATGGTCAACTTTCGATCGGCCATATCGGCAAGGGTAGGGTTATGGGTCACGATGATGAAGGTTTGACCGAACTCATCCCGCAGTTGGAAAAACAGACGATGCAAGTTTTCGGCACTTTCCGAATCAAGGTTTCCACTGGGTTCGTCGGCAAAAATCACAGAAGGCTTGTTGATTAAGGCCCGCGCAACGGCCACCCGTTGTTGTTCTCCGCCTGAAAGTTCTGAAGGCTTGTGATCGTACCGGTCCGAAAGACCCAGAAAATCGAGTAATCTTTTGGCCTCGGTTTCCGCCTCGTTTTTTGTCGTTCCCTTGATAAAAGCGGGGATGCACACATTTTCAAGTGCCGTAAACTCGGGTAGGAGTTGGTGGAATTGGAAAATAAATCCGACCTGCTCATTTCGGAACCGGGCAAGCTGTTTGTCGTTCAAGCCGGTGACCCGGATGCCATTGATGTCCAATTCCGCTGCACCGACATTACTGGGCGTGTCCAACGTGCCCAACAATTGCAAAAGTGTCGTTTTGCCGGCCCCTGATGGACCGACAATGGCCACGACTTCGCCTTTATCGATGTTTAGACTGACCCCTTTCAAGACCTTGAGGTCGCCATAATTTTTTTCAAGTTGTTTCGCTTGGATCATGGGTAATAATTCAAGTTGAAAGTACGCATTCGGATCCACCCCACAAAAAACCGGCTTTAAAAAGGAATCCAAAACTTTTACGACTATTAAGCATACGTTAAAAAGCAGTGATCCTTTTGGAATATCAAAAAAAATGTTGAACTTTTACCATAAATGAATAAACAAAATATGGACGATTTTAAAACTGCCATTTTCGCCAATGGATGTTTTTGGTGTACCGAAGCCGTTTTCCAGCGCATTAAAGGCGTGCACGATGTGACTTCTGGATATACTGGAGGTCATATCAAAAATCCGGCCTATCGTGAGGTTTGTAGCGGCCGAACGGGCCATGCGGAAGCCATTCGAATCGAATTCGACCCGGAGGAAGTAACCTTTTCCGAATTGCTGGAGGTCTTCTTTGCCACCCATGACCCGACGACTTTAAACCGTCAAGGCAACGATGTAGGAACCCAATACCGCAGTGAGATTTTCTACACTTCGGAACAGCAACGAGTAGAAGCGGAAGAATTTATTGCCTTGTTGGAGGAGAAAAGGGTTTTCGCCTCACCCATCGTTACAGCGATATCGCCCGAAGCGCACTTTTATGAGGCCGAAGACGCACATCACAACTACTACAATGAGAATCGTTCGCAACCGTATTGTCAAATCATTATCGATCCAAAGATCAATAAGTTGAGTAAATATTATGCAAATAAGTTGAACACGGTCACCACCTGACAAGGTGTTGGTTATGAAAGGAATGTGAAGGGGGGGCTATAGGGTTCCTCTTTTTTTTGTTGGAAATTGAACGGCCATCCGGTTTAGTTTGCGGTTTTTGATTATTTTTCAATCATGTCAGTGAAGAAAGATAAACGCGTCAAATACTTACTACTGGGATTGTTACTCGATTTGATCGGGATGTCTTCCTTGCTCATTCCGGGAATAGGCGATTTCCTGGATGTAATCTGGGCACCCATTGCCGGGTGGTTGATGACCCGGATGTATAAGGGAAGGATCGGTCAAGCCGCAGGGGTCGTTACCTTTATTGAGGAATTGGTGCCGGGCCTCGATATTATCCCCACCTTTACCATCATGTGGGTCTACACCTACCTCTTATCCGGAAAGAAGGCGAAGACTACCAACGGGTGATCCTCCCATGGCTTCGAAATAGCAACTTTTTCGAAACGTTTTCTTTTTTTATTCGCTTATTTATTGGTTACCTTAGCTTGCAAACACATTTTTACCAAAAACACCATACATGAAAAATTACCTACTGCTCGCCGCAGTAATTTGCCTCAATTGGTCTAGCCTTGTCGGGCAAGATGTATTGCAATCAGGGCCGATGGTCGGGTATTCGACCATGCGCGAAGTACTCCTATGGGCCCAAACGACCGAACAGGCCGAGGTGCATTTCGAATATTTCGATAAAGAAGACCCCGACCAGCGATTCAAAACCGAACCGGTTACCACCGAATCGGACAATGCCTTTGTGGCCCGCTCGATTGCCGATAAGATCCTACCCGGAAAAACATACGGTTATGAATTGTTCATAAACGGCGTACGTATCGAACGTGGTTATCCGATGGATTTCCAATCCCAGACGTTATGGCAGTGGCGTACCATCCCCCCTGAAATCCGGTTTGCCGTTGGCAGTTGTAACTATGTGAACGAAGAACGGTTCGACCGACCGGGCACGCCTTATGGCAGTGAGCATGAGATCTTCGGGGCGATACACGAAAAAAATCCGGATTTTATGTTGTGGTTGGGCGATAACACCTACCTCAGGGAAGCGGACTGGAATTCGCGCACCGGGTTCCTACATCGGTATACGCATACCCGTTCGTTGCCTGAAATGCAGCCGTTGTTGGCTTCGACCCATCACTACGCGATTTGGGACGATCACGATTTCGGACCCAATAATGCCGATGGTAGTTTTTGGCTGAAGGATACGGCATCGGAAATATTCAAGTTGTTTTGGGCCAACCCGAATTTCGATGTAATCGGAAAGGGGGGTATCACCGGGGTTTTTCAATGGGGAGACCTTGACTTTTTCTTACTTGATAATAGGTATTACCGAACGTCGAATGAAAATTTCGCCGCCGAACGCGAACTTTTGGGCAAAGCACAGATTGATTGGCTGATCAATGCGTTGGCATCAAGCAACGCCCCGTTCAAATTCATCGCCATAGGCGGACAGGTCATTAGCACCGAGGCCATGCACGAGAACTATGCGACCTTTCCGACCGAACAGCGTTACCTGCTCGAAAAGATCAGGGAAGCTCGAATCGAGGGGGTCATTTTTCTTGATGGCGACCGACACCATACCGGGTTGAGCCGCATGCAGGAAAGCGATAGGGTGTATCCCATTTACGATTTGACCTGTTCTTCCTTAACCGCGGGTGCCCATGACAATATGGAAGAACGCAACCAATACCGCTTGGAAGAAACCCTGTATGGGAAGCACAATTTCGGAATCTTAACGGTAAAAGGGCCCAGGACCGATCGGGTGTTGACCATGGCCATCCATGACAAGGATGGAGAGGTGGTTTGGACCAAGGACATCCGTGCACGGGATTTACGCTATAAAAGATAAAAAATGACGATTATAAAACGTAACCTAGTATCGGGTTTTGTAGGCTTTTTAGCGTACACGCTGGGCGCACAAACACCCATGGAAGACCTGATCTTAAATACTTCACCTCCCGGTAAAACAAGCTTTAAGTTGGAGGCTTCCGATAACCAAGGCAATTCAGGATACCTGCCAGTGGTGGTCGTCAAGGGCAGTGCCCCTGGCCCCGTGTTCAGTATTGTGGCCGGTGTCCATGGTTACGAATATCCTCCGATAATCGCCACACAGGAACTTTTAGCGGAAATAGACGCCACACGATTGAAGGGCACCTTGATCATCGTACCAATTGCCAACCGGGCCTCCTTTTTTGGGCGCGAGCCTTTTAGGAATCCGCAAGACGGTGTGAATTTGAACAATGCATTCCCCGGCGATGCTGAAGGCACCATTACCCAGCGTTTGGCTGACATCATCACCCGCAAGATCATTCCGCATAGTACCGTTTTTCTGGATATCCATGGCGGCGATGCTTGTGAAGATTTGATTCCGTTCGTATGCTATTACAACAATACTGAACAAGGCGATAATACGGCGGTTGCCAAACGCCTGTCCGATACTGCCGGCTTCCCTTATGTGGTTTCCTATCCGTATACCATCAAAGCGACCGACCCGGCCAAGTATGCTTTTAAACAAGCCGTACGGGATGGGAAGATCGCATTGAGTATCGAAGGTGGAAAATTAGGGAATGTGGAGGAAGAGGTGGTTGCACTTATAAAAAAAGGGGTGTATCGCATGCTCGCCGGGATGGGGATGTGGGAGCTTGAGGCCATGGAAGAAACAGTGCCTATCCAATTGAATTCACAGACCTATGTGCGTTCGAAGGTAACGGGCATTTTCCATACCAAGATGAAGGCCGGTGATGCCGTAAAAAAAGACGAATTGCTTGGTTATGCTACCGACGAGTTCGGTAACCGTTTGGAAGAATACCGCGCCCCGAATGATGGGATCATCCTATACCATTTGGCCACCCCGCCGATCAACAAAGGGGAGACGGTAGCTTGTGTAAGTATCTTCAAGGAAGAATAGCACAGCTCCTTCACACTGCGTTACCAAGGTTTTACGGATGGTTCTTTTGGGATTGATCTTGTCGTTAGGCGTTGCGACCGTCTTGGATCAACCCATAAAATTCATTACGTAGTTGTTCGTCTTCAAATGCACCACCGTATTCCACCGTGGTGGTAAAACTTTCCTTGTCTTTGATACCCCGTGAAGAAACACACAAATGCTTGGCGTGCACCACTACAATGACATCGTCGGTCTTCAAGGTTTCTTTGAGATCGTTTCGGATTTGAAGGCACAGCCGTTCCTGAACTTGTGGACGGTGGGCATAATAATCGACCAATCGATTGATTTTCGAAAGTCCGACCACTTTGTCTTTCGGAATATAGCCGATATGCGCCTTACCGACGATGGGTAAAAAGTGATGTTCGCAGGAAGAATCGATATTGATGTCCTGTTCGACCAATAGTTTGCGGTATCCGTATTTGTTCTCAAAGGTCGATACCTTCGGCCTGTTGCTGGGGTCCAACCCATAGAACAGTTCTTTTACATACATCTTGGCGAAGCGATAGGGGGTGCCTGATAGACTGTCGTCGTCCATATCTAGACCCAAGGTCTCCATGATTTTTCCAAAGTGGTGTTGGATCTTTTCTATTTTTTCTTGGTCGCTTAGTTCAAAGGCATCGGCCCGCATCGGGGTGTCGACCGAAGTCGATACATGCTCGTCACCAAGCGCTTCGATTTCTTCTATATTCATTTTGGACGTTCGCATTACGATTCGATTTGTTCGGTGGCACAGCAATCGGCCTCGCCGCATTGACAGTATTTCCGATTGTAAAGGTGAAAAAAGATCAGGGCAAGTGTCGGTACGTAAATCGCTTCCTCCATCAGATGGTACCAACCCATTTTCTCATTGAGTAGGATAAAGGCCAAAACGACCCAACTTCCCCACAACGCAACTTTCATCCAGGTTTTGGCACTGGTCTGTGCTGAGCGCCATACCGCCGCCAAGGATACGATTAAAAACAAGATATCCAAGGTGCCCCACCATTCCGGATGGGCTTCAGCGTGGCCCGCTATCTCCGCCTGTGCAACGAAAAGAAAAGGGGTGGCCAAACAATGGATCAGACACAAGGTACTTGCCGCAGCACCCAAAATGTTCGGTTTGGCCGTTAAACGCAGGGAACTCAACATATACGATGTGTTTTTACAATTGGAATGCAAAAATAATCCAAAAATTTTAACGCAACTTAGTCGCATTTAAAATTCTTCTTAATTTTGTTCGCATGGGATTCGCAGTACAATGTTCAGACCTCCAATTCGATTATGGTGCCACGCAGGCCTTTGATTTTCCGGATGTATCCTTGGCATCAGGTGAGCATCTTTTGATTTTAGGACCTTCAGGAGTGGGAAAAACCACTTTTCTCCATTTACTTTCTGGGATTTTACCCGCTAGTAGTGGTCAAATAGCCATTAATGGAATCGAAATTACCGAGCTGGGTCGAAAACGACTTGATGCTTTTCGAGGAGAGGAAATCGGATTGATTTTCCAACAATATCATTTTGTGAGGTCGTTGACCGTAGCCGAAAATCTACGCCTGCGCCAACAGTTTCCGAAACAACGAGGTGATAAGGCATATTTGAAGGGCATCGCCGAGCGCTTGGGTCTGACCGACCATTTGAACAAGAATGTCAACCACTTAAGCCAAGGTCAACAGCAACGACTTGCCATCGGACTCGGGTTGATCCATAAACCCAAAGTGGTTTTCGCTGACGAGCCGACTTCGAATCTAGATGATGCGAACTGTGAAAAGGTCATTACCCTCTTAAAGGACGAGGCCGATCTTTGTGGTAGCAGTTTGGTCATTATAACCCATGACCACAGGGTCACCAAACATTTTCCAAATCAGATCGTATTGTGAATTTAGCGTATTTAGCATACCGAAACATGATCTCGAAACCGTTGAATATGGTTTTGAGTTTGCTCTTGCTGGTATTGAGCGTATCCTTGGTCACGTTCATCCTCCAATTGAGCCAACAGCTGAACGGTCAAATGGACAAAAACATCGCTCCGGTCGACATGGTCGTAGGGGCCAAGGGCAGTCCCTTGCAATTGGTGCTTTCTTCCGTTTTACACATCGACGCCCCCACAGGAAACATTCCATTAAAGGAAGCCGAACCCTTGATGAAGCATCCATTCGTCAAAACGGCTATACCAGTTTCCTATGGCGACAACTACAAAGGATACCGACTATTGGGCACTGATCCTTCTTATTTCGACGCTTATGGAGGAACCTTAGCCGAAGGTCGTCTTTTTAAAGAATCCTTTGAAGTGGTCGCTGGGCACCAGGTCGCCACCAAGTTAGGGTTGCAGCTAGGGGATACTTTCGTTGGTGCCCACGGGTTAGCTGCAGAGTCTATCGATATCCATGATGACAAGCCCTACACCGTAGTAGGAATTTTGAATCCTTCTTCGACGGTGTTGGATCAGTTGCTCATATCGAATTTGGCCAGTGTCTGGGAAGCCCATGACCACGGACATGAAGACCATGGTGATGAAGCAGCCCATGATCATGGGGACCATGACCACGAAGGACACGAACATGGCGATGAGGCCGAACATGAACATGATGACCACGATCACGAAGGACATGATCACGAAGCGCATGACCATGAAGGGCACGAACATGTCGACCACGATCACGAAGGACACGACCATGTTGACCACGATCACGAAGCACATGTCCACAACGACCACGAAGGACACGATCATAGCGATGAAGCCGAACATGACCATGACGACCATGATCACGAAGCACATGACCATGAAGGGCACGACCACGAAGGGCATGATGATGAAGGGCACGACCACGAAGGGCATGACCATAATAATGACGCTGAAGAAGCTCATGATCATATGGAAGAAGACTTGGAAATCACCTCCTTATTGATCAAATTCAAAAACCCCATGGCTTTGGTACAAATGCCGCGTTCCATCAATGAGAATACCAACATGCAGGCAGCATTACCTGGTTTCGAAATCCAACGCTTGACAGGCCTTTTGGGTTCTGGCGTCAAGACTATCAACGGTATCGCTTTGGCGATTTTGTTCGTTTCTGGCTTTAGTATTTTCATCAGTTTGTTAAAAACGATCCGTGAGAGACGACAAGAACTCGCATTGCTACGGACTTATGGACTTGGAAACCGTAAATTGCTGTATCTTGTTCTCTTCGAAGGACTGTTTTTGGCGGTTCTGGGCTTCGTTTCAGGGTGGCTTTTGGGTAGATTGGCATTAAAATTGGTGTCGAACTATATGATCGCGACCTATGGGTACGCCCTTGAAATCAATGGCCCTGACCTTTCGGAACTTTGGTTCTTCGTTGCGACCTTGTTGATTTCAGGCCTGGCCGTTTTGTTGGCGTCGACCTCGATTTTTAAATTGGACATTTCAAAAGTATTGGCAAATGAATAAAATAATGGTACTGGTATTGGTGCTAATAGGCTTCGCCAAAGCCCATGGGCAGGTTGACTTGACCTGGTCCGATTTTGCCGACATCACCTATGAACCGGAATATAACGAGAAGTACGATGTACACTTCCTCAAACCAAATTTTGGTAAGAGAATAAAAACCTTTAATGGCAAGAAGATTCGGATTACCGGATATTTTTTGGATATTACGGGTTCAGGAGAAATATTTTTAATTTCTGCCAACCCGATGGCCACTTGTTTTTTCTGCGGGGCGGCAGGGCCTGAGAGTATCATTGAGGTCGATTTCAAGGACTTTCCTTCGTTCAAGACCGACCAGGTCATTCGGGCCACAGGCATTCTTGAGTTGAATCGGGACGATGTCGACCAAATGACCTACATACTCCGCCAGGCGAGCGCGAAATTGATTCAATAGATGAAATACTTCATACCTTTTCTTTTTCTGTTGTTCACTACAACAGCCAAGGCGCAGGCCGTGTTGGACTGGAATGATTTAGAAAGGGGTATTTCTTGGAAAGAAGGTAGTGTAGATGCCACTTTCCCTGGTTTTTTACAAGCTGAATATTCCGAAAAACTTTCGAATTTGGAAGGGAAGGAAATCTCCTTGATTGGATATTTGATCGTTCTTGACGGTACGCAATCCATATACATGCTGTCCAAAAACCCGATGGCCAGCTGTTTTTTCTGTGGCAATGGGGGACCGGAATCGATATCGGAAATATTTTTCGACGAAGAAAACTCCTTTAAGATGGACGACCTGATCATGGTCACCGGAATCCTTCGTTTGAATCGAAACGACCCGTCAAGCACGTATTATCTTATTGAAAAAGCCAGTGCATTTGGCAAATAGCCTAGTATGGGAATTTGAGACCACAACAAGTCTTGGACAAAACATCCAGAATCAATACCAACTCCTTGGTTAGGCCCACATTTTGTAAGACCGTTTGATAATTTATAGGTTGTCAAGAATCGAAACAAATGCGATACCCGCGGCAAGGCCGGAAACAACGGCTGTCCAAGCCCGAAGCTTGACCTTCAAAGCGAACAAAAACACAAAAGACAGGGCAATGATGCCCATTACGATCAGTAGTTGCCCGATTTCGATGCCGAGATTAAAGCCCAAAAGGGGGACTATGATATCCGAGGTCCCCATGATCAAGGCTTTGAAATAGTTTGAAAAGTCCATTCCATGGATAAAACCAAAAAACAAGGCCATGGCATATTTAGGTGCCATCTTGCTGCTGCGGACCCCAGTTGTCGGGGCAATGACATTGTGTAAGGCGGTAATCAAAATAGTAGCGGGAATCAATACTTTGATGATCTTGGAAGGAATGCTGACAACATCCAAGGCCACTAGCGCAAGGGTCACGCTATGCCCGATGGTAAAGGCGGTGACCAAAACCAATAATTTGCGCCAGGCCTTTAGTTCATAAACGGCGCATAATGCGACCAAGAAGAGAATATGGTCATAGCCGGCCAAATTCGAAATATGTTCAAAACCCAGTTTTAAATAGAACTCAAACGGATGCATATCAAAATTTCAAATAGTGGACCGCGGTTTTCTTGTTCAGCATCATACTTTTGGAATCCCCTTGGGCATGTACGTAAACGATGTTGTTTTGATCGAAGAACAAATCCGTGAAAACGGCATTCTTGATTTCCATTGATTTTGGGGGTGTGGCCTGTCGGTATTCGAAATACACCCAAAGGGCCGTATTTTTACCTTCGCCACCTAATTTTTTCCTTTTGATTTTTAACGGAACCTTTTGCCCGTTCACCTTGACGTAAAAAAAGCGATTGAGGTAGTGCAGTAGCAAGCGTTCTGCATGCGCCGCTTCGTTGGGTTGGCAAAATGCCAGTTCCTTACTTTCCGGATCGAAGACCAGGGCTTCGTTGACGTCAGTCAAAAACAACTTGAGGTTAATGGTGACCAGTTGTTTTTTAGGGGTGTACTCAATCTCACATAAAGACAAACGCAAGGGGTGTGCCGTTGCGTAGATGCTGCACAACAGCGCTACATATGTGAGAACGATCCGCAAGCTCTTTTTCGATTTATTGGGATTAGTAAGCGGATTCTTTGGCAACGGCCTGTACTTCCTTAAATACCCGGATCAAGTTACCTCCCCATATTTTTTCGATTTCAGCTTCGGTGTACCCGCGGCGTACCAATTCGATGGTGATGTTCATGACTTCACTGGCATCGAAGATCCCTTCAATACCCCCGCCTCCATCAAAATCGCAGCCTATACCCACATGGTCGATGCCCGCAACCGATACGATATGGTCGATATGGTCAACAACGTGCGTGACCGTAGCCGGTGGTTCTGGAAACTTCTCATTGATTTCATTAAACGACTTGCGCAAAGCTTGGCGTTCCTCATCGGTCATTTCGGAAATCGGTTTCATTGAAGCCCGCAATTCGGCAATTGCAGAATCCCTAGCTGCGTTAGGTGGCGCCGTCCTCAGATAGTCGGCCAACATGGTCAGCTGTACGACTCCGCCATTATCGGCCATCAATTTCAGCATTTCATCGGTCATATTCCGTTGATGATCAGTGACGGCCCTAGCATTGGAATGACTGGCGATGATCGGGGCTTTCGATAAGGCTACGGCATCGTAGAAGACACTGTCGTTTCCGTGCGAGACATCCACCATGATGCCCAAGCGGTTCATTTCAGCTACGACTTCAGCGCCGAAAGTACTGATACCTCCATGCTCGGGGCCATTTGGGTCGGTAGCGGAATCCGCGATATCGTTATTCGAAGAGTGTACCAAGGTGATGTAACGCACCCCCTTTTTGAAATAGGTTTCGATATTGCTTAAATCGTTTCCGATCGGATATCCATTTTCGATGCCGATGTAGATCGCACGTTTTCCTTCTTTTTCTAGGGTATAAGCGTCTTCGGGGTCAAGCGCTAAACCGACCACATCGGAATTTCGTTCCGTTGAGGCGATGACCGAATCGATCATTTGTAGGCAAAGGGCCTTTGCCCGACCATGGCCATCATCATCACGGATATCCTGTGCCACGAAGGCCGCGAAGAAAATAGCATCCAAATCCCCTTCTTTCATTCTGGGATAATCCACCTTGGATCCGGTTTCCTTGGGGTCGTGCCGTTCTGCCATATCGAAACCGGGTTCGATCATTCGAAGTGGGGTATCGGCATGGGTATCGAGGGTGAGCACGCGTTTGTGGATTTCCAGTGCGCGTTGTACCAGTTGCTCTTCCGTTTCCGTTTCGGTTTCCGCAGCCGCTTTGTTGTCTTTACAAGAACTGATCGCCACGATGGCAAGGATCGGGAGCATGGTGGTTAGGATGGACTTTCGCATGGGTGTTGATTTAAGATTGTTGTAGTTAAAGATACGATAAAAGAACGCCGAAGATCAAGAAAAGGATGTCGATGAAAGTTCGGTGACCAGCACTTGTAACATTTGGGTTCCTTTGGTCAATTGTTCCTTGTCGATAAACTCGTCCGCACGGTGGGCTTGGGCAATGGATCCGGGTCCGCAAATAGCCGATTGAAAGCCTTCGTTGGCAAATTGCCCCGCCTCTGCGGCATAGGATACCGTATCCCAGTTCGAATTCCCTGAGATACGTTGTATGAGATCGACGACGTCATCATGCTCCTTGGTATCCAAATGGGGAACCGGTGGGTGGTTTTCAACGGTTTTGATTTCAAAACCGGGGAATACCTCACGCAACTCCTGCTCGCGTTCCCTACAGAAGGTTTCGAATTCTGAAACGATACCATGGATGTCGTCCATGGGGATGGTTCTAAGGTCCCAATAAAAGTGGGCTTTATCAGCAATGACATTCGGGGCTATCCCACCATTTACCAAGCCGATATGGATGGAAGAGTGGGGAGGATGGAAGCGATCATCGATACGACCTTCGGTGATAAGGCTGTTCATTTTTTCTTCCAACCAGAGGATCAATCGCATGGCCTCATGGATGGCACTGACTTCTTGCTTGATGCGGCTGCTGTGACCGGCGGAACCATTGACATAGGTCTCCAGGATGTAAATCCCTTTTTGGCCCACGATAGGTTGCATCATCGATGGCTCACCGATTAAGGCGTATTTCGGTGTTTCCGTATAGTAGGCATTAATGTCCCGTGCAAGTTCAGGAGCGGCCAAACAGCCGATTTCCTCATCGTACGAAAAGGCGAAGTAAATCGGTTTTTGAAGGTCTGCTTTGACCATTTCAGGTAAAACCGCTAGGCAGCAGGCCAAGAACCCTTTCATATCACAGGAACCCCTGCCATACAACTTACCATCCCCCTTATCGGTCAGCACAAAAGGGTCCGTGCTCCATTCCTGGCCTTCGACGGGTACGACATCCATATGTCCTGAAAGGATTACCCCGCCATCCACGGCAGGTCCGATACGGCAATGCAAGGAGGCTTTGGTCCCTTCTTCATTGGGTACCAAATGGACTTCGACCCCAAAGGCTTCGATTTCGGATTTGATCCAATTCAGGATACTTAGATTGCTTTGTCCGCCTAAAACGGGAAAAGACACCAATTTTGCGAGAATATCTTCTACATGCATCATGACTAGCTGTAATTTATGTTTACCGCTACGATCAAGGTCAAAAAGGCCAAGGCGAGCAGACCGATCAATACCGGAAAAATAAAACGGATCCAACGATCAATAGGGACACGACACATGCCCAACATGGCAATGAGTCCTCCAAGGGTGGGATTGACCAGATTCGATAGGCCATCCCCGATTTGAAAGGCTAAGATGGTAATCTGCCGTGTCAAACCAAGGGTTTCACCCAAAGGCAGCATCACGGGCAGGGTCGCCAACGCCTGTCCACTGCCCGATGGAATGAAAAAGTTGATGATGGATTGCGAAATCGACATACTGATGGCGGAAGCGTACAAAGGAAGCCCCTCCAAGACCGAAGCGAGTTGGTACGAAATCGTATCCCCGATATTCCCCATTTCCATCAGCACTTTGATCGAGGTGGCAAAGCCTACCATAAACGCACCCGGAGCTGCCAAGACAACGGCTTTCAATAAGGTTTCGCTCATGGTCGTCGCGCTCATCCTGGAAACCAGACCGCAAAGTAAGGCCACCATTAAAAAAAGGGCCGAGAGTTCGTTGATGTACCAATGTAGATTGAATACCCCATATAGGATGACTAAGAGCCCGATCAAAAAAATACCGATAACCATCCAGTTGTTTCGACTTAACCGATAGTCGTTAATGGGTTTGGAAAGGGCCAAGTTGTCGGTATTCAACCCTTTGCCCATACTCTTCTCAGGATCCGTCGTGATTTTTTTAAAATAGCGCACATTGTAAAAGGCCATAATGGACAAGGCCAAAAAACAGAGTGTCGATCGTAGGGCCGCCCCTGAAAACATGGGAAGCTCTGCTAATTTGTGCCCTGTGCCGACCGTGTAGGCATTAATCGGCGACAAACCGAAGCCAATGGTCATGGCACCCACCGAAATACCGGCGGCAAGTACAAGGTCACCACCAAGTGCTAAACTCAAAACCGCAGCGATCGGCACCATGGCGATATTGTTCTCATAACCTACGGCTACCCCGAGCAAGCCATAGATAAAAGTCATAATGACAATAATCAAATACTTGCGTTCTTGGCCCAATTTTTTGACCAAGGTACCCACCGCATTTTCAACGGCCTTTGATTTTTCCATAAACCCGAACATGATTCCCCCGGCTAGAACGATAAAGATGATCTCAGCGGCAGCCTTGAAGCCAAGCGGAATGGCCTTGAACATATCCAAAAGACCGATAGGGGTAGCGGGTATGGTTTCATAAGAATTCGGCACCACCACATTCTTTCCGTCTACCAAAACCCGTTCATAGGTACCAGCGGGAAGGATATACGTCAATACGGAAACCAAAACGATGATACCGAACAGCATGGTAATGGCATGGGGGATTCGTGAGAATAGGCCTTTCTTATCGGTAATCTTTTCAGTCATTTTTTGGGATAAGCGCGATTCGCAAAGCAGGTTGGTTCGTTGAAAAGGTAACCCATGCTGGTTTCATGATGCCTAAAATAGGCCCTATTAATGGATTTTCGTGATTTCTGGACCAAACATTTGTCCCCTGGTTTTTGAATTTATTGGAAAAGTGGCATTGAAAACGGGTCGCTACCGTTTTGATTTGCCTAGAATCCGATGCAAATTGACAACGCCCCAAAGATGCCTTTGGAGCGTTGTTGTGCTGGTCGTGTTTGAAAATGGCCTAGCAATTAAATCGATTGAAGGTCGATAACTTCAAAATTCTTCGCTACGAAATAATCATCCAAACCATAATCGGTGTTGATGATGATACCTCCAAGTAGCGTCACTTTATCAACCGGGAATTCGTTTTTACAGGTCTTGATGTGCTCATGGATCTTCGTGTCGATGATTTTATAGGTAGCCTCGGTGATGGCCTTTTGCGGATTCTCACTATCGAGGATCTCTTCACGATAGGAGAGTAGGCTTTCTTCCAACTTCATTTGCTGATAGTCATCATCATTGAGTACAGGGGCATAGTTGCTATCCTGCAATCGGTCCAAAGCCAACATCAAGGCACCACAAGAATTTCCAGTTGCCTCTTGACGAGGGCGATACATTTTACCCAAATCGCCATCAAGGGTGATACCGATATGGGGGCCGTAGAAGATAAACGCACTCCCAGAATCCGGGATGTGGTGTGCGAAAGCGGTCATGCCGGTCTGGCCAGCGAAAGGAAGTCCACCCAATCCTCCCATAATGAACGGCCCGAATAGCACGTTGAAGAAGGTGGTCGATGGAACATTGATATCATCGGAACAGACGGAAGTTGCCATTAAGACTTTGGAGATATCGATACCGTGTTCGATTTGCATCTTGCCCAGATAATGGATCGAAGTATCCTTGGCGTCCATGGCATTCGGAAAGTGTTGTTTTACGACTTCGTCGAATTTTCGTTGTAGCATAATATGTGTATTTAATTTGTGTTTCTTTTATAATTTCAAATTCTACCAGGACTTTTTAAGACCCGGTCATCTTCCCATTTACCAACCGTAATAGCCCTTAGGTACGACGCCCATAGACCTGAGATAAACCACACATTGCCCACGATGGTGGATGATGTGGTTTTCCATGGCATAGAACAAACGCCACACCGGAATCGTCTCCCCGGCGAATTCACAGCTCGCCGTTAAGGCTTCGTTCGAGAGCCCTGCAATGGTTTTTTTTACGAATCTGTACATCTGTTCCAATTCCTTGATTACATCTTCTTTGGGCATCTGTACGGGTAGTTTGACCTGATCATAGGGGTTCTCAATACCGATCCTTCCGGCCAATTGCCCACAGGTATAGATGACGCAATGCCGCCATTGTTCCGAAAAGGTCATAGCTTCTTCGGTATATTTATACCCAAAATGTTCGGCGGGCATTTGATTCACGTTCGCCATGGTCATGCGTTCTGACCGATCCCAAGCTGCAATCAATTCAGATTGTAATCGATCATCGGATTCGTTTTGCGATGGCTCTTCTTTTTTGGTTTTCGATTCGGGGCGACAACCGATGGCCGTTAGGACACCAAGACCCATCATATGTGATATGAAACGTGTTCTTTTCAATCGTATCCGATTTTATTCCAAGGCATAGGCCCTTTCGACCGGCCATTCGTCTTCATAGCCTTCGACCCAGTGTTGGGCGGTGATTTCCCCATCGGTAGCCAAGCAGGCATCGAGATGTTTTCGTATCGCAGCTTCATCCATATCTTGACCGATAAAGACGATTTCGTTCTTTCGATCGCCAAAGGTTGTATCCCATTGGGCTTCGATGGCTTCTTGATTCTCTAAAAAGGAGATGAACTGTGCCCGCTTTTGGAAGGGCATGCTGCTCCACCAGACCCCGGCACTATCGGCACGGAGGGACCCCCCGGCCTGGCCCCAGACCAAGGCCTGTTCAGGTCGTGAAGCCAACCAGAACAATCCTTTGCTCCGAATGATGGTGTGCGGGAATTTTTGCTGCACATAGTTCCAGAATCGAACGGGATCAAAAGGTTTTTTACTGCGGTAAACAAATGAAGTAATTCCATATTCTTCGCTCTCCGGCGTATGTTCCTCTTTCTTCAACTCTTCGATCCAACCGGCGCTTTGTTCAGCTTCCTCAAAATTGAAACGGCCTGTATTCAGGATGTTCTTGGGATCTACCTTGCTAAATTCAGAGGTAATGATCTCTGCGGTCGGATTCAGTTTTTCGATGATGGCCCGTAGCATCAGCAAACTGTCTTTGGAAACCAAATCGGTTTTGTTCAATACGATGACGTTCGCGAATTCGATTTGATCGGTCAACAAATTGACAATGGTGCGATAATCCCCTTCCATGTCGGTCAGATCGCGATCCATCAAGGTTTCGGGACTTCCGAAATCCTTGAAAAAATTAAAGGCGTCTACCACGGTTACCATGGTATCGACATAACTGAACCTAGAGAGATCGATATTGTTCTCCTCATCCACAAAGGAAAAAGTTTGGGCAACCGGAACAGGCTCGCTGATCCCGGTACTTTCGATGAGCAAATAATCAAAACGATCTTCTTTGGCCAGACGTTCTACCTCGACCATTAAATCTTCTCGCAGGGTGCAACAGATACAGCCGTTGCTCATCTCCACCAATTTCTCTTCGGTACGCGACAAGGTGTTTTCGCTTTGCACCAAAGCGGCATCGACATTGACCTCACTCATGTCATTGACGATAACGGCAACCTTGAGTCCTTCCTTATTGTGGAGTATGTGGTTGAGCAAGGTGGTTTTTCCTGCTCCTAAAAAACCGCTTAATACGGTTACAGGTAATTTTTTCGTAGGCATAGTACTTTCGGATATTCGTTCAGGCACCAGGGATTGCCTGGCAATACGTATATTCAAAAATAAGACAATAATTTTAATTGCAACTTAGTTGCAATTAGAATAACGAGGTAATCTGAAGACCACTACTTTTGCTTCAGTGAAGTGGGCGAATCGCACTAATAACCTGCGGCCTGTCCATCTTTGCGACTTTCAGAGGCACCGTGGTACACTTTGTTTTCATCGTCCCAAAGAATGGCTTGGTATCCCCCATAAATTCCCCTAGCCGTGCCGATGCGATGGCCTTTGTCCATCAAGCCGCGTAGGGTGGAGTAAGGAATGCCTGATTCGGTTCGGATGAGCCCTGTATTTTCCGTCGTACGTCCCATCGGACTAGCTCCACCAGTATGGTCCCATCGCGGGGCATCACCCGCTTCTTGGATGTTCATGCCGAAGTCGACCAGGTTCATGACGATTTGCGTGTGTCCCATGGGTTGGAAATCGCCTCCCATCACCCCAAAACTGACAAAGGGCTTTCCGTCTTTGGTAACAAAGGCAGGAATGATGGTATGAAACGGTCTCTTCTTGGGTTCATAGGTGTTCGCTTGACCGCGTTTCAGGCTGAAAAGCTCTCCGCGATCCTGCAACATAAAGCCCAATTTCGGTGGTGCCATTCCGGACCCCATGCCGCGATAATTGCTTTGTATCAAAGATATCATGGTTCCTTCTTTGTCGGCCACGGTCATATAGATGGTTTCCCCCGCGGAAATCGCTCCGGCCGAGTACGTTCCGGCGCGCTCACCGATTAATTCCCTTCGTTTTGCTGAATACGCATCGGATAACAGCTCTTCGACGGGCACATCGAAAAAGTTCATATCGGCGTAGTATTTGGCCCGGTCTTCGAAGGCCAACTTTTTGGCTTCCGTGAACAAATGCAAGTGTTCAGCGCTGCCGAAATCAATGTTTGAAAAATCAAATCCTTCGAGGATTTGTAGCATTTGTAGGGCCGCGATTCCTTGACCATTGGGGGGTAATTCCCAAACATCATAACCTCGGTAGTTGATCGAAACGGGTTCGACCCATTCCGAGTTGTGATCGGCGAGATCCTTGGCCGATAAAAACCCACCTTGCTCTTTGATGAAATCACCGATTACTTTAGCGATTTCCCCCTTATAAAAGGCCTCACGGCCGCCCTGGGCGATTTTTTTGTAGGTATTGGCGAGGTAGGGGTTTTTATAGATCTCACCCTCATTAGGAAGTTTGCCTCCGTTTTGGGTCTTGTAAGTGTCTTCTATATTCGGAAAGCCCTTTGATTCAAAAAAGGGAACCGTACGTTGTATGTACCAAGCGATCAATTCGGTCAACGGAAAGCCAGTTTCTGCGTAGTTTATGGCCGGGGCCAGGATTTCGGTCATCGGTTTCGACCCGAATTTGCCATGGAGTTCGAACCAACCGTCAACGGCCCCAGGAACACTTACCGGTAGTGGGCCGTGCGATGGGATCTTTGACATTCCGGCATCCTCGAAATACGATAATTCCAAGTCTTGCGGTGAACGACCACTAGCATTCAAACCATATAATTTTTGCGTTTTGGCATCCCAAACGATAGCGAACAGGTCCCCACCGATTCCACAGCCCGTTGGCTCCATCAATCCAAGGGCCGCATTCGCCGCAATGGCTGCATCTATTGCGTTCCCACCATTTTTTAGCATTTCCAATCCGATTTGGGTGGCCAAGGGATGACTGGTGGCTACCATGCCGTTTTGCCCTAATACAACGGAACGGGTGGCGAAAGCTTCGCCGGTAATTCGATCTTGGGCCAAGGTCGATGAGGCGATAAGCAAAAGTGCCGCGAAAAATTTGGTGCTGGTTTTCATGCAGTTGTGGATTGTTAACATCAATTATAGTTTTAAAGTATGTATTTTATTTAAGGGATCGTTAGAAGACATTCCTTATTCACGTTCTATGGTAATCATAGGCATGGTACTATCGGAAACCCGTTGGTTGATTTTTCCTGTATAGGTATCCATCACCGATTCCAAGGCCTTGATTTCGGTATCCAATTCTTGGGTGACCTCCTTGAAAAATTCTAGGGCCTGTGCGGTAGGGGGGAAGTCCCCCCTTTGGGAATCGGCCATTAGGAAGGCCAATCGGTTATTGATTCGGATACCGTAGTTCAAGGGGTCTTGATAACTTTGGTTCTTCGTCATATGGATATTGTTCTCGATAAGATCAAGTTTGGATTCGAATTCGGATAACCAGGTTTTGAGGGTGGCATCAAGGCCGTTTTTCGTTTTGAGATAATCCAAATCTTTCTTGACCTTCCGGATATCGATTATGGCCGTATTGGCCCTACTAACCTGATCGCGAACGGCGATCAAGAAGTCGAATTGTTCACGATAATCGGCATCTGAGTTCGGAAGTCTGGGATCTTTGGCAATGGTCAGTGGTCGTTCAACCGAACTACCATTAAAAGTAAGCCGCACCGTATAGTTTCCAGGAGGCACCTTAGGACCAATATTGGGCGAGGAATAGAAGACCATCCCTTTAAAGGCCCGATACCCAGGGTACCGCATGTTCCAAACCAACCGATTGCCCCCAGATTTGACCGTTAACGGTTTGGTGGCACTGGGGTTGAGTTTGTCGCGTTTGGCCGTGTTTGAAAATGCCTGTATTAAAGTACCGTCCGTTTCTAGGATTTCCAAACTGACCGAATCCGTTTCCTGTAAAGTTTTGATGTAAAAATGGATGAGTGCCCCGTTCGGATGGTTTTCTCCAACCAATTTCCAATTGGGTTTACCCCAGCCCCCGGATTGCTGCATTCGGTAGGCCTGGTCCGGTTTGTATAAGTGGAAGGAATTTTCTTCTAAGGTCGCTGTGACTTGTTGCAAAGGGGTGAGGTCATCGATCATCCAAAAACTACGACCATGGGTGGCCGCGATGAGATCGTTATCCCTGACATGGAGGTCGCGTATGGATGTTATGGGTAAATTCAGCTGAAACGGGGTCCATCGCTTTCCATCATCAAACGAGATGTACATGCCCCATTCAGTACCGGCATAGAGTAAGCCCTCACGGACTTTGTCAGATCGTATAGCCCTGGTGTAGTGGCTTTTGGCAATGCCTTTGGTGATTGTTGTCCAGGTTTTGCCATAATCCTCGGTTTTATAGAGGTAAGGGGTATAGTCACCGAATTTATAGGCTGTCGCGGCTACGTATGCCGTCCCTTTTTTAAACGGACTCGGTTCTATACAGTTGATCATGTTCAATTTCGGACTCATTGCCGCTGGTGGGGTAATATCATCCCAGCTCGCACCATGGTCTTTGGAAATATGGATGAGGCCATCATCACTGCCGACCCAGATTACCCCTTCTTCCAAGGGAGACTCATTGATCGCGAACAGGTTGGAATAGAATTCAGCTCCGGTATTGTCTTGGGTTATCGGACCTCCTGAAGACTTGATGGTTTCCGGGAGACCCCGGGTCAAATCCGGGGAGATGGTCTCCCACGACTGGCCTTCGTTCGTAGTCACATGCAGGTAGTTGGATCCGGCATACAGACGGTTCGGGTCATGGATACTGAACTTTACCGGAAAATTCCAATTGAACCGGTATTTCATGACTTCGGCACCGGAGCCTGCGGGATTATCGGGCCATACGTTGATCGAACGGGTCTGTTCCGTTCGGTGGTCCTTTCGCATCATATATCCTTTGTAAGTACCGCCATATACAATATCATTGTTTTTGGGGTCTGGCGCCAAATGGGCGCTTTCACCTCCTGCAGAGGGCTCCCAATCGCGCTCGGTGATACTCGAACCTGCCGATCGATGATTGATTCGCATCGTAGAATTGTCTTGCTGGGCCCCATAAATGCGGTAGGGGAACGAATTGTCGGTAGTCACCCGATAAAATTGTGCCGTGGGTTGGTTATGATAGGTGGTCCAATTTTCACCACCATCATTCGATACTTGCGCCCCACCATCATCAGCGATTACCATACGGTTGTTGTTGTTCGGATCGATCCAAAGATCATGATGGTCACCATGCGGGGCATTTTTCAAAGTGAAGGTGTTACCCCCATCGGTCGAAACCCCATAACTTACATTCATCACATAGACCTTGTCTTTATTTTGGGTGTCAGCATAAATCCGACTATAATACCAGGCCCTTTGACGTAAAGCCCTGTTTTCATTGATTTTTTTCCAGGTCTTGCCAGCGTCATCAGACCGGAAGACACCCCCGTCTTTCGCTTCGATGATCGCCCAAACGCGATTTGAATCAACTGGTGAAACCGTTATGCCAACAATACCCCATGGACCATTCGGAAGACCTTGGTAGCTCGAGATATCAATCCAGGAATCACCACCATCGGTACTTTTGAACAATTTACTATCAGCGCCCCCGCTGTCCATTCGATAGCCGTTTCGTTTCATTTCCCAGGTGGCTGCGTACAGGATGCGGGCGTTGTTGGGATCGAAAGTGAGATCGCCGGCCCCGGCCTTATCGCTTTCATATAGGATCTTCTCCCAGGTCTTTCCCCCGTCTTTCGAACGATACACCCCCCGCGTCGAATTCGGCTTCCAGAGGTTGCCGATGGCCGCTACGTAAACCAAATCGGGGTCGGTAGGGTGGATGCGTATCCTTGAAATATGTTCAGAACCTTCAAGTCCAATGAATTGCCAAGTTTCTCCCGCATCCTGACTTTTCCAAACACCATGGCCCGAAGACACATTACCGCGAAGGGTCTGTTCCCCTTCCCCTACATAAATGACATTGGGGTCGGATTCGGAAACCGCGACGGCTCCGATAGAACCCCCGAAATACCCATCCGAAATACAGGTCCAACTATTACCGGCATCCGTGGTTTTCCAAACCCCGCCGCCAGCGGTACCCATGTAATAGCGGTTGGGATCGTTCAATACCCCGGCCACGGTACCGGCGCGCCCCCCTCTAAACGGTCCGACCAAACGCCATTGCACGGAATTGTAATAGGATTCGGAAAGCACCGAACCGTCTTGGGCGTTTTTTCGGTTGCGTTGGGCTTCTAGGCCGGTCGTAAAGTGCAGGCTTAAGGATAGGAACAGGAATGCGATAGTCGGTCTCATAGAAAGTGATGGATAAGCATCTAAAAATAATGAATTTTAAGCTGGAAATAAGTAAAATATCCTAAAGGTGTCGAGGATGGTCTTTTGTTCGGTTTCAGGTCAAAAACGGTTTTTGGTATTGGTATTTTCCTTACTTTGTTGTGCTAATCCACTTGATGTCAAATTACCAAAACCAACACCGATGAAAATCCAAACTATCCCCTTGCTGCTCGTAGGGCTGCTATACGGTCACGAACTATCATCACAAGATATCCAAATCGATGAGGCCATGCATTCTTATGAATGGCGTGCCATTGGTCCGGCTAATATGGGAGGTCGGGTAACCGATATCGACGGCATTCCTGGAGATCCAAGCACCTTTTATGTCTCGGGTGCCGATGGGGGTATCTTCAAGACCACCAATGGCGGGGTTGATTTCACGCCGATTTTCGAAGGGCAACGCGCCTACTCGATCGGGGCCTTGACCATTGCCCCATCGGATGAAAATGTCCTTTGGGTAGGTACTGGGGAAGGTGATCCCCGTAATAGTGTAGGCTATGGTTGGGGCGTGTATCGCTCTGTCGATGCAGGGCAAAATTGGACCCATTTAGGATTGAAGGAAACCGAACGGATCAAAAGGATCGTGGTGCACCCAGAGGATCCCGATACGGCCTGTATCTGTGCCTTGGGACGTGAATGGGGCCCGAATCCCGAACGTGGGGTATTCAAGACCACCGATGGGGGTAAATCGTGGAAAAAAATCCTCTATCTCGATGAAGACACCGGCTGTTCCGATATCGCGATGGATTTAAATAATCCCAGGATCATGTATGCGGGTATGTGGACCTTTAGAAGAAGACCGTGGCGCTTTGATGATGGGGGCAAGCAAACGGCCATCTATCGCACAATGGATGGTGGTGAAAGCTGGGAAAAGATCATGAAGGGCCTACCCAAAACCGCAATGGCACGACCGGGTATCCATATCGCACAAAGCGAACCCAATATCATTTATTTGATGACGGAATTCGAAGGCGGGGGAACCGCTTTTCGATCTGAGGATCGAGGGGATTCATGGAAAATGGTCAATGACGACCCCAACATCAATTTTAGGCCGTTTTACTATAGTGATGTTAGGGTGGATCCCAACAACCCAGATATCCTGTTTTCCATATCGGGAAGACTTAGCCGTTCAGTCGATGGGGGAAAGACCTGGAAACGGATCGCTACCACCGTACATGGCGATCACCAGGCGTTGTGGATAGACCCAACAAACTCCAACCGGATCTTGAACGGCAGTGATGGTGGTTACCAGATCTCTTACGACGGTGGTGATCGATGGGAAATCATCAACAATATCGAGTTATCACAGTTCTACCAGATCTTTATTGACAACAAGGACCCCTACAACGTTTACGGCGGGTTGCAAGATAATGGAACATGGGTGGGCCCAAGTAACTCCCTATATGCCGCGGGGATCTTAAAACGACATTGGAAAGGCTTGGCCTATGGTGATGGTTATTATGCGGTACCGATACCCGGAAGTGAACATGAGGTCTATGCCAATTTACAAGGGGGGGTTATTTTTCATGTCGATTCACGATACGGTAACGTTCGCAACATCCATCCCTATCCAAAAATCATAGGATCGGCGGGTGATGCTATTGAAGACCATCGATATCGATTCAATTGGGATTCTCCTATTGTGATATCCCCTCACGACCCCAATACGGTGTATTTCGGTGGAAATGTGGTCTTTAAATCTACCGACCGCGGTAATTCATGGGAAGAGATCAGCCCCGATTTGACCACTAATGACAAATCGAAACAACGTACTTCAGGTGGGGTGATTTACCAAGACAACACGGCTGCAGAGTTCCACTGTTCGATTCTTTATATCGACGAATCACCTGTTGAAAAAGGGGTGATCTGGGTCGGAACAGACGATGGCAATGTGCAATTGACCCGTGATGGGGGTACAACCTGGACAAAACTCAACGACCGCATCAAAGGCCTGCCAAAATTTGCCTGGGTGGCCAAAATACATGCTTCCGAGCATGAGGCCGGCACTGCGATCATTACTGTTGACCAGCACCGAATGGATAATTTCAGACCTTATGCATTTATTACACGGGACTATGGGAAGAGTTGGCGTAAAATCAGTGATGGCCTGCCCCAAGATGACTACATCAAGGTAGTTCGTCAAGACCCGATTAATCCCGATCTTTTCTATGCGGGTATGGAACACGGTATTTTCGCTAGCTGGGATGCTGGAAATTCGTGGACAAAGATCAACAACAACCTACCGAATGTCTCGGTACGCGATCTTAGAATCCAAGCCCGAGACCGCGACCTGATCGTAGGGACCCATGGAAGGGGTGCATGGATTTTGGATGATATCCGACCTTTACAGGAATATGGGGATACCCAAGGAAAAACAACCCATCTTTTTCCGGTACGTCGGGCCACCCTGTGGCACATGTTCTGGCGCATCGAAAACCTTGGAGATCGGCATTACAAAGCCAAAAATCCCGAGTATGGGGCGAACATAAATTTCTATGTATCAAAGGCCAATAGTAAAGAAGCCGTCATTGAGATCGTGGATGCCCAAGGAAGCCTAATCCGAACCTTGAAAGATACCACCATAACTGCCGGAATCAATCGCGTGGTATGGGATTTGGGTCATGAGCCTGCCACTCCAATGAAAGGAGCGACTACCGGAGGTTTTTTTTCGGGATCACTAAAGCCGATCGTACCTCCGGGTAGCTATACTGCCCGTCTCAAAGTCAATGGGGAACTCCTGGAAACCCCTATCGAAGTGCGCGCCGATCCGCGTATGGATCTTGAACAAAGCGATTACAAGTCAAAGACCACCCTCTTATTGGAGCTTCGTGACCTTTTATCGGAAACCCATACGGTCATCAATACAAGCAATACGTATTTAGGACAATTGGATGGGTTGAAAGCCAAACTCCATTCGAAAAACGATGAATCGACCTTAGCGTCCATTGAAAAGGCAACGGAACGATTCTCAGAATTATTGGACGACGTCTTGCGACGACCTCCGCCCGATATGACTTACCGACAACGCCCACGACTACGGGAAGAAATCCGTTCCTTAATGCGCGCCGTCAACGGTGCGGTCGCCAAGCCGACCCAACCCCAAGTCAAACGGGCATTGCAACTCAAAGACGAATTGAAGGAAGCGAAAACAGCCTATGAAAATATCATCAATTCAGATATCCGAAGCATAAATGACAATACCAAGAACATGCCGCAGATTGCCGTTGGGAAGGAATAGAAGACCAACACCTATTTTGAACCACGGCGCGGTATTCGGCCTTCTAATTCTTGTGTCGGGTCTGTTGTTTGACGGATGTGTTGAGCGCGCAAAACCGATTCCTCGCATTGAAATCGAAACCTTTACACCTGGTGAGTTGGTCTATCCTGAAGACATCGTTTCCATCCAGGATGGGGAACGCGAGGAGTTCCTCAAAAACTTTTTCGCCCCCTGGGACCAGGATGTGGAACGTTTGCTCTCAACACTTGATTCTTTTCCGGGAAAGGAAATGGACTATTTGGAAAAGTATCGCACCGACTCGGGTTGGTATGGGGAAAACAAAAAACCCCATGACCCGACGCAAAGGGAAGCGCTCGTTGAAAATAGCGATATCGCAACATTTCCGAATTTTTTGCATAAGGGCATCGTTTTCTCCCACACCGATCTACGCAGGATCCCATCGGAACGCCCAGGTTTCGATACCTATGGAAAAGCCGGGGAAGGATTTCCTTTTGATTATTTTCAGGAAACCAACCTATGGGCAAATACCCCCTTGCAGCTGTTGCATCGTACCAAAGACGGGCAATGGTGTTATGTCGTCAGTCCGTACTATAAGGGATGGGTCCCTATGAAGGCTATCGGCCTCGTCGATCAACATTTTCGACAAGAATGGAAAACAGGGTCGTATGCTATGCCGGTAAGTGATCAAATCGACCTTCTCGATACGGATTCGTTCTATGCCTTAGAAGCCAAAATGGGCATGGTATTGCCGTTTCGCCCCTCTAAAAACCCGAATACGGTCAAAGCCTTTTATGTCAATAGCGATGCCGATCAAACGGCCGTTAAACTAGAGGCCGAAGTCGAAAAGGAACATCTTGCATTTGACGGTTATAGATTTGACGCTGATCATTTAAAAGTTTTGATTTCAGATTTGGAAGGGAAACCCTATGGATGGGGCGGTAATCTTCAGAATAGGGATTGTTCATCGATGATCCGTGACCTCATGGCGACCTTTAAGGTGTGGTTGCCCCGTGATTCAAAAGACCAGATCGAGGTAGGCGCATTACATGAGTTGACAGGAACCAATGCCGAGAAAATCGAAAAAATCAAAACACATGGCATCCCATTTCGTACTATTTTAAGGAAAAAGGGACATAACATGCTTTATGTGGGCCAAGCGCCCAATGGAGAGCCCCTGATATTCCATGCGATTTGGGGCCTGAAAACTACCTATGAAGACCAAGAATTGAGAGCGAAATTAGGGCAGTATCCGATCGAGGGCCTTCACAGCACCGAAGACGGAAGGCTGAACGGCCGTCATATTATCGGAAAAGCGGTCATCACTTCGGTCAATGCCGGAGCGGGCTATCCAGGAATTACCGTACCCTTGATTGAGGAAATCTATGCCATGACGACCTTATTGGAAACGACCCGTTAAAACTGTTTTAAAAACGTAATCTTGCTGATGGTCTGCGTATTGCGTTGCACAGGGTCGAACAAATCGGTCTGGGTGTCGTTCAATACCACGTAAATAAAGGACAAGGGCATATACTCCCAGCTTAAACGAACGTTCCAACGCCCTTGCTCATCGAAGCTGTTGTACTGGTAAAAGGTCGTCAATTGAACGCGCGGATTCAAAGCCAAACGAAGGTTCGCCGTATAGAGGTCGGTATCCAAGTCTTCATTGGTTACTCCCAAACCGTTGATGTTGTTGTTTTCATAGTTGGCGTTGAAGGCAATATGGGGCAGGGGGGCGTATCGCAACCCGGCCACCACTGAATTTCTGTTTCCGTTGTAAAAATTCCCGAAATCGAAACGTACCGAACCGGAAAGCTTTTTTGATTGATCCGAGTTGTACCGAAGGGTGTAGCGAGTGTAGTTGTACTCATCCTCGGCGATTTGTATCCCCAAGGGAGCAAAATCAAAATTGATATTTTGCCAGGTTGGGGTAAAGGAGGCTTCAACGAAACTGTTGTCCTTAAACCATGTGTAGATCGGGAAAATATAAATATTGGCCTGTTGAAAACGCCCGAAATCCTCCAAGTCATGAAAGTAGTTGAAAAAGACCCCGGGATCCCAACGTCGGATGAAGGGGAGTTTTTTAGGGCGCACAATGGCATAGCCCCCCGGACTATGGACCACCACGTCTTTTTGAAACACAAAACCCATTCCTGGATCGTAATCGGCACTGACGATATCCGAGACATATCCTAAGTAATAGGCATTGTTCGTGGTGGTTGCGGCGATCCGACCGGCGAAACCGGTATCCCCGGTCTGGCTGTCCAAAGAGGTCGTTAGGAGGTAGGTCAAGGTGACATCAGGTTTCGGACGGATCAGGCCATCGATTGAGAGGGTCGCGTTGTTGGTGCTTTCAAGACCCAAATCCCCAAAGGCATCGTCACGGCGATAGGTCACCATGGCCCCGATATTGTTTTCCTTACCATAATTCTTGGTGTATCGGGCCACTCCGAAGGTACTCCCAGGGCTATTGTCCGTTTCGCGCTGGCGTACCGCCAATGCGGCCAAGGTGCGTTTCTCGTTTCGATCGGTATACCGGGCCCCCGCATCCAAGGGAGCGGGACTGGCATTAAAGCTATTCGATAAACCGATCGTCCTACTAAAAAAGGGGCGTACCCTAAAATTACTGGCCCCTGCCCAAATACCGGAATTCTCTAAAAAGAACTGCCGTCGCTCGGGAAAAAATATGTTGAAACGTTCCAAATTATTCACGGCCCTATCGACATCGGCCTGGGCAAAGTCGGTATTGACCGTCAAATCGAGTACCGCATTCGGACTGATGGCCCATTTCACGTCGCCTCCCACCTTGGGTTCACTCAATTTGTTTTCCAAGGTATTTCCTGATTTACTTTCGTCGTATTGGTATAGGGCGTAGGGTTCTATCCTGATATTGGCCGAAGGGGGCGGCACTTCCAAACCGGTTAATTTGGCGGCATAGATCATTCGGTTTTCGGAAAAGGATTGGGGAATGGCCGGAAAGACCGTTTTCTCATAATCTTTGCGCGCCAAACGGAAAAAAGTCACTCCCCATGATACCGGGTTGTCAGCTATGGGCTTGTCGTAGCGGATCGACTTGAACGGAATGGCGAACTCGGCGATATACCCTTCATCGGTACGTTGGGTGCGCACCCGCCACAAGGCGTTCCAATCCTCATCCCGGTTATTGTCATTGAAGTTCTGAACGTCTTGTTGGTTACCATACGGTGTGGTTTGGAAAGAAACCGCGTATTGTTTCGTATTTTGGGCATCGATTTGGATACCGAACACATCGTTTTCAAGTCCATTGAAATCACGGCTCAAATCCTGCATCCGCACTCCTTTTTTACCCAATGAATCACGAGCGAAAACCCCAATATAAAGGTTTTTATCATCATAAAGGATGCGCACTTCGGAGGGATTTTTTATCGGACCGCCCTGAACCGGTTCGACCCTAAAGAAATCGGTTATCGCATCGGCATTTTCCCAATCCCGTTCATTTAACCTTCCATCGACCGTAATCGTGCCCGTCGCTTTGGATGCTTTGATTTCGACGGGTTTTTCAGGAGGGGGAAAATTATCTGTCTGACCCCATAGTATCCGGCTAGACAACACAAAAATGATAAGTAGGGCAATCCTCATTCCGATCAGCTTAATATCCGTTTGGTCACCTGTTCCCTAGAAGTCACCATGCCGATAAAAAACATACCGAATGCAATTAAAACCAGTAAGGGCATCGCCCAAACTTGTTTGGTTGAACCGGGTCGGTACGTGAATTGGGGTAGGGCATCGTAGTCGGTCTGGGCGAATTCCTCGTTGTTATATAAAAAAGGAAGAAGGTGTTCTCGCCATTGTTCGGCAAACCGGACCACCTGTCTTCTGTACGATTCATAATCCGAAGTAGCCGTACCTGCAATGTGGTTCAGGTTTTCTTGGGCGATGATAGCCGGAGATATCCATTTGAAGCGACCGATCCATTGTTGTTGGTTTTGCAATTGGTTTTCGTAAGAATTGATCAAAGGTCCCATTTGGGATTTCAATAATTTTTGCGAAGCCATATACCGATGATAAAATCCCCGGCTTTGGGTAGAATCGTTGATGGCATACTCTGGGTGGTCTCTAAGGAAATTGTCTAAGATCTCATCCTGTCTTGAAGTCATTTCGGCCTTCATGGTACGCATCTCATTGATCATTAGATTGCGAGAAGGCATAGGGTAGAGCGTATTGCCGAGTTGGTTCAGCACCGAAGGCATCAAAAGCACGAACAATACCCAAAGTCCCAATAAAGAGACTGCGTTCTTAGCGGAGCTCCCGACCCACAAATTGACCAAAAAGGCCAGTGCGAACCAAAACATCATATACCCCACGATCAAGCCCAACACCTGGAAAAATGGTGCTGGCATCCCCAAGGGATTTAAACCTAGCGTCAAAAAAACCAAGCTAAGTGTCGTGGTTACCAAGACAACCAACCAAAAGAACCGGATGCTTAATTTTTGTAGGACCCATTGCCGTAATCCGATGGGCTGGGCCGCTAGTAAACGCAGTGATCCGCTTTCTTTCTCGGCGGATAAAACGTTGTATGAAAATGCGATGATCAATAAGGGCAACAAATACACGATAACAAAGGCCAAATCGAAACTACCGAAGAGCAATTGTACGGGACTGGTCATCTCGGTAAAATTCAAAGCCGCGTCATCACCGCTGACGGTAGGTTTGACGTAATGGGTGAACATATCGGCTTGCCCTGTGGCGATAAACGCCATGGGTTGAGGGGTCATGGCCGCAACCCGAAGGTGGTAATTCCCCACCGCCATGGGGCTGGTAGGTATGGTCCATCGCGAGGCACTTACGGCCAAACCCTGTTCTACCGAATCAAGCAATTTGAGCATCATGGCATCGCTTTCCTTCACTTCATCATGGGCCGAACCGATGATCTCTTTCCTTTTATCGACTTTATCTAAGCCGTTGTAGGCCGAAAAGCCGAATAGCAAGACGAGTACTAGGCTCAGAATCTGAATCCATCGACTTCGTAACAGCAGTTTCAACTCATATCTAAAATTGTATGACAGCATGATCAGTTGGTTTTTGAAGTAAAGAACAAGAGACCGAAAGAAGCGAAGAACCACAACCCCATCACTCCCATATTGGCACGGTTGTTTTTCATAACAGTACCCAATTCCGGTGGGTCATATTCAAAGGGAGGTAATTCTTTCCAAGTTTCCGCATCAGCGCGATAGGCCCATTCACCAAAGGAAGAGTTGTCCTTGAAGTTATCGTTCAAGAATTTCTGGGTAGCGATGCGGTAGTCTTCAGCAGCATCGGCGAAATCCCAATGGGTCGCGTAATCGGTATGGGCAATGGCCATACTCATGAATCGGGTTGGTAAAAAGGGGGATACGGCGGCAAGGTTACGATACACCTTTGATTGGTTTTCGAATTGCCCTTTTAAGTGTTGATAGTGCTTGAAATACACTTCCGCTTCGTGTTCTTCCCCTTTTTGCATGCGATAGGCATCGAAATTAAAGGGCAGTTGTTGCAGGCTGTCTACCCCATACTCTTGGAGCACTTGTTGTTCCAAAAGTTTGGCTTCCTTACTCCAAGGGTTGTGACCGTCTAAGCCTTCTTTTTTGTCTTTGAGGACGTTGGCCGCGAATTCCTGTCGGGTAGGATAGGGGTGCTTTGATTCGGCCAGGTTGCTTGCTGCCTTAAGTGCCCCGAGACAGGCCAATATCCAAATGCAAAGGGATGCCACTAGGGAAATCCCTGATTTTTTGGTCAGCGATGAGACCAACAACACCAAATTGATGAAAATGATGTAATAGACCAGGTACACCACGAGCATGGTCATGAGGGAACTCCAATCAAACACCCCAAAATCGTTAAGGTTGCTCAAAATCAGCCCAGCAATAAGAAACACCGCCGAACTAAGGATGAGAATCGGAACGAAAAGCGCCAACCACTTCCCCAACACCCACCTCCAGACCGAAATCCCCTGACTTTTCAATAAGGTCATGGTCCCCATTTCGCGTTCCTTGGTAAAGGCATTGTATCCTAGAAGAATGATCAATAAGGGAATAATGAACAATAGGATGAAGTCGGGTGTTAGATCACCGAAACGAGCCAAGCCGGTCTGATCTGCCGCAGCACTGAATTGGGCTTCATTTCGTTTATGGGCTTCCAAAAAAATAGAGGTGCCCGCATATTTATCTACGCCTTGATCCACCAAGGACAAAGGGTATTTGGGTTTAAAGGCATAAGTGCCGTAATGGGCGGCCGAATGCGGGTTTTTCTCCCCTTGATTATCCCAAATATCACGTTCTGCCATTTTGGTGACGGCATACTGTTCATTGACGTTTTGATATTGTCGGGCACTAATCCAAACCGCTACCCCTAAAAGCAGTAATACGATCACGAGGGCGATTTTAACCCGCCCTTCACGAAAGAGTTCTTTACTTTCCTTAAGCCATGTTTTTTTGATCATATCGTTTGATTTTCATAGTTCATTGTTTCTAAATACGCCTTTTCCAATTGGCTTAATGAAATATCCTTGACCACGAATTCCTGTTTTAATTGTCCATCCTTCATCATTCCTATACGGGTCCCGATTTCCTTGGCGCGAAAAAGATCGTGGGTTGCCATTAAAGTGGCCACCCCTTTATCACGAAGTTTTTGGAGTAATTGCCCGAATTCGTTGCTGGCCTTTGGGTCTAGGCCTGATGTAGGTTCATCCAATAACAGAACCTTGGCTTCTTTCGCGAGTGCAATGGCAATACCAACCTTTTGCCGCATTCCTTTAGAGAAGGTCGAAATACGCTTTTCGAATGCCTCAGCTTGTAATCCAGCTTCGGTTAGAAACGCTTCCAAACTGTCTTTGGAAAGCTTTTTGCCTGCAATCCCTGAAAAGTAATCCAGGTTTTCAAGGGCGGTCAAGTTGGGGTATAGCATCAGATTTTCAGGGATGTAGGCCAAAAACCGTTTGGTTTCTTTCGGGTGTTCCGCTACATGGAGCTGGTTAATGAAGGCATTGCCTGAACTCGGGGCAATGAACCCAAGAAGAAGGTTGATGGTAGTGGTTTTTCCGGCACCATTGGCGCCGAGTAGGCAATAGATTTCGCCTGCATTGATATGGAGGTTCAATCGATCTAGGGCGGTATGCCCATCGAATGACTTCGTCAGGTTGTCTGTGTGAATCATTTTGTTTTCTATGAAGGGTGCATGCAATAGGTCATGACCGGAATGGGCCATGGATAAGCGTCATAAATACAATAGGATCAGAGGGTATGTGGTGGACCCCTTTGTGGCACTTCTCCGTTGTATTGGGGATGGTAGGGTACAGCCAGGGGCGGTTGTAATTGGAAAAGAATGAAAAAGGCCAGTAGCGCAAAGGACCAGGCCCACAACTGTAACGGGGGAGGGGTTAAAAGCGAACAGAGTTCACAGTGTGACTCCCCGTATTTTGTTGTAGAAGCTTCATCGGAGACTGATGAAATCGCTTCGTGGCCATGTTCGGTAAAGCTATGTAGAACCAATGCGACCGATTGTGAAAGAAACACAACGGTCAGCACGATTGCAAAAAACCTTTTAGAAACCATCACGGCCTTAACGAATTAGGGAGCGGCATGGCCACTCCCTAATAAATGTATTGAAAAAGTTCACTGTCACAGTTTCCTTAACGCTTTTTAACATTGCGTTTGGAGGGTGTGATGTGTGCTTTTTATTGGATGTTCAACACAAAAGTCAAGTTGAAATCCGTGTCACCATCATTAGCACCTGAAGTAGCTGTTTTAACATCAGGTTGGTGTTGCAAACGTGCAGTAAACGATCCTCCGGCAACGGTATTGGCACCGGTAGTCCAAGTGGTGTTCAAACCAAGTGGGTTACCGTTACCATCTTGATCATTGTAATTGATCGCATCCGAAGCGGTATCCACATTACCATCTCCTGTTGGATTGGCAAAGGCATCGGTAGTAAAGCTAAAGAAGAACTGGTGTTCGTCATCCTCATCAGCGATTTCTTCACCGATATCCTCACCTGGGGTCTCCAAGTTGTTGAAAATTTCAAAGGTTAGGGTGTAGGTGGTGTTCGGGCTCAAAGTAATACCTGTAGGATCTACAACTAGATCTTGGATTCCTTCGCCATCGGGATCTTGGGCAGTAGCGCGAACCACGTCAGTGGCATCGGCCGTATTGGTAAACACCAAAGCTACATCGGTGATGACTTCCAGTTCGTTTTCTTCTTCAGGTGCGGCATCATCGTCATCACTACAGCTGACCACGGCTACGGCTAAGAAGAAAAGGGCCATCCATCGGAAATTTCTAAGTTGTTCAATCTTTTTCATGGTTTCTTGTTTTAAAAGGATTTAATTGTTTTAGTTTAAAAATATATATGTAAAAATAAGCTGTAATTGTTTGTGTTCAAGGGGCGCGGCTATCTTTTGTCGTTGTTTTCCTGTAATTTTCCATTTCGTTTTATTTTGATGATTTTATTTGATAATTCAATGAAAAAAGGACATTCCTACCCGGTTCATCAGCAAAATAACGGAGTTCATTGAGGTAATCGCGATAGCTGGTATTGAATAGGTTTTGTATCGAGATACCCCCATTCAGGTTTTTCCAACTAAAATTCCAAGAAAGATCGACCAAGAAGTAGCCTTCCGGAGCATCCGTAAAGTCGAAAATTTCAGAATCGGAAGTGATGACCGCAGATCCATCTACTAGGCTTTCTACGGTGACCGTACGAGGTGCCTGGAATTGATTGAAAATATATCGGGGCCGCAGCGACCATTTTGAGGTGTCGAATTTCCAGAACCTGCCTTGGTCCCATTGCATCTCATAACTCATGGAAACGGGGGGCTGGTTGATCAGGGGTTCGTCATCACCGGTATTCCGTGACCACAGATAGTTGAAGCCGAAAGTACCCGTTAATTGCGATGACCATTCCCTCTTCCAGCTATAGTCCACCCCCAAAAATAAGGCATCCACTTGATTGTAAATGAACGCTGTGGTCGGTCCCCTGACTGTTCCGGAAACCCCAATGGGCCGGTCGAAAATGTAATTTTGGATGAAATGGGAATAAGCCGTCACTTTATGGGAGTTCCCATTTTTTCCGGTTTGGAATTCGTTGATGAACTTATATCCCCGTTCCGGTTCGACATCACTATCGTCAAGAGGAATCACCTCATTGGTGCTGATCGGAATCGGGTCGTTGGTTTCCGTATACCGTAACAACCCGTAAACCAGCCGAAAGCCTTCTTGTCCAAAACTGAATAATTCGGCTACGTTCGGTGTTCGCCATGCCGTACCAAGATTGGATCGGAAGGTACTGTTGTCGGAAAGCTGACGTACAAACCCCAAAGAAGCGGTAATATTCGTAAAACTGTAATCGTCACGGAAAATATCTTGATTGGTTTCACGACCGCGAACGTCATTGGTCTCAAAATCAAAACGTACCCCGGCCTCAAACGTATTTTTACCAACATCAAGACTCTCAACGGCAAAGGCGCTGAAACGATCCGTATTATAATTGGGGATAAAAGGGGTGGTCTGGGTCCCAGGGTTGTTGTCGTTGTTCTGGCTGAAATATTGCAAGCCTACCAAGCCATCTAAGCCGTGCCATTTGGGGTGTTTCCATTCCAACTGGTAGTCGTAGGTCAGCAAATCCAAATCGATTATGGGCAATTCGGAATTACGCCGTACATCAAATTCATCCCTTTTGTTCAATTGGACCCCTCCGGTCAAGGTTAATTTTCCTGTATCGGAATAATACCAATTCACTTCGGCCTTGGCCAAATGGTGTTGGGTGGTTTGGTTGGGCTCATTGATGTCATAAGAAAAGGGGTTGGTCGGCACTGGCGTTTCCGCACCGAAGGCTCTAATGATCGCTTCAGGACTACTGACAAAGGAAGCACGCAAAACTGCCAAGTTCTGATCGACAAAACTATAATGTACTTTGAAATCCCACTTATCCCTATGGTATAAAACCCCCATAGCGAAGGCTTTTTCTTCTTTGCCCGAATTCGTCAAATTGTAGTCTGGGGATTTACGATCACCGATACGCGCATAGGAGCCATTGGCATAATAACTCCAATAATCACCACCTTGCCCGACTTCGAAATTAGCGTTATAACCACGCCCATTGGTTTGATACCCCGTTCCGAAACCACCATATAACGGATTGTTCAACAATAAGGGGTTGGGTTCGACGATAATCGCGCCACCAAGGGCCTCGGGGCCATAGCGAACGCCTGCCGCCCCTTTGATAACCGTTATGCTGTTGGCCGCATTGATATCGATTTCAGGGGCATGATCCGTGCCCCAGTTTTGAAAGCCATGTTTTAGACCATTGTTAAGCACCAAAATCCGATTTCCATAAAGTCCGTGAATTACGGGCAATTGGACATTGGTGCCGGTCGAAAGAAAGGTCACACCCTGTTCTTTAGCCAACACCGCAGCTAACGATTGGGTGGGATTGCTCGCTATTTCAGTCTTGCCGACGGTAACTTGTGATATGGTTTCCGTTCCTTTTTCTTTGAGACGTTCTGCCTGGATGGTCACCTCATCCAAATTGGTCACTTCTTGGGTCAAATAGAAGTGGAACTCGGAGTCGTGTTCATGATCCTTGGTTGAATCAGCGTAACCGATGCAAGAAATGATAAGCGTTTGTTTATCGCTACAAAGGCCTTCCAATTTGAAGTTTCCATCCAAATCGGAAGTAGTGTATTGTTCAAGTCCTTCGACCTGAATTACCGCACTTGGAACCGGTTGGTTGGTTTCCGAATCCAAGATTTGACCGCTAATGGTTTTGTCGCAGCCAGAGGTTTGTGATGCCATCGGCAGGTAACCGAAAAGCACGGATAAAGTGATGAGAAGCTTGAGCTTCATTGTTATTTTTAGTCTAATATTTTGAGGAATGATGATCGTGGATTTGGCAATCCAATGATCATTTTCGAAACATTACGGAAATCGAGATGGACGCTAGACAGTAGGGGGAGGGCGACAGAAATAATAGGGTAGGACCTTACCGTTTTCAAGAAGATGACCTTGGAGGACCGGTAATCGTTGTGGGCAAATAACATGGGCGATTTCAGGAACTGACACGGCATCTGCGGAATTGAAAAACGCTCCACTAACGAATTCGGCCTGTTCACATAGTTCACAAGGTTCGTGATGCTCTTCATCCTCATCATGATGTAATTCAAGATGAATGGAAAGCGAAAACAACTTGAATGCGATCAAGGCAATGAACATCAATGGAAATACAAGTTTTTTCGCCGACATAAGCTGCAAAGCTAATCTTTTTGAAAAAACTTGAGGTGTTAAGGAACTCATAATGTTTACCGGAACAAAAAGCCCAATCCCATGCGTTTCAGCATTTTCTTTTCAAAGGCCCAAAAAAAGGAAAATTGTCCGAATAACCAGCCAAAACAAACTAGCAATACCTGATAAATCGGAAGAATGATGAAAATCCGAATCGGCCAGTACAGCCAGCAATTGGTAGTTTCCGGATCCAGTCCGATCATGGTCGTCAGGGGCTGGGCCAATCGGGCAGAGATGCTCCCAGTTATAGCGAATACAATGAAAATGACGATCATTTCCCATTTATGGGATACGACCCACTTGTTTTCCAATTTTTTGAAACACCATAAGAAGAACCGTAGGGTCATCCAATACCCCAAAAGTGTCATGGTAATGGAAAAAGGCCATTCATAAGGAGTATTGTTCCAGTCAAAAAGATGCAATAACCTCCTCGCGATCATATAGGCGGTCCCTAAAAGTAGCAGGGCACCAAGTATCGGAAACAACAGCTGCCAGTCTTTTTGGATTTCCCACCGTTTTTTAAGTCGTTCCATCGCTGATAAAAATCGATGGCAAAACTACGGATTAAATTCGGGGTAAAAACGGTCCGAGGCGTTGATTGTATCTCCTTTGAAAATAGATGAAGTAATTGTACAACTGGTAATTCACATCATATCCATAGTCGATTTCAGGGTCGTAATTGATGTTCACCTCATACAATAAGGGGTCAAAGCGTTGGGGCTCTAGAAACCTACGGTTCCATTCCAATACATACAGATAGTTACGTTGTTCCAAAAAACGCTGTGAATAATAGCCTTTGGGTTGGGCGATCTGGTTGAGCCATCGGTTAAACCCGATATCGATGATCACGATGTCGTATTCACTTTCGGATTCGGCAGTATCGGTCGTGTCATCCGCATCACCTTCGAAAATAGCCTGTTCTTCGGCGGAAATCTCCAATTCTTGGGCCAAGCCGGACAAAGTGCCCATAAACAGGCAAATACCGAATAAAATAATGGGTAAGCAATTCTTTTTCATCACTTTAAAATACGAAAAAAGCCATTCGCAAGATGCAAATGGCTTGTTAAATCGTTTGAAAAACGGCTTATTTACCGAACAGACCACCCAAAAGTCCGCCCAGGCCGCCTTTCTTCTGGCCACCACCGCTCAAAACCATTCCAGCGAGATCGTCGACGATACTGCCATCACCATCCGAATCCAAAAAGGTTTCGATCAATGATTGCTGTTTGTTGGCCTGACTTCCACCACCGAGCAATCCACCGAGCAATCCGCTCATGGCATCTGGACTTGATACCTGCTGTTGTCGGCTTTGCTTGCCCAAAAACCCAAGTAGGATAGGAGCGGCTACTTTTAAGATTTGTGCAATGGTATTGGCATCGACGCCTGATTTTTGGCTCAAAGCGTTCTCGACCATCGATTGCTTGCCTCCAAGGACATGCCCTAAGATACCCGCACCGTCATCCATTACGGATTGATCGACACCTCCATTGAACAGTCCGCCCAAATTATCCAAAATGCTTCCATCGTGTTTGGAATTCAAGGCATTCAACAAACCCGAGGCCCCATCGGGTGTAGCGGCATTCCGCTTCATGGCACCCATGAGTACGGGCATGGCCATGCTTAAGATATCAGCGGTTTTATTAGTCGACTGACCGGTTTGGCCTGCCACGCCGCTAATCAATTGTTTGCCAATTGGGCTATCAAGTAATTCCAGTAATCCTGACATGTTTTAGTGTTTAGAATAGAATCCACAATGTACGAAAAAGAAGGAGGGAAAAACCAAAATCGTTCAGTTTTCGAATCAGTTCAAGAGGCTGATGATCTGCTCGGCCAATTCCAATCCGATCCGATCTTGCGCTTCTACCGTGGCCGCACCGATATGGGGGGTCAGGGAGATTTTCGGATGCATCAAAATCTGGATTTCAGGAGAGGGTTCCGATTCAAAGACATCGAGTCCGGCAAACCCGACCTTACCACTGGACAGGGCCGCCACCAAAGCCACCTCGTCCATGGTGCCCCCACGGGCCGCATTGATGATGCCGACACCATCTTTCATCTTTTCGAATTCCGCTTTCCCGATCACATAGTCCGATTGGGCGGGTACGTGCAAGGTGATGAAATCGGCCTCGGCTAAAAGGTCGTCCATGGAAACCGATTGCAGTTTGAAGGTGACCGATTGCCCATCGAAAAAAGGGACGTCCAAAGCGACTTCCTCTTGCTGACGATCACTGAAGACCACCTTCATTCCAATACCCAAGGCGATTCGTGCCGTGGCTTGACCGATCCTTCCAAAACCGATGATGCCCAGGGTTTTGCTACGTAGCTCCAATCCTTTTCCGTAGGATTTTTTTAATTTTTTGAATTGCTGGTCGCCTTCCAAGGGCATGTTGCGGTTGGCGTCATAGAGGTAGCGAACGCCTCCGAACAAATGGGCGAATACCAATTCGGCCACTGACGAAGAGGAGGCGGCAGGAGTGTTGATTACGTGCACGTCTTTCGACTTGGCATAATCGACATCGATATTGTCCATACCCACACCACCGCGGCCGATCAGTCGCAATGAAGGACAAGCGTCTATCAGCGGTTTGCGCACCTCGGTCGCGCTGCGGACCAAGAGGGCGATAATGTTGTTCTCATTGATAAAGTTTGCCAGTTGTTCTTGGGCGACCGTTGTGGTCAGGACCTCAAAACCCGATTGTTCCAAACTTTCCTTACCGGAATTCGAGATTCCGTCATTGGCCAATATTTTCATGCTCATCCTTTTTTCTCCAATTCACTCATGATATCGACCAAAACCCCTACACTTTCCAACGAAAGGGCATTGTACATCGAAGCGCGATAGCCCCCCACCGAACGGTGGCCGTTGATGCCGTTGATACCCGCTTCTTTGCACATGGCGTCAAAGGTATCTTTCAAGGTATCGTCGGTAATATTGAAAGTAGCGTTCATGGTCGAACGGTCTTCTTTGGCCGCGAAACCGGAGAACACCGGATTCAAATCAATTTCAGAATAGATCAGACTGGCCTTCTTATCATTGATTTCCTCGATGGCGGCGATACCCCCGAGATCCTTCAACCATTGCATGGTCAATAAGGAAGTATAGACCGCGAAAACAGGCGGGGTATTGAACATGCTGTCCTTTCCGGCATGTACTTTATAACTCATCATGGATGGCACATTGTCGTTCATCGCTTCCAACAAGCTTTCTTTGACCACGACCAATACGGTACCGGCGGGACCCATATTCTTTTGGGCGCCGGCATAGATCAAATCGAATTTCGAAAAATCCAATTGGCGTGAGAAGATATCCGAGCTCATATCGCAGATCAGCGGAGCATCGGTCTTTGGAAACTCCTTGATCTGGGTGCCGAAAATGGTATTGTTGGAGGTTAAATGCAAATAGTCCAAGCCTTCGGGTACGGTATAGCCTTTGGGGATGAAATTATAGTTCTGTTCTTGGGAAGTGGCGACCTCAAGAATTTCACCGTAAAGCCTCGCCTCCTTGATGGCCTTTAGGCTCCAGGTACCCGTGTTGACATAGCCCGCACGTTTTTTCAGGAAATTCTGGGCGACCATCAAGAATTGGGTGCTGGCACCGCCTTGCAGGAACAGGGCTGTATAGCCTTTTCCTTCGAGCCCCATAAGTTCCAGAGCAAGACGCCTTGCTTCTTCCATGATCGCAACGAACTCTTTGCTTCGATGCGAAATTTCAATCAACGATAGTCCGATATCATCGAGTTCGATGACGGCCTCGGCCGCTTTTTTCATGACCTCTTTGGGAAGGATGCAGGGTCCTGCACTGAAATTGTGCTTTGTCATAGGTATAAAATTTGAAAGGCCAAAGTTCTAAAATTTTGGCGAATCCCCTTTATAAGCGTTTAAGAAAATCCAACGTATCGATTCCATCAGCATAGGCGTCTAGTTCCGGTACCTGGGTGTGCCCAAAGGCGATGCTATCGGTCAGGGTTCGGCCCACCACGCATTGTAGGGCGTCGGCCGAAGCTTTGAGACGTTCTTCCAAATCGGCGACCGAAACGTAGTGTTCATAAAAGAGCGTACCGATGGGCGATCCAAAACCGTCATCGGCTTTCAACAATAAAAATCCATTGTCGCGCAGTTTGTATTCCGACATCAAGAATACGGCTTTGTTGTAGTCGTAATTGTTGGCATACTTGGCATGCTCCATGACATCCTGATAGTTGAAAATCGCTTTGAAAAAGGGTTCGAATCCATAATCCTTGGGCACGTACACCTTCGAGACACTGCGGCATCCCAAGCCGAAATACCGAAAGATATCCTCCCCCAAACCGCTCAGTTCTTCCTCGGTTTCGGTACCGTCAAGAACGGCCACCGAATTCCGGTTTTTACGGATGATGTTGGGGTATTTGCCAAAATAATACTCGAAATAGCGTCCTGTATTGGAACTGCCGGTCGCAATGGCGGCATCGAAATCGACCATACGTTCCGTTACGAATTCCACCCGACCGGCCAGACGGTCATCAAAAGCGACCAATCGATCCATCAGAAAGGGTATAAGCACCGTATCGTTCGAGGCCATTTTCACCATGGCGTTATGCCCTGATATCAAAACACAACACAAATCATGGAAGCCGACAAGTGGGATGTTCCCCGCCATGATCAGGGCGACACGCTTAGGCTGTTCGGGCGTTTTAATGCCGTAGGGTTCTAGCCATTTTCGCAAACCAGACTCGGTCAATAGGCTGCCCCAATGGGTTAAGGCGTGAAGCAGGTTGGCCCGGGTAAACCAGCCGTTGAGTTGTTCGGCCTTGATCAATACTTCCAATAAACGCTCTTGTTCGGGAGTCTTTGCCGCCCTGTTGTCAAAATCACAAGATTGCCTAAGGTAGGTGCCTAGTTTAACAAAAGCTTCATATAAGGGTCTTTCCGCTGCCATTATATTTGTATACCAATTAGGTAGGGTTTATTTTTGCGCAAAAGTACGCATTGAAAACAGAAAATTATGGCCATAATCATTACAGATGAGTGCATCAATTGTGGAGCTTGTGAACCGGAATGTCCGAATACGGCCATTTATGAAGGTGCGGATGAATGGCGATACAGCGACGGCACTTCGTTGAACGGCGATGTCGTATTGCCCAGTGGCAAAGCGGTCAATGCCGATGATGTGCAGGAACCGATCAGTGATGAGATCTACTATATCGCCCCCGATAAGTGCACGGAATGTATGGGCTTTCATGAAGAACCGCAATGCGCCGCGGTTTGTCCGGTCGATTGTTGTGTACCCGATGAGGATATCGTGGAGACCGAAGACGAATTGTTGGGCAAGCAGCGCTTTATGCACCCCGACGGCTAAGACAGCCCCATTTTTACGGCAATTTCCTTTAGAAACTTCGCGCAGACCATGGCGGTAACGCCATTAACATCCCGTTTCGGATTGTATTCTACGATGTCGGCACCCAGAATGGGCACCGGTATTTGTTGAATAATGTGCAACACCTCACGTGTGGTCAACCCACCCGGTTCATGATGCGATACTCCGGGGGCAAAGGCCGGATCCAAAGCATCGATATCCAAAGAGAGGTAAATGGGTTGTTGGTAGTCGGGCATCTTGAAATTTGAAAAGTCCTTCATTTCAATAATTTCGATCCCAAAGGTGGCCGCGGCATCCCGTTGTTCGGCGCCTAAAGTGCGAATACCCACCTGGGTCAGGTTTTTGGCCAAGCCTTCCTTCATAATATTATAAAATGGACAAGCATGGGAATACGGATCCCCTTCAAAATCTTCATAGAGGTCGCTGTGGGCATCGATATGCAGGATCGAAGGAGGGCCATATTTAGCAGCGAAGGCCCTTAAAATAGGATAGCTGATCGAATGATCGCCACCCAAGGTCAGTAAGGGCCGATCGGCCTCCAAATTTTTTGAGGTAACCTCGGTGATATCGAAATAGGAATCGATATCAAAATCCCCAGCATCTTCGAAATAGGTAGGGGGCACGAGCTCCCCGTTTTCGGCATAAAAATTTGCCGATGGCGATCGATAGGCCTCGCGAATTAAGGGTGGGGCCGATGCAGGACCTTGAAGGAAGGATGACTTTTCATCGTAAACGATTCCTTGGAGTGTGATTTTCGACATGGATTAAAGATACCGCAATTTGTGTAACCAAGGGGAAGGCGGTATCTTGCCGCCCATGGCGGAAACAGAACAAGAATACAAGGGTTTTTGGAAAAATTTAGGCTGTATCCTATCCGCCATGGTCATGCTTTGCCTATTGACTATCGTCTGTTTGGGTATCTATTTCTTCGTTAGTGGGCTTTAACCGACAACGGCCCCATTTAGTGAAAACTTCAACTTATATTTGCAGCCTCAAAACCTAAAGATGAAAGCTGGAATTGTCGGTTTGCCCAATGTAGGAAAGTCTACCTTGTTCAATTGTTTGTCGAACGCCAAAGCCCAAAGTGCGAATTTCCCCTTTTGTACGATCGAACCCAATATCGGGGTGGTGAACGTACCAGACAAGCGATTGGAGCAATTGGAGGCCATGGTCGATCCAGAAAAGGTCATTCCCGCAACGGTTGAGATCGTCGATATCGCCGGTTTGGTGAAGGGGGCCAGCAAAGGGGAGGGGCTCGGCAACCAGTTCTTGGGCAACATTCGGGAAACCGATGCCATTTTGCATGTATTGCGCTGTTTCGATAACGACAATGTCGTGCACGTCGATGGTTCGGTGGATCCGATCCGTGATAAAGAGACCATCGATATCGAATTGCAGTTGAAGGATTTGGAGAGTGTTGAGAAAAAATTGGATAAGGTCAAGCGAGCGGCCAAGACCGGAAATAAGGATGCCTTGAAGGAGGCCGAGGTTTTGGAACGATTGAAAGACGGTTTGGAGCAAGGCCGTTCGGTACGTGCCATAACCGTTGAGGCCGAAGATTACCTGGCCTTCGTGAAACCCTTGCAGCTGATTACCGATAAGCCCGTCATGTATGTCTGTAATGTCGATGAAGCAGCCGCCGTTGAAGGCAATGCCTATGTCGAGGCGGTCAAAAAAGCCGTTGCCGATGAAAAGGCCGAAGTGCTGTTTTTAGCGGTAGGTACCGAAGCCGATATCGCCGAATTGGAATCCTTCGAGGAACGTCAATTGTTTTTGGAGGATATGGGGCTTTCTGAACCCGGATCCTCAAAACTGATCCGAGGGGCCTATCGCCTGTTGGATTTGGAGACCTATTTCACCGCCGGCCCCAAAGAAGTCAGGGCATGGACCGTCGGTATCGGATCTACGGCCCCTCAGGCCGCCGGGGTCATCCACACCGATTTTGAAAAAGGGTTCATCAGGGCAGAGGTCATTTCTTTTCAGGATTATGTCGATCTAGGCAGTGAAGCCAAAGTCAAGGAAGCCGGTAAAATGCGTGTGGAAGGAAAAGAATATATCGTGCAAGATGGTGATATCATGCACTTTAGGTTCAACGTATAGCGGCTGGACCTTGTAACCCCTTTTTTCATGGGATAAAAAGTCAGTTGCATCACCTTACCTTAGGGGGATGCAGAGGAAACCGACCATTACGCCCCTTGCCGTATTCATAGGGATATGGGGCGTGGTATTGTTCTCAACCAAAGCGGTACTGGTCAAACTCGCTTATCAATACGAAATCAATTCGTTGGAACTGCTTTTGTTCCGCATGCTGTTCGCCTTACCGGTATACGTCACCATCTTGGTCATCCTATCGAAAAAAAAGAAAGGCCCGAAACCCGGGAAGGACTTTCTTTGGATCTTCCTCTTTGGTTTTTTGGGGTATTATCTCGCGAGTTATTTTGATTTTTTGGGATTGAACTACATCAAGGCCGGTTTGGAGCGGATCATCCTGTTCATCTATCCGACCATTGTGGTCTTGCTTTCCTATCTCTTTTTTCGGGAAAAACTGAGCCGGAAACAGACCCTTGCCATTGTAATCACTTATGTGGGCGTGGTCGTTACCTTCTGGAACGAACTCGGGCTTTCAGGGCCCCAAACCTTGTGGGGAGGTTTTTTGGTATTCTTGAGCGCGGTGACCTATGCGTCCTATATCGTGGGCAGCGGTTGGCTCATCCCAAAATACGGGGTGCTTCGGTTTACTTGCTACGCCATGCTGGTCTCGACCGCTTGCGTCATCGTGCACTATAGTCTGGTCGAAGATTGGAAGCTCTTTGATTTTCCGCCAATCGTCTATGGCTATGGAATCGCCATGGCGTTGATTGCTACCATCATTCCCTCATTTTTGGTTTCGGAAGCGATCAAACGGATGGGCGCCTCCAATTTTTCGATTTTAGGAAGTCTTGGGCCGGTCTCTACGATCATCTTGGCCTATTTCTTTTTGGACGAAACGATGACCCTTACCCAATTGCTGGGCATGCTGATTGTTATCGGCGGGGTCACTTTTCTGGCCATACGTAAAAAGCCAAAAGCTGGATAGCGGCTATCAACAATGCCGATCCGATATTGTTGATTACTTTCCGCTGACGTCATTTTGAATTTTGGCCCGATACTTTATATTAGACGGCATTATCCCTTTTTTAATGGCACAAACGCAATATACCGAAGACAATATTCGCTCGCTCGATTGGAAAGAACACATCCGAATGCGTCCTGGTATGTATATTGGAAAGTTGGGGGATGGCTCTTCGGCCGACGACGGCATCTATATTTTGCTCAAAGAAGTACTCGATAACTGTATCGATGAATTCGTGATGGGGGCCGGTAAGACCATCGAGATCACCATTAAGGAGAACGAGGTCAAAGTGCGCGATTATGGTCGCGGTATTCCGCTCGGTAAAGTCGTCGATGTGGTTTCCAAAATGAATACCGGGGGCAAGTACGATACCAGGGCCTTTAAGAAGTCGGTCGGACTGAACGGGGTAGGGACCAAGGCGGTCAACGCGCTGTCTACCTACTTCAAGGTAGAATCGACCCGTGACGGACAGTCCAAAATGGCCGAATTCAATACGGGTAACCTGGTCAACGAGGCCCAAAGCGAATCCTCAAAACGCCGGGGGACTTTGGTAAGCTTTATCCCAGACGAGAGCATTTTCAAAAAATACAAGTACCGCAGCGAGTATGTCGAGCGGATGCTGAAGAACTACGTCTACCTCAATCCGGGCTTGACCATCGTCTTCAACGGGGAAAAATACCACTCCCAAAATGGGTTGAAAGACCTGTTGGAAGATACGAACAGCCAAGAGGATTTTTTGTACCCGATCATCCACTTGAAAGGGAATGACATCGAGGTGGCCGTCACCCACAGCCGAACCCAATACAGTGAAGAATACCATTCCTTCGTCAATGGGCAGCATACCACCCAAGGCGGTACCCACCAAGCGGCCTTTCGCGAAGCCATCGTAAAAACGATGCGCGATTTCTACGGCAAGAACTACGATGCCTCCGATGTGCGTAAATCGATCATTTCGGCCATATCGATCAAAGTGATGGAGCCGGTTTTTGAAAGTCAGACCAAGACGAAATTGGGATCTACCGATATGGGGGGCGGATTGCCCACCGTGCGGACCTATATCAATGATTTCGTTGGTCGGTATCTCGATAATTACCTCCATAAGAATCCGGAAACCGCACAGGCCATACAGCGCAAGATCGTGCAGGCCGAAAAAGAACGGAAAGAACTTTCGGGCATTCGCAAACTCGCCCGTGAACGGGCGAAAAAGGCCAGTCTGCACAACAAGAAATTACGGGATTGCCGGGCGCATCTCGGCGATATGAAAAACGACAGGCGGTTAGAGACCACCTTGTTCATCACCGAGGGGGACTCCGCTTCGGGATCCATCACCAAATCACGGGATGTCAACACCCAAGCCGTGTTCAGTCTACGAGGAAAGCCGTTGAACTCCTACGGTATGAGTAAAAAGATCGTGTACGAAAACGAAGAGTTCAATTTGTTGCAGGCTGCTTTGAATATCGAGGATTCCTTGGAGGATCTGCGCTACAACAACATCGTGATCGCTACGGATGCCGATGTCGATGGCATGCACATCAGGCTGTTGCTCATTACCTTCTTCCTACAGTTCTTTCCTGAATTGATCAAAGAGAACCATTTGTATATTTTACAGACCCCCTTGTTCCGTGTACGCAATAAGAAGGAAACCATCTATTGCTACAGCGAGGAGGAGAAACGAAACGCCATCCAAAAATTGACGGGCAAACCCGAGATTACCCGTTTCAAAGGGTTGGGGGAGATTTCCCCGGATGAGTTTCGTCATTTCATCGGTGACGATATCCGCCTCGAGCCGGTGATGCTCGATAAGGCGATGTCCATCGATCAATTGCTGAAGTTCTATATGGGTAAGAACACGCCGGATCGTCAAGAATTTATCATCAAAAACCTTAAAGTAGAACTTGATTTAGTTGAGGAAAACCAACTATAAACCAATAGCATACCAATAGTTCATGAGTGAAAACGGAGAATTGGAAAACGTGTTTCCAAATGAAGGGGAAAATTCTGGAGAGGCACTGACCCGGGTAACGGGCATGTACAAGGATTGGTTTCTAGATTACGCTTCTTATGTAATATTGGAGCGAGCGGTTCCGGCCATCGAAGATGGGTTCAAACCAGTTCAGCGACGGATCATGCACGCCCTTAAGGAACTTGATGACGGGCGTTACAATAAAGTGGCCAATGTCGTAGGGCATACCATGCAGTACCACCCACACGGTGATGCCAGTATCGCCGATGCCATGGTACAGATCGGTCAAAAAGACCTTTTGATCGATACCCAAGGAAACTGGGGCAACATTTTGACCGGTGATAGTGCGGCGGCCTCCCGATATATCGAAGCACGGCTTTCGAAGTTCGCCTTGGATGTCGTTTTTAGTCCGAAAATCACCGAATGGCAACTTTCTTATGATGGGCGAAAGAAGGAGCCTGTCAACCTTCCCGTCAAATTCCCGCTGCTGTTGGCCCAAGGGGCCGAAGGGATTGCCGTAGGGCTTTCGACCAAGGTGCTTCCCCATAATTTCAACGAACTGATCGATGCGTCGATCAAACACCTTCGCGGCAAACGGTTTTCATTATTCCCTGATTTCCCGACTTCGGGCATCATCGATGTGACCAACTATAACGACGGCATGCGTGGCGGTAAAGTTCGGGTACGAGCCCGTATCGAGCCTTTGAACAAGAACACCTTGGTGATCAAGGAAATCCCGTTCGGAACGAATACTTCTTCGTTGATCGATTCGATTTTGAAGGCCAATGATAAAGGAAAGATCAAGATCAAGAAGATCGAGGACAATACGGCAGCGGAGGTCGAGATTTTAGTGCATTTACCTTCCGGCATATCGCCTGACAAGACCATCGATGCACTCTACGCCTTTACCTCCTGCGAATCCTCCATTTCGCCCCTAGGCTGTATCATTGAAGACAACAAGCCCATCTTTATCGGCATGTCGGAGATGTTGAAACGCTCGACCGACAATACGGTCGAATTGCTGAAGGCCGAACTGGAAATCCAGTTGAACGAACTGGAAGAGCAGTGGCATTTCGCCTCTTTGGAGCGGATCTTTATAGAAAATAGGATCTATCGTGATATCGAAGAAGAGGAAACCTGGGAGGGCGTCATCGCCGCAATCGACAAGGGGTTGAAGCCGCATACGAAACACTTGCGCAGGGCGGTGACCGAAGAAGATATTACCCGTTTGACCGAGATTCGGATCAAGCGGATCTCGAAATTCGATCTCGATAAGGCCAAGCAACAGATCGAAAGTCTCGAAGAGCGCATTGAGGAAACCAAACACCACCTGGCAAACTTGGTCGATTTCGCCATTGACTATTTCAAAAACTTGAAAACGAAGTACGGTAAAGATCGTGGCCGTAAATCGGAAATCAAGATTTTTGACACCATCGAAGCGGCCAAGGTTGTGGTGCGCAATACCAAACTGTATGTCAATCGGGAAGAAGGGTTTGTCGGTACCGCATTGCGCAAAGACGAATACGTCACTGACTGTAGCGATATCGATGACATCATCGTGTTCACCAAAAAAGGGGAGATGATGGTCACCAAGGTCGATAGCAAGACCTTTATCGCTAAAAACATCATACATGTAGCCGTTTTCAAGAAAAAGGACAAGCGTACGACCTACAACATGATCTATAAAGATGGTCGTGGTGGGCCCAGTTATATCAAACGGTTCAATGTGACCTCGATCACTCGCGACAAATTGTACCCTTTGACCAGTGGTAAAGCGAGTTCGGATGTATTGTACTTCACCGCCAACCCAAATGGTGAAGCCGAAGTGGTCACCGTACTCTTACGACAATCGGGCAGCATCAAAAAACTCAAATGGGATATCGATTTCGCCGATGTCTTGATCAAAGGCCGTGCCTCGAAAGGAAATATCGTCACGAAATACCCGGTCAAAAGGATCGAGTTGAAAGAAAAGGGATTGTCGACCCTGAAGCCCAGGAAAATCTGGTTCGATGATGTGGTACAACGCTTGAACGTCGATGAAAGAGGGGAGTTGTTGGGCGAATTCAGGGCAGAAGACCTGTTGTTGGTGGTGAACCAAAAAGGTTTTGTCAAGACCATAGTGCCGGATCTGAACGCGCGTTTTGATGACGATATGATCGTTTTGGAGAAGTGGAAACCCAATAAACCCATTTCGGTCATTTACTATGAGGGGGAGAAGGAACGATATTACATCAAACGCTTCTTGATCGAACAGCCCAATCGTGAAGAACTCGTCATTTCGGAGCATAGCAAATCACAATTGGAGTTGGTCAGTACCGACTGGCGCCCCGTTGTCGAGATCGTCTATTCCAAGCCTAGGGGCAAAGAGGCCAAGCCGAACCAAGAAGTCGATATCGAAGCCTTTATTTCAGTGAAAGGCATTAAAGCGCTCGGTAACCAATTGACGGCATTGAAAGTCAAAAATGTGAATGCCTTGGAAGCATTGCCCTATGAGGAGCCTAAATCACAGGCGGCCAATGAGATCGAGGTCGTAGATGAAGAACCCATAACGAATACTGATGCCGATATAAAAAATAAGGATGCGGGAACAGATCAAACAACTTTGTTTTAGTGGTTTTTTCTAGCTATTTTACGCGCTGCGCAGCGTCTCAATCGTAACGCTGACTTGATACAACTATATGGATTTTACCAACCCCCTGGTTTACGGAGTACCCGTTTTTATTGCCTTTATCCTATTTGAATTAACATACAGCAAGACCCATGGCGACCACGATCTTTACGATTGGAAGGATTTGGCCGCAAGCGGATTCATGGGTGTTGGCTCTGCGATTTTGGGCCCTTTGTTTAAGGTGATCTTCGCTATCGTTCTTTTTAAGTTCGTTTATGCGACCTGCAATCCCATCGTCGATGGGGTGCGAACCAACCTCTTGGGATACGAGTCTTTTGGCTACGCATGGTATGTGTGGCTGTTGTGTCAATTGGCCGATGATTTCACCTACTATTGGTTCCATAGGGCCAACCACGAAATCCGGATTTTGTGGGCCGCACATATCGTGCACCATTCTTCGGACAACTTCAATTTGGGAACCGCGGTACGCAATGGTTGGTTTACTATTCTCTACAAGCCCTTGTTCTATATGTGGATGCCGGCCATCGGTTTTCCACCTGAAATGGTCGTGGTCTGTTTAGGGATCGAGGCCCTTTGGCAGTTTCAGTTGCATTCGGTCTATGTCCCTAAACTGGGCTTTCTTGAAAAAATCTTCAACACCCACACAATGCACCAGGTGCACCACGCCCAAAACGTGGAGTATTTGGATAAAAACCATGGCGGGTTCCTGAATATTTTCGACAAACTTTTCGGCACATGGAAAGAACTCGATGACGATATCGACGTAAATTACGGGGTTATCCATAGCCCTAACTCCTATAACCCCATGGTCATCTTGACCCACGAATTCAAGGATATTTGGAACGATACCAAAAAGTCAAAGAAGCTCAGTGACAAGCTCATGTACATCTTCGGACCTCCAGGATGGAGCCATGATGGCAGCACCTTGACCGTAAAACAACAACAACGCTTGTTCGAAGCACAGAAGGCGGCGAATCCGGAGTTGGTGTACCAACGCCCGAATTAAGAGGACTCCTCCGTAACTTCTTGACTAGGTCGCTTGTTGCGCTTCATGCGCATATCCAAAAATTCCACCATTAAAGAAAAGGCGATCGCGAAGTAGAGATACCCTTTTGGGATGCTTCCGATTTCATTGTCAAAGACCACCAAGTGCGAAATGTGGGCGGCCTCTGCAATCAACATAAAGCCGATCAGGATCAAAAAAGAAAGTCCCAAAACCTGTATCGACGGGTGGCGGTTGACAAAATCACCCACAGGGTTGGCGAACAACATCATGATCAATACCGAAATGACCACGGCGACGATCATTAAGATCAATGCATCGTTAGGATTGGAGGAGATCCCATTCGTCATGCCAATGGCCGTCAAGATGGAATCGAATGAGAATACGATATTGATTACGGTAATCTGAACGATGGCGTTGGTCATCGATGAAGAACGTTGGTTTTTGACCTCGCGTTCATCATGCCCCCGGTCTTCAACTTTTTCATGGATTTCCTTGGTGCTCTTATACAGTAAGAACAAGCCACCCATGAATAAGATGAGCGCTTGCCAACTGATGCCGCCCGTGATCCAGGATTCGTTGAGCACCATGAAGGGTTTTTTCAAGGAGGTCAACCATGTGATTCCAAAAAGCAAAACGATACGCATGGCCATAGCGAGAACCAACCCGATATTGGTCGCTCTTTTGCGGTTCTGTTTTTCTAGCTTGCCGGCAGCGATCGAAATGAAGATGATGTTGTCGATCCCTAAGATGATCTCTAAAAAGGTCAAGGTCAAAAGCGCCATCCAAGCGTCGGGTGAAGTAAAGATTTCTAACATGCTTATTGTGTTTTTATAGCGGTCCCCCTCAATTTTTTAGAATCACCTACCGTATTGAATTCAAAGGTATAGGTGCTATCCGTCGTGGTTAGGATTTTAATATGTATCGCCTTTTCCTCAGCGCGGCTATTTGGGTTTTTTCTGCGCAGCACGTATTCACAATCATTGATCCACCGAATGTAGGAGGTGTCTTTTTTGCCCTGAAAAGTCTCGATTTCAAGCGAGTCGTTCCTGTCGAATAAGGTAGTTGCCGTCTTGCCCTCTAGGCTTGTGGTAAAGCTGAACGCACCGGTCTTGAAGTTTTGGCAATCGCGCTTAGGCGGTTCGGAACATCCGATTAGCAACGCCATGAGGCAGCAAATTCCGTAAATCATTTTCATAACGGAAAAATACTAAATCCAATCCAATTGGGTCACGGATTCGGACTGAAAGCATCGAAAGAACCATCCTTGTAAAACCATATGATTTTAACGATGTCTTTGGTATCCGTGGCTAACACCGGCTGGGGTTTATTCTTAGTCTGGATTTTCTTTTTAGCAGGCGCTTCGGAAATTGAAGATGGGGTGGGGGACTTCATCGCATTCGCTTCATTTCCGAATAACAACCAATACAGGTCTACCTCCGGAAATCGCTGTACGACTTTCATCACGAAATCCAAACTCGGTCGGTTCCTACCTGATAAAAGATGGGAAATACTGGAGCGTGGAACCGATATGGCTTCTGCAAATGCAGCGGCACTTAGTCCCTTTTGCGACAACAATAGCTTTAAACGTTCAACAAAATGTACTTCCATATACTGTCTTTGCACTTTGATTTTTTAGGGTAAATCCGCAAGCATTTTAGGCAAATACCCTGTAATTTCAACTTAAAAAATGAATATATTGTTTATTTAAACCCTTTTAATCAACTGATAAATAGCTATTTAAATTAAAAAACTAGTGCAGGCTATTATTGTAAACATAAATGAACAATCATATTTTACAAATGTAAACAATTACTATAAATACGTTTACATATGTAACTTTTAACAGTCAGGCCACAAAAACTGTTTAAGACCTCCATATGGCTGTTTTCTTACACAATTTTTAAAAAAAAGTACTTTTTATTATATAATTTTTTAACTTTCATTAATTTTGTTGCAAATAATTTGAATATGAACAAGGTAAAGCTTGACGAAATAGACCACCAAATTCTGGATATGTTGATTGACAATACCAGGACCCCGTTTACGGATATTGCCAAGAAATTGTTGATTTCTGCTGGGACGGTGCATGTTAGGGTCAAAAAAATGGAGGAAGCCGGTATCATCAAAGGGTCTTCCTTAACATTAGACTATGTTAAATTGGGGTATTCGTTTATCGCCTATGTGGGGATTTTCCTTGAGAAGACCCATCAGACCAAATTCGTATTGGAACGTTTGACACAGATTCCCTATGTGACGGTGGCCCATATTACTACAGGCAAATTCAATATTTTCTGCAAGATTCGCGCCCGTGATACGACGCATGCCAAAAACATCATTTTCAAAATCGATGATATCGATGGCATCAGTAGGACGGAAACCATGATTTCCCTTGAAGAAAGCATCAATGATAAGAAAAGATTGATGCACACCATCTTCAACGAGTTGTGATGCAGGCCAGCGAATTGCCACAAGACGAATACCATCCGTACTACAAATCGTATATCGAGATACTCGGTACGCTGGAATTGGATCAAGCACTTCAGAAGAGCTTGCAAGATTTAAAGGCGTTCATTGGCGATTTATCACCCGAAATTTTAAGTCATGCCTATGCTGATGGGAAATGGACGGTTGCCGAAGTCTTGTTGCATTTGATCGATGCCGAGCGGGTATTTCAATATCGTGCTTTGCGGTTCGCAAGAAATGATGGCATCGATTTACCTGGATTCGATCAAGATGCCTATGTTCCGAATTCCAATGCCGGTTCGCGAACCAAGGAAAGTTTGTTGGAAGAGTATACCAACGTCAGGAAGTCAAGCTTGTCACTTTTCGCCTCATTCGGGGCGGGGGAGTTGGCTTGTATAGGAACAGCCAATAGTACGCCCATGAGTGTTAGGGCATTAGGGTTTGTAATCAGTGGTCATCAAGCGCATCACTTTAAAATCCTCCGTGAGCGCTATCTGTAAGCAGTAGTTGTTAGAGTTCTTCCGCATCCACCTCGAGGTCACTTGCATTTTCAAGTTCCGGGGCAATGGCTTCGGTGGTCAAGGTTTGCTTTTCCGATTTCGACTCGAGTTCCTTTTCGATAGTCTCTTCAAAATTCGAAATGAAGTTAGATAGGCTTTTACTGATTTTTACCAAATAAATGGTGTCTTCCGTTTTCACTTCTACGGCCTCGATCACCTCTCCGCTGGGTTTTCTCAAGATAATGATGTCTTCATCGCCATAGCCGTGAGGGTATAGATCAATCAAGAGCGCGGCGACATCACGGTCAAGTTTCTTGTAATCGACAATGCTTCGTTTCATGGTAGGTTTTTATGGTTACACATACCTAAGCTAGTCAATTTTACATGCAGGGTCCGTAAAGAGTTGTCAACGCCAAAAAAAAGTATGCGTAGCTAAGATTCCTTGTAGTATGCGAAGGCATCGACAAAAAGTTCATTGGGAACCTTGACGTCGATTTGGGCATTTCCGATACTTTCCAACAAGACGAAGTTGATGTTGCCATGGGCATTCTTCTTATCGTGCTTGAGCAGATCCAAGATAATCTCGATGTCTTGCTTTGAAAAGTCTACTTTTTCGAAATGGACCAATAGTGATGATTTGATCTCTTGCACTTCCAACATCGAAAGTCCGGTGAGTTTGTGTGAAAGGAAGGCTTCGAGGATCATCCCAATGGCAATGGCCTCACCATGTAACAAGGTTTCTTTTTCAGGTTGTTCCAAAAAATAGGATTCTATGGCGTGACCCAGGGTGTGACCGAAATTCAACTTTTTGCGAACGTGCTGCTCGGTCGGATCTTGGGCGACGACCTGGTTCTTGATATGTACGCTTTGCCTAATGTGGGACTCGTCGGAAAAATCCGTTGATTGCCGCAACGCTTCCCAGTAGGTTTTATCGGCGATCAAACCATGTTTGAACATTTCCGCGGTTCCGCTGGTAATTTGGCGTGCTTCCAAAGTGCGAAGAAACTCAGATACGATCAGCACCATTTTGGGTTGGTTGATGACACCGACCTGGTTTTTCAAACTGCCCAGATCCACGCCGGTCTTGCCACCTAAGGAGGCATCGACCATGGCCAATAGGGTCGTTGGAATATTAATGAAATCGATTCCTCTTTTAAAGGTTGAGGCAACAAAGCCACCCAGGTCGGTCACCACGCCTCCACCAAGGTTGATCAACACGCTTTTACGGTCGCCTCCGAAGTCGGAGAGCCCTTCCCAGACGCTGACGCAGCTTTCGATATTTTTGTATTGTTCACCGGGTTTGATACAAAATACCCCATCGAAATTACATCCCACGAATTCACGTAAGACCCCTAAACAACATGCTTCGGTCATTTCGTCAACCAAGACGAAGATTTTGGAGTAGCTGCTGTTTCGCAAATATTGCTGTAAAGCCGCTTTGGCGACCGCTCCGAAATGGACTTCATGCGCGTCTGTAACAACCGAATTCATAGGCAAATACTTACTGACAAAATAAAGACATATTTTATGGATTGGAATATAGAGGTGCTGCTTATCTTTGCTTTCTTGAGAATTTGATAATTATGGAGCCGATTTTTGAGGATACTTCAATAGCTTTTCATTTAAAGAGTGATTCCGAACTCGAACGTGCCTATTTTTTGTTTCGCCTTATCGCCAACGAACCTTTAGTACGTATCGGAACGGCTGTGACCAACTTCGCGATCAATGCACACCTTCCCGTTGAAGGGCTGATCCGTGCTACCGTATTCGATCATTTTTGTGGCGGTGTGAACGAAGCCGATTGTTTAAAGATCATTGACCGGATGTTCGAACAGGGAGTCTGCTCGATTTTGGATTATTCCGTAGAAGGCAAGAAAGAAGAGGCACAATTTGACCATGCCCTAGAGAAAACTTTGCAAGTCCTTGATTTTGTGAAAGAGAAAAACGCCATTCCCTTTGCGGTTTTCAAGCCAACCGGTTTTGGGCGCATTGAACTGTATGAAAAGGTCGGGGCCAATGAAACCCTAACGCCAGCGGAGCAAGAAGAATGGGAGCGCATTTTACAGCGATACCACCAAGTGTGCCGCAAGGCACATGATTTGGAAGTGGCATTGCTCATTGATGCCGAGGAAAGCTGGATGCAGGATGCAGCTGACGATTTGGCAATGCAAATGATGGCTGCCTACAACAAGAACAAGCCGATAGTCTTCAATACGGCCCAAATGTATCGATGGGACCGGATGGAATACCTCAAAGAACTCCACACCCAAGCGAAGGCCCAGGATTTCCACATAGGCATCAAAGTGGTTCGGGGAGCTTACATGGAAAAAGAAAACGATCGAGCGGAAGCCATGGGACTACAAAGTCCGATCTGTGCCTCAAAAAAAGCAACGGACGCTAATTTTGATGCGGCGGTCCAATTCATGTTGGGGCATTTGGATCGATTCGCGGTATTTGTGGGGTCCCACAACGAAGCGAGTAGTTACCAAGTAATCGAACAGCTCGAAACCTTAGGTATGGCCAAAGATGATCCGCGAATTTGGTTCGGCCAGCTTTACGGAATGAGTGATCATATTAGTTTTAATTTGGCCCATCATGGGTACAACGTTGCCAAGTACGTACCCTACGGCCCGGTTCGTGACGTTATGCCCTACTTGATTCGGCGGGCCGAAGAGAATACTTCGGTGGCGGGGCAGACCTCTAGGGAATTGGAATTGTTGAAACAGGAAAAAGCGCGGCGAAGACTTTAATCGCCGAGTTGGGTCACTTCTTTAACGATAACCTCGTCAGAACAATTGTCAACGACCAGTTCCATGGTCTTTTCCCCATTAACGATCACATACTCCTTACAAGGTTCCCTCTGGGTGTCGCTCCGTCCGAAATCGACTTTGCCGTTTTTGAATACGTCCAATAGTGAAAGGCTATCCAAAGGAACCATGGATTCAGAACCATATGCAAGTGGTTTTGATCGTAGCTCTTTAAGAACCCGGCAATTCGGAAAATAACAAAACTCGGTGTCGGTCTCTTTTGACTTTTTGTTCAAAAAGAAAAACAAGAAAACCAGGCCAATCGAAAGGCCGACCAAATACCAGCCCAAGCGTCGAATAAAACCCATAGGGATCAAAAAATTAGGAAGTTGATATCATTGTAAGGAAGTCCAAACCAATCACCCACCGATTTGTTGGTCAAGATCCCATGGTACATATAAAGTCCATTGCGTAGGCCCTTATCGAATCGCAACGAATTTTCCAATCCACCATCCTCTCCAATTTTCAACAAATAGGGGGTAAAGATGTTGCTGATCGAAATCGATGACGTTCTTGGATACCGCGATGGGATATTCGGCACCCCATAATGGATTACCCCGAACTTTTCATAAGTCGGCGTCTCGTGGTTAGTGACTTCAGAGGTTTCGAAACAGCCCCCCATATCGATACTGACATCGATGATGACGGCCCCTTTTTTCATATGCTCGACCATGCCCGAGGAAACCACGATCGGGGAACGGTCTTTGCCACGTGCGGCTCCGATGGCCACATCGCAACGTTTCAAGGCCTTCAAAAGATTCTTAGGCTGTATGGTCGAGGTGTAGATAGTGCGATTAAGGTTGGTCTGTATGTTGCGCAATTTGGTAATCGAATTATCGAACACCTTGATATTGGCTCCTAGCCCTAAGGCGGATCGTGCAGCGAACTCCCCAACGGTTCCGGCACCGATGATCACCACCTCTACCGGCGGTACACCGCTGATATTACCGAACATCAGCCCGTTGCCCTCATTGGTCGCCGCCATGAGTTCGGAAGCGATCAAAATGGAGGATATACCGGCAATTTCACTTAATGAACGTACGGCAGGATATTTGCCGTCATCATCACGAATGTACTCGAACGCGATCGCAGTGATACGTTTCTGCGCCAACTGTTCGAAATATTTCTTGGATTGGGTCTTGATCTGCAAGGCCGAAATCACAATGGCCTGCGGATTCATCAATTCGATTTCCTCAAGGGTAGGGGGTTCGACCTTAAGTAGGATCGGACAAGAAAACACCTTTTTGATATCATTGCTGATCTCGGCCCCGGCATTGGTATAATCGAGATCCGAATAATTGGCCCCGTCGCCGGCGCCCGATTCGATCATGACCCGGTGCCCATGTGCCGTAATGGCGTTCACCGCATCGGGGGTAAGGCAGATGCGTTTTTCTTGGTACTGGTTTTCCTTCGGAATACCAATAAAGAGTTCCCCTTTTTGTTTGAGGACTTCAAGGGTTTCTTCTTGGGGTAAAAGTTGTTGTTTACTAAATGGTGAAGCGGGTTGGCCCATGTATCAGTCAGCTGTAGACCAAAGTTACATTTTTTTTGCAAGGGTCTCCCGTCGTTGTTCCAGCTTCTCACGTTCCTTACGGAGTTCTTCTTTCTCTTTCAAGATCTGAAGTTCGGTATCCATGGCCTTCAGGTCGATACCATGCACATGCTTATCGACCAATTTCACCCTAATGAAATACACAATGGGAATCACTATCATGCTGACCCCTACCACATAAAGAATCTCATTTTCGTCAACCAATTCCGATTCATAGGTAATGACCGAAAACAGCTGGAAACTGTACATTGATATTGGGATCAAAATGGCATGATACCACCAATGCTTACAGGTAACGAACCAGACGACCAATAATACAAGAGGGGTTATTTTTAGAAGGTAATAGTAAAAAGCATCCGATACGTCCTCAAATCCATTTGACGTGAATTCCATTCCTATAAAGGAGAGTGTTTCTTCAGTTGGCAGGTATTTCCACCAGTAATGCAAGATGGGGGAGAGAGCGATTAGGAAGGCGATACCTCCCTCAATAATCAGCTTTTTCTTGATTTTCTTTTTGTCACTCATACAATCTTAACTGAAAACCCCTGATTTTATTGTAAAAAAAAATGGCTTCCTTATCAGAAGCCATTTTGTTTTAAAGAAAGTTAGACTAGAATTTCTTCATGCCTTTTTTCTTAATGCTGGTAGTATCCTTTACGGAATCATCACTGACTGCCGTAGTCGAAACTACAGTCATGGCCATGAATGCCACGGCCATTAACCCAAAAAATAACTTCTTAGTGTTCATCGTACTAATTTTTTGGTTATTAAAATGAATTCATTCCTTGCAAATGTAGGAAAATATTCTATCCGAAATGCACTTCATCGATAAAAATTGCATTTCATCCCGAATTTTAACCTTTTCATCGAGGGAACTTTAAATCTGTTAGAAGATAGAAAAAGAAACGAAGTACGGCTTTTGTAAGATTCAATATTCGATACTACGGGTGTTTTCATCGATTAAGTGTAAGGAAACGGTCCGGGTATCCTCTGGCAAAATAGTGGCGATGCGCTCAGGCCATTCCATGAAAACATAGGCTCCGGAATCAAAATATTCATCAACTCCCATATCATAGGCTTCCCCTTCATTTTCGATCCGGTAAAAATCGAAATGATAAGCGATTATTTTCCCTTGGGTGTCATGGTATTCGTTCACTAGGCCAAAAGTCGGGCTATTCCCCTGGTCTATGGCACCCAATTCGTGGATCAAGGCTTTGATGAGGGTCGTTTTGCCCACACCCATTGCTCCCTTGAATGCAAAGAGCTTTGATCCATCCCCTTCCAATATGCTTTGCGCAACCTTAGTAAGGTCTTCCAATTTAAATTTCTTTTTGGCCATGGTATCGGGCTATAGCTAAGCGTTTCTTTGCGAAACTATTTACAATTCATGAAAAAGCAACCCAATATGAGTAGAATATTTTAAGGAATGTAGGGTAACATCCAAGCAACGGGCAGCGTAAATTTTCTTGGTCATAGGATATAATCTATATTTGGATGACAGGAACGACAAACCGATATGATTCGATCTTCGCTTTTTGGGGTTTCCTACTTTCGAAAGGAATTGCTTTGGATCGCCTTGATCCTGGTGCTGACCACTTTACGCTATATCCCGATAGGGGGGAACAGTGCGAACGATGCGGACACTTTGTGGTTTGTTGGAAACGACTTGCAAAGCCCTAATCGACTCGCTGCTTTACAACCACTTGTTTTTCTCTTATGCTTTATCAAGCACCTTGATTACAAACGCAATGCGTGGATTATGGCGACATTGATTTTGGTATCCGGTTGGGCGGTATCCCTTTTCGCGATGGCTGTGGTGAATGATTCCAACCTGGAGCTTTTGACGTACTACCCCTTAGTAAGCGCTTTGCTGTTGCTTGGGGCACTGACCCTGCTTTTCGTGAAAATCCGGGCATGGTGGACCTATGCTTTTTTGGTTCCAATACTGTTGACGCTGTATGCGATGACCAAGACCGGGGATTCCATGGTTCTTCCCAGTCTTGGAATGGTATTGATTTTATTAGGGACTGCCCTAGGAATCATCTTTTTGGGTATGCGGGCCTATGATCGTATGCGCCTCTTGGCCTTATATCGCAAAAGTTTTTCCGCCTCCGGGATAAGGCATGCCAATACATGGCGGAAATCGTCGGCCCGTATTGAAATGGCACGGTCCGAATTGGAAGAAATCAATATGGCCCAAGAAGGGGAAGAAGCCAAGTTAAGGGCCCTTGAACGCTTGGAAAGGGATTTGCGTAAACAGCTTTGATCGGTTTGCTATTTCTTTTTGAGCTGTGCTATTTCAGCAGCTACTTTGGCCAACAACTCCTTGACTTCCTGTTGGTGTTGTGCCTCCAGTTTTTTATCGACAATGGCCTCGATTTCCTTTTGCTGTGCCTCCGGCAACGTACCGGATTGTAATATCCCTTTGTTTTGATTGAGCATTGGTCCTTCCCCGGTAATCAACCAAACAAGATTCAAATCAGGATAGGTTTTAACAATGGTCTCGATGACGTCACTTCCGATCGACGCATGGTTTTTTTTCATCCGTAAGGTATACCCATTACTGGCACCGATCGAAATGTCGAATTGCCGTGCACTTAACCCGGCATGCTGTATGTACTGTAAGAGTCTATCAATGGTCTTCACCATGGGAAAACGGTATTGTGAAGTCAAAGATACTATTTTCTATAAAGACGTATCGTTGTCCGGTTTATGATAAAAAAATAGCAGATATTTACTTCAAATATAGAAAATATACTATATTTGGATATGTAGTACAACGGGCAATAAATCCACTTAGCGATTCTAAAGCCTTCGTGATGTACCTAACCCTATAAACTGTAGCTATGAAACAACTTTCAAAACAAATCGCCCTATTGGAACGGGTCGATCGCTTGATACGCTTGCGGGCCACAGGTCGCCCAAAGCAATTGGCCGAACGACTTGGGGTTTCGGAAGCGACCGTATTCCGCATGATCGAAACCATGAAGGAACTCGAGGCCCCGGTATCCTATGATCTGAGCATACAGAGTTATGTCTATTCAGAACCCATAGAATTTAAATTCGGTTACTTTTCAAAATAAGGGGCGGCCTCAGCCCATCCGAGCTACCGATTAAAATGCCTCCTTATCGAGGCTCCATGACCACAAACGGAATGATCATTTCCTCCAAGGAAATACCTCCATGTTGATAGGTATTGCGATAATAACTGACGTAATGGTTGTAATTATTGGGATAGGCGAAAAACAAATCGTTCTTTGCGAAAATATAGGAACTGCTGACGTTGATATTCGGTAAATGCACTTTCGCCGGTTCTTTTGCAGCCAAAACTTCCTTTTCGTTAAAGGTCAAGCTTCTGCCGGTTTTATAGCGCAGGTTCAGACTGGTCTCACGATCGCCGATGACTTTGGAAGGTTGTTTCACGTTAATCGTGCCGTGATCTGTTGTAATCAATAATTTAAACCCAAGTTGTTGCGCTTGTTGGATGATTTCCAACAATGGCGAATTCTTGAACCAACTCAGTGTCAAGGAACGATAGGCTTTATCATTACTGGCCAACTCCTTAATGACTTCCATTTCGGTCTTTGCGTGCGATAACATGTCGACGAAGTTGTACACAATAACCGTCAAATCGTTGTCTTTTTGTGATCTGAAATTCTGTGCCAATTGCTTTCCTTGCCGTAAGCTGCTGATTTTGTGGTATTCCCATTTCAATTCAAGTCGAAGCCGTTTCAGTTGGGCTTCCAAAAACTGCGCTTCGTAGAGGTTCTTGCCGCCATCTTCGGTATCGTTTTTCCAGAATTCAGGATGCTGTTTCTCCATTTGCAGGGGCGTCAGTCCTGAAAAAATAGCATTGCGTGCATATTGGGTAGCGGTGGGCAAAATGCTGTAATATGGGGTTTCCGAGCTTTTCTTGTAAAAATTGGAAACCACATCCTCAAAAGCGAACCACTGATCATACCTCAGATTATCGATGACGACTAAAAGGGTAGGGGTGTTTTTCAACTCAGGTTGGACCAACTCCTTGAAAACCCGGTGCGAAAGCACAGGTCCGTCCCCATCGAACCAATTGCGATAATACTTATCGACGAATTTGCTGAACTGGGTATTGGCTTCGACCTTTTGGGACTCCAGGATTTCGAACATACCGGAATCCTCGATGGCCTCGAGCTGAAGTTCCCAAAATATCAACTTCTTATATAATTCCGCCCATTCCTCATGACTGTTCACCATGGACAGGTCCATTGCGATTTTTCGGAATTCCTGTTGGTAATTCGCCGTTGTGCGCTCCGAAACCAATCGCGAATTGTCCAAGTTCTTTTTAAGGGATAGTAGAATTTGGTTCGGATTGACCGGTTTGATCAAGTAATCGGCGATTTTGTTGCCGATCGCTTCATCCATAATGTATTCTTCCTCGCTCTTGGTAATCATCACAACGGGCAAGGTGGCATCGATCTGTTTCAATTCGTTCAAGGTTTCCAATCCTGAAATGCCCGGCATGTTTTCATCCAAGAAGACAATATCGAAATTCCGTTCGGACAACTCTTCCAAGGCATCTTGACCACTGGGTGATGTAGCCACCTGATAACCTTTGTTTTCTAGAAAGAGGATATGGGGTTTGAGTAGTTCGATTTCGTCGTCAACCCAAAGAATTGAGATTTGTTTCATATAGTAGCTATCTTTGCGGAATAATCCTGACGCCTTGGCCGAGACCAATAAGCTTAAAATATTTAACGACCCAATCTACGGTTTTATTGGCACACCCAATGAACTTATTTTCAACCTGATCGCGCATCCGTATTTTCAACGATTGCGGAGGATTTCGCAGATGGGAATGTCTTATGTGGTCTACCCTGGGGCGCATCATACCCGGTTTCACCACGCGCTGGGCTGCATGCATTTGATGCGTAAGGTCATCGGCGTCTTACGGTTCAAAGGGGTATCCATTTCGGAAACGGAGGAAACCGGTTTGCTTTGTGCCATTTTACTACATGATATCGGGCATGGCCCTTTTTCACACGCCCTTGAACATGTTTTGGTGCCCGATAAAGGCCATGAGGAGATCTCCTTGTTGTTCATGCAGCGATTGAATACGGAATTTAATGGTGCGCTGGATATGGCCTTAAGGATATTCAAAAAAGAGCATCCCAAGAATTTCATGAACCAGTTGGTTTCTAGCCAATTGGATATGGACCGATTGGATTACCTCAAACGAGACAGTTTTTATACCGGGGTCTCTGAAGGCAACATCAACTCTGAACGTTTGCTGACCATGTTGAATGTCAAGGACAATGAATTGGTGGTCGAAGAAAAGGGGATCTATTCCGTTGAGAAGTTCTTAATGGCCCGACGGTTCATGTACTGGCAAGTTTACCTCCATAAAACAGGTTTGGTGGCCGAGCAATTGCTGGTAAAGGTCATTCGAAGGGCGCGCCAATTACTCGTAGCGGGTCGATTGCAAAACTGCCCGGTTGTACTCAAAGGGTTCTTACAAGAGTCGGAAAACCCATTTTCACTCGAGGCTTTTGCCGAACTTGATGATATCGATGTGCTGTCCGCTTTAAAAGCATGGAAGAAGGAACCTGATTTTGTGATTTCAACGCTTTCCGAAATGTTGTTGAATCGAAGACTGTTGAAAATCAAGATCAAAGACCGCCCGATCGATACTGCCAAACTTGAAGAACGAAAGGCGTTTTTGAAGCAGACCCATCAATTGGACGACCAAGAAGTAGCCTTCTTCGTCTTTGGTGGGGAACTGCGCAACCGTGCCTATAACGATGCCGAAGAGAACATCAATATCCTGACCAAGAAAGGAAAATTGGTCGATGTTGCTAAAGCTTCCGACCATTTCAACTTGAAGGCGCTTTCAAAAGAAGTGGTGAAGTATTATGCCTGCTATCCCAAGAATGGCGTTTAGTAAATTTTCTTACTTTTGCCGAAATGGAATTTACCGCCACCCAAATCGCCGGAATATTAGAGGGCGAAGTCGAAGGAAACCCTGAAACTTCGGTAAACAAACTTTCCAAGATCGAGGAAGGGGAGAAAGGTTCGTTGACCTTTCTGGCCAACCCGAAATACACCCCTTATATTTATTCCACAAAAGCTTCGATAACCATCGTCAACCGCGACTTTATCCCTGAGCAACAGGTCAAAACGACCCTGATCAAGGTGGATGACGCCTATAAGTCGTTTTCGAAACTTTTGGAATACTACAATCAAGTCAAGAACAACAAAGTGGGTGTCGAAAACCCCTCTTTCGTATCTGAAAGCGCCCATTATGGAGAAGCCTTTTATTTAGGGGCGTTTTCTTATTTGGGTGATAATGTTGCCATTGGCGACAACGTCAAGGTATACCCTAACGTGTATATCGGAGATAACGTGACCATTGGAGACAATTGCGTCATCTTCGCCGGAGCGAAGATCTATTCAGAATCCATAATCGGAAAGGATTGTGTCATTCATAGTGGTGCGATCATCGGTGCAGACGGTTTTGGTTTCACCCCGAATGAAAAGGGAGAGTACAGTAAAGTGCCACAGACCGGAAACGTGATCATTGAAGACCATGTTGACGTGGGGGCAGGCACGACCATCGACCGCGCAACTCTGGGTTCCACGGTTTTGCGCCGAGGCGTCAAATTGGACAACCAGATACAGATCGCCCATAATGTTGAAATAGGGGAGCATACGGCCATTGCAGCCCAAACCGGTGTCGCCGGATCGACCAAGATCGGCAAGCATTGCTTGATAGGGGGCCAAGTGGGGATCGTCGGCCATATTACCATAGGTGACCGCGTTAGGATACAGGCACAATCCGGAATTGGTCGTAACGTGAAGGATGACGAAGTGTTGCAAGGCTCACCTGCATTGAATTACGGAGATTACAATAAATCATACGTGCATTTTAAAAACCTACCCAAAATTGTTAGCAGGATTTCTGATCTAGAAAAGGAAAAGTGACAATGAAAACAAACACGATGCAACGCACGATTGCTCAAGAGATTACCCTTAAAGGAGTTGGATTACATACCGGTGAAAACGTCAACATGAAGTTTCTCCCGGCTCCAGCGAACCATGGTTTCGCGTTCAAGCGCGTCGATTTGGAAGGCGAGCCCATCATTGAGGCCGATGCCGCTTATGTGGTCAATACCCAACGTGGAACCAATCTCGAGAAGAACGGAGTGAAGATCCAGACCTCTGAACATGTGTTGGCCGCCCTGGTCGGCATGCAGATCGACAATGTACTGATCGAATTGGATGCCCCTGAACCACCCATCATGGACGGCTCTTCCAAATACTTCGTCGAGGCCATAGAAAAGGTCGGTTTCGTCGAACAGGATGAAGCCCGCGAAGAATATGTGGTCAAGGATGTCATCAGTTATAAAGATGAGGCCTCTGGCAGTGAGATCACCATTATCCCTGCAGACGAATATCAAATTACCACCATGGTTGATTTTGGCACCAAAGTATTGGGCACCCAAAACGCGACCTTGGATCATATCAGTGATTTCAAGGATGAGATCGCCTACGCACGTACCTTCAGTTTTTTGCATGAACTAGAAATGCTCTTAGAGCATGGGCTCATTAAAGGTGGGGATTTGAACAATGCCATAGTGTATGTGGATAAGGAAATTTCAGAGCCGACCATGAAAAAGCTCGAAAAGGCCTTCAACAAAAAGAAACTATCGGTAAAGCCCAACGGCATCTTGGACAATTTGACCTTGCACCAGCCCAATGAGGCCGCAAGGCATAAATTATTGGATGTCATTGGCGATTTGGCCTTGGCAGGCACTAGGATTCGGGGCAAGGTAATCGCCAACAAACCGGGTCATTATGTCAACACCCAATTTGCCAAGAAACTGCAAAAGATCATCAAGCAAGAACGGCGGAATTACGTACCCGAGGTTGATTTGCATGCCACTCCAGTGAAGGACATCAACCAGATTATGGAAATGTTACCCCATCGACCACCTTTTTTATTGGTCGATAAGATTATGGAACTTTCCGAAGAACATGTGATCGGTGTGAAGAACGTGACCATGAACGAACCGTTTTTTGTTGGGCATTTTCCAGGAGCACCGGTCATGCCTGGCGTATTGCAGATTGAAGCGATGGCGCAGACCGGAGGCATTTTGGTACTCAGTACCGTTCCGGATCCAGAGAACTACCTGACCTATTTGCTTAAGATCGATAATGTGCGTTACAAGCATCAAGTCGTTCCGGGTGATACCCTGATATTCAAGTTGGATTTGATGACCCCGATACGAAGGGGGATTTGTCAAATGCAAGCTAGGGCCTATGCGAATGGAAGAGTGGTTTCAGAAGCTGAAATCATGGCCCAAATAACCAAAGTAAAAGGAAATTGAGATGAATCAACCCTTAGCATACGTCCACCCAGGGGCCAAAATCGCCAAAAACGTCGTGATCGAACCCTTTACCACCATCCATAATAATGTGACTATCGGTGAGGGCACATGGATCGGTTCGAACGTGACCATTATGGAAGGTGCTCGGATCGGAAAAAATTGTAATATTTTCCCCGGTGCCGTTATCTCGGCAACCCCACAAGACCTTAAATACCAAGGTGAGGAAACCACGGTCCATATCGGAAACAATACCACGATACGAGAATGCGCAACGATCAACAAGGGTACTTCAGACCGTATGAAAACGGTTATCGGTAACAATTGCCTGATCATGGCGTATTGCCATATCGCCCACGATTGTTTGGTCAATGACGGCTGTATATTCAGTAATAATTCGACTTTGGCGGGTCATGTGACCATCGGAAGCAATGTGGTTTTGGCTGGCATGGTCGCCGTGCACCAATTCGTCTCCATCGGCAAGCATGCCTTTGTAACCGGAGGTTCCTTGGTACGTAAGGATGTGCCCCCGTTCGTCAAGGCGGCAAGGGAGCCCCTTTCGTATGTGGGGATCAATTCGGTCGGACTTCGCCGTAGGGGGTTCGCCTCGGAAAAAATCCGTGAAATACAGAACATTTACCGTATTCTATACCAAAAAAATTATAACAACTCCCAGGCCGCTTCGATCATCGAGGCCGAAATGGAAGCCACCCCCGAACGTGATGAGATCTTACAGTTCATCAGGGATTCGCAACGTGGTATCATGAAAGGATATTTTAGCAGCAACTGATTATGGCAAACACTTCCGACATCCGCAAAGGATTATGTATCAAATACAATCACGACATCTACAAAATCGTGGAGTTTTTACATGTAAAGCCGGGTAAAGGGCCCGCTTTCGTGCGAACCAAACTTAAAAGTGTAACGACTGGTAAGGTCATCGACAATACCTTCTCAGCGGGACATAAGATCGAGGATGTACGCGTGGAGACCCGCTCCTACCAGTACCTTTACAATGAAGGGGACACCTTTCATTTTATGAATACCGACGATTACAATCAGATATCACTCCAAAAATCAAGTTTGGATGCCCCCGACCTTCTCAAAGAGGGAGTGGTGGTAACGATTTTATTCAATACGGAAGACAGCATGCCCTTATCGGTTGATATGCCGGCAAGTGTCGTTTTAGAAGTTACCCATACCGAACCAGGGGTCAAAGGCAATACCGCGACCAACGCCACCAAACCCGCAACGGTCGAGACCGGGGCGCGAATAAATGTTCCGCTCTTTATCAACGAGGGAGATAAGATCAAGATAGATACTGAGAAAGGGGCGTACATGGAACGCGCGAAGGAATAATCCCGACCATGAAATTTCCGCGCACATATGAGCTTCAGGAAATCGCTGCCCTTATCGACTGTGACTATGTGGGCCCAGCTGTTTTTGCTGTGCAGGGAATGAACGAAATCCACGTTGTCGAGCCAGGTGATATTGTTTTTGTAGACCATCCAAAGTACTATGACAAAGCATTGGCTTCGAAAGCGACCATTGTTTTGATCAATAAAAAGGTCGAGTGCCCACAAGGAAAGGCCCTTTTGCTTTCAGACGATCCCTTTCGCGATTTCAACACCTTGACGCAGCATTTCAAACCTTTTGAATCTAGCGCTTCGAATATTTCGGAAACGGCTCGCATCGGTGAAGGCACGATCATCCAGCCCAATACATTCATTGGTAATCATGTCCAGATCGGTAAGCACTGTGTCATCCATGCCAATGTAGCGATTTATGATCATGCCGTAATCGGGGATCATGTAACCATCCATTCCGGTACCATTCTAGGGGCGGATGCTTTCTATTATAAAAAACGACCGGAAGGATTCGATAAACTGAAATCCGGTGGCCGGGTCATCATTGAAGACCATGTCGATATCGGTGCGAACTGCACCATTGATAGGGGGGTAAGCGGGGATACTACGATAAAAAAAGGCACGAAATTGGACAATCAGATCCAAATCGGTCACGATACCGTTGTTGGGGAAAGGTGTTTGATCGCTTCCCATACCGGCATAGCGGGCTGCGTTGTGGTTGAAGACGAAGTTACCTTATGGGGTCAAGTAGGTGTTATCAGTGGTATCACCATCGGTAAGGGTGCGGTGGTCTATGCCCAATCGGGTGTAGGACGTACTTTGGAAGGGGGCAAGACCTATTTTGGCAGTCCGGCTGAAGAAGCACGAAAGAAAATGAAAGAACTCGCCACGCTAAAGAACATGCCCGAGATACTTAAAAAATTACAAGACAAATAGCTTTTTTGAACTGCACAAAACTGTATTTTTGTGCCGGCAAATAAAATGACACAATGAGCGTATTAGTAAATAAAGATTCCAAGATAATCGTACAAGGGTTCACAGGAAGCGAAGGCACCTTCCATGCCGAGCAAATGATCGAATACGGTACCAATATCGTAGGCGGTGTAACGCCTGGCAAAGGAGGGCAAGAACACTTGGGCAGACCGGTATTCAATACCGTGGCCGAGGCTGTGGAAAAAGTCGGGGCCGATACGGCGATTATTTTCGTACCACCGGCCTTTGCTGCCGATGCGATCATGGAATCGGCTAACGCCGGCATCAAGGTAATCATCACCATCACTGAAGGTATTCCAGTGGCTGATATGGTCAAGGCCAACGATTACATCAAAAACCTGGACTGTACTTTGGTCGGACCTAACTGTCCGGGTGTCATTACCCCTGGAGAAGCAAAAGTGGGCATTATGCCCGGTTTCGTCTTTAAAAAAGGGAATGTTGGTATCGTTTCGAAATCAGGGACGTTGACCTACGAAGCGGCCGATCAGGTCGTTCGTCAAGGATTGGGAATCACGACCGCTATTGGGATCGGTGGAGATCCGATTATCGGAACCACGACCAAAGAAGCCGTCGAGCTATTGATCAATGATCCGGAAACGGAATGCGTGGTCATGATCGGTGAAATCGGTGGACAGCTAGAAGCCGATGCTGCCAAATGGTATAAAGCAAGTGGCAGTAACAAGCCGATTGTCGGTTTCATCGCAGGCGAAACAGCTCCGGCAGGAAGGACCATGGGTCACGCGGGGGCAATCGTCGGCGGTAGCGATGATACCGCACAGGCCAAGAAAAGAATCATGAAAGAATGCGGCATACACGTAGTCGACTCACCTGCCGAAATCGGTGTAAAGGTGAAGTCGGTGATGGCGTAGTTTCGTTAAAACTTTGATAAATCCCGATTTTATCGGGATTTTTTTATGGGCATACATCGCCCACATCACGTATATTTGATAGCATACCGACCAAACAATAAGACATATGAAACTTTTAGAAGGAAAGACGGCCATCATTACCGGAGCCAGTAGGGGAATCGGAAAAGGAATCGCGGAGGTATTCGCGGCAAACGGAGCGAATGTGGCATTCACTTACAGTTCTAGCGAAGGTCCGGCCATTGCCCTTGAAAATGAGTTGAAGGCATTGGGGGTACAGGCCAAGGCTTATAAGAGCAATGCCGGTAGTTTCGAAGAATCGGAACAACTGGTAGCCGATGTTTTGTCCGATTTCGGAACAGTTGATGTGTTGATAAACAACGCCGGGATCACCAAAGACAACCTACTCATGCGTATGGGTGAAGAGGACTTTGATCAGGTCATTGAAATCAACTTGAAATCGGTCTTCAACATGACCAAGGCCATCCAACGTACCTTTCTAAAGCAGCGCAAGGGATCGATCATCAATATGAGCAGTGTCGTTGGGGTCAAAGGCAATGCCGGTCAAACGAACTACGCCGCATCAAAGGCGGGTATGATCGGGTTTACCAAATCGGTCGCCCTTGAACTGGGTTCTCGAAATATTCGATGCAATGCCATTGCCCCTGGCTTTATCGAAACCGAAATGACCGATAAATTGGATGAAAAGACCGTGCAGGGTTGGCGTGATGCGATTCCGTTGAAACGTGGCGGAACACCGGAAGATGTGGCTAATGCCTGTCTTTATTTAGCCAGTGACTTATCTGCCTATGTTACCGGGCAGGTATTGAACGTCGACGGGGGGATGTTGACCTAAATTAGCGATATACAAGCATGCAATATGGTACCGTTTTATTGATCGTACTCGCCGTTCTGGTTGCATGTACCCTTGCATATTTCCAATATTACCATAAAGTACCAAAACGTCCGTACAGCCTTGTGCTTGCCTTGCTCAGGGGCTTGGCCGTTTTTGCGGCACTAGTATTGTTCATTGATCCAAAGCTCGAAAAATCGGAGTATTATCTGGAAAAACCCGAACTAGTGGTTTTGGTTGATAATTCTTCATCCATTTCCGCACTTGGGGGTGATTCGGTTTTGGTCGATGTTTTGGATCGGATCAAATCAGATCCCACACTTGAAGATCGATTCAACCAACACTTTTATCGATTCGACGAGTGGATCGAGGAAAACGACACTTCCGATTTTTCCGGACGAACGACCAACCTGGCAACTGCCCTAGAAAACTTGTCGGACTTGTATGACTCCAAAACAACGGCAATGGTGGTCTTGACTGATGGCAACCAAAACTTGGGCAACGATTATGAGTATGTCAATATGCCGGCATCGGTTACGACCCTTCCAGTTGTCGTTGGTGATACCACCCGATACCAAGACCTTCGGATCGATCAGGTCACGATGAACAAGTATTCCTTTTTAAGGAATTCCTTTCCTGTTGAGATCGGTTTGGTTTATTCCGGTGACAAGACTGTAGAAACGCAACTTTCCTTAGTTTGGAATGGGCGGACCGCTTTAAAGGAAACGGTTACCTTCTCACCATCAAATCGAGCTCGTACGGTTTCGACCACTTTGCTTGCCGATCGTGTTGGACTACAAGAAGTACGACTGTTGGCCACTGGGATACCGAATGAAAAGTATTTGGCCAATAACGTACGGTCTGAATTCATTGAGGTCATCGATGAAAAAACCGATATCCTCCTGGTCACCTCCTTTATGCATCCCGATCTTGGTGCGCTTACAAAGTCCATTGAATCCAATGAACAGCGCACGGTCAGTTTACTTTCGCCCAAGACCGCCCTCGAACGGATGGATGGCGCTGATTTGGTCATTTTGTACCAACCGGACAACTCCTTCGGCCCCTTATATGAGGCGATAAGCAACAAAGGTGTCGGGAAGTTCACCATTACCGGACCAAGAACGGATTGGCAGTTTCTAAATCGGATACAGTCCGCGTATACGAAGGAAAGTTACACCCAATCCGAAAATGTGTTGGCTGAAAAAAACGAAGCCTTTTCGAGTTTTGATATCTCCGGTTTCGAATTGTTCGATTTTCCACCTTTGGAGACCACATTGGGAGAATTGTTGATTACCGTACCCTACGAGGCTGTGGCCACCCAGATCATACAAGGAGTTCGATTGACCGATCCCCTTTTGTTGACCCTGGGGGAAGATCGAACCAAAGAAGTGCTTTTGTTAGGCGAGAACTTGTGGAAATGGCGGTTGCAGGATTATCGTTCCAATCGGAGTTTCGAAATGTTCGATGGTTTCATGGACCAATTAATGCGCTATCTTGGAGATGCCGGTACACGAAATAGACTGGAATTGGATTATGAGAATGTCTTTCAAGGTGATGGTCTTGCGAGAATCAATGCTTCCTATTTCGATGAAACCTTCACGTTCAAAAGAAATGCCAGTCTCGAAATTGAAATTTCAGGACCAAATGGGTTCAATACCCAGCGCCCAATGCTTTTGAAAGATAATCAATATGAAATCGATTTGGCCGATTTACCGGCTGGGGAGTATGGTTTTACCGTTACGGAAACCAATGACAACCGAAAACGGTCAGGCAAGTTCAGCATACTCGATTTTGATTTGGAGCAACAGTTCCTTTCGGCGGATGACGGAAAATTGGCCCGTTTTGCAGGTCGCAACAATGGACAGCTCTTTTATAGCGATGCGGTTGGGGACTTGGTCGACACCCTCATTTCGGACGACAAATACCTTCCGGTCCAAAAAAGCACGAAGAATGTAGTATCTTTAATAGATTTTCGCATCATGATGTTCCTCATCGTTCTTTTTTTGGGTGCGGAATGGTTGATAAGAAAGTATAACGGATTATTATAAAACACACGAAAATGGATAGATTACCAAGAATAGCCCTACCGATCGTTTTCATTGCGATCTTACTTATCGTTTTTGTTTCCAAGACGATCGTTCGCATCGGTCCTGGTGAAGGCGGTGTATTGTTCAAACCGGCCGGAGGGGGCGTCGTAACCGACAAGACCTATGGTGAAGGATGGCAGATCGTCGCACCCTGGAACGACATGTTGATCCATAAGGTGCGCCAGCAATCGATAACCGATGAGATGAACGTGCTATCGGTCGACGGCCTGCAGGTTTCGGTTAACGGAACCATATGGTTCGAACCCGAATACGAAAACCTCGGGAATCTGATAAAAACCAAAGGGGAGGATTTTATCGATGAATTATTGGATCCCGCCATCAACTCCGCCGCAAGGAGCGTAGTAGGTCGATATACACCCGAACAGCTTTATTCGAGTAAAAGGGATGTAATCGAGCAAGAGATATTGGAAGAAGTCCGCAAGGAACTCCAAGGCCAATATTTGAACGTAAAACGGATTTTGGTCGAGGATGTGAAGTTGCCACCGACCATCAAGGAGGCCATTGAACGTAAGCTAAAGCAAGAACAGGAAAGTCTGGAGTACGAATTCAGGCTTGCCAAAGCTGAAAAGGAAGCGGAAAGGCAACGGATCGAAGCCCAAGGTAAGGCCGATGCGAACCGTATTTTAAGTGCTTCCTTGACAGACAAGATCCTTCAAGACAAAGGTATCGAAGCTACTTTACAGCTCTCTCAGTCACCAAACTCCAAAATCGTCGTGGTAGGATCGGGCGATAGTGGATTGCCCTTGATTTTAGGAAATAATTAAAGGACCCTTTTTTGTATAAAAAATATGTTTTAACTTCGTCAACGAAATGAAAAACGTATCGACACATCACCATATCGTAACTATCGCTCAGGCGAGGTAACGATATTTTGTATGTCAAAATAACCGAACCCGTTTGAGCAATCAAACGGGTTTTTTGATTGTACCAATTGTTATGAGCAAGATTAGGATTGCTGTCCAAAAAAGTGGAAGACTTAACGAAGATTCATTGAGGATCCTCAAGGATTGCGGTATTTCCATAGACAATGGAAAAGACCAATTGAAGGCTGAAGCCCGAAATTTTCCAATGGAAGTGTTGTACCTCCGAAACGGTGATATCCCGCAATACCTCCGTGACGGGGTAGTGGATATCGCGATAATCGGAGAGAACGTTTTGGTTGAAAAGGGCGAAGACATCGAGACCGTCGAACGTTTGGGCTTCTCCAAGTGCCGGGTTTCCATGGCTGTTCCGAAAGGGACCGCTTATCAGGGCCATCAAGATTTCGAAGGCAGACGAATCGCGACTTCCTACCCGAATACGGTGCGAAAGTTTTTGAAATCCTGGGGTGTGAACGCCGACATCCATTTGATCAATGGATCGGTTGAAATCGCACCGAACATCGGCCTCTCTGATGCGATTTGTGATATCGTATCCAGTGGTAGTACGCTGTTCAAGAACAATTTGAAAGAAGTAGCGGTACTGCTGAAAAGCGAAGCCGTACTTGCTGTGTCACCCAAAATCGACGCCGATCGAAAAGCGATCCTTGACAAACTCCGCTTTCGCATACAGTCCGTTTTGCAAGCACGCCAAAACCGCTATGTTTTGATGAACGTGCCGAATGCCAGTCTCGATAAGGTCATTGAATTGTTGCCGGGCATGCGCAGCCCTACCGTTTTGCCTTTGGCACAAGATGGGTGGAGTTCGGTTCATACCGTGATTAACAAGGATACCTTTTGGGAGGTAATCGATGCCTTAAAATTGGCAGGAGCGGAAGGGATTTTGGTTTGTCCTATCGAAAAAATGGTACTGTAATGAAAAAGATCCTTAAGCCGAATAGAACGGATTGGCCTGGTTTGTTGGAACGGCCGACCCAGACCTTTACGGATATCGAACCTGTGGTCAGTGCTATTTTCAATGAGGTTGCCTTAAACGGGGACGCTACCCTTAAAGAATATACAGAGCGATTCGACAAGGTGGCGTTGGAACGATTTGAAGTCAGTGATGAAGAGTTGCAGACGGCACGAAAGCAGGTGTCCCAAGAATTGAAGGAAGCGATCGCCTTGGCGCAAGCGAATATCAAAAAATTCCATGCGGCCCAACGTACCGAAGCCGTGAAAGTAGAAACTATGCCGGGCGTGCAGTGTTGGCAGGAAAAACGACCGATACAACGTGTGGGGCTATACATACCAGGGGGTACCGCCCCTTTGTTCTCAACCATACTGATGTTGGCCGTACCGGCGAATTTGGCCGGTTGTGAAGAAATCGTGTTATGTAGTCCCCCCAATGCGAATGGGGAATTGGACCCTACCATACTGTACACGGCCATGCTATGTGGGGTGACCCGAATATTCAAGATTGGCGGAATCCAGGCAATTGCCGCCATGACCCTTGGAACGGAATCGGTACCGAAGGTCGATAAGATTTTTGGCCCGGGCAACCAATATGTGACCGTAGCGAAACAATGGGCGACACGTTTCGGGGTGGCCATCGATATGCCTGCCGGACCCAGTGAATTGATGGTAGTGGCGGATCGCACTGCCAATCCGGCTTTCGTTGCTTCCGATCTGTTGAGCCAGGCCGAACACGGCACCGATAGCCAAGTGATTTTAGTGACTACGGATGTAGCGACCCTAGATGCCGTTACCCAAGAATTGGCCGTTCAAATCGAAGCCTTACCACGCAAGGAAATTGCAAAGCAGGCTATTGCCAATAGTCGGCTTATTTATGTGGAGACCGATTCGGAAGCCATTGCGATGATGAATGCCTATGGACCTGAACACCTGATCGTCTGTGTTGAAAACGAATCGACCTATCTCGACGGGATCAAGCATGCCGGTTCCGTCTTTGTAGGTGACTATACCCCTGAAAGTGCTGGGGACTATGCCTCCGGCACCAACCACACCCTGCCGACCAATGGATACGCCAAACAATACAGCGGGGTCAATTTGGATAGTTTCATGAAGAGCATGACTTTTCAGAAAATCAGCGGTGAAGGCCTAAAAGCTATAGGGAACAGCGTTGAATTAATGGCTGCGGCCGAAGGGCTTCAGGCCCATAAGAATGCGGTCAGTATACGATTAAAGCAGTTGGATGAAGGCATTTGACATCAATACTTGGGTAAGACCCTCCGTAAAAGGATTGCAACCGTATTCTTCCGCCAGGGATGAATTCAAAGGGGCGGATACGGAAATGGTGTTTTTGGATGCTAACGAAAATCCCTTTGAAAACGGTGTGAATCGATATCCCGATCCACAACAGCGGGATTTGAAACGTTATTTGGCTGAACAACGCGGCCTCCGAAGTGGGCAATTGTTATTGGGCAATGGAAGTGACGAAGTCTTGGATTTGATTTTTCGGGCGTTTTGTGAACCGAATGTAGATAATATCATCACTTTACCACCCACCTATGGCATGTACAAAGTGCTTTCGGGCATCAATGCGATAGCGAACAGGGAAGTACTGTTGAACGAACGCTTTGAACCGGATGTCAAGGCGATATTGAATAGGGTAGACCCGAACACGAAAATCCTTTTCCTATGTTCTCCGAACAATCCGACAGGTAATGTTTTCAATAGGGATACGGTTACCGAATTGCTTCAAAAATTTCAAGGTTTGGTGGTCATCGATGAGGCTTACATCGATTTTACACAGCAACCGTCATGGACCATGGAGCTGGACAACTACCCGAATCTGATCGTTACCCAAACCTTATCGAAAGCCTATGGCATGGCCGGCATACGTTTGGGGATTTGTATCGCATCGAAAGCGATTATTGAAGTACTTAACAAGATCAAACCGCCTTATAATGTCAACGCTTTAACACAAAGCAAGGCCTTGCAAGGGTTGCGAAACGAGCGAAGGTCTTCTGAAGTACGACACATTTTGGAAGAACGTGAGCAACTTGCAAAAGCTTTGGAAACCGTGCGGTTCGTTGAAAAGACCTTCCCGACCGAAGCCAATTTCATTCTAGCTCGGGTGGACGATGCCGATCGCCGCTATAAGGAGTTATTGGCGTTGGGTATCGTAGTGCGGAATCGGTCATCACAAGCCCGATGTGAGAACACCTTACGCTTTACCATCGGAACAAAAGAAGAGAACAAGTTGTTATTGGATGCATTAAAACAATTGGACAATGGCTAAAAAGGTATTATTCATCGATAGGGACGGCACCCTGGCCCGAGAACCACAAGACGAACAGCTCGATGCCTTCGAAAAGTTGGTTTTTTACCCTAAAGTGTTCACCTACTTGGGTAAAATTGCCGAGGAATTGGATTTCGAATTGGTTATGGTGACCAACCAAGATGGTCTGGGAACACCCTCTTTTCCGGAAGCGGATTTTTGGCCTGTCCAAAATTTCTTGATACAGAGCTTTGAAAGTGAAGGTGTTGTGTTTTCTGAAGTATGTATCGACCGTACCTTTGCGAAAGACAATGCCCCGACACGGAAACCGAATACGGGCTTGCTCACACATTTTCTGACAGCGGAATATGACATGGAAAACTCCTTCGTCATTGGGGATCGCTTGACCGATATGGAGCTAGCCAAGAACTTAGGGGCGAAAGGTATCTTTATTAACGACGAAACGCACTTTGGTGTAGATGAAATAACAGTTTCAAAGACTGACCTTTCTGCCTACATCGCGCTGGAAACCAATGATTGGAAAGCCATATATCGTTTTTTAAAACGCACAAAGCGTGAAGGAAAAATAAAAAGAACGACCCACGAAACCGATATTGATATTACCCTAGATCTTGACGGCACGGGGGTTTCGAAGATCGATACGGGCTTAAAATTCTTCGATCATATGCTAGATCAATTGGCGCGACATGGCCAAATGGATTTGCAAATCACGGTCAAGGGCGACCTTGAGGTTGATGAACACCATACCATTGAAGATACCGGAATTGCGCTTGGGGAGGTATTCCATGAAGCCCTGGGCACCAAATTGGGCATTGAACGCTATGGGTTTTGCCTTCCCATGGACGATTGCCTGGCGCAGGTTGCCATAGATTTTGGTGGGCGCAATTGGTTGGTATGGGAAGCGGACTTCAAAAGGGAGAAAATCGGTGACATGCCCACCGAGATGTTCCATCACTTCTTTAAATCCTTTACGGATGGGGCGAAAGCCAATCTGAACATCAAAGTGGAAGGAAACAACGAACACCACAAAATAGAGAGCGTTTTCAAGGCCTTCGCCAAAGCTATAAAAATGGCGGTCAAACAAGATATTGAAAAAATGGTATTGCCATCAACAAAGGGGGTGTTATGAAGGTAGTGATCATCGACTATGGTGCAGGAAACATTCAAAGCATCAAATTTGCCTTTCAACGTTTGGGCGTGAATGCCATACTGAGCAACGATCGCCAAACCATCGAAGCCGCCGACAAGGTCATTTTTCCGGGGGTTGGCGAAGCCAGTAGCGCTATGGGCAAGCTTAATGAAAGTGGTTTGCATACCCTCATCCCGACCCTGCGACAACCCGTATTGGGCATTTGCCTTGGCATGCAACTGATGTGCCGTTCTTCGGAAGAAGGCGCGACACAGGGACTTGGCATTTTCGATACGGAGGTGGTCCGTTTTACCAACGGTTTAAAGGTGCCACAAATCGGATGGAACAAAATACAGCAACTTCGCTCCCCCTTGTTCACAGGGCTAGAGGATGACTACATTTATTTGGTACACAGCTTTTATGCCCCATTGACCGAGAACACCATAGCCCAAAGCACTTATGGGTTCGCCTATAGTGCCGCTTTGCAAAAAGACAATTTTTACGGGGTACAATTCCACCCGGAGAAGTCCAGCACCTATGGTGCCGAGATCCTAACGAATTTCTTGAAGTTATGAAGGGAGCCGGCTACCAAATATCGACCGACCCCGATAAATTGGATATCGATTTTGTATATCGGTATCTGAGTCAAGACGCCTATTGGTCAAAGGGGAGGACCAAGGTTCAGGTCGAAACGGCCATAGCCCATTCCCTATGTTTTGGAATGTATTCACCCGATGGATCCCAAATAGGATTCGCACGGGTAGCTACCGACTACGTGGTGTTCGCCTGGTTGATGGACGTATTCATTTCACCAGGGTATACCGGTCAGGGCCTTGGCAAGAGCCTAATCCGTCATGTAATGGAGCACCCCGAACTACAGCAAGTCAACGGTTTTGGTCTTCGAACCAAGGATGCCCAAGCCCTCTACCGTAAATTTGGCTTTGAAACGATTGAAGACCCCGATACATGGATGTTTAAAGACAATTTGAAATGAGGATCATACCCGCAATTGATATCATCGATGGGAAGTGTGTTCGTTTGACAAAAGGCGATTACAATTCTAAAAAAGTGTACAGTGACGACCCCTTGGAAATGGCCAAACGATTTGAAGGTCACGGAATCTCCCATTTACATCTTGTCGATTTGGATGGGGCAAAATCCAAGCATATCGTCAATCACCGTATTTTGGAAACTTTGGCAAGCAAAACCGAATTAAAAATTGATTTTGGAGGGGGCTTGAAAAGCGATGAAGATCTGCGCATAGCTTTTGAAAGCGGGGCCCGACAAGTGACCGGTGGAAGCATAGCCGTAAAGGACAAGGCAACTTTTTTGGGATGGATCGAACGTTTCGGTCCCGAAAAGATCATTCTTGGCGCCGATGCCGACAACGGCTTCATCGCAGTATCAGGATGGCAGGAAGCTTCCGAAATGAAACTGATTCCGTTCATCAAAAAATTCCAAAAACAGGGCATTAAGAATGTCATTTGTACCGATATCTCAAAGGATGGGATGTTGGCCGGACCGGCATTCGAGCTTTACGGTGAGATTTTAAAAGAAACCCAAGTGACCCGCACCGAAATAGGGGGTAGCGGTGTTGTCGATCACCTTGAAAATGGGATCAATCTGATTGCCAGCGGGGGCATTTCTACCATTGACGAGCTGCCGAAACTAGCCAAAACCGGATGTGAAGGGGTAATCATCGGTAAAGCCATATACGAAGAACGCATCAGTCTGAAAGCACTGGAAACCTATATCATAAACCATGGATAAGTTGACCGAATTTCAAAAGGAATTCATCACCAACTGTTGTTACAGGATGGATGAAAGTGTACGAATGATCGAAATTGCCATGGAAAAATTCGATGAGACCCAGGTTTGGCAACGCCCCAATAGCTCGCTGAATAGTTTGGGGAATTTGATTTTGCACCTTTGCGGAAATATGACCCAATATGGGATCGATTCGTTAAAGGATCAAGCCGATAGACGGGACCGTGACGCGGAGTTCGATCAAGAAGATGGTATGACCAAAGCCGAACTGTTGCAACAGTTGCGGGAAACGGTCGCTGAAGTCAAAGCCACGTTTTCGAACACCGATACGGAACGCTTGTTGGCACATCGAAAAGTGCAAGGATTCGACTTTTCGGGAATCGGGAATATAATCCATGTGGTAGAACATTTTTCCTACCATACCGGTCAAATTGCGTTTTGGATCAAGCAGTTGAAAGACACCCCACTTGGCTTTTACGACGGCCATGATTTGAATACGAAAAACGAATAATTAAAATATGGTCCTGAACAGGTTTTAAGGACACTATAATCATGCTGACAAAGAGAATCATACCCTGTCTCGATATCAAAGACGGCCGAACCGTGAAAGGGGTCAATTTCGTTGCCCTTAGAGATGCAGGTGACCCGGTCGAATTAGCGCAACGCTATGCCGATGAGGGGGCCGATGAACTGGTATTCCTAGACATTTCGGCAACGGAACAGCGCAGGAAAACCTTGGCGGATCTGGTCTACCGGGTTGCCGAAAAATTGAATATACCGTTTACCGTCGGGGGTGGTATCGCTTCGGTCACCGATGTGGATATCCTTCTCAAAAATGGAGCGGATAAGGTTTCTATCAATTCCGCGGCGGTAAAACGACCGGAACTGATTGATGAATTGGTCGCCAAATTCGGTTCACAGTGTATCGTCGTGGCCATCGATGCCAAACAGGTCAACGGGAACTGGAAGGTGCATTTGGTGGGGGGAAAGGTAGCTACCGACATCGATTTGTTCGATTGGGCGAAAGAGGTGCAAGATCGCGGGGCAGGAGAGATCTTGTTTACCAGCATGGATCATGACGGCACCAAAAACGGTTTTGCCAATACGGCTTTGGCACAACTTTCGAAAATACTCCGGATTCCGGTGATTGCATCCGGTGGAGCAGGAAAAATAAGCCACTTCAGTGATACCTTTAAAGCAGGAGGGGCCGATGCTGCCTTGGCTGCCAGTGTTTTCCACTTTAAAGAGATTGAAATAAACCAATTGAAACAACAATTAAACTCGGAAGGGATTCCTATGCGCTTATGACAATAGACTTTGACAAAAACGGCAATGGATTGGTGGCCACCATCGTTCAGGATGCAACGACCAAGAATGTGCTTATGCTCGGCTATATGGATGAAGCCGCCTACGCCAAAACGATGGAAACCAAGCAGGTCACCTTTTTTAGCAGAAGCAAGCAACGCTTATGGACCAAAGGGGAGACCAGTGGTAATTTCTTGGAGTTGGTCGACATCAAAGTCGATTGTGACCAAGATGCCGTATTGGTTTTGGCCCACCCGAAAGGACCGACATGCCATTTGGGCACAGGAACCTGTTGGGGAGAACCCAACGAAGCTTCTTATGGCTTCTTAACCGAATTGGAGTCGGTTATCGCCTCGCGCAAGGCCAATTCGGAGGATGAAAAAAGCTATGTGGCTTCCCTGTTCCGAAAAGGGATCAATAAAATCGCTCAAAAGGTCGGTGAAGAAGCAGTAGAGACCGTTATCGAAGCCAAAGACGATAATGAGGATCTTTTCTTGAACGAAAGTGCCGATTTATTGTTCCACTATCTGATTTTATTGCAGGCTAAAGGCTACCGTCTTGACACCGTGGTCGATGTATTGAAATCCAGACATGAATAATGGGACTCATTTCTTAAAGAGCGATCGATTGAGAACGGTTTGATACACTTTGTCCCTATAGTTGCGACTGATAGGGATTTCAACCGAACCCAATTTCAGTTTCGCTTTTTCGACGGATGTAATTTTGTCGACGGCCACCAAATACGATTTATGAACCCGTAGGAAGCCCTTAGGGGTAAGCAAGGCCTCGATGCGTTTCATGGTCAATAAGGGCATATATTTCCGGTCCTTGGTGTGGATGACCACATAATTTTGCATGGCTTGCACGTATTCGATCGCGTCGAAGCTGATTTTTTCGTAAATCGAATCGCATTTAACGAAAAAATAGGCTACATCGGATTTGTTGACCGTTGGGGTCGTTTGCTGCTCGAGTTCAAAATACTCCCGAGCTTTGGTGACCCCTTTAAAAAAGCGTTCGAACGTTATCGGTTTGACCATATAATCCAAAACATCCAGTTCAAATCCTTCCAACGCATAACTGGGGTAAGCCGTAGTGATGATTATCATTGGCCTGTTCTTGGTTGACTTCAGGTATTCGATACCGGTCAAAATGGGCATTTGGATGTCCAAAAAAATCAGGTCAATGGGTTGGGATTGCCCCAGTTTCGAAAGATCGGTAGGATTTCCTCCTTCTCCTATCAAATTCAAAAATTCAATTTTGGCAATATAGTGTGCCAAGCCCTCTCGGGCCAAGGGTTCATCATCGATAAGCACACAATTCATCGGTCGCATCAGGCAGTTAAGGTGCTAAGTGTATCCGCTGTTTTTACCTTGATCTTTAGTCGGACTTCGTGTTTTTCACGATCCTTGATAATCGTCAAGTCGTGGGCGTTTGGATAGATCAATTCCAATCGGCGTTTGACATTTTCCAAGCCAATGCCACTGTATTCCACTTCGCGGCTCACCGCAAGGCTATCTTTGCTGTTGGCCACCTCAAATAGAACCTTACCATCGATGACCCGTAAAAGGATGGATATCCAATTTTTCCGATCAGCATGATGGGAAATATGTTTAAAGGCATTCTCAATAAACGGCATTAAAAGAAAGGGGGCAATGACGAGATCAGCGGTAGCGCTTTTGTCGATTTCTACCTGCAGTTCGGAATTCGTCCGCTCTTGACGCAGGTGCTGCAATTCTATAAAATTTTCCAAATAGTCCAATTCATGCCCTAAATCGATAAAGGGGGCATTGCATTCGTACAGCTGATAGCGAAGGAGCTCCGAAAACTTCGCTAGGGACTCCGATGCCTTATCTTGATCTTTATGGATGAGCACAAAAATGGAATTGATGGTATTGAAAAGGAAATGGGGATTGAATTGTGAACGCAAGAACTTGAGTTCGGTTTGTAATTTTTCCTTTTCCATCGTATTGCGATGTTTTTCGGATGCGATCCAATTCTTCGTCAATTTGATACTCATCGCCAAGGTCATACTGGCCAAGGTCGATGGCAAGGCATTGTTCTTGAACAGTTCGAAAAAATCGGAAGGAGGAAGGTAAAACAGGGTCTCGAATGGCTGGTCGACGATCCAAGCATTGACGAAATACCCTCCGATGATACCGGCTGAAGTGAAAATCACCGTAGCAAGGAGCAAAGGAATATACGCCCACACCTTACCTTTTTGTAAAAATTTCGGAATCAAATAATACAGATTGAAATAGACCCCTAAGGCCTGCATGCCGACATAAAAAAGGAATTTGGTGGTATAATCGGAATATAGAATGTTCTGGGTGGCTTCAACGACACTGCCACTGGTCAATGACCACCAAAAATAGTGGTAGAAAAACCAGAACAACAAGTGGTACAATTTGTACGTAATGATAAACGATAAAATCCTTTTCCGCATGCGCTGAATATCCCTATAAATTAAATGTAATCAAAAAGAACCGTCCGAGATCAAGTCTTGTAATGGCTATTGATGAACGACAGTGAATCATTGACGAAATTCCATTTCGGTTCCCTAACGCCATGGCATACCGTTAATCAAGTTCAAGTTGCACCTTGTCAAATTTCCAGGCCCCTTCGACATTCTCTTTTTGTGGCGTCGGCTATCGGAACTTCCTTTATTCAATAAATGAGACCATCATGAAAAGAATCAAGAAGACCGTATGCACTTTCTTTATCATCTGCCTTGTGCCCATATTCGGGATACAAGCACAAGAGCGGTCTGATGAGGCGAAAGCCAAGGCTCAAATAACGGCAACGGGTAAAGCCGTTCGCGAAGCCTTTAAAAAAGGGGACGTGCAGACCATTGCGAAATACCACCATCCTGATGTGATCAAGGCATTGGGCTATGACAATGTTAGGGTCGGGCGTGAAGCGGTCATGCAAGGCCTAGAAGAAACCTTAGCCTCCTTCGACCTAGAGTTCCTTGATGAAAAATCGGAAGAAGCTTTCGTATATGAAGGTGATTTGGTCATCAAACAAATGAAATTTGCACTACGCCTGATACCCAAAAACGGGGATACACCGTTCATTTTCCGAGGCCGGACCTTACTCGTCCTAAAACGTTACGAAGCCAGTCCTACCGGTTGGGCCACCCTGCATGAAATCATCCAACCCTATCAAGAGTAAACGCCATGAACAAACCCTTGATGATCTTTTGTTGTCTTTTTTGGTATTTAGGCCATGGACAAATGAAGCACATTCAATATGAACAACATCGTACGGACACCCTACTTTCCGAAAACCCATTCCGGAAATTCGTGGGCGAGTGGACACTAAAAGAAGATCGTTGGATCCATAATTGGGGCGGTACGACCGATACGATCCAAATTAAAGGGCATCATACGGTAACAACCGCCTTGAATACGGCAAACAGTTTGCTGTCGATTATCGATGGTCCGGCACCCAACGGCCAGTTATATTGGTCCTACAATCCCATCACCGGGTCGGTCGATCATTTGTCAAGTTTCGGACCCGTTCGGGCAGGGGTAGGCCATGGAAGTGTTTCCAAAAACGGGGATGTCACCTTAAGAATCACCTTCGAAGGGGAACCAAAAGGCACCTATAGGGTCTACCACTACAGATGGCTGTCCGCCAATGAGTACCATATGAAATCCGTACAGTATGATCACAACGATAGCCCCACCGGACTGTTTTATGAAGGAAATTTCATTCGCATATCACAAAGCGATAGCAGCACACGATCGGAAATCGAAAGGATTTTGGCAGTTCTTGACGATCATACCATTCCGATTGCCCAGCAATTGGAAGCATACCATGAACAAGTCGTTCATATGGCCCCCGATACTGAGGAAATCTTAGGTAAAAAGGCACTTGGCACCTATTTGCAGACGCAAAGATCCTACGGAAAGGTAGTTATGGAACATCACATCGATGAACTGGAAATTTTCGGGGGACTGGTGCTGATGCGCGGGGGCGTCTCAGGGCGTTTTTATCCCAATGATGGGGGTACGACAGTGCGGTTCAAAACCAAAAACCTCTTTGTATTTGAAAGGGTAGGGGGGCGGTTGAGAATCAAGAAGCTGATATACAATAGCAGCCCAATTCCCTAATGAACCCATTTCCGCGATTCAAATGCCCTAGAATGTATAAGCATGGGCACCTCAAAGGTGTTGGATAGTGCCAACGGTAACCCAATTAATGGCTATCGGCCTCCAGTTTTCATTATCATCTTTAGCGAAAACCCGATTCGAATCACAGTATACGCGGCGAGTCAAAATCGGTTGTCGTCCTTCGAAGGGTTGCTTGTCCATCAATCAAGCTGTTTCTTGTACCGGTTTCGTCCCATATTGAAAATCCCTAGTTTGATACCAATACCGGCCGAAAACCCGTTAATGCGATCGATGGGGCTATCGGTCAATTCGATCTTACTGGAAAACCGATACCTGACCCCTGCTTCAAGTTGGGCATATCGCGATATGTTGAACAAGGCGCTGACACCGGGTTCGACGACGAAGATGGCATCGAGGTCATCCTCATCCGGATCGAATTCGTCACTTTCGATCGTTTCCCGATCGGGATACCCTACGGCACCACCACCGATGAACAACGGAAAAGAGAGACTGACCAACGATTTTCCGAAAAGAATGGGTTCGAGATGAAACCCGGCATACCCTGCGAACAGATCGTCATTTTGTCCTGATTGTGGGTTGAAGACATCCTGTCGCGAATAGAGTCCTCTAGCTAAAAAACCCACTTCGAATTGTTGGTTGGCCACATAGGCCACTTTGAACGTTCCGATGTAGGTATCTTCCCCTTCGATTTCACCATAGCCCAATCCGATGCCCACATTAACCCCGTGTACGACGTTACTTCGGTCATTGAAGGTGATGTAGTCATCATCATCTTGGGCATGCATTATCAGACTGGTCAACAAGGTTAGAAAAAGGAATGGTGTTTTGAAATGGTACATGTTTAAGCTGTGTTTTGATTGATTACTTTTAAAGACAACAAAGGATCGTAAAGGTTGCATGGCGGCCGATTTTAATCGTTCAAGGTTACGATGCCCTTGACTCCTTTGATTGAAATGCGTCCTGTTTGTAAGGCACCGAAGGTCGCTTCGATTTCGCGAAGCTTCTTGCTTTTATCCAACAGTTGTGATTCGACATTCTCGAAACTTCGCGGCAAGCGCACGACCCCTTGTTCTAGGGTAGCTTTGAATTGATGGGAAAAACCGGTTACGTTCAAGTTAATATCCGAAGATTCTTGATTGATGGCGATTTCGGTATCCGGTCCTGAAATGTTGCGCACCATCAAATCCGCGATTTTCAATTCAAGATCTACCTCCTTTTCAAGTCGTTCTATCACCAAGGTGGTGAATTTTAAATTTCCATAAATGCTTCCTACCGCGTCCACACCGATACCATCCTTGTTCGAATAGATTTCGAGGGCACCGATTTCACCCAAGGTGATCTCGGTACCGCTACTGTTCAATCGAAGACTTTTGGAATCGGCCATATCCAACTCACCATTCTTAAGGTTCAGACTGGCATAATCCAGGTTCCTTGCCTTTACTTTGCCAAATTTCAAGATTACATCCGCCTTGCCCAGGTCATCGTTGATCCAAAGATCCCCATGTTCGATCAACGCACGTAATTCGCCACTCCAATCTTCAAGGAACACATCGCCGAAACGATTGGCAACCCTTAACTTGGCCTTTTTCGGCAAGAAAATCTCGTAGTCGATCTGTACACGGCTCCGGTCCACATCGATGGGGTTGTTGCGATTGAAAAAATCAGCCAACCAACCGGTATTTTTGTTTTCGATCTTGGAGACCACCGAAACGAACCCACTGCTGGTCTTGATTTCGGCTTCAATTCGAGAAAGTAATGATTTGGCCGTATCATATTTTCGATGGTTGACCTTAATATCGATCTTAATGGCAACACGGTTTTGTTCCCAACCGGTCAAAGTCAGCGAACCGTATTTGTTTTCGACCATCAATTCACCGTTCATATCCAAGGGGTATTCCTTTTCGATCGTCTTAGACACGCGCTCTTGTGCCCAACCAAGTTGTACCGAAAAGAGTACAAGGGCCGTCCACAGGATTGGTTTATAAAGTGTATCCATAATTCCCTTCGTTATTTTTTGTAGCGTTGATCTGTTGCAATAAATTCTCAATAAGTGCTATGCGTTGTTTGTAGTTGGCCACGATGGCTTCCAATACACGCTCATTATCCAAATTGTTACGCATCTCTTCGCGCAACAAGGCGTACTCGGCATCCAGCTCATCCATAAATGCCAAGAATTCCGTTTTGTCCGATGCTGATAAATGCGGACTGTTTTGAACCAATCGTACCTGGTACGACACCAAACCCTGATAATGCATGTCGATTTCCAAAAGCTCCTTCGAAACGAATTGCGTTTCGGCAGGACTTTCGTTATATATCGATAAAGCCGTAAAGACCCCGATTCCAAAAAGAATGGCGATACCGGCTGCAATCTGGGCCATGGGGCGTTTCCAAAGCGGGATGACCTTGGGTTCAGGTCGTTCTATGGCTTGCGAAATCGCTGCCCACATTTTGTCCTTATCGGCCTTATGGGTGTCAAATTGCCCTGCTTGTTCCCGAATGTGTTTTTCAAAATTGTCCATTACAAGCGTTGTAAGATTTCCAATAATTTTTTCTTTGCCCTGTGATATTGGGATTTGGAAGTACTGGTCGTAATTCCTAAAACCTCGCTAATTTCCACATGGTCGTAACCCTCTATCAAATAGAGGTTGATGATCTGTTGGTACCCCTCTGGCAATTTGGCAATGCCCTGCCGTACCTTCGCGATGGTAACCGCCTCGGCTTCGATAGGGGTTTCTTCCTCCAAATGGAACTCATGCTTTTCCATTGGTACTAGCGGTACTTTCTTCAATCGCAAATGGTTGATACTCTTATTGATGACGATTCGTTTCAACCAGGCCCCGAAACTGCTTTCATACTTGAAACTGTGCAGTTTTTTAAAGGCATCGATAAAGCTTTCTTGAACGATATCCTCTGCATCTTCCTTATTTCCTAAAAACCGAATACCGACATTGTACATAGCATCGACATAGCGCGAATACAGTTCATACTGTGCGCTGCTCTTGCCGGTCTTGCACTGCTCGACCAGATGTTGATGTGTGAAGCGAATGTCGGTTTCCAACGGAAATGGTTTGCGTTGCTATAGCTAAAGACAGCCACAAAAGTAAGGGGTTGCATGGAAATTTGATTTTTCATCGGAAATCACAAAAAAATGCTGAAGATGCAACCTTCGAATTTCGAAACTGTCTATGGTGGTGAAACTTTTTTACAACCATCTAAAATCAAAAAATGGACAACAAACGAACGAAAATTCCCTTGTGGTTCAGCAAGCGGATGACCGGATTGCTGCTATGTATCATGGCTTCCCAAGCCTATGCGCAGCAAAACCACACCATTAGTGGAACGATTACCGACAAAAGCAATGGGGAAAGTCTTTTTGGGGCCACGGTGTTCTTAACAGGTACCACGATCGGCGGGGTGACCAACGAATACGGGTTTTATTCCATTACCGCACCTGAAGGGGAGTATGTGCTGAACATTTCGTACATGGGGTATAACGATGTGAACCTTACCATTACCCTTGATCAAGATTTAAAAAAAGACATTGAAGTCATCGAATTTTCAACCGCCTTGGAAGAAGTGATCGTCACCGCCGAAGAACCGGAAAGGGCCATTCTGCGAAAACCCGAGATGAGCGTGGTCAAATTGAATGTCGGTACTATTAAACAAACCCCGGTGGTGTTGGGTGAGGTCGATGTGTTGAAATCGCTACAGCTCTTACCAGGGGTCACCAATAATGGGGAAGGTACCGGTGGTTTCCATGTTCGAGGCGGGGCCCAAGACCAGAACCTGGTATTACTCGACGAGGCCATTATCTACAATACCTCCCACATGTTCGGTTTCTTCTCGGTTTTCAATGCGGATGCCATCAAGGACGTCAAATTATATAAAGGCGGGATTCCTGCACGTTTTGGAGGACGGGTATCCTCGGTGCTCGATATTCGCCAAAAAGATGGGAATCGGAAGCGATTCGCAATGACCGGTGGCATCGGATTGATATCAAGCCGACTGACGGCCGAAGGGCCACTCTTTGGTGATAAGGGGTCGTTTTTAATTGCGGGCCGTCGCTCTTATGTCGACCTGATATTGGCTGCCGCAGGTGAAGACAATCGGGTTTCCTTTTACGATTTGAATTTAAAGACCAATTACAGCATCAACCGGAACAACAAACTGTATCTAAGTGGGTATTTCGGCCGCGATGCCTTTGACTTCGCCGGTATCTTCGAGAACAGCTATGGCAATGGGTCGGGTAACCTACGATGGAACCACATTTTCAACGATCGTTTGTTTTCAAACCTTTCGGCCATCGTAAGTCGCTACGACTACGACCTGAATTTCGATCAAGACGATTTTGAATGGATCTCTTCCATCACCAATTACAATTTGAAATACGATTTGAAATATTATGTGAACGACCGGTTCAGTCTTGATTTCGGCTTGAATGGTATTTATTACGATTTCGATCCCGGGCAGATACGTCCTACTTCGGATTCCTCGCCGATCAATCCGTTGTCCTTAGACCAAAAGCGGGCCTTCGAGAGCGGGGCCTACCTGAATGCGGAACATAAATTGACCGATCGTTTAACGGCCCAATACGGCTTGCGATACATTACGTTTACCCGTTTGGGAGGCCAACCCATTACCGAATACGCCAATGGATTGCCTGTTGTCTACAATGAGGAACTCGGCATTTACCAAAGGGGGGAGGCCATAGGTGAAATCGAATTCGCCAGAAGCGCCACCATAACCGATTTTGGAAATTTCGAACCCCGGATTTCGCTGGCCTACCTATTGAACGAAAATGCCTCGATCAAAGCAGGATTCTCTAGGGCGGCCCAATACATCCATTTGTTGTCCAATACTTCTTCGGTAACCCCCTTGGATGTGTGGACGCCAAGTGGTCCCTTTATCGAACCCCAACTCTCGAACCAATATGCCATCGGCTATTTTCGAAACTTTAAGGACAAAGAGTATTCGTTGGAACTTGAGGCCTATTACAAAACCGTCGACAACCGTATCGACTACATCGATGGTTCCGAGTTGATCGGGCAAAACACCATTGAGACCGAAATATTGAATGGGGAAATGCGAGCCTATGGTCTGGAATTTTTGTTACGGAAAAACGAAGGTGATTTAACAGGCTGGTTGGCCTACACCCTTTCAAAATCCGAACAACGTACCTTGGGCGGTGCCGCCGGTGGCCCGGGTATCAACAATGGGGACTGGTACAACACCTTTTTTGATCGCACCCATGATATTTCTTTGACCACTGCTTATCGGTACAACGAACAATGGTCGTTCGGTGCCAATATGGTCTTTCAGACCGGCCGTCCCGTGACCTATCCAAACGGGCAATACCAATATGAAGGACTCTCCATTGCAAGCTACGCCCCGCGTAATTCGGATCGCTTGCCCGCTTATCATAGGGTCGATGTATCGGCTACCTACAAACCCAAGAAATACCAGAACAAACGCTTTAAAGGTGAATGGGTACTCAGTATTTATAATCTGTACCACAGAAAGAACGCCGCTTCGATCTCCTTCGGTCAAAACACTGAAACAGGGGCGAACGAAGCCACACGCACCGCCATTTTCGGTATTGTACCCTCATTGACGTATAACTTCAAATTTTAATACGATGAAAAACATAGTTCGCATATTACCTATACTCTTGTTGACCATCTATTCCTGTACCGACGTGGTCGATGTCGAAGTCCAAACCGGACCGGAACGACTGGTTATTGAAGCCTCGCTGGATTGGGAAAAGGGCACCAGTGGTAATGTTCAGACCATTGCATTACGGACCTCCTCTCCCTTTTTCGATGAGGATGGATTTACCGATGTGGTCGGTGCGACCGTTCAAGTCACGAACAACGATAGTGGGGAACAGTTCCTCTTTGCCGATATGCAAAACGGCACCTATAGGACCAACAGTTTCAACCCGGTCATCGGTGACTCCTATACCTTACGTGTCACCTATGCCGGCGAGGTGTACTCGGCAACGGAAACTATGACGCCGGTTACCGAGATTACCGATGTTTTTCAAGACCGAGCCGATGGTTTCGATGAAGAGATCCTCGAAGTGCACTTGTTGTTCACCGATCCTATTAGCGAAGGCGACAATTATCTGTTCCGCTTTCAAAGGCGTGGCGATTTGCTCCCTGATATCGAAGTAGCTGAAGACGAATTCGTGAACGGCAATGAAATCGACTGGTGGTATGAGATCGAAGACGAAGACGACGTTCCTCCGTTTGAAGCCGGTGATATCGTGGATATCGAAATGATAGGGATTTCAAGGGACTACTATGATTACATTAAGATCATCGCTGAGCAATTGGGTGGCGTGGGAATATTCGAGACTACCCCAGTAGCCGTGAGAGGAAACTGCGTCAATGAAACCGACCCTGATCGATATGCGTTCGGGTATTTTCGGGTAACCGAAGTCGACAAGGCCAGTTATACCTTTGTTGCTGATTGAACTTCATTGGTATTAGGATCGATGTGTGAAGGTGTCGGGTTGCTAGCGCCCGACATTTTACCACATTGATGTTAAAATATTCTCAAAATCGCAACCATAATAAATCATGGTGCAACCCGACAGCAAGTACTGTTGTCTTTGATAAAAACAAAACGAAAATGCAAATGAAACGAATCTTCTTAACAGCGGTTTTGGCCATAACCGCCACGGTACCCAGCATGGCCCAAGAATTCAAGGTAATCACTAGTGTCGAATCGATAATTCCCAGCGGATTGGGACGTTCACGCATCATCTCGGCCAACGAGGAAAAAGATTACCAAGCCTATACCAGTGTGCAGACCGAAGAAGACAACACCCGAAACAAATCAAGTAGGAGTGAGATACGGGTCAAGAATTTTGAAGAAACCAAACTGCTGAATTTTTTTAATCTGGGCGGTATCCGCTTTCAGAACATTGCGGCGAACGACGCTTTGATCACATCAAAGATCAATGCCATGGTCGCTGATGGTTGGGAATTGGTCTTCGTTACCAGTGCGGTCGAAAGTGCCGCCGGAAAGGGAGACGCTAACGGAATTTTCATAACACGCTACATTTTTAAGCGTTAGGTTGATTGTAGATTGATTGCTAAAGCCTTCCGAAAGGGAGGCTTTTTTTGTCGCATCCAAAAGGTCGCTATATGGAATACTTCTTGGATCCTACCACCAGACCACGAGGAGTTTGGACAATGCACCATCCGAATCCTTGACCCAAAGCAGCGGCGATTGTTTTTTGACCATCCGGATATTGACCTCCATCAAAGCTTCGAAATGGGTCATCCAAACTACTGCTGGATGGGGTCGCAGTGGCCATTCGCTCTTATAGGGGATGTAGTACTTGGCAGATCGAAATGAATTGGACTCAAAATCCTCAAAAGTAATCCATTGCCCAAGGATGCATGAAGTGTTGAGCGGTCGTATGGAAACCGGCCCTGAATACGGCTCAAAAAGCTGGGCCTTAAAACAACAACGCGAGACGACATCCTCCAAAGCCACGTCAAGACGTGACCAAAGGTCGGTCAGACTAGGATGGGAACGCAGTGGAAACTGTTTGGACTTCAGTTTTTCCAATTTCGTAAAGAACATGTCTTTTTTGTTCGGCCCGACCAATCGGTAAATCGGTTCCGAAATGCTGGAATCGATCAGATAGAACTTAAAGGCCAGTTCAACATGGAAAACGGCTTCCGTAGCCTGTTCCTTAACGATAAAATCGAGTTCCCCGATCCTGAGTTTCCCTTCTTCGACCAATAGGTTCGATGCCAAGACCCCATATCGCCCGCTTTTTTCAAGCAACCATTCGAATACCCCTTCCATTTGGTGCCCCAATCGGAGCCCCTCTTTCGGCACGAACCCATCTTGTTGTTCGAACTGGATTTCCGGGAAATCGAATTGCTCCAGTCCGAATTGGGAATTCGTCCAAAGTGGCGGGGTTTCATAAAAGCCTTGTACCAGTGGATGCATGGTTCAAAAGTAGCCAACGTTAACTTTTCTTAAAAGATTTTTTCACTGTCAGGAATGCCGTAATTTTAACAAATGGCTATGGAACTGAAAAAAGGATTTCGTTTTACCCCTTACGAAGCTCCCGATCAATCCCCGTTTGAGAAACTTTTTGAGATCTTTCAAGAACTGATTACCCATACTTCGGGGGATTTCGACGAAGCGATCGATTGGTTGCGACAATTGGACGTGGAGTATGAACTGACCGATGACGAGTACACTATCGATGATTTTATCGAAGACCTCAAACGCAAAGGATACGTTCGGGAAGAATTCGAAGATGGGGGAGGTGAACCAGGCGAAGCGGAAGACGGTGGTGAGGAGGGCGATGGAAATGGAGGCAAGATTAGCATCACCGCCAAGTTAGAGCAACTACTGCGCAAGCGGGCCCTGGATCAGATTTTTGGAAAGATAAAGCGCAGTGGTTCCGGGAACCACAAGACGGGCAAATTAGGCCAAGGTGATGAACATTCCGGCGAGTTCCGGGAATACCGATTCGGTGATACGCTAGACCGTATTTCGATGACCGAGAGTTTGAAAAACGCCCAAATCAACCATGGAGTGGGGGAGTTTTCACTCAATGAATCGGATTTGGTCGTAGAAGACACCGAATTCAAGGCCCAGATGAGTACCGTATTGATGATCGACATCAGTCATAGTATGATCCTCTACGGTGAAGACCGGATCACACCCGCTAAAAAAGTGGCCATGGCCTTGGCCGAATTGATCACGACCCGCTATCCGAAAGACACCCTTGATATTCTGGTATTCGGCAACGATGCCTGGCCCATTGCCATAAAGGAACTGCCCTATCTCAAAGTAGGACCGTACCATACCAATACGGTGGCCGGACTGCAATTGGCCATGGATATGCTACGGAGAAAAAGGAATACGAACAAACAGATTTTCATGATCACCGATGGCAAACCGAGTTGTTTACGCTTACCGAATGGTGATTATTACAAGAACAGTGTCGGTCTTGACGATTACATTGTGGAAAAGTGCTACAACATGGCGGCCCAGGCGCGTAAGTTGCATATACCCATCACTACCTTCATGATCGCCCAAGATCCGTATTTGATGCAGTTCGTTAGGGAGTTTACCCAGGCGAACCGCGGTAAGGCTTTTTATACCGGCCTGAAGGGATTGGGTGAAATGATATTCGAAGATTACGAGAACAATAGAAAAAAACGCATTAAATAACCCGGAAAGCGAAGGCATGATTCCCTTCCGCTGAATCCGGTCGATAAAACCACTATGACTTTGGAAATAAAAAAAATAACGACCCTAGGAGCACTCAAGAAAACAGGCTATCGTTCGAAAAGCATCAAAGATGAATTGCGTGACAACCTGATTGAAAAAATCAAGGCGAAGGAAACGGTTTTCACAGGAATATGGGGCTATGAAGATTCCGTTATCCCTGAATTGGAACGCGCAATACTCTCACGCCATAACATCAACCTACTCGGATTGCGCGGACAGGCGAAAACCCGTTTGGCCCGCCTGATGGTCAATTTGTTGGACGAGTACATCCCATATGTTGAAGGTTCCGAAATCCATGATGATCCCTTCGCGCCTATGAGTCGCTTTACCAAAGAACGTCTGGCCGAAATGGGCGATAAGACCCCGATCTCCTGGCTACATCGCGATGAACGTTTCTACGAAAAGTTGGCCACACCTGATGTAACCGTTGCCGATTTGATCGGCGATGTGGATCCGATCAAAGCGGCGAACCTGAAATTGAGCTATGCCGATGATCGGGTTATCCATTTCGGGATGATCCCCCGGGCGAACCGCTGTATTTTCGTTATCAATGAACTTCCGGATTTACAAGCAAGGATCCAAGTGGCTTTGTTCAATATCCTTCAAGAAGGGGATATCCAGATCCGTGGTTTTAAATTGCGGTTGCCCCTTGATGTCCAATTCGTTTTTACCGCCAATCCTGAAGACTATACGAATCGGGGGAGCATCGTTACGCCTTTGAAAGATCGTATAGGGTCGCAGATCCTGACCCATTACCCGGAGTCAGTGGCCATTGCCAAAAAAATCACCAAGCAGGAAGCAGATCTTGACCAACGCCAGAGCGCACATATCCATGTTCCGGAATTGGCCATGGATCTTTTGGAGCAGATCGGTTTCGAAGCGCGAAACAGCGAATATGTCGATGCGAAAAGCGGGGTTAGTGCGCGAATGAGCATCACGGCCTATGAAAATCTTCTCAGCACCGCCGAGCGGCGTATGCTGACCCTGGGGAGTGCCTCGACCACGGTTCGCTTGACCGATTTCATGGGGATCATACCAGCGATAACCGGTAAGATCGAACTGGTCTATGAAGGCGAACAGGAAGGAGCGGCTTTCGTTGCCGACACCTTGTTGGAATCGGCCATCACTTCCCTTTTTCCAACCTATTTTCCAAAAATCGGAAAACTGGAAAAGAAAGATGCCGTGACCCCCTATGATGACTTGGTGGCTTGGTTCTTCGATCAAGAAGGGTTCGAATTGTTAGATGCCGATGATGATGCGGATTACCAACGGAAATTGGCCAAGATCCGACCGTTGAACAGCCTAGTCAACGAATTCGGGGAAAACATCGCTGATGAGGACAAAGACTTTTTCAAGGAGTTCTTGCTTTGGGGCTTGGTGGCCCATAAAAAACTGAGCAAGCATCGTTTTCAAGAAGGAATGCAGTTCAAAGACCTCTATGGCGGTTACATCAGTCGCTTGTAAGGATTACCTTTTTAGTGGAAAACGTTTGAAAAATGTGAGGCTTCTCCAGAGCCATTCCAAGGGGCCATATCGAAAGTGCTTGAGCCAAAGGGCACTCAGCCACATTTGTACGGCCACGACAAGTATCGCCATTAAGAACACATAGCGCTGCGGGATTTCGGCTAAATAACCCAATCCCCACCCGAAGAATATAAAGGTTCCGAGAATGCTTTGGGCTACATAATTGGTCAAGGCCATTTTACCATACGGGATGAACTTGGCCAACCATCTTTGGCCTTTCGCCTTTTTATAGAAAATGACAAAGAAAGCAACGATCAATACCGTCATGCCCAAATTCATTAGATCGAAGAAGGTCAACCCGATCATGGCCGGCCAAGACTTGAAGTCGACATTGGGGCCCATACTCGCAAAGATGGCGATCATGCCGATAACGGCGACAGCAAAGACAATGAGTCCACCGACCCATAGGTTTTGGGTGAATTTTTTTTCTGTCGCATAGTTTTTGAAGAACTGGGTCCTGCCCATGAATAGCCCCAATAAAAAGAAGGCAAAGGTCAAATAGCCCCTTGAGAAGGTTCCGAATTGGAACTCCGCCTTGTTGATATTGCCTTCCACGGCGTTCGACGCCATGACCTCTGTTAGCGATCCGTTCTGCAATAATTCAAAATAGGCCGCGACCATAGGGCTGTCAGGGGTCAACTCTTCTGAAATGAACAATCCGTTGCCTTGGGTAAGAAGGAACACCACATAGCGCCCGACACCCAAAAACAGCAAGGCCGCCAAAGCAAGAATCCATTTGTTGTCTACTTTGAAAAATGGGATCAAGAAAATGCCCAATACCGCATACAAGGTCAATATATCACCTCGGTAGAACATGCTATGCACGAAACCAATGGCGAACAACAGGACCAAACGCCAAAAAAAGCGAGGGGCGAAGTTGCCACCTCGTTGGGCACCATTGTCCATTTGGATAAAAAAACTGAGTCCGAATAAAAAGGAAAACAGGGCGAAAAACTTTCCGCGGAGGAAAAACGCTACGATACCATCGGCCAATTGGTCGATAAATCCAGGGCTCATCGCTTCAATGGCGGATTGTGGGATCGGGGAAGCCACAAAATTCTCAAGCATATGGGCGAATACGATACCCGCTAGGGCAAAACCCCGTAAAGCATCGATGATCTCAATCCGTTGGGTATTGTTTTGGGAGGTCATTTAGGTCGTTTTTTGAAGGTGTTGTGAAATTAGACTTCAAGATAACCAAGAAGTTACAACTTGGGGTCTTTTTTGATGGAAGTATACCCCTTTATGGTTTTTTTGTATTTTCAAGCAATGCAGCCTTGGCTATACATAACGATACTGATCGCAGCGGTTTATGTGCTTCTCAGTCTGTTGTTGTATTTCTTACAGGATTATTTCCTTTTCAAACCTGAAAAACTCACGGCTGATTTCCAATTCCATTACGACAATCAAGAAACCGAAGAATACAATATCGAAACCCGCGACGGGGCCGTGATCAACGGCCTGCGCTTCAAGGCCAAAGATCCAAAGGGTGTGGTGTTTTATTTGAAGGGCAATTCGAAAAGTATTAAAGGGTGGGGCAAATTCGCCGTTGATTTCACCCGACATGGGTACGACGTGATCATGGTCGATTACCGGGGCTTCGGAAAAAGCACGGGCCGCCGCACCCAAAAAGCCGTAAAGCGCGATATGCAACTCATCTACAACAAGATCAAGGACAAGGTCGCCGAAAAGTACATCATTCTCTATGGACGATCATTGGGGTCGGGTTTCGCTACCAAATTGGCGTCGATGAACGATCCCCGGATGTTGATACTCGATGCCCCGTATTACAGTTTGAGCAAAGTGGCCAAAAAGTACATCCCTTTTATGCCACTGTCCTTATTGATTAAATTTCCTATGCCCACGTATAAATGGATGAAGTACGTAAAATGCCCCATACACATCATTCATGGTACCGACGACAAATTGATCCCATACAAGACCAGTGTGAAGTTATCACGCATCCAACCGAAAACCACCACCTTACACACCGTAATCGGTGGGGGACATAAAAATTTGAATACCTTCGAGTCATACCATCAGATGTTATCCGATATCGTACACTCCAAACCGACCAAAGTCGATTTGGAAGGCTCAAGCATCAATGTACAACATACTTCAAAACCCAATAGAGCCGATGCGAAGGCTTAGAAATATCGCAGGGGTCGTTTTGGCCGTATTTATGATTGGAACCGCATTGTTATATTTCGTACAAGAAAAAATCATTTTCTTGCCGACCCAGTTGGCGGTCGACTATGAATTTCGATTCGAAAACCCCTTTGAAGAAGTCTTTTTAGATGCTAGCGACGGTGCCCGATTGCACGCCCTTCACTTTACAAATGACCGTCCTAAAGGGCTGATCTTATATTTTCATGGAAATGCCGGTGATCTTTCGCGTTGGGGAGAAATTACCCAATACTTCGTGGAACAAGGTTTTGATGTCCTCATTTCGGATTACCGCACCTATGGGAAAAGTACGGGCGTTTTGAACGAGGCCAACTTGCATCAAGATGCCGAGTTGTTCTATACCTATGCCTTACAACGGTACAACGAAGCGGATATCATTGTTTTTGGTCGCTCGTTAGGGGCGGCGATCGCCACGCCTCTTGCCGCAAAACACCAGCCAAGACAGCTCCTTTTGGAAACACCCTTTTACAATCTGCATGATGTGGCCAAAACCCGTTTTCCCTTCTTGCCTACAAAAGCGCTATTGAAGTATAAATTCGAATCGGATAAAGCCATTGGTAAGGTGAAATGCCCCATAGCCATCTTCCACGGCACCGATGATTCCGTAGTGGCCTATGACTCCGGAAAACGTTTGTTCGAAGCCATTGAAAAAGTACCGAAACGGTTTTACACCATTGATGGGGGTGGTCACAACGATCTTATTGAATTCGAACGCTATCGAGAGGGAGTAGAGATCGAACTCAATCGAAAAGATTAGCCGATAGATAACGGTCACCACGATCGCAGACAATGGACACGATGACCCCATGGTCCAATTGCGACGCTAGGCGAAGTGCCACGGTGGCCGCACCACCACTGCTCATCCCAGAAAAAATACCTTCTTCTTTAGCCAGTCTTCTGGCCATATCGACAGCCTCGGTTTCATCAACGAACAAAATGTCATCCACTTTACTGGCATCGAAAATACCGGGCACATAGTCTGGAGACCATTTCCGTATGCCGGGGATCCGTGAACCCTCCTTGGGCTGAACCCCGATGATTTTGATGTTGTCGTCCTGTTCTTTGAGGTAGGTGCCGGTACCCGTTATGGTACCGGTCGTGCCCATGCTTGATACAAAATGGGTCAATTTACCCGCTGTGGCTTCGAAAATTTCAGGTCCCGTACTAAGGTAATGGGCTTTCCAATTGTCGGCATTGCCAAATTGGTCGAGCATGATATAGCCTTCGTTCGCCACCTTGTCCATCACAAAATCGCGAGCACCTTCGATACCGATATCCGAAGGGGTCAAGGTGACTTTTGCCCCATAGGCCCGCATCGTTTGAACGCGCTCTTTCGTCGAGTTTTCGGGCATGACCAATTCGATATCAAGGCCATAAACACCGGCCGCCATGGCAAGTGCGATCCCAGTGTTGCCACTGGTAGCCTCGATAAGCTTGCTTTCCGCATTGAAATCACCTCGCTCGATTCCCCTTTTTATCATATGGAAGGCTGGACGGTCTTTCACACTTCCGCCAGGGTTATGGCCCTCTAACTTAAAGTAGACATCCACATTCGGGTTGGTGTTCAACCGCTGTGATTTCACCAAAGGGGTATTCCCGATGAGTGCTAAAACGGAATCAGGCATTGGTCACGGTTTTTATTTTGATTTCAGGGGTGTGGAATACGGTCGAATGGGGAGGCACCGAAGCCGTCACCCAAGCGTTACCACCGATTACCGTATGGGCACCAATGACGGTTTCGCCTCCCAAAATAGTAGCATTGGCATAGAGGGTCACATGTGATTCTATGGTCGGATGGCGTTTGGTGCGGTGTAAGCTTTTATCCACATAAAGCGCCCCTAAGGTCACCCCTTGGTAGATCTTGACATGGTCTTCGATAACTGCCGTCTCACCGATAACCACCCCAGTCGCATGATCGATAAAAAAGGCCTTACCGATCTTGGCCCCCGGATTGATATCGACTCCGGTCTGCCGATGGGCGTACTCGGTCATCAACCGTGGAACAAGAGGAAAACCGGCATCATACAACTCATGGGCGAGACGATAAATAGCTATGGCATAAAAGCCAGGGTAGGCCATATACACTTCTTCGATCGACAAGGAGGCAGGATCACCATTTAGAATGGCCTCTGCGTCGAGATTCAGTTTCTCTAAAATATCAGGCAAGCTATTGACATAGCGCTCCCAGACCTTGGAACAAGGCTTGTCCGTATTCCAACAAGCCAAATCGACCAAGGCCGAAAATTCGTTGGCCAAGGGTTCCAAGTTATCCTTTACCGGAGTGTTGCTGTCGAAAAGTGTATGGAACAAACGGTCCGTAAAAACTTCCGTCTTCCTTTTTAACCTATAGTCCAAGTAGGGTTGTTTCTTGTGAAACTGTAATTTTTTAATGATTTCTTCGGTGTCCATTTTTTGATCGTTGCTTCGTCTAGATGTTAAAAGTAGCTATTTGAAGAAGTACAAATGGTTAACTTTAGCATAAAATAACGAATCCTTAATCGTATGGACGCGCCTAACATTACAAAGGCCAGTTTAGATTTTTTGAAAAGACTGGAAAAAAACAATAATCGCGAATGGTTCACCGAACACAAAACCGAGTTCAAAAAGCACGAATCGGCCGTAAAGGAGTTCTACCATGCGGTTATGGAAGTACTGAACCAGCATGACGAGATTGAAAAAATGAAACTGTTCCGTATCTATCGCGATGTTCGGTTTTCAAAGGACAAAACCCCGTACAAATCGCATTTCGCGGGATCGTTTGCCCGATCAGGCGCCAGTAGGCGAGGAGGCTACTACTTGCGTTTGAAACCTGGGGAAACTTTTTTGGCCACCGGTTTTTGGGATCCCAATAAAGAGGATCTATTCCGTATCAGAAAGGAATTCGAATTGGATGCCGAAGAATTCCGTGCGGTTATAGATGACCCTGCCATCAAGGATATCTGGGGCGAACTTCAGGGCGATGGTGTCAAAACCGCCCCGAAAGGCTTTGACAAGACCCATCCGGATATTGATTTGATCAAGCGGAAGCAATTTATCTTCGTTCGGAACTTTACCGATAAGGAGGTATTGTCGGCTACGTTCATCGATGAGGTCGATCGTTCCTTTAAAGCGATACGGCCCTACTTCGATCTCATGAGCAACATACTCACTACTAATTTAAATGGGGAATCACTGATAGATTAGCACATCCGATTCGAGCAGCTGTACCTGATCCTTTATTCTGGCGATGACCATATTCATCATACGTTTGTTCAAAGCGGATGAGTTTTGGATGTATTCTGTGTACTCTTCCAAAGTGAACTGACCGATGATCATCCCCTTAAGCGAGTTTCGGAATTTGATGTCTTTTTGGATGGCCCGCTCGATGTAAAGCAAACGGTTTTCAACGTTCAGTTCGTAAAACCTGTTTTTATGTTTACGGACATAGTTCTTGAATGCGGCCAATAACAATGGGTTTTGCAGCTTGATTATTGGTCGGAGACTCTCGTTTTGGAAATATTCCTCGTTACGGGTATCGGCATCGACTTTGGTCGTCGTGATCGTGGGGCGGATGCTTTGGAGTTTTGAAGACCTATCGTCCATATCGCAAGTTTTATTAAAGGTATGACTTTGAAATCCTCTCCCTTGGATGTAGTTGGATAGTTTTCAACGGGGATATAAACAAAAAAACCGCATTTTTCAATGCGGTTTCTTTGAATGGGAAGCGAATTATTTGCTTTCAAGGAATTCGTCAAAAGACTTTAACTCCAGTTCCTGTTTCTTCAAATACTTCGTTTTGATTTTAGCAAAATCGGCTTTGGCTTTATCGAAGCGTGATGCGATTACATTCAGGTTATTGAGCTCCGCAGCCGTGGGCTTGTCATAGCTCGATGCTACCTTACTGTAAAGGTCCGCCATTTTCTCGCGCAACTGCGGTTCGGCTGATCCTACATAGTTGTCACCGGTAGTGATCACCAAGGTTTCTTTCAAACCGTTCAATTTGGCCGTGGTTTTCTTGTCACCCTTACCTTCGGCATTCGCAATGATCTCATCCACCTCATAGACCAAATAGGCCAACTCCTGGGTCATATCATACAATCGATTCGTGGTAGTGTTCTTCAATTCCCTGTCTTTTGCGGTCAACGGGGATTTCGGATCGTATACCAAATTGAAGGTGTGCTCAAAAGTTTCCTTTCCTTTCTTCATCACGGCTTTATAAGTACCCTCAGGAACCTGGGGTGAAGTAAATCCACCGAAACTGAAGGTCTTCCCTTTGGCCACCTTGGGCTGCCTGCGGGTATAGTTCCAGTTGACGATATTGATTCCTTTCGATTTACCAGGGCCTAAAGTCGATACTACATTGCCGTCCATATCATGGATTTCCATGGTCATTTTCCCAAAGGTGTGCCGTTTCTTCAAGTAGTACTTGATTTGGACTTGCTTTGTCTTGTTCGGGCCCACGAATTGGGTCTCGGCACCGAAGTTACCAGAGAACCCTCCGGTTTCATTGATAACCGTTTCAGGGGTGTCGAAGAAATGGACGTTCTTGGTCAATACCTCGTCATTGATATCGCGAAGTGGGGAGATATCATCGAGAATAATGACCCCACGACCATGGGTGCCCAAGACCAAATCATTGGTTTTCTTTTGCAAGTCAATGAAATGGATGGCCACTGAAGGCATGTTGTTCGTAAACTTCTTCCAGTTCTTTCCGCCGTCCATGGTAATGTACAAGCCGAATTCCGTTCCAAGGAACAGTAAGTCCGGATTGACATAGTCTTCTTGGATGTTACGCACAAAACCTACTACATCGTCTGAAATGATGTTGGTCCATGTTTTTCCAAAATCAGTCGTTTTATAGGCATACGGATTTTGATCATGCATGGTATGCCCATCGAACACGGCATAGGCCGTTCCTTTATCAAAACTACTGGCCTCGATATGGTAACACCAAATATTCTTGGGCAGGCCTTGAATATTTGCGACTGTGTTCGTCCAGGTCTTTCCGCCATCTTGGGTCACTTGGACGTTACCGTCATCGGTACCTACCCAAATGACGTTTTGATCCAAAGTGGATTCGGCGATGGTAAAGATCGTCGTATGGTTCTCAGCACCGGAATTGTCTTTTGAAAGACCTCCGGAATCCTCTTGGTTTTGCTTTGCTGGATCATTGGTGGTCAAATCGGGAGAAATGATTTCCCAAGTATCACCCATATCTTCCGATCGGTGTAGGTATTGGCTACCCATGTAAAAACGATCGGGTTGGTGGGCACTGATCGCCATAGGGGCATTCCAGTTCCAACGTAGTTTTTGATCTTCACTATCGGGAAGGGGTTGAATGGTCTTGGTCAAATTACGATCTACATCGTAACGCCAAACGTTTTCGGCCCCCTGCATTTCGGAATAGATGATATTCTTGGTCGGATGTTTTAATACCCTGAACCCATCTCCCGCTCCGACGGAATTCCAGTCACGTGCCTCCACACCGCCAGGTGATGAGGAAGGACCCCACCAAGATCCGTTGTCCTGCAAGCCGCCATATACATTATAGGGTTCGGCATCATCGACACTGATGTGGTAGAATTGCGATAGCGGAAGGTTTTCGACGATTTCCATATTCGTGCCGCCATCCCAGCTGCGGTAGACCCCACCGTCGGTACCTACATACATCACATCGGAATCTTTGATACTGAACGCGATATCGTGGATATCGGAGTGCATATTCCCTAAACTTTTAAAGGTTTTACCTCCATCACGCGAAATCGACCCGCTTAAGCCGCCTTTAACGACGACGTCCTCATTTCGGGGATCGACGACGATCCTTGAGAAATAAAACGGTCGTACCGTGATTCCGAAATCGTTATTCAATTGTTCCCAAGATGCACCGGCATCGTTACTGCGATACAACCCTTTACGTTCATCTTTTTCGGCTTCGATGACCGTGTAGAGCACGTTTGAATTCGAAGGGGCAACGGCAATGGCCAAACGACCGAGTTTTCCTGCTGGAAAGCCGTTATGGATCTTATTCCAAGTTTTTCCGGCATCAGTCGATTTGTACAACGCACTGTTGGCGCCTCCCGACTCGAAAGACCATCCGGTTCGGCGGAATTCCCACATCGAAGCATATAGAATGTTAGGGTCGTTCGGATCCATCGTCAAGTCGGCACAGCCGGTCTTGGCATCGATGTACAAGAGCTTTTCCCAAGTTTCGCCGCCATCATTCGATTTGAACACGCCACGCTCATCACTATCACCCCAGAGTGCACCAAGTACACCCACGTAGACTTCTTTGGAATTTTTAGGGTTTACGATGACATTGGCGATCCGCTCCGATTTCTCGAAACCGATTTTCTTCCAGTTCGAGCCACCATCGATGGATTTGTATAAACCATCACCGACGGAAACGCTGTTTCGAGGCCAGGTTTCACCAGTACCTACATAAATGGTCTTATCGGGATCGTTAGGGTCCAATTCGACCGATCCGATAGATTGGCAATAGTCGTCAAAAATAGGATTGAAGGTCGATCCGGCATCGTTCGATTTCCAAACCCCGCCACCGGCCGTTCCGGCGTAAATGATTCGGCTATTGGTCGGATGGACTTCCATATCGTTGATTCGACCGCTCATTAAAGCAGGGCCGATATGTCGTGCGTTCAGGTCACCAAAAAGGGCTTTGCCGTCAATGGATTCCAAACTTTGGGCATGTCCCACAGCAACGGGCAACATCCCACAAGCAAAAATCGCTAGGATAAATTTTTTCATTTTCGATACAATTAAAAAAGACCCTCGGTAAAGGGTCTTTCGGGTGTTGCGTTATTCTTTTTCTTCGGCTACTTCTTCAGGAAAAGTGAATTCGGCAGCATCGATGCTTGGATTCAGCTCGATGGAATCGATGGTAATCGGCTGACCTTGTCCATCTTTGATCCCTTGGGTCATCGAGAAAGGAAAGTAAAGTCCCTCGACCTCTTGGTAATCGCTCATGGTGGTTTCGGAAATCATTCCTTTGGCCTGACCTGATTTGATCTCAGACTGAACCGCGATAGGAACGAAATTCTCCGTATCGAAAAAGTAGAACGAAATATCGTCTTCTTGGTTACCGTCGACCATAATGGGCTCTTTGACCAATTTTACCTTGAAAGTCTCCGCTCCATCGATGGTTTCTTTACCCAACAATTCAACGGTATACCCTTTAGCTTGGTAATCAGCGAAAGAATCAGGGAAATCATTGATGTTCAACTTGAAATTGGCCGTTTGTTCGGCGTCGCTTTTTTCAGCTTTCATCGTCATGAAATTATGGCTCCATAGCGTTTCACCATCAAAAACCCCCTGCTTGATGACTTTACCTTGAAAAGTGATCTTGGTCATTTGGCGACCGTCTTTCATTTGGTAGATCTCGATCGGGATCTCCATCCCACCTTGATTGACCTTTGCGGTCATTTTCAATCCATCCAGGGCTTTGAAATTATCCAAGCCACCAATGTTCTCAAAATAATTGCTGATGATTTCATCGGCGGTTTGTGCCTGTAACGGCAGGGCAAAAGCAATAAGTAGCATTGCAATGCCCAAGTTTAGTTTTTTCATTTGAAGTGATTTAAATGTGTGTTCTTCTGGTTAGTACTAAAATAGGGGATTCCGTTACAGATAAATCCTAAAAAAAACCAAAAATCCTACACATTTAATAGAAGATCGACCAACGACCCGTGCTTCAATAACTTGCACCGACTTCCACAAACGAATTCCGAAGATGGAACCGTGGCGGAACAGGAGACGCCATACAGCAGGTAGAGCCTAGGTAAAACAAGGCTAGCTCGGCCAATTTTTTGACTTTGGCCCCTAAGGCGACATCGGCATGTAAAGCAATGGTACCCACCGCTGGCCCTCCAACAATGGAAAGATACCATGTGCGGCCCTGACCGTCAACGATATCGATATTATACCGTTCGTTTCGAAAAGCGGGCAATGAAGGATTCTGTTTGTAGATCCATGGGCGTAAAACCACTAAATCACCCGGCACATGCTGGATCCGGCAAATGGTCCCATCAATAGGGGAATGGATCCGATGATAGTTCTTATTATGTAAGAACACATTGGTAAAGGTGTGCGTGCTGGGCACTTCGGCACCAAAAACCGTCTGAACCCCACGACGGTCGCATTTGACCTGCACCGTATCAATGGCAGCGACCTTATCTTCTTCGCAAAGGAGTCCTTCGCAAGGCCAAACCCAGGGACTCTCATTTTTAGGAAGCTCTTTGAACTCCCGGGTAAAGAAGTCTTGAAAGGTCTCGAATTCGGTTTTTCTATCGGGTGGATTGAACTTGTCCAAGTAGGTCTCATCGTTGTAGTTGACCTTGATGTACGGTTTGATGATCCATTTCGAAATCGGTTTATCGTAGATGCTGGCATACCATTGCGATAGTTTTCTTTGGGTCGTGCTCGGCAGACCACCCCAAACCTTCACGGAAAAAAAGCGGTAGAGGTAGGCCCGCCATTGCGGGACTTGGAATACGGTAAAACTAGGATCGGAATAGTAGTTGTCGGTAGAAAGTTCCATTTGTTGATGATGAATGTTCGTTTATTGGTCCTTCAATTTATTTTTTCGTCAAAACCATTCCCAACGAATTAAGAAAACTTTATTTCCGGCTTAACAAATTTTATAATTCGGCAAATCCAATTGTTAAGAAAAGGGGAGTGGGGCTATCAAGGGTATTAATACTTAATTTTGCAACAAAACCTTTAGCTATGCGATTTCACACCAGAAAATGGGTCAAACCCGAGGACTTGAATGCCAATCGCACGCTTTTTGGCGGTAAGGTATTGGCTTGGATCGACGAAGAAGCCGCTTTATACAGTATCGTTCAACTCGAGAACAAAAAGGTGGTGACCAAATACATGTCGGAAATCAACTTCATGAGTACGGCCGAAGAAGGTGATGTGGTCGAAATCGGTATCGAGGTCGTGAAGTTCGGAAAAAGCTCGCTAACCTTGAACTGTGAGGTCCGCAACAAGATGAACCAAGAGACCATTGTCACTGTCGACAACATTATTATGGTCAATTTGGATGAAAATGGCAAGCCTTTGCCACATGGCAAAACCAAAGTAGAATATGTAAAAGACCGGCTCGCTAAAAATCAGGAAGAATAACTGATTTAATCTTTACAACACTGTTAAACAATAGTTTAAAGCCATATATTTAAATAATAAGTTTATATTTTGAGTTGGTATAGGGAACCTTCCGCGCCTTAGCTAACCTACTTATTATCAGCACTTTTCCAAGTTTATTCAAGATCATTCCAAGTTTGACATAGGTTCCGCTTGCTACTGAACAAGGTGTTCTGCCACACCTACAATTTTCGTCCTTTGACAACAGTTATCAGGCCCTAGGTAACAATTTATTGCATACACTAGGTGAATTGGGGAGTTTTAAAAATATATAAACCAGTTTGTTAGGTTCAATCGACCCTTCAAACCTTTACAGCATTTTTAAATTGAATACCCGAGAATTACTATCGCACTTATCGAAGCTGGAAACAGGCTTGGATAACTTCTCTTTCACCGAATTGAATTCCAAAGAAGCGCAAAAACTCAAACAATCGTTCGAAACCTTCAAGACCGGTCTTGAAGAAAAAGTGTTCGGCGAGCCTGAATCGGCTGCCGCCAAGTCAGCACGACCTAGCGAGGCGGAAACTACTTTGGTAGCGAATGTCAGTCATGAAATTCGAACGCCACTGAACGGAATCCTAGGGTTTATCGAGCTCTTAAGGGAAACCGAATTGGATGTCGAACAGCAACAATTGGTCAATGCCATGGGTACGGCTTCCAACCATTTGATGGACATCATCAATGAACTTCTTGAATTCTCAAAACTGGCCGCTGGGCGGGAGACCTTCGAACAGGTCCCTTTTCATTTGGTCAACTTGGTGAAGGAAGTCACTTTTCTTTGCCAAACCTTGATCACGGAAAGCCAGGTCAAGCTCAAAGTCGAAATCGACGAAAACATCCCCAACCACCTTATTGGAGATCCATCGAAGTTATCACAGATCCTCTTGAACTTGATGGGTAACGCGATCAAATTCGTTAAGGAAGGGGAAGTGCGGTTGAACATCCGGATAAAGGGTAACGAAAAACAACGGACCTATTTGGAATTTGAAGTTTCCGATACCGGCATCGGTATCGCTAACGATCAATTGAAACGCATATTCGAATCCTACCAACAAGCCGAAGACGACACTTTTGCCAAATACGGAGGGTCTGGATTGGGGCTTAGTATCGTTAAGGAAATCGTAGAAAAACAACAAGGTTGTATCGCAGTCAAAAGTACCTTAGGGGTAGGCACGACCTTTCAGGTCATCCTGCCATTCGGAAAAACCAAGGAAATGACGACTGAATCGGTACCGCCGGTGGCCAAACCGAACTTGGATCCAAAAAGCATCCGGGGTGCACGCATTTTGGTTTTCGAAGACAATACCATGAACCAAAAACTGATGTACAACCGATTGAAGAATTGGGGTTGCAAAAGCTACATCACTGAAAATGGAATTTATGGACTTAAACTGTTGGAAAACCACCCCATCGATCTGGTATTGATGGATTTGCGAATGCCTGGTATGAACGGACTAGAAATCACGAAACGTATCCGTGAAAGCCATATCGCCCGTGTACGCAACATCCCTATCATCGCCGTCTCCGCGGATTTCAGCTTGAACGACCAAAAACATTGTCGACAGTGGGGCATCAACGACTTCATCTTAAAACCCTATGATTCAGAAGAATTACAGCTAATGATAGCGAACCATATGGCCCAATCAGTGACCCAACACCTTGGATTTAATGAAACTGCTGCAACCTCGCAACGCTACCCACTAATCAACCTTGATCCCATTGAGAAGGAGTGCCTCGGGCAGATCGAACTGCTTGAAGAACTGGTACGACTATTCAAACAGAACATGCTCGAGTTCATCGGAAATGTGAAATTGCATATAGACGGTCGTAACATCCAGGGCATTGGGTTTGCCGCACACAAAATCAAGTCGAGTTTAAAGATGATGGAGGCCAAATCGTTGTCCGAATTATGCGAGCAACTTTCCGAAGAATGCAAAGACGGTGGCGACTTTCAAGTATTGAAAAACCTGTATTTGGAGTTTGTCGAGGCCTACCCCCAAGTTGAACAGCTCTTGGATCAGGAGATGGAAAAAAGAAAATCATAAAGCCGACGCCTTGGAACGAAACAAGATTTTATTGGCTGAAGACGACGAAATGCTGGCATCATTGCTGAGCTACCGCCTCGAAAAGGCGGGTTTTTTCGTTACGGTTACCCAAGACGGTAAAGAAGTCTTGGCCGCATTGGAAAATGAATTGCCGGATGCCATCATCAGTGATATCATGATGCCCTATTGTTCGGGGATCGAGTTGGTGGATCATTTACGCAACTCGATACGATCGGGTATACCGATCATTTTAATATCGGCGGCTTCCAATGAAGACAATGTATTGAGTGCCTTGCAAATGGGGGCAAATGACTTTATATCGAAACCTGTAAGTCCTTCTGAATTGGTCGTACGGGTCACTCGGGAAATCAATCGTTTTTACGCCACTTGATCTATAACGCAAATATCGCCCTATTGCCTAAGATCCATTCGGATCTATTATGGGACCTGACCATGCTTTTCGGCATTTTAGGCGGGGTGTATTTTGCCTTCATTTTCCTTTTCAGGAACCGGATTTCCAAGACCTATCTAAAAACCATTGCAAAGCGAAAGAAGCTGGCGCCGATCATCAGTAATTTCCTGTTCCACAGTGATACGGATCCTGAAAGTGAACAACGGGACTATGTCAAACTGAAAATCGAAATCAGGGAATACCTCAATGACCGTAGGTTCCGAAAAATCTTGGCCGATATCCTATTCGATTTACAGAAGGACGTTTCAGGTGAGACGCAAGAGCGCTTGTTCCGTTTGTTCAAGGAAATGGGACTACACCACGATTCTATCGCGAAATTGCGCTCCTGGCACTGGCCCAAGGTATCGAAAGGGATTTTGGAGTTGGCACAGATGCAGGTCTCCGTTGCGTATGAGCCCATTAAGGCCTTCGTCAACGATAAAAGGCGCGTCGTGCGAAAGCAGGCCGAATTGGCCCTTGTTGCCATGAATAAAGGCGGCATCGAATTCCTTCTTGATACGACCACCTACACCATCAGTGAATGGCAACAATTGAAACTCATTGAGGCCATGGCCCGTTTGGAGGATTTCCGACCCCCAAAATTCAAGACTTGGCTGACCTCCGAAAACCGTGATGTGGTCTTGTTTTCATTGCGATTGATCAAGCACTACAACCAGCGTGAAGCGGTGCTTTCGATTATCGAATTGACCAAGCATAAGGAAGATGTGATCAAAATCGCTGCCGTACAATGCATCGCCCATTTTGGCTTTACGGAAGCCCTAGAACCTTTAAAACAAGTGTTTTGGGGGTGTCAAGTACCTGTTAAAATCCAAATATTGACCGCGGTTTCCAAAATCGGGGGTGCTTCCGAACTGGAATTCCTCTATCAAGTAAAAGATAATGAACAACACTTTTCGGTGGCGAGTAAAGCGATGGGGGCGATCAATACCATCCGCCCAGATTCCGTGCTACCGACCAAAGACATCTTAGACGACCTTTCTTTTTCCGATTTGGAAGTCCATGAAGAAACCGTGGTGACCAAAACGACCATTTTGGATACCACAAAGACCGATAACGACTTTCCAAAGCCCGATGAAAAAGAAACATCACCTTTGGACATCGAAGTCCAAGAAGTCGAAGTGTTCGATGTCATTGAATCCCCTTTGACACAACCACAAATTGCTAAAATTCCGGAAGAGGCAGATCCCGCGACACCTTTTGAGTTGGAGCCGTTGTCAGATGATATGGATGAAGCGGTCAACCATTCCTTGAATTTAATACCCGCCAATGAATCGGCACCCGAAACACCTGATGACCAGAAAGAGGACTTTAGTAGGTTGACCACCGATGAGCGAATCAGTTTTGTCAACGATCATACCAAGACCCACCCCAAACAAAAGACCGATTTCTTGGAATTCGTCGTTGAGAACGACGGTGATAGCGAGGTACGCTACCAAGCCTTCAAAAACATCAAACAGGCCAATAAGCCAGCGCCTGAAATGGAAGAAACCGTCGAAGAAAACGATGGGGATACCCCTTCAATGGCCGAAGACAGTATATTTTATAGCCTATTCAACCACGCCTCCGATGAGGACTCAAAAGAAATCCTGATCAAGGAATTGATCGAATTGGCCGACCATCGAGATCTACCGTTTTTGTATGGGGTGGCCAAAGAGACTTCGAATACCACATTGAGCAAACTGGTGCAAAAAGCGATTTCCATTTTCGAACCCGCAAAACAACAGTTTGATGAAGTGGTGACCAAAGTACGTGATACAGCGGTTCAAATAGCCGATTTGGAAGTTTCGTTCACTGAAATCAAGGTTGAAAAAGCCATCGAATCGGAAGCTTCAAGGTCGGAAAAGCTCCCCTTGGAACTTTGTTTTTTGTACGATGAGCTTGGGATCAAACCTTCAAAAGAAGAAGATACCGGTTTTGATTTTGAATTGTCGGATGAGTTTTACCTCGAATTAAGACGGGAAGCCGTTTCACCCAAAAACCAAGAGCAGGATGGGGAATAGCTTTTTCGACTTATTGATCGAATACATCAACATCATTTTCATGGTGTTCACGGTGGTCTTGTTTACCATGTTCAGTTTCATGGGTTATTTTTCGACCCGCAATGCCATCCATTACAAAAACAAAAACAGCTTTGGGGATTTGAGCAAGGTCATGGCTTCGCCAATCGCACCCTCCATAACGATTATAGCACCAGCCTACAACGAAGGCTTGAACATCGTTGAAAACATTCGATCGCTTTTATCACTGAAATACGTGAATTACGAGGTTATGGTGGTCAATGATGGCAGCAAAGACGATACCCTTGAGAAAATGATCGCCGCGTATGATCTTGAAAAGATCGACAAGCCCATCGACCCGAACTTGAAATCAAAACCCATTCGGGGCATCTATCGTTCGAAACATCGCTCTTTTTCGAAACTTACGGTAATCGATAAGGAAAACGGGGGTAAATCGGATGCCTTGAATTGCGGAATTTATTTATCCGAAAACGATTATGTCGGCTGTATCGATGTCGATTGTTTGCTCAAACCCGATGCCTTGTTGCATGTGGTCAAATCGTTTACGCAGCGCTCAAAAAAGAAGGTAATCGCCGTTGGCGGGGTCATCAGGGTCGCCAATTCATGCCGAATTACAGGTGGGGCCTTGGAACAGATCAATTTACCGAAGAACTGGTTGGCGAAGTTCCAGCTGCTTGAGTACACCCGCTCTTTTCTATTGGGACGGATGGCCTGGGGGCGGATCGACAGTCTTTTGATCATCTCCGGTGCCTTTGGGTTCTTCGATCGTCAGATCGCCTTAGCGGTCGGTGGGTATGATACCAGTACGGTGGGGGAGGACATGGAAATCATTTTTCGCATGCGTCGCTATATGCATGACCTACGACAGCCATACACGATCGAGTACATCCCGGATCCTTTGTGCTGGACCGAAGTCCCCGAAGATCTTAAGATGCTGGTAAACCAACGCGACCGGTGGGCTAGGGGCAATTTGGAAACCTTGTTCAAACACAAAGACATGTTCTTCAATTCGAGATTCGGTCGTTTGGGATTGATCAGTTACCCCTATTGGTTTTTTTACGAATGGTTGGCGCCATTATTGGAGTTTTTCGGGTTTTTCACCATCATCCTATTCGGATACCTAGGCATTTTGAATTGGTCGTTTTTTCTTGCCTTAACGGCAACGATTTACGCCTTTTCCATCATGTTTTCATTTTACGCCATCCTTTGGGATGTCTATACCTACAACGAATACACCAAAACGAAGGATATCTTGACCCTCATGCTATGTGCCATCATAGAACCATTGACCTTTCATCCGGTCGTGGTATGGGCGGCCATTCGAGGTAATTATAAAAAATTGACAGGCAAAAAAGCAGGATGGGGATCCCAGGTCCGCAAAGGATTGGGCAGCGCCTCATAACGAAATATCATGAACACCAGTCAGCTCGAACGATATAGTTTAAAGCAGTTCACCAGACTCATCATCGCATTCTTTTTGAGTCTGTTGATCCTGTATGCTTTTCAATACGTGACCCTTTACGTCAAAGGGGTGGTCGACACGATTTTCAGTGCGAGTCTGGGTATTGCCATTGCGCATCAAATGGGCTACACCTCATTGATAGCGGTCATCTTGACCTTTCCGTATAATTTTTGGGAGAATTACCGTCCGAGATGGGGATTCAACTTGATATTCTCGGTGCTGGTCATCCTACTGATCATCGAGGCTATGCTGATCAGTTATTACACCACGGCATTGGTCCCCTTGGGTTCCGATTTGTTGGGCTATAGTTTTGCCGACATCAAGGAAACCATTTCCAATTCAGGTGGCATTTCGATTTGGGCCATCGTTGGTCTTGCCGCGATCATCGCCATCTTTTTCGGAACCTATAAATTGACCTCGCGCTACTACCATTTTATCGGAAGGATGTATCCCTTTACCATCGTCTTGTTCAGTTTGTTCATTTCGACCTTGTTTTTGGAAGGGAAGCCCATCAACCAAAACAAAAGCCAATATTTGGCGGTCAATCTGTACAACAGTTCTACGGAAGACACTACCTATGAGGCCGATGTCGAATATCCGCTCATCAAAAACCATAGTTTCGATAATGTACTTGCCCCGTTTTTCGAAATGAAATCGGAAAAACCGAATCTGGTTTTTTTCATAGTGGAAGGTCTTGGTCGCGATTTCGTGGGTGAAAACGCCGAATTCGAAGGATTTACGCCCTTTTTGGACTCCTTGAGCCAAAAATCACTGTATTGGGAAAACTGTCTCAGCAATACCGGACGGACTTTCGGGGTCTTGCCCGGTATCATGGGATCCTTACCCTTCGGTAAAAGTGGTTTTATGGAACTGGAGAAATATCCGAATAAGTTAACACTGTTCAGTATCCTAAAGAACAACGGCTATAAAACCTCGTTTTATCAAGGCACCAATAGCTCCTTCGACAACGTCGATCGTTTCCTGCAAAGCGAGAATGTCGATTTCGTTTTGGATAAATCGGGTTTTGGTTCCCAATATGAAATGCAGGCTGAAGACGCGGCGGGTTCTTCTTGGGGTTATCCTGACATGGAGCTCTTCAAGAAAAGCATGAGCTTGAAACGTGCCGACGGACAGGCCCGGATGGAAGTCTATATGACCATCAGCAACCACGAGCCCTTCATACCGCCGCGACAAGCGCATTATGAAGCCCAGGTGAAACAAATCTTGAAAGGTAGCGGACTTGATGCACGCACCCAAAAGGTCATCCGCAAAAACGACAATGTATTCGCAACTTTATTGTATACCGATGACGCCTTACGCTATGCATTCAACGCTTATAAAAACCAACCGGGTTATGAAAACACCATTTTCATAGTCACCGGTGACCACCGATTGATCCCGATTCCACAGCGAAACACTTTAAGCCGTTTTCACGTACCCTTGATCATGTATAGTCCGCTGTTGAAATCACCCCGCAAGATGAGTGCGTTGAACTCACATTTCGATATCACGCCGACCCTTCTCAGCCTGCTTGAAGGGGCCTATGAGATGAAAATGCCCAAAAAAGTCGCCTGGATGGGGGGCTCTTTGGACACCGAAGTCGCCTATAGGTCGACTAAAGACATCCCGCTCATGCGAAACAAAAACGAATTAAAAGAGTACGTCAGCGGTGAAAAACTGTATTCAGACGGTGCGACCTATGATATCGACGGATCGATGAACCTGAGCAGTTCCTTTTCTGGCGGGGGTATCGACAAAAAACTAAAGGCGTTCAAGTCCATGAATGCATATGTCACCAGCCAGAACAAGATCATTCCCGATAGTTTGGCCATTTTTTCGGTCAAGAAAGAAAAGTTCACTGAAAGTGAAATGGTCTGGGTCAGCAGTCTCTACAACGGCCAGAATTTCGATCGGTATTATATGATCGCCCGGCAGTTGGCCTTCGATAAGGACTATGACAAGGCATTGCTGCTTTGTCGATACATCTTGTCTGAATCACCCAGTCATATCGACACCAAGGTCCTGACCGGTCGAATCAATGCTTGGCGAAGGAACCGTGATAAGGCGATTGAAATATTACAAGATTGCATTGCCACCAACCCCAATTACATCGACTCCTATGCAGCCCTTTTCGATGTGTACTTCTGGGGTGATCGCCACTACCAGGCCTTAGAACTCATCGAAACCGTACAAGCGAACAGTTCAAGCGCCCATATGGTGGCCGATAAAATCGCAAGGGCCAAGCGTGAAGCTAAAAAACATGGCGTGCGCTTACCAAAGAAAAAGAAAGAAACCAAGGATCAAATGGCCAGTTTAAGTTTGGATCAATGATGGGAAGTAACCGCACATATAAGCTGCTTGCACTGGTCTTCATGACCTTACGACTGTCGGCCCAATCAGTTGCCTTTACCGACATGGAAGCCTTTGAAGAAGCCTACGAGTTGGCCTTTGACGATAAATACCAAGCGGCCAAAACCGTTCTCTTGGAGGCCGACGTGAACAAGAACGACCAACTTGAAGCACAGCTCTTGTTGGCCCATACCCACAGTTGGGCAGGGCAATATGGAAAGGCCAGGGAGCTTTTCAACAAAATTACCACGGTCCATCGATCGAACCGCACAGCGTGGATTTCGGCCGTCAAAAACGAATTATACGCGGGCAACAACGCGATTGCTATAGGCCTGGCCAATAAAGGTTTGGTTTATATACCCGAAGATCGCGAATTGGTGCGCCTGCTCAGCATGGCAAAAACGCGGTATGCCAAAACGGAGTATCCTGCATTGGGGTGGCACAATCAAGACACCCGACCTGCTAAAAAAGCAACCAAAGTAGCCGCTTCGGGCCCTCCGGCCCCAGAACAGATTACCGAACCCGAATTGCCGAAAAACCGGATCGGTGTCAATAATTCGTTCACGGTGTTCAGCGAACGCTACGACCCCATGATTTTTTCAAGCGTTTCCTTTTTGAGACGGACCAAATTCGGAAGCATTATACCAAGGATCAATTACAGCAACCGATTGGGTCAGCACGGGGTGCAATTCGATATCGACCTCTATCCGAAGATCGCCAAGAAGATGTATGCCTATCTTAATTATGGGTATTCCAACGCTGAAATCTATCCGAGTCATAAATTCGGTGGGGACCTGTATTGGAATTTCAATATCCCTGCCGCCTTTGAATTCTCGGCCGGTGGACGGTTCATCAAGACCCAAACACAAGATATCACCATCATCACCAATTCCCTTGGGCATTACAGCGGCAACTATTACTTTTCGCTGCGTTCGTACATTACCCCAAGGCCCGATAACCTAACGCGTTTTTCATCCAACCTTTTGGTGAGAAAGTATTTTAGGGATGGGGAGAACTTTCTGGGCTTCAACGTGGGTATGGGTTTTTCTCCGGAGTTGCGCCAGTATTTTTCAGGTGAGGAATTGCTTTCGGAAACCATTTTGTACATCGAAACCCAACGGCTGAATCTCGAATACCAGTTTACGAGTAAGAACAGTCCGAATATCTACCGGATCAATCTTGGGGTGCGAAGGCAGGAATTGGCCTTTGATTCAGGCCGTTTCTTTTGGGGCATTTCAGCCGGGATCAACTATCAAGTGAAATTCTAGTCTTCGTTAGGGGCACCACCATAAGCGTCGAAAACCCAGTTATCGGCATACATGCCGTAGACCAGGCCCAACTCATTTTCCTGCACGTACACCTCGTCTTTTCCAGGGTCGAAATTGACATTGTATACGAACACTTTAACACCTTGGTCGCGTAGGGAAGCAAGCAGTTTCTTATGCGAGCTGACGATGCGTCTTGAGACAGCTGCATATTGAATGTTGTTGATGGCGAGGTAATCCAAGGCTTTACCGCGTAAAGCGAGCAAAGGTTCTTGTGAAATCATGGCGGCAATGCCGTTTCTTGAAGCTTCCTCAAGGGTTAACCTACTGAAGAGCTCCATGATCAAACGGTCTTTGTCGACAAAGGCTTGGGCGAAGGCCATGGGGTCGTTTAACTTATCGGTCACCAGATAGGCATCCGGATGGGCGGCGAACCACGCATTGATGGCCGGCAAATCCACGGTATGGTAATCCCCGTAAATTTTATGTTTTTTAAACTCCTTTAAGGAAGGTGGTAGGCTTCCCTGAAAATCCGTGAAACGCGCCCACATTTTCCAATCGTGTGCAGCCACTAAATATCCGTCCGAAGTAGTGATGATGTCCAATTCGAAATAGCGGAACCCATTTTTGTAATTCGCATCCAAAGCCTCGATGGAATTGGTCGATTTGACACCGTTGACCACGCCTGCGGCATGGGCTATATAGCGATCGTTTCGGGCATCAAAAGTGTAGGTTTCCTTCGGAAAATAGATGGTCGGGTCCGAAATGCCTTCCGGTATCGTGATGTTCTGGTTCAACTCCGTACCGTCGACCCACTCTTTCAATTCGCCATTGAGGTTGTGAGCGACATACGCTTCACGACTTTTCAATGCTGCTAAGGTTTCAAAACCCAAAGCCTGTAAGGCGGCGGTATCACCAAAACTACCGGGTACCGCCGAATCATGGGCCAAAAGCACAAAATAGGCTTGCTTTGATCGCAGCTGTCGTAAAAGCTCCAACACTTCTTGTCTGGCCTCGGCACTACCATAAGTGTCAAGGGTTTTGTATTCTACGGTTGAGCTTGAATTGAAATGGATGACGGTCAATCCACGTTGCGCGTATTCCTTTTGGCCGTCAAGACCGAACCAACTACGTTTTTTCGCATTGAAACTACAGCTTGCCAACTGAAGTTCCGTTTCGCTTTCAAGACGTTCGGCCATGGCATTCAGCGCATTGGGAATAGCAAGACTGATCACCCAAAAGAAAAGGAACAAGCGATAAAAAAGAGTTGGACTTACGATAGTGGAATTGAAATGCATGGAAACCGGTTATTGGGTTCGCCCGTACTTAATAGGAGTAGGGGTACCCTTAAAACGGAATTGCCCAAACCTTATTGTTACCTTCAATTTGACAGATTATTCCTATAAAAGTGTTCACAACAAAAATGAAGGGGTTCACCACAAAATATTGGCATTACATAATGTTTCGGATAAGTTTACGTTTATATGGTAAGACCCGAATTTTAAACCTAATCTACCTAAACTATGTTATACGATACCTACGGTGAGGAATATTTGGCCTTTCTACAAGAGTTGAACGAAATTTTAAGCCTTAACGAATTGGCCGAATTGGATTACCTATAGTTTCCCCAAAAACAAAACCATGGAAAAACAAAATCAAGAAAATAGTTCGTACATGAATTTCATCAATAGTTTGAATGAAATCCTTGTCGATTACAACATCAACCAACTGAGTTGTTCTTAAGTTTAAGTGTTATATAGTGTTTATCATTAAAAAAGGGCTTTGTTTTCAAAGCCCTTTTTTTTATCCTCCTAAATAGGTTTTCAATATCTTACTTTTCGAACTGTGTCGCAGTTTTCGAATGGCCTTTTCCCGTATTTGCCGCACCCGCTCCCGCGTCAGGTCGAACGTACTCCCGATTTCCTCCAAGGTCATTGAAGGCTGTTCGCCGATACCATAGTACAAGCGGACGACGTCGGCCTCACGGGGCGAAAGTGTTTCCAAAGCTCTGTTGATTTCGGTATTCAATGACTGGTGCATCAGGCCTTTATCAGGTTTTGGTGATTCACCGGCACGCATCACGTCATAGAGGCTTGAGGTTTCCCCTTCCTTTAACGGGGCATCCATAGAGACATGTCTTCCCGAATTCTGTAACGATTGTTTGACTTCACTGACCGTCATGTCGAGCTCTTTGGCGATTTCTTCCGCCGAAGGAGGGCGTTCATGGGCCTGCTCAAGGTATGAGAACGTCTTTTTGATCTTATTGATCGATCCGATTTTGTTCAAAGGCAGGCGAACCACTCTAGATTGTTCGGCCAAGGCCTGTAAAATGGATTGTCTGATCCACCAAACCGCATACGAAATGAACTTAAACCCACGGGTCTCATCAAATCGTTTTGCCGCTTTGACCAATCCCACGTTTCCTTCATTGATCAAATCGGGCAAGGTGAGCCCTTGGTTTTGATATTGTTTGGCCACCGAAACGACGAATCGAAGGTTGGCATTGGTTAATTTTTCTAGGGCCAGTTGATCTCCTTCGCGGATCTTTTGGGCCAATTCAACTTCTTCTTGGGCAGTGATCAGCTCGATTTTGCTGATGTCTTGTAGGTATTTATCTAGGGATTTGGATTCACGATTGGTTACTTGTTTAATGATTTTTAGTTGCCTCATGAAGTCATTTTAGGGTTGTTCGTATAAGCTTTTATGATACAGGTTTAGATTCTAAATTCCAAATCAAACCCAGGTTTCTTTTCAAGAATTTATGAGCAGCATCGCTAGCTTCCGCCAGAAAGTTTTAAAACAAGGATGTTGATAGTATTGGGAATAATTTGACATTTACTTTAACCAAGCGGCTTCATTTTCTCCTAATTTTGTAAGGTTTTTGTTTGACTAATGCTAAGCAGTTTTTTCGTTGAGGCTAGAAAAGGAAATTAAGAGAAAATCACTGTACGATTACCAGCTTGAGGATCTGAACACGATTTTCAAGGAATTGGACGAGATGCCCCAAGGCAGTAACCTGTTGTACCAGCTTCCTACCGGAGGTGGCAAAACAGTGGTCTTTTCCGAAATTACGCGGAAGTACATCCAACAGACCGGAAAAAAGGTGGTGGTCTTGACCCACAGGATCGAATTGAGCCGACAGACCTCGAACATGCTGCACGGTTTCGGTGTAACGAACAAGGTCATCAACAGTGAGGTCAAGGAACTCGACGACCAAGACGAATTCATGTGCTTCGTAGCCATGGTAGAGACCCTGAACAACCGCTTGCAAGAAGACAAGGTCAAAATAAAGAACATCGGTTTGGTCATCATCGATGAGGCCCATTACAATTCCTTTCGAAAATTGTTCAAGTATTTTGAGGATGCCACGATTTTAGGGGTGACGGCCACCCCATTGAGTTCGAACATCAAGTTGCCGATGAAAGACCACTACAAAAAGTTGATCGTAGGCAAGTCCATCAAATCGTTGATCGAAAAAGGCTTTTTGGCCAAGGCGAACCTGTACAACTATGATGTAAGCCTTAGAAGCCTTAAACTGGGTATCCACGGCGATTATACCGTCAAATCCTCCGATGAATTTTATGGTAACCTGAGCATGCTCGGCAAGTTGGTCTCAGCCTATGAGGAGATCGCCAAAGGAAAGAAGACCCTGATTTTCAATAACGGTATCAGTACTTCGCACTATGTTTACGAGACCTTCAAAAAGGCCGGGTATAACGTACGTCATCTCGACAATCGCAATTCGCCGTCAGAACGACGTGAGATATTGGAATGGTTCTCCAACACCCCAGACGCTATTTTGACCTCGGTGAGTATTTTGACCACAGGTTTCGACGAACCTTCAGTTGAAACGATTATTTTGAACCGGGCCACACGTTCATTGACCCTGTACTTTCAGATGATTGGACGTGGATCTCGGGTATTGCCGGGTAAGGAGCAGTTCAATGTGGTCGATTTGGGGAACAATATCGCCCGTTTCGGTCCCTGGGATGAGGCGGTCGACTGGCAGGAAATTTTCCATTTCCCCGATTTCTATTTGGAAAACATCAAGAACGATGAAGAAATCGAACGGGAGTTCATTTATGTCATGCCTGATGAACTAAAGGCCAAATTCAGCAAATCGGAGCACATCACCTTCGACGTGAAGGAAGAATACAAGAAAGTCTTTGCCCAAGGATTGAAATCGAAACTGGTGCTCGAGCGGAGTATCGAGCAACATGCCCAAATATGCGTTGAAAACAGCGAAGATGTATTCGACGCCCGGATTTTGGCCAAGGAGCTGAAAGAAGAAATCGCCTTCAGGGTACGCCAATACTCGTATTGTATTATGAACAATACCAAGAACTACAAAGAATGGCTCGAAGAAGACTACGAGCGTAAATTGCGTTCCAGCATCTCGAAAAAATTCGCACAGCTCATGTAATGCAAAAGCTTTTGGTCATAGGAGCCGTTTGGCCCGAACCCCAAACCACGGCGGCCGGAGTGCACATGATGCAGCTCTTAAAGGCGTTTCAGCAAGAAGGTTTCGACATCCTGTTCACAAGTATTGCCACAAAAACCCCGTATTCGGTCGATTTGCGTGAACATGCGATTCAAACCAAATGCATCACGCTCAATGACCCGTCTTTCGACATTTTAATAAAGGAACTTCAGCCTGATATCGTGCTCTTCGATCGGTTTATGACCGAAGAACAGTTCGGGTGGCGTGTAACCGAAAATGCCCCCGAAGCCCTACGCATCTTGAATACCGAAGATTTGCATTCCCTTCGTGAAACACGGGCAATGCTTTCCAAAAAACAGCTGCCTTTCGACCTGGATGCCTGGTTGGCGGGTAAAAAGACCCTTCGCGAATTGGCCAGTATATACCGTTCCGATCTCACCTTGGTCCTTTCAACCTACGAAATGGGATTGTTGGAACAACGCATCGGAATCCCATCCGCTTATGTATCACATTGCCCGTTCTTGATTCCTGAACGAGGGGCAACCAATATACCATCTTTGGGTTTTCATGGGCGGAAGGACTTTGTCACCTTTGGTAACGGACGCCATCTTCCAAACACCGACGCCTTACACTATCTAAAAGACGCCCTATGGCCGATGATCAGAAAGCTACTTCCTGGGGCCAACCTACATGTCTACGGGGCCTACTTGCCCCAAAGCATTCAAAACATGCATGATGATGCCCAAGGTTTTTTGGTCAAAGGTTGGATTGCCGATTTAGAGGCTGTGGTCTCTGCATCCAAAGTGGTCTTGGCCCCATTGCGGTTCGGAGCGGGCATCAAAGGCAAACTGGCGCTGGCCATGCAATGCGGTACCCCAAGCGTGACCACCCCCATTGGAGCTGAAGGTTTGGTCGATAAGGAATCCTGGTCAGGGCAAATCGGAAATACCCCGGAAGCCTTGGTTGCTGCCGCAGTAGCACTTTATCAATCCGAATCGCAATGGATATCGGCCCAACAACGGGGATTCGAGATCTTGGCAGATCGGTTTCCTGAAAAGGAAATCCAAAAGCGCTTGTTCCATCAAATTCGGACCATCCAACAAAACCTACGAACACATCGGTTGGCGAATACCATAGGCAGGATCTTACAACAAGAAGCCTACGCCTCGACAAAATTTATGGGCAGATGGATTGAAGAAAAAAATCGAGAAAACAAAGGTTGATTCCTATCTAAATATCCTTCAAGCTACGTGCCCCCAATTGCACCATGTTATTCTTGAGGTCATCGATCAATAGCTGGGCCACATAGTCACCTCCCAAAGAACCTAAAGCGGCAACGCCATGAACGAAAGGCCTGCCTGCGAAAACGAAATCCGCGCCTAAATGGAGGGCACGCATGACATCAAGACCACTTCGGACCCCACTATCGAACAGCACGGGAACGCGACCATCGACCGCTTCGACAATTGCCGGTAAGGCGTCCATTGCCGCAATGGCCCCATTGAACTGCCTGCCACCGTGGTTGGAAACATAAATACCGTCCATTCCTATTGAAACGGCCATGTTGGCGTCTTCAGGATGCAATATACCCTTGATCACTACCGGACCGTCCCAAAGCCGTTTAAGGGCTTCACAATAGGCCCAATCTAGAGTGCCGCCCAAACGATTACCGACAAAGCCACTAACGAATTTCATGTCGGTATTGTTGGTATAGGTTTCGACCGTTCGCAATCGCGGCAATCCGCGTTTTAGGGTATGATAACTCCAAACCGGATGGGTAATTCCTTGCCAAATCAGTTTTGGGGTGATTTTAGGGGGAATGGCCAAACCGGCCCGTTTGCTCCGTTCACGGCGACTCGCCATGGGCACATCAGCGGTGACCACCAAGGTATGGAACCCGCTATCTTGTGCGCGTTGTAACAGCGAATCCCTCACTTGGGCATCCTTGGGCGGATAGAGTTGAAACCACCCCATCGTACCGACTTTATTTCCGACACGTTCAGGTGTTTCCGTGGCAACGGTACTCAAACAAAAAGGAATTTCTTGTCGTTGGGCTGCGGCTGCCAAATGCAACTCTATATTGGGCCACATCAGCCCTGTCAAACCCACAGGGGCGATACCTATGGGTGCGCTGTATTTATGACCGAATAAGGTGGTTTCGGTGTTCGCATTGAAGGGCCCCTGACAAAAACGGGGTGTAAAGCGAATAGCGTTCAAGGCGTTTCTATTCGCTTGCAACAGGCGTTCATCACCAGTTCCGGAATCCAAATACTCCCAAGCGACTTTGGGCATACGTCGAGCCGCTTTCTCGGCCAAATCGGAAATTCTGGGATACCGGTTCGCAAAGCGTTCTAAATCCTTCGATAGTGCCATAGGTGTAATTTAAGGATTTCCCGACAAGCCACGAGAAGTTCGGGCTTCAAGAGACTTCCATTCTGTTTATCTTTGGAAAAAATACTTTTATGGCCACACCGAACTGGCAAACCGCCATTGAATTTGATGACATCACGTATACGAAAAGCGATGGGGTAGCCCGAATCGCATTCAACCGCCCTGAAGTACGCAACGCATTTCGACCAAAAACCACTAGTGAATTATACCGGGCCTTTTATGATGCCCAAGAAGACACTTCCATTGGAGTGGTCTTGCTCTCCGGTGAAGGTCCTTCAAAAAAGGATGGGGGATGGGCCTTTTGTAGTGGGGGTGATCAAAAAGCACGGGGCCATCAAGGCTATGTCGGCGACGATGGGTATCACAGGCTGAATATTCTCGAAGTACAGCGGCTGATCCGCTTCATGCCCAAAGTGGTCATTGCCGTGGTACCGGGTTGGGCCGTTGGTGGAGGACACAGCCTTCATGTGGTCTGTGACATGACCTTGGCCAGTAAAGAACATGCCATTTTCAAGCAGACCGATGCCGATGTGACCAGTTTTGATGGAGGATATGGTTCGGCCTATCTCGCCAAAATGGTCGGACAAAAGAAGGCCCGTGAAATTTTCTTTTTAGGGCGTAATTATTCGGCCCAGGAAGCCTATGAAATGGGAATGGTGAATGCCGTGATACCCCATGATGAACTTGAAGCGACGGCCTATGAATGGGCTCAAGAGATCTTGGCAAAATCACCGACATCGATCAAAATGTTGAAGTTCGCCATGAACCTTACCGATGACGGCATGGTGGGCCAACAGGTATTCGCAGGTGAGGCAACGCGATTGGCGTATATGACCGATGAAGCCATAGAAGGTAGGAACGCCTTTCTTGAAAAGCGCAAACCAAACTTCGGTAAAAACAAGTGGATTCCGTAAGGATTCTTCAGCTGTAGTGTTCGAAGGGGGTAAAATCAAAAAGAGCCCTGTCTATCGACAAAGGCCCTTTTACGAGAACACTATATGAAAATGAAAAAATTTACTTTCGTAATTAAATACATGGTAAATGTAGGGGGACTTGCCCACGGATAGAAATTATTGTTGTGAAGTGCCGTCCTTTTGTGGTTAGGACCTGAAAAGCTGTCGTTAAGCCAAAAGAGCGAGGGCTATTCGATAGCCTTTACCAAATTGGAAAGAAAACCGTTGATGTCGAATTCCGGCTCTTCTGCGAGGCCAGTGCGCACCACGATCAATGATTTGGAAGGGATGACGAACACATACTGCCCTTGAAAACCGTTCATGGAATACATATCACGGGGTACATCAGGAAATTTTCCACTTGAATTCAGCCAAAAGTGCGCTCCATAAATCCCGTTCGAAAGAGCTGTGGGGGTAACAATGTAATCGACCCACTCCGGCTTGAACAGCTGTTCCCCGTTCCATTGACCCCGATCGAGGTAGAGTTGCCCGAATCGTGCCCAATCACGGGTATTGGCCCAACCGTAAGAAGAACCCACGTAATTTCCGGCCACATCGGCCTCGATCAGCATGCTGTGCGCCCCGATCTTATCGATGAGATCGCGATACGGAAAATCAAGATATTCTTGGTGGGTCCGGAACTGTTGGCGCAAAATCCCTGAAAGAAGATTGGTCGTTCCTGAAGAATAATTCCATATTTCGGTGGGGGCGGCGATCAGTGGTTTCGCTTTTTGCGCCAGGGTCATATCGCTTTCAAGGAAAAGCATTTTGGTGACATCCGAAATTCCGCCATAGTCCTCATCCCATTCCAGACCGCTTTGCATCCGCAACAGATGGTTTAGGGTGATGTCCTTTCTAGCATCGTCTTTCCATTCGGCTATGGGTGCCGGCCAATCAACGGATAGTCTCCCTTGTTTTTCCAAGACACCGTAACAAGTGGCCAAGATACTTTTGGTCATCGACCAACCCAAAACCGGGGTGTCTTTGTCGAATCCGTCCACATAATTCTCATGGAGCAAATGTCCCTTGTAAAGCACCAACAAGGTGCGCGTTTTCTGGACATCGTTATTGCCGAACGGCAGGGCGACGGCTTGTTGAAAGCGGTCATAGTCAATTTCAGGGAAGACCGTATCCAAAGGGATACCGTGACCAAACGGGTAGGGGAGGTCGAGCACTTCCTTTTCACGTTTCGGGATCAGCTTCGTTGTACTGCTTTCATAATCCGAAGTGACCAAAACGGCACCCAGTCCCTCGCGATACACGGCCGTTCGCTCCAAAAGACCATAGACGGCGGCACTTGCCGATTTATCGCTACGATCGACATCGGTAGTCGCTAGTTTAACCAAGGGTACATTAAGATCGGATTGGATCATCGCCGCGGGTTGATGTCCGGCAACATAAACGCTAGAAGCCATATATTTTGAGGCGTAGCCGGAAATAATGTTCAATTTCGGATAGTTGAAAAACACCACCAAGCCGATGACCACCACCAACAAGAGCAAAATTCTTTTGATCCACTTCATGTAACGCAAATTGAATTATCGTAATTTGAAAGCTAAAGATACGGAATTGCACTATGTCTAATCTAGGAATGATCATTGAAGAACGCAGCCGTGATATCGGGCAGTTTTTGGTAGGCCGTTTGTTGCCTTTCCGTAAAAAACGAATGATCGGCCCCTTTATATTTATAGACCATATGGGTCCGACTACGGTGGGGCCCACCCAATACATGGATGTAGACCAACATCCGCATATCGGTCTGTCGACCTTGACTTATATGTTAGAAGGTGAAATCATGCATGAAGACAGCATCGGCACCAAACAACGCATCACCCCAGGCTCGGTGAATTGGATGACAGCGGGCAGTGGGGTCTCGCATACGGAGCGCAGCCCGGAAACCTTGCGAAACGGTTCGACCCAGCGCTTGCATGGGTATCAAATCTGGGTGGCCCTGCCCAAAGATCTAGAGGAAATGGAACCCCGATTCCACCACGTTCCGGCAAAGAAATTACCAAGGTGGACCGAAGGTTCAGCGACCTTCACCCTTGTAGCAGGTTCCGGTTATGGTTTAGAATCACCGGTTCCGGTATATTCGGACTTGTTTATGGTAGAAATAAAGAATTCTGCCGAATTCGCCTTGGACGTACGCGATAAGCTATCTGGTGAAATCGGGATCTGTATCGTCGATGGCGCGATCGTCGCCGATGGGGAGACCATCGAAAAAGGCCATATCGTGGTATCCAAAGTAGAAGACACCTGTACCATAACCCTTAAACCGAATTCGCACCTGTTGCTCTTTGGGGGTGAACCGTTGGCCGAAGAACGATACATTTATTGGAATTTCGTTTCAAGCTCCAAAGAACGCATCGAAACCGCCAAGGCGGCTTGGCAGGCCAAGACCTTTCCGATGATGTCCGAAGATCGATCTTATGTGCCCTTACCGAAATGAAGGAACGCATACCTAACATAACGCCTGTAATAGGGCTGTTCCTTTCCCTCGCCCTATTCATCTCGGCCTGCTCACCAAAGCAACCGGAAAAAGAAGTGGGCTTGTATGCCCAATATTGCGCCAGCTGCCATGTCGCTCCGAATATTAACGCTTTACCAAAGCATATTTGGGAAAAACAAGTATTACCGGATATGGGCAATCGGATGGAAATCGCGGAAATGTACAACGATCCCAACCTAGCGCAAACCGGATATCGCCCGAAGATAGGTCTTAACGATTGGGTACGCTTGCAACGGTACATCGTAGCTATGGCACCTGAAAAGCTGGAACCCATTCGTTATGAAACCAAACCTCAAGATTTATTCAAGGAAATTCCCGCGGAAATTGCTGATATTGAAGCGGATATCACCTATCTCGAATGGGACGCAGCCTCCGAAAACCTAATGTTGGGTACCCTGCAAGGGGCTTTATACCAACATCGATTCGACCACTTGCATCCAAAGCCCGTATTTAAAGGAAGCAGTCCCATCACTTGGTTCAATATCGACGAAAGCGGGGCATGGGTCACCCAGGTAGGGATTTTGGACCCCACTGAACGCCAAGAAGGCGCGCTTACGCCTATGGGAACAGCACCGAACATGGCTATGGAAGAACCCTTGCACAGACCCGTACATACCCTCATGGAGGATTTGAATGGCAATGGCCGGAAAGAATGGGTCATCTGTGAATTTGGCAACGAAACCGGAGCGGTCAGTTTGCTGCAAAGCGTGGATAGCACCGGTTATAAAAAAACGACGCTGCTCGCGTTGCCGGGAGGCTTAAGAACCATTGCCCAAGACATGGATGGGGATGCACGTACCGATTTGGTCGTCATGACCTCACAAAGCCAAGAAGCCGTGTTCATTCTCTACCAAGAAGAAGATTTGAAATTCAGGGTCGACAAGGTACTGGAATTCAGCCCTGTATATGGGAGCAGTTGGTTCGATTTGGTCGACTACGACGGTGATGGCCATCTTGATATCGTAACCGTTCACGGCGACAATGCTGACAAATCGTATGTCCACAAACCCTACCATGGACTGCGCATCCACCGAAACGATGGCAGCAACCGTTTCGAGGAAGTTTTTTTCTATCCGATGAATGGCGCAACACGCTTCGTGGCCGAGGATTTCGATCAAAATGGAAGTCTTGATTTCGCCATAGTGAGTACCTTTCCCGATTACGATCATGCCCCTGAGGCCTCCTTCGTTTTGTTGAAAAACACCGATCCGACCTCATACGGTTTCGAGGCCCATATCTTGAAGCATCCCAATCTTGGTCGTTGGTTCTTGATCGATAAGGGTGATTTTGATGGGGATGGGGATATCGACCTGGTCTTGAGTGCCTTTACTTACGGATTCACTCCGATACCCCAGGAATTCTCTGAACGCTGGGCTACGGACAGTCCTGATGTCCTAATTTTGGAAAATAGTTTGAATTGATGGGCTAACAAACCACCATCCCAACCCACTAAGAATGAGCAAACAACTGATCAGTTTTATTTTGTTTTGTACCTGGGCCATCGTTCCGGCCCAAGAATTTACCGCGGAGCTTTACGGAACCTACGACCAATTCAAAGAACCCAGCCTGAACAAACGACGGATCAAATATGCCCAATTGCAACCTTTGGTTTCATCCTATAAAAAGAACCCCAAATTCAAGGTCAACAAGGTTGGGGAGTCGATTGAAGGTCGTGACCTACACTTGATCAGTATCGGAAATGGAAAGGAACCGATTTTTTTATGGTCCCAGATGCACGGCGATGAGCCAACGGCAACCATGGCCATTTTCGATATCTTGAACTTTTTCAATGATGAAGGGTTCGAAACCGAGAAAGCGGCCATACTATCAAAATTAAGTCTTCACTTTTTGCCCATGCTCAATCCGGATGGTGCTGAACGCTACCAACGCCGAAACGCATTGGGGATCGACATCAATAGGGACGCCCTCCGTTTACAATCACCGGAAGGCCGGACCCTGAAAAAAGTTCGCGACAGTTTGAACGCTTCTTTCGGGTTCAACCTTCACGATCAAAGCACGTATTACAATGCGGAACGGACGGAAAAACCGGCGACCATATCCTACTTGGCTACTGCCTACAACTATGAAAAGGAAATCAACGAAGTCCGTGCCAAGGCCATGCAGGTGATCGTTTTCATGAACGAAATCATTCAAGGTTACGCCCCAGGCCAAGTGGGTCGTTATAGCGATGACTTCGAACCAAGGGCCTTCGGCGACAACATTGCCAAATGGGGTACGAGCTTGATCCTAATTGAATCGGGTGGGTTTCAAAACGATATTGAAAAACAGGAAATCAGAAAATTGAATTACGTTTCCATTTTGGCCGCACTTTCAACGATCGCTGAGGGATCATATCGCGATATCGCTTTGGAAGCGTATTCCAAAATCCCAAGAAACGACAGAAAGTTGTTTGATTTGAAAATTTCGAATGCGACCTACGTATTGCGCGACCATGCCTATACCATCGACTTGGGCATTTATCGCAATGAGATAGACCATAGCGACCACGATGGGTTTTACTATTCGAGTCGTGTCATAGACCAGGGGGATCTCTCCACCTTTTACGGTTACCAAACCTTTGATGCTAGCGGATATACCATCGTGCCCCCAAAGGTATCCAAAACCATTTGGGACGGAACGGCTTTGAATGCCGAGGAATTGCTTTCGAATGGGATTGCCTATTTGCGTTCAGACCGTTTTCCGGAAACTGCATTTACCGAACTCCCGATCCACCTTGTGGGCAAGCGTTTTGAGCTTCCACCTTTTCAACTCCAACCCGGTGTCAACCCTACCTTTTTCCTGGAGAAAGAAGGCCGTCTGACCCATGCGGTCATCAACGGATTCGTTTTGGATCTCAGTTTACCGCTTAAAGATCAAGGTTTCGGTAACGGTTTGAACCTGCGCTAGTATCCGAATTGGATACTCATAGCAGGGCCATGGAGCATCAAAACGACGAACATGGTGACCAAGGCACAGACAATGCTTGAGAATATAGATATGACTAGGCCTTTCGACCAAAGCGAATAGGGTCCGATGGCGCTATTCTCGATAATTTCATGTATTACATCCATAACAGTTCTTTTTTGAGTTCACTTGTATCGTTAGCTTTCGGATGTTGATCGTTGTTTCATATATAAAACAAATACTGGGCCAAAAACCCTACTATCATTGGGGTATTCGGTCGAAAGTAGTGCTTCACCGATGAATTTAGTACCTTGGTCTAAGAAAACAGCTCCCATGAAACAACTTTTCCAAATTTTCACCCTTTGCCTGCTCTTCCAATCAGGATTGGCCCAAAATGCATCCCAAATCGAATTGTTCAACGGACAGGATTTAACGGGTTGGATTACCCACGGCACTGAAAAATGGTATGTTGAAAACGGGGAATTGATTTGCGAAAGCGGCCCCGACGCCGCTTACGGCTATCTTTCAACGGAAGCCGATTACGACGACTTCGAGCTTAGTGTAGCGTTCAAACAAGAAGCGGATGGCAACAGCGGGGTATTCTTCCGTTCAACATTCGAAGGCACCAAGGTGACCGGATGGCAAGTGGAGGTAGCTCCTCCCGGAAAACATAGCGGTGGTGTTTATGAATCCTATGGCCGAGGCTGGCTCATCAAGCCCGTGGCCGATAAGGAGCGTGCCTTGAAAATGGGGGAGTGGAATACCTTAAAGATCAGAGTGGTCGGCAAACAGGTGCAAACTTGGCTGAACGGTCAGGAAATGATTTATTTGGAAGATGAAAAAATAGCCCTAGGCAAAGGGGCCATTGCGCTGCAGATACACGATGGTGGGGGCATCAAGGTTCGATGGAAGAACATCGTGTTAACCCCCATTCAGGCCACGACACCAGAATAATCCCTATTCCATAGGAGTCACCTCAAAAGCGCGGAATTCGACAGGTCCGTGATCCCCTTGGATCATGAATGGTCCGGGTTCCCCTTCCTTACTATCCAATGCGCCTCCTGTGATACCGGGTATCGTCTGATCACTGATTATAGTTACTCCATTGGCTACAATGGTTACGCGGCTGCCGATTAATGTAATGTCATAGGTTTGCCATTCGCCAGCGGCTTTGGCGGCATTCTCATTGGGCTCTAAAAAACCATAAATCCCCCCAAAATAGATATCCATGGGATCCAATCCGAAATTGTCGGCGATTTGGACTTCATAACGCCCTCTTAGGTACACGCCACTATTGCTGCCTTCCGGATATCGAAACTCGATGTGTGCTTTGAAGTCGGTAAATTTTTGATCGCTGATCAGGTTGGCGCCCCCTTTTGCGTTGCGTAAGACCCCTTCGTTGACCGACCATTCGTTCTTATCCGAATCCAAGTGCCATCCCCCGAGATCTTTCCCGTTGAACAATGCGATGGATTTACCCCATTTCGGATTGCTGGTATGGGGCAACTTCGGCGCCCGGACCCCTTTCCAGGAAATAATACTGCCGTCGGTATAGACCAATGTCCCCGACAAGGTGTCGTTTTGCAAGCTGCCATGGAATGACATATCGCTACCCTCGGGTTCCCATTGCCTGGGGATGGTAAAACTGAACCGATCACCGAATGTATGGATCTGGGCGATAGGCCGCGCACTTCCAAAAGCAAATACGAACCGACCGGTCAAGGTATTGAATCCCGAATGGCGTACTTCGAGCCATGAGGGAGCGGTCTTGCCCATGAATTCGACTTCCAAATCCCATCGGCCTTCCAAATCGTGTTGTTTTTGGGCGATGCCTTGGGTCAAAACCAATAAGAGGGCCAAAACGGAATAAAGGGTGCGCATAACTTCAAGGAATTTAAGCCTTGAAGATAACCAATCTTTAGAAAAACCAGGGCTTATTCGCAGCCTCCTGTAAAACCATCGGCATTGAACTCCGTCTGTACGGCTCCTTGTCGGACCCCGTCGGTCAATTGGATGACCAGGTTGTTCTCACCACTGCCATCCCTTTTAGGGCTGCAATATTCGAACAAATAGAAGCTGTTCGCCTGTTCACTGACCCGCGCGGAAATCTGGTTGAAGGTCGTTTCCAGCTCGGCTGCGTTACTGGCCACCACACTGGAGGTCTTTCCGATTCCATCCAAGATCTGGGTATCGATCTCGGCACCTAATCCAATGGTAAAGAAGGAAATATTAGGATTCGCATTGTTTACCGCATTCAACGCACTTTCCTCCGTATAACGGGAAGCCTGGTCCGTACCATCAGTGAAAAGAACGACCGAAGCGGCCACGATGGGCGATCCCTGAATGCTGTTCGCCTCATCGATCAATCCATTGGCGATATCGGTAGATTTGATTACTGCGCCGTACAAGTCTGTCGAGGGGTCATTGCTAATATCAGCGGTTATACCGTCAATGGCTGTGGTCAACTCTGTAATCGAGGAAGTCAATGGGTTCAAAAGATGCAGTTCATCTTCACCATCAAACCAGTAAATGGCCATTTTGAATGATTCGGTTTCCGGAACCGGCATGACATTGTTGACGAAGCTGGCAGAAGCCGTCTTCAGCTCATCCAAACTACCTTCCAACACCGAATTACTCAAATCAAGCACCAATAATGTATTGCTGCTGAACACTTGGGAATTGGGCGAAATCCGCGCCAGTGATTCCGAAGCCGATATGGTATTGAAACAGTCGTCGTTACGACCTTGCTCGTAAATCGTGAATTGATTGGCGGTCAAGCCCGAAATCGGATTGCCCAGGTTATCGGAAACTTTGAACAAAACAGAAACCTTACCTGGTAAGGTGGTAAATTGATCTTGGATGGATAGAAGCAATTCGTTTTCCCCGAATTCCAAGCAAGAGTCCGGTTCTTCCCCTTGGCCCAATTCACCCTGGTTCAAATTGAAGTTGACATCGTCATCGGCATTGCCACACGACTGCAACAACAAGAAAAAAATAAATAAATAGGAAAGTGATTTGATTGATGATTTCATTTTCATGTTTTTCAGGTTCTTCAAATCTGAAACGCAAAAATTGCGCCAATAGTGTACCTCAGTGATTTTTTGTAGCTTTTCGAAAGCAAAAAAACCATGCAGCATCGACTTTTAACATTCTTGCTTATGACCTTAGCTGTCCAAGCCCTACACACCCAGCAATCGAGCATTGCCGAACGCCTGGGATATCCTAAAGACACCAAACTGTTGATCATCCATGCCGATGATCTGGGCGTGGCCCATTCTGAAAATAGGGCCAGCCTCAAGGCATTCGAACAGGGGAGTGTCAATTCAGGAAGTGTTATGGTCCCTTGCCCATGGTTCCTTGAAATCGCCGCATACGCCAAGACCCACACCACACACGATATCGGAGTTCATCTCACCCTAACCAGTGAATGGAAGCAATACAAATGGGGACCTGTGTTACAGCATGAAAACACCCAAAGTCTCACCGATGCAAACGGACATTTTCCGGATAACGTAGCTGACGTCGTCACGAATGCCGATGTGATGGTGCTCAAAAAAGAACTCGAGGCCCAGGTGCGTTTGGCCTTGGATGCCGGAATCGATGTGACCCACTTGGATGCCCATATGGGAGCCGTTATGGCAACCCCTGAATTCTTAAAGGCCTATATCGAAATTGGCAAAGCACACCAACTACCCGTATTGCTCGTAGAAGCCATCGCTGGGCTACAAGACCCCAGTGTCCGAGCACTGCTCGATGCCCAAGACGTTCTGGTCGATTCGGCGTATTCGGCTTCTCCCGAGGATTACGCTCAGGGTATGGCTTCCTATTACGAACAAGTGCTTACCAACCTTGGGCCCGGCTTGAATTGCATCTTGATCCATACGGCCTTCGATGACGCTGAGATGCAGGCCGTCACGGTCGATCATCCGAATTGGGGCGCGGCCTGGCGCCAAGCCGATTTTGACTTTTTCACTAGCGAAAGCTGCCGGGAGTTGCTCCGGGAACAGCAGATCCAATTAGTCACCTGGCGTGAAATACGGGATGAGATCACTAGGGGAGGACGTTAATTGTTTAAAGCTTTGTTAAAACACTTTTATTTCGGGTTAAAAAAAGCCGAGCTCCTTTAATTTTTGGTACCTTCAAGCGAGACAACAGTAATCAAAAAACTATGCCAACGTATCAACTACAGGTCAACGGGAATTCGAAAACCGTTGATGTCACTGCTGACACCCCATTATTGTGGGTATTGCGAGACCATCTCGATCTCGTCGGAACGAAATACGGCTGCGGTATCGGGCAATGCGGCGCCTGCACCGTACATGTTGACGGCACGGCCATGCGAAGCTGTTCCTTGACTCTGGAACAGGTCGATGGCAAGTCGATCACCACAATCGAAGGACTTTCCGAATTCGGTGAGCACCCCGTACAACAAGCTTGGAAAGAAATCGACGTACCACAATGTGGGTACTGTCAAGCGGGTCAGATCATGACCGCTTCCGCTTTTTTGGAAAGCAATCCGAACCCCAGCGAAACGGATATCAAAAACGCCATGCATGGCAATATCTGTCGCTGCGCCTCTTACAACCGAATCTACCGCGCTGTTGAAAAGGCTGCAGAGAACATGGGCTAACCCACCAATACAATGACAATGGAAACAACAAAAAATACTTTTAGCAGGAGGGCCTTCATGCGCACTACGGGTTTGGCCGGTGGCGGAATGCTCATCGGTTTCAATCTCTTCCAGGCGTGTAAACCAAAAGTAAAACTGGAACCCCCGGTAGACCTTTCCCTATTGGAATACAAGGACTTCAACGCATTCATAAAGATTGCGGAAAACGGGGTGGTCACGATATTTTCCCCCAATCCCGAAATCGGACAAGGAGTCAAGACCTCCATGCCGATGATCATTGCCGAGGAATTGGATGTAGCTTGGAAAAACGTGCATGTCGTTCAAGGGAAACTGGATACCCAAAACTTTGATCGTCAGGTCGCGGGAGGGAGTCAATCGCTCCGTCATGGTTGGGATGCCTTACGACAGACCGGTGCTACGGCCAAACAGATGTTGGTCAATGCCGCTGCTGCCCGCTGGGGGGTCGATGCTTCCGAATGTAGTGTGAGCGAAGGAGTCATCACCAGTCCAACAGGGGAGACCTTGGGGTATGGTGAAGTGGTGTCTGAAGCCGCCTTATTGGAAGTGCCCGAAGAGGTCGTCCTGAAAGAACCCAAAGACTATAAAATCATCGGAAAAGATGCACAAAACGTGGATATCGATGAGATCATTACCGGCAAACCCTTATACGGATTGGATTATAAATCCGAAGGCATGGTTTATGCCGCTGTAGTCCGCCCACCCGCATTCGGACAAAAATTGGTGTCTTTCGATGCGGAAAAGGCGAAGACCATGTCTGGAGTCCTCGATGTGCTTACCATTGGCGAAAAAGCCCGTAAACTGATCGAAGCCCAGCCCAACATGGCCGGAATTCTTTCTTCAAGTGACAAGGTGGTGGTCATCGCAGAATCGACTTGGCAGGCCTTCAAGGCCAAGGAAGCCATCGAAGCGGTTTGGGAAGATGCGGAACAAATGGAAAGCACCGAAGACCTCGATGCTTCCTTACATGCCCTTTTGGATGGTTCCGAATTCAACACCATGCGCGAAGACGGGGATGTTGACAAAGCCTTCGCTGAGGCCGACGAGGTTCTCGAAAGAACCTACGAAGCGCCCTTTCTTCCGCACAACTGTATGGAACCCATGAATTTCTATGCGGATATCACCGATAAAAAGGTCCATTTGGTTGGGCCCATACAAACCCCGGCTTGGAAAGCTGGAGCGGTCTCGGCCATGCTAGACCGTGCCCCGGAGGAAATCGAACTAGAAATGACCCGGATGGGTGGTGGATTCGGACGACGCTTATACGGGGATTTCGTTTTGGAAGCCGCCGAAATAGCCAATAGCATCCGCAAACCTGTCAAGGTAGTCTATACCCGGGAAGATGATATGAACGACGGTATCTATCGTATGGCATTGAAGTATCGCATCAAAGCATCCGTCAAGAATGGGAAGCTCACAGGCTACCACCTTAAGGAAGCGGCGGTCAATTCGAACATGTACGGCTTGATCCCTAATTTCTTTCCAGCTGGTGCGGTGGCCAATTACAAAGTCGATGTGGCCAGCCACAATAGTGCCATTACTACAGGAGCATGGCGGGCACCGTATACGAATTTCCTGGCTTGCGCGGAACAAAGCTTCTTTGACGAATTGGCCGAGATGATGGATATGGACAAGATCCAGATGCGGATCGACTTGTTGAAACAAGTAGATGCCGCTGCCGATGACCGTATCCAGTATTCGCCCGAACGCATGATCAAAGTCATTGAGACCGCAGTCGAAAAATCAGGTTGGGGCAATTCGCCAAGTAATGTATACCAAGGTTTTGTCAACTACTATTGCCATAATACCCATGTGGCCGAAGTCGCTGATGTGGTCATCGAAAACGGAGTCCCTGTTGTTAAAAAAGTGACCTGCGTGGTCGACTGTGGTATCGTCGTGAACCCACTGGGCGCCTTAAACCAGATTGAAGGTGGGGTAGTCGATGGTATAGGACACGCCATGTATGGGGATTTTGGATTTGCCAATGGAAAACCCCTTGCCCAAAATTTCGACCGGTATCGGTTGATTAGAATGAAAGAGGCACCGACGGTCGAAACACACTTTATCCAAAATGAAATCGCGCCGACAGGCCTTGGTGAACCGACCTTACCGCCCGCAGGAGGGGCCATAGCGAATGCGTATAAGGCAGCGACCGGAAACCGCCTGTACAATCAACCGTTTAGCAAGACGCCGGAATTACTGCGTCCGAAAAAACAGGAAATTATTGGATAGATCATTTATGAATGTATTGTTGTTCGGGGTTACCAAGGATATCATTGGTAGCCCCTCACTTTCTATACCTACTGCCGGTTTCAACGGCAAGGGCGCCCCTAAGAACGTCGGGGAACTACGCCGACATTTGTATAACTCATACCCCGGGTTGGAAGCGCTTTCTTCTTTGGCCATTGCGGTCAATAATTCCTATGCGGATGATGGCACCTCCATCAACAGCTATGATGAAATCGCCTTGATCCCACCGGTAAGCGGAGGCTGAATTATGGAGCGCTATTTACAAGAGAGTTATTATCTCGACTACAACGCAACGGCTATTAAGGCCTTGACCGCACCTTTCCTTATGATCGAAAAGCCGGTTGATCGTGCGAAGGCTATCTATCTGGCCATTAGGGATGGCTGGCGCTACAATCCTTACCAAATCAGTATGAATGCCGAAAACTATCGAGCCAGCGTCATTTCCGGAAAGTCGGAAGGGCATTGTGTCGACAAGGCGATACTGCTGACGGCTTGCATGCGGGGGCTGGGCATTCCTGCTAGACTGCGTTTGGCCAAGGTAACCAATCACATCGCCGTAGACCGACTGACAGAGCGTTTCGGTTCGAACGTCTTAACGCCACATGGCATGGTCGATGTCCACCTGGAAGGCAAATGGGTCAAAGCCACCCCCGCCTTTAACAAAGCCCTTTGCGAGCGATGCCAAGTGGCCCCATTGGAATTTGATGGAAAGAACGATTCGATGTTCCAGGAGTTCAATCAAGAAGGAAGACAATTCATGGAGTACCTGGAGGATTATGGTGCTTTCGAAGATGTACCTTTGGAATTCATGATGGACAACCTGAGGGAAAACTATCCTGATGTTTTTGATGAAAACAATGGAATTGTTGAATATCGGTTTTAAATTAGTGGGATGTTGATCGATAACCACGGAAGGGAAATCAATTATCTGCGTTTGGCGGTGACCGATCGCTGTAACCTCCGTTGCAATTATTGCATGCCGGCAGAAGGTATTGATTTCGCCAAAAAGGACACCCTTTTGACCACCGCTGAATTGAAGCGTGTGGCCAAGGTCATGGTCGGTCTCGGAATCGATAAGATCCGGTTGACCGGAGGCGAACCCTTTGTGCGCAAAGATATTATGGAATTGCTCCGATATCTCGCTGCACTTGATGGCCTTCAGGATATTTCGGTAACGACCAACGCCACCTTGATCGGACCCCATATCGATGAATTGGAACGGCTGGGCATTCGAAACATCAATGTCAGCCTGGATGCGATACATAGGGATACTTTTAAAAAGATAACGCGCCGCGACACCTATGAAACCGTCGTTGACAATGTGAACCGACTCATCGCCAGGAATTTTAACGTCCGGATCAATTGCATTGTTTTGGAAGGTCAGAACGAGCAGGAGATCATACCCCTGATCGAGACCTTTAAAACACAGCATGTTGCGGTCAGGTTCTTGGAAGAAATGCCCTTTAACGGAGGGTCTAAATCCTTTGGGAAGATCCATTGGGACCACAAACGCATTTTTGCGTATATCCAAGCACATTATCCTGATATCCAAAAACTCCCCGCGCCGAAAACCTCGACATCAGTGAATTATCGCATCTCCGGACATAGGGGCAGTTTCGGCATCATTCCTTCTTTTAGTCGTACGTTTTGCGGCAGCTGTAATCGCCTTCGTATCACAGCAACCGGTGATGTAATCAGTTGCCTTTATGGGAAACCGAAAACCAATGTACGTGATCTGCTACGGGAAAACAGCGGCGACAACGCCTTCGAAGCTGCCATATTGGACGTCATCGGTACCAGGGCGAAAACCGGCTTCGAGGCGCAAAGCCAGCATGCGGAATCGGTCTTCGATAGTAGCATGACATCGATTGGGGGATAAGTGGGATACTATGGGACACACAGCTAAATTATTTGGTTTGATCCTGGCCGGCGGCCGGAGTTCCCGAATGGGCACTGATAAAGGGCGGATTAGGTACCATGGCAAGCCCCAGCGTCAAATCCTTTTCCATCTTGCCAGTGAATTCACCGCTAAGGTTTGGTATAGCGTTCGTGAAGAACAACGGCATGAATTTGACGATAGCGACCCATTGATCATCGATACGAACAAATACAAAGGCCCGTTCAACGGAATTTTGAGCGCGCATTTAGCACATCCTGAAGTCGCCTGGCTGGTGATGGCCTGCGATCTTCCATTCCTAGACAAGGATGCATTGGATAAACTAATCGCCCATCGAAAAAGAGCAAGCTCAGCTACGGCTTACGCAAGTAAAGCATCCGGTTTGCCCGAACCTTTGATTTCCATTTGGGAGCCCAGTACGCTCCGAAAAGCCATTGTCCAATTGGCTAGCGGGCCGAATTTGGGGCCTCGCAGCTTTCTGATACAAGAAAACGCCCATTTGGTGTATCCTGATAGTGACAACATACTGTACAATGCCAACACGCCAAAAGACTATGCTTTGGCCAAATCCCGACTTTCATGAATGAAGATCGCTACAGTAGGCAGACCCGACTCAAGGGGTTCGGCCCGGACAGCCAAGCCCGTTTGCAGCAAAGCAAGGTCTTGATCGTGGGTATGGGCGGTTTGGGGATTCCAGCTGCGTTGTATTTGAATGCTATGGGAGTAGGTACTTTAGGGCTTATGGACGCCGATACGATTGCCTTGCACAACTTGCAGCGACAGGTGTTGTATGGTGAAACGGATGTAGGCAAACCCAAATTGCAGGTGGCCATACAACAGCTACAAGACCGGAACAAAGGGACCCACCTCATACCCCATGATGCATTTTTGGACCGATCAAATGCCATGGCCATCATCGAACCCTACGACTTGGTTATCGATGCCAGTGATAATTTCGCGACGCGCTATTTGATCAATGATGCTTGTGTGATTTTGAACAAGCCTTTTGTATATGGGGCCTTGCACGCATTTGAAGGACAGGTGAGCGTTTTCAACTATCACGCCGGACCTACTTATCGTTGCCTTTTTCCGACCCCCCCACAGCTAGAGGAGATACCGAATTGTGATGACAACGGTGTCTTGGGAGTGGTACCGGGTATTATAGGAAGCCTACAGGCCTTGGAAGCTGTAAAGGTCTTGACAGGCCTCGGTCAAGTCTTGGCCGGTGAACTGCTTATCTACGACGGTTTACACCAGGAGAGTCGAAAAATACGCTTTAAGAAAAACGGATCCCTTCCCAGGATTACGGCCCTTGAACAACACTATGATGGACTACCCTGCACCTTCTTGGATTCTATTTCAAGTGAAGGGTATTTAGAAGGTGTGGAAGCACACCTGCTGATCGATGTACGGGAACCTCACGAATTCGATGAGGACCATTTGCCACAGGCACTCAATATTCCCTTATCCGAATTGGAACCTTGGAGTCGTGTGGCCCAAATCAACGAACCAATTTATCTTATCTGTAAATCCGGACAGCGAAGTAGGGCCGCGCAACGTGCTTTGTCACAATGGATTCCCGAACACAAGCTCGTCAACATCGAAGGGGGCATGGATCAAATCGGAAATCGATGTCGGTAGTCATAGAGGGGTTTTGGGGCCTTGTATCGATATTCTTCCTCATCGCATTTCTGTACGCCTCGGCCGGTTTTGGTGGGGGTTCTAGTTATCTGGCCATACTGGCATTGGTACTTACCGGGTTTTTCATGATACGGAGCACCGCCCTAATTTGCAATCTCGTCGTGGTTACCGGTAATTGCCTGTTGTATTATCGAAAAGGGCATTTGCAATGGAAACGGTTCTTGCCTTTTATAGTCACCAGCATCCCTTTGGCCTTTATCGGGGCCCTTATACCCCTGCAAGAACGAACGTTTTTCATCGTTTTGGGCCTTGTACTGCTTTTGGCCGCGGTGTTTTTGACGATCCAAACCTATTCGAAACCGTGGAATGATCGGCCAAAATCCTACCCTAAAGGCATGGCCTATATTATGGGGGCAGTGGTCGGTTTGTTATCGGGCATGGTCGGCATCGGGGGAGGGATATTCCTTGCACCAATACTTCATTTCATGAAATGGGATCGCCCGATCGTTATAGCCTCCTTGGCGAGTTTCTTTATTTTGGTAAACTCGGTTTCGGGTCTCAGTGGACTTTGGTTGGGTGGGACCTTATCCCTTCCTTGGCCCGAAATTATCGGATTGGTGCTGGCCGTTTTAATCGGCGGACAATTAGGGGTGCGCTATACCTTGGTAAAAGCATCCCCAAAACGATTGCGTTTGCTGACCGCGGTCTTGGTCTTGATCGTCGGAATCAGGATACTACTCAAAAATGGATTACAATTTAGTTTTATGTAATGATCGAATTCGAAGAAGCTTTTAGCAAAGTCATGCAAACGGCCCAAGGTTTTGGTACGGTCGAAGTACCCTTGGAAAAGGCCCACGGACGTGTTTTGGCTGAAAACATCCTTGCCGATCGGGACTTTCCTCCTTTTGATCGGGTGACAAGGGATGGTATCGCCATTCGACACAATCCATCCAATAAACACTGGAAAATTACAGGAATCGCTGCCGCCGGAAGTCCGCAACAGCGCTTGGAAAACGACACTTCCTGTTTGGAGGTGATGACGGGTGCGATCTTACCGAAAAATGCGGATACGGTCGTCATGTATGAACATATCACACTGTCGCACGGGGAAGCACGACTACTGGAAACCGTTGAACACGGTCAAAACATCCATCAACAAGGTAGTGATGCAGCGAAAGGAACCGTACTGATTCGGGAAGGGAAGTTGCTAACAGCTGCTGAAATTGGGGTACTGGCCTCGGTTGGGGCATCCAACGTAAAAGTCCATCGCAATCCAAGGATTTGTTTGTTTTCAACTGGGGATGAGTTGGTTTCCATCGAGCAAAACCCGGAACCGCATCAAATTCGTCGTTCGAACGCCCATACTATGCGGGCCGAGCTGTTGCAATGGGGCGTCGCTTCTGAAATTTGCCATGTCAAAGACGACAAAAGCGCCATCCAAGAAGCCTTGGCCCGAGCCCTGGCCGAGAATGAGGCCATCCTTATCAGTGGTGGGGTTTCCAAAGGAAAATACGACCATCTACCAGAAGTACTCGAAAATTTGGGGGTAGTGAAACACTTCCATAAAGTAAAACAACGCCCGGGCAAACCTTTTTGGTTCGGAAAGCATCCGGATTCCGGAGCGGTCGTTTTCGGTTTTCCAGGAAATCCATCATCCACCTTCGTAAATTTCCACCGCTATTTCCGCTCATGGTACTTGCAAAGTATGGAACGCGAAGAGGAGCATTTTACCGTATCTTTAAAAGTAGGGTTTGACAATCCTTTGGAATTGACGCGTTTTATCCATGCAAAAGCGACCAATGAATCTGGAAAGCTGACGGCCACCTTGATCCATGGAAATGGTTCGGGAGATCTCACGAGTTTGGCTGAAGCCAACGGTTTTGTCCGCATAGCCCCTAAAACGAAGGTTAGTGCCGGTACGATCCTAGAATTCACGCCTACACGACGGATGCTATGAAAACACATGAATTAAAAAAAATCTTCAAGGCCTTTTCAGCGGCTAACCAAAAGAAATACAAAACGGTATTGGCCTCGGTGGTGGCCCTAGAAGGTTCTTCATACCGCCAACCAGGTGTGCGTATGCTCATTATAGAAAATGGGGATATGGTCGGGGCCGTAAGTGGTGGATGTGTTGAAAAGGAGGTCAAAAGACAAGCCCAGTCCGTTTTCGAAAAGGGGATCCCAAAGGTGATGACCTATGACGGCCGCTACCGCCTCGGTTGTGAAGGCGTTCTTTTCATACTCATTGAACCATTTGAACCTTCAAGCGACGTGATCGAAGCGTTTTGGCAGCGCATCGATACCAGAAAACCAATCGGTATACAAAGTCATTATGAACCTAGGGTCGAAGAAAACCAAGGTTTCGGATCACAACTTCACATTGACGAAGTCACTTTGCCACTCCGACCTGTTAACCAGCCTTACATCGGACTGACGGTTTTAGAACAACGACTGGATGCTCCTTTTAGACTGCTTGTCGTCGGGGCTGAACACGATGCCGTACAATTATGCGCCATGGCGGCTCTAATGGGATGGGAGGTCATTATAGTCGCACCGCCGAACGAAGAAAAGGAACTTAAGGATTTTCCGGGGGCAAAAGCCATGGAATACGCAGAAGCGGAGACCTTGACCGTTAATGGCGATAATCACACCGCAATTATCTTGATGACACATAGTTATGTAAAAGACTTAAAGTTTTTATTGCAGTTGAAAAACCACCGATTTGCCTACTTTGGGATACTGGGGCCGGCACGAAGACGGGAAAAGCTTTTTCATGAAGCCCTGGAACATGACCCGGATTTATCCCTTGAATTCTTGGAGTCGGTCAATGGACCGGCCGGATTGGATATCGGTGCCGATACACCGCAGGAAATCGCTTTGTCCATCTTAGCCGAAATCTTGGGTACGACTCGAGATCGTGATGGAAGCCCGTTGAAGGATAAAGAAGGGAGGATCCATGCCTGATAGGGGATTGGCCGTTTTGCTATTGGCTGCTGGTGCCTCGACCCGGTTGGGGCAAGCCAAGCAGTTATTGCCTTGGAAAAACGGAAATTTATTGGATCACGCCATAGGAACCGCCTTGTTACAAAGTCCGGATGTCTATGTCGTTCTAGGTTCCCAACGTGAAATCATCAAATCACGGACCGACCTGTCCAACGTTTCCCCGATCGATAATGAGGATTGGGAAAAGGGCATGGGGCACTCCATCGCTATCGGAATGCACCATATCATTTCGCACACGACACCAACGGCCGTATTGATCATGTTGGTCGACCAGCCCTTGTTGGAAAGCGAACATTATGGACGCTTGAGAACCCGGTTTTTTGCCGGCGACCGACAGATCGTTGCCACCAATTACGGCAGCAACCCCGGTGTACCTGCCATTTTCGGACCGAAAATGTTCGATGGACTTGCTGCGTTGGATGGGGCAATGGGTGCGCGACATTTCATCCGGTCACAATCGGCCTATACGGCCTCATTGCCGCCTATTGGAAATGCTACGGATATCGATACGCTGGATTCATATCAGGAACTCTACACGCACTACGGTACGTAGGGACTATCAATCCTGGCTTTCGGAATCGGAAACTTGGGCGGTGTCTGTATTGGAAAAGGATGGAGTGGAATCGGTCTCTTGGAAAATCCCACAGGAAACGGTTGGTCGTATCAAGGATTTTTTTCGGGATTTGACCCTTCTTTCGATTTCAGGATTCAGGTAATTCATAGTTAAGAAACGCAATGGCGAGCGAATCATTGTTCCATATCGGGGCGCAATTCTTCATAGGTTAATTCTTTTTCCCGCAACATTTGCTTCTGGATGTATTCAAAAACGCTCATCCAATTCATCTTCAAGATCAGGGCAGCGGTCGGTAGGTTGTCTTCTTCAATCGCCTGAATGATCGCTTCGTTTTGATTGTCGATATGCTCATAAAACGCCCCGTTTTGCACGAACACCTGCTCGTAAAACAACACACGGGCCTCCAGATCCCGCAGCAGCTGGGTCAAAATACTATTCGGGCATCGAGCGACCAACAAATGGTGGAATCGGATGCGTGACTCCAAGCGCGCTACTGCCGTGTGGGTCTGCAGCAACACCCGTTGTTCCGATTTCAAACCTGCGATCGACCGGGCATCGAAGGTCGACGCTTCCAATGCCATGACTTCCAACTCGGCGATGGTCTTGTAGAGATGTTCGGCTTCTTGCATACTAAGCGCAGGTACGATGAACCCTCGGTTGGGCACCGCTTTGATGATGCGGGCCTGCTCCAGCTGGCTTAACGCTTCGCGAACTGGGGTGACACTGATACCCAAAGCCCTTGACAAAGCGGCTAGGTTCAAAGTTTGTCCAATGTGTAGTTGTCCATGCTGGATTTTTTCCAACAAATGGGATTTTACCGTATCGCGAAGCATGGACTTCTTTTTCATGACTCAAAGATAATCGTATACGATTTAAGAACTGTTTGCAATAGGGTTTATTGCCTTATCTTTAGCGGACAATTCTTTAAAACCCGTTTATGAGGTACGCGTATACCGTGCTCATCGCACTAGCACTAAGCCTTAGCGCTTGCAACGATACTGAACCTACCACCGAGGCCGGCAACCTGTATGAAACCCAATTGTTCAAAGACGTGCAGTTGGCCGCCATTTACCCTGACTCCAAAACTTTTGTGGATCTGGTGCCGAACGCCTCGTTTTTGGAATTGGAACAACGTTACCTCGCTGAAAAAGAGGAAGAGGGTTTCGACCTGGCCGCTTTTGTCGAAGCGAACTTTAGCGACCAATCCATGGAATCCCTCGAATTCGTGACCGACACGACGAAGACCATGTATGAGCATATCGAATCGATGTGGGATAAATTGACCCGTGGTCCGGATAGTTACCAAGCCAACGCATCACGGATACCCCTGCCCAAAAAATATGTGGTGCCGGGTGGCCGCTTCCAGGAAATCTACTATTGGGACAGCTATTTCACCATGGAGGGGCTCTTGGCCGCCGGAAGGAAGGATTTGGCCAAAAGCATGGTCGACAATTTCACCTTTTTAATCGATTCCATCGGGTTTATACCAAATGGTACAAGAGACTACTATCGCACCCGGTCGCAACCGCCTTTTTATTCCATGATGGTCTATGCGTTGGCCGAAGAAGACCGCAACATGCTGCTGTATTACCTGCCTGAAGTCGCTAAGGAATATGCGTATTTTATGGATCACGATTCCATCGACCGTCCCTATGGGGCAAGCAAACATGTGGTTCAAATGATCGGAGGTGGACTCATGAACCGGTACTACGATCAAGGGGAGACCCCAAGGCCCGAAGCCTACAAGGAGGATTTGCATTTGGCAGGTGAAGTCACGGAAGCCGGCGCTAAAAAACAACTATACAAAGATTTACGATCAGCCGCTGAGTCGGGTTGGGATTTCAGTTCGCGATGGTTTTCCGATCCAGAGGATTTCGCTTCGACCCGAACCACCTCATTACTGCCGGTCGACCTGAATTGCTTGATGTACCATATGGAGCTTATTCTCGAAAGGGGATCGATGTTAAAAGGGGATAAGGAAGCGGCGACCTATTTTCGCAAAAAGAGCATTGAGCGTAAAGCCTTGATCAAAGAGTATATGTGGGACGAAGAAGCCGGATTCTACATGGATTTTGACTTCAAACGTGCCGAAACTACCCAAGAACTCACTTTAGGAGGGGTATATCCCTTGACCTTCCGTATCGCGGATCGCGATCAGGCCGAAAAGATGAAGGATGTGATCATGAACCAATTTTTGAGGGATGGTGGTCTGGTCACCACCCTTCGTAATTCAGGTCAGCAGTGGGATGCTCCCAACGGCTGGGCCCCATTACAATGGATGGCGGTCAACGGGCTGTTGACCTACGGGTATATCGATGAGGCGAAAATCATCATTGAACGGTGGTTGGCCCTAAACGAAAAGGTGTATAAGAACACGGGCAAGATGATGGAAAAGTACAATGTGGAAGACCTAAGCTTGCTTTCCGGTGGAGGTGAGTATGAAACCCAGGACGGATTTGGATGGACCAACGGGGTTGCCCTCGGCTTTAAGGAAATCTTGGACGAGCTGGAAGAAAAAGGGTATTGATACCCCGAACGTACCATAAGTTTGAACCGAAAATAGGAACGCACTAGAAAAACCTATCCAAAAACATGGCCAAATCGCTGCTGTTCCTGCCCGATATTTCGGGCTACACCAAGTTCATCCAAACTACGGAAGTAGAGCATAGCCAGCACATCATATCCGAGTTGCTCGAAGTGCTGATCGCGGCGAATACAGAAAATATGGAATTGGCCGAAATCGAAGGGGATGCCCTTTTCTTCTATAAAGAGGGTGAGGTGCCTTCACAAGAACGACTTTTGGCCCAGATCGAAACCATGTTCACGGCTTTTTACAATCACCTCGAATTCTTAAAAAAAAACCGCATTTGTCCTTGCAATGCCTGTGCCACCGCACCTGAGCTAGAGCTCAAGATCATTGCCCATGCCGGACAGCTGCAACACATCGAAGTACAAGGTACCCGAAAACCCTTCGGACAACAAGTGATCGAAGCCCACCGTTTGATGAAGAACTCGGTCAACAGTGATAATTATGTCTTAATCAGCCGTTCTTTAGCTTTGGAAATCCAACTCTCTGCCTATTATTCAAGCAAACTCTTCCGGTTTCGGCAAGGCAGCGACCACTATGATGACACGACGATCGACTATTTGTACTCCCTCATCGACACCCAACAACTGCCGTTGAAGGAACCTGAAACCGTTGCGGAAATCGAAATTGCAAGACCAGCCGATTTAATTTTTGAAAGGCAATACCCCGTTGGGGCCGAAAAACTGTATGAGTACATCTCCAATCTTATTTATCGGGCCGAATGGGTCAAAGGGGTTGATTGTTTCGATTTTAAGGTCAATGAAGTGACCCGTTGCGGTACCGAACACGTTTGTGTCGTCAACGGAAAGGATTTGAACTTCGTGTCGGTCACCAAAGCCGGTGAACCCGGGCAGTTGGTCTATGGCGAAATGACCCGGGATCTATTGCCCGTTGACGCCATTTACCAATTCTATACCATTAGCCCCATTTCTGAAAACACATGCCACCTCAAAGTGGAACTGTTCTGGGAGGCCAAATCACCTCTCAAACGAATGATGATCGCCTTGTTCGCCAAAAAAGCCTTCGAAAAGAATACCCGAACCGCCCTGGAGGGCTTGTTCGATTTTGCCCAACGTAAGCGCGCCGACGTTTAAAGCGATACTTTTGTACATTAGGCATTGAAATACGAACCATGGCTTCTAAAAAACCATTTTTGTCCTCAGACAAGTTGTTCGGACTGACCGCCATGTTGATCAGCTTGGTGACCTTGGTCATCTTTGTGAGACAGACGAATATCATGGATAAACAAAGTCGATTATCGGCAATGCCATATCTGATGATCGAACAAAGTACCAACGGCGGGGCACACCGAATCCAATTCACCCTGGTCAATCAAGGGGTAGGCCCAGCGATCATCGAAAGCCGGAAAATCATATACAATGGTAAGGAATACGATCAGGATTTCTACCAATTCATGACGCGCAGCATTCCCCAACTAGAAGGTATCGAACCCTACAATTGGTCCAATGTATATCGAGGCCAGGCCATTCCCGCTAACGGCAAAGTGGTCATGTTGGCCATCGGCAACGATGAGGAATTGTTTACCCGTTTCGGAAAAGTGTTGGGCAAACTGAAACAAGAAGGGTCGTTCTATTACGAATTCACCTATACCTCGATCTACGGCGATCGTTGGAAAATAAGTTCTGACAACGAAATTCCCGAACAATTGGACTAATGGCTAAAACGGCGGGGTATTCAAGAACACCATTGGCCAAGAAATTAGGTCTTAAAGCCGGGTTTACTCTCTGGTTGATCGATACCCCAGACCATTATCCCGATCTTTTCGATCCGCTTCCAGATGGTCTTTTGTTTTTGGACGGGCCCCATGCCGAAGAAGCCGATTTCATCCATTGGTTTTGTCGTTCCGAAGAAGAACTGATAAAACGTGCTGCGAAAATCAAGCGGGCATTGAAGAAATCGGGTATGCTTTGGGTGAGTTGGCCAAAGGGTTCGTCATCGATTGCCACCGATTTAAAACGAGAGCCGATACGTGAGCATTTACTGGCTGTTGGCCTTGTAGATACCAAGGTATGTGCCGTCGATTCGGATTGGAGTGGCTTGAAGTTCATATACCGACTTAAAGACCGCTGAAAATAAACCGAACCTGCTGTAATTTTCACATTTTTTTAAGGTTCTCCGGGTCCCTTTTCGCTACCTTTCACAGACTGATTAACCAAAAAGAAACCTGTATGAAATTCCCGAGCATTCGCCTGGCATTGGTAGCCTTGCTACTCATGTCGTCATCCATCCTGTTCGCACAAGAAGACAAAAAAGAAAACCCTTATGGAGGTTTGAAATTCCGAAGTCTAGGTCCGGCCCTGACCTCCGGTAGGATCGCCGATATTGCCATCCATCCACAAAACGAAAACGTATGGTATGTGGCCGTAGGATCCGGTGGGGTTTGGAAAACCGTGAATGCCGGAACGACCTTCGAACCCATTTTCGATGGGCAGTCGGTCTATTCCATTGGGTGCGTTACCATAGACCCGAGCAACCCAAGTACGATTTGGGTAGGAACCGGTGAAAATGTCGGAGGACGACACGTCGGCTTCGGGGATGGCATCTATGTCAGCCATGATGACGGCAAGTCATGGAAGAACATGGGACTCAAATCTTCAGAACATCTCTCAAAAATCATCGTACATCCCGATAATTCGAACAAAATTTACGTCGCTGCCCAAGGACCGCTTTGGAGCAAGGGGGGCGAACGCGGCTTTTACCGATCGGAAGACGGAGGGAAAACGTGGACCAAAACCTTAGGCGATGAGGCTTGGACCGGGGTTACCGATATCGTCATGGATCCCTCGAACCCAGAGGTATTGTACGCGGCGACTTGGGACAGACACCGTACCGTAGCCGCCTACATGGGGGGAGGACCCGGTTCAGGATTGCATAAATCCACCGATGGGGGAAAAACGTGGACGAAACTTAGTGGTGGAATCCCTAAGAGCAACTTAGGGAAGATCGGATTGGCCATCTCGCCATTCAATAGTGAAACGGTGTATGCTGCCATCGAATTGGACCGTAAAAAAGGCGGGGTATACATCTCGACCAATGGCGGGGTATCCTGGTCAAAGCAATCAGACGCTGTTTCCGGGGGCACAGGGCCACACTACTACCAAGAACTGTATGCCTCACCCCACCAAGAAGGACGCCTGTACCTTATGAGTAACTATGTGCAATACTCCGTAGACCATGGCAAGACCTTCCAGTTTATGAACGAAGAAAAGAAACACGTTGACAGCCACGCCATGGCCTTCAAAAAGGACGACCCAAACTATGTGTTGTTCGGCACCGATGGCGGGCTTTACGAATCGTATGACCTCACCAAGACATGGCGCTATTTTAGTAACCTCCCGGTCATTCAATATTACAAAGTCGCCGTAGACGATTCGGCACCTTTTTACAATATTTATGGAGGAACCCAAGACAACGGATCGCATGGTGGGCCTTCACGTACCGACAACCAAGCCGGAATCTTGAACCAAGATTGGTGGATCACCCTTGGTGCCGACGGGCACCAATCGGCTACGGAACCGGGTAATCCGGATATCACCTACGGCGAATTCCAACAAGGTTGGCTATGGCGGATCGATCAAACTACGGGTGAGACGGTCTTTATCCAGCCACAACCTTCGGCCGGGGATACCCATGAGCGGTTCAACTGGGATGCCCCGATTTTGGTAAGCCCGCACAAGCCCACACGTTTGTATTTCGCCTCGTACAGAGTATGGAAATCAGAGAATAGGGGAGACGACTGGACCGCCATTTCCAATGATTTGACCCGAAACGAAGAGCGGTTGGCCTTACCGATCATGGGCAAACAACAAAGTTGGGACAATCCTTGGGATGTCGGTGCGATGAGTAACTACAACACCATTACATCCTTAGCGGAATCCCCCGTACAAGAAGGGCTGTTGTATGCCGGTACGGATGACGGTATCCTTCAAGTGTCTGAAAATGGCGGAGACTCATGGCGTAAGATCAACTTGGGTACCATCAAAGGGGTCCCGGAAAGGGCCTTTGTCAATGATGTGAGGGCCGATCTCTTCGATGCGAATACCGTTTATTTGGTATTGGACAACCATAAAGAAGGCGACTACCGTCCTTTCCTATTGAAAAGTACCGATAAAGGACGTAGTTGGAGCTTGATCAACGGCAACTTGCCCAAGAAATTATTGACCTGGCGCATCGTTCAAGATCATAAAAAAGCAAACCTCCTTTTCGCAGCCACGGAGTTCGGTATCTATTTCAGCACCAACAGTGGCGGAAGTTGGACCCAGTTGAAGGGAGGATTACCGACCATTTCCTTCCGTGACATTACGATCCAACGCCGCGAAGATGATTTAGTAGCCGCCTCTTTCGGGCGTGGGTTTTATGTGCTTGACAATATCGGTCCACTGCGCGATTACGATACGGCCAAAGCCAACTCGGTTCAACTCTTCGCGCCAAAGCAGGCGTATTGGTACATCCAAAGGGATGGGGTTTACGGTCAAGGCAACAATACCTACATGGCCAAAAACCCGCCTTATGGAGCTGAGATCACCTATTACCTGCCCAACAAACTGGAGTCGTTGAAGGCCCAACGCAGTAAAAGGGAAAAAGAATTGACGAAACAGAAGGCCAATATCCCCTTTCCGGGATGGGAAGCCCTTCAAGACGAAAAGAATGCCGAAGCTCCGGCCATCGTTTTGGTCATCAAAGATGCATCAGGCAAAGTAGTCAACACCATAAAGGGATCCGCCAATAAAGGGTTCAATCGTGTAGCTTGGAATTTGACCCATGCCAACCGTACGGGGATTTCCCTTAAAGCCCCTAGGCCAAGCGATGAAGAAGAATTCTTTGGGTCACCTTATTTGGCCACTCCCGGCACCTACACGGTCAGCGTACACCAAAAGGTCGACGGCAGCTTGAAAGAATTGGCCGGGCCGCAAAGTTTTGAGGTCGTTCCATTGCGAAACGGGGCACTTCCTGCGAAACCTACCCAAGAAATCGATGCCTTCCGTGCCGGTTTCCAAGCCTATCAACAAGACTTGATGGCAACCAACACGACCTTGAACAAGGCCTCCTCATTGGCCAAAGCGATGAAGCGGGCATTCCAACAAGCTGAAAACCCATCTCCATCTTTATATGCTAAAATCCATAAAGCAAATTCCGATTTGCAGGCCATCAGTTCGATCATGAATGGCAACAGTGCCAAAAATGAGGTAGGGGAGCGCAATCCACCCTCTCCTTCAGACGGCGCTTTTGTTGGTTATGTCGCGCTGAACAATACCTACGGGCCAACAGGCAATCATAAAAAAGCATTTGCCCGTGCCAAATCCCAATTGCAAGAAGTGAAAGCCCAATTGCGCGCCATGGTCAACACCACCTTACCGGGTCTTGAGTCTGAGTTAAAGGCTGCCGGTGCCCCATGGATTGAAGGCCAAGGCCTCTTAAACGATTAGCATGCCCAAAAAGTCTTGGTATTTGTTCCTGCTCCCACTGGTCGCCTTTTCACAGTATTCGGCAGACGAGTGGGAGGCACGGGATGAATGGATGGGTCTTGACAATCTTTTCAAGCATGCTACGGTAACCCTAGGCATGAATGTGGCCGATATCGGATGTCATGAAGGATATCTAACGGTGCGCTTGGCGCGCCGGGTCGGTAGCTCCGGAAGGGTTTATGCCGAAGACGTCAACAAAGTCCGGTTAGAACGTTTGCGTGAACATGCACAGACCCTGAACCTGGATAATGTGGTCACCCTCTTAGGCGAATATGACAATCCTAAATTGCCGTTGGAATCCTTCGATCGGATCTTCGTCATCGATACCTATCATGAAATCTATGACTTCAAAAAAGTCCTACGGTTATTGCACCGTTCCTTGAAACGCAACGGGCAACTCATCATCCTAGAAAAATTGAAGCGACAATTGGAAGGAGTATCACGTCAGGCCCAAGCGTTTGGCCATACCATGGCACCGAATTACGTAAAGGAAGAACTTTATGAGACCGGCTTTCGGGTGGTTGATGAGGATCTAAATCATGGATTTTGGGAAAATGATCCCGACAAGCGTATGTGGTTCGTTGTTGCCGAAAAGGTCGATTAATCGACGGTCATTGTGGTCGGTAATTCAAAGATTTCCAACCCAAAGAACGGAACGGCCGCCAATACATGGTCAAAAATATCGGCCATGATATATTCGTAATTCACCCATCGCTTATCGCTGCTGAAGGCATAGATCTCAAGGGGAATCCCCTGGGGTGTCGGTGCCAATTGACGGGTCATCATCGTCATTTCGGGGTTGATCGCCGAGTGCGATTCCAAGTACGATTCGATATATTTCCGAAATACTCCGAGGTTGGTCAGGTTGCGACCATTCAACAGCACGGATTTATCAATGGCATTCGTTTCATTGTATTGGTCGATTTTGGCCTGACGTTTTTCAAGGTAATCGGATATCAATTGTACCTTCTTGAGTTCATCGATTTTGGTCTCGGTCAAAAAGACGATGCTTTGTTGTTTGATAATAACCGCCCTTTTGATGCGACGCCCTCCTGAAGACTGCATTCCACGCCAATTCTTGAAACTATCCGATATCAGGGCATAGGTGGGTATGGTAGTAATGGTCTTGTCAAAATTCTGCACCTTGACGGTAGCCAAATTGATTTCAATGACATCGCCGTCGGCCCCATATTTTTCAAAGGTGATCCAATCCCCGATCCGCACCATATCATTGATACTGACTTGGATACTGGCAACGAAGCCTAGAATGGTATCACGAAAGACCAGCAATAAAACTGCCGATGCGGCGCCAAGACCGGTTATGAACTTCCAAACGTCCGTTTCGGTTACAATGGCAAGTATGGCCAAAATCCCTCCGACCCATGCAAAGATCATAAACACCTGGATGTAGCTGTCGATCGGCTTGTCCTTAAATCGGGGCAAGGTCTTCAGATAGGAACTGATCGTTTTCAATACACTATTGGCGATGCGTAGGGTCAAGACCACACCAAGGATGTTCAAAATCTTGAACAACACGTTCTCTGCATATTGAAAATCATAGAAGACAAAAGGGGCCAATTCCATAGCGAGCAACAAAGGCACGATATGGGCCAAATGACGCGGCAAGCGATGTCGTATCATCAAATCGTCAAGATCGCTTTTGGTACGCTTTGCAATACGCGACGACAGGGCGCGAATGCCCTTCCAAGTCAGGTAGTCCACCAAAAAAACCAGAACCAGCATGGCCAAAGCCAAGAGTACGGCATTAAGATAAACGGCCGTCTGTTCGGGTATGGCGTTTCGAATCAATAGGTCTTTGAAAAAAGAATGCCAGCGTTCAACGTACATAGCTTGAAGTCTTCGCCTGCAAAAGTACACATTACCCTTTCATCGCTTCTTATTTGTCGTAATTTTATACGGCAATCAGACCGCCACCATGAAGCAAAATCAAGTCTACATCGTTCTCGCCTTTTTGGCGACCTATGTCGTTTGGGGATCGACCTATTTATGGAATAAGATCGCCGTCGAGGCCTTACCGCCGTTCATGCTGGCATCCATACGATTCCTATGTGCCGGACTATTGATTTTTGCCATCGCTTTAGTCAGTGGAACATCGTTGAGGATCACCAAAAAACAATTATTGAATACGGCTTTCGCCGGATTTTTGTTCTTGACTTTTGGGAATGGAGTGGTAGTATGGGCCTTACGCTTTGTCGATAGTGGTTTCGCCGCACTGGAAATATCGGCCCAGCCGCTGGTGGTCTTATTGATGATGTGGACCCTTCAAGGAAAAAAAATACAACCGATGTCATTGGTCGGCGTTGCCTTGGGCATTTTAGGCATTTACCTTTTGGTGGGGCAACGCTCGATTTTGGAACAGGAGAACGCCATTCTCGGAATGATCATGATTTTCGCCTGCATGTTGAGTTGGGCTTATGGAAGCCTATTCATCGGAAAGGCGGACATGCCTAAAAACTATGTGGTAAATACCGGCTACCAAATGTTCACGGGTGGGTTGATGTTACTACTAACCAGTTTCGCCTTTCAGGAAACTTGGATACCTTATTCCGAATGGAGTGGGGAAGTGCGGTATTCGATGTTGCTGCTGATCATCTTTGGAAGTATCATCGCTTTTTCGGCATTCAATTTCCTTTTAAAAACCGTTTCACCGGAGAAAGTAGCGACCAACACCTATGTAAACCCTATTGTAGCAATGCTTTTAGGGTGGTATTTTTTAGAGGAGGAAATTTCAAACCAGTCGATTTTGGCCGCGGTCATCTTGCTGACCGGAGTCTATTTCATCAACACCAAAAAGAAATTGGTTTTGTTCAATCGATTTAAAAAATAAAGCCATGATATCGAAAAGTCTCTTATTCGGCATTGGGTTGGCCCTTGCCATGACGGCCTGCAACAACGATGGGGAAGCGAAATTGTTCAACGGAACCGATCTTTCGGGCTGGCATATGGACGTACCCCAAAGGGATACCGTGCCCGAGGCCCCTATGCCCTTTGTGGTCCGAGAAGGCCACTTGGTCTCCTTGGGTGAACCCAGGGGGCATTTGATCACTGATGCCGAATATGCCGATTACCGTTTGGAAGTAGTGTATCGGTTTCCATCCGAACCGGGCAATTGTGGGGTATTGGTACATGCTTCCACACCACGCGCCTTGTATGGGATGTTCCCTAAATCGGTCGAAGTGCAATTGATGCATGAAAACGCGGGCGACTTTTGGTGTATCGTCGAAGACATTCATTGCGAGGATATGGTGCAGCGTCGTGGCCCAAAAGAAAATTGGGGCATTACCGAAGGTAAAGCACGCCGCATAGAAAACCTAACGGATAACAGTGAGCGACCATTGGGCGAGTGGAACACCTTGGTCGTCGAATGCCTTGATACCGAAATCAAGGTTTGGGTCAATGGAGACCTAGTAAACTATGGGTATGACAGCACGGCTTCTCGCGGTCAAATCGCCTTGCAAGCTGAAGGTGCCGAGATGGAATTCAAGGAAATCACGCTCAAGCCAATCCTCAAATTGACGCCCTAACTACCCGCTCTGAACACGCCATGTACAATTCATGGCACCCAATGTACAATTCATGACATTGCATTTTCGTGCTTGGAACGAAGCAGGCATCTTTGTACCATCATCAATCAAAAAACGCAGTATCAATCATCAAATCGTCCGTTCTCCAATCAAGAGCGGACGATTTTTCAAAAAACGGAAAATCATGCAACAACTCATCAAAATTTTGACCGCTCTACTCATCAAAGTAGTCTTGATCGTCCTCTTTCTCATCCCTTCCAATACCGAGGCACAACGCCGAAGTACCTCTGTAAGTGTGAGTAATGGGGGGAAGACCACGATTTCGATAAAAAATGGATTGAGCAATAAATTCTACATCGAATACAAAGGGGACATCACCTTGTCGGATGACGATAGCGATGTGGTCGGCATATCGCGAGGTGGCTATATGGAAATCAAGAAAAGTGCTTTCGGTAACAGGCGAAGGATCGTCATCGAACCCAATGATTCGGGCGAACTGGTCAAAAAGTACTATGTCGGCAGTTCGCAACGCAGTTTCGATGCCGAGGGTAAAAAGTGGCTATCGGAAATCCTTTTGGAAGTCGTTCGAACCACAACCCTAGGTTCGGAAAAACGTGTCGATCGTATGTATCGACAGGGAGGTTCTTATAAAGTATTGAAAGAAGTCGATAAGATCGCCAGCGACCATGTCAAAGCCCGATACATCAAATTGCTCTTGGATAAAGACCTAAAAGAAAAGGATCTGATTGCCATTTTGAATACGGTAGGGGAGGATTTTGATTCCGATCATCACAAAGCCGATATCCTCAAGAGAAACGCAAAGGCCTTTTTGGCTTCCGACAATACCACGGCGGCCTATATCAAAGCTGCATCCGATATCAATTCGGACCACCACACCGCAGAGGTGCTGAAAAAATCGATTCGTGACGGGTCCATATCGAATACCCAAATGAAAGCCCTTTTCCCGATTGTCGACGATATCGATTCCGATCACCATAAAGCCAGCGTCTTGAACGAGGTGCTGCGCGAACGAAACTTGGATGCCGAAAATACCAAACTGTTGATCGCTACTTCGAAATCGATCAACTCAGACCACCACAAGGCCAGTGTTTTGAAGAAAGCCTTGGGCAAAGATCTCGGATCAGCCACGAGCCACGCACTGCTCGCTTCGGTATCGAATATGAGTTCGGACCATCACATCGCAAGCGTGTTCCTAGAATTGGTAAAACAAGATCTTGACGCCTCGTCAAAGGCTCATTTGCTGCGCTTGGTCGAAGAGAACATGACTTCAGACAACCACCAGGCCAACGTATTGAAACGCATGGCGACGGCCCACCAAATCGACGAAAGCCTGCCTGATTATTTGGGGGCGTTGACCAATATCGATTCAGACCACCATAAGGCCGACGTATTTAAAACGCTTTCAAGAAGCACCTTTTCCGAAAAGCAACTCATCGCGATTCTAGGGGCGACCGAGTCCATAGATTCCGATTACCATAAGGCGGAAACCTTGATCGCTTTTTCGAGTGCGGTTAACGGCGGTTCGAAAGCCGTTGCCGACGCCTACACCGATGCCTGCATGGATATCGATAGTGATTCCCATCTAGGCAGGGCCATTAAGGCCATCAACTGATCGACCAACCACCGTTCCATTCCCTGCGCCAAAGTACTCTGGACTTTTATGAGTATTTTGGTGATATGGAGTGGCGCTTTCCAACTTTCTTCTACCAACCTGGTATGAAACGACATTTCGTCCTCATTTTCTTTGGCTTCTCCATTGGTTTGCTCTTGTATGGGTTCGCCAATTTCAACCGACTGGGCCAGCCTATGGAATTTTATCTTAGTGGGTTCTTGGGGATTCTGGTGTTGTATGCCGTTTCCTATGCGAATTCGGGAATCAACAAGTTGGTTTCTTGGAAAGAACTTCCGGGGATGCGCTTACTCCTCGGAATCGTAAGTAATCTTGTCGTTTCCGTAGGCTTATCCTATGCGGCCATTACCAGCTATCATCTGCTTATGGACGAACAATTGCGCATGGGGGATCATTGGGAAGAACTGCTCAAACTGGGCATTGTGGTGTTCAGCCTGTCGATCATCCATGGGGTGGTCTACTTCGCCCTCTATTCCTACAATCAGTACACCAAGGTACAGATAGAAGAGCTGCGCCAACAACGCAAACAGGCCGAGATCCAATTGAACCTGTTGCGATCGCAACTCAGTCCCCATTTTCTATTCAATAGCATGAATTCGCTTTCCATGCTGTTCCATAAAGATCCGCAACAGGCCGAAACCTTCATCCGTGCCTTGGCGACTTGTTATGAATACACCTTGGCAAAACATCGGGTCGACCTGGTCACCATTGACGAGGAATTGGATTTCGTAAATGCCTTTTCTGTGTTATTGTCCACGAGGTTCGGCGATGGATTCTCGGTCGAGGTCGATCTTCCTGAAGCGATAAGACAAAGTAAAGTACCCCCGTTGACCCTACAGCTGTTGGTCGAAAATGCGGCAAAGCATAATGTGTTCAATTCCGAAATGCCCCTTCGGGTGGTGATGGACTTGCAAGATGATCATATCGTCGTTATGAACAACAAGACCGGGCAACGCAAACAAGTGAACTCCACCAAACTGGGGCTTTCGAATATCAAAAGACGATACCGGCTGTTGACCAGGCAATCGGTCGAGGTTTTGGATCAAAAGGATTTTTCGGTCAAATTACCCGTGCTGATATGAAGCGGTTTTTTATACATCATCCGATCTTCAGGATCATTAGCCCGCTTTTCGGGGGCACCCTGGTATACTTGCTGCTCTTATTGATCAACAACAATATTTCACAATTGGGCGAAAGCTTTTTCGGTGAGGAATTGTACATCTGTATCGGGTTGACCTATTTGATCCAAGAAATGATACGATGGGCCATCCTCGGCTTTAAAAAATTGAAAAAACCGAGTTCCGAATTGCTTCGGGCTTCGATTCAAGTAATGGTTACCCTTTTGGGTGTGATGGCCTTGGTATCGACCGTCATGTTCCTGTATTTCAAGTACGTCTTGCTCTATACGCCGAATTTCAGTGAGTTGCAGGTGTTGAATCTTATTTTCCTTTTTATCGGATTGGTCTATATGGTCCTGTATTTCAGCCACCAATTCCTATATCGTACCAATACCGAGAAAAAACAACAAGAATTGTCTGAACGGCAATCGGTCGAAGAAGCCTTCCGGGTCTACCAGAAAGGCATCAACCCCGAATTGCTTTTTGAAAGCCTTGAAAGTATGTTGGCCACGATGAAAAACGATCCCGACAAGGCCGAGGAAATGACAGATCATTTTTCTTCGGTATACCGCTACATCCTATCCCAAAACCAAACGGAATTGGTTTCCCTTGCCGAAGAATTGGATGCCACACGATCTTTGGTAGCCTTATTCGACAATTTACCCCATCGCAGCTTGAAATTGGAAATCGATGTGGACGAACGATTATGGATTCCGCCCAAGACCCTATTGGCGATCATCGAGCAGATCATCCGCAGTACGATCGCATCCTCGAAAAAGGAGCTTAAGGTATCCCTTGAAAGCAAAGAAGGGTGTATGAAGATCCGATACCAGCCCGAAGAGCGACTTCGGTATGGATTCGATTTGGCGAAAATCTCGGATGTAGTGAAAAAGTTCGGTTTTTTTTCATCCGAACCCATTCGACTAGATGACGAAGCAACATGGCGTACCCTAACATTACCGATATTGAATTACGATGAAAGTAGCCCTAGTTGAAGACGAACCCTTAGCCGCTGAAAAGTTGGTGCGCTATTTGGAAAAATACAGCACCGATATCGAGGTATTGACCGTTATGGAATCATTGCAACAGGCGGTACCTTGGATCCGTGAGCATAAAGATAAAGTCGACCTGTTCTTTATGGACGTGCAATTGAGCGACGGTTTGAGTTTTGAGATCTTCGCGGAACTTAATTTGGACAAACCCATCATTTTCACAACGGCCTTTGACGAATTCGCCGTTGACGCCTTTAAGGTCAACAGCATCGATTACCTTTTGAAACCGATTACGTTCACCGACCTTTCCAAGGCCTTGAAAAAGTTCGCGTCCTTGCGCAAGCACTATACCCAACCCGATATGGAGCCCCTTATCCGCTCTTTGGGAAAAACAACTTATAAAGACCGGTTTTTGGTGAAGATCGGCAACCACATCCGTTCGGTCGGCACCCATGAGGTCATGGCTTTTCAGGCCGAAGGCAGGGATGTGTCGCTTTTCAATTCCAGTGGAAAGGAATACCTGATCGAGTATCGTTTGGAAGCCCTTGAAAAACTCTTGGACCCCAAACAGTTTTTTCGGGTGAACAGGAGTTTTATCGTAGCCCTCTCGGCCATTGCCGATGTGGTGGTGTATTCGAATAGAAGGTTGAAATTGGAGCTGCATACCAAACTGGGGGCCGACATCGTGGTCAGCCGTGAAAAAGTGGCCGAATTCAAAAAGTGGTTCGGGGGCCAATAGGGGAACTCCCTGAAAATCACTATCTTTTTGGTACACTTCAAGTACCGACCCATGAGACCTTACATCCTTTTATTGCTCATATTCAGTGTTGCCTGCCAAAAATCGGAGACCTACGATCTCGTATTGAAAAACGGACTGGTTTATGACGGAAATGGAGGGATACCCTTCCTTGCCGATATCGGAATCAACGCCGACACGATCGCCAAGATCGATCCAGGGCTTTCCTTAGAAGCGACCTCCACCATTGACTTGGAAGGCATGGCTACGGCCCCTGGGTTCATCAATATGCTCAGTTGGGCCAACGTGGCGCTTTTGGAAGACGGGCGGTCACAAAGCGACATCCGTCAAGGGGTTACCTTGGAGGTCATGGGGGAAGGCCGCTCCATGGGTCCATTGACCGAGGAGATGAAAAAAGAAATGATCGAGAACCAAGGGGACATCAAATATGCCGTCGAGTGGACCTCCTTAGGCGAATACCTGGCCCATCTGGAAGCTTTAGGAATCTCGACCAATGTGGCGTCCTTTGTAGGTAACGGTACCCTAAGACGTCACGTCATCGGGTATGAAAACCGGCCTGCTACCGCCGAAGAAATCGAACAAATGGGTGCCTTGGCCGCCTCAGCTATGAGAGAAGGTGCCGTGGGGATTTCAAGTGCCCTGTTGTACGCCCCAAGTCGATACGCCAACACGGCCGAATTGACCGCTTTGGCAAAAGTAGTAGCCGACTATGATGGCATGTACGTCTCCCACATCCGGGATGAAGGGGATTACCTTTTGGAGAGCTTGGATGAACTCTTGCAAATTGCATCGGAGGCCGATATCAGATCCGAGGTATACCATCTCAAAGCATCGGCCAAACGCAATTGGGCCAAACTGGACAGCGCCATCGCCAAAATCGATTCTGCCCGAACGGCCGGACTGCCGGTGACCGCTGATATGTATACCTATAACGCAAGTTCTACAGGCCTGCATGTACAACTACCCGAATGGGTGAGGGAAGGGGGTATTGCCATGATGCTGTACCGCTTGTCCGACCCGAAAACCCGTCTACGCGCGATTGCCGACCTCGAATTCCGCAATAGTCCCGAAACCATATTGCTGGTCGGGTTTCGCAATGAAGGGCTACGCAACTATATCGGAGCCTATCTGACCGAAGTGGCCGAAGCCTGGGGGAAAAGTCCGGCAGAAACCCTGGTCGATCTCATCATTGAAGACCAAAGCAGGATACAGGTGGTCTACTTTTCCATGGACGAGGCCAACGTTTCCAAAAAGGTAGCCCTCCCGTGGGTGAGTTTTTGCTCCGATGCGGGATCGTACACCAATGAGGGGGTATTCATAAAGCAAAGTACCCATCCTAGGGCCTACGGGTCCTTCATCAGGGTACTGGGCAAATATTCACGTGATGAAGGGGTGCTTTCGCTCGAAGAAGCCGTTCGTAAACTGACTGCCCTACCTGCCGATAACTTGAAACTAAAGAAACGGGGGCGATTGGCCATTGGCCATTACGCCGATATTGTGGTCTTCGACCCGGAAAAGGTAACCGACAAGGCCACCTTTACCGATCCGCACCAATACGCAGAAGGCATGATACATGTATGGGTGAACGGTGAGCAGGTATTGCGCGACGGTGAACATACTGGGGCCACGCCCGGCCGGTTTGTCAAAGGACCGGGTTACCGTAAAACCACTGCCTCGACCGAATGAACCATTGACCATCATCGTGGCACCCTTCACGCATTGGTGATTTTGGCAACACTTTTGTGGTGGTACTTTTAAAACGAATTCAAAAAAGGAACAAATGAAAAAGAACGTACTGGCCCTAGTTGCCCTAGTGACCCTCGGAACGATGCTCTCTTGTGGTAGCCAAAAATCAATGCCGTCGGCAGAAGAACTGGCGGCGTTAAAACAACAAATAGACAACAAGGAACTGGATTTAAGGGCCCGTTGGGCCAATCCACTGGGTACGCGTAGCATCAATGCGATCGCTTCAGCAGGCCTGCTGCCCCCAGGTAGTTCGGCCAACCGTATCGAAATTACCGGAACAGCCAGCTTTTTGAGAATCCAAAATGACAGCGTATTCGCGAAACTGCCCTATTATGGGGAACGACAGTTCGCCAGCACCTACAACCCCCAAGATGTAGGCATCAATTTCGAAGGGGTACCCAAGGACCTTTCCATTGATTTCAATGAGAAAAAACAAGCCTATGATTTCCAATTCGATATCGTGAACGAGCTTGGTGAGGGTTTCAATGTGAACGGCACGGTCTATCCGAACAATGCCGCTACTTTTTATGTCAATAGCACACAGCGTTTAACCATAGGTTACTCAGGTTTCCTGAATAAAGTTAGCGAGTAGTCGATCCTGCCCAAAGGGAAATAAGCTATCTTTAACGGTGAAAGTCTAAATCCCGTAAACATGCAAATTTCCCAGACAAAAGCCTTGCAATATGCTTTGGGCCTAGTGATCATATTAGCTGGTGCCTGCAAACAAAAGACGACTGATGAATCCCATGAAGATTCCGTTGCAGCGGTACAACCTTCACTACCCTTGGAGCGTCTAAATTTACCCGAAGGCTTTACCATAGAACTGTATGCCGATGGAATTGAAGGCGCACGCTCTATGGCCATGGGGGATGAGGGTACGCTGTTCGTCGGCACCCGAAACGAAAAAACGGTCTACGCCATCCAAGATCAAGATGGGGATTATAAGGCAGACAAGGTCATGGTCTTGGATTCGACCCTTGAAGTTCCAAACGGTATCGCATTTCGAGACGGCGATCTGTATGTGGCCGAGGTGGGCCGTTTGTTGCGGTATGATGAGATCGAGTCGCATCTCGAAGACTTTGAGGTCATCCCCGAAATCGTTTACGACGATTACCCAACAGAGTTCCACCATGGATGGAAGTATATTGCCTTTGGTCCCGATGATAAACTATATGTGCCCGTTGGCGCGCCTTGCAACATTTGTGATAGTACGGTCGCCGATCAACGATACGCCACCATCACCCGAATGGACCCAGATGGAAACAATCGTGAAATCTATGCCCATGGGGTACGGAATACGGTGGGTTTTACCTGGCACCCGGAAACCAAGGAAATGTGGTTTACCGATAACGGCCGTGATATGATGGGGGATGATGTACCCCCTTGTGAGTTGAACCGCATTTCAAGTGCCGGCCAGCACTTCGGGTATCCTTACTGCCATGGCGGTATGGTTGCCGATCCTGAATTCAATGACCGAGACTGTGAGGAATTCATCGCCCCCGTGCAAGCGATGGGCGCCCATGTCGCACCCTTGGCCGTAAAGTTCTATCGCGGTGACATGTTTCCTGAAAGCTATCAAAATTATGCCTTCGTGGCCGAACACGGTTCTTGGAACCGTTCGAAAAAGGTGGGTTATCGTATCGCCTTGGTCGAACTGGATGGCAATGAATCCGTGGGCTACACCACCTTCATCGATGGCTGGCTCGATGATGAAAGCCAAGATCAATTCGGCAGACCGGTCGACATCCTGTTTTTAGACGACGGATCGATGCTGATCTCCGATGACTATGGCGATGCCATCTATCGGGTACATTATACCGACCCTTCTTAAGACCGTCTTTTGTCACTTTCACCCAAAACCCGCTATCAACTTGTCAGAATCCTGCCTTTCGGTATCATTTGGTTGATTACGGGGGTAGTCTTTATGTTTTCCGATAAAATGGCGATCGGAAATAACCCCATTTTGGAAGGGGCGATCGATCCAACCGGTGAAATTTTCTTTTTTGCCTGTATCGCTGTCACGGTGATGGGCCTTTTGGTCGGTTTTTTGGAAGTGGTTTTTATCAACCGACTTTTTACCCAACAGGTCCTTTGGAAAAAAATTGGATACAAATTCTTGTTATATACGCTGTTGTTCAGCATCGTAATCTCGATTGTCTATCCGATGGCCGCCGCCATTGAAATGGACCTGCCGCTTTGGAAAGCCGAAGTATGGAAGCGATATGCGGTATTTTGGGGCAGTTTGGCGTTCTGGAGCACCTGCCTCCAGTTGTTCTTCAGTCTAATGCTATCCTTGTTTTATGGTGCCATCAGTGAAAATCTCGGCCATTCGGTCTTGATCAATTTCATCACCGGCAAATACAATTCCCTCAAACAAGAGGAACGGTTCTTTATGTTCGTCGATATGACCGCATCGACCGCCATTGCCGAAAAATTAGGCCATAAACGCTACTTTCAATTGATCCAAAGGTACTATGAGGACTTATCGAATGCCATCATCAAACACAAAGGGGAAGTATACCAATACGTGGGGGATGAGATCGTGATTACCTGGCCGCTTGAGACTGGTGTGGAAGGGGCAAATTGCATCCGCTGTTTTTATGCCATGCAAGAGGACTTGGGGAAGAAGACCCCGGCCTATGAAGAGCGATTTGGTCTTGCCCCCCGTTTCAAGGCCGGACTGCATGCCGGTACGGTAAGCATCGGCGAAATCGGGGCGCTAAAAAAAGAAATCGTTTTTACCGGAGACCCGTTAAACGTCACGGCCCGTATTCAAGGACTTTGCAAAGAGCTCCAGGAAAACTTTATCATCTCTGCTGCGGTCATTGCCCAGCTACCTGGGTATTCAAACGCCTTCCAAAGCCTTGGCACCTTTCCCATTAAGGGACGCCAAGCCCCCATGGAAGTATTTCATGCCAACAAAGAGGCCTTCTTTCCATAAAAATGGAATACGGAACATCTAAGGGAACGAATTCACCGTATAAAGGGTGTGAGGTCGTTGTAGCGACCCAACCGGACCAAGAGAACACATCATGACCAGAACCAGTAATTATAGGGTATTACCGATATGCCTGACCTTTCTTTTGATTGGTGGACTGACCGGGCTATTCGGCCAGGAGCCCCTGACTTTTCAAGGGAGGTATGCGGTCGGCCAATATGAAGGCCAAGCGCGATTCGCCTATGAAGTAGCCGCGGGAGACACCCTTTTCGTCGGCCCCTTCAGCATCGAGAAATCGAACCTTCGTGCGCTTTTGAACGAAAGGGATACGACCTTTCTTTTCAGGGGTCGGTTCGAGCGCAACATTCCTGTGGGACCTTGGACCTTCCAATTCGGCGAGTTCACTTCTAGCGATGACAGCCAAATCGAAGGCTTCCAATACCGCATCCCAGTAACGGGCACCCAAGAGCAAGCCAACGGAAGCTTGATCGGTGGCCGCCCGGATGGGCCTTGGGTCTTCCGTATCGATCGCATCGAAAATGCCGAAGTCGTAAAGACCCTATTCAAAAGCGAATTCGAATTCGCAGCCGGCATTCCGCAGCAAAGCTTTAAGATCGAAGGCGAGGACGCCACTTTGGTCGGTCGTTTTTTACGGAACGGCCTGGCCCATGACGAATGGACACTGTACTCTGATGATGCCTTGGGTGGTGAAGAGCTTTGGTCGTTTACGGAAGGTATCCTCACTGCGATAAAAACAAGTTCATCAGAAAGCTCCGTAGAGCTACCCCTTTTTGATGCCGGCGCCGAAAACTTGGAGACCATTGCTTTGGATTCACGCTATATCCAAGTGCTGAAAATCATGACCGAAGGGCGTTATGCCCCATTCCAGCAAGCTTCGGGTATTTACGGGCTGTTGGCCCAAAATGACGGACATTATCAACGGATCGACCAGTTGTTGAACCAATTGGGAGATGCCGATTTCATGCCGGAACTTCGCGTAAAGGTCGCATCCTTTCCTTTGGATTCGTTAGAACGTACCGCCGTAACCCAGATCAATGCTGCCAACCGGAATTCCTTGGCCATATGCACCGAGCTCCTCAATAATTCACAATTGAACATTTTGAAACTGTCCGATGAGCGGGCCGGGGAGCTGTATGAAGTCATCTCCGGTTTCAACGATGCTTTCGTAAAGCCCATTTCGCAATTGGCAGCCTATGACCGAGAGGGGGTCTTGCCCTATGTTTCGCGAGTGGCCTTGCTCCGTGATATTTGGCCCGAAGGAAGACCTTCGGTTCGCATCGAAAAAGGGGAGGGGCGTGGCATCTATGAAGGCCCGGGATTCAATACGCTGGAAATGGATCGTGAAGGTTTGGCATACGTAGCCATGCTTTCGGCCTATGTGGATGAAAGTCTGAACGCCATCGCCTTGGAATTGGACGAACGCTTGAGTAACGACAAACGACAGCAAGAGCTGATTTCCTACGAAGAACGTATGGTCGCCTATGTTAAAGGTCTGGAACGAAGACTGGATTCTTTGGAAAGGCAACGCACCGGACCGACGGTCACGGCCGTCGCCAAAATCACCCAAGTGGCCAATGCCGATGTCAGGAGCTATGCCGATCGACCCGTTGAAGATGGGCAACTTGAAACGGCAAAAACGCTGATTGAATGCCTCGAGCGAATGAATGTATTGGCGACCATGGTTGCCGATATTCCGGAGCGGACGATTGAAATCAAAACGACCTATACCGATCAAGTATGGAACCCCTTTATGGCGACCATCATGGACGAAGAAGTCAAGAAACGCATCATTAACGCCTACGAACGTATTTTGATACCCGACTTATTGCAACGCATCAGCAATGATCTCGATTGTAACAACGTGGCACTTTACATTTCCCAATTACAGGGTTTGTATAAGCGAATGGCTATGATGCGTGATGAGGACACCTCCAAACTAGAGCGAAAACTGAGAAAAACCCAAGACCCCGATGCGGTTTGGCAATTGTTCAACCTTCCAACCAACGAACAATAGGATGACACGTATCGCAAGACTTACCATAGCCTTGGTCTTTCTTTTAGGAGGATTGGCACCAGTAATCGGTCAGGAAGGGGAGTTGCTACCGGAAGCATCGGAATTCAAAGATCCGGGTACACGTACGTGGTTCAACACCTACGGCAACATCCGGATCTCAAAACGCTTGTTTTGGGATGCCCAAACCCATTTTAGGTTCGAAGAGACCGAAAGCACCCCGTTCATCGGGCAGATCGGACAGATATACAACCGGCACGCCATTGGCTATATCTATTCGAAAAAGTTCAATGTAAGCCTAGGGGGTGTCGTTCGGATCAATTTCAATACCGACGAATCCTCTGATGATCGCAATGTTGTTCCAGAATGGCGTATCTGGCACCAGTATCAGTTCGCCCAGCCGTTATCGAGCATGATGATCTATCACCGCATACGGATCGAGCACCGCTGGACGCAGGGTTTTGCCGAAAACAGTGAGTACATTTTCAGAAACCGTTGGCGTTATATGTTCCGGGCCAAAATCCCGCTGAACAATTACAAATTGGTGCCGGAGACCTGGTATGTTTCCCCGGAAGCCGAGTTGATCATGCAAAGTGGCAAGGAAGTGGTCGGTAGCTTGATGGAAGACCTTCGGATCACCGGTACGATCGGATACATTGTCAATCCGCGGTTGACCCTAGCGGCGGGCCCCATGTACAGCCAAGGACAGACCCTGGCCAATCCAGGCGTTTTCAAACAAAATTGGACCTTCCGCTTCCATGTATACTTCTCACCTGATTTCCGAAAAGTAAAAAATAAGCTTCCCGCCATCCATTTCGACGATTAGCACGTATATCCCATGTCAGCAAGCACGATTCGATATGAATGACCGAACCAAAATCCGCATCGCATACCTGCTCTTGGCCGTTGCCATGGTATTTGGCATCTTTTATTTGGCAAAGACCCGTTCCCTCAGAAAAGAGTTGGTCACCCAAGAAGCCCAAACCCTTGTATTACAGACCAATCTGGAGCGGCACCAAGCGCTTTTGGCTACCGATTCCCTACTGGCTACAGGCCATTATAATCAGGCCTTAAAGGCTTACAATAGCGTAGTACCCGATGCGGGGTCTACCGATAGTCTCGGCATCCGCTGGCGGTTGGCCATTGCCCAGCGCATCCAAGGCCTTCAAACCCAACTATACGATTCTACCTTGGCACGAACAAACGAGCTCGACACCCTAGATCAAATGGCAGTGGCAACCCCAGAGGAAATCGATCGTTTCGATTCGTTACAGTTTGCCCATGAGAAAACCAAGGCACAGCTCGCCCGGATTCGGAAACAATTGCAACTGGTATCCGCCGGCGAATATCTCACCTTTCAAAGTAGTAAGGGTAGCCCCATGCATTATGTCGGGCAAGTAAAAAACCACAAGGCCAACGGCCACGGCGTCGCCTTGTTGAGTACCGGGAGTAGGTACGAGGGGGAGTGGAAAAACAACCAGCGTCACGGTCAAGGAAAATTCTTTTGGGCCGACGGACAGATTTACGATGGTAGCTATGTCAACGACAAGCGGGAAGGTCAAGGCACCTACCTGTGGCCGAACGGAGAAAAATATGTCGGCCTATGGAAGAATGACGAACGCTCTGGAGAAGGGGTCTTCTACGGAAAAGATGGTAAAATCATGGCCAGCGGTACCTGGGAGGATGATCAACTGGTCGCAGCCGATAAAAAACAGCGTCGCCGTTAAAGCTTTTTGATATCTTTATCCGGGCCTTTCAAGCCAGATAATCTTACACGAATGAAAATCTTGATCATTGGGGGCAATGGCACCATCGGGAAAACGGTATCCGCCCATTTCAATACGACCGACGAGGTCATCGTCGCCGGACGAACGGCCGAGCACCAAGTCGATATTGCCGATAGCAGTTCGATACAAAGGCTTTTGGAGACCCTTGGAATGCTCGATGCGATCATATGTATTGCCGGAGAAGCCAAATGGGCACCTTTTAGCGAACTTACCGAAGCCGACTACCACATCGGCTTGAACAGCAAACTCATGGGGCAAGTGAACCTGGTTCGGATCGGACAGCACCATCTCAACCCTGGGGGGTCCCTGACCTTGACCACGGGTATACTTGCCGATGATCCGGTAATCCTAACCAGTAGTGCCGCCATGGTCAATGGGGCCGTCCACAGCTTTGTTCAAGCTGCCGCCTTGGAGCTTCCGGACGGTCTGCGATTGAATGTGGTTTCGTCAGGTGTGGTAGTCGATGCCTATGACAAATACAAAGACTATTTTCCGGGTCATACGCCCATCCCAATGGACAAAGTAATCCGTGGCTACGAGCGCAGTGTCAAAGGAAAGGGGCATGGGCAAGTCATCCGAATCTACGAGTGACCCCATCCTAAGTCAAGCAGGTTGATGGTTCAACCCGCCGTTGCGATGGTTCAACGGATTTTACTTTCGGTTTTGTTTTGATTTCGGCAATTTTGAGCTGTTAATCAATCTAAAACCAATCCGTTATGACAACAGCTGAAGTTTTCTCGATCGCCAATATGATGGCGATGCCCATGTGGATCTTACTGATCCTCCTTCCCAAATGGAAAGTCACCCGCTTTCTGATCGACTATAAGATCATCCCCCTAGCGCTATCCTTATTTTATGTCTACTATGTAGCCATCTCGATCCAAGCAGGAGGGATGGATTTCGGAAGCCTGGCCTCGGTCATGGAACTGTTTACCAAAGAGCACGCGGTAATGGCCGGATGGGTGCACTACTTGGCGTTTGATCTATTGGTCGGCATGTGGATGGTCAATCAAAACCGAACCCTGAGGATCCACCAGATCCTTTTGGCGCCTTGTCTGTTCTTCACCTTTATGTTGGGGCCGGTTGGCTTCCTATTGTTCATGGGCATGCGTGCCGCTAAATTGAAACTATCATGAAGACCCTCAACCATATCCTTCAAAAGGTTAAGGCCGAAAGTCCGATCCTTTATGGCATCGTAGTGATGCACGTCATTTTCGCCCTCGCGAGCCTAGTCGGAATTTTTGTCGACGATCGTGAACTGATGGGCATCAATATCTGGATCAAACCCTTGAAATTTTGTATCTCAGGTATGTTTTACATCCTAACGGTCGGATACATCATCCATTTCTATCCTTTTTCAAGGAGAAAACGGAATATCATCAATAATTTGGTGTCTTGGTCATTGGGTATCGAGATCATCATCGTGATGCTTCAGGCCTTTCGCGGCGAGCAAAGCCACTACAACCAAACGAGTTTGCTCAACGGAATACTGTTCGCCCTTATGGGCCTTTTCATCAGCATCGTGGTGCTGACCATGTTCATTTTCATCGTAGAGACCATCCGATTGAAAATGCATACGACCCGGGCCATACAATGGGGCGTCTTACTGGGCTGGTTGGTTGTCTTTTTCAGCAGCTATGTCGGAGGGCAGATGATCGGGCAAATGGCCCACAACGTAGGCGTAGCCGATGGTGGTGAAGGCCTGCCTTTGTTAAATTGGAGTACCGTAGCCGGCGATTTACGGGTGGCCCATTTCTTCGGATTGCATGGCATCCAAATAATCCCTTTATTCGCATGGGCACTGACCCGGAAATGGCAGACCAAGGAAGGCAACCGAATTGCCCTCACCATACTGTTCGGGCTGCTGTATTTCGCCTGGATCGGTTACACCTTTTACCAAGCCAAACAAGGCATGCCCCTAGTAAAGCTATAACATGCGCTTATTCAACAAGGAAAAACGAATCAAATACTTAGCATTTAACGATGCCTGGTTTGTCATACTGGGCATTGTGCTGCTAAGTTTTATTACCGATTTCCTGTTCTCGGGCAATTCTTTCGCACGATTGCCCTTCGTCGAAGCCGTCATTAATTGGAGCGTTTCCTTGATTTTTTCAACAGCCAACTGGCTCATTATGCGTTCTATTTTGATATCCCTTAGAAAGCGTTATCCTGATTTAAAAGACAACAAAAATAGGATCCCCCTTTTCTTTGTGACCATCGTGAGCACTATTTTGTTGGTCGACTTTATGGGCAATATGGGATTGGGCCTCCTTTTTGGCCAAAACTATAACCACCCGGCTCGATCGCGCATCATCTTACCCATCATCTTGATCAGCACCATGACCATGTCGATCTATGAGGCCATATACTACTACATCCGCCTCAAGAATTCCATTCGTGAAGAGGAGCAAGCCAAACGGGCGATCGTGCAGGCCCAGTTGGATACCCTACGGAACCAGGCCCAACCACACTTCTTCTTCAACACCCTGAATACCTTGCGTGATATCATCGATCAAAACACCAAAGCGGAAGCCAAGGAATTCGTTGACCGCTTGGCCGACATATACCGATTCATTTTGGAATCGGGCAATGCCGATTTGACCCCTTTGCGCGATGAACTGAAATTCGCCCAGGCCTACGTACACATCCAAAAAGAACGCTTTGGAGATAACCTGCAGTTGGATTGGAAGGTGCCCGAATCGGCAAAAAAGCTATGGATCATTCCGATGAGCTTGCAGCTATTGTTGGAAAACGCGGTCAAACACAACGTAGTTTCCAAATCGAAGCCCTTGGTGGTCAAGGTGGGTGTGACAGGGGGCGAACTGATCGTATCCAACAAGATACAGCCCAAATCGACCCAATTGCCAACGACCAAACTGGGACTGAAGAATATCGAACGCCGCTACGCCCTGATCGCCCAACGGAAGATCACCATCGTTAAGGATGATACCCATTTCGAAGTACGGCTCCCACTCTTGGAACAACACCACCAAAAACCGAAACATGAACATTCTGATCATTGAAGACGAGGCCCGGGCGGCCAACCAGTTGCAACGATTGATGCGCGATATCGGTTTGGACTACACATTACTCGATATCCTGGATTCGGTCGAGGATAGCATCCAATGGTTTACGGAAAACACCGCACCCGAACTGGTCTTTATGGACATTCAATTGGCCGATGGCCTCAGTTTTGAGATCTTCCAGAAAGTAACGATCGAATGCCCCATCATTTTTACAACGGCCTTTGACCAGTATGCCCTGAAAGCCTTTAAGGTCAATAGCGTCGATTATCTATTGAAACCGATCCAGGTAGGCGATTTGAGCCAGGCTGTTGAAAAATTTAAAAAGACCGGCCGAAGTACCCAAGTGGATCGAACGGTATTGGAGCGCTTGTTTCAAGACTTACAGGCCCCTAAGCAACGCGAGGGTATTTTGGTCAAGGATGGGGATGGATTCGCCCAGATAAAAATCGCCGATTTGAACTACGTCTACTCCGAAGACAGCATAACCTTCGGGATCCTTGATGGCAAAAGGGTGATCATCGACGAAACGATCGATGAACTCGAAGCCACCTTGGACCCCACCAAATTCTTTCGCATCAACCGCGGGCAGGTCGTTGCCAAATCGGCCATTGAAAAAATCGACAAATACTTCAATCATCGGTTGAAGCTGACCCTACGACAGGGTAGGGAACGGGAATTTATCGTAAGCCGACCGAAATCGAATGACTTTAAGGACTGGCTGAACCGCTGATCCAACTTATTCGTATTTTTAGTTGTGGACTTTGAACGGCAGCTCTTATTTTTCTTTAGCGCCCTAGGGGCGTTCAACGGACTGTTTTTGAGTCTCTATTTTGGGTTGTTCATCAAAAACAGGAATAGGGCCACTAGCTTTTTAGCAGCCTTGTTGTTCGTCATTAGTGTGCGGGTGGCCAAATCGGTTTTATTAACCTTTTATCCTGGGGTTTCCTCCACTTTTGTCAGCATCGGACTCACTGCCTGTTTTTTGATCGGACCCTTGACCTACCTCTATACCCGTGTTGCATTGTATCCCGATACCCTTCGTAAATGGGGCTGGGTCGTTCACGTGCTTCCCATTTGTATCCTGATGGTCTATGTGAGCATTCAATATCCCTATGCCGAAAACCGGGAATTGTGGTGGCGTACCCCACCACGTATCATGGGGAGCCTGTTGTTCGCCCTTTGGACCCTTTATCTGGCTGCCGCCCTCTTTCTGGCCCGGCCACTGTTCAAAAAGTGGCTGCGCGATCGAAAATCGATGGAAGTATTCGACTATTGGGTCATTTCGATCCTCATCGGTTGTTTTGTAGTATGGCTGGCCTATAACACCACGACCTATACCTCGTATATCGTCGGGGCCATTTCCTTTTCTTTTACTTTGTATGTCACCTTTTTTTATTGGTTTTTACGGCGACGGAAAAACGCGCTGACCTTTCTGCATCCGACCGAAAAATACGCCAGGAAGAAAATTCCCGATACGCGGGCCGAATGGATAGAAAAGCAACTGCAGCAGTTGTTTTCCAGCGAAAAACCGCATCTCGATCCCAACCTGAAGCTATCTGAAGTAGCCGATCGCATAAAGATCGGAAAGCACGAGCTATCGCAGTTCCTTAACGACAATCTGGGTACCGGATTTGCCAACTACATCAATGCCCTACGTATCGAAACCGCGGTTGACTTATTGCAACAAGACGATCGGTTGACCCTCGAGGCCATTGGAAACGACTGTGGATTCAAATCGAACTCTTCCTTCTATTCGGCCTTCAAGAAATTCAAAGGGGTCACACCGGCCCAGTTCAAGCGCTCATTGGCTTCCTAATTTCTTTTGGATTATAAATCCGAAGGAAATCCGTACGAAAAGCGACGTATCACAACAGCGTTAGCGTTAGCTTCGAAGCATGTTTCATCTTAAAAAAACGAACATATGAGAACCATCACGCTACTGGCGGTATTGATCCTGGGAATCCAATGGTCCACCGCGCAAACGGACAAAGCGGCCATCACCGCAACGCTTATGGACTACATCGAAGGAACTTCAAAAGGTCAGCCTGAACGTATCAAACGAGCCTTCCATTCTGACTTGAACCTGTATTCCATCGATGCGGAACAACAGCTAAGGGCCCTGCCCGGCACCCAATACATCGGATACTTTAAGGAGGGGGAGACCAATGATCGTGATGGCAAGATCGTGAGTATCGATGTGGTCAACGATGCGGCCATGGCCAAGGTCGAAATCGATGTGCCCAGTAGAAAACGCTTGTATACCGACTACATGATGCTGCTAAAGATCCAAGGGGAATGGAAAATCGTCCACAAATCCTTTACATCGGAGGCCTACTGATATGAGCGACAGAATTAACGTACTCCCTGCTTCTTGGTGGTTATGGTGTTGGATGCTCGTTAGTCTCCCTGTTAAGGCGCAAGATACCTCTACCGATAGCACTGAACTTCGGCAAAAACTGGATTCGGTGTTCTCAACCATCATGGAAGCCGAACATATACCGGGTGCGGCCTACATCATCGTCAAGGACGGTGCCGTTTTGTTAAAAGGGGGATATGGATTTACGTCACTGGGGGAAGCGATCGATCGGGTCGATCCCGATTCGACGATATTCAGGATCGGTTCGGTGAGCAAGACCTTTACAGCCATGGCCGTACTACAATTGGCCGATGCCGGCAAAATCGATTTGCATCGGCCCGTTAACGACTACCTGAAAAGTATCCAGGTTGCCTCACCCTTTCAAAAGGCGATTACACCGGCACACCAAATCGATCATAGCGCCGGTTTTGATGAACTCGGAGGGCGTCGGGTCTTCGATCTAACTCAACGGGTACCATTGTCGGAGTTTTTGCAAGATCGGCTCATCCCTATCCGTGAACCGGGAGTGGTTTCTAGTTATTCATCGTATGGCATCGCCTTAGCCGGACTGTTGGTGGAGGAGGTGAGTGGACTGCCTTTAGAGGAATACATGCGCCAGCATATCTGGGATCCATTAGGCATGCAAAGCACGGGAATGCAATTGAACGATTCGGTAGAAGAACGATTGTCATGGGGATATGAATACCGAAATGGGGTTAACGTACCCATGCCTTGGGAATATTACCATACCTATCCGGCTTCGGACATTAACAGTACGGTGGTCGATATGGGGAAGTACCTGCTCCTCCATTTGAACGATGGACAGTGGAACGGGCGCTCGATTTTGGATAAAAGCTATTGCGACCAAATGAAATATCCGGAACTCCGTGTACACGAAAAAATCGAATCTTTCGCCTACGGATTCTATGAAGAAGACATCCAAGGATTTCGCACCGTCGCCCACGGGGGCGATATGCTCGGATATGCTTCCTTTTTAGCCATGGTTCCCGAAGAAAACCTAGGGGCCTATATCGTGCACCATCACGAAGGTACCCGATTGCGTTATGAAGTCATGGAAGTGATCATGGCCCATTTTTCAAAAGGCGAAACCGAACGATCCGAGCCGCAACCCATCGCCCAACCAACCGATTTGGCGCGCTTTACCGGCAATTACCAGTGGAGTACGTTCTGTCACGGGTGTGCATCGGGCCATCGCCCTCCTGTGCATGAATTGGTTGAGAACGAAGATGGTACCTTTTCCATTTTTGGTCGCCGCTTCTTTCAAGTTGCCCCCTTTTTATTTCGAAGTACGGATGGTGAACGTACGATGGGATTCGTTACCAATGCACAAGGGCAGGTCCAATACATGAGCACAGGGGGAGTCAACGTTTTCGAAAAAATCGAGTAAACGCCTTATCCTTTTCGTTCAAGGTAAGCCCAAGTAAAATTGGGATGATGTCCATCGCGTCGAACCATTTTTACCCATAACAAGGTCATGTGTTCCAGGTGAAGGGCTTGATCCAAGGGTCCGACATCGATCGGTTCAAAACCTAAGTCCCTAGCAAGTAGGGCAACCGACCGTTTGGCATCGATAACCTCTCCGGCCAGCAGCATGGCCGGTTTTTCGGTTGTGTGATAATCGATTGCATCCAGGTTTTCAAAACCGTATATCGTAAAGGCCTTGACTACTTTTGCTCCCTTCGCCCAGATCGCTACTTGCTCCGCTCCCGAACTTCGACTTTCCAAACCATGGGTCAATCCCGGGCCCACGGGATTGGTGCAATCGACAACGACCGTATCCTTGAATCGCAAGGCTGTCAATATTCCTTCGTTCATACCAAAAGGGGTTGCCAAAAAGACCATATCGCTCTGGTCGATCGCAGCTTGTAACGCAGCTACCTTAAATGCAGGGTTCCTGTCAAGGGCCGACCGGACCGATGCACTTTCAGGGTCGTCATGGGCAATGATGATCCGATGCCCATGTCCTAAAAGCCCATTCGCTAAAGCAAACCCCACTTTTCCGATGCCGATAAACGCCAGTACCATCCTATTGGGCTTTTGCATCATTTAATTGATCGACCAATACATGTGCGGCGGCGGCTCCTGAATTTTGTTGTTGCCCGGTAATCAAATTGCCATCCGCGATCACATAGGAGGCAAAAGGAGCTGCGACCTTGAATTCTGTATTCGGTAGTTTTCGTGCCTCGTCCTCAATACGATAAGGTTGGATTTGTTGGCCCACGGCCTGATCGGCAAAGTCTTCCTCACTATTCGCAAAACCGGTCCAGGTTTTTCCCGCAACCAACAAGCTTCCATCGCTTCTTTTGGCGTCCAACAACAAGGTGGTTGCATGACAGACCGCGGCTGAAGGTTTCCCAGCTTCATAAAAATCGACGAACAAGCGTTCGAGTTGGCTGTTGCTTCTAAAGGTATACATCGGACCTTGACCTCCTACCAAGAAAATGGCATCATAATCCGAAGCGTCGATCCCAGCAATTGATGGGGTATCCACCAACAACCCTTGAAAATCTTGCTGTTGGTACCCTCGGGTAATCACATCATGGGCCGCATACCCACTGGGGTCTTGAGGGTTCGAGTAGGCATCCATTTCCAAAGGTCCACCCTGGGTTGAGGCTAGATCGACGGAATATCCCGCTTCTTGGAATACGTGCAGGGGATGGGTCAGTTCTGCGGCCCAGAACCCAATGGGCCAACCGGTCTGTTCCGAAATTGTTGGGCTACTGGCCACCATCAAGATTTTGCCTTGACTTGGTGCCCCATGAAAATGTACATAACGTTCTTCTTCTCTTATAGTTTGCATCATACTGTTTTTAGCATTCCTAATTTCAATACCCCAAAACTAGTTGGGATATGGTTACAATTGACATTTGAGTATCTTTGTTAGTAACTAACATTCATGTAAGCATGCCGCAATTTCTCAAAGACAATAAGAAGTATTACACGCCGGTCGAGTATGTGTTCGCCAAAATCGGGGGTACCTACAAAATGCCGATCTTATGGCGGGTTAAGGACCGTGCTTGGCGGTACTCAGAGCTCAAGAAAAGTATCGCACACCTTTCCGATCGTATGCTGAGCAAAAATCTCAAAGAACTGGTACATGATGGGTTTATCGACAAGGAAGTGATCCCTGAAATCCCTGTTCGGGTAGAATACTCCATTACGAAAAAGGGACAAGAAGCGATACCGATCATCACCATGCTCAGGGAGTATGGGTTCCGCCTTATGCAATCGGACGGTATCGACGATAAGTAGGGGTGATTATCCCGCCTAGGTCGAAAAAAAACGATTCAATTCGGGGTCATGGGTTCGGCCCAATCCGAATGACGGACGAAAATCGCATATTGGACATAGGGTCGGCCTTTTTCGGTCATTGTGAAATCTTGTGACAAAGGCAATAACTTGATGATACGCTGCAAACGGGTCGATTGGGCGAAAGGACTATCCGTTCCATTCAATTTGACCAATGAAAGATGTCTGGGTGGCGTGATCCGTTTCAAATCACGGACCCCCACAATATAGGTCGTCAGCATATTGTCTGCGCTGATCGGGAATCGCGTATACGGACCATCGTCTTGGAGCATATCGGGTAGCTGATCACTTGGGAGTACCATCTTGCTCTCGTTCATGATGAAATTGATACTGAGCAACCCCCGCTTTGGCACCATGGTCGATTTCCGGATCTTGGCCGCCAAGGGTTCGGTTTGGTTGATGCTGTATTGCATGACGTGATAAAGCCCCAAGAAACCATAAACCCGTTCTTTTTGCAAACGAAGGCTGTCGTAAAACGAAGCAAAGTTGTGAAACAGGATCTCTTCCCGATTTCGGCCTTCGTTTAAGTATACGAGGTTTTTTCTCAAATGCTTTAAGGTAGTCAATTGCTCGGATGACGTACTGTCGCGCAAAAGCAACCGATCCAGTTGTCCGATGCGATTATCCGATGTTTGCAACGGGGCATTCAAGTCGGTCATGGGGAAGGCCTCATCCAAATACCGATCCAAAAGCAGGGTGTCCCTGATTTTATCGATGCCGATCACGGTGAATTTTTCCGATACCGGTAAAGTGCTTTGAAATTCCTGTAGGGCCAAAAACTTGTCAAAATAACTTTGGTTGTCCCGCCCCTGTACGACGCCCCAGTGCTTCATCGCTTGATCTAAATAAGAGCGATTACCCGAATCCAAGAATCGATTCACATAAGTGGCTTGAACGAAATCCAATTCGCTGAGATAGTGGCGTACGCCATAGTGTTGATGGAGATGCTTGAAGAAATCGACATCGAAACGGTTGGGTTCGGCAAACCCATGGATCTCACCCACGAAGATCACCCGGCTCGATTGCAGGTCTTCATGCAACAGGCCATAGTCAAATCCGCTACCCAAAGGAACCGTTTCGCTATGATTTTCCAAATACTCCACATACGGGTTTCCACTTAGGTATTCCCAAGCATGAAAACCTCCATAAATCAATAGTAGCGATACGACACTCCAACAGCTGAGTTTGACCGATTTTCTGCGTATCATAAGGAAGGGGTATTGCGGTTTCTAAGTGGAAGAACGGTATTCCCCACGGTAGCAATCGACGAAATGTATACAGTGGTACTAAAAGAAATGCCGTATTTTTAAGGCAAGGCGAACAGCCGGACCATCAATCAAAAACGCTTATCACATGAAACCCCTATTCTACCTATTGGTGCTTTGTATCCACGCAAAGGTATTGGCCCAATCAACCCTTGACTCCCTTCCCATCCAAACCTATACCTACGATACCGCCCATGATTTGAAGATCTATGGTGTCAAACCGGCTAATTTCGATACAAGCGGGAGCTATGCGGCCGTATTGGTTTTTCACGGCGGTGGATGGTCGATCGGTGAGGCGTCTTGGGGGTTTTCAACGGCCCAACATTACGCCAAAAAGGGTATGGTCGCCTTCTCGGTACAATACCGTTTGGAAAACGCTGAAAAAGGGTTCACACCTTATGAGGCCGTGTTGGATGCCCAAAAGGCGATGCGATGGGTGCGCGAACATGCGGATGAATTTGCAATCGATCTGGATAAAATAGCGGCTTACGGCTGGTCGGCCGGGGCCCATCTGGCCGCATGTGCAGCGGTCTTTGAAAATCTTGGTGTCCCCGAAGCCGAACATTCCAGTGCCCCGAACCTGTTGCTTTTAAAGTCCCCGGCCGTATCGTTGATGGGCTATTCCGATTTTCCTAGGCGTTTGGGTGACAAGATTTCAGTAGCAGGCCTTTCCCCAGCTGAACAAATCCATGACAAGACACCACCCACCCTTATCGTTATCGGACGTACCGATACGGTGACCCCTTTGGCCCAATCGGAACGCTACCAAAAAAACATGGAGGCGCTTGGGAGGGAATGCGAGCTCATTGTTTATAACGGGGTCGGGCATTTGTTCACACCCGCCACGGAACCGGATAACGATTGGCCGAATCCAGACCCGAAAATCCGGCAGGCGGCTCAAGACGCCATGGATGCCTTTTTAATCAAACATGGGTATTTGCGCTAATCCCACCTGATGAATATTCGTTTAAGGCAAGCTATCTTGTTTTTAAGCGTTTAAATACCATGAAACGCTTCCTACTTTTGGGATTAGTCCTGTTCCAGGCCTGTAGTTCCGACTCCGATCCAGCTAGCGATGTGAATATGGAGGAACCGGTAGTGTTGATGGAATCCATCGTTAGTGCGTCCGTCGCTTTCGCATATTCCAATGCCGAAGTCCAAGACTTTTTGACAAATCCAGGAAACGCCTACGTCAGTGGGTATTTTTATTTTGAAGAAGATCTGGCACCCGATATTATTTTTGGACTGGACATCGAGTTCTTGGAAGGGGTGACCGCCCCCCTTCGTTTCGAAGGGGCCGATTGGATGGCCTTGGCAGGTTTCGATAGAACGGGCCGCTTGTGGTTTCCCATCGGATATCCCGAGAATAGGGAAGGGGTACCCACCGATACCGACAATTGGATCGTGCAGGATACCGGTATCGAATTACAACCTAATAGCTGGTACAAAATGACCATTGAATGCGATTTCAATAGCTTGGAATTCGTTTCGGTACGTTTGGAAGGGAACGGTTTTGACGAAACCTTTGCCATTGCAGGCAATCCTTTGGAGTACCCGAATTACGCCCCTTTCGATGAAGCGGCACTCACTGGATATACCTTTGCCTTGCGTGGCCGTGATCTCGCTCCTGATAATGCGGCCGGATTCGCTATTTATTTTGATGATATCGAAATGGGGGTGTACCAAGGATCCGGACCTGGGACAGTTATTTTTCAAGACGGTTTTGAGAACCAAGCCACCATCGGCGATATCCCAATTGCCGGTATCCCGATTCCGCTGGGGCAAATCCCGGAGCAACGATGGTATCTTGAAAATGACAAAGCCAAACTCGCTTTATCCTCACAATACGCCCGAACGGGGCAGCAATCGTTGCGATGCCGGGCCGATTTGACCCAGGAGTAGTGCTTTCAAGATGTTATTGAACGAAAACCATCCACTTGATGGTCAGGGTCGTAATATTTTATACTACATTTACCACCGCATGAGTGCCCAGCAACACCCCAACCGCAAAAAAAAATACGTCTCGCCTTTGCAGAGCTTGGATTTTTACCTACCTCATTTCCAGGCGCTGTGTAAAAGGCTCAAATTACAACATGAATTAGCCGAACTGACGGACGTATTGCAGCGCAACGTTGCCCCTGAAATCGTACGCATTTTGGAAGACACCGATTATGAGGCCTTGGTGGTTACCGATACCCAGAAGAACATCGTATGGGTCAATCATGGTTTTCGGGAGATGACGGGCTATGCCAAAACATTCGCTTTGGGCAAGCGGCCAATCTTCTTGCAAGGGGTGAATACCTCGAAAACCACCAAAAAGGAGATACGGGAACTGTTGCAGCAAGAAATCCGTTTTTCGAAAACCCTGGTGAATTACCGTAAAAATGGGGAAGAATATCATTGCCATATCGATGTGGTGCCTTTGCGCAATGCCCAAAACCAAGTCACCCATTTCTTGGCCATGGAGAGCGAACAGCACGCTGCTTAACGGTCTCCTTTAAAAAAGGACAGCTTCCATTATCGGGATTCATCCATTTATTTCTAACCAACCTTTTCTCCAAAGTTCCACCCAACACCTAAGATTTTATCCCTAAGACTAGGGTTGAACCTCAAAAAGTCTAAGGTTTTTACATAATGTTCTTCAAGAACCATTGTTTATCTTGTAGTCCCCCCTAAACATCAACTAAGTCTTCGCATAAATCCGATAGTTCGTAAAAGTACGGCTCGGAAGTGGGTTTTCAAACACCCTCTAATCAAGATGCGAAAACGCTTCCCCGGCAACCTTTAAAAAGAATTGATATGACTAAAATCGCCGATCTGCACTGCCATCCTTCCCTAAAACCGACCTTTAACGAGGATATCGATAATCTTTGGGTCGAAAAGAAGAACATTACCACCCGGGCCCTGTTTAGAGGCGGTGGGTTATCGGACAAACTCCGGAAACTCGCCATTGATATGTTCTTAAAGAACATGGCCCGCTATACCCAATCGAACCTGGAGGCCTGTATGGAGGGCAACAACAAATTGGTCTTCTTTGCCATTTATCCCCCGGAACGTCCCTTTATGAAACCCGACAGGCCCTTCAACAACGTGACCACCGGTATTCAAAAAAAACTGCTCAAGGGCATTTTCGCCAATCTGGGAATCGATTCCAAGATCATCCGCGCCTTGACCGGATTTTCCAAAAAGGAGGTTGACGGCTTTCTGCAAGACATTTACCATGCCGCTGAAATCGATTATTTCAAAGGGCTGATGCGCGAATACACCAAGATCCGCGATGAGCATGACAAACCCTATACCTTGGCCGGCTATTCCAGACCGGTCAAGCTCAAGTTGATCAACGATTTTTCGGAAGTGGGTGCGCTGAGCAACTGGGAAATCGCAGGGATCATCACCCTTGAAGGGGCCCATGTCTTGGCCAATTACAACAAAAACGACCTGTTCAATGCCCGAAACATCGATGCCCTCGATGCCGGCCCAAGACGTGACTTGGAGGAATCCTTCAAAGAAAACATCAAAAAGGTAAAACTACTGGAGTTTCCCCCGTTCTTCATCACCTTTTCACACCATTTCAATAATCTCGTCTCCGGGCATGCCAAAAGTTTTAAAGACGCCAAGAACTTCCTGATTCCGGGGTTTAGCAATGTTTTCGACCAACGTAACGGTCTTGACGATGGCTTTACCGATTTCGGAAAGACCTTGATCACCGACTTCCTGCTGTCCAAAGACTATTTCGACCGTCGGATCTTGATCGACACCAAGCATATGTCGCTCAAATGTCGCGATGAATTCACCGCACTCGTAAAGGCCCACCCCGACAACATCCCCATCATCTGCAGCCATACCGCGGTGAACGGGATTTCGACACGGGCCGAATCGGCAAATCGTGCGGATACCAATAAACTCGACCAGCGCTCTTATGTCAGTCGATGGGATATCAACCTGACCAATGAAGACATCACCGACATCTTCGATACCGATGGAATCATAGGCATATGCATGCACGACGGCAGGATGCCGGGCGGCAAGTTCAACAAACTCGTTAAAGTGGAAAACCGCGCCATGGGCAGTACGATCCGGGTGCAGCGCTTACACACCCAGATGTTTTTGACCAACATCTTCCACGTGGTTCGGGTCACTCTGGATCATATCAAAAAATTGAACGCCCAAACCGGAGCGGGCATCGATCACAAAGAAGCGTGGAAAACCGCGGGATTGGGTACGGATTTCGACGGCATCATCGATCCTTTCGACCATTTCAACACCTCGGCCTCTTTAACCGAATTCAAGGGCCGCTGTCGGGATGCCATCGACTACAACTTTGCGGATAATATGGAACGGAAAAAAGCACGGGTACTGTTCATAGGGGAGGATTTTTCGAGACCGTATACCAAAACACAGTTCAACGAGCTGCTGATGGGCTTCAGCCCGGAAGAATTGGTCGACATGATTTTTTACGACAACATTGCCAACTTCTGTAAAAAGTACTTTACCGCCACCTATTTGAACAAGACGACGAACCCCTAATCGCTGGTCTGCAGGCCATCCTAGCTATCCGGACTTTCCCAATTTTTGCTGTACCAACAGCTTATAACTGGCGCTTATCGGTACCTGCTTTCCTTGGATCTGGACGGAAGTCCGTGTGGCTTTTTCTACCCGGTCCAAATTTGCGATATACGACTTGTGGGTGCGCTCGAAACGATCTGACAATTGGGAAGCGATATGGGTCAGGGTTCCATTGACCAGGTACATGCGGTCGTCGGTGAAGATCTTGACATAGTTCCCGAAACTCTGGATGTACTGGATGGACGCAAAGGGAAGGGAAACAGGAATGCCGTCGTGTTTGATCTGCAATTCCCCTTTATTCGATGCGGTGGTATCGGGAAGGGTGGAAGCGTTGACCTTGTTGATGGCTTTTAGGAAACGTTCGAGCTTGATGGGCTTCAACAGATAGTCGACCACGCCATAATCATAGCTCTTCAAGGCGTATTCCGAATAGGCCGTGGTCAAAATGACTTTTGGCGGATTTACCAAAGTGTTCAAGATTTCCAAGCCGTTCAATTCCGGCATTTCGATATCCAAAAAGATAAGGTCCACCTTTTCCTGCTGCGCGAAATTGATAAATTCCAGCGGATTGCCCGTACTCAAAACCAAGTCAAACGTATCGATCTTGTCGCAATATTCCTCCAACACCTTTCTGGCCAAGACTTCATCATCGATAATCGCGATCCGCATCATGATAGGGCGTTTTTTAGGGTGAAGGCAAGGGCCACATGATAGCTGTGGTCCAAATCTTCGATCTTCAGGTCATGGGCATGGGGGTACAACAGGGCCAAACGGCGTTTTACGTTGTCAAGTCCCGTGCCTTCTCGATTTGACAACGGCGTTTGGGCGGGTTTGGAGTTGATCACATTGAAAAACAGGGCATCGTTCTTCAGTTGGGCCGATACATCAATGGTACTTGGGGCATTGGTCAATTGGGCACCGTGTTTCACGGCATTTTCAACAAAAGGGATCAGCAACATCGGCGCGATCTGTTCATCAGCAAGCTCGCCTTCGATCGAAAACTCGATGGTACAGCGCTCGCCCAAGCGCTTTTCTTCCAACAAGAGGTAGTTTTCTATGAATTCCAATTCCTCTTTCACCGAAACGAAATCCTTTTTGGCGCTTTCCAATTGGTAGCGCATCAATTCGGAAAGCTGCATCACCACCGTGGGGGTTTCCGGGGATTGCTGTCGCGAAAGGGAGTAGATGCTGTTCAAGGAATTGAATAAGAAGTGGGGGTTCACCTGTTCCTTTAAGTAATTCAAGGCCAACTCTTTCTGCAATTTATCCTTTTCGGCATTCTCGCGTTGGATGATGGCATTCCGTCTCAATAAAAAAGCCGCCATACCGGTTCCGGTGGTGTAGATCAAAAAGAAAAAGAATTTGGAAACGACCGGCCAACCTCCCTTGGCATATCCCCTGAAATAAGACGCCAAAAAGATACAGCCCATGAGTAATATGCCATAGCGCAGGTACCGACGGCGATCTAAAAACCAAGGGATCAATGCAAAATGGTTGATCCAAATGATCAGCATGATGTTGACGGCATAGCTGATACCGTGCATGTAAAATTCATAGTCGGTATCGAACTTATCTTTGATGACCCAAATGCTCAGGATTTCCAAGACGGTCACCAACACAAAGGCCCCGACATTCAAAACGATGGTATTTTTCAACGAGCGCTGAAACATAAACAACTATGCTATTGCCGGTAAAATTACGACCAATTGGGCCCACATCCCACAAATTCTTACGAATGGCATTGGCCCCTGACGAAACGCGCTCGTCACTAAAAGGGCGTACTGGTCCGTTTTACCGTTTTATTTGACCATATCCAGGCTATTTTTACCCCATATCAATTCAAAAACGAACCATCATGACGACACCCATCCGTTTGACCCTGCTGCTCATCACAGCAACTACATTGGGCTTTTCCCAGCAATCGGCCCCAACGGCCAAAGCGACCGCCGAAGAAAGCGAACTGGAATTCTGGGACATCCCGAACCTGGAACCCGCCTTCTATGATGCCAGTCCCGACGTTAAAAAAGACGGCATCCCGGTCGGTAAATTGGGTGCGGATGGTGGAGACAAAGCCATGATTTTGCAACTGGCCAAAAAGGCGGCCCAGGCGGAATACGGTAAATTCGACAGTTTTTTGATCGCGTATCAGGGCAAGCTGCTGTTCGAATCCTACTTTATCAAAGGGCGCAGCAACCTTCCCCATCCACAAGCATCGGCTACCAAGACCTACACCTGCCTTGCCCTTGGGCGCGCCATTCAATTGGGATATCTATCGATGGCGGATTTGGACAAGCCCTTGGTCCATTTTCTAAAAGACCTCGATCCGTCAAAATTCACTCCCGGTGCCGAAAAGATCACCTTGGCCAAAGCCTTGACCATGCGCTCGGGCATTCGGGTGAGCGACGAACACCAAAAGATGTTCGAAGAAAAACCCGAGTTGTTACAAGGACAACAGGAAGTACAACTCATGCTTGAGCATAGTGCCCCGATCACTGAAGCGACACAAACCTTTAAATACCAAAGCGATCCCCGTTTGGTCATGCAGGTCTTAGAGGCCGTGGTTCCAGGATCGGCCATGGACTTTCTAAAAAAAGAACTGCTTGACAAATTGGGAATTAGCAACTACGAATGGCGTATTTCGCCAAGCGGTATCCCCGAGGCGGGATGGCGCACCGGCATGACCTCGCGTGACATGATCAAGTGGGGGCAACTGGTTCGCGACAAGGGGCAATGGAAAGGCGAACAACTGGTACCCCAAGCCTATCTTGAAAAAGCCTTGAGCCGTATCGTACTTACTGGTGACGATGACATTTTCGGTGGGGGAAAGGATGTCAGCAAACAAGGTTATGGCTATTACTGGTGGAGTGCCGATCTCAAAGTGGGCAATACTTCCTATTTTACCCGATCGGCCCAAGGAGGCGGGGGACAATACATCATCCTTATCGAAGAACTTGACCTGATGGTGGTGGTGACCGGCCATGACAATGAAAACCGCACTCTACAAATGGTGGCGGAGCATATCATCCCGGCATTTTTATAACATATGCAAGACGCCGTGCTTTATCGATTGCTTGTCTTGGGTCTCCTATTGGTGGCCTGCCAGTCCCCAAAACCGAAACCATCGGATAGTACTGGATTGCAACCCTATTTCGGACAAACCCCACCGGGGAGGGAAGCCGAACGCTTCGCTCCGAATGTAGTATCCGTACAAGGACGCTACGAATACGGGGTATCGTTTACCCCAGATCTCTCGGAAATCTACTTTTCGGGGAATGGCGAAGACGGCATACAAAGCGTCTATGTTTCGAAGTGGACGGATTCCCTTTGGACGGCACCTAAAATCACGAGTTTGACCCAAGGTCGCAAGAAGAACGAATTCGAAGCCTTCGTCAGTCCCAATGGCCAACAGCTGGTGTTCGCCGCCTACGATTCGATATTTTCCGATGAGCGCATCTGGATGCTAAAAAAGGGACCTTCAGGGTGGGGTAGCGCACGATTGTTGGATTCCCCAGTCAACGATGCCCTGGTCTTTTATCCGACCCTGGCCGATAACGGGGATTTGTTTTACACCAACATCTCCGAATTGAAACTGTATTGGGCCCCCTTACGAAAGGGTGGCTATCCGGAAGCGTTAGTGCTGGAAATCCCGCAAGGCCTGCATGGCTTTATTGCTCCCGATCAGTCCTTTCTCTTGTTCGATGCCCCAAAAGCGGAAGGCAAGGATCGTGATATCCACGTCTGCTTCAAAGAAACGGATGGCAGCTGGTCGGAACCGGTCAACCTAGGGCCCTCGGTCAATTCCGATTTTACGGAAACCTGCCCGAGTGTCAGTCCCGATGGCAAGTACCTCTTCTTCAGTCGGTATAACGAAGTAAATGGTATGTCGGACATTTATTGGGTGGATGCCGCCTGTATTGTGGAAGCGAAGAGAAGGAGTCCCTAATGGCATAAGTTGCTAACCCTTTAGCCTTAACCTAAAAACCGTTACCCTTCTTAAAATCGAGCGCGCAATGATAAGGTGTTTTTCTTGGGTAAGGGCCTGCCCATAAGGTCCTTAGAGGGCCCTCCGATCTGTGGGTTGAGTCCCATTTCAAGCAAGGTGCTTTCATTGACTTCATAACCCACCCCAAGGTTCAGATTGATCCGTAAGACCTCTTGTTCACCGGTAAACTCATTGGTCCCGAATTCCTGTTCGGCGCCTCCAAAAACGTAAAGTTTTTCCTTGACGTACCATTTGACCTGTAGCGAGGTGTTGAATTGCTGAAGCGTTCCGAAGCTGTTCACTGTATGCTGTAGCCGGGCACCCAGGCGTTCTGAAATGCGGTATTCCAACAACCCATAGGAGAAGTCCTCCCCATTGACCCCCAAGGGGTATTCGACCCGAAATTGGGAGAATCGTTCATCCAAGGAAAGAGGGAGCAAAACGGGCCGTTCGACTGGGGTTTGCGCCATGGCCGGAGCGAATTGGGCGAAACACAACAAGCATAGTATCGATAGTCTCATGTACGGTTAATGGAACTGGTGTTGCTTGAAATTACCGAAAACTTCGAGAAGGGGCTGTTAAGGGTTTCAGAATTAACAAGATGGCCAGGGTTCGACCTGCTATCCCAACAAGCCTTTCAGGTTGAGCTTGTAGGTCTTCCCGATCGGAATGGTGAACCCCTTGCTATGGATTCGATTGCCTTCGATCTCTTTGATGTGCTTTTTGGCAACGATAAAGGACTTATGGCATTGGATAAAGTCCCCTTCCGGCAGGGACTGTAGCATTTCCGACAGTTTTTCCCGCACTTGCACCTCCGAATCTTCCAACACCACCTTGATATAGTTTCCGGTGGATTCTATGAAAAGGATGTCTTCAAGACGCACTTGGACCATTTTCTTGTTCGAACGCAGGAACATCCGACTTTCTTCGACCTGGACCTTTTCAGGTTCGCTGGCCGTTTTCGCTTCGAGTTTGTTTATCGCTTTGACAAAACGTTCGAATGCGAAGGGTTTCAGCAGATAGTCCACGATATTGAGTTCGTAACCTTCTAGGGCGAACTCTTGATAGGCCGAGGTTACGATGACTTTTGGCGGGTTGGGCAGGCTTTTCAAAAAACCAAAACCGCTTAATTTGGGCATGTTCAAGTCCAAGAACATGAGGTCGACCTGATGGTTCCGCAAACACTCCATGGCCTCAATGGCATCATAACAGTGCTGCACCAGATTCAGATGGGGTAGGGCATCGCAATAGCCTTTGACGATGTCATGGGCGATATGTTCGTCATCGACAATGATATAATTCATGGGGCGGGATTTATAAATAATGTAGCCGTAAAGGTCGTTGCTCCCTTTTCGAACTCCAACTGATGCCGTTTCGGATAGATCAGCTCCAAACGTCGTTTCAGATTGGGCAACCCGATCCCGGGCGGCCCCTGTTCTTCGGGGTCGAAGTTATTGCTTATTTCAAAACGGATACCATCCACATCCGAGCGCATGGCCAAGTGCACATAAGCATCGGCACGTAATTTTTCCACACCGTGCTTGAAGGCGTTCTCCACCAAAATGATGAACAACAACGGGGCGATCTTAAGACTTCCATCAGCGATATCCACCTTGAAATCAATGGTGATCTCTTTATGATAGCGCATTTGGTGGAGGGCGATATACTGTTCGAGGAAATCGATTTCCTCTTGAAGGCTGACTTCGGTTTTCTGACCTTCATAAATACTGTACCGCATCATGTCGGAAAGTTTTAAGATCAGGGTCTTTGCCTTGTCTTGATCCCTATCCACAAGTCCATAGAGGTTGTTTAGCATATTGAAAAAGAAATGCGGATTGACCTGGGCTTGCAGCAGTTTCAATTCGGTCTTCGCTTTTTCGTTTTTCAAATTGATGATGCCCCGAATGTTGACGAACAACCAATGCGAGACGGCGACCAAGACGGCAATGGCATAAAGGAGCAGAAACTCGATAAAGCCTTCCAATTTGCCGAAGGTATCATTGAACAAAACGATGATGATCCCGAGTACGACCAATAAGATGCGCAGGTTGCGCATTGAAAAAAGCGTTCGTCGGGATGGAGTTGTTGACTTCATGCCCCAATATTACTGGATTTAAAGCCCCTGAACAAATAAGTTGATGAACGACCCTTAGGCAGTGATGAACGTCCTTCATCACACGTTTAACGCCATCCGAACCCGTACGGCCACCACCCATCCCAATTCCTTTATCGGGTGGTATCACAGCATTAGGTTTGCCCTGAATCCAAAAAACGGACAGTCATGAAACTAGTAATTGAAAATCTAACCAAAACGTACGATAACGGGGTACACGCCCTCAAAGACGTCTCCCTGGAAATCAACAAGGGCATGTTCGGACTCCTAGGTCCGAACGGCGCCGGAAAATCAACCTTAATGCGCACCATCGCCACCTTACAGGAGGCTGATCAAGGCAACATCCGATTGGGCGAACTCGATGTACGCACCGAAAAACATGAGGTGCGTAAACTGTTGGGATATTTGCCACAGCAATTTGGCTTGTATCCCAAACTATCGGCCCAAGTCTTGCTGGATCACCTCGCGGTCTTAAAGGGCATTACCGATAAGGCCGAGCGCCGCGAATTGGTGGCGGCCATGTTGCATAAAACCAATCTCTATGGGGTGCGCAAGCAGCATTTGGGTGGTTTTTCAGGGGGGATGAAACAGCGTTTCGGAATCGCCCAGGCCCTGTTGAACGACCCCAAGCTCTTGATCGTTGATGAACCCACTGCGGGTTTGGATCCCAAAGAGCGGAACCGATTCTACAACCTGCTGAGCGAGATCGCCGAACACACCTTGGTCTTGCTATCGACCCATATCGTTGAAGATGTCAAGGAACTTTGTCCTGACATGGCCATCATGAACCGCGGGCAGGTGGTCTTGCAAGGCAAACCCGCAGAGTTGATGGCCGCAATGAAAGGTAAGGTCTATCAAAAAACGATCAATCCCGCTGAGCTGGACAGCCATAAGGCCTATTACCAGGTCATCAATGACAAACGCTTTTTCGGCAAGCCGGTCATCCAGATCCTTAGCGATATGGCACCAGGGGACGGATTCGAACCCATCGACACCAGTTTGGAAGCGGTGTATTTCTCAAAAGTCTATCAATAAAACAAAACATCATGTGGTTGAAACTCTTCAATTTTGAATTGAATTATCGTCTAAAACGCCCAGAAACCTATGTGTTCTTCGGGGTATTGTTCCTATTCTCGATCGTTGGGGTCGATTTTATCTTCCAAGGGGTCGAAATCGGGCTGATGAAAGGTAATGCCCCCCTGGTCTTGGCCAAGACCATGGGCGCCCTGACGGCGCTCTTCATGATCATGGTGTCCATGATCATGGGGGTGCCCGTACTACGCGACTACCAATACGAAACCGAGGCCCTGCTATTCGTCAATCCCATATCGAAACGGGCCTATCTTTTAGGGCGGTTCTTGGGTTCCTTTACCGTGCTCTTGCTTATTTTCAGCGGTATGCCCCTGGGCATGCTGTTAGGGAGCCAAATGCCTTGGCACCAAGTCGCGGATATGCTGCCTTTTGCAGTGTGGCCTTACCTCCAATCCTTTGTCGTGGTCGTTTTACCGACTTTGTTTTTTGGGGCCTGCCTTTTTTTCGTTACCGGCATGCTGAGTAAAAAGTTGTTGGTGGTCTATACCCAGGGAGTGGTCCTCTTTGTCATCTTCTTGTTGACCAAAGCCATCACCGATCCCTATTGGCAAGGCGTATTCGACCCGTTTTCCCTGACCACCCTTACCCAATTCGCTAAAAGTTGGACGGCGGCACAGCGGAATGCCAGGGGCATCGGATTTAACGGGATCATGCTTCACAACAAACTCTTTTGGTTCTTTTTAGGACTCACCGTGCTGGGGTATGGCTACCGCAAATTCTCCTTCAGCACCTTGGTCAAGACCCAAGGCAAAAAGAAAAAGACAGCCATCGAACCCTCCGACGATACCAGGGCGATACCACGGGCAAAACAACGGTTTAGCCTGAAGGCTGAGGGACAACGCTTGTTCGAATTGGTAAAGTTCTATTCCTTGTCCCTACTTAAGGAGGCCTCGTTCTGGGCCATCGTAGGATGCGGTCTGGTCATCATCGGTATCAATTCAGTGAACCTAGGAACAGTTTATGGGGTAGACAGTTATCCAGCGACCCATTTCATCATCGCCGAACTACAGGAAAACTCGCTCTACTTTTTCATCATCCTCTTGTTGTTCTATTCCGGTGAATTGTTCTGGAAAGAACGGACCAACAAACAGTTCGTCTTGAACGATGCCACCCCCATTGCCAACGGAAGCGTGGTGGTCGCAAAGTTGTTGGCCCTGCAATTGGTGTATGTGGTCTTGATGGTGGTGCTGATCCTGGCCGGCGTACTGTTCCAAGCCTTGAACGGCTATTACCAGTTCGACCTAGGTGTCTATTTCACGGGCTTCTTTGTTGAAATCCTTCCCTTCTTAACCCTCTATAGTTGTATGGCGTTCCTTTTCCAGGCCATCGCTAAAAACCGTTTTGTGGGCATCTTCCTTACCCTGATCTTTTTTATCGCGAATATCGGTTCCGAATTCCTGGGCTTTAACCACAGCCTCTATAAATTCGGCGGCAAGCCCCTAGGCAGCTATTCCGAAATGAACGGCTACGGGCATTTTCTGGCCCCTTATTTATGGACCAAGACCTATTGGGCCGTTTTTGCCGCCTTGGTGGTGGTCTTGGCCAGTCTTTTGATGCAGCGAGGTATGGGCAGTTCCTTGAAGCAGCGGTTCCAAAACTTGAAAAGGCAGTCCACACCAGCGGTTCGCAAATTGGGGGCTACGCTCCTTGTGCTGCTGGTACTTTGTGGTGGCTATATTTTCTACAACACCAATGTATTGAATACCTATTGGACCGCCGGTGAGGAACAGGACTTCAGGGCGGCCTATGAGCAAACCTTAAAACCCATGGAATATCACCCCCAACCTAAAATTACAGCGGCCGAACTCCATGTCGAGCTCTATCCGGAGTCCCGGAGCTATACCGTCAAGGGCAGCTATTCCCTAACAAACCTTACGGATGCGCCAATTACAACGATTGCCATCCAACAACGGATCGCTTCCCACTTGCAGCTCTCCGAAGTACGGTTCGAAGGTGGGGCGGAAGCGGATTCGACCCATGCCCGTTTTGGCTATATCGATTACACCCTCCAGCAAGCACTACAACCAAACCAAACGGTACAGTTCGATTTCGTACAGACCTTCAACCCCAAAGGCTTTGAAGAAGGAGGGCAAGACACCAAAATGGTGGACAACGGCAGTTTTATCCACAACACCGAGTTCCCGACCTTGGGGTACAACCGAAAGTACGAGCTACAAGATCCCAACGAAAGGGAAGTCATGGGTCTGGCCCCAAGACAACGTAAAGCCCAAATCGACGATATCCATGAAATGATCAACGCCCGTTCGGGTAGCGATTCGGATGGCTTGCTGTTGGATATCACCATCGGTACCAAGGATGGACAGACCGCCTTGGCTCCAGGAACATTACAAAGGCAGTGGTCGAGCAACGGACGTTCGTATTTCCGGTACCAAAGCACGGAACCCATCGTCAATTTCTATACCATCGTTTCTGCCGAATATGAAGTGCTCAAAGACAACTGGAAATCTTCTTCGGAAGCTGAAAATGCCGTGGACTTGGAGATCTACCATCATCCCTCCCATACGTACAACCTCGATCGGATGCAAAAGGCCATGAAAGCTTCCCTGACCTATTTCAGTGACAATTTCAGTCCCTACCAATACGATCAACTACGGATCATGGAAGTGCCCCGTTACGCCGATTTTGCCCAATCGCTGCCGAATACCATTCCTTTTTCAGAAGGCTTGGGCTTCGTTTTGGACATTGACGACCGCAACGATGTCGATATGGTGTTCTTTATCACGGCCCATGAAATCGCCCACCAGTGGTTCGGCATGCAGCTCGAAGCCGCCCATGTACAGGGGCAGTATTTCGTCTTGGAGACCCTGGCCCAATATGGCGCTTTGATGGTGTTGAAGGCCCATTATCCTGAAGAAAAGGTACAGCAGTTCTTGGAAATGCAAGAAGAGATCTATGAGCGTGAGCGCAAAAAAGTGAAAATGGAAGCCTCCTTGGCTTTGGTCGAAAACCAAGATTTCGTGTACTACAACAAAGGTGTCTTGGCCATGAACGAATTGAGCGAACTGATCGGGGAAGCCCGGATCAATAAGGCCTTAAAACGGTTCATTGCCGATTGGCGCAGCTATGAAGGTACCAAGAAGACACAGTCCGATCGTTATGCCAGCTCGAGAGAGTTGTTAGACTACCTCAGGGCCGAAACCCCCGAAGCACATCAAGAGGACCTGCACCGCTTGTTCGAAACCGTGGAATAACCCAAAGTCTTTACCCTTTGACTTTTGCCTTTTATGCTATAACCAAGGACCTCCGAAATGATAATTTACACTGACGGAATTATCATTCCGACAGCTATTCTTATGAAAAGGAGCGTATTTCGGCCCATCATTTAAAATCAAAAACGATGTTGAAGAAATACCCGATTATCAAATGGAGTTTGATCAGTTTAGCCACCCTGATCCTGTTATTGTTCGGATTTGGCTGGTGGTTTATGAGCCTGATCCCTGAAAAAGAAGAACGTGCCCAGATCAAAGCGGCCGTTGTAAGTGACCTTGCCTATGTGAACGAAAACGTACCCGATCACAGGGGCAAGGTCTTGGCCGTAGTCACCAGTGCCACCGAAATGGGGAGTAGCGGTAAAAGCACCGGTTATGAACTCACCGAGCTCTCGCGGGCCTATTATGTGTTTCAAGCCAATGGCTTTGAGGTGGAGGTCGCCAGTCCGAAAGGTGGCGAACCCCGAGTCGTTATCGATGACGAGGATATGGGCGCCTATGACTTTGCCTTTTTAAAGGACAGTCAGGCCCAATACAAGGTGAAACACACGCTGCCCATCGCCGAGGTCGATCCGGCCGATTACGAAGCCGTGTTTTTCGTGGGCGGTAAGGGGGCCATGTTCGATTTCCCGAACAACCAAGCCATCCAAAACCTGGTACGCGAGTTGTATCAGACCGATAGGGTGGTAGGGGCCGTGTGCCATGGGCCCGCAGCCTTCGTCAATGTAACCCTCGACAACGGCCAGCACCTGTTGCAAGACAAAACGGTCAGTGGTTTTACCAATGATGAGGAATTGTTCCTGATTCCGGAGGCAGAGACCATTTTCCCCTTTTTGTTACAAAGTGAATTGGAAGCCCAAGGGGCCCGCTTTAGTGCTGGTACCACCTATTTGGAACACATCAGCCACGAAAAGAACCTGGTCACCGGACAGAACCCCTGGTCGACCTGGAAAATGGCCGAGACCATGATCCAAGAAATGGGCTATACCCCCAAATACCGGAAGCTGACCGCTGAAGAAAATGCGGTAACCGTCTTGCAGACTTATGATGCCAAAGGTTCGCGAAGTGCCAAGAACCTGATTTCGAACTTTTACAATCAACACGAGCTCGAAGTACAACGTGTGCTCATCGCCAAGCACAGCATCATTGCCGCCATGCGGGGAGACATCGGTCGCTTTTTCGGCCTCGTACGGTTGACGGCCTATACCAAAAAAGTGGCGCAACGCAAGTGAGCATTTGAAAAACGAACGGAAAAATGGGGCAGGGGCAAGGGACAGCTTTGAAATTGGTTTACTTTCGTAAAAAGTCCACCAGGTGAAGGTATCCGATATCGTATTGATTCTTTTGAGCAGTGCCGGGCTCTTGCACGGGCTGCTCTTTGCCTTGTACCTTATGGTCATTAAAAAGAGAAAAAGCCGGTCCAATTATCTGTTGGGCTGGCTTTTGATCTTTATGGCCTTTCGTATCGGAAAATCGGTACTCTTGAACTTCGGGCAAGACCTCGAACCCGTCTTTATCTTCATCGGCTTGGCCCTGCTGTTATTGATCGGACCTTTGTTGCGCTGGTATGTGATCAGCATGACCCGGCCCGATTTTGCCTTGACCCGCTCCGATGGATTGCAATTAGTTCCTTTCGCCCTGATTTTTGGGGCCAGTTTGTTCGTCTCTCGGGAGTGGTATGAACAAAGCGAATGGGTCATCGTGGTTTTTGCCAGTGGACTGCTCTTTATCTACCTCCATTTGGCGGTGTATATCGGCTTGGCTTGGGGTAGGTTTCGAAAGGTCAGCCGGGAATATCCGGAATCCAAGCGTAGCAAATCGCAACAGGCGGTCTTACACTGGTTGCGTTGGTTGCTATGGGGGTTCGTATTGCTTTGGGTGACCTATGTCTTGAACATCTTGGACAATGCCGTGCCCTATGTGGTCGGTCCGCTATTGTATTCCGTGGTGGTCTATTTCTTGAGTTTCAAAGCCTTTCAAGGGCGGATCACCGATTTGGACGGTGCGGTATTCGAAACCAGCGGCCAACAGCCCCTATTCGAAACTTTGGAACGCTTGGTGGTCACCGAAGAACGCTATTTGGAACCCGACCTCAGCCTGTCGAAACTGAGCCAATTGTTGGGTACCAGTCCGCAACAGCTCTCCAAACTGGTCAACGAACAGGCCCAGCGCAATTTCAACGATTACATCAACTACCACCGCATCCAAGCCGCCAAAAACCTGTTGACTTCGACCGAAAATGACAAGTATACCATTTCATCCATTGCCTTTGAGGTGGGCTTCAACAGCCTATCGTCGTTCAATAGTGCCTTTAAAAAATTCGAGGGCCAGACCCCATCGTCCTTTCGGGGGAGGGGTGCGAATTCATAGTAACCCTCCTATTTGTTGTTCCTAACTACTTTTACCTATTACCCTTTAACTTTTACCTTTATCCCAAATCCTCCTGCATCCAACGCTTAAAGGCGCCCGCTTTGACTTTCCCGACCAGGACATCGGTCGGGGGTTTCGGTTCCAGCAGCAATCGGAGTTTGCGATGGGCAAGGGCCTCTATGGAACCTAGGGCCGATTTGGCAACGATCCATTGGCGGTTGGCCCTGAAAAACGATTGGGGGTCCAGTTCCCGTTCCAGGCGTTCCATAGTATACGACATCCGATAGGTGTCTCCCGAATGGGTGCGGCAATAGACCATCTGGTTATCGACGTAGCAATAGGCGATTTCAGCAACCTGCAAGGGAATCAGCTGGTTCCTGAAATGGACCAGAAAGGAGTTTTTGAACACGGGGCCGGATTCCCGTTTGATTTCCGCAATGGCCTGCAACAGCCGTTCGTTGCTTTGGGCTAGTTCACGGTCTGAGGCATAGAGGGTACGGTATTTGGCGAGTGCCCGTTCCAACTCCCCACGGTTGATGGGCTTCAACAAGTAGTCAATGCTGTTGTATTGAAAGGCTTTTAAGGCATAGGCATCAAAGGCCGTGGTAAAGATGATGGGGAACTGCAGCGGTACCCGTTCGAAGATCTCAAAGGATTGGCCATCGGCGATCTTGATATCGAAAAACCCGATATCAGGGGGTGGATGTCGCTCCAACCAGCGTACCGCATCACGGATGGTCTCCAAGACGACCAGAATCTCGACTTGCGGGTCGATTTCGGTCAGCAGATCGCTCAGGTTGCGTGCCACACTGTCTTCATCTTCAATCAGGATCACCTTCATAGCAGTACCGGAATTTTGACCGCAAATTGGGTATCCGATTTCTCGATCCGGATGCCTTGGGACGCGATCAGTTGGTAGCGGTTTTCCAAATTGACCAATCCCACTCCCAAACTTTGGACCCCAGACTGTTCTTGAAGGTTATTCCGTACCCAAATACCGTCCCCTTCATCAGTAATGGTGATATGCAATGGCCGTTCTTTGGTAATCACATTGTGTCGGATCGCGTTTTCAACCAATAGCTGCAACGACATGGGAGGGATGGTACCTTCGAACAGCCGTTCGGATACTTCAATCGCTACCGTTAGCTTTTTTCCGAAGCGGCGTTGCAACACATCCGCATAGGCGGTAATGAATTCCAATTCCTTGGCCAGCGGCACCACATCGGCCGTGGACGCGGTGATGGAGTAGCGGTAGGTTTTCGAAATGTCATCGATGAATTCCAAGCTCGAGGCCTTGGTTTCGTTCCGAACCACCATGCTCAGCGTACTCATGGTATTGAAAAAGAAATGCGGGTTGATCTGATCCTTCAAAGCCGCAAGTTCGGCGGTCGCCTTTTCTTCCTTGAGCTGCTGCAGGTTGCGTTCCATCTTTTGGGCCTTCTCCATCCGCAATAACATATAGGGCGCTACAATCGCGATGCAAAGGACCAAGGAATGATTGATGAGATAGTCTTTCAAATAGAACCAATTCAAGGTCAAGTTCGGATGCGTTTTGACCCCATATTTGAATATGAGCATGTCCATCCCGATAAAAAGGACCAGCAAGACGACATTGCCCAAAATAGTCAACATCAGCTTGTGCTTGGTGAACAAGCGGTCTTTCCATGAATAATTGAAAAAAGCGAAGACCACCAAGATCAGCAATTCACTCGCGACCCCGACAAAGCCGATCCGCACCGTAAAATAATACTGCTCCACACTCTCGGGCGTGGGGTCGCTTTGGGTGTGCAGCTTATGGAAATGGTTGAACAAGCCGACATTGGCCAAAAGGGTGACCACGATGGCGGCGCCGATGATGTGCCAGATGTAACTGCGGTTGCGCTTCACGATTCCAAGGTACGCTAATTCGGGTATTCGTTACTAATCCTTGAGCGAGGCGATCCCCTTTGTCGATACCCAATAGATGCTGCCTTCCCGATTGAAGAAAAGAAAGCGGCCATCCGGTGACAGTCGGGGAGCGAATTCAATGGTGTTCGTATTGATCAAAGGGCCCATGTTCTTCGCTTCGGTCCATTCGCCCTGGGCATCCCGAAAACTGATGTAAAGGTCCACGGAGCCATAGCCGTTGGCCCGGTTCGAGCTAAAGATCAAAAAGCTTTGGTCCGGGGCGATGGTGGGATCATAGTCCCGCGACTCCGAATTCACGGCCGGCCCAAGGTCTTGGGGCGCTTGATACACCCCATCTTTGGATTCGGTATAGACGATGTTGCTGGTCCGGTTGGGTCCGGTAGAAAAGTACAGCGTACCGTCATTGGATAGGGTAGGGAACCAATCGTGATGCTCCCCACTATTCACCTGCTCACCCATATACCGTGGGGCGCTCCAGCCCCCTTCCTTGCGTTGCAGCAGCCACATATCGCAGTTCGTTCGGGTCGAATCGGAAGGCATCAACGGCCTGTCGGTGCAATAATAGAGTGTATTGCCGTCGGCGGAGAGAAACGGATCGATCTCCCGATAGTCCCCATCGATTGCCATGGGCTTCGGGCTGCTCCATGTGCCGTTTGCATCTTGTTCGGTCACGAAGACCGTCCCCCCGTGGTAGCGCCATGACTCCACCGTATAATAGAGCTCCTTACCGTCAGGGGAAAAGGTGGGACTGTGCACAAAATTCTCGGTGGCGATGAACCCTTTGGAGAATAGGAGGGGAATGCTGTCGGGCTGTTGTTCGCCCAGATAGTCCCCCTGCTTGTGGTAGCTGGGCACTTTGGTTTTATCGGCTCCCTGCTTTAACAGGAATTCCGCGATCTCCATATTGTCTTCCCGCAGGGCGAGGGCCAAAGGGGTATTGCCGTATTCGTTTCGCGCATCGATGTCGGTAGCTTCGCCGATCAGTTGCTTGACCACCTCCAGGCTGTTGTTGAGTACCGCCTTGTGCAACAGGGGCTTGCCGAGATCGATATCGGCCCCTGCCTGGATCAAGAGGGTCACCAGTTCCTTTTGATCTGCTTGTACCGCATTGAACAAGGGCGTCAACGAATCGGTATTCATGGTGTTGACGTCCACCTTGCGTTCCAACAAAGCTTGGGTCATGGGCAGGTTGCGGCGCAATACGGCATACATCAAGGGAGAATCGCCGTATTTGTTCGTGGCTTGCAGGTCGATGCCCCGTTCGATCAATTCGTGGAACACCGCTTCTTGACTGCAATAGGCTGCGAAATGCAAGAGGTTAGACTCGTTCTTACTGCGTACGTTGATGTCGGTCGTTTGTAGGAGGGAATCCAACTGCGCCCGATTTCCGTCGCAGGCGTGTCGGAAAATCGTTTTCGACTGGGCATTCAGTACTAGGGTGCTGCCAAGGGCAATCAGCAAAATGAAGAATCGCATAGGATAAGGTTTAAGGTCGCGATTGGCGACCGGGTTGCTAGGGTGAAAGTAGGGGGTAGGGCGGTCCCTTTTTTGGAAAATCCATCCGAAGCGGACAAGATCTCGTCCGAAATGGACAAAACCGCGATACTTCAACAATCAAAAACGATGGTTCAAAGAAAAGTGGCTTGAAAAGCGTAACAAAAGGCGCTACTTGCCTTCCAATAACAAATCATAAATCAATCAACGTCATGAAAAAACGAATTGTAACCACCATGCTCCTTTGCTTACTAAGTCTAAGCGCGGTAATTGCCCAACAAACCCCAACTGCCGCACAATGGCAGGCAGATCTGGATTACCTGCAGCAGCGAGTCCATACCGACTTCCCCTTTTTATTCAAAAAGATTGCCCAATCCGATTGGGATGCCCAAGTGGCCGAGCTTCGGGCGGCCATCCCAAACTTGGAAGCCCATGAAGTCAAGGTCGGTCTTACCCGAATGGTTTCCGCCTTTGGCTACGGGCATACCCAAATCCCGTTCAGTACGCTGGCCCGAGAGGCCGTACTCCCCGTCAACCTCTATCATTTTAAGGACGGCATCTATGTCGAAGGCGTCCATAAAAGCCATAACGAAGCGCTTGGTGCCAAAGTGGTGGCTGTCAATGGGGTGCCGGTAGCCGAGGCCCTGACCAAGATCCGCCCCGTGGTACCGGCAGAGAACGACCAGTATTTCAAGGGCTATGGCTTGCGCTTTTTGACCGTACCCAGCGTGTTGCACGCCCAAGGTATTACCGAAAGTTTTCAAAAGGAAATCCCCTTGACTTTGGAAAAAGACGGCAAGACCTTTACGCATCGCTTTGCGGCCATTCCCTTAGCGGGGATGTCACGTGACTACCTCTTCACCATCCCAAATTCGGACTGGTTGAGTGCGCGGGAAGCAGGGGAGACCCCGGCCTATTTGAAGTATTTGAACGAGAAGTTCTTCTATTTTGAACTGCTGGAAGGCAGCAAAACCCTTTATGTACGCCAGAGTTCCGTCTTTGACCATCCGGAAGAGACTTTGCGCGATTTCTATGCCCGTTTGTTCGAATTCATCGACACTAATGCGGTTGAAAAATTGATCTACGACGTCCGTTTGAACGGCGGGGGCAATAACTACAACAACATCCACTTCATCAAGGGCATCATGGCCCGACCGGAGTTGAACCAAAAAGGCAAGTTCTATTACATCATCGGCCGTAATACGTTTTCGGCTTGCCAGAACCTGACCAACGATGTGGAAACCTATACCGAGGCCATCATGGTGGGGGAACCCAGTTCGGAGAACAAGAACTTTTACGGCGACACCCAAACCGTAGAGTTGCCGAACTCCGGCATCAAAGCCTACCTCTCTTTCGCCTGGTGGCAAGACAAACCGCAATGGGAGAATGCCGATGCCACCACGCCCAATTTCTATGCGGAACCGACTTTTGCCGAGTATCGCAGCAACCAAGACCCCGTGCTGGCCTTGATCGACGGTATGGATGCCGAGAACACGATCATCGACCCCATGGCCTATTTCCAACAATTGTTCGTCGAAGGGAAGTTGGAACAATTGAAGGCCGAGGCCCAACAGATAATAGGGGACCCGAAGTACCAGCACATCGATTTCGAAAAAGAATTCGGTCAGGTCGGCCAGATGTTGTTGGACCAGCAGCAGTACCAACCTGCGGCCTTTGTCTTCGGTACCTTTGTGGAGAACTTCCCCAACAACGCCGGTTTCTGGGAAGGACTCGGTACCGCCTTACAGGGCATGGGCCAAAACGAACAGGCCCAAGGCGCCTTTGCCCAGGCCAAAGCCTTAAAAGGACAATAAACTACATCAAAAAACGAATCGGAAAGGGAATGGCGAAAGCGGTTCCCTTTTTTTGTAGAAGGCAGTAGGGGTAAAGGGTAAGGCATATCGAAGCACGAACCACTCCAATCCCTTTATCCTTTAGCCCTTTTCCCTTTTCCCTTTACCCATTTCCCTTCACCCATCCGGTTCCTGAGCGGAGTCGAAGGAACATTCAATCGGGAAAAGGCAGTAGGGAGAAAGCTAAAAAAGCAACCTACCTTCCATTTCTTGTCAAGCTCCTACTTAACCACTCCGGGCTAACGCCCATAAAACTTGCGATGTACTTCCAAGGAACTTCAAGAATCACTTCAGGGTATTTTTTCTGAAGAAATTCGAGTTTGGCGTTGACCCCTGAAACGGTTTTTATCAAAAGGAGTTCTTTATCTTCCAACACGATTTCCAACAGGCGTTTGCGCAGATAAAAACCCAGTCCATCTTGCTCAAGGTAGTGATTCAAGAATAGGTGTTTAGGGATCAACACGCCTTTCACTTCCGTAAGACCAAAAATCCGATCATGATGCAAAACACCGCTAAGAATACTGGAAACATTGGTGCAAAGCCCCCCTTCTTTGAAGAATCGAATGATATACGACTTATCTTCCGCGACATACTCGGCAGCGGTAATTCCTTTTTCAATCCATAAGACATGTTTGCAAAGTTCAGTGGACGGAAAAATAGTAGCCCCCCTTTTAAATGAAACCGGGGTTAGTTCGCTTTTGAACCCAGCCCAATCCGAACTACCTAGTTGCGAATCGTACCGCATAATCTCTTGCTTAAAAAGATGCAACTTATTGTCCATTTAAAATAATTGCGATTTCTTATAACTATAATATATCAAAAAAAGACAATAAATAGTTGGCCCATCTTTAACTAAGTCAAGAATTCTACTGCAACGAACGCCTAACTTGCCGAAAAAACCAATGAAACACGGACGCTTGACAATTCAACGCATAAAAAATCAGCTGGCATGGGGAGCGAATTCCCCTTATAAGCAATTAGATGATGCCAAAGCGACCTTCACTTACCATGAAGACGGTAGGTATGAAGCCTATATTGAGCATCCACAAATGCACGGTGTCACTCCCGAAATGCTAATATGGTTCTTCAAACACCTGGACTGCTACACCAAGTTCAACCCTTACCTAGATAATTTCGATGGGCCTGAAATATCGGTTTACAAGCTTTGGCACCTTCGAGATCATGTGGGTATTACCCCACAAAAAAAAGGCGAGGCGACCGAAGACGCTGCCTGTGCTATAGCTTATGGGTCTACTTTCGAAATCGAAGAGGTGCTGTTACAAAAACATCATATCAAAGCCTCTTCGCTGGTTTACGACCTGTATTATGAATACGACGACGGTAGGATCATAGGGAAAGGGACCAAAGACAATGGAACCAACGGTTTCGAAAAAAACATGGGAAATTTCGGATTCTGGTTACTCGGGCCGGCCAACATCAAAATCGGCTATTTGAATCACTACTTCCAACTCGTAGACCCAGTGAACAGGCTTATGGATTTCCAAACTAGGTTCGTCGCCGGAAGCAAAGGTTTCGGAGCGGCCAATAAGCTCATTGAGCACTCCTTAAGCGATCAATTAATGAAAGATTGGATCCTTCATAATATTGAGGAGTCGGGAGAATCCGAGAACATTATTCCAGCGTTGTACGCCAATAAGGAAATGGTAGTGCGAAAATCGGAACTGATGAAACGAGAGGTGCATTGACCGCTGCCTAGAAAAACCAAATTATGACTGCAAAATCAGAACTCATTGTCCCAAAAGCTCGAGACTTCGGCTGGAAGTTAAAATCGACGGACTCCACATTTTTTGAAGTAGTACGGAACACAAACGATCAAATTTGCGTAGTCCTACAGCATTCGCTCTTAAGGGGGGTGACCACCGAGATGATCTATTGGTGGTTTTGCCATTTTCCGAATTTGAAGGTGAAACTGATCGATATTCCTGGTTATGAGGCACAAATCGTTCCTGCCTATTTGCTATGGCATCCTACGGATCATATCAATGCGAGCTTGAAAGGAAAGCTAGGTGTCGGAGACACTTCGAAAGTGGGGGCGAAAATCCATATCCAAGAAGTAATGCAATTCGAAAAACACGGATTGCAGTATCCGGTCGATCAAGAACTGACCATTTTCTATCATGCGAAGGACGGGTGGTGTATGGGAAAAAGTATCCCGTTGATCGGAAAGCTAATGGTATTAAGGATCCGATTTAAGGATTGCTACAAGGATGGAAAAATCATTGGAGTCAAATACCATTACGAAGTGGTCGCGGGATCGCACTTAAAGAATTTCATTGCCAAAAGGATCACCAAGAAAATCGTAGGGAATTTCGGGGATGAGTTCTGGGAAGCCTGGACGACCCACAATGCCATTGAGGTCGGTGTTTTCGAGAACTTCCTACCCGCACTTTTCGAACAGCGGTTCGACCTGAACAACCTGACCTATTCAAAAGCCATGAACTCGGTGCCCCAGGGTTCCGAAAACCCTAAAGGGTTTGATAAAGCCTTCTTCGACCAGCGGGTTGAAGGATATCGGAAAAGCACGAATGCCTTTGATTACCAAAGCAATACGGAAAATTTGATTTGGTAGGCTATGTTGTGCTTTATAAAATAGCATCCGTGGTTTTACGGCATATTGCGAAACCAATACGATGGTCGTACAGATTGTATTCGATCGATGTTCAACAGAGTGCTACAAAGGTAATTAGATTGCAAACTTGCTGTATGTTACTAGGTTGGTTTTTGAGAGAGAGAGGCTCCTTTTGACCGAAATGTGTGGATAAAATTCGAATTTGATCCTCGACGGTATTCGAATCGCCGAACTGGTTTAAGGCTAACCGAAAAATCGGGGAAAAAGGCGGCCTTTCCTTTCAACCTTCGAATTGGATCTGGAACACAGCATTCGCTTTTTGAATGGAGGAGGTGGAAAGGGGAGATAAGGCAAAGGCTTTAAGCTTGGGCCAAAGGGTTGTGGATAATGGGCTTAACACTTTTTTTCATTAGGCTTTTCCCATTTTCTTTTCCCGCATCCCTTTTCCATTTTTCCTTTATCTTTCATCCTTTGTGCTCTGCCTTTTCCCTTTTCCCTTTAGCCCATTTTCCTTCACCCAGAAAGGCCCCTGTGCGGAGTCGAAGGAACGTTCCAAAGGTAGCAGGTGGTAGGCGGTAAGGCATAGGGTAATTGGATGCCGAACCTTCCTTATCCCTTTGCTCAACACCTTTTACCTTTCCACCTTTAGCCCTATTTGCAGCTAACAATTAATTACTACCTTCCATTCTAAAGAGCAGGTTCCATACCAAAAAATTCCAGTAATGAAGGATAAGAGCGAAGTTGGTTTGACTAAAGCCTCCGGTTGACAGATGGGGGTGCGAAAGACCATCTATGTGGATTTTGACTCCGTTTGGGAATTCTTGTTTTCCGATAAAGGCCTGCAGCTATGGTTGGGACCAGTGAAAGCTGGCGACTTGGAGGTAGGGGCATCCTATACCTTAGCGAGTGGGGTAATATTCAAAATCTCCGTATTTGAGCCGTTTTCCCATATCCGTATGCAATGGAAAAAGGCAGCATGGGAAAATACGTCACGTTTGCAATTACGGGTCATGCGATCCGGCAAGAACACTGTGGTCTCATTTGCACAAGAACTACTTGTAGACAAGATGCAGCGTGAAGAAATGATCTTGCACTGGAAAAAGGTGACTGCAGCACTTTCGGTAACGATAGCATAGCTTGCTGGAAAATTGGACTTTTAGTTTTAGCGATCTCCTTGTTAGGTAACTTGAGCTGGGCTAACATCCTTAACCCAACCGGTTCCTGAACGGAGCCGAAGGAACATTCAAAAGGTAGAAGGTGGTAGGGGGAAGGCCTAAAGGGAATCAGATTGCGCTCCACTCCAAACCCTTTACCATTAACCCTTTTCCCTTCACCCAGAAAGGCCCCTGAGCGGAGTCGAAGGAACATGCCATAGGTAGAAAGTGTTAGGGAGGGGGACTTGACCTCAAATATAAATCGGGTATAGGAAGAACGGGATTGACCGGTCCTTCGGGCCGTCCTATTTCCATTTTTCCAGTTCACTTACGTTCAATGACCTTTCAACCGCTGCCATGACCCACTGACCCCTTGAAAAACGACTCAAGGAATACTCGATTTTGCGGGGAAAATATCCCCATTAGCAGGTATGTTTTTGATTTATAGATACTTATAGCTTTATCTCCAAATCAATTCAACTATGTCAAAAAAAATCAACCGAGCGAAACTCAAGAAATTCGTCAGAAAAAACGCCACTGCCTTTTTAGACGATAACAACATTACCTCTGTAGGTATTGCGTATAAGGAAACCAAGGGCACCACCACCAAAGAACTCTGTGTGCAATTTACCGTAGGAGAGAAAGTCGCCTTGGAAGGCTTGGAATCCCTAGATAGCAAGGCCATTCCGGAGCAGTTCGAAATCGATGGGGTCACCATCCCTACCGACGTGAAAGAACGACGTTATGAACACGATGCCGTCATGGTCAGTGCGCTCGAGAAAGTCCAGCGCAAAAAACGAATGGACCCTATACTCCCCGGGGCCAGTATCGGTCACCCTAAAATTTCCGCCGGCACCGCGGGTTGCGTGGTATACGATGCCAATACGGGACAAGAACTACTGCTGTCGAACTGGCATGTCCTTCATGGTAATGACGGCAAAGTGGGCGATGCGATCGTACAACCGGGTCGGCATGACGACAATCGGGTAGGGCAGAACATCGTCGGAAAACTGATCAACAGCCACCTGGGATTGGCCGGGGACTGTGCTATTGCGGAAATCGATAGCCGGCAATTGGATGATAACATTATCGGACTCAACACCAGCGTCAAACAAATTGCCGACGTCGAACTCGATGATAAGGTCATCAAATCAGGTCGGACTACCGCGGTTACCCGAGGCATCGTCAGCCGTACCGATATCACGGCCAAACTGAATTACGGAAGTGTCGGCATCAAACAAATCGGATGTTTCGAATACGAACCCGATCCAGATCACCTGCCGCATGATGGCGAGATCAGCATGGGCGGCGATTCCGGTTCCGCGGTGCTTCTGGTGAAAAACAACAAAGCGAGCTCGATCATGGTGGGCCTCCATTTTGCCGGGGAGGTCGGTGATGCACGCGAACACGGATTGGCGTGCTATGCCTCTTCCGTCTTCAAGAAACTGAACCTAGTGCCGAGCAAGGCAGAGGTCAGGGGGCTTGAAGCCATGAACCTGGGCTATGACCGCAACTTCCTTTCCATGGCCATCAAACCGTCTGAAGCCAAGAACAAAACGGTACAAAACAGTCTGTTGAAAGTCAATGGCCAACACGAAATCGAATACATGCACTTTTCATTGGCCATGCATAAACGACGGAAGTTCGCTTCATGGGTGGCTTGGAACATCGATGGGGGCAGTATCAAGAAAATCAGTCGAAAGGGAATCCCATTTACCAAAGACCTTGATTTCCGTTCAGGGCAGATCGGCAATGAGCTTTACAAATCCAATCCTTTGGATCGCGGTCATATCGCTCGAAGGGCCGAATTGTGTTGGGGTACCATGGCCGAAGCCAAAAAGGCCAATAAGGATTCGTTTTATTTCTCGAACATGGTGCCCCAGCATGAACGCTTTAACCAATCCAAAAAAGCCGGTATTTGGGGCGGACTTGAAAATGCGATATTCGACGGGGCCTTGATCGAACAATTGAAAGTGAGTGTCTTTGGCGGACCGATTTTCGACGACAAGAACGACCCGGAGTACCGCAATGTCAAAATCCCCAAAGCCTTTTGGAAAGTCGTGTGGTATGTAGACGAGGAAACCAAGGAGTTGCAGCACCACGCTTTCATTTTGACCCAAGCCGACTTGATCTCCGGTCTAGAAGCTTTGGATCTGGACGAATTCGAGGTCTACAAGGTACCCTTGCACGTAGTTTCCGAGAAAACCGGGTTCAATTTCTTGGATGTAAGCACCCTTTCGGGTAGGGAGTCACTAGCGACGGAGGAAATTTCCATAGTCACCTCTTTGGATACGGTATTGGGATGACCGAAAGAGCAACCGACTTTTTCAAGCCAAAACCACTTAGGGGTTGAAAATGCAAACGTTTCTTCAAGACTTGTAAGAATTTCACTTTGAAACAGCAGTGAATCCGTAGAAAGTCTAGGGTTTTGATGTAGTGATTTCTAGCCGCTGGTTGGTATCTTGATTGACGCGATATCCTGCCAAAAACGCTATGGAGCCATGGCTTGGAAATACCCATTCGTGGGGATTTGGCAAAATGATAAAATTTAGGTATTTGCACCAGTGGTTGGCCAATAACCTTGTGTAAGCCGTACGATTTAATACAAACCGATCAAACTAATTCAAGATGACAAAAATGAAAATTCAATACCTCCTGTTGGCCTGGCTTTTGTTGATGTCCTTTGGCAGAGCCCAGGCACAGGACGTTTTTAACGAACAAGGTTTGCCAGTGGTTACCATCGACCTGGACAAAGGAACGGTCTCTGGGGAATTCCCCTTTGACGAATATGTGAAGATCCAAGTGACCAGTAAGAACAACAAACTGGAAAGCTCGGTATCGATGTTCGAAGTGGTTTATGTAAGGGAAACCAAAGTTATCGACAACAAACAGCTGCGAAAGAGGGTACGCCGCAGTAAACGGGGCAAGGATCTCAAGCCCTTGGAATTCGTGGTCAACCCGATTGACATTAGCCTAAAACTTAGCCAAAACAGCAGTTCCGTTTATGAGGGCATCGTTCCTCCGTTATTACCCGATAGAAGCTATGAGCTCATATTCATCAAACAGTTGAGTGCTAAGGAAAGTGAAGCATTCTATACCGCACTCAACCTCATTTCAGAAGGGGAGAGTGCAAAGGCCGAAAAGGTTTTCAATACGAAAATCAAAGTATTGGACAATCAATCCAATCGTCAAATGAAACTGAATGTGATGCAGTCTTTCGAATACCTCGAAGCGGTATTGTATCCGCAATTGGATGGTTTGTTATGTTCTGACAATGGAAGTTTTGAAAATTCCCCGACCACAGTGTCCAATACCCTTATTGAAAAGTACACTGGTCTGTTAAATGCTAAAAAAATCTCCACCACCGAATTCGCAGAGGCGATGTATGGGTACACCAAAGCAGGTGGTGAAGATAACCAAGAGGTTTTATTGGGTTTGCGCGCCATTGGCTCCGATACCCTGGTCAAGACCATTGAGATCGAAAAGCGGAAAAAGAACATCAAAAAGAGTTTTGCCGAAATCCAAAAATTGGAAAAGCACTTCAGGACCTTGATTTCACATCACGCTACCGATACCGACCTGGCCACGTTCCATAACGACGTTATCCTCACCTTGAAAAACAGTGTAAAGAAAAATGACAGCATCATCAATTCCCTTTCAAAAAGTGCGACCAAGCTAATTTCAACCTATTACAGCTATAGCGCCCCGGTAACCAATAACACCATCAGCAAGCAAGATAGTGACGGCAAATTGGCTTATTTAGTACCCGATGTCGGCTTTGTCAATGCTTGGGGCAAAGACAATGTCGGGGACATCGAATATATCGGTCGACCGTATGTCGGATTGAATTGGCATGTCACCGGGTATAACAAGAACAAAAAGCTTTCACAGCTCGCGCAAAAGCGGTTTTGGTCGCGGTTTTCGGCATCGGCTGGAATTACCTTGGGTGAAATCGATGAAGGAGGCTATGAAGACCTGTTTAGTGGGGTATCCGTAGCAGCCGGTCTGAACATGCGGGTCGCTAAAAACGTACGTATTGGTGTCGGTAGTCTACTCTTGAGGTACAATCGTAACCCGATCGTCGATAAAGAAGGTTTGGCGGTTTTACCCTATTTCAGTGTCTCCTTCGACAACAAGTTTTTTGGTGATTTCGCCATTCTCCAACGAATCTTTAACTAAAACCGGTATCATGAAAAAAACATACAGCATCCTACTAGTAGCCCTTTTGTTATTCTCGTGTTCAAAAGAAGAAGTGCGGTTTGACGATTTGGTCGAACAAGTCTTTTTCCCACGGGCAGTCGAATTCATGGCCGATGGCAAAAGCAAGATCCGAATCGATATTCGATTCGTCGAGGGTACCGAGGTTTCGAGCATCAAGGCGGTAGCGAAAGTGAACAGGAGCTTTGCCGTTCACGAAGGAAGTGACAAAGAAGAACTTACGCTAGAACCCGAGGTGGCGACCAATGGACGCATCCTGACCGGTTTCACCATAGTAAGTACTACAAGACCTGGGGAATTTCAAATTGAATTGGAAGTCAACCAATATCGAAGGTTCTATAATTTGGAGTCCATTGCCTCGCCCCCCAGCGCATTATCCTTATCGAAGTCGTCAAACTCCGTACAGGCGGGTTATCTGGGCGAGGTAACCATAGAAGGGTTCATCACCAATGCCGAAGGGGCGAAGGCCTCACAAGGGGTGAAAGCGGAAGTTAGTGATGTCCTTGAAAATGGTGATCCCGCGAACGGCATATTCCGGGCACTGCAATTGACGTCGAACGGCGAAAGCAAAATCTCATTGGTCTATTCGCCAGGGCCGGTAAGCATGGATTAATTCGTCACCTTAAAGGTGCAGCTGGTCGATGCCGATGGCCAAGCCCTGGGCATACAACAAAGTATCGAAGTATTTGTGTTTAATGAATAAAAAAATAAAAACATGGGAAATGACAATTTTGAAAATTTAGCATTGGAACTACAGGAAGTAATCCGGAAATACGGTTTTGCAAACGCCAACTTGACCCAGGCCATATTCACCCGTACGAATTCAAGAACCGAAAATGCCGCTGCATCGATTCAAAACGTACCACTTGGATGTAGGCTCGAACGGGACCCAGTGACCAAAAAGTGGAAAGTGGTTTGTGATTAAGGCTCTATAAAGCATAGTATAAGTTTGGAAACCTCGGACTACCTTTTCCAAATACTCCTTAAAAGGAAACTGAACTATTAATGGAGTATTGCTGTAAAAATTAACCCAAACAGGTATTTTGAAATCATAGGTAGTTATGTTTTTGCATTGTACCAGATTTGGTCAAATCGCGAATTATTTGAACTGCCAAATTAACTTAAAACAACCATGGAAAATCACACTGTAACGGATTTAGAACGGCAAAAACAACTTCTTGAGATTCAAGAGAAACGAATTAAGAACAGAACGATTTGGGTAACAACATTGATACCGTTATTAACGGTTGCAATTTCCATCATAACTTCAAAAATCACTGCCCAAAATGAAGTTGTTAAATCGAAATTGAATTATACCCAAGAACGAATTACTGCATTGATTAATGAAACTGATATAATTAGGTCCAGAAAAAATCAAATTCCTGGCTGAAAGTAACCTAATCGGGACCAAAGAAAACAAATCTAAAATCCTGAAAGCATTAAACTCAAACTTAATTGACGAAAGCGAGAGCAAGACCAAGTTTTTCCTTGGAGTTCAAAAGTTTAATAAAGCTTACAACTCTATTAAACTTGACACTTTGAGCAAATCATATTTTGAAGCAATCAAGTTATTTTCTGAATCCTTGGAGTTAAATCCAAATAATTATGAAGCGAGAGCATACTTGGCATCTGCGTACAATAATCTCGGATTAGAGCTAAATCTTGTCACTTTTTATGAAAAAGCAGTCGAAGAATATGATAAAACCATTAGGATAAATCCAAATTTGAGTTATATCTACTTGGATAAGGCCAAAACCTTGGAAAACTTGAATAGGAATATTGAGTTATGTGAAACTTTATCAAAAATCAAGGATACATTAAAGCTAAATACCTCAAGAAGAACCGATTATAATGAACTTAAAGAGACTTACTGTAATAAATAAACATTCAAAATTGATTGACAGAAAAGTTTTTAAACCATTCCCTTTTCAAATAGAATAGGTAGTATCATGAATTACTTAAAATAATATATCATCACACAAACAAACGTTCCTATTTAGGCCTTAAAAATTATGAAGTTAATCAATTCAGGAAATTTTATGTTCGATCATGACACCACTTTAGCTCAAACTAACTTAAGGGATTGGGCTTTTCTATATTGTGCCAAAGAGAATGTAGGATATCCTCAACATTTTTCTAGAGAATCATTAAAACATCGTCCCTTAAAGCAAGATGCGTGGCGAGTTGAGAACGAAAGTCAAGCTATATCCCGTGCGAATCGTCTAATCAAGCTTGGTGTGTTAAAATCATTTGGTAATGAGGTAGGTTTGACCAAAGAGGGTAAACATTTCGTTGAATATTTAATCAAAGATGATAAGTTTAAGCCGATCGACAATAGTAAATCAGAGTCTGACAAGATGAACAATGAAATTCCACCGAAAAGTGAAAATAGAGTGCCAATACTAGTTGCCTTAATTGGAATGGTCGGTGTTCTAGGTGCAGCACTAATGGCAAATTGGTGCGACATTTTTCCAAATAATTGTAACCAAACTCAGAAAGATGCAATTGAAAAATACCAAGGTGATTGGACCATTACTGGTAGTTTTAGCGCGGGCACATACAAAGGTGTTACATATGAAGAGGGAGAATATAAGGGAGAGGTTTCCCGAATAGAGGTCATCGGACAGAGCTTTGATTGGTACAACACCCAAGAAGCTTTCCCAACTAGACATCGATATGAATGGAAGGGTGGTAGTTACTGGAATGAGGAACATGGTGAACGGATCGAGTTTACATCTGATAGTACCGCCGTTCAAATTATGTGCTGTGATCGTGGTCGACTTTTACTTAAAAAGTTATAATCAAATAGAACGGTGAATGCTTAGGTATTTCAGCAATAAAAAGTTATCAAGACTTAATTGCATCAAATAGTGGTATTGGCGCAGTTCTACAGCAGAATAAAAATTGAACTATAATTTATATTATGTAAAATAGAGTATTTGGAAACCTCCTTCGCCAACCGTTCTTTCTCTCTCGAAATTCCTGCTCATACCCCCTGATTGTTCAACAAATACGACGCCATGGCCTTTTCAATGGCCGCAAAACGATCGAATAAGTCATCGACCTCGGTGGTAGCCCGGTCCAAAACCGACGTATCGGTTTCATGCAAACGGTCGAACAACTGCATTTGCTGGGCCGCCAGTTCGTTGACATCGAACTTCAGATCCCGAAACACCAGAAAACCCTCGTAATCCTTGGGTTCGTAACGGTAGCTGTTCAAATTCTTGGCCATGCGCAGCACGCATTGGTGGTTGCGCTCCAATCGGATCAAAAGGTGTTCTACCGCTTCTTTGCTGCTGGTCTGGGTCATAGCCTGTTTTGTTTAAGGTATATTCTCCCTATAAATTACGTAATTTCTGATAAAAATAAACATGACAAGCGTCATCTTTTAGAACTTTAACAGGGTTTAATTTTGTCTTAGCATTCCGTTAACCTTATGTATACAGCGGGATTCGATCCTAAAATCGTTTTTAAAACCCTGAACCGATGCACACGATCTTCGAATACCAAGGCACCCCCTCCAGCGAAAGCCTGGAGCGACGTATCTTAAACAAAATGGAACGGCTAAAGGCTAAATACGATGATATCATCCGCGCCTTTGTCTTCCTGCAATACCGGCCCGACCATCCGAAAGCCGGAAAGATCTGCAAGATCCGGCTAAGCCTTCCGGGTCCCCTCCTCTTTGCCGAGGCGAATACGGATAGTTTTGACACCTCCTACCACGAGGTGATCCACGAATTGGACGCCCAATTGCGCAAACGGAAGGAAAAGCTAAAAGACTTGTAAGAATTCGCGGGAATGCCGACCTTAAGGGTATGTCAAGCCGTACGTTTTTTTGGGCCGCTTCCCTCCTGCTGTTTTCCTGGATCACCCAGGCACAGGATGCCGTTTTGAAAGAGGCCCAGATCCGCTTTGAATACGTCTACAAAGGCACCAAAGGCACGCTGGGTGATTTTAAGTCGACCTCCAAGATCGACCTCGAACGGCCCGAAGCCTCCGTATTCGCCGGTTCCGTAGCCACCGAGACCCTAGATACCAACAACGGCCTGCGCAACTGGTCGCTCAAAAGCCGCAAATACTTTAATGTCAAGGGCTATCCGCGCATTTCCTTTCGCAGTACCGAAGTCAAGGCCGATGGCAACCAATGGGTAGTCGACGGTCTTTTGACCATCAAAGGCATTGAAAAACCGCTGCAATTCACCTTCACCCGTTCGGGCGATCGCTTATTGGGCAAGGCGGAACTCTACAGCTCCGATTTTGATATTACCATCAAGAAGAAACGGGAAGATAACCTGGTCCGTATTGAACTGGAGTTCCAAATCCAATAGCCGCCTTTAGCCTTTAGCCTTTAGCCTTAAAAAATAAAGCGTGCAATTTCCCTACACCCCAATTCCCCAATGGAAAATACAGGGCGAAGAACAAGGCCATGCCCAGGCTGAAGTTTTGTGGACTAAAGAACTGATCCAAGAGGTTATCCGGATAGGCGTTGGAGGTCCGCAAGGCATAACCCCCGAATTCCAACAAGCCCATGGCCACCAGGCCGTAGGCGTACTGCTGGTGAAACGGCAGGCCCCGCAACACTAACGATATGGGCACCATATAGAGGATGTAACAGCTGATCACCTGCCACCAATAAGTGAATTTGGCGATCTGCAGTTCGATGCCCACTTGGTTCATGGCCATCCCCCGTACGAAATAGACGATGACATAGGTCAACAGCAGCGAACGCTCGACCTGTAGGCGTGGTTTGGCCCACGCGATAAATTCCTTCATAGTTGTTCCCGTTTTCCTTGGATGACCCCTGCCCTGACCAGCAAGACAACGCCCGCAACGGTCAAACAGAGCGATCCGGTGCCGCCGAGTACCCAAAGATGGGTTTCGGCTCCGTCATGCTTTAAAAAGCCGCTCTCGATCATGCCACAGAGCCCACCGCCCAAGAGCAGTGCCCCCAAAGTGCCGAACAGCCACCATTGTTTGCGCAGCCGCTGTTTTTCGTTACTCACGAGGCCAGTTTTTTATCGATGATGCCCAAGGCATCGGCCACGGTCTGCATGCCGTCCATATCCTCGTTCTCCAAGATAATGTCAAAGGCATCTTCCACATCGAGGACGATATCGACCAGGTTGGCGGAGTTGATGTTCAATTCGGTGGTAAAATTGCTCTCCTTAGTGATCTGGGAGGCAGCGACATCGTCGGGCAAATAGGCCTCCACGATGCCCAGCAGCTTGCTGTACTTTTCTTCTTCACTCATTTTTTTCGATATAGCGCTTAAAAATAACACAGCTATTGACATCTCCAAAACCAAAACTGGCTTTTGCCACGATATCAAGGGGCATGGCCATGGTTTTTTGGGGGATGCAGGTCGCGGCCACCTGGTTGACGATATCAGGATGCAGATCTTCGCAGTTCAGGGAACCGAACAGCCGTTGGCGGTGGAGTTGCAAGACCGCCCCCACGCTTTCGATACTCCCGGCAGCCGCCAAACAATGCCCCACATGCCCTTTAAAGGAATTGATATGCGGGAAATCGGCCCCGCGCCTGTCCAAGGCCGTAGCCCAATTGGCGATTTCCACGGGATCCTTGGTGGTGGCCGTCAAATGGCCGTTGATGGCATCGATCTGCTGCGGATGCACTTCGGAATGCTTTAGGGCTTTTCGGATGCAGGCTTGTACGGCCTGGCTGTTCGGGGCCGTCATGCTGCCCCCTTGGCGTTGCCCGCCGCTGTTTACCGCCCCACCCAGTACTTCGGCATAGATGCGGGCGCCGCGCGCTTTTGCACTGGCATAGGATTCCAAGACCAAGGCCCCTGCCCCACTTCCGGGAACGAATCCCGCGGCCGTGGCGCTCATCGGTCGGCTGGCGGATTCCGGGCGCTCGTTGTATTTACGGGGCAAGATGCGCATGGCATCGAAACCGCCCCAGATATAGGGTCCGCTATCGCTGCAGCTACCCACCAACATGCGGGTCGCCTTGCCGGCCTTGATATGGTCATAACCCATCAATAGGGCCTCCGTGCCCGTGCTGCAGGCGGAAGAATTCGAGCTCACCCAGTTGCCGGCACCGATCTTCCCACCCAAATAGGCGCTGATGCCACTGGCCATGGTTTGGGCCACGGCCGTACTGCCCAAGCGTTTGACGTTTCCGGCATCGACTTGGTAAATGGCTTCCCGAAGTTTGTCGATGCCCAAGAGTCCCGTCCCAAAGACCACCCCGGTCTCTTCATCGGGTCGTTCTTGGGTTTCCGGGATGATATCGGCATCCCGCCAGGCATCCATCCCGGCGATCATTCCGTAAATCAGGCCATTGGCAGCCAGTCCCTTCAACTCCACCTTAGTGAAGTAGTCATTCAAGTCAATTTCTTCAAGCATCGGTTTACCAGCGATTTGACATGAAAATTGAAGTTCTTCCAGTTCTGGCAGAAAGCGAATACCGCTCTGCCCCTGTTCCAAGGCCGAAGCAAAGGCTTCGAGCCCCATCCCGTTGGGAGCACAGACCCCCATGCCAGTGATGACCACCCTATTCATGATCCGATTTTTGGGTGAGCATGCCTGAAATGGTACCGCGACAGACGAGGGTATTGCTGGAATCGTACATTTTGACCCGGCATTTCAGTTTTTGAAAGCGGAAATAGACCTTTTCGGAGACCACCCGCACTTTTTCACTGGGATAGACCGGTTTCAAGAACTCCATTTCGGTGCTTGATAGGCCGACCACCGCCTCGGTATCCAGTCCGGAATCCCGCAATAAGTGGATGCCCAAACATACCAGACCGATTTGGGCACAGCATTCGGTCAACAACACCCCGGGTGTAACCTTAACTTGTTTAAAATGTCCGTTATAAAAGTCTGCATCTTTAGTAAAGGTGTAATAACCTTCCACCCCCATATCGTCAATCCGATTCAGTCCATCCACGAACAAAAATGGCGCCTGATACGGCAGTTGGGCCAGGATGGATTCGTGTGGCTTCATAACAGACTTTCCCCTCCATCGGCTTTGATCACGGTGCCCGTGATCCATTTCGCTTCATCCAAGGTCATGAGGTAGACCACATTGGCTACGTCCTCAGGTGTGGTCAAGCGTTTGTTCGGATTGCGTTTTAGGGCGTTTTCCTTCAATTGTTCGTGACCGGGAATGCGCCGGAACGAAGGCGTATCGGTCACTCCCGCCTGGATGCAGTTGACTTTGATGCCCAAGGGGGCGAACTCCAGGGCCATATTGCGCATCAGGGCTTCCAAGGCCGCTTTGGCGGCGGATACCGCAGCGTATGTCGGCCAGGCACGGCTGTTCCCTTCGCTGGTAAAGGCAAGCAACCGGGCATCATCACCCAACAGACCGGCATCCACGAGGGCCTTGGCCCAATCGTAAAAGGAGTGTGCCATGGCGTTCAGGGTCAGCTGCAGATCGGCATGCCCCAAGCGACCTTCCTTCGGCCCCCAAAGCGGTTTTAAATTGCCTTTGGCAATGCTGTGTACGACCACATGGATGGTTTGCTCCCCCAAGAGGGCTCGAAACCGCGCCACCAGCTCCTGCTGCTTATCCAAGGCCGTGGCATCCACGTTAAAATGCTCGCAAGGCACCCCCAAAGCGCGAATATCATCGATTTCACCCTCAATTCTTGGTAGTTCCGTACGGCGGTCGCGGTGCACCATCAAGATTCCGTAGCCATGGGCGGCCAATTTTTTAAGGGTAGCCAGTCCTAGTCCGCTGCTTCCGCCCAATACCAGGGCCCATCGTTGTACTTCACCTACCATCGCAACAAAATCCGTTGGGCCGAGAAACCGGGACCGAAACTGAGCATCACGCCCTGTTCGCCGGCCGGTATGGCCTGGTTTAAAAATTCCTCCAACACATAGAGCACCGTCACGCTACTCATGTTGCCGTATTCTTGCAGCACCCTGCGGGTTTCGTCAATCTGTTTCCCTAGTCCCCCGAACAGTTGCTCAACGGTCTGCACGATCTTTTTGCCCCCGGGATGGAAGATCAGGTGGTCGACTTCGGTGATGTCGGTACCATGGGCCTCCAAAAAGGGATGGATGATGGCCGGAAAATGTTCGGCGATCACCTCGGGCACGGAAGGATCCAGGATCATTTTAAGGCCCGTATCGGTCAAATCGAAGCCCATCATATGGGTAGCCTCCGGAAAGTGGTACATCCCCTCTCCTACGAGCTCTGGGCCGGTCGCATCGGCCTCCGAAGAGACCAAGACACAGCTGGCCCCGTCACCGAACAGGGCGGCACTGACCATATTGGCCATCGAAAAATCGTTGAGTTGGAAAGTGGCCGTGGGACTCTCCACCGCGATCAAGGCCAGGCGTTTGCCCGGATTGTCGCGTAAGAAGCGGGCCGCATAGATCAGGCCGGAAATGCCGGCCGCACACCCCATTTCGGTTACCGGCAAGCGCACCACGTCTTGACGCAGCCCAAGGGCATTGACCAGATAGGCGTCCAACGAAGGGATCATGATACCGGTACAACTGACGGTCAGGACATAATCCAGGCTGTCCGGCGCCCAATCGGCCGCTTTCAAAGCCTTTTGCAGCACTTCGGTACCCATGGACACCGCCGCTTCGGCATACTGGCGGTTTTTGGCCTCGAAGGAGGTGGCGGTAAAAACGTCTTCGATATCCATGATGCCGTAGCGCTTGTCGACTCCGGCCCCTTCAAAGATCTTGATCACCTTACGGCGAAAACGTTCGTCTTGGTCGTGCAACCAGCTCTGGACAAAGGGCAGGATCTGCTCGGTCGTCCGCGTATAGGGCGGCAATACTTTACTGGCCTGTATGATGCGTGGGTTGGACATGCGCGTTATCGGGATTTGGGTGAAAAGATCCAACGGTAGCGGAAGGCCCATTTCCATTCGATCCGGTGTTCACATTCGGGCAGTCTGGCCGCGAAATCCTCCAATTCCGCCTGTCGAAACCCCTTGCTGATCGAGATCAGTCCGTCGTCTTTGGCGATCTCGGTCCGGATAAAGACCAAACTGAAGAGCTGGAACAGTCGATAGGCCCATGTACTGCGTTGCAGGTCGTTGATGACCACTCCCACCCGGGCCATGTCGGCGAACTGTCGGGTAAAGGCATGGATGGCTTCTTCTTCAAAGTGGTGCATGGTCAAGGTGCAGAGGACGATATCGCAATGTTGACCGCCTTTTAGGGCCATTAGGTCCGTTTGTTCATAGCGGATCTGCGGGTAGGCCGCAGAAGCTTCCCGAGCGATGTCCAACACCTCGTCGCGCAGGTCGATGCCGACCAACTCATAAGTAACTTCTTGTTTATCAAGTGCTTTAGAGAGACTGCGAAGCATTTGTCCGTCACCGCAGCCCATATCATAAATCGTATACGATTTTTTCGGATGTCTTTTTAGGAGGTCGAGCACGCCCTGGATGGTGATGGCGTTGCCGCCGAGCAATCGGTTGCAGCGATTGATGTCCTTATAGGCTTTTTGGTAAGATTCCTTATCCAAACAAGGGTCGTCCATATGTTCCAAGACGGTGCTTCGTAGGCTAAAGTCCATTACACTAAGATAGGACTTCCATGGGTTTGCCGGATCATGGTCTGGACGAATTTTTTTGAACGGGCGACGGAATGCAAGGCCAGATTGGCTGAAAACGGATGCAACAACAGCCGTTGCAGTCCCCTACCCATACGAAGGCGTCGGCTAAAATGCTGTTGCCAAAGCTGGGTATAGTCGTTTTCCATGGTCGCTCGATCCGTGATGCCCTCTAGAAAACCCGTACAGCATTCTGCGGCCAGTTTCGCGCTGTGGATCGCCATGGCCATGCCATTACCACAAAGCGGATGGATGAGGCCGGCACTATCACCCACCATCAACAGATGCCCTTCTACCGGCTTTTTGGGGGCAAAGGAAATCTGGGCAATGCTCAACGGACTTTCGAATACGGGGGTGGCGGCTTCGAAAAAGCGCTGCAAATGGGGCTGTTTCCGCAAATGTTCCTTTTCGAACCGCTGGTGGTCCCCAAAGCGTTGAAAACTGGCATAGGTCGCCAAATAGCAGAAATTGACTTGGCCGGTCTCCGTCTTCGACAAGCCCCCATACCCGCCTTTGAAGCTGTGGAGGGCCACCAAATCTTCAGGGAAGTCCGGATGTTCGTAATGGCATTTCACCCCCAACCATGGGGATTTGACGCGGAGGAAGTCCCGGTCCAGTTTTTTATCCAAGAGCGAGCGTTTCCCAAAAGCCCCCAGGGCCAAGCTGGCTCGGATTTCCCCACCACTGGTACTTCCAATGGTGAAGGTTTCGGCTTCAAAATCGACACGGTTCACCGTTTCCAAACGCACGGTCACGCCCAGGGCGTTCGCCCGTTGGTACAAGAGGTGGTCGAAATGGTAGCGGCTCATACCGAAGCCCCCCAAAGGCAAATCGACCTCCAAGCCTTTTCCGCTGGGCGTGCTGAGTTGCAGGCGTTCAATGTGCACGGCCCCTTCAGCTTGTACATCTACCCCAAGATGGTTGAGATAGGCCAAGACTTCATTGGACACATATTCACCACAGACCTTGTGGTGCGGATAGGCATGCTTTTCGAACAACACCACCGCATAGGATTGCCGCGCCAGATGGATGGCGGCCGTCAAGCCGGCCAATCCCCCACCTAAAATCGCGATGTCGTAGCGTTCCACGCCTTGAAAATAGTGTAGAAATAAAAAATCCCGATCGAAATCGGGATTTTTCTGTGGGGTTTACGAAACTTTAGTTCTTGGTTTCCTGCATGGCCTCTTCCTTCAAGGCGTCGCTGGCAACAATGGCCAACTCGACCCTGCGGTTCTTGGCCTTGCCCTCGGCCGTTTCGTTCGTGGCCCGGGGTTGGCTCTCTCCATACCATTTGGTGGTAAAACGCAGCGGACTGATGCCTTGGGCAACCAAATATTGGGTCACCGATTCGGCCCGTTGTTGTGAAAGCTTCCAGTTGTAGTCATCCGATCCGGCACTATCGGTATGCCCTTCGACCAAGATGTTCGACTTAGGGTATTCCTTGAAAATACCGGCCAATTTGTTCAAGGTCTCGGCCGACGATCCCTTGACATCCGACTTGTTGGTGTCGAAAAACACCCCGGCATCTTGGGTAAAGGTCACGTTGATCCCTTCCCCTACCCGTTGCACCTCGGCTCCGGGGATCTCTTCTTCGATGCGTTCGGCCTGTCGGTCCATTCGGCTGCCGATATAACCGCCGGCGGCCCCGCCGACAACGGCACCGATGATGGCCCCAAGGGCGGTATTGCCCTTGCCGACATTGTTGCCGATCACCCCGCCGATCACGGCCCCTCCGGCGGCACCGATGGCCCCACCTTTTTGGGCGTTGTTCGCATTCTGTATGGTCTTACAGCCTACCAATAGACTCAAGACGAGCAGGTAGGACACACTCTGTTTTACAATTCGTTTCATATTATTTTTTTGAGAATTCATAGACTATGGTCACGGTTTCCCCATCGACATTAGCGTTGGATCGTAAGACCATTTGGGTTTCGGTCAGGTTCGAAATGTTCAAGCGATACCCTTGACCGGTGATATCCTTGTTGTTTTCATCGATGAACTTGAACTGCAGCTGGCTGGAGTAGTTCTGGGTCGGTTCGACCACCGACCATCTAAAGTAGCGGTCACCGCCTTGACAAAGCGATCCTCCGGTAATCGTATACCGGCCGGTGCTGTTGTTGTCGCGAAAGAACCATTCACTGTCTTCGAAACAGATGTCTTTGGCATCGCCGAAGAGCAGGGCTTGAAAGCTGCCGGAATTGTTCTCATAGCGGATGTTGTCCAGATTCCAGGTGCCACTAAAGAGGTTGCGCTGGGTCCGTGCCGACTTCGAGACCGTGCAGGAAGCACAGCATAATAGCAGGACGATACCCATAAGTGAGGTTTGTTTTAGCATATCCTAATGATTTAGCGTTTGTGGATATACGAGCAAAACAACCCCTAGCGATGTCTAGGGATGCAAAAAAATCCGTCCTGGACTCAATAGGCCAGCAAGGCTTCCAGAGCGGTTTCCAAGCGTTGCTTGGGTAAGAAGTTCGCTTCCAAGGCTTTGGCGAACGGAACCGGGGTTTCAAGGCTGCCGACCCGAACCACTGGGGCATCCAAATATTCAAAACAACGTTCGCCGACCAAGGCCGCGATATCATTGGCCAAGCCCCCGAAGAGGGTATCTTCGTGCAAAACCAGCAATCGGCCCGTCTTTTTGACCGAATCGAAGATGGCGGTTTCGTCCAAGGGTTGCAGGGTACGCAGATCCAGCAGTTCCACATCCCATTCCGGATGCTTCTCCAACAGCTCCAAGGCCCAGTGGCATCCTGCCCCATAAGTGACCAGGGTCGCTGCCGTGCCTTGTTGGAGCACGTTCGCCTTCCCGAAAGGTAGGGTGTAATACTCCTCGGGCACGTCGCCGTACACGCTGCGGTACAAGCCCTTGTGTTCAAAGAACATCACCGGGTTGGGGTCGTTAATCGCGGTGGCCAACAATCCTTTGGCATCGGCCGGAAAGGCCGGATAGGCCACTTTGAGTCCCGGGGTCTTGGTAAACCAAGCCTCGTTCGTTTGCGAATGGAAGGGTCCGGCACCGACGCCCCCACCACAGGGCATGCGCACCACCACATCGGCCTGCTGGCCCCAGCGGTAATGTACTTTCGCCAAATAATTCACGATAGGATTGAAGCCCGAACTGACGAAATCGGCAAATTGCATTTCGACCACGGCCTTCATCCCATTGATGGATAGCCCCATGGCCGCCGAAACGATCACCGATTCGCAAATCGGGGTATTCCGCACCCGGCTGCGACCAAAATCTTTGACAAAGCCTTCGGTAATCTTGAAAACCCCACCATAATCCGCCACATCCTGGCCCATGATGATCAAATCGTTATGGGTTTCCATGGATTGGTGCAGTCCTTTCGAAATAGCATCCACGAAACGGATATTGGATGTTATCTCTGAAGGATTATGTTCTTGATATACAAAATCTTTGTATACCGAACCTAATTCGTTACTTTCACTGAATTCGACAGCAGATTCCGAGAAGGCCAGGTCGAGATTGGTGGTGATTTCAGCACTAAACTCCGCTTTAAAGCCTTCGATATCGGCTTCGGTCAACACGCCTTCTTTGAGCAAGTGTTTTTCATAATTGGCAATGGGATCTTTCTTCTCCCATTTCTTCATCAGCTTTTCAGGCACGTATTTGGTGCCACTGGCCTCTTCATGGCCCCGCATACGGAAGGTCTTGAACTCGACCAATACCGGTCGCGGTCGTTTCCGGATCGATTTACAGAGCTCGTTCACCTTGGTGTAGACCTCCAGGATGTTATTTCCGTCGATAATGCGGCATTCCATGCCATAGCCTTTGGCGCGATCGGCCAAGTGCTTGCAGTTGTACTGCTCACTAGTGGGTGTCGATAACCCATAGCCGTTGTTTTCGATGCAGAACAGCACGGGCAGGTTCCAAACAGAGGCCACGTTCAGCGCTTCATGGAAATCCCCTTCACTGGTCGCCCCTTCCCCGGTGAAGACCGCCGTACAGCGCTTCTTTCGTCTCAGCATGTCGGCCAGGGCGATGCCGTCGGCCACCCCCAATTGCGGGCCCAGATGCGAGATCATGCCCACGATGCGGTGTTCTTGGGTACCAAAATGGAAACTGCGATCGCGGCCGTTGGTAAAACCGCTTGCCTTACCCTGCCATTGGGCGAACAGCCGGTTCAAGGGTACGTTTCGGGAAGTAAAGACCCCCAGGTTGCGGTGCATGGGCAGGATGTACTCCTCCGCTTTCAAGGCCGAGGTCACCCCGACCGAGATGGCTTCTTGTCCGATACCACTGAACCACTTTGAAATTTTGCCCTGGCGCAGCAAAATGAGCATTTTCTCTTCGATCATCCGGGGTTTCAACATGCCCCGGTACAGGTCGATCAGCGTTTGCGGGTCGAGTGCCCCACTATGGTATCGCATAGGTCTATTTTTCAACAGGGATAAAAGTAGTAAAAATGTAGAGGGATGGACCTACTTTTTATTTTCGGTTCTTTCAGATTGCTTACCTTTGATAGTCCGTAAAAACAACCGTTATGAGTGCCATACCCAGCGTAGACCTTAGGGATTTCGTCTCGGGCGATCCCGCCAGAAAACAACGATTCGTCGAACAGATCGGGGCCGCTTTCGAAGACATCGGCTTCGTCGCCCTGAGCGGACATTTTCTTTCGGATGCATTGGTGGAGGACCTCTATGGGGAAATCAAGAAGTTCTTCGCCCTCCCACAGCCTACCAAAGACAGCTACGAGATCGAGGGCATCGGCGGGCAACGCGGCTACACTTCTTTTGGTAAGGAACACGCCAAAGGCCGTAAGGAAGGCGATTTGAAGGAATTTTGGCATTTCGGCCAGTATGTGGAAGACAATCCGAAACTGGAAGCGGAATACCCCGACAATGTAACGGTCAAAGAATTGCCGGAGTTCAATGCGGTGGGCAAGGAAACCTACCAAATGCTCGAAAAGACCGCCCAATACGTGCTGCGCGCCTTGGCCCTGCACCTCGATTTGGAAGAAACTTATTTCGACGGATTCATCAAGAACGGGAATTCGATCCTACGTCCGATCCATTATCCACCCATCACCAGTGAACCGAAGAACGCGGTTCGTGCCGCCGCCCATGGCGATATCAACCTGATTACTTTGTTGATGGGGGCCCATGGCAAAGGTTTGCAGGTACAGAACCACAAGGGGGAATGGGTCGATGCCATCGCCCAACCCGACCAATTGATGATCAATGTGGGCGATATGCTATCCCGCTTGACGAACAACAAACTAAAATCGACCATCCATCAGGTGGTCAATCCGCCTCGCGAACTATGGGGCACCTCGCGCTACTCCATCCCCTTCTTCATGCATCCCATCAGTGAAATGCCGTTGGATTGTCTGGAGAACTGCGTCGACGAGGCCCATCCGAAGCAATTCGAAGATATCACCGCCGGAGGCTATCTCAACGAACGCCTTATTGAATTGGGCCTGATCAAAAAATAAGATGACCGTCAAGGCGATCATTATCAGGGGCTATGGGGCCGCTTCAGGGAAAAAAGGCGATGCCCGCTATCCGGAAGGCACCCTAAAACAACAAGCCCCCTTGTTCAAGGCCCGGGGTATCGACTTGGAGGCCTATTTCATGGGAACCCTGAACCTGGATATTTCCCCTTTGCAATACGAAATCGGCACGCCCAAACATTTTGTGGAAGGTTTGGACTGGACGCCGCATATTCCGCCCGAAAACTTTTATTTCTTCGACATCACCTTGCACTATGGGGAGGCCGACTATGAGGGATTGGTGTACCTGCCCGACCCGGAAACCAAGGTCGAGCACCAACACCAGCGCAGCACGCTCGAAGTCTTGTTGCCGAAGATCGACGCCCTGGAATATGACACCGAAGTCAGTCTGACCGTAGACCCAGAACAACTCAAACTACACTGAACATGGATTTGGAAGACCAATTGAGAAACCTATTTCCCAATCACCAACCCGAACCTGATGATACGCCCAAGCCTGAGGCCCCGAAATTCTGGTTGCAAGACGACCCGTTGCTCTGCAAATACGAGAAACGGAAAGGCAAACCGATTACGTTGATCGAAGGCTATAACGGGGCTGCCTCCGACTTCAAGAAATTGACCAAAGCCCTGCAAAACCTATTGGGCACGGGCGGTAGCCATAAAAACGAAACCATCATCATACAAGGGGATTTCAGGGATAAGATCATGGATTTCCTGAAAGAAAATGGGTTTTCGGTCAAGCGCGTCGGGGGTTGAAACCAGTGGTTGCTTGAACCCGTCCGATTATTCGGTCAACTGTTAAATTTCCCGGATGAAACGCAGGGTTTTGACAAAATTATTTTTGTTTTTTTCCTTTTAAGCTTACTTTAGTTCTTCTAACCAACGAAAACTACAACTAAAAATGAAATCGCTGTTGCACATTACCAATGGGGACAGTTTCACCGATAGGCTGAACACTTTGCCTATCAAAGGAGACATTATTACTTGGAGGGAGATGCTGTGTGAAGGAAAAACACTGAGCACGGTCGGAAGCGAGTCTTTTTGGAAAACCCGTTTTGATTTTTTAAACAAAAACTACAAAGTCACCAAGTCGTGGTTCGTAGAAAAAACGCTGAAGGAATACCGTTCCCTCTGTAATCATAAACAACAAGATCGTATCGTCCTTTGGTTTGAATACGATCTTTTTTGTCAGGTCAATATGCTAGCGGTCATCAGCTGGCTAAAGACCCACCGTCGTCATGCGGAAATCTCCTTGGTCTGTAGTGGCAAGGAAGACGCTTCAGGCAATCTGTATGCCTTGAACGAGTTGAGTGATGAAAAGCTCTTGGCTTTGTACGAGAACCGCACCATACTTTCACAAGACGATATCGAATACGCCGATTACGTGTGGCAGCTGTACTGCAGCGACAACCCCATGCGTCTTGAAAACCTCAAGGATTTTGAAAATTACCAGTTCGCCTACCTAGGCGATGCCGTACAGGCCCATTTGAAAAGGTTCCCGAGCATCCGCAATGGCCTGAATGCCGTTGAAAACCAAGTGTTGAAGGTGGCTGCCGAGCAAAAACCGAAGAACAAACGGGAATTGATGGGCGCTATTTTAAGCAACCAAGGGGTATACGGATACGGCGACTCCCAATTCGAACGCATCATCGGCAACGTACGTCCTTTGTTCTCCTCGCTTAGCCCGGTGCGTTTGAACAAAAAAGGCAAGGAAGTATTGGAGGAACAAACCAACTACTACGCCGTCTTACGCGATAACGACGCCTATCTAGGCGGTGCCTTGAAGTATAACTTTTTGTACAATACGACTACGGAACGCATCCTAAAACTGTAGCATGCCCTTGCGCGAATCTGAGCTGATCCTCAATTCCGACGGCAGCATATACCACCTCAATCTGCATCCTGGGGATGTAGCCCCTACCGTCATCACCGTCGGTGATCCCGATCGGGTGGCAGCGGTCTCCAAACACTTCGACTCCCTGGAACTCCAAAAAGGAAAACGGGAATTCGTCGCCCATACCGGCTATCTGAACCAAAAACGACTCACCGTCATCTCTACGGGGATCGGTACGGATAACATCGATATCGTTTTGAACGAATTGGATGCCTTGGTCAACGTCGATTTTGCTTCGCGGACCATAAAAAAGGACCTGACCCATCTGGACATCGTCCGGATCGGCACTTCGGGGGCCTTACAGGCCGACATTCCGGTCGATAGCTTTTTGATCTCGGAACGCGCCATCGGTTTTGACGGCCTCTTCCAGTTTTACACAGCCGAGGATTCCCCTTTCGCTACCCATTTTTCGAGCTATTTACAAGACCATGGGGTATCCATTGCCCATTATGTGACCGAAGCTTCGAAAAGCCTATGCCAACAGCTCGATTCAAATCGTATACGATTTGGGGTTACCGTGACCAACGCCGGCTTCTACGGCCCGCAAGGCAGGAAAATCAGGCTCTCCCCGAAGTATCCTGACTTAAATGCGTTGTTGCAGACCTACCGTTTTGAAGGCCGCCCCTTGACCAATTTGGAGATGGAAACAGCAGGGATTTACGGTCTGGCGACCGCTTTAGGACATCATGCGGTCTCGATGAACGCCATTTTGGCCAACCGGGCCACCGGGGCGTTCTCGACCCGACCAGCTGACACGGTCGAAGCCCTCATTCAATACACCCTTGAGAAGCTGACTTAACGTTCGCTTTAAGTACAACCCCTATCTTCTGGTTATTTTTGGGGAAACTGCAGTATGGACAAACGACCTTTGAAGCATCGCGACATCAATTGGCTATATTTCAACGAGCGGGTATTGCTCGAAGCGGCCAATCCGACCACCCCCCTGCTCGAACGGCTGAAGTTTTTGGCGATTTTTTCATCCAACCTCGATGAATATTTCAAGGTACGGGTCTCGCAGTTGCGTCAATTGAAGGCCATCGACAAACCCCTTCGCAAGAAGCTGGTCTTAAAGCCCAACAAAAAATTGAAGTTCATACTCAAGACCGTTCGCCAACAACAAGAACGATACGGTGTTGTTTTTGGGGGGATTTTGGAGGAATTACGGGAAGAAGGCATCCGAATACTCCAAATGGAGGAGCTGGATACCGAACAGAACGAATACGTTTCGGCCCTGTTCGAAACGGAAATCCGGCCCCACTGCAGTGTCATCGACCTGGTGCGGGAAACCGATGTCGACGACAGCCAATTGTATCTGATCGCCGATATCTCCGATACCGACTTCGATACCATCAAAATTCCCGTCAAGGCATGCGGCCGCTTTATCGAACTCCCCGGCCCGGGACTGAACTTGTTGTTCTTGGACGACATCGTCAGGGCCCATGCCCCAACCCTCTTGCCCCAAAAGCAAGTTAAAGGGGCTTACAGCATCAAGATGTCTCGTGACGCCGAGCTCTATTTGGAAGACGATTATACCGATGCGGAGCTGGTCGATCGGATCTACAATGCCTTGGGCAAACGTGAATCGGGGCAACCCACACGCCTACTCTTCGATGCGGCCATGCCCGAAAGCCTGCAACGGCATTTGCAATCGGAATTGGGCTTGGGTTCGGTCGATATGCTAGAGGGCGGCCGATACCACAACCTATCGGACCTGTTCGGTTTTCCTGTGAAAGCCGCCCATAGCCACTTGCAATACGGCCCCATGCCACCGCTGCCCCATCCGGAAGCCGGGTATGAAGGCAACCTCTTGGACCGTATCGGTGAAAAAGACCTTTTGGTGCATTTTCCTTACCAAGAATTCGATTTGGTGGAAACATTTATCGAGAACGCCGCCGAGGACCCTTCGGTCACCAGCATCAAACTATCGCTCTACCGCATTGCCAAAAGCTCGAAATTGACCGATGCCGTATTGAAGGCCCTGGAACTGGGGAAACAGGTCTTGCTCTTCGTGGAGGCCCAAGCACGCTTCGATGAGGAAAACAACATCAAATGGGGCCGGATCTTTCAAGAGAAAGGCGCCACGGTATTGTTCAGCGTGCCCAACATCAAGGTACACTCGAAAATCGCCTTGGTCGAGCGCGTACAAGAGGGTCGCACCCAACGCTATGCCTATATCGGTACCGGGAATTTCAATGCCAAGACCGCCAAACTATACTGCGACCACGGCCTGGTAACGGCCCATAAAGGCATCACCGGCGAATTGGCCCAAGTATTCGATGTCTTGGACCGCAAGTTGATCATCCCAAAATTAAAATACCTTTTGGTATCGCCTTTTACAAGCCGTAACCGCTTTATAGAGTTGATCCAAAATGAAATCGACAACGCCCGACAAGGAAAACCCGCGGGTATCACGGCTAAAATGAACAGTTTGGAAGACACCAAGATGATCCAGGCCCTCTATCGGGCAAGCGAAGCCGGGGTGCCCATTCGGCTGTTGGTCCGGGGCTTTTGTTGCCTGCAACCCAAGGCCCTTTCGGAATTGGCGCCTGGGGAAGCGCCGATCGTGATCACCAGCATCATCGACCGCTATTTGGAACACGGCCGGATCTACCTTTTTGAAAATGGGGGAAGCCCGAAAATGTTTATCGGATCCGCCGATTGGATGACCCGAAATCTCGACAAACGCATCGAAGTATTGACCCCCATTTTGGACACCGCTGTTTTTTCGGAATTGAAGGATATTCTCGAGCTGCAACTCCAAGACACCGCCAAAGCCCGGGTGATCGACGCCGAGGACAGCAACCGCAAGGTGGAAAAAGCGGACGATACTGCCGAACTTCGGTCACAATATGCTATCTATGCCTATCTAAAAGCGAAAACGGATGCAGCACGTTAGGATCATCGGGGTACCCGAGCATTTCAACCTTCCCTGGCATATGGCCATTGAAGATGGCGCCTTCACCGACCGGGGCATCGACCTGCAGTGGACCGACATCCCCGAAGGCACGGGGCGTATGGCCCAGATGTTGGCGGATCAAGAGACCGATCTGGCCATCATCTTGACCGAAGGCATCGTCAAAAGCATCGCGGCCGGCAATCCGACCAAGATCGTACAGGCCTATGTGGCTTCGCCCCTTCTTTGGGGCATCCATGTGGCCCAAGACAGTCACTATACCCAACTCGACCAGCTCCAAGGTGCCAAAGCGGCCATCAGTCGTATGGGCAGTGGCAGTCATTTGATGGCCTATGTACATGCTGAAAACCAAGGTTGGGACCCTAAGGCACTCGAATTCGAGATCATCAACAATTTGGACGGTGCCGTAGCCGGATTGACCGGAGGAATGGACGCCTATTTCTTATGGGAACATTATACCACCAAGCCCTTGGTAGACGCGGGCACCTTTCGCCGTTTGGGCGATTGCCCGACCCCTTGGCCTTGTTTCGTGGTCGCGGCCGGCACGGACTTTTTGGAACAACATCCGACCCTACTGCCCCATATTTTGGAAGTCATCAATGGCTATACCCGCGAATTCAAGATGATCCCCAGTATCGATCGCACCTTGGCGAACCGCTACGGGCAGCGATTGGAGGATATCCGTTCGTGGTTGTCCAAGACCGCATGGGGTCAAGAGCAGCTCCAGACGGCTACCCTATTGGATGTGCAACACCGTCTGCACCAATTGGGCTTGTTGGAAACCACCCATGATGCGATCACCTATTTGTCGGAATAACTAAGAAAAATGTTTGTTGATAAGCGCCCTGAATTTCAAATCGGAAAGGGGTTTCTGTGCCGTATCGGCCACGTTGGGCGCGGCCATGGCCTTGGCAACGATGTTCTCGGTGTCGAGGGCGGTCAGCATGACGATCACGACCTTCTTTTTGATGCCCGCATCGATTTTCGCCTCATAGGCGTCTAAAAACTCCCAGCCGTTCATGATCGGCATATTGGTATCCAAAATGAGCAGACAGGGGGTGATTTCGCTGCCATTGAGCAGTAGGAACTCCATAGCTTCCTTTCCATTGGCGACCACGTTGACCTCCAATCCACTGTCCAATTGGCTCAAGAAGAATTTATTCAGGAAATTGGTAGTGTCGTCGTCATCCACCAACAACACCGATTGTAGCTTTCCCACCCCTATAAGAATTTTCGTATAAAGTTAATAAGATTTAAACGTACAAAATTTAATATTGTAAAATTTTTGGGCAGGAACCTTATAGTTCACCAACTTATCAACGGGCGGCCCATTTGTGCCAACAAGGTGTTGGTTTTGCTAAAGTGCTGGTTCCCAAACCACAACCCGCGATTCGCACTTAAGGGGGAAGGATGTCCTGAGGTCAGGATATGGTGTTTCGCACTGTCGATCAGACCGGCCTTTTTCTTGGCGAATCCGCCCCATAGCAAGAATACCAGCCCTTCCCTATCCGAAGAGAGTCTTTTGATCACCGCATCGGTAAAGGTCTCCCAGCCCTGCTTTTGATGGCTGCCAGCTTGGGAGGCGCGCACACTCAGGGTGGCGTTCAACAGCAATACCCCTTGTTCGGCCCAGCGTTCCAAATTGCCACTCTCTGGATAGGGCACCCCCATATCGACCTTGATCTCTTTGAAGATATTGATGAGCGAAGGCGGATGCGGAATCCCATCATTGACCGAAAAACACAGGCCGTTGGCTTGGTTGGGTCCGTGATAGGGATCCTGGCCGATGATCACCACTTTCACCTCTTGAAACGGACAGTGATCGAAGGCCGCGAACAACTGTCCGCCCTTGGGGTAACAGGTATGGCTGCGGTATTCGGTCTTGACGAATTCGATCAATCGCTTAAAATACGGCTGTTCGAATTCCGATTGCAATTGGGCTTTCCAACTGGGTTCGATCTGTACCTGCATGACTGGGTTTTGGCATAAAAATACAGTTTGCCGGTGATTTCTTTGTCACGCGGGCAAAATCGAATACATTTAAATGACAAACCCGATCCATGACCCTCAATTACCACATCCAGTATTTGAAAAAACGCTTTCCGCTGCGCATCAGCCGCGGTGTGCGCGATGGCCAACACAACCTGTTCGTATCCGTAACCGACGGCGGCCATACCGGCTGGGGAGAGACCTCCCCCGGTGCTTCCGAAGGGGCGGCCACGGCTGAGGAGGCCCAAGCCCAACTGCAGGCATTTGAAGTAAAGCACGACATTGATCTCGACGCCGTTTTCGACACCTACGACCAGGCCTTGGCCCACGGGGTATCCCCCTGCGCTTTGGCCGCGCTTGATATGGCGCTTTGGGACTTAAAGGCGAAAAAGGCCGGCATGCCTTTATACCGTTTGTTGGGCTTTTCGAAACCCAACAAGGCCACATCGATCACTTTAGGCATTATGTCCCCCGAAGAGGCGGCGGAGCGGCTCCCCTTGATCTTGGAGCAGGACGGTATCCGTACCTTGAAGGTGAAATTGGGGAATCCTGAAGGCATCGCGGCCGACAAGGCCATGTACGAAGCCGTCCTGGCTTATCATCAAAACTATCCTATCTCCATCCGTGTCGATGCCAACGGCGGGTGGAACGTGGCCGATGCCAAGCATATGATGCAATGGTTGGCCGAACGGCATTGCGAATATGTCGAACAACCGCTGAAAGAAGGTGAGGAAGCCGGGCTTTCCGAACTATTTGTCGACCGACCCCTACCGATTTTCGTGGATGAAAGCTGCCGTTTTGCCTCCGACATCCCCAAATGGGCCGATGCGGTCGACGGGGTCAATATGAAACTGATGAAATGCGGTGGCATCAGTGGTGCCTTACGGATCATTGCCACGGCCAAGGCCTTTGGCCTTAAGACCATGATCGGCTGCATGGGTGAAACCTCCATTTCGATCGCGGCCGGGGCCGCCGTATCCGGGGCCTTGGACCATATCGACCTGGATTCGCACTTGAACCTCAATCCGGATCCCTGCGAAGGGGCTCCCTTAGTCAATGAAATCACCATGCCGCTCGATGTACCGGGTCATGGTGGCCAATTCAAATCCGCGCCCTAATGTTCAACACCGACCAAAAGATCGCCCTGTTTATGGAAGGGGCTTTAGACAACGATTCCGGCAAGATGGGCTACGGTTTGATGCGCTTCTCAAAGCATCCGATCGTCTGTGTGATCGATTCCAACTATGCCGGAAAAACCGTTGCGGAAGCGGTGGCACTGCCCTATGCGATTCCCGTGGTGGGCAGCGTGGCCGAAGCCTTGCGGTACGAAGCCGAGATCTTGGTCTTGGGCATCGCCCCAAGCGGGGGGCGTTTTCCCGACGCTTGGGACGCACCGATAACCGAAGCCCTGAAAAGCGGCATGTCGTTGATCAATGGGCTGCACGATGATTTGAACGCCAGATACGGTAAGTTTCTGGGTGCCAATCGCATTTGGGACGTGCGCAAACCCCAGCCGAGCTATCCGATAGCGACGGCCAAGGCCGCCGCCTTGCCCAACCAGCGCATCTTGATGATCGGCACCGATATGGCCGCCGGTAAAATGACGGCCGGATTGGAGCTTTACGCTGCTTTACAGGCCGAAGGACGTTCCGTCGGCTTCGTGCCCACCGGGCAAATCGGGATTACCCTAATGGGCAATGGCATCCCCCTAGACGCCATCAAGGTCGACCAGGCCGCCGGGGCCGTCGAACAAGCGGTCTTGGAACAGGCGGATAAAGACATTGTCATCATTGAGGGGCAGGGTTCCCTCGCCCATCCCGGGAGCACGGCCACCTTACCGCTGATCCGCGGTGCACAACCGACCCATTTCATCCTTTGTCATAAGGCTGCACATTCCCATTTGCGTTATCCGGTCTCCCATGTCCCGATACCCCCCTTGGATGCTTTTATCGCGCTTAATGAGGCGGTCGCTGCGGTCAACGGCTCTTTACAACCCGCGAAAACCTTGGGTATCGCCTTGAACACGGTGGGCCTCAGTGAAGAAGAAGCGCAAGAAAAAGTCGATGCCACCGAGGCCCTGACAGGACTCCCGACCACCGATGTGGTTCGGTTTGGGGTCGCACCCTTGTTGACGGCAATCCAACGAACACCTAAGAAATCATGACACCGCATAGTCGCGTGGCATTTGGTCTTTTGGGATTGTTCCTGTTCCTATCGGCTTGCAAGGATGAGAACGTTGAAAGCATCGATCCCACGGTCCTGGCCCAAGAGGTGACCATCTACCGCGACATCCATGGTGTTCCCCATGTTTTTGGTAAAACGGATGCAGCGACCATGTTCGGTTATGCCTACGCCCGTTCACAAGATGATTTTGAGCAACTTGAAAAACAGTTCATTCAAATGACCGGGCGAAAAAGTGAGTTTTATGGCGAAACTGGATTTGCCCACGACTATACCGTACATGCCCTTGAAATTCCTAAGATCGCAAAGAAGCAATATGAGGCACAATCCCCCCATCTGAAACGTATATGTGAAGCCTATGTGGCCGGGATGGACTATTACCTTGAACATCATCCCGAACAAGCTCAACTTGGTTTTGGCCCTATCGAACCCTGGATGTTGTTGACCCTACAAAAAGACTGGTGGTTGTTCATGATCAATGATTTTTCTGATTGGGGTTCGAGAATTTCCTCGAACAGCCAGGCCCATGGAAAATCAAAGGGGAAACACGGCTCCAATTCCTGGGCAATTAGCGGAAGTAAAACAACAAGTGGTGCCCCTATGCTCTTGGTCAATCCACATATGGATGCGGATACCCGCAATTATGAAGTCCATTTAAAAAGTGAGGAAGGTTTGAACGTTTATGGGGGTGTGGTCGCTGGAATCGATATTTTTCCAACAGATGGTTTCAATGAACATTTAGGTTGGTCCCAGACCACCAACTGGCCCGATGTCGTTGACGTATACCGCATGACTTTTGACCATCCAAGTAATAGCTTGAAATACCGCATCGGGGACACTTATCGAGACGCGAAGACCTGGACTACTGATATCAAGGTCAAAACCGAGGCGGGCATGAAGCGCATTTCCGTTCCCTACCTGAAAACGGTCTATGGCCCAACAGTCATCGATAGTTTAGGAAATCATTTCTCCTTCCGGATACCGGATATGGAGGACAGTAATTTGCTGGATTATTTCTATCGGACGGCCAAAGCGAAAGACCTTGATTCTTGGCAGGAAGTCGTTGCCACCTTGGCTTTTCCCATAGAAAACCTAATGTATGCGGATAAGAAAGGGAATATCTTTTATGTCTACAACGGTAAGATTCCGAAACGGGATGCTCTTCGGGATTGGGAAAAGATTATCGACGGTTCCGATCCCAATGCGGATTGGAATGGATACCATCCCTTGGAGGAATTGCCACAACGATTGAACCCACAAGACGGTTTCTTGCAAAATTGCAACTCCTCACCTTTTCAAACCGTAATAACCAACAACTTGGACTCCTTAAATTTTCCCAGTTATATGGTGATGGAAGACTATTTGTACTTCAACAGGGCAAAGCGTTCTAGGGCGGTTCTTGAAACAGCTGAGCGATTGGACTTCGAAGCTTTGCAAGATTTGGTCTTTGATAGCTATATATTGTCCTCAGCGACTGATTTGATCACTCTTAGGGAGCAAGCTTCGGTTTTAAAAAAGAGTGATGCCAAAACCTACGCAAAATTGAAGCTGCCCTTGCAACTCTTGACACAGTGGGATGGGTATAGTGATAAGGAATCCATAGCGACCACCTTATACACGTTAATGAGTGAATTCCGATACATCGCATTCGACGTGACGGGTCAGGAGGCACCCCTAATTTCATGTTTAGCACAAGCCATAATCCGACTTGAAGCGGAGTTTGGCACTTGGCAGATACCTTGGGGACGCATCACGCGACATCAGCGATCAGCAACCAACGCCTATGCCATAGACACCACGCGGGTTAGCTATGCAACCAATGGAAATTATGGAACGAACGGCACCTTGTTCCGTATGGACGTTAATCTTTACGATGGCACTACCCTGCAACGTAGGGTGACACATGGTAATTCGCTGGTCATGCTTGTGGAATTCACCACAGATGGACCCAAAGCGCGCTCTATTTTGAATTACGGTCAAAGCAGCAATCCAGACTCCCCACATTTTCAAGACCAGGCTGCAGCTTTTGCCGCAGGGGAACTCAAGACGGTTTATTTTAAACCAGCGGAAATCCTGAAACACTTGGAATCAAAATACCATCCTGGAGAGGAAGTCGATTAGAACTGACAAACAACTCCCTATCAGTAAAATATAGTAACTTGCTGACTATGAAGCTAAAACGAAAGCATATACTCTGGTTGGTCGTGGCTATCCTCCTCTTTTTGATTTGGGCCGAACTCGGCGTCGGTATCTTCGGTACCCCCTTTGCGGGCAGTTGATCCCTATTCAAGTGAGGTGAATGCGTATCTTTGCGCTGCTTGAAAAAGACTATGCAGGCCATCCACAAAAAAACCCTGGAAGATCTCGAGTTCCCGACCGTGTTGGAACAACTCTCCCTACGCTGTGCAACGGAACTGGGAAAGGCGGCTGCATTTGAGCTTGCCCCGTTCACCGACAAGCAAGCGCTGCTGGCGCATTTGGGACAGACCTCGGAGTATTTGGCCTCTTTCACCAATGAGAACCGCATCCCTAACCACGGATTCGACCCCATCACCAAGGAATTGAAGCTGTTGGGTATCGAGAACACCACGCTCGAGGTATCCGGATTCCGAAGGATCGGTCATTTGTTCACCACCCTGTCCATCCACAAAAAGTTCTTCAAAAAATTCAAGGATTACTACCCCCTGCTCTTTGCGACAGTCGACATACAGGAAGAAAACAAGCAGATTCCGGACGCGATCAACCGCGTCATCGACAAGTTCGGGGAGATCCGCGATGATGCTTCGATCGAATTGAAGCAGATCCGGTTACAGATCAATACGGTACGCTCAAAAATCAACCAGAGTTTCGGGGCTGCCCTTTCACGCTATCAAACGGCCGACTTTCTGGACGACATCAAAGAATCCATCGTCGAGAACCGCCGCGTATTGGCCGTAAAGGCCATGCACCGCCGCAAGGTCAAAGGTACGGTCATGGGCTCTTCCAAAACCGGGAGCATCGTCTACGTGGTGCCCGAGGCTACCTTGCAGTTCAGCACGGAACTCAGCAATTTGGAATATGAGGAAAAAGAGGAAATTCGCCGGATCCTCTTGGAACTGACGGATTCTATCCGCCACGAATCCCATCAACTATCGGGCTACCAAGACTACTTGACCCATATCGATATCACGGCGGCCAAGGCCAAATACGCGAGCGAAATGGATGCCGTATTGCCCAAATTGAATGACGATAAGACGTTGTTTTTGCGCGATGCCTTTCATCCACTCTTGTTTTTGGCAAACAATCAACAGCAGCAAAAGACCTGGCCGCAAACCATTTCCTTGGAAAAAGGCAACCGCATCATCGTCATTTCAGGGCCCAATGCGGGAGGAAAAAGCATCACCCTAAAGACCATCGGAATACTTCAAGTAATGCTTCAGTCAGGGTTTCTAATTCCCGTTCATGAAAGGAGTTCCGTTTGTTTTTTCGATAAGGTATTGACCGATATCGGTGACAACCAATCCATCGAGAACCACCTAAGTACCTACAGCTATCGCTTGAAGAACATGAACCAGTTTCTGAAGCGGTGCAACAGCAATACCCTGTTCTTGATCGACGAATTCGGAACGGGTTCGGATCCCGAATTGGGTGGGGCACTGGCCGAGGCTTTTCTTGAAGTGTTTTACGAACGGAAAGCCTACGGGGTCATCACCACCCACTATGCGAACCTCAAACTCTTGGCCAACGAATTGCCGCATATGACCAATGCGAACATGCAGTTCGATAACCGCACCTTGGAACCGACCTTCAAGCTTGTCTTGGGTGAAGCGGGCAGTTCGTTCACCTTCGAAGTGGCCCAAAAGAACGGCATCCCCTATTCGCTGATCAATAAGGCCAAAAAGAAGATCGACCGGGGCAAGGTGCGCTTCGATGCCACCATTTCGAAGTTGCAGAAAGAACGGTCGAAGATGTCACAGACCGAGTCGCGCCTACAAGACGAAGAGACCAAGGCCAAGGAAGAAGCGGCCCGACTGGAAAAACTGAACGCCAAGATCAAATCGAAGTTGGAGAACTACCAGGAACTCTACGACCACAACCAACGCATGATCCATTTGGGCAATAAGGTAAACGATGCCGCGGAGCGCTATTTCCTCGACAATAAGAAGCGACCCTTGATCTCGGAATTGCTCCGTATCGTAGAGACGGAGAACAGCAAGCGTAAAAAAAGTACGGCCAAGGAGGCCAAGGCCAAAAAAGCGGTCAAGAAACAAACGGCCAACGAGCTGGAACAAAAAATCGTCAAGGTGCGCCAAGAAAAGGCGGTCAAAAAGAAAAAGGCCGTGCAAGCCGAAAAAGCAAAGCCCAGACCGGTGTTCAAATTGGGTGATCGGGTGCGCATGCACGACGGAAAGGCCGTCGGCAGCATCGATGTGCTGGAAAAAGGAAAAGCCGTAGTGAACTACGGCTTGTTTACCACCCAAGTGAGCGTGGATCTGCTCGAATTGGTCGAGGCGGGCCCAAAAAAATAAGCCTGCCCGAAGAATCAGTTTTTCACACCTGTCCAGGTGCCGTTCTGTCCCCTACGGTTATCGACCCAGGTACCCCCTGCCTCATTGGTTTCTTCCAACTGCCCGACGAATTCGCGGTCTTCGGAATTGCCCAAGGTTGCGGAAAGACTGCCATTATCGGCCACTCGACCCCTGATATCGGCCGAATCGGAGGTGAAGGAAGAGGTAGCCGTGCCGGTCACATTGCCGGTCGAACTCACATTGACGGTCCAGACTCCGCGGTCATCGCCGGAGTAGGAACCGCTCCAGCTTCCGACCAGACTGGGATCGATTTCAGTGCCTTCATCATCCTTCGAACAGGACGTGGCAATTAGCAATAATACAAGTGCGGGTAAATACAGTAGTTTTCTCATTGTTTTGGTTTTTAGAATGCTGTTTTTTGGATTTAGTTACTTGATTTCGAAGCGATGATCGCTTGCATTTTTTGAATGGCCCGTGCGTAGTAGGCGTTGTATTTCGCCAGGTTCTCTTCGGTCGGATTCGACACTATTTCAGAGAGGTAAGGCATATCGGCAAATTTGAAATGCGGATTTTCCAAGTCTTTTTCCTGCATTAAGGTTTGCAGCGTCCGCATCTTTTCCCGGTTATCGGTGATTTGGTCCAAACCATATTGCTTGGCAAGCAGTTCGTTCAAGGGCCTGGCCGTAGTCGTTTTGCTTTGGGGGGCTACGGATACGGTTTCCACCTCGAAGTACTCGGGGCGGAATGCAGGGTTTACTTCAGCCAAGGCCTCTTGCATGCGGTTCATCGTCGTCTGCATACGCGCCAGTTCTTGCGATAGATCGTTGGCATTGATGCCTACCGCGGTATTGATCAAAGAGAACGGTTCTTGGCCTTGGTAGGCTTCCCAGGCCACCCCGACGATGCGTTGGTAATCGTTGACCCGCATCTGGTCTGGGGCCACGGCAATGGCCATGCCGTCGCCATTCCCCGATGGCAGGATGTAATCGCCTTTTTCGACCGTGCCCAATACTTTTACCGGAACCTGCCCTATAAAAGCAACCCGCTTGTATAGGTGTTCTTCATGTTGTAGCGGCATGGCCCCGGTGACGATAGGGTTGTGCGAGATGACCATGAAGCGTTCTGCATCCAAAAAGGAGGTGGAAATTTCACCGGCCCGCACCCCAACGACCTCTCCATAAGTCAAGGTCTCTTTTGGGTCGTATTTTTTCAACCATTCGGCATAATCGGCACCGCCCGATTCAAAGGCCGTACCGCGATTGATCTCATTGTAGGCGATGGTTAGCGAAATCTGAAAGCCTTGGATCAATAGGGAAAAACCTGACCAAGCCGCATCATCACAGTCCCCCAAAACGGCCACACCCCCGATACAAGCCGCGAGGTTGGTCCCGAAAGTGGCCGAAGCTTCCAGCAGGTCCATGTATTCCAAAAGCAAGCTTAAGGAGTAGTCGTTGTTCAAATAAATGTCAAAGGCACCCGGAGCCTCAGCAGGAGGAGCCGTATCATCATCTTCCTGATCTTTGGCTTCGTCTTCGGTCGGTTCGCTGTCCAACAAGACCTCCAGAATGAAATTCTGACTGACGTCGCTGAAGGCCTGAAAGCCTTCGATACGGCCAATGGGTTCGTTTTGGGCGTTCCAGAACGACATAAAGTTATGTTCCCTGGTGGGGGTGTCCCGATTCAATTGAATGGCCACCCCATGCGCACTGCCAGTGACCAATAGCGGATAGGAATCGATATCCTCTTGTAGCGTACTTTCCATGGTAGTCTCGATGATCACCCGATCTCTAAACTCGGCATCGTCTTCGACCCGCAGCCGATTCAAACGGGTGTTTTGGTCTACGTTCACATCACCCGTAAACCAAGCCGTACGTTGGTTGTTGACATTCAGATCATTATTCAGGTCGGTAATGCCATCGGCGATCAGGTTGCGGTGGCGTACATAAGGCACATAAGTCAACGGCTGTCTACTGAAAGGCGTGAAATTACTGCCTGCTTGTAAATCGATATCCACCTCCAGGGTTTTGGCCCCATCCCAATTGATCAGATCAAAACTGGCGAGTCCTTGCCCGGTGGGTTGACCTTGGCCGATGATCAGGTTGATGGTGCCATAGGCATCCGTACGGGTATCTTGGGTCTCTTGGTAATCGATGTTCCCGAAAGTGTCGATAAAGGTAAATCGGATACGGAGGTCTTGGTTGGGAATGTTGTTCGAAGGTACATCGACGCCGGGTATCTCATCCGGATTGTTATCGACCAAGACCGCTTGATAGGTAATGCCCTCGACCTGGGTCCATCCCAGAAGGGGAAACACCCACAGGCATGCGATCAAAAAGTACTGCTTTTTCATATTAGAACGATTTAAAGGCACAATTACAGCCGGGCAATTGGATGACGATGCCCAAACCGACGGCGTGCATTTTGATACTGAGTTTTTCATTATCCTCGGGGCGTGCGTTGGTCAATGCGAAACTTCGCCCGTAGTGGTAGCTCAAATAAAGTGCGGCCTTGTTCGAAATGGGGTATTGCACCCCTAGTCCCAAGCGCGGCACCCATAGCAAGGCATCGAATTCATCTTCACCCGACAGATTGAACACCTGGTTGTTCAAAATCTGGGTCCCCCGAACCAGGTACTCCAAGGAAACCGTGGGCTTGAGGTAGAATTGAAAGGCCTTCGACCTGCTGAAATAGTAGACCATACCGGTTTGTAGTCCGGCATAGCTGACATTCCACTCGAAATAATTATCCAATAGGGCATCACTGGCCACGGCCCCATAAGTATTCAGAACGGCACCCAGTAGGATGTTGACCTTATCCCCCGGCAGTTGAAAGGCATAGCCGGCGTTCAGGTAGGAAGCGCCATTGGACTGTAGGTTTTCCAAGGTACCCCCGGCGGAATTTTCATAATCGAAACTAGAGATCACTTGCCCCCATTCGGCATACAGCTGTTGAGATCGAAGCCCTTGTGACAAAGCCACCACAGCGACGAATAGCAATAAACGGCTCATCGCTTGATCAATTGGGCCACTGTTTGCTGGGTCCCTGAACGGAGCCTAAGAAAATAGGACCCTTGCGGTAACCCCAATAAAGGTATGGTCAGTTGGGTACTGGCATCAAAATCTTCGTTACGTATGAGGCGGCCGCTGATATCGAAAAGTTCCATGGCGATCGCTTCCTCAAGCTGCTGTTCGAGGTTGACAATGACGCCGTTGGTAAACGGATTCGGATAGACCACCACTTCCAAGACGTTGGGGTCACCCCCCAACACGATGGCCGGTAAGGCTTGGATATACCCTTGTCGTAGTTCGTTGTTGTCGACCGGAAAGGTTCCGATCACGCTATGTTGGCCGATACTCTGTTGGATGAAGTAGGTGCCGGCAGCGGAGGTTACCGTTTGGCTGTTTCCGGCCGAGGCCAACATTTGGCGTTGTAATTCCTGGCTTTGCATCCCTTGTATCCATACCAAGGCAAGCAAAAGTATGCTCGTTTTCATCGGTACTGCTTTAATGGTTATACTTGAGAGGACTGCATCTGGTCTGGTTCGACCCACATGCCGTGTTGAAAAGCGACCGATGCCAAGTTGTTGAATCTACAACTTAAAGCACCAGCCGCTAATACAACCATTAAAGCCTCGTTATGGTGTAAGTCACCACTGATGTTTGGCCGGGAGTGTCCGAAAACGTGAGTTCAACATCTTGGGTACCCGTAATGGCAGCCAAGGTAAAGGTGCTTGATTCATCACCTTGGAACTGCGTAAAACCGTTTCCATCATTTTCGTCCAATTCGCCAGCGCAGGTAATACTGCTATTGCTCAATTGATCCTCAGGTACGGTAAAGGTTGCCTCACCGGTCAACTGGGTATCATTTTGCCCTACGCTAATGGCTTCATCGATAACCGTAGACCATAGTACTCTGGTGTCAACGGTAGTTCCAATGGTCAACGATGCCGTTAGGTCACCGTAGATTTCAAGCTCTACATTGTCGGCCTGACCTTCCCCTGAGGTATCGGTGGCTTTGATTTTTGTCAGGTTCACTCGAAAACGGATGTCCGCTACTTCGACAACAGGCGGTTCTGTTTCATCTTCGTCTTTGCTACACGAAACGGTAGTCATCAGGGTCATGCCCAAGAAGAGTACGGGCAACATTCTAAGTTTTTGGTTCATTGTTTTCATCATTCTGTTTTTTTAGATTCAACACTCCAAAACTAGAAGCCGAATACCCCCAGTCCTAATTTTCGGCATGGACAAAGTATGGACAGGACCTATGGAAACGTCAAAAAAACAGCATGGACAATCCGATTTTTACCATAGAATAAAAACAAATTATATATTTGATTATCAATAACTTACGCTATTCTATTTTTGGACTTAAGGTGATCTTTGCATGGACTTATATTGGAATTTGCAGTATATCGGGCAAACCTCGCGGTGTCGATGAAAGCGATTAAATCGGTACATTGCTAAAGCAATACAACCAACACATGATGAGAAACCGATGTACCCTTTCCTTGTTTTTGTCCATTTTCACCATGGTCTTAACGGCACAACAACAAAGTCAATTTAAAATCGATAGTATCAAGGCTCTTTTACAAAATTCGGAATCCGTCGATAGGGCCTGGCGGTATGGCGAGTTGTTCTCGGTCAGTATGAACGACAACCCAAAAGAGGCCAAATCCTATCTCGATTCAATGTTCAACTATGTAGAAAAACATGATGACACCTTAAACCGTGCCTTTTACCATAGAAACATGGCCAGGTTTCTTTCTATGGTTGAAGACAACAATTCAGAATCTTTACAAAACATGAAGATTTCGACCCAGCTCTTTCAAACCCTTGGAAAGAAGGAGCTGGTCAACGAAAACTACAATAATATGGCTTTTGTCCTGATTCGACTCGGGAATTTGGAAGAGGCAACATCATATTTGATAAAAGCCTTAAAAATTAGGGACGAACTAGGTTATCCTGAAGAAAAGAAACTGAATATTTACAACAAACTTGGTCGGGTATACGGCAACCTTGACAACTTAGAGCGGTCAAACTATTACTTCAGAAAGATTGAAAAGATTTTGACCGTAAATGGAAATAAAAACAGACTAGGCAGCACCTTGCAAAACCTGGGACTCAACTATAAAAAAATGGACTCTTTGAACCTTGCTCTGGAGTATTATAAAAAAGCGATTGCAATCTGGGAGGAGTCAAATAATCAAAGAAACCTAGCTTTGATCTATGGAAATTTGGCCAACCTATATGCCCGAATGGACAGTCTCGAAAAAGTAATCCCCTTATACGATAAAGCGCTAAAAGCTGCCTCCATCACCAACAATAAAATGGAGTATTCCAGGGCCCTCAATAACAAAGCGGCGTTTTTTGTTGACCTAAAGCGGTATCGAGACGCCATTCCTTTACTAGAAGAATCCATTGAAAGAAATAAGAATAGTGGAAGAAAAATGAATTTGTCTAAAAACTATGCAAGTTTGGCCAACTCCTATTACGGAATTGGCGACTTTAAAAAAGCCTTTGACTATCAAACTATAAATTTTCAATACACCGATAGTATAAAAAACAAAGAGAGTCTTGATAAGATAAATGAATTGGAAACCAAATACCAAACCGAAAAAAAGGAAGCCGAAATCGCCCTACAGGAAGAGGAAATCAATACCTTAAATGAAAAAGCCAAGGTCGATAAACTTACCAAAGGCCTTTTTGCAGGGGGCATGGCCTCCGCCCTCGCCCTTTTTGGGCTCTCTGTTTTCGGGTACCGTCAACGAATCAAAAAGAACCGTATCGCCCGCGAAAAACAGGAAGAGATCTATAGACAAGAAATCGCACATAAGAAAAAGGAACTGGCCAGCCAGACCTTACACTTGGTGCAGAAAAATACCTTTTTGGACGAACTCAAGGAGAATTTGGAAAACCTCAAAAACTCACCCGATAAGTTTAAGATGGAGTTTCGCCGCATTGTGATGTTGCTCAAAAAGGAAAAGGCCTCGGACAAGGACTGGGAGACCTTTAAAACCTACTTTTCAGAGGTGCACAACGACTTTGATCAAAAGTTGAAAACCCTCTATGCCGATATTTCGGAGAAGGAAATCCGATTGGCGGCCTTTTTACGCATGAACTTGACCACCAAAGAGATCGCGGCGACCTTAAACGTCTTGCCCGATAGTATTTTGAAATCGAAATACCGGCTCAAAAAGAAATTGGGCTTGGGTAAGGACATCGATCTGGTCGGATTTTTGAATACACTTTAAAATTGAACCCATATTCCCTCCATGGAAAAGTTCAAAAACGATGTCGATGCGTTCATCGATGAGACCATGAGGTGAGAATTGGCACCTAGTCACCCTTAATACCTTAGGGTTTTGATGGTCCTTTGCGTATTTTTGTACTGTGGAAAAGCAAGAAAAAATCATTCTCTTCGATGGCGTATGCAATCTATGCAACGGCGCCATCCAGTTCGTGATCAAACGCGATAAGAAGGATGTTTTTCGGTATGCGGCCCTACAAAGTGAGATCGGCCAACGAATGATCGCAGAGCGGGGTATCGATACTTCCAAAACGGATTCGATCATTTTGGTCGAAGAAGGGGTGGCGTATTTCGTCAAGTCGGATGCCGCCCTTGAAATCGCCAAACACCTCAGCGGTGGTTGGTCGGCACTGCGCATCTTTTCCTTTATCCCGAGTTCCATACGGGATGTGGTCTACGATTTCATCGCCAGAAACCGCTACCGCTGGTTCGGCCGTAAAGACCAATGCATGATCCCGACCCCCGAGCTACAGGCTAAATTTTTGGATTAGTCAAAAGAAACCGGCTGGGTGAGCGCCTTGATGACGGCTTCATCACCTTCAAATTGTTTTTCGAAGTTATAGGGTACGGGTTTGTACGGATTGTACCCCAATTCGATAAACTTCTGCTGGCCTTTGACCTCCACGAAGCGATACATCCGGAAGGGTTTCGTATCCGGATGGGCCTGGGCGTAGGCCTTTAGGGCGGGACTGATTTCCTCACGTATTGATAACGCCTCCAACAACGCGTCTCGGGTGACTTCATCATAGCCTGGCAAGCCTTCCAACCGTTGGGCCCCGGCTTCGGAGAACACCCAATTCATGGTCAGGGCAAACCATTCGGGCAGTCCGTTATCGAGATAGGCGGTTTCCACGGCCTCCATGCTATCAGCAGGATAATACACACCTATTGCCTTGATTTGACCTCCATCCCTAATCGAAGTGGCCATCAAGGCAAACGCTTCCCTTCCGCGAAGGCGGGTGACGATGTAAGTGGAATCATTCAAACGTTTCCCTATAGCGACGGTGTCGATCCGGGCGGGATAGGGACTTTCGGCTTCCCGAACTTGTTCGTACAAGATCAGGTCCTTGGTTTCCGTGATCCGCTGTTTGTCTCCCTGCAAACTGTAAGCATACCAAACACTTCCCTCCTGGCCTAAAGTGAGCAAGGGAATCAAAAATACTAGGGATACGATGAGAACGGATTTATACATGATGTTGGGTTTTCAACGGAAAGGTACGGTCGCTCTATGGATTCGGCGGCGCCTTTTGTACCACTGCCTACCAATCTTATACCACTGACCACAAAATCAACCCTATCCGTATTTAAAAGGTTTCAAATGAATGAGTCGATCAGCCCCCAAAGTGCAGCTGCGAAAGGTAATACAAGCCCAAGAGCACGGTGAAGTTGTGTAGTCCATGGAGGACAATACCGGCCAAGAGCCCTTGGCTTTTCCTGGTATAATAGCCCACGATCAAGGCAAAGACGAAGAAGAACAGGAACAAGCTCAAGTCGTCATGCACCAAGGCGAACAAGATCGCTTGGAATACATTGGCCGCCTTGAAGCCGATGTACTTCTCAACCGAACCCAGGATCACCCCCCTGAAGATGATCTCTTCATAAATGGGTACGATGACCGCGGCCATCAAAGCAGTCACCAAAAAGCCGTGTTGCGACATCACGGCCAAAATCTCTTGTTCGGCGCCCAAAATGAAATTCAAATCGAAGGAAGGGCCTTCTACCTCCACAAACAGTCCGATGATCTTCAGTAAAATTCGATTGAAAATGACGAAGACCACGGCCAAGCCGATGATCCGCCCCCAACCCAATTCGCCCCCGAAGACCTGCTTTAGTCGGGCTTTGTTCAACACGAAGAGCGTACCTACGGCCATAAAGAGCACGAACAAGATCATCTCACCGGCCAAAACCTCTGTATCGAGGACTTCCTCCCCATAGACCACCACCAGGTCGAACATATAGTTCATGGTCTGTTCGTATTCATAGGCAAAAATCGTGGCGATCTGGGCCAACAAATAGACCGCACTCACCAACCAAAAATGTTCGATGGTCCAGCTAAAATCGAGGCGCCGCTTAAATCGGATGCCGCTTTTGTGTAAAACCTTTCCCAAACCGAATATGGGCAAGATCCAGAAATAGGGAATGATGAAACAAATGATGATCAGTACGTATAATAAGGCAAAATGTAAGGCCTCTTTGACCGTCCAGGCTAAAAACGGATCTTTTAAGAACACACGGAACCGTTTGATTCCGAAGAAGTCATCGAAGGCTTGCTCCTCTTGTAGGTTTCTATACGTTTGTAAGGCCAGTTCCGCATTGTAATACGTCAGGTCATGGGTAAATAGCCTTTGCTTGCTGGCCACGCGATCCCATTCGTTCAAGGTGTCACGTACCAAAGCTTCACGGGCGGCATCCACACTACCGAGATCGGCCAGCGCTTTCGCCACTTCGGCATTGTCGATATAGGTAGAGTCCTTTGTCCGTACCCAATCGAACAACTCCAAGGCCTTTTCGGGTTCGTTGAGTTTCAACAGCAGGTTGGCCTTTTGATTGATGTTCCAGACGACCGTATCCTTCTCCAAATAAGGCAAGAGGGCCTTTTTGGCCAGTTCCGTTTTCCCTTGTTCCTGCAAGATCCCGGCAATTTGTATGGAAAGATCCAAATCTGCATCGATTTGCTGTGCGGATTGATAGTAGGCCAAAGCCTTAGATTGGTCTTCTTGATGGTAGGCCCCAAGCATTTTGAATACCTCCCCTTTTTGCCGGGGTGACCATGCTGCATCATCTTCACGAATCAGGGTCCGGGCCGATTCCAACAATTCCAATCGGGCTTCGCCATAGCGGTTTTCGGCCACATAGATCAGCACCCTGGGATGGTTGGGATGTGCAAGATAAAGCGCATCGATGCAAGCCTCCGTCTCATCGTATTTGAGGTTATACCCCTCATACTCATCAAAAAAGGAATTGCCGATGAATTTACAGCGTTCGACAAGTGCGCCGATATCGCCTGGGTTGTTGGCAATATGCGCGTCGTAGGCCGCCAGAATGGTCTCGAAATGCACATCCTTGGCTTTGTTCAGTTCATCGACAAAATGCCGGTGGCTGTCCACGGCTCCGAATTTAGGTGGTTCTTGCGCACTTAGGGTGATGGAAAACAACAAGAACAAGAGTGCGGCAATGGATGGGAACCTCATGGATCGGTTTGGATTGGATTGGTTTCCTAAAGGTAACGATCAAAACTTTGCGAAAGTACAATTTCACTCATCGGGAGGCCTTCTTTACGAAATCTAGGTTTTCTGCGCCCAGCCTATCCCCTAGGTTCGCTTAAAATCCTAAAAGCCTTTCTTATGAAAACGATGTTCCTGTACCTGCTGCTACTGCCGATTTTGGTCAGTGCCAACCCCAAGCAAACCCCATCAACAATCGAATCGGTGACCGTATACCTTAGGGGGGCCGAAATCACACGAACCGCCGAAATCAACTTGGTCGGCGGACGTAATGAAATCCGCTTTACCGATTTATCGCACCGCATCGATGAAAGCAGCATCCAAGTTTCCGGACTCGGTAACGTTTCCATCTTGGCCATGGCCTATGACCTCGACCATTTGAATCCCAGCACCGTACCGCCAAAGGTTTCGGAATGGCAGGTACAAATCGATACCTTAACGCTTCAGATCGCCCGTTGGAACAATAGCATCCACGGACTTGAAGAAGAGGAAAAGGTCATTACCACCAACCGGCTAGTGAGCACCGACAACCAAGCCCTAAGTCTTGAAAAAGTGCAACAGATCAGTGCCTACTACCGACAACGCATCACCCAAATCCGGAATGAAATCCTGGATACCAAAGAAAAAATCAAGCGCTTGAACGAAGCGATTAGCCAACTTCAACGGCAAATCCAAGAGGTCAACCAAAGCCCGAAACAAGAAACCGGAACATTGGCCGTGACCTTTGACGCGCCGAGTGCCGTTATCCTATCGATTACCCTGAAATACATGGTGAGCGAGGCCGGCTGGGTCCCCAATTACGATATCAAATCCGAAGCACTGAATGATGAACTGGAACTGATCTACAAGGGCAATGTATACCAGCGTACCGGTCAGGACTGGAAGGATGTGGCCGTGGTGCTTTCGACCGGCAATCCTAAATACAACATCGACAAACCAAAGCTGGAACCCCACTTCCTGAATTTCACCAGCCGCTACCAAAGGCGATCAAGACAAGCCACACAAAAACAGCGCTATGCTTTCAACCCGGCCGTTAAAACCGTAAGTGGCACGATAACCGATGCAACAGGTCTGGCCCTCCCTGGGGTCAATGTCATCATCAAGGGGACGACCAAGGGCACCCAAACCGATTTTGATGGGCACTATAGCTTGGATATTCCCTATGGCCAAGAACTGGAGTATCGTTTTATCGGACAGAAAAACGTGTCCCAACCGATCTATTCCTCGATCATGAACCTATCTATGGAAGAGGATCTTCAAGCCTTGGAAGAAGTCGTCGTTACCGCAATGGGCAGCCGTCGTGAAAAAAAAGCTTTGGGCTATGCGCTCACCTCCGTCACTGGGGTAAGCGGAAAGGTCGCGGGCGTCCAAATCCGGGGTGCTGGTTCGAACAAATACAAAACAGCTCCGGCTCCCTTGTATATCATCGATGGTGTTCCGGTTACTGGTTTTATGGATGGGGATCTTGACCCGCAGGAAATCCAAAGTACCAGGACCTTGACCCAGACCGAGGCTTCCTCCCTCTACGGTTCACGGGGAAACCATGGAGTCGTCATCATCAAAACCAAACCCAGCAGCACGATCGAAGGGGCGACCAAGACCGAATTCCGGATCAAAAAAACCTATTCCATAGCCTCCGATGGTGATATCACTGCGGTGCGCATCAGCACCTTCGAAGTACCGGCCACCTACGCGTACTACGCCGCTCCGATCCTCAATGAAAATGTGTTCTTGACCGCCCGTTTCTCAAACTGGGAACGCCACCAGCTGTTGCCCGGCGAAGCCAACATCTATTTTGAAGGCACTTATGCGGGCAAAACGGTCTTGGATCCCTACACCACACAAAAAGACATGGTATTGTCCTTGGGCATCGACCCCAACATTACGGTGAGTCGTACCCAAGACCGCAACTTCAAGAGTAAATCCTTTACGGGTAGCAACCGGGTCTTGGAGCGGACCTACACCCTCGAGGTCAAGAACAACAAAGGGGTGGCCATTAAGCTGAAGCTATTGGATCGCATCCCGAAATCGCAGCACAAAGACATCAAGGTCAGCGAGATCGTCACTGAAAATGCCGATTACGATGCCAAAAAAGGATTGTTGGAATGGGAATTGGATCTAGGTCCACAACAGCGGCATACCGAAAAGTTCTCCTTTCAGGTCAAATACCCCAGGGGGCGGTTCATCTCACTTTAGGTTGTTGAGGATGAAATCCAATGTGGGGTTGGTGTTCAGCTTTTGCTCAAACGAAAGGCTCTTGTGGGCAATGGGCTGCGCCAATCCCAATTTTTTTAAGTAGTTGATGTTGGGTTCATCAGACAGGGCCACCTTCCCCATCAAGAGGCAATCCATGGATTCTTCGCGTTGATAGCGTTTATAGATCTTGCGCAGGCCGCTCAAATACAGGCGGTCTTTGGTAAAGCCGCCCCCACGGTGGGCGCGTAAGGTAATGGTAAAGGCTTCTTCCCGATTCAATTTGTATTTGTTATGGATGAGGTCGAAGGTATCCGCAAAACCATAGCCTTTGATCAGACTGTCTGAGGCCAATACGCGATACGCCAATTCCTTTAACCGTTTTAAGGTCAGGGCGCCGCCCATATACTCGCTGAACACGGCGAGTCCTTCTTGGGTCTCTACATTTTTGGGCAAACCATTGCTAAAGATCTTCAAAGGTTGTTGCAAGCCATTGTAAGTCGTAACCAGGTGGATGCCGATCTCGTGGTTCGCCAAGGTCAGCAATTGGTTCTTACTGAATTTGGTGTTCTTTTTGATCAACAAGGTCTGCGAACTGTTGCTCACCATGGCCTCTGCCGCGATATTGGTCGAAAAACGGATGTTCAAGGGAAAATCGTAGCGCCGGGCAAAATCCTCAAAATAGTCCCGTGCCTCAAAAGGACTGAACACATGATCCATATCACTACCCATCGGTTCGTCGGGGTAATGCAGGATGAACTGGGCATTTTGAACGTCTTTCTCGGTCGGGGTGCCGTAGACACTCAACGAATTGTAGTAAAACTGTTTGGCCTTCCCGATAGTTTCGATGCACTGGATCATGTTCGAATAGAAATTGATCACATCTTGGTACATCTTGCGCAAGACATCGTCTTCAATCCGTTCAAGGCGTTGGGCAAAGAAGAGGCGTTGGAGTTTGAAGGGGTTGAATTTGACCTTGGGATATTTGAACTCGGGATCAAGGCTGTATTTGGAAGCAAAAAATCGGTGCTTCTCCTTTTCGATGTTCAAGGGATTGACGTAGGTCAACAACTCAATGCGTTTGACCAACCGATCCAAATTGGCATCGATTTCAAATAAGGCCGCGTATTGTTCTTGTAAGGCTTTGTTCTCTTGTTCTTGAATCATGGATGCGCATCGAATTCCTTAGCCTGCAAAGGTATCAATTCCTGCAATTGTTTGGCAACGGAATCGACCACCTCCGGATAAATCACCCCGGTCAGCTCATCACAATACACTTTGGAAATCTCGGTCGCCAAGACCAAAGTGTTCGAAAAACCTTGGGTGATATGCTTCAGGAAATACCCATTGCCCTGAAATGTATCGTTGATCTTGGAAGTCGAAGCGATGCCATTAGGCAATTGCATGGCTCCTAATTTGCGGCTCCAGGCCTCGGCCAAGTTACCAAAGCGGTCGTTGTCGATGTTGGCCGTGCCCAGGTTCCAGACGGGCACTTCGCGTTCCCAACGTTTCCAATTGTAACTGTGCATATCGAAGACCAGCACTTTTGGGAACAAGGACTCCAGCTTCCCCACCAAGGCGTCGACCACTTGATAAAAACGCGCATGTTTGGTCAGACTATGTGTTTTCCCTTCCGGATCCAAAGGGGTACGCCACAACTGCTTGCCCCAGGCATCGGTATAGATGGCCGTATCGGGATGCCGGTTCAAGTCGTATTCGAAACGGCTGTCACAACCCGCGATTACAATGGGATGGGAAGCGACCATCTGCTTGGTGCAGGGGTCTTCTTCATACCAGCGTTCGTATTCGGTATGCAGGCAGTTTTCCCAGAGTGATCGTCTGAATTGGTGGCCATCATGCACGGCCCCACATACATAGGGCACATAGCTTTCGATCTTAAGGGTAAAGGCATAATCATCGGAAACCGCCTCAAAGCATTCCCCGGCCTCGATCAAACCGATGATTGCGTCGACCGATAGCCTACGCATCTTCCACTTCCTTACGCAGGCGTGAACGACGGTCAAAGGCCTGGAGTTTGGCCGTGACCTTGCTTTCGATAAAATCGATGACCTGGCATTGGATCTTGGTTTTATACACCTTGTTCATATAGGTGATGCCACCAGGTGACATCACGTTGACCTCGACCAGTTTGCCTCCGATCACATCGATGCCGACAAAGAAAAGACCGTCTTTGACCAATTTTGGTCCGATTTGTTTGCACAGCGCTTTTTCTTCTTTTGACATGGAGTGTTTGGCCACCGATCCCCCCGCCGAAACGTTAGAGCGGTGGTCATCGTTGCCGGGTACACGACGCATGGCCCCGATGGGTTCCCCATTCAAGATCAAGATACGTACATCGCCTTGATCCGCACCTTCAATGTATTCTTGAAGTATAACATAGTTAGAGGTTCCATCTGAGTTGGTTACATAAAAATCCAAGAGGGATTTGATATTGCTCATCGCGGATTTCTCGATCAGGATCACCCCTGAGCCCCCAAAGCCGTTCAAAGGCTTTAAGATCATCTTTTCAGCTGGGGATTCCTTGATCTGTTGCACCAAGTATCGCTTATTCTTCGACACATGGGTGACCGGTATGATGTTGCTATGGCTATCACCGAATGCAGCCGTATACAATTTGTTGTTCGCTTCCCGAAGTCCCTGTAAGGAATTCATGATAAAGACATCGTCTTTGACCGAATCCAGAAAATTCAACATCAAAGGGTCTAAGGGCGGGTTGGCCCGCATAAAAATGACATCAAAGCCCGCCAAGGGTAGCATTTCCTCCCTGATATTGGCTTGCTTGTAAAAGGTCTTCAGGTTCGAAGGCACCTTATCCATGCGACCGACCACCGTACAAAAGGCACTGGTCACGCTGTTTCGAATGGTCAAATTGGCCGGGGTACACAGGGCCACCCCATGGTTTCGCTTGACGCATTCGTGGATCAAGGCCAAACTGGTGTCGTTCTCCGGGTCGATTTCCTCCCAAGGATACATTAAAAAACAGATGTTCATAATTTGATCGGTATTGATGGGTTATTTTACGTCATCATAGTGGTCGTCCCAATCCTTGACTTTGGGCTTACCGAGTTTACCAACGGATTTGGCCACCATCATCGACACCGTAGCATCGCCGGTCACGTTGACTACGGTACGACACATATCCAGCGGGCGATCTACGGCAAAAATCAAGGCCAGTCCGATAGCCAATTTATCAGCCGGGAAACCAATGGCTTCCAGAACAATGACCAACATGACCATACCGGCACCCGGAACGGCAGCGGAACCGATAGAGGCCAACAAAGCCGTCAAAACGATGGTCAGCTGATCCCCAAAGCTCAGGTCGAAGCCCAAGGCCTGGGAAATAAACACGGCTGCCACACCCTGATAAAGGCTGGTACCGTCCATATTGATGGTCGCCCCAACGGGCAAAACGAAACTCGAAACTTCTTTATCTACCCCGATGTGCTCTTCGACCCGCTCCATGGTCACGGGGAGGGTCGCGGCGCTCGAACTGGTAGAAAAGGCCAGCAATTGGGCCGGACTGATTTCCTTTAAAAACCAAAATGGGTTCTTTTTGGTAAAACTCGAAACGACTATAGTGTAGAACACTATCATCAACAACAATCCGCCAACGACCACGCCGGCATATTTCAAGAGGGCTAACAACAGGTCCGGATCGCTCGAAGACACCACAACGCTTGCCAAAAGGGCGAAGACCGCATACGGGGCACTGAGCATGATCAAATCGACCATTTTCAACACCACATCGTTTAACGAATCGAAAAAGTCTTTTAAGGGTTTGGCGCGTTTTTCGCCTATCAATAGCATGGAAATGCCCAAGAAAATGGTAAAGAAGATGACTTGTAGCATCAGTCCGTTGTTGCTCATAGCGGCCAAGGCGTTATCCGGTACCATATCGACCAAAAACTGCAGCGGACCACTTTCTTTTTGGTTCATGGCCTCACTCATCTTTGATTGCACCCCTTCTGATTCGGCATAGGTCTCGGTCAGTTTGGCAACCGTCTCATTGGAAATCCCATTTCCGGGCTGCAATACGTTGACGAGCAAGAGCCCTATGGTGATGGCCACGACCGTGGTCATGATGTAAATACCGATGGTGCGTAATCCGATATTCCGGAACTTAGAAATGTCCTTGAGGTCAGAAATCCCTTTGACCAAGGAAGCGATGATCAAGGGGATGGCGATCAACTTCAATAACTTCACAAAAACGGTTCCCAAGGGCTGGATCCAATCGGAGACCAAATCCTTGCCCCAATCCACGCCCGTCATGGCAAAACCGAAAAGAATACCAAGAAGCATCCCGATCAGGATCTTCCAGTGCAGTTCCAACTTACGCATACTGATAATTTATGCAGTAAGATACTATTTTGGAGTGATAAAAAAAGCCGAAGCTTAGATTTTGTTCGAACGGGCCAACAGCCAATAATCGGCCAGTACCAAGGCGGTCATGGCCTCTACAATAGGCACGGCCCTGGGTACGACGCAGGGATCGTGACGACCTTTACCCTGGGTAGTCACCGGGTTGCCTTCCTTGTCGATGGTTTCATAGCCTTGGAGCACGGTAGCCACGGGTTTGAAAGCGACCTTGAAGTAAATGTCCATACCGTTGCTGATCCCCCCTTGCACCCCACCACTACGGTTGGTCTTGGTGGTGCCGTCGGTATTGAAGGCATCATTGTGCGCGCTGCCCTTCATTTCGACACCGGCAAACCCGCTGCCGTATTCAAACCCTTTCACGGCATTGATCGACAACATGGCCTTACCCAATTCGGCGTGTAGCTTATCAAAAACAGGTTCCCCTAAACCGACGGGTACGTTTTGGACCACACAGCTGATGACCCCACCGATGGTATCGCCTTCTTTCTTGATGGTCTTGATATAGGCTTCCATTTGGGCGGCCATTTCGGGGTCTGGGCATCGAACCGGATTGGATTCCGTTTTCGAAAAATCGAGTTCGGGATATGGCGTTTCCAGTTTCATGGCCCCGACCTGGCTGACAAAGGCGTTGATCTTGATATCGGACAGCAATTGCTTGGCAATCGCCCCTGCCACTACCCTACTGGCGGTTTCGCGGGCCGAACTACGCCCACCGCCGCGATAATCGCGAAAACCGTATTTTTTATCATAAACGTAATCGGCATGTGACGGGCGGTACGAATCCTTGATATGGGAATAGTCCTTAGACTTTTGATTGGTATTGTGGATCGCGAAACCGATCGGCGTGCCGGTAGTCTTCCCTTCGAACACCCCCGAATAGATCTCGACGGTATCGGGTTCCTTCCGCTGGGTCACAATGGCCGATTGCCCAGGCTTTCTTCGGTCAAGTTCCGCTTGAATGGCATCGGTATCGAGTTCCAGTCCCGCCGGACATCCATCCAAGACCCCGCCAATGGCGCGACCGTGTGATTCGCCGTACGTCATAAGCTTAAATAGGGTGCCAAAAGAGTTTCCTGCCATACCGATAAGTATCAAAACGCTAAGGTACTCCATATTGCCGTGTTAAAAAAGCCGGTTTTCACTTAAGGTTTTGGAAACAATGGGGGTACGGGCGTGACATTATCTTAACGCAAAGCTTATGAATTCTTGATTTCAATTTGATTTTCAATTCATTGAAGCGAAGTTACTTTGTAGCCAAAATCCTATTCTAGTGAAACGACGCAAGATCGAAGTAGCCGTAATCTCCGATGTCCACCTTGGAACCTATGGGTGCCACGCCGATGAATTGTTGGCGTACCTCAACAGCATCCAACCTAAAAAGTTGGTCCTTAATGGTGACATCATCGATATGTGGCAGTTCAGCAAGCGTTATTTTCCCCCATCCCACTTGAAAGTGTTGAAAAAAGTAATCGGTATGGCCTCCAAAGGCACCGAAGTGCACTACATCACCGGAAACCATGATGAAATGTTGCGCAAATTCGCGCCGACATTGATGGGGAATTTCAACATCAGTAACAAATTGGTCTTGGAATTGGATGGAAAGAAAGCCTGGATCTTCCATGGCGATGTCTTCGACCTGTCGATCCAAAATGCCAAGTGGCTGGCCAAACTCGGGGGCTATGGGTATGATCTTTTGATCATGATCAACAGTATAGTGAATAGGATCTTGGCCCGATTGGGGCGTGAAAAGTACTCCCTCTCCAAACGCATCAAAAAAGGGGTCAAACGCGCCGTGAAGTACATTAATGATTTTGAACGTACCGCTGCCGATTTGGCTATTGAAAACGGATATGACTATGTGATTTGCGGACACATACACCAGCCTAAAAAAGAGCGTTATGAAAACCAACACGGAAATTGCCTGTACCTAAATTCAGGGGATTGGGTCGAAAACCTCACCGCTCTCGAATACTCCTTCAAACGTTGGCGGGTGTACCACTACAACCACGATAAGCTTTCTCCCTTTTTCGTCGATGAAGATCTTAAGGAAATGGATATGAACGAACTGATCGCATCCATTACCGATAAAGAACCTGCGATTTCTTCGGCGCCAGAGGAGGAACTGCCGCTTGGCGAACCTCTGGACTTAGATCACCAGGGCCTCGCGCAAGATGCTGATGGGGTGTAAGGCCGTTCGTCCGGTGCCGTCCTGTATTTGATGCCTACAGCTGGTACCATTGGCCGAAATCAAAACGTTAGGATCCGATTTTTTGATGGATGGAAAGAGCTTAAGTGCGCCCACCTGCATGCTGATGTCATAGTGCTCTGCCTCATATCCGAACGAACCGGCCATACCGCAACAACCGGAAGCAATGATGCTTACCTTGTAATTCTTGGGTAGGTTCAACAGGTCAAAGGTGACTTTTTGGTTCGATAAGGCCTTTTGATGGCAGTGCCCATGAATCTTGACCGTTCGCGGCTTTTCGGTAAATCGATCCGCAGTGACGCGCCCGGCCGCAATCTCAGCTGCTAGGAATTCTTCGATCAAAAAAGAAGAAGCGGCCAGAGCTTTGACGGTTTCGGAAGCTTCGAGCAAACGCGGATATTCGTCTCGGAACGAGAGTACGGCCGATGGTTCCAGCCCCACTATCGGTATCTTTTCGTCTACAAACGGTCGGGCTTTTTCAACATTCCGCTTCGCTAAGGCCTTGGCTTGTTTCAAAAAACCTTTGGATAAATAGGTGCGTCCGCTTTCTGCATAAAAAAGGCGGACCTCATACCCCAGACCGATCAAAAGATCAATGGCATCCTTGCCGATCGACACATCCATATAGCGGGTAAACTCATCGATATACAAGGCGACTTTAGATTTCGTGGGCACGCCCATACCCCTTTGTTGTTTCAAATAGGCATCGAAATCAAAACGGTGTAACTCAGGAAAACTGCGTGCGGCCGCTACCCCACTCATGCGTTTCAGCAAGCTACCCACTCCGGAACGGTAAATGCGATTCACTAGTTTCGGACTGCGAACGGCCAAGCGGTTGATTTTGGTATTGTGGGCGAACAACTTGTTCCGCCATGAATAGCCATTGGCTTCTTGGTATTGGTATTGGAACTCGGCTTTTAACGTCGCCACATCGACATTGCTCGGACATTCGCTCGCACAAGCCTTACAACTAAGACACAGATCGAAGACCGACTTCAGTTCGTCATGGTCGAATCGGTTCGTTTTTTCGGAACCGGTCAAAAATTCCCGGAGCGTGTTCGCCCGACCCCGGGTGGTATGTTGTTCGCTTTTTGTCGCATGGTAACTGGGACACATGGCCCCGCCCATATCCGCCGATTTACGGCAATCGCCACTACCATTGCATTTTTCGACGGCCTTTAAGATTCCTTCGCTATCCGAAAAATCGAGGAAGGTCTCGATCTGGGGTTCTTCGCGATCCACTTCATAACGCAAGGAGGCATCCATCGGATGGGCGTCGACGATCTTGCCCGGGTTGAAAATACCATTGGGATCGAATGCCGTTTTAATACGTTTGAGCAGGGCGTAATTCGCATCCCCGATCATGAGGGGTATAAACTCTGCCCGCACGATGCCGTCTCCGTGCTCCCCGCTGAAACTGCCCCGGTACCTTTTAGTCAGTTTCGCCACTTCGGTAGTGATCTTTCGGAAAAGGACCACATCTTCGGTACGTTTTAGGTTCAATATGGGGCGAAGATGGAGTTCACCTGCCCCAGCATGGGCATAATACACCGCCTCTTGACCGAAATCAGACATGATCTTCGTGAATTCGCCGATAAAATCCTTCAGGTCTCCCAAAGCCACGGCCGTATCTTCAATGCAGGCCACTGCTTTGCGGTCTCCGACCATATTGCCCAACAGGCCTAGGCCCGCCTTTCGTAAGGCGATCGCCTTTTGGATGTCATCACCATACAATACCGGATGATGGTAACTCAAGCCCGACGTCGCGATAGTTTTCAATAAAGCGGTGACTTGGGTGTCCAATTCTTTGGCGCTGGTCGCCCGGACCTCCAACATCAGCACACCAGCGGGATCTCCTTCGACGAAAAACCGATTTTCCATTTGTTGTCGGTTGTTCTTAGTGCAATCGAGGATTACTTTGTCCATCATCTCACACATGAAGAGGTTGTGTTGCATGGTCACGGCCACATCGGCCAAACAATCTTCAAGACTGTGGTAATGGGTGGCCACCATGGCGGCATGTTCAGGCGGCAAGTCGTCGAGTTGTAGCGTGATCTCCGTGGTGAAGGCCAAGGTGCCCTCACTGCCACTTAAAAGGTGTGAAAAATTGAAAGGGGCGCCTTTTTCTGTAAAAACGGCGCTTTCGAGCAAGCCATCAATGGCGTAGCCCGTATTTCTTCTATGGATCTCAGGTTTGGGGAATTCCGTCCGGATCGACTCTTGGATCTTGGTATCCGACAGTTCCTTTTGGATCGTTTGGTACAACCGCCCTTCAAAATCGTTCTGGGTCACCTTTTTCATGAATCGTTCTGGGGTCACTTCTTCGAAAACCACTTCGCCGCCGTCGGCAAGTACGGTTCGCATGGCCACGACCTTGTCGCGGGTCACCCCGTATTGGATGGAAGTGGTGCCCGAGGAGTTGTTACCGACCATTCCCCCGATCATACAACGGTTGGAAGTCGAGGTGTTGGGACCAAAAAAAAGACCGAATGGTTTTAAATACCGATTGAGTTCATCACGCACCACCCCAGGTTCGACGACGATCTGCTTGGTTTTCTCGTTTAACGGTCCGATTTTAGTAAAATACTTAGAGGTGTCCACCACAATGCCCTCACCGACACATTGACCGGCTAAGGAGGTACCCGCCGTACGGGGAATCAATCCTACTTTATTTTCATTGGCGAAGTGCACCAATTTTTTAAGATCTTCGGCATGTTTAGGGAAGCAAACCGCGGTGGGGATCTTGCGATACACCGAGGCGTCGGTAGCATAGAGGGCCTTACTAAGCGCATCGGTCTGCAGTTCACCTTCCAAGGCCTGGGATAGCTTTTCTAAAACATTTTTATCCAATTTGGAACAATTTTTGGGTGACAAACGAAGTTTATATCGCAATAGCGTTACAAAGCTATTCTTAATTTTGAACTTAAAGAGCAACTTATGAAGATTACCACATTATTTACCGTACTATTCGTTTTTGCAACAGCGAGCCTTAGTGCACAAAGTATCGCCGACCACAGTTTAGGGCTACGTTTGGGTGATAGCGACGGATTCGGTGCCGAGATTTCGTATCAAAAATCAATCGGCCGCTACAACCGGGCTGAAATCAATTTGGGATGGCGCGACAGCCGCGAGTTCGATGCCTTCAAATTGGCAGGGGTCTACCAATGGGTACATCAACTCGATGGCAATTTCAACTGGTACTACGGTGTCGGTGGGGGCCTCGGGAGTTCGGACTTCGAACCTGTACCCGACCGCAATCGCGATGACGGTTTCTTTCTTTTCGCGGCAGGGAATCTCGGTATCGAGTACGATTTCGACATTCCGCTTTTGTTATCCTTGGACTTTCGACCTGAAATCGGGATCATCGGTTTCGATGAATTCGATAACGACTTTCTTTTCGACATCGCCTTGGGTATCCGCTATCAGTTTTGATAGGCGATCCGACGAACTAAAAAGTGCTTCCGAACGAAGCACTTTTTTTTGCCCCCATCTAGAATCCATACCTTTGGGGAAAATCAAGGATATGAAAAAGTATTGGGCCATAGCCGGACTATTGGCCATCGCAATAACGGCATGTACCTCCGAAAAGGAAGGGTTCGTGGTCAATGGGTCCATCAGTGGCGAAGTGGAAGACAGCACCCAAGTATTCTTAAAGGCCACTGATTCGATGAATCGGGTCATCGATATCGATACCACCACCCTAGTTGGCGGCACCTTCTCTTTTGAAGGGGTCAGTGACCTTCCTAGATTGCACTACCTCTTCATCGACGGACTACGCGGCAATGTGCCCTTTATCACCGAAAACGGTACGATTACCATTACGGCCCAAAAAGACAGCCTCCCCTACTCCGAAGTAAAAGGAACACCCCAGAACAAACTGTTCATGGGGTATTTGAAAGAAGTCCGCCGCTATGGTGAAATGGTACAATCCCTCAGACAAGACCTGAACAAAGCCCAAATGGATCGTGACACGATCGCCCTGGGATCCCTACGGGAAGAATACTTCGAAATCCAGGAAGAAGCCAAGAATTACAACAACAGCTACATCAAAGAGCACCCTGAAGCTTTGATTTCGGCCTTGTTGCTCGATCAGGGGGTCGCCCAGAAGACCATCCCCTTGGCAGAGGCCACCGAATTGTACGAAGCCTTAACCGATGAAATCAAAGCGACCCGCCCTGGGAAACGGGTCAAACAGTCGTTGGATAAGGAAAAGGCTACGGCCATTGGATCTCCAGCCCCTGATTTTTCCGGACCCACCCCGGATGGGAAGGAGTTGGCCCTAAACCAAGTGAAGGGAAAGCTGACCTTGATCGATTTTTGGGCCGCTTGGTGCAAACCCTGTCGGATGGAAAACCCGAACATCGTTTCAGTCTATGAAAAGTACAAAGACAAAGGATTCAACGTTATCGGGGTTTCCTTAGACCGAAAAGCCGAAGATTGGCTGCAAGCCATCGAAGTGGACGGTTTGGCGTGGAACCATGTCAGCCACCTGCAGTACTTTCAAGGGCCGATTGCCGAGAAATACGGCATCAATGCGATTCCGGCCGCTTTTTTATTGGACGAAAACGGCGTCATCGTCGCCAAGAACCTGCGCGGTCCTGCCTTGGAACAGAAGGTCGCCGAGTTGTTGAACTAAAAAAGCCCCCCTGCGGAGGCTTTGGTTCTTTTGTTTACAGGCTTCGTTAAAACTTATCCTGGATATCATCGAAGGTTCCGGTCACATTGGCCGATGGGGCGATGATCACATCCCCAAAAATATTAACGGTCGCGTTATCGCCTAAGAAGGATAGCGTGGCATTGTCTTCCAAGATCAAATCCCCATACACGGTGAGGTTGCCATCGATTCGCATGGTTCCGTTTTCCGCAACCGTCACATCCCTTCTGCGGTTGTTACGCCCATTGATCAGGGTGCCGCGCATTTCGAACACCGCGTCCTCTTCGACATCGATACCGTTTCGGACCGTCCATGTTCCACATAACAACAATTCCCCCTGTACTTGAATGGAATTGAATCGTTTCGAACCGCTGTATTCTTGGGTCTCTCCCGTTCCTACGAATAATTTGGAACTGCCGCTGTATTCAGGGGCATCGGAACAGGCCGCTTCCAAACTGTTCGAGGGTTTGTTCATTTTGATGATCTGTAATCCTTCGCGTCCCGAGGCGGCGAAAATATAATCTCCCTTCGAGGCAACATAGTTGATCGAACCATTGAGTTCTATGATCCCGACCACATCGAAATTGCCATTTTCCTCAGAGATACAGAGTCCGGCCCCACCATTGGCCATCAATAGCGCCCCTTCGTTCAAGGCGGTGGCATTGGTAACGATGTCGGATTCGGCCGTATCTTCAGGGTTGATGACGATCGGTACGTTCTCTAACAAGGTGCCCGAGCTCAAATCATAAATTCCGGCCCCGTTACTTCCTTCGGCCACTACGACCTTATCATCGGAAATGGCAAGGGTTCGTTTATCGGCGATCCTAAAATCGGCACTGATCGGAATTTGACTGGTCTCCATCAAGGACCCATCCAATAAACGGACACCTAAACTGGCATCCAGCACCGCGATTTGGCCGTTATTAACTGCAACGGAACGTAAATCGGTAAATGGAGCCTCTTGAATGATTTCCAATTCATTACGATCGTATTCGGTGATATATCCATCTTTTCCGCTGGTGACCAAAATCCCTGAGGTTGTCGCCTTCACATCATTGGCCACGAATCCTTGTTGGAACCCAAGCGAATAACCGGCATTTAGATTGAAACGGCCGTTATCAACGCGTAGCTTGATGATAAAGGAATTGCCCGTTGCGATGACCGATTGTTCCGAATCAACGCCTCCTACGGCATACACATAGTTGCTCTCATACATAATGGAACTCAAATCGGCATTGGTAAAATACAAACGCGAAGTCACTCTAGGCGTATTCGGGTCGCCCACATAAATAATGTCTATGGCCCCGGCATATTGTTCGTTGACCGTATTGTAAGATACATAGGCGTAATCGCCGACCAAATCGACATGGGTGGCCGTTAGGTTGTTCGCACCACTAAATGAAGGTGGCGACACTTTGGCGACCAATGTCAATGGAAAGTCGCCGGCTTGTTCGTCCAAAAAACGGGACTGTTGCCCACCGTCTTCCTGCTCGTCATAAATGTCAAGAACACCACTTTCTTCATAGCTGATGCTCGAGGTCAATACCGTTTCATTGGTTTCCAATGATAGGTTATCATCCTGGTCTTCAAAGACGGTCGTAGTATCGGAACAAGCTTGAAATAAAAAGGTAAAAAGTAGGCTTAGAAGTAATACTCTTCTCATAATGGGGGTGATTGGTATAAAAAAGAAACGGGAAGCCCCTACGGATGGTACGTAACGCACGTTTTTTTCGATGAAGTGCACGAAAACCTTAGAAAATTGACAATAAAGTAAGTTTTACCTTACAGGTTAGGATAGCTTGCCCGTTTTTTCCAAGATGAACAAAATCACGATGGGTACTACCAATAAGAACACCATAAGGGTATTGGTCGCCAAAAGACTAGGTCGGAACAGCAAGGTGGTGACATAGCCCCCAATGGCCCCACCAAAATGGGCCGTATGACCGATATTGCCCAGGCGGCTTTTCATGCCATAAATAGAATAAAGCAAATACCCAATACCCAAGACATAGGCCGGTAAGGGTATCGGAATGAACATGAGGGCCAATCGCATATCGGGTTGTAACAGGATCGCGGCATACAATACCCCGGTCACCGCGCCACTGGCCCCCACCGCACTATAAAACGGCTCATCTTTATGGAAAAACAGCGCCAATAAGCTGCCCGCAACCAAACTGATGAAATACAAGATGACGAAATGGGTGCTGCCCAACCAGCTGATCACCACATCAGCGAAAAAATACAGCGTGAACATATTGAAAAACAAGTGGGCGAAATCGACATGGAGAAAGCCGGAAGTCAACAGCCGTTCACGCTGCCCGGCCTGGATGCCACCAATACTGAACTTATAGCGCTCAAAGAATTCCGAATCGCTGAAGCCCCTTAGGGAAACCAGGACATTGGCCGCCATAATCGCGATCGTAACCGCATGCATATTGTACATAACCAAGGGGGTTTGGCATCAAATATAGCTATATTTGTCCATACGTTTTTTTGGATGCAATTGCTTGTATTTCTTGTGGCCTACCCGTTATTGTGGCTCATTTCAAGGCTGCCTTTCAGACTACTTTATGGATTATCGGACGGAATGTTCCTCCTGGTCTATTACTGCTTTGGATACCGCAAAAAAGTGGTGCGTTCGAATCTGGAATTGGTGTTCCCTGACAAACCCAAAACAGAGATCGATCGCATTCAAAAACGCTTTTACGCCCATATGATCGATATGTTCATGGAAATGATCAAAACCATGGGACTTTCCAATGCCGCGTTACATAAACGCTTTGTTTTCGAAAACGTGGAAGTCTTGCATCAACTTGAAGCGCAAGGAAAGAGCATCATGCTGATGTTCCCGCATTATGCCAGTTGGGAATGGGTCATTTCGCTTGACGCCCATATCGCTTCCAAAGGGTACGGTATCTATCAACCCATCAAAAACAAGTATTTCGATCAGCTGATCCGCGATATCCGAAGCAAATTCGGTACAACCCTGATTACCACGAAAGTCACCAAAGATACCGTCAAGAAAAACCGACGAAATGGGCAATTAAGCATGTACGGCATCTTGAGCGACCAATCGCCCCAGCTGAAAAAAGCGGTGCACTGGTGCGATTTTATGGGGATTACCGTTCCGGTACATACTGGAGCGGAAGGCCTTTGCAAGACCTTGGACCTTCCTGCCGTTTACTTAAAGGTCACCAAGCTGAAACGGGGCTATTACCAAGGCACCTTCAAAGTGTTGGCCGACTCCCCAAAGGATATCCCGAATTTCGGGATTACCGAAGCATTTTTACGGGAAGTCGAACATTCGATCCTTGAAGCCCCTGAATATTATTTTTGGACCCATAAACGATGGAAGCATCGCGATAAAGTTCCGACCAAGTACCTAAATCCTTAATCAAACAGCCTTGAAACGATTCCTTAAAAAACGGTATCTCATAGGGTTCTTACTCCTAGGGTACCTGCTTTTTGTCAACTCCTGTATGACCATGCGCACCTCCAAAAAGAAAACCAAAGCCTATTTCGATAGTAAAAACCTTGGGTATGTCGACCGCACCGAATCTATAAACGATAGGGACATCCATTATATCCAAACCGGCAACCCCAATGCCCCTACCCTCGTCTTCGTACACGGATCACCCGGCAGCTGGGATGCATACAAGGCCTATTTGAGCGACACTACCCTGATGCGTTCGTATCGGATCATCGCTCCGGACCGACCGGGATTCGGATACAGCGATTTTCGTTCCAGCGCGGCCTTGGGTCCACAGGCCGAACTTTTGAATACCTTATTGAAACAATTGGACAACGGCCAGCCCTATACCTTGATCGGGCATTCGTATGGTGGCCCCTTGGTCGTGAAAATGGCCCTAGAGGCCCCGGAAATGATCCAAAACCTGGTCATCTTGGCCGGTGCCCTAGATCCCGATGCGGAGAAACCCGAAAAATGGCGTAAACCTTTGACCTGGGTGCCCCTAAAGTATTTGGTGCCCGGATCCCTCAAACCCTCTAACGATGAACTTTGGATGTTGAAAGAGGATTTGAAAACGATGAAACCGCTCTTAGGCGGGTTGCGGCAACGGGTGTTGATCATCCATGGAACCAACGACAAACTGGTACCGTATCGCAATGTGGCCTTTATGGAAGCGGCATTTACCAACGTGGCCGAATTGAAGACCATTACCCTGGAGAACGAGCGGCACTTTATTGTGTGGGACCGTGAACCTTTGATCAAAGATGCTATCCGGGATTGGACAGCTGACTAGATTGGGATACTTTTACGATCCCATGCGCATCCAATTCAGAAAATTTACAGCCAAACCGAGTACCCTAAGCTGCATCAGGGCTGATGGCAGTATGACTTGGACGACCCTTCACCCTGGTACCGAGGGTCACGATCTGGCGCATTTCGCCGTAGAGAAGGTGCTGGGTTTTCAAAAGGCGTTCTATGGCCTGTTATCGGCTGGGTTTGAGATCCAAGACTTTGAATTGCCCAAAGAAGAGCGACCGAAGGCACTTTGGCCCAAGAACCTACCCCAAGAAGCCCTGGTGACCGAACATCTGGTCAACCTTTTGACCATTTCCTCCTTGGACACCCAAGGAGCGTTCGATTTGTTGGCCACGCTAGTACCCATTTTAGAATCCAATGCTTTGGAACTGCCTGCAGGCTTGGACCACAGGCAATGTTCTGAAATCCAAAGGGAATTTAAGGTGTTATGGGGTCAATGGGTCGCCCTGCAGCCAGGAGAAACACTGGAGCTTCATTTTCCTGAATAAGCCGACCTATGCATTCAATTCGGACTTTACCTTGTCCAAGTCCGCCGTGGTCAAAGGTTTGGTAATGTACCCATTGATAAAGTCGTATTCGGTAGAAAGGATGTAATCGCCATGATCGATCGAAGAGGTCAGGATGAAAATGGCACATTCCGTCCTGACCTTTGGATCGATGGTCTTCAGTTCTTCTAAAAACTCCCAGCCGTTCATGACCGGCATATTGATATCCAAGAAGATCACATCAGGGAGTTGTTCCCCCGCTTCACTCAAGGCGTGCAATCGCTCGAAACCTTCCAAACCGTTCTCGAATTCTTCGACTGAATTTGAAAACCCCTCTTGTTCTACGAAGACGGCCGCGGCCGTTCTGAAAATGTAATCGTCGTCTATAATGAATAATGAAATAGCCCCTTCTGCCCCCATGTTTAGTTCTTATTGAAAATTAATTTAAAGGTGGTCCCCTGATCTACCTGACTGGTTACATCGACGGTCCCGTCCATCGCCTCCATTTGATTCTTCACGATAAATAGCCCAAAGCCGGTGGCATCCGAATTCCCGTGAAAGGTTTTGTACATCCCAAAGAGTTTATGGCCGAACCGTTTGAGATCGATGCCCTTGCCATTGTCTTCGAAAAGCACGGCGACTTGGTGTTTGTTCTCTTTGATACCGATTTTGATGCGCAACGGTCTACTGGGTTGGCGGTACTTGATGCTGTTGGTCAACAGATTCAGGATGATGCTGTTGAAATACGGACGGATGCCATGGATCTGAACGGTTTTCGGAACGGCGATCTCGATTTCCGCCTTGGCATTTTCCACCAGGGCATTCACACTTTGCACCACTTTTTCCAGCTCCCTGTGTATTTTGATAGCTTCAAAATCGCGTTCCTTGTTGTTACGGATGCTGATTACCTCGTTCAGCTGCATGACCGTTTCGTTCAAGCGTTCAGCAGCTACTTTAATCATTTCAGTGAATTTCCGCTCCTTTTGTGCATCTACACCATCCAACAACATGCCGGATAGCATAAGTAGGTTACTTGAATTCGATCGCAGGTTGTGCGAGACGATATGCGCAAAATTCAATAGGCTTTTATTCTGTTTTTCCGTGATTTCAAGTAGCTTGTGCAAGCGTTGCTGCGAATTTTTCAAACGGGTAATATCGGTATTGGCCCCCACCATTCGCGTGGCGTTCCCTTTCTCATCACGGAACACCTTGGCCATGCCGGTAATATGCTTGACCGCCCCATCGGATTGGATGATGCGGAATTCGGTATTAAAATCGCGGTCCCCTATAATCGCCAAACGCACTTCTTCTTCACAGCGCTCAAGATCCTCGGGATGCACGGTGCTTTCCCAGGCATCGTAATCCCCGCTAAATTTCGCTTTGTCCACTCCGTAGAGTTCGTACATGTTCTCATCCCAAATTAGGGTGTTATCGGTTATGTTGAAATCCCATATCCCAATATTGGCACTTTGAACGGCTATACGCATCCGATCGTTCAAGGCATCATAGCGTTCCATTTCCAGCTTGGTGTGATGTATGTCCTGGAACACCCCAAATAGTCGGGAACATTTTCCGTTGACGAATTCCGCTTGACCAATCGCACGAACCCATTTCTCGTTGCCATTCGCAGTGACGATGATCAACTCCTCATCCCATGCATCACCGGTCTCAATGGAATGGGAGACCAATTCGGTAATACGCTCCCGATGGTAACCCGATTTATAGAAGTTGATCCCTTTTTCCAAATCGGGAACATAATCCATCGGGACCTCATGGATCGCTTTGGTTTGATCCGACCAAAACAGCTTGTTTTTGATCAAATCGACCTCCCAACTTCCTATTTTGGCCACTTTTTCAGCCCGTTGCGCCAAATCCAAAGCCAATTTGTTTTTGGTCGCCTCATCAAAATGGAGAAAGTAACATTCACTTTTATCGCATGGGTACAAAGACAGTTTGAGCCATTTGAGTTCACTCTTTCGGGTCACATGCATCAAATAATCGCTGTTCGACCGATTCAAAAATCCTTTCGCGAGTTTGAAATCAGCAAATGATGACGGCCATTCCCCCAAAAGGTCTTCCGCAGTTTGTTGTATTACGGTGTCACTATCCACCTCCAATACGTCTAGCATCGGTAGGGAATTGTCTTTGATTATCAAATCTTTATCCAGTACCAACATTGGGAATGGAAGTTGTCTGACAGACAATGGGATATCCTGTAAAGTAGCCATTGGCGTGGGTTTCGGTTGAATTGATGGCTTATCACTTGATTTGAAAACGTAGGAATTTTCCTATTATTATATAAATCCGCTAAAGAAGACCTTGAATTGTCAAAAAAGATGGTTTAACTGACTCTATGTTGCAATGAAATGTATGGATTCTTGCTTCCTTCTTTGTATTTTTAGGGTGGCTGTTGGTCCAATTTTAGCACTATAACGCCATAGTCAAAAAGTATGTATCCTTGATATATCATGCCATGAAGCGTCTCACCATTATCCTAAGCTTATTAACCCTTTCTTTCTGCATGGCCCAGCAACGGGAAATCGAACCATCACTCCTTGCCGAAATCGAATCGGACGTTTGGATTCCCTTTATGGAAGCCTACGCCGACTTGGATGCCGCGAAGTTGAAATCCATCCACACCGAAGACATTTTCAGGGTAACCCTTGATAATAATACAGTGCGCACCGGCATCCCCTACCTCGAGCGATTCGGTGGATTTTTAGAGTCCACTAAGGCCAATGAGGGCGGGTTGGGCATCGCCTTCGCCTTGGTGTCTACTGCCGTAAATGAAACAAAGGACTTGGTCTATCAAACGGGTTATTACGAATTCAGTTCGAAAAATGCGGAGGAGCCCCAACCACTCGTCAGGGGTTTCGGTTTTTTTACCGTCGGAATTCGAAAAACGGAAATGGGTTGGAAACTCTTCCACGATGTCGACAAACGGGTCGACTTGACCCGTGAGGTCTTTGAGGCCCAATCCAAAGTCTACCGTTTGGCGCGTAACTAAAGTCCGGCAACTGTTTTGATCTCCTCGATAAAACGATCGGCCAAGGCATCGGCCGCTTCCTGTGTTTTGGCTTCGGTATAAATACGGATGATCGGTTCTGTATTCGACTTGCGCAAGTGGACCCAATTCTCCGGGAAGTCGATCTTCACTCCATCTATGGTACTGACTTCCCCATCGGCATAGCGGGAATGCATGGCCTCAAGCAAGGCGTCTACATCCAATTCGGGTGTTAGGGCGATTTTCTTTTTACTCATAAAATAAGCGGGGTAGTTAGCCCTTAATTCAGCCACTGTACCTCCACGTTCGGCCATCAACATCAAGAACAAGGCCGTGCCGACCAAGGCGTCGCGACCATAGTGGCTTTCAGGGTATATGATGCCCCCATTGCCTTCCCCACCGATAATGGCGGCATTGGCCTTCATTTTTTGGACCACGTTGACCTCGCCGACCGCAGCGGCCTCATACTGGCCCCCATGCTTATCAGTAATATCGCGTAATGCTCTTGAAGAAGAGAGGTTGGAGACGGTATTCCCTTTGGTTTTCGATAAAACATAATCAGCACAGGCCACCAAGGTGTACTCTTCACCGAACATCTCCCCATCATCGCTGATAAAGGCCAAGCGATCGACATCGGGATCGACCACGATTCCGAAATCCGCATTTTGTTCGACCACGAGTTCACAAATAGCACCCAAGTGCTCCTTCAAGGGTTCTGGATTGTGGGGGAAATGACCGGTAGGTTCGCAATACAGCTCCACCACGTCAACACCCAATGCATGTAATAAGCTCGGAATGGCAATTCCTCCTGAGGAATTAACACCATCGACCACCACCTTGAATCCAGCTGCCTTGATGGTTTCAGCATCGACCAAGGGCAAATCCAAAACCGCGGCGATATGCTTATCGATGTAGGAGTCGTCTTGGGTCACCGTACCCAAATCGTCGACCCCAGCGAAATCAAAGGCTTCGTCTTCGGCCAATTGCAACAAAGCGGCCCCTTGGTCGGCATCGATGAATTCCCCTTTCTCATTCAATAGTTTCAAGGCGTTCCACTGTTTAGGGTTGTGGCTTGCCGTTAAGATGATTCCTCCATCGGCCCCTTCCATAGGAACGGCTATCTCGACGGTAGGCGTGGTCGAAAGGCCCAAATCCAACACGTCGATGCCCAGACCCACCAAAGTCGATACCACGAGACTCTGGATCATCTCACCTGAAAGTCGCGCATCACGGCCGATGACGACCCGCAAGCTCTCTTTTCCGGAATATCCTTTAAGCCAGGTGCCATAGGCGGCAGCGAACTTCACCGCATCGATCGGGGTCAAGTTCTCATCGGTAGCGCCCCCTATAGTGCCCCGTATTCCGGAAATGGATTTGATCAGTGTCATCTATTAAAAATTTTTTTGCAAATATAGCGGTATCACACCGAGTTCCTGTTTCGAATTCGTAAATTCAGACCGTGAACTTTTTGGCCCATATCTACCTTTCCTTTGGTGACGATGACATCAGCCTGGGCAACTTTTTCGCTGATCACATCCGTGGAAACAAATTCGGCCACTTCCCTGATAAAATCCAAAAAGGGATCCGCTTGCACCGTGAAATCGACACCTTTACCGATGCCCACCCGATAGCGAAACAGAGCAGCAAACGCCTGCACCAAAACTACAGTCACTACAGCCGGGTAATCGTCGATATTTTTTATGACCATTTCCTTGCCAAGAACTGGGCCTCCTATTCCGAAACGACTTTGGCGGTCTTCGTCGATGACTTTTACGACCTCTTGGAACGGAACTTCAACATGCTACCCTTGGGCACCCAACGGATGCTTCCGTATATGGTGGCCGATAACTGGCTGTACAATTATGCCAACCTCGATGGTATCTCCAGGGTGTTGAACGGGATGAACCGTCGTACCCAGAACCGTTCCAAAATGAACCATGCCATTGTTGACCTTGAAACCCATTATGAGGCTTTCGAAGGGGAGTTCACCGCCTTTTTTAAAGAATTGATTACCTTTTCCGAACATAAATTCAAAGAACTATGCGAAGACTGATCTTACTCCTCCCTATACTGGCATTCGTCCATTGTACCTCTCCTGTTGCCGAACCCACGGGGCTTGTCGCCGATGAAGCCATGGTGGTATCGGCCCGGGAAGAAGCCTCGAAAATCGGGGTCGAGATCATGAAAAAAGGAGGTAATGTCTTTGACGCCATGGTGGCCACCGAAATGGCCTTGGCGGTAGCCTATCCGTATGCCGGTAACCTAGGGGGGGGTGGATTCATGGTCTACCGCATGGCCGATGGTTCGACGGGAGCGATCGACTACCGCGAAAAAGCACCTTTATCAGCCCATAAAGACATGTATCTGGATTCGTTGGGCAATGTGATTCCCAACATGAGTACGGTAGGCGCCACCGCGGTCGGGGTCCCGGGCACCGTGGCCGGGGTCATCGAAGTTCACCGCAAGTTCGGCAGTCTGTCTTTGGAAGCGATTTTCGAGCCCGTGATCGCCTTGGCGAACCGAGGGGTGGTCGTTACTGAAAAACAGGCCAAACGACTCGACGCCTTTCGCGAACGCATTGTCGCGGTGAACGGAGACAGTACCAAATTCGCCCAATCTTTCAAATCAGGGGATACCATAAAATATCCGGCTTTGGCCAAAACCATGACCCGAATCATGGAGCAAGGCCGCGACGGCTTTTATACCGGTGCGGTTGCCGACAGTCTAGTCGCTTTCATCACTCGCAGTGGCGGATTCATCACCAAAGAAGACCTCGCCCGTTATGAAGCGAAGTGGCGGGATCCCATTAGCTTCGAATACAAAGACCTCAAGGTCGTTTCCATGAGTCCGCCCAGCAGTGGCGGAATGACCATGAACCAGATGTTCAAAATGATGGAACCCCATGATATCGGGCAATTCGAACACAACTCCATCCAGGCCATCCAGCTGTTTACCGAAGCCGCTCGCAGGGCCTACGCCGATCGCAACTTCTTTTTAGGAGATCCTGATTTCGTCGACATTCCGACCGCTCGCTTGTTGGACGATTCGTATTTACAAGAACGTATGGCCGGGTTCTCCTGGGGAAAAGCGACACCGTCTTCCGAAGTATCCCATGGCACGATCGAGATCATTGAAAGTTCGGAAACCACCCACTACTCCATCGTTGACACCAATGGCAATGCCATTTCGGCCACGACCACCTTGAACGGCGGTTATGGTTCCAAACTCTTTTCCGATGAATTGGGTTTTTTCTTCAACAACGAAATGGATGATTTCAGCGCCAAGCCAGGCGTGCCTAACATGTTCGGACTGATCGGTGCCGAAGCGAACAGCATCGCGCCCGAAAAACGGATGCTCAGCAGCATGACCCCGACCATAGTCGAAAAAGATGGCAAGCTGTGGATGGTAGTCGGCACCCCAGGGGGGTCGACCATCATTACGGCCGTGGCCCAAACGATTTTGAACGTGTACGAGTTTGATATGAGCATGCAAGAAGCGGTCAACGCCCCCCGCTTTCACCACCAATGGCTCCCCGATATCATCATGTTCGAGGAGGATGGCTTCCCGGCGGAGTTAAAATCCGGATTGCAAGGCAAAGGATACCAATTGTTGGAAGGGCGTACACCGGTTATCGGAAAAGTAGACGCCATACGCGTACTACCCGATGGTCGATATGAAGGAGGGGCCGATAAACGTGGTGATGATACGGCCATTGGCTATTAAACGACACCATTTTGGACTACGACTTTGTTCTTCTGACCGATCCACGTTTTCTACATGCCAAACCGGGTGACAGCTATACCGACGAGGTGATCTTGGAAGACGCCTTGGTCCAAAAGGAATTGGAAACCCTGGGCTTTACGGTGACACGGGTATCTTGGGATGCCCCCCAATTCGATTGGTCATCCGCCCGATACGCTATATTTCGTGCGGTTTGGGATTATTTTGACCGCTACGCCGAGTTTCAAACTTGGTTCGTGAAGACAGCCGAACGTACCCAATTCATCAACTCCAAAGCCTTGATCGATTGGAATATCGACAAGCATTACCTACTCGATCTTAAGGAAAAGGACATCCATATCCCAAGAACATTATTCATAGAAGCCGGAAGCTCGTTCAACTTACAAGAGGCCATCAAAGAAGCGCGAAAAACCCTTGGTTTCGAGGGAACGGATTTCGTGTTGAAACCCTGCGTGGCAGGTGGCGCTTGGCACACCTATAAAATCAATGAAACCGATTGGTTGGAATACGATCCCGTTTTCCGACAGTTGATCGCCAAAGAAGCGATGATGCTCCAAGAATTCCAGCACCACATCGTGAGTGAAGGTGAAGTTTCACTGATGTTCATGGGCGACACCTTTACCCACGCGATATTGAAAAAAGCGAAAAAAGGTGATTTTAGGGTCCAGAACGATTATGGTGGTACTGTAGAATTGTACCAACCTTCTGAGGCGGAAATTTCTTTTGCCAAGCGCACGGTCATGGCTTCGCCCGATTTACCGTTGTACGCGCGGGTTGACATCTTCAAAGACAACCAACAACGCATCGCCTTGGCCGAATTGGAAATCTTCGAACCCGAGCTTTGGTTTCGGCATCATCATGCTGCCGCCCAGACCCTAGCAATCCAACTTCAAAAACGCCTTTTCCCATGAAAAAATTCCTGAAACGCACGGTACTCTTAATCGGCTTTCTGATACTCGGCCTAGTGCTATATGGTTGGCTGGTTAGTGAACCGCTACCCGAAGGGAAGACCGGTCAGCAAGCGGATGCCTTAGCGCAAAAAATGTTACAAGCCCTTAACCATAAGGCCTATAAGGGCACCCGTTTCTTGGAATGGTCGTATCGCAACGGGGCAAACAACTACCAATGGGATAAAAAATCAGGGAGCTGCATTGTATGGTTTGATGACAAAGAAGTGGTTTTGAACCTGAAAAACCCAGAAAAGTCAACGGTAAAAGAAACCGGGAAACCTATTGAAGGTCCCGCAAAAGAGGACCTGATCGAAAAGGCCTTGAACAATTTCAACAACGATTCCTTTTGGTTGGTCGCCCCATACAAGGTATTCGATGCCGGGGTCGTCCGTAAATTGGTCACCCTTGAATCGGGAGAAAACGCTTTACTGATCACCTATACCTCAGGGGGGTCTACCCCTGGCGACAGTTACCTGTGGCTGTTGAACGACAACGGTTTTCCAAGGGCGTATAAAATGTGGGTCAAGATCATACCTATCGGTGGTGTCGAAGCGAGTTGGGACTCGTGGTTGATTGCTGAGACAGGTGCTTTTTTACCCAAAACCCATGAATTGGGCCCATTAGATCTTGATATGGGTCAAGTAAAAGGCTATAATGAATAAGATTCCGATCAGTTCACCCCAGCTTGATGGGGCCGAAATTTCTTGGTTCGCCCCCTTATGTAATGGCGATTTCGAATACATGGGCCAATTTGACGACCATTTGAAGAGCTCTTGGGCCAACACCTCCGAAATCGTCAAAACTGCCGATGGATTGGGGTATCGCAATGTACTTTGTCCTTCGTCGTATCAGGTTGGGCAAGACACCATGAGTTTTGTTTCGGGTATGGCCCCCTTGACACGGAACATCAATCTGTTGGCGGCCATTCGTTGCGGTGAAATGCATCCACCGATGTTGGCCCGTGCCTTGGCCACCATGGACCACATGCTCCAAGGGCGCCTGACGGTGAATATCATTTCGTCTAACCTTCCTGGTGAAATCCTTGATTCGGAAAAACGGTATCAACGCTCTCGAGAGGTCATCCAAATCCTAAAACAAGCTTGGACCCAAGATGAGATTAGTTTTCAAGGGGAATTTTACCAGATCGAAGGTCTTAAAACCGAACCCGTCAAACCCTTTCAGCAAAACGGGGGACCCCTACTCTATTTCGGGGGATATTCCCCACCCGGAGTGGCCCTCTGTGCCGAGTACTGTGACGTATACCTTATGTGGCCCGAAACCGAAGCGCGCTTATCCGAACTGATGCAAAACATGGCCGATAAGGCCGCCGAACATGGCCGCACGGTCGATTTCGGCCTGCGGATACACATGATCGTGCGGGAAACGGAGCAAGAGGCCCGGGAGCATGCCAAGAAAATCATGTCGAAAATCGATGCCGAACAGGGTTCCGAGATTAGGGAAAGGGCCCTGGATGCCAAATCACTAGGGGTTGCCCGTCAAACGGCCCTTCGCGACAATGCCGATTTGGACGGTTTCGTCGAAGATCATTTATGGACAGGGATCGGAAGGGCAAGATCGGGCTGCGGTGCCGCCTTGGTCGGCAACCCAGATCAAATCGTAGCCAAGATCCAACGGTATATGGACCTGGGTATCCGGAGTTTTATTTTTTCGGGATACCCGCATTTGGAAGAATGCCGGCTTTTTGCGGAACTCGTGCTTCCGAAACTGAAAACCGTGTCGCTGCCTGAAGTCTATGGTAGACGACCTAAGAACGAACCCATGACCCCGCTAGGGGCCGCAAAACGCCAATAACCATGGATATCGCGATCGTCGGGATGTATTTCGTAGCCGTTATGGTCATCGCACTTCGGGGCAAACAGGATAAGAATGCCACAATCGATGATTACTTTTTAGGTTCGCGGAATCTCAAATGGTATTCCATTGCGTTTTCTACCATTGCCACCAATGTGCATGGGTATCAGTTCTTGGGCATGATGGGTTCTGCCTATCTGTTCGGTCTTGCCCAGGCGAATTTCGAAATCAATGCGATACAAGGCCTTTGGATGGCCGCCTTTATTTTCGTGCCCTTATACCTGAAGGATAGAGTGGTGACGATATCGCAATTCATCAAAAACCGATTGGGTGAAACCGTATCGCGGGTGTATTCCATTGCCAATATCATCATGTTCGCCTTTTTAGGAATCGGTATCGCTTTGATGTGGGGCGCCTACGTTGCCGATCTGGTGTTTCAAGACCAATTGTTGTTCATCAGTGAAGACCGATTGACCCGTTTGGTGGTCCTTATCGTTTTTTTAGGGGTATTTTCTGCGATTTACACCTATTTTGGGGGGCTAGCAGCCGTGGTGAAGACCGATATCCTTCAATTTGGGATCTTGACCTTGGGGGGTATCATGATGCTTTGGGTCTCCATCAAAAAGCTAGGGGGTTTCGACCAGCTCTACGAAAAGACGCCTGAATTGATGCATTTGCATTTGCCCGCCGACCACCCCCAATTGCCTTGGATCGGTATGCTAGGGCTGTTCTTCTTGAATATCAATTATTGGTGTGCCAATCAAGTGGTGGTGCAACGGAGTTTGGCGGCCAAAAGTCTGAAACATGCCCAGTCGGGCCTCATGGTCGGCGGCATCATGAAGTATCTCATGGCCTTGATCGTGATCATTCCCGGTATCGCTTTGGCCGGAATTTTGGGCCCGGAAGCCTTGGCTGAAGAACCTGATCGCGCCTTTTCCTATATCGTCAATAACTTCCTCCCTACCGGATTAAGGGGAATCATGCTATGCGCCATTTTCGCTTCATTGATGAGTACCATTGACTCCGTTTTCAATTCACTCGCGACCCTCTACTCCATCGACATCTATAAAGGCATCCTGAACAAAACGGCTACGGATCAAGAAGTAGTCGCCGTAGGTCGAAAGACCATCTTGACGGGTCTTTTTACCGGTATTGCAACCGCGATTTTCTTGATATCCTACAAAATTTCAAATTCCGCATCGGCTTTCACCCATGCGTTGAATGATCTTCGTTACATTTTCAACACCGGCTTCGTGGTCATCATCTGCATCGCAGCCTTTTTGATCCTTCCACGGAAAAAATGGGCACTTTTAGGGTTCTTGGCCACCTTACCCATCAATTTGGTGACACGATGGTTGTATCCGGATATGAACTATTTGGTCCGTGCCTTGATCATTATCGTGTTGGCCTTTGCCTTGGTAGCCCTACCCAACCTATGGAAGCATGGCTTGAAGCCTGTCCATGAATATGTCGCTTTCGGTGACCGAAAAGTGAAGTGGTTCGGATTCGGATTGTTGCTTTCCTTGGTGCTATGCCATGTGGTCTGGCACTAAATTTCCGATAGGCCGAATTCGGCCAAAACGATTTCCCATTCTTGGGTCTCGGTGATTTCCAAAATACGCTGAGAAATGGCTTGTTCGAGTTCGACAGCGTCCTTTTTGATGCCAAAGGCATAAAATTGCACATCGAATTTTAGCGGTAGCACTTCCAATTGGTTGAGGCTTGAGTCTTTTTTAATGCGGTATTGCAAAATGGGTTCGTCGTAGATAAAAGCCTCGATGTTTTCCGCTTTCAATTCAACCAATCCAGGCCGAACCCCGGAATAGGTTTGGATGTCCTTAAAGAAATGTGCTTTTAAAAAATCGTTGGCTTCGGATCCGTTGACCGTGCCGACCTTCCGATCCTTGAAGGCATTGAAACTTTCATTGCTATTGGCCAATTGATTGACCGTTAAGCTCGAAGCGATGCTTGCGGTGAGACCGGAGACAAAGATCAATCCACTGAACATCAGTCCCAATGCGGCGATCTTTCCAAAGCGCGTTTTCGGGGCCTTATCGCCATAGCCGACCGTGGTCAAGGTAACCACCGACCACCACAGTCCGTCCCAAATTCCCTTATGGTCTTTCCTGAAATCCTCATTATAATGTCGTTCGCTCAACCAAGCGAGCATGCCGAAGAAGAGGAGTAGGATGAACAAGACCAAAAATCCGCGCAAAAAGTTCATATGCAAAAACGCTTCGAAAAACTGACGTATTTTTTGAATGGAGGATTGCTTGGCCACCGCGATGCTCGAATGGGAAGCGAAAAAGGAATGGGTAAACTCCATTTGTTTGCTACGGCTACCGGTGATAGTCAAGGGGTTGATACTGACATCGATTGACCCGCTTCGTAACGAATCAAGCATATCGGCAAAGTTCATTTCGACCAATTCGTATTCGATATCCAGATCTTCGGCCACTTGCTGCCAAAGCCATACATTGATGCCTTCCAACAAACCGTCTTCATTGATGATAAAGGGTGCGGCCGGAGTGAATCCTACCCGAAGGGTATCGGCAAGCGATTGGGCAAAAAACAATTGGGTGAAAAGCAAGCCAAGAAGCAAGGCACATCCTTTTCTCATGGTAAAATGGGTTGGTTTACCATTTAAATATAGGGGAAAGTTCTTAATTATTCGACTGCCCTACCTGTCGTTTCAACTCTTCCATGGAGGCTTGCAGCTGTTTCAACAAACCGTGATCGGTAGTCGCATCGACATGAAAGGTCAATTTGCTGCTAACTTCCCAAATTTCCTGGATCTGGAAGGGTTTGATGTCATATGGTGGGTAGGTCTCGTTCAAGGAAATCAACGTGATGTTGTTGGAGTTGGGTCGCTTTTCGATTTTCTTGACCATCACGGAATCTTGCAAGACCACAACATACATCTTGTTGGGACTGACATGATCGACATGCTCGATGGCCCGGGCCAGTACCCACTCCCCCGGTCTCAGGTTCGGCAACATGCTATCGCCCTCTACTTGAAAGCCGCGATAGGTCGCATTTCGAAATTCGGGTATCGGCAGGTCAAAGGCAGGAAGTTGCTGGTACCAACTGGTGTCTTGGATGTTCTGGGGGTAACCCGCAGCGGCCTTGGCATTGACCAAGACCATATTGTCCTTATCGGAGCTGTCAACGGTGACGACTTTGGGGATTACATGGGTGTGTGAAGGTTCCAGGTGTTTGGATTCGTTTTCACTGAACAGCCACAACGGATTGATCTTGAACTGACGTAACAACTCCATCACCACCTTGCCCGACAACTTCGTACGGCCACGTTCGATATCGGCTGTGGTATTCGAGATCCCCAATAACTTGGCAAACTCCGCTTGGGTATAGCCCAATTCACGTCGTACTTCGATAAATCGTTTGAGGGTCAATTCGTTTTCCATACTCAAATATAGCCAATCCGGATTATTTCCAAAATATTTTTTGGATTATTTCCAATTATTGGATTATTTCCATATTTTTGATTGGAATATTTCCAACTATGGATTTTGATCGTATCACAGAAAAATTGAATATCCTTGCGGATGCCGCGAAATACGACGTTTCGTGCGCCAGTAGTGGCAGCAATCGCACCAATACCAAAAAGGGGCTAGGCAATGCTTCGAAAATGGGCATCTGTCACAGTTATACCGAAGATGGGCGCTGTGTATCCCTTTTAAAGATTCTACTGACCAACCACTGTATTTTCGACTGTGCCTATTGTGTAACGCGGAAGAGCAATGATGTCAAACGAGCTGCCTTCAAGATCCAGGAAGTGGTCGACCTTACCATCAATTTCTACCGCAGGAACTATATCGAAGGCCTCTTTCTGAGTTCCGGTATTTTCAAGAGTCCCGATCATACCATGGAACGGCTTGTCGCGGTCGCCCGTAGGTTGCGCGAGCAAAACTTCAATGGGTACATCCACTTGAAATCCATTCCCGGTTGCAGTGATGAACTTATGTACGAGGCCGGCCTTTATGCCGACCGATTATCGGTCAATATCGAGGTGCCTACCATTTCAGGTCTGAAAAAGCTGGCCCCGGATAAAAAGCATGAAGATTTCATTCGCCCCATGCGAAAGGTTACGGATGAAATCGTGCGTTACCGTAATGAGCGCAAGCTGATCAAAAGCACCCCGAAATACGCCCCTGCCGGCCAAAGCACCCAAATGATCGTGGGTGCTACCGGGGAATCGGATAAAGACATTATGTATTCGGCCACCTACTATTACCGGAAATACCAAATGAAGCGGGTGTATTATTCAGGCTATGTCCCGGTGTTGAACGATAGCCGATTGCCGGCCCTAGGGACGCAAGTACCCGTGCTACGTGAAAACCGATTGTACCAAACCGATTGGCTGTTACGTTTTTACGGATTTCAGGTCAACGAACTTTTGAATGATCAACATCCCAATCTCGATATGGAAATCGATCCCAAACTTTCTTGGGCCTTACGCAACCTACATCATTTTCCGGTTGACGTCAATCGCGCCGATAGGACCCTTTTGGCCCGGGTACCCGGACTCGGGATGCGATCCATTAAAAAGATCATCAAAGCACGTCGATTCAGAAAGTTGAATTGGGACCATCTTAAAAAAATCGGGGTCAGCCTGAACCGGGCGCACTATTTTCTAGTTTGCGATAGTCGGGATTGGCAACGTAAGGACCTCGATGCCGACACCATCAAAGGTCGGATCTTACAGCGATCCACGAGCAAATTCAATATCCACCAACAGCAACAATTGACCCTGTTCGCCTAAACTATGAGCCGATGAAAACGAATATCATGAACACTACCACTGCGAAGACCAGCTACTTGGAACGGAAAAGAAGGGTCATTTTGGATATGGGCTACGGCTTTATCGCCTTTCGAAGCCGCACTAAAAAATCCTTGAAGACCTTGAAAAAACAGATTGGGTACTTAACCTCTTAATACTACGATGATGAACGAAATGAAAACCTTGATCTACGATGGAAGTTTCAACGGCTTCCTAACCGCGGTGTATATCGCTTTTGAGCAAAAATTACAATTGGCCGACATCCAAAAGAACGGCAAGGACCAAAGCGGTTTGTTTTCGGATAACGAAACCATCTTTACCAATGTCGAAAAGGCCAAACGGGTTTGGAACGGGGTTCGAAAAAAGAACTACAACGCCATATCCAATATTTACTTCGCCTTTTTGAGTGAGGCCAGCGGAATCGAAATGCACTGTTATCATTACATCCGGAAAGTAATGGAACAACAGGGGAAACATACCGATTTCAGTGATGATGTTATTCTCTATGTCAATGCACAGGCCAAAAAAGTTGGTCGCGAAAAACACCGCATGGAAGCCTTTGTCCGATTTCAATTGACCAAAGACAACATCTACTTTGCGAATATCGAGCCTGATTTCGATGTCTTGCCTTTGATATCAAAACATTTTAGAAACCGCTATGCAGACCAGAAGTGGTTGATTTATGACGTGAAACGGCGCTATGGGATATTCTATGATATGGAAGGGGTCGAGATCGTTTCCTTGGATCTCAATGAAGTCCATTATAACCGAATTGCCCGTAACAAGGCCTTTGAAACGGAAGAATACGAATACCAATCGTTATGGAACAACTATTTTAAAAGCACCAACATCCAATCAAGGATCAATCGCAAGCTCCACACCCAACATGTTCCCAAGCGTTACTGGAAGTACCTAAGCGAGAAAAAAGAAGCCGTTTAGTCCGATTTTCTAGCCCTTAGACATAAAAAGGCAGGAAACGCCATGAGTTCCTTGTAGTGTTTGGGGTCCGATTGCTTGAACTCAGGAAGCGGTTTGGGTTCTATGAAAGCGTCAATGACGAAACCATTTTCCAATATAGGTTGCATACAATCATGGAGGGATCGGCGATAACTATCGACTACGACTTTCTTTCCGAAACCGGACCAAGTCGCTTTCACGGCCTCGATTTCAAAATAGTTAGTGGATTTAAAATACCCGTAGCAAAAAAAAGGGTGTTCGATGGATAGGACGATTTGGCCACCCGGGCGTAAGACCCGATTGAACTCCTTGAAAACCCTGTCCCAATCTTCGATATAATGCATGGCCAACGCACAGAGTACGGCATCGAAACTGGCATCATCAAAGCGATCTAAGGGCGTAGACAAATCGTGTACAAAGAACTCTCCGGCTTTCGGATTCCTTTTTTTCGCCAGCTCGACCATTTTCGGGCTGAAGTCGAAACCGGTTACTTTCGCACCTTGTTCCAAAAGGATCTCAGCATATTTTCCCGGACCACATGCCGCATCAAGCACATGCTTGCCAGCTACCTCTCCTATAAGGCTTAAGGTATTCGGACGATCATACAGGGCGTTGTGGGGCTTGGTGTCGATTTTAGCGTCATAACGTTCCGCTAAAACCTCATAAGCCGCCCGCACTGCATCTTTTAACGGCTTTTTATTTGCTTTTTTCCCCCACAAAGCGATCGCTATCGTTTTTGAACAACACATTGAAACTGGTCAAAGACCCATAAATCCTAGTGATGTACTGTTGCAATTCGACCTTGTCTTGATCATCAAGGGTCTTGCTGCTGTTGATCTTTTGTTCCATGACCCGCAGTCGATCGCGAACCATAACGACTTTATGGAAAAAAGTGGCAATTGGCATTTCTTTGGCAGCGAGGTCCTCCCCAGGTTCCAAAATCAACTTCCCTCCTTTCCACTTATCGGCCAAGGCCACCCTTTCATGGGTATCGCCCCATTTTTTCAAAATAGAGACCAAACTGCTTTCCACATCAAAAAGACTGACGGTATCCACATCATCATCCGCACGTTCAATGACTTCAAATTCCGAATCCAAAGCGATGGTTTCCAGCCCATTTGTAATGAAAGTGACCCAATAGTGTTGTGATGAGACATTGGTGACCACCCCTTTTCCATATTCCGGATGGTCGATTCGGGATCCAATACCCAATAACTTCATACTTGCGATTTTAGAACCTTAAAAATACCCTACTCCGGTTCAAAAGCCAAAAGGGTATTATAAAAATCACGATAAATCGCTTGGGCATCAATCGAATCATAAAAGGTCACCGGGCGGTTGCCGCTGTCGCGCGAAGTTGTAATCGTCTGGCTGGTAGCGAACTCCGGATGGATAAATGCGGCCACCAATCCCAAATCCCACAAAATCCTGCTTTGTCGCGACCCGTCGATATGATCGTCCCAACGTTTCAATAGATACTTGCCGATTTGGTGTTGTCCTATGGCCCGTTCCAAATCAAGGTATGCGATTTCCATTCCAACGGCCACGTTTATCGGCATGATATGCAATTCAGCTTCCGAATCGAGTACAAGATCCAAGGCAAAGGGATCCATCAACGGGTTGAAATCATTCCGCTTCAATACCTGGGTTTCGAAATCAAGGGTGGTTCCCAACCAATAAATCGTCAGTTTGGAAGCGATTTCAGGTGCTATCAGCATTGCGGAAGCCACATTGGTCAAAGCCCCGAGAACAAGAATCGTCACCGAATCGGAATGCTGCGCCTGGTGTATGATCTCATATGCCGCTGCGGAATGTTGGGCCCGATCACCCCAGTCATAGGTCCTGGCAGCAGCACCACGCAAGGTTTTTACCTCTAGGCTCAATTCACCTAGCAGCTGTTGGTTCAACCGATGGCTGTTCTCCATGCTTTTGGCGATCGACCAATGACTGGTTTGCCAATGGGCTGCGTTCAAAGCGGTGACCTTCACCGATGGTTCCAGCAAAATTCGGGTCAAGGCATAGGGGTCATCCACCTCATTACCGGTGTCGGCATCGACAATGACGCTCCGGATTTCTTGGCTGGTCAGACTGATGGGGGCACTTAAAACCATGAACAGGAAACAGAGGGAAACGAGCGGTAATGAACGCATGATGGCCTATTTTTTCTTAAGGTACGCTTTGGTTGATGATTTACAAAATGTAAGCATTGACCGGCTTCCGTTTTACACCCCAATTGATTATTTTAGCAGCTTGTGCTATGATCAATTTCGAAGAAAATATCGAAGTCCGTGGAGCAAGGGTCCACAACCTCAAAAACATTGATGTCACCATACCGCGCGAAAAGCTGGTGGTCATTACCGGATTATCGGGTAGTGGCAAGTCATCACTGGCTTTTGACACTATTTACGCCGAAGGCCAGCGCCGTTACATCGAAACGTTTTCGGCTTATGCCCGGCAATTCCTAGGTGGGCTCGAGCGTCCTGACGTCGATAAGATCGACGGGCTTTCACCTGTAATTGCCATAGAGCAGAAAACCACTTCCAGATCGCCCCGCTCTACGGTAGGCACGATTACCGAGGTGTACGATTTCCTCCGATTGCTTTATGCAAGGGCCGCCGATGCCTATAGCTATGAGACCGGCGAAAAGATGGTCAGTTATAGTGATGAACAGATCAAACAACTGATCATCGAGGCCTATGAAGGCAAACGGATCAACATACTGGCACCGGTAATCAAATCAAGAAAAGGGCATTACCGCGAGCTTTTCGAACAAATCGCGAAACAGGGTTTCGTAAAGGTCAGGGTCGATGGTGAAATCGTCGATATCATCAAAGGGATGAAGGTCGATCGCTACAAGACCCATGATATCGAAATCGTAATCGATCGGTTACAAGTCAACCCCTCCGATGAGCTTGACAAAAGGTTGGGCGAAACGATCAACACGGCCATGTATAGTGGCAACAACGTATTGATGGTCTTGGAGGCCGATGCATCCGATCCCCGCTACTTCAGCCGGGATCTCATGTGCCCCAGTTCGGGCATATCCTATCCTACTCCCGAACCGAACACCTTTTCCTTCAACTCACCAAAAGGGATGTGTCCAACCTGTAGCGGATTGGGTCACGTTTACGAGGTGAACGAAAAGAAAATATTCCCCAACCGCAAGCTAAGTATCAAAGCCGGTGGCATTGCCCCATTAGGGGAATACAAAAAATCTTGGGCCTTCAAGCAACTCGAAACCATAGGGCAACGTTACGGTTTCGATTTGGAGACCCCCTTGGAAAAGATTCCGGAAGAAGCCATGCAAATCATCATGCATGGTGGAAAAGAACGCTTTTCGGTCGATTCAAAAACCCTAGGGGTCAAAAGAAACTATGCGATCGATTATGAAGGGATCTGCAACTTCATCAAGAACCAATTCGAAGAATCGAATTCCGCTTCCATCAAGCGATGGGCAAAGGAATACATGGATAAAATGGACTGCCCGGACTGCCATGGGGCGAGGTTGCGAAAAGAATCGCTTTACTTCAAAGTAGGCGGTCGCAATATCGCTGAATTGGCCGGTCTTGATATCATGGAACTCGCACGGTTCTTTGAGTCCTTCCAGGCAGAAATGCAAGGTGACCAAAAGAAGATCGCGGAGGAGATCGTAAAGGAAATCCGTACGCGGATCCGTTTTCTCCTAGATGTCGGACTCGATTACCTTTCATTGAACCGAAGCTCGAAATCCCTTTCTGGTGGAGAGGCCCAGCGCATTCGTTTGGCCACCCAGATCGGCTCCCAATTGGTCGGAGTACTCTACATCTTGGACGAACCCAGTATCGGCTTACACCAAAGGGATAATGAACGACTCATACAGTCTTTGGTGTCGTTACGTGATATTGGCAATTCAGTGATCGTGGTAGAACACGATCGCGATATGATCGAACATGCCGATCATGTCATCGATATTGGTCCAAAGGCCGGAAAACATGGTGGAGAGATCATTTCGGAAGGACCGCCCTCCGAACTCCAGGAACAGCAAACCCTTACTGCCGCATACATCACCGGGAGCAAAACCATACCGGTTCCTGAAAAACGAAGGAAGGGTAATGGCAAGAAAATCGTCTTGTCAGGATGCACTGGCAACAACCTGAAGAACGTCACCGTTGAATTTCCCTTGGGGAAGTTGATCGGGGTAACCGGGGTGTCTGGAAGCGGAAAATCCACCTTGATCAACGAGACCTTGTATCCGATCATGAACGCCCATTATTTCAATGGCGTGCATAAACCCATGCCCTATAAGAAAATTACCGGGCTGCAACATATCGACAAAGTCATCGATATCAACCAATCGCCGATAGGCCGCACCCCACGTTCGAACCCAGCAACCTATACCGGGGTGTTCAGTGAGATTCGGTCTTTATTCGCCAAGACCACCGAAGCGACGATCCGCGGCTATAAACCCGGACGTTTTAGCTTTAATGTGAAGGGTGGTCGCTGCGAAACCTGCATGGGTGGTGGACTCAGGGTCATCGAAATGAACTTTTTGCCCGATGTGCATGTGGAGTGCGAGACCTGTAATGGCAAACGCTTCAATCGAGAAACGCTTGAAATCCGATATAAGGGCAAGTCGATCGCCGACGTCCTTGAAATGACCATCAACGATGCCGTCGCTTTTTTCGAGCATATTCCTAAAATCTACCGCAAATTGAAAACCATCCAAGATGTGGGATTGGGATACATTAGTCTTGGCCAACAATCGACAACCCTTTCAGGAGGCGAAGCACAGCGGGTAAAGTTGGCCACAGAGCTATCCAAACGCGATACAGGCAACACCTTTTACATCTTGGACGAGCCGACGACCGGCCTTCATTTTGAAGATATTCGCGTGCTGATGTTGGTTTTGGAACAATTGGTAGACAAAGGAAATACGGTTTTGGTAATCGAACACAATATGGACGTGATCAAAATGATGGACCACATCATCGATATCGGCTATGAAGGGGGGCGCGGCGGAGGCATGGTGGTCGCCAAAGGAACCCCTGAACAGGTTGCCAAAGACAATAAAAGCCACACCGCCAAGTTTTTAAAAAAGGAGTTGGATCAAGCCAACACCACTATTGCCAAAGCGGTATAATACAGGAATTATGAGGAAAGAACAACACCATAAGGGCTGGAACGAGATCAAGACCAACGATTCTTGGGCCATATTCAAGATCATGGGAGAATTCGTCAATGGATTTGAAAAAATGAGTGCCATCGGCCCTTGCGTCTCTGTTTTCGGCTCGGCCAGAACCCAACCTGGTGAAAAATACTATGACCTTGCCGTAAACGTTGCAAAGAGCATCGCCAACGCCGGTTATGGGGTCATTACGGGTGGCGGACCAGGAATCATGGAGGCGGGTAACAAAGGGGCCAATCTTGCCGGAGGTACTTCGGTGGGGTTGAATATCGACCTCCCCTTCGAGCAGCATGATAATCCGTTCATCGACCCGGATAAAAGTTTGGATTTCGACTACTTTTTCGTTCGCAAAGTGATGTTCGTCAAATATTCACAAGGATTTGTAGTGATGCCAGGAGGGTTTGGCACACTTGATGAGCTCTTTGAAGCGATGACCCTTATCCAAACGAACAAAATCCACACCTTCCCCATCATCCTGGTTGGATCTGAATTTTGGGGCGGGTTGATCGACTGGATCAAGAATACCATGCTCGAAGCTGGAAACATCAGTCCGAAAGACCTTGATTTGATCCAATTGGTCGATACGGAAGAAGAAGTGGTCTCGATTATCGATGCGTTCTATAAAGGTCGCGAATTGAGCCCTAACTTTTAAGTGCTGAACGATTTGGTAAAGCTTTCTTTTTTGAAGAAAATCATAATGCCACTCATGGCATGCTGCACTTGTATGCTATGGGGGCAACATAAGAACACCATTACGGCTACACTCGATGCCCAGAATAACCAAGTGCGGGTCACCCAATCGTTCACCTACCACAATGCGAGCGATATCGCGCTTTCCCATTTATATTTCAATGATTGGAATAACGCCTATTCGAGCAATACCACCCCCTTGGCGAGACATTTTGGCGAAGACTTCAATCGCAGCCTACACTTGGCCAAAAACCGGGAACGTGGATTTACCATAATGACGAGCGTGGTCGACAAAGGATATGCCGGCTTGCAATGGGAACGGGAACCGGCCGCCGATATCATCAGGGTCGGTTTGGATAGCCCCCTGCAACCTGGCCAAGAGGTCAGTTTGTTTTTCACCTACACCCTTCAACTCCCCGATGGAAAGTTCACCAAATACGGATACAACTCGGACGGCACCATCAACCTAAAGGATTGGTATCTCAGCCCTGCGGTTTTCGATGGGGAATGGCATGTGTATTCCAACAAGGGATTTGATGACTTATATACGGATGTCACAACGACCGACATCAACTTCATTTTTCCCCAAGATCTTTTTTTGGCTTCCAATTTCCTCGAATCGAACGTGTCGGATTTTCCGGGTGGTCAACAAGTACAACTCAAAGGGTCAGATCGAAAGAACTGCCAAATCATATTGACTCCTGAAAAGCAGTTCACACGACATGTGACCCCTTTTATGACGGTCAGTAGCGATCTTGTGAACGCCAGGTATGATGAGGTTTCACAAGGGATTTCCATTAATAAAGTAGCTCGTTTTATCCACAACAACTTGGGGAGTTACCCCCATGACAATGTGTTGGTCAGCACCTTGGAATACAATAAAAACCCTTTGTACGGCCTCAACCAACTCCCCTCCTTCATCAGGCCCTATCGCGAACAGTTCCAGTTCGAGATGATGTTTTTAAAAACCACCTTGAACAGCGTGCTCAAAGAAACCTTGTTCTTCGACCCACGTAAGGAACGCTGGGTGAACGACGCGATTGCCAATTATTTGATGATCAAGTATGTGGAGATCAACTACCCGAACCAAAAGCTGATCGGGAAGCTTGCGGGACTCTGGGGAATACGGCGGTCGCATTTGGCCAAAATGGCCTTTAATGAGCAATACAACTTACTGCAAATGCTTTCGGCCCGGAAGAACATCGATCAGGCGTTGACCACCCCTACCGATTCTTTGGTTCTTTTCAATGAGCGGATCGCCAACCGGTATAAAGCGGGATTGGGACTATCCTATCTGGCCGATTATGTAGGTGTCGAACGCATCGACAGTACGATCATTGATTTTTATGATGTACACCGACTGAATGCTAGGACCAAGGTCAAGGATTTTCGCACCATTTTGGAACAGTGTGCCGATGATCAGGTCGATTGGTTTTTCGACGAATATGTGGCTACCAACAAAAAAATCGATTTCAAGATCAAGAACGTCGAAAAATCAGAAGACTCCATAACCTTCACATTAAAAAACAAAAGGGGCACCAACGTGCCCATTTCCTTGTTTGGATTGCGCAAGGATTCGGTCATTTCGAAGTACTGGTATGCCGATATCGATTCATCGGCCACCTTTACGATTCCGCGTCAAGGGGAAGACCGGTTGGTCTTGAACTACGATCAAAAAATACCCGAATTCAATCAACGTGATAATTGGAAGACCCTGAACGGATTTTTCTCCAGCAACAAGAAGTTGCAATTCCGGTTTTTCAAGGATACCGAAGACCCGTATTACAATCAAGTTTTTTATGTGCCGATCGCGAACTTCAATATTTACGATGGGGTAACGCCGGGCTTGCGCATTTACAACAAGACCTTTTTGGAACGAAATTTCAATTACGACTTTTCACCGGCCTATTCCTTCTTGGAAAAGACGGTCGTCGGGCGTGCCAGTTTTCGATATCGCAAGTACCACGATAAGGGCAAGTTGTTCGTTTCGAACTATTTCATCGGAGGCAGCACCTCACACTTCCAGACCAATTCGCGCTTCACGACCATTACCCCCGCCATAAGTTTCGGCTGGCGGCCCAAGGACCTGCGTTCGAACAAAAGGCAATCGTTATTGATCCGGCATCGAAATGTTTTCCGTAGTATCGATGAGACGGTTTTGAATGACAACAGCATTGATCTTGATCTGGAAAACAACCCCGATTACAGTGTGTTCAATGTGCGGTATGATAAGGTGCACAATGACATCATCAATTTCAAGTCCTCTTCGTTGGACTTCCAACATTCGAGTGAGTTCACAAAACTATCCTTAGAACTGGAGTATCGGAGATTGTTCGAAAGCAACAGGCAATTGAACCTGCGCTTCTTCGCGGGTAAGTTCCTGCGAAACAAGAGCACTTCAGACTTTTTCAGCTTTGCGCTCGACCGACCAACCGACTACCTTTTTGATTTGAATTACCTCGGGCGATCAGAAGACTCGGGCTTGACAAGCCAACAGATCATCATTGCCGAAGGAGGGTTCAAATCACAATTCGATGATCAATTCGGAAGCGATTGGATCGCGACTACCAATGCGAGTTTCAACGTTTGGCGTTGGATCGAGCTCTATGGCGATGTCGGGTTTATTGGTGACAAGGGGGAATCAGCTCGATTTGTTTATGATTCAGGCATCCGATTGAACCTGGTTACGGATTACTTTGAGCTGTACTTTCCGATCTATTCGAATAACGGTTGGGAAATCGCCCAACCGAATTACAGTGAGACAATACGTTTTGTGGTCACCGTAAGCCCTAGAACACTTATCGGCCTGTTCACCCGAAGGTGGTTTTAATTGAGGTATTCGTAAAATATTCGGCTTTTTTAAACGTTTCATTTTTGTATTCGTGATTTTTATAACAAAAAATTGTGAATTCATAAATGATTTTCAAAACCCAGGTATGTAAAAAACGCTTGGTTTTTACTACTTTTGCAAAAAATCCATCACCCTTAATGAAGACAGACGACGCTACTGCAAACAACTCGATTTCGTACGACGATTTTCAAGATCAGATCCTTCGCGACTTTGAAATCGCCGTGACCAGTCGTGAGTGCAGCCTTTTAGGTAGGCGTGAGGTATTGACCGGAAAAGCCAAATTCGGCATCTTCGGCGATGGAAAAGAACTGCCGCAATTGGCCATGGCCCGTTCCTTTCAAGATGGGGATTTCAGAAGCGGGTATTATCGCGATCAAACTTTTATGATGGCGCTGGGTCATTTGGATCCCAAATCGTTCTTCCATGGTTTGTATGCGACTACCGATATAGAAAAGGAGCCCATGAGTGCAGGCCGTCAAATGGGCGGACATTTCGTAACCCATAGCATGAGCCAAGATGGGCAATGGGTCGACTTGACCAAGCAAAAAAACAGTAGTGCCGATATTTCTTGTACCGCTGGTCAAATGCCAAGATTATTAGGATTGGCCCAAGCATCGCAAGTCTACCGCAAGGTGAAGGACATCGATCAAACCAAGTTTTCGAACAATGGTAACGAAGTCGCCTGGGGTACCATTGGCAACGCAAGTACCAGTGAAGGGCATTTCTTTGAGACCATCAATGCCGCGGGAGTGATGCAAGTGCCGATGGTCATGAGTATTTGGGACGATGCGTATGGCATTTCCGTTCCGGCCGAATTCCACACCACAAAAGGCGATATCTCCGAAATCCTTAAAGGGTTGCAACGGGATACCGAGAATAAAGGCTATGAAATCTTCAAAGTCGCCGGATGGGACTATACCGCCTTGATCCACGCCTATGAAAATGCGTCGGATATCGCTCGTGACGAACACGTACCCGTGCTTATCCATGTTACGGAGCTGACCCAACCCCAAGGACATTCCACCTCGGGATCCCACGAACGCTACAAATCACCGGAACGTTTGGAATGGGAGCGTGAAAATGATTGCAACAAACGGTTTCGCGAATGGATCATCGATAACAATATCGCGACTGAAGAAGCACTGAAAGCAATTGAAAAGCGGATCAAGCAACAAGTCCGTAATGCTAAAAAGGAAGCCTGGTCGGAGTTTTTGGCCCCGCACCTCGCCCAAAAGAAAGAATTGGTCGATTTATTGGCCCAAGCTGCTGAAGGAAGTGCGAATAGGACGTTCATCACCAAAGTGCTGAACGACTTCATTGCCATTGATGAACCGATAAAGAAAGATATTGCATCACACGCTAGAAAAGCACTGCGGTACTTGATCGGGGAATCTTCGGAAGCCAAGCTACGTCTCCAAGAATGGATCGATCGGTTCATGGCGATCACCCAACCCAAATACAGTTCGGAACTGTTTCATGAACAACCCTTCGATACGGCTTCGGTGGAAGCGGTTGCCCCGATTTATCCAGATTCCGCTGAAGAAGTGGATGGACGGGTCATTTTACGGGACAACTTCGACGCCTTATTCGCCAAATACCCTGAAGCCATGATCTTTGGTGAGGATACCGGGAACATCGGTGATGTGAACCAAGGTCTTGAAGGACTGCAAAAAAAATATGGGGCCACTAGGATCGCCGATACGGGGATACGGGAAACCACCATCATCGGACAAGGAATCGGATTGGCCATGAGGGGGTTGCGACCTATTGCCGAAATCCAATACCTTGACTACATCTTATACGCCCTACAAACATTGAGTGATGATTTGGCTACCCTGCGCTACCGCACGGTCGGAAAACAAATCGCACCACTTATCATTAGGACCCGCGGACATCGCCTTGAAGGGATATGGCATTCGGGTTCCCAAATGGGAGGCCTCATCCATCTGTTACGCGGTATCTACATCCTAACGCCAAGAAATATGACCCAAGCGGCCGGATTCTACAATACTTTAATGAAGGGCAACGAGCCTGCCCTGGTCATCGAGAGTTTGAACGGTTACCGCCTAAAAGAAACAAAACCTGCGAACTTAGGCGATTTTTGTACGCCGATCGGCGTTGTGGAGACCTTAAGGGAAGGAACCGACATCACTTTGTTGTCTTATGGATCGACCCTTCGGATCGTAGCGAAAGTAGCCCAGGAATTGCAGGAGGTCGGCATTGACGCCGAGGTGATCGATGCACGATCTTTACTCCCTTTCGATACCGCCCACGATGTGTTGAAAAGCATCCAAAAAACGAATCGCTTGTTGATCATCGACGAGGATGTGCCCGGAGGCTGTTCCGCCTATTTAATGCAAGAGATCATCGAAAAACAAGGAGGATATGCCTATCTAGACAGTGCACCACAGACCTTGACCGCCAAGGCACATCGCCCGGCCTACGCCACTGATGGGGATTACTTCTCGAAACCCAATGAAGAAGATATTTTTGAGAAGGTTTATGGAATCATGCATGAAGCTGATCCCGAAGCCTATCCCAGATTGCGATAATAAAAAAAAGCCTCCCGAATGGGAGGCTTTTTATTTCCATATTAATTTTTGATTTCGGTGTCCGGATTTTGCATAGCCGGAACCAATGGGTTGCCATCGGCATCGATTTCAATGATGTTATCGAAGCCGAGTTGATCCAATTTGTCAATGATCTTCGCACGGTCACCGACCATAAACCAGTTTACGGCTTCCGGTTTGACGACCTCTTTGCTCACCTTGTGCAGGTCAGCCAAAGATAGGTTTCTAACATTTTGATCGTACTTCTGGTAGTAGTCATCGGCTAATCCATACCGTACCAAATTCCGGATACTGCCGTTTACCGAACCATTGGTTTCCCACTGGCCTGGTAGCTTCAAGACTTGGTTCGTCTTGACCTTATCAAGCTCTTCTTGGGTTGCCAAGCGCGTTGTGACAAAATCAGTGATTTCCTTTTTGAACTCCGTTACGGATTCAGCGGTCTTATCGGTCTGTACCGAAGAATACACGATGAACGGGCGATCTTCTTTCGACCCCAAGACCAAGCCCCCGGCCCCATAAGACCAATGCTTATCTTCACGTAGGTTCATATTGATCCTTGAAGTGAAATCACCTCCCAAGATGTTGACCATTTGCTCTAGGGCAACTTCTGACAAATCCGCGTACTTCTCCGTCAAGTGACCCGCAATGATAACCGATTGTTGCGATTCTGGGCGGTTCATCAAATACAGCGTATTCTTGGTATTGGTTTGGGGTGCCTTGAAGGTTACCGTGGGCACATCGCCTTTCTTCCACTTCGAGAATCGTTTTTCAAGCATCCCTTTCAATTCATCCATTTCGATATCACCGGTTACGATAAGGGTGGCGTTGTTCGGTTTCATCCAAGTATCGTAAAAGGCCACGACATCTTCACGCGTCAATTTGGAAACGGTTTCTTCGTATCCGGTGCCTGTGTAAGGGCTGCTGTACGGATGGTCATCCCCATACATGTATTTGTTCATGACCCGTAGCGCCATCGAAAACGGTTGGGTTTTTTCTTGACGGATATCGTTCAACTGTTGGTCTTTTAAACGGTCGAATTCGGCTTGCGGAAAAACCGGATTCAATACCACATTGGCAAAAAGATCCAAACTGGCCCCTAAACTCGGTTTCAGCGTACTCATATAAACATTGGAAAGGTCCTGGTTCGAAAACGTACTCAAACTAGCACCCAGTAATTGTAGTTGTTCATTGATCTGCAACGAACTCATATCCTTGGTTCCCTCGTCCATGAGGTTCATTGACAATTCAGCGGTACCGGCGCTTGAAAGGTAGTCGGTCTTGTATCCGGCATCGAGTACCAGGTTGACCACCATGGTTGGAACCCCTGTCCTACGAGCCAAAACCACCTTCAATCCATTCTTTAATTCAGTTCGTTGTAAGTCGGGGAATTGGGAGCTTTTTTGGACCCCTAAGGCAGGTAGCTCGCTGCGATCAACCGTCGATTCATCGATACCATATTCGGGAAAAGGGTGGCATACCAAGATATGTTTGCCTCGTGAAAGCCATTTTTGGGCCGTTTTCTTAAGGTCTTCGGCAGTTGCCTCTTCCACGAATTTCAATTGGGTCTTGTAGTAAGAAGCATCGCCATGATAGGTCTCGTTCGATGCCAAGATATCGGATACCCCGCCAAAGCCACCGATGCGCTCTAGCCCCTTGATGAAACCGGAGAAATAAGAGGCCTTGACGCGTTTTAATTCCTCATCGGTCGGACCTTCGTTCATGAACTTCTGGATTTCGGCCCACAACTCCTGCTCTAATTTTTTGGCATCTTGGCCCGGTTTGACGTTCAGCCACGTAATGAAGTTACTTGCGATTTCGCTGGATGCTTGAAAGGAGACCGCGGCACTGGCCGATTGGTCTTCATAGATGAACTTTTTGTACAACCGCGAATTTTTCCCGCTGGTCAGGATGGACGAGATCAAATCGAAATGCAAATCCTCGCGGGCTCCGAACTCCGGCGAATTCCAAGCGAAAAGTACCCGAGTTTCCGGAACACGATCTTGATAGACTTGATAGGAGTCGAAATTCTTTTCGGGAATATTCACTTCTTGACGCTCGATAGTGGGTCCTGATGGGATATCGCCGAAATACTTGACCACTTTTTGATAGACTTCATCGGGATTCACGTCACCGGCAACGGCCAATACGGCATTAGCCGCCCCATAATAGGCCTTGAACCACTCTTGTACATCTTCCAACGAAGCCGCATTGAGGTCTGCCATTTCACCGATGACCGTCCAAGAATACGGATGCCCTTTCGGGTACATCGCTTTGGTCAGGTAATCCCATTGCATCCCATAGGGCTGGTTTTCACCCTGGCGCTTTTCGTTCTGCACCACCCCGCGTTGCTCGTCTAATTTCGCTTGGTCGATAGCACCCAATAGGTGGCCCATACGGTCGGATTCCAAAAAGAGCACCTGATCCAATGCCGACAGTGGAACATTTTGGAAGTAATTCGTTCGGTCATTGTTGGTCGTTCCGTTCAAATCGGTCCCTCCAATGCTCTCCAAAGCTTGAAAATAATCCGTGTTGTAATTTTCGCTTCCGTTGAACATCAGGTGTTCGAATAAATGCGCAAAACCGCTTTTTCCAGGTTTTTCATTTTTTGAGCCTACGTGATACCATACGTTGACGGCGGCTATGGGTGCCTTGTGGTCTTCATGGACCAAGAGGGTCAGCCCGTTTTTCAAGGTGTATTTCTTGTAAGCAATGTTAATATCGTCGGCTTTGAACGAAAAGTCTTGGGCCCACAACATGGTTCCCGTCATCAGTGACAGGCACATAATCATCAGTTTTTTCATCGAATTTGATTTAATGTTACTTTTTGATTGATTTATTGTAGTGTTACAAGATAACCCTAGTTGGTGATTGCCGCAAAAAAACACCGATTATTTTCAACGTTTGCTTACCTTTAAACTAGTCGTATGAACTACTTTTTAGCCTTTCCCGATTTTAATATTTGGAGTACGCCTTTGCTACTTCTCACCATACAAGGATTGTTATTCGCCTTGTTGCTTCTGCAGCGGTACTTGAAAAAAGGCAATAGTGCCGATTTGTTCCTTTTTTTCATTCTGTTGATTACCTGCTACAGCCAGACCTGCTATACCGTTGGGTTTATGGGATGGTACGACACCTTTCGAAACACCAAGATCAATTATGCCCTTATCGGGCTATCGGTCGCCGTCGTGCCATTGATCTACTTATATGTGAAGTCGATTACCATGTCATCGTTCCGGTTTCGAAGAGTGGATTGGTGGCATTTCCTCCCTGCTTTTTTGATCATCACCTATCGCATTGTCATCTACTTTTACGACGCATCACAGCCTGGTTTTGACGATACCCAGAACGGTTTTTTGAAAATCCACCTTGATGAAGCCTTCGTTTTGCCCATTTACGCCGCTTTCGGTTTTTTTCAAAACTTGTTGTACCTGGCGTTTACCTTTCAATTATTCTATTTCTATCGCAAAAAGATAAAGCAGTATTTTTCGAATACCTTCAAGCTGGAGCTGAATTGGATCTTGACCTTTCTTTCGCTGTATTCGGCCCTTTATCTATACGATTTGGTACAGACCATTATCAACGAATTCGTGGTTGAGCTCAGTTATGTTCAGCAATGGTGGATGACTTTGTTCGCCGGATTGGTTATCATTTATGTTGGTATCAAAGGGTATTTTACCGATACCACGAAACTCAAAAAATTGGATTTCAGTTTCGCCCCAAACCGCGATAGTATCCCTGAGCCTTCAACGGTCAACCCAAAATCGATTCCCCAGGAAGCGAAAGACCGTTTGCAGCATATAATGGAAAAACAACGTCCCTATTTGGACCCCGAGCTCAACCTTGCCGACTTGGCCACTATGGTGAATATGACCCGGGCACAGCTTTCAGAAACGATCAATATCGGATTCGGGAAAAACTTCAACGATTTCATCAATATGCATCGGGTCGATGCCTTCAAGAAAATGCTTTCCGAAGACCAGCAAGAACGGCTTTCACTTTTGGGAATGGCTTATGAATGCGGATTCAATAGTAAAGCGACCTTCAACCGTGTCTTTAAAAAATTGACCAATACTTCGCCTTCGGAATATTTAAAGACCTCATAATAAATTATTTACGTTTTTTTGAGACGTCTCAAATCGTATTTGAGCCGCTTCGGTAAGATTTGGGGCGCGGTACCCAAACGCTTTTTTCACTTTTGGAGTGTTCAATCACAATACTCGACATCATGAAAAAAGTCTTGCATGTAGTAATCGATCCCATTCTACAGAAACATTGGATCGCCGATTTTACCTTCTTCATCATGCGTTTTATCTGTGGGATGTTATTGGCCCTTAGCTTCGGCGCCGATAAATTCGGGATGCCATGGACCTCGGAAGGCCAAAATCTCAATCTCTTCGAAGTGTCGGCTTGGTTTCCGCAGGATGTGGCCGAATATGGGGGCATCTTCGCCGCCATGCCCGTGTTCTTTGCATGGATGGGCGCTTTCAGTGAAGCCGTAGGTGGTCTGTTCCTTGCTATCGGGTTCAAAACCCGTATTGCCTCGTTCTTGATTGCCTGTACGATGTTGGTGGCCATTTTTCTGCAAAAATGGGGACAAGGTGTCTGGGGCATGTTGCCGGCCATGGGCTTTCTCTGGGTCGCACTCTACCACCTCTATTTAGGTTCGGGCCGCTTCGGCATCGATTATCTTATTTCCAAAAAACTATTAAAATCCTAACACATGAAAAATCATTTGCAACGAATACTCCTTGGGTTGATGCTCCTAACCTGCCTACAAGCCTGTGTGCAACAAGAGCATACGAAAACCGTAACCTTCAAAGTTGATATGAACGGCATTTCGAATGTCGCGAACGTGGGGCTCCGCGGTCAATTCACTTCGCCCTCTTGGCAGGTGACCATTCCGATGACCGATACGAATGGCGATGGTATTTATGAAGTGACCCTCGAGGAAAAGACCGCACAAAACAGCGTGTCCTTCAAATTCGTCAACCAATCGGATCAACTCGAACTGGCTTGTCAAGACAACCGTCGGATCACCTTCGATTATCGCCCTGAAACCATCGAATATAGTGCGGTCTTTGATAGTGCCGAATCCGGAATACAAACCCATAAACAATAACCATCATGAAAAAAGCACTTTACATCATAGCATTGACCTTTGCCATGGTCATGCAAGGTCAAGTCAAAGGGAACGGGAATATCATCAGCAAGACCATTGCGTATGAAAACCTCACCGACATCACGATTTCGATGTATGCCGATATCACTATAGACTGTGATCGCAAAGCGGGCATCACCCTAACCGGCGAATCGAACTTGCTCCCCTTGATCGATACCGAGGTGGTTGATGGAAAGCTCCAACTCGATCAATTGAAATGGATACAGCCCACCAGACGAATCCAAATTACCATCGGGGCGCCAAATCTAAAGCGGGTCGAACAAGGCACCAATGACAACGCCAAGATCATCAATTTGAACAAGGAGTTCTTCACTGCTTCGGCTTTGAACGGAAATCTGGAACTATCAGGTCGTGTAGGCACTTTGAACATCAGCAATGAAAACGGAACCGTAGATGCTGCGGAACTTATCGTAGATCAAGTCGAATTGAATATCTGGGGATGGGGCAAAGCCATTGTCGCACCTAGTGGCTCCATCGGTGGCCGTATGGCCAAGGAGGCCGAAATCGAATTGCGATCCAGTCCTGGATCTATAGATGCGGCCATAGCCAAGGCCATCGATCGCAATGCGGTCAAAGAGGAAGGTACCGTACAATACATCCGATTCAAGATCAAGAACAATTCAGCAAACCGCCACCAATTCTACGTCGTCGGTCCAAAGCCGGAAGGTGGAAAATTCAGCTATGGGTTTCCGATGATGCCCGGAAGCATCAGAAAAGAACATTGGACGACCGGTACGAAGGTTTATAAAATCAGTGCCCTCGGTATCAAAAAACTGGTCCGTAAAATTGAAATACAGGATGAGGACACTGTGGTAAAGCTCTTTTGAACTTCCTGTAAAACCTTAAAAAAAGCCCTGATTTGTCGGATAAATCAAGGCTTTTTTAATGAAATTCGCACTAAAACGAGGGATTTCCTAAGAAAATTTCAATGACTAAAGTTGAAAAATTATATTTTTGTGCAGACTAAATCCCCCTAGAATGAAAAACGGTTCCATGGCAAGTATCGGTCTTGCCCTTCTAAGAATTGCTCCTGCGGCCATGATGTTGGCCCATGGAGTCCCGAAATTCCAAAAACTGATTGCCGGTGATTTCGAGTTTCCCAACCCTTTCGGTATCGGAGCGGCCCCTACCCTGTTTTTAGCGGTAGTCGGCGAATTCATCGCCCCTATCCTATTGATCATCGGATATAAGACCAGGATCGCTTCCCTTTTGGCCTTAGTGACCATGTTGGGTGCGGCTTTTATCGTTCATGCTGCCGATCCTTTCGGCGTTCGTGAAAAAGCCTTGTTGTATGGTGCCTTCTTCCTTTGTATTTTCTTATTGGGTCCGGGCAAATACAGTCTGGATAAAAAGTAGTTACCCTTAAGATACGGCTACGAGGAGTTCTTTTAGTAGGTCGGCTTGCGAGATATTTTGTGCACCGACCCCTTTCCCTTTTAAATCCAAGACCCGAAGGGCGTGGATGATACCACTGACCCGCTTCATCGGGTAATTGTGGGAGGCCACTTGATATTCCTTTACAAAGAACGGGTTCACACCCAGGGTTTTGGCCACCGTTTTGGATGATTTATCGTTTAGACCATGATACTGCAAGAGTTGGATGAAAAAATTATTCAAGGTACTTACGGTGACCACGAAGGGGTTGTCTTTGGGGTTTTGGGCGAAGTAATCAATGATGCGTGAGGCCTTGGTCATGTCGCGCTCACCGATGGCTTTCTTCAGTTCAAAATTGTTGAAGTCCTTACTGAATCCGATATGCTTTTCGATCAAGTCGGCCGTTATGGTGGCTCCTTTGTCAATGATCAAAAACAACTTTTCAAGTTCGTTATTGATCCTACCGAGATCCGTGCCTAAAAACTCGACCAGTAACATCCCCGCCTTGGGTTCCAAACCATAGCCTTTACCTGACAGGTTCCTGCGAATCCAATCGGCCACCTGGTTCTCGTACAATTTTTTGCTCTCGAACAACAGCCCGTTTTTCGAAACCGCTTTATATAGCTTTTTACGTTTATCGAGTTTCTTGTATTTGTAGCAGACGACCAGCAAGGTAGTCGGTTGGGGTTGTTCGCAATAGGCAGTCAACTGCTCGATGGTCCTCGACAGGTGTTGCGCTTCCTTGACGATGACCACTTGATATGCTGCCATCATCGGATATCGTTTGGCATTCGAAACGATCTCATCGATACTGGTGTCCTTTCCATAAAGTGTTAGTTGATTGAACCCCCGTTCGGCTTCGGTCAGGACATGGACGGCGATGAAATCGGTAATCTTATCTATAAAATAAGGCTCGTCCCCCATAAGGAAATAGACTGGGGCGAATGCCTTGTTTCGAATATCATCTGTTATTTTCTTGAGTTGATCCATTTCAAAAAGAATACGCATTTTTGCGTATGCGGCCCTTGAATTTTCCTTCGTATCGGTTTCGGATCAAAAATACCGAAAAAGGTCCCTTCATTTTCGATGTGATCCGGAAAAAGTTCGTAGCACTGCAACCCGAAGAATGGGTGCGGCAGCATGCGGTGCGTTACCTTTCCGAAACCAAGGGGTACCCATTAAGCTTGATCAATGTGGAAAAACAATTGTTGGTCAATGGGCTCCGAAAGCGGTATGACATCATCGTTTACCGTTCTGATGGCACTATTTTCTTATTGGTGGAATGCAAAGCGCCAAAGGTCAGCATTACCCAAGAGGTTTTCGATCAAATCGCCATATACAACCTGGAGCTGGAAGCCGAACTCTTGATGGTTACCAATGGCCTGCAACACGTGCAGTGCAAAATGGACCTGAATCGGGAAAAATATGATTTTCTAGAGGAAGTTCCTGAATTTAGCCGTTAATTTGCTCCCGTTTTGGAAGTTGCGATCGTCATATTGAATTGGAACGGTGCCGAGCTGTTGAAGGCCTATCTTCCTGAGGTCATCGCCCACAGCCCCAAAGCATCCATCTATGTCATTGATAATGCCTCGACCGACGGCTCGGTAGAACTTTTACGCACCCGTTTTCCACAGGTGAGTTGTATCGAGAATACCGATAATCTGGGGTTCGCCGGCGGCTATAATGCCGGGCTCCGGAAGATAAAGGCCGATGTGTTCTGTCTGCTGAATTCGGATGTAAAAGTGAGTGAAGGGTGGTTGACACCGATCGTATCGCAGTTCGAAACGGATTCGAAAGCGGCCATTGTCCAACCCAAAATCCTGGATTTAAAGAATCCCGGTCACTTTGAGTATGCCGGGGCCGGAGGTGGTTTTCTCGATAAATTGGGCTATCCGTTTTGCAGAGGTAGGATCTTCCAGGTCCTTGAGGAAGACCTCGGGCAGTATGACGATATCACTGAAGTCTTTTGGGCGACCGGCGCTTGTATGTTCATTAGAACAAAGGTCTTTTGGGACTTGGGTGGATTCGACACCCGGTATTTTGCGCATCAAGAAGAAATCGATTTGTGTTGGCGGGCCCAGAACAAGGGGTATAGGGTCTTTTATAACGGGTTTAGCAAAGTATACCATTTGGGGGGATCTACCTTAAGCAATTCAAACCCGAACAAGACCTATCTTAATTTTCGCAATTCGCTGTACTCGATTACCAAAAACCTGCCTCGAAGAAGCGCCTTCAAATTGATTTTTTACCGATTGATCTTGGATGGGGTCGCGGCCGTTTGGTTCCTTTTCCAACTCAGACCCATGCACAGTTTGGCCATTCTACGGGCGCATTTGGTTTTTTACCTTAACTTTAGAAAGCTATACAAAAGCAGGGAAAAAGCTAATTTTCTATTAAAATATTACCGAACGAAATCCATTGTGTGGTCTCATTTCGTACATCAAGTGAAGAATTTTAACAATTTAGTAAAAGATTAACTGCGGCATAGTGCCGATCCCTAGCAATTTCGATAATTTTGAACTCGCAACGGCAGATAATCTAAATAAACCATTATGAAAAAAGTTATACTCGGAACCCTCGGAATGGCAGTTTTGCTTACTTCATGCGTCTCTCAGAAGAAGTATGCCGAATTGGAAGCAAAGCAGCAAGAAACCCAAGATTTGTTGAACTCGGCCACGGTGAAATTGAACACCTGTCTGGAAGAAAAAGCGACCGCTACTTCCAAAATGACCGCGTTGGAAGAACAGAACGCCTTCTTGAAAGCGAACAATCAAGAGTTGATCAACAACATGGGTGACTTGACCACCTTGACCGCAAAAGGTGCTGAAAACCTTGAAAAATCTTTGGAAAGCTTACGAGAAAAAGACCTGACCATCCGCAGGCTACAAGATGCCGTAACTAGACGTGATTCCGTCAACCTTGCCCTAGTGCAAAGTTTGAAAGGGGTATTGGGTAACTTGGATGATGAGGATATCGAAGTCAGTGTCGAGAAAGGTGTGGTCTTCGTTTCGATTTCCGATAAACTATTGTTCCGAAGTGGTAGCTATAACGTTACTTCGGCTGCCAAGGAAGTCTTGGGCAAGGTTGCCAAAGTAGTGAACAACAAGCCGGACTTCGATTTCATGGTCGAAGGTCATACCGACAATGTCCCTTACGCAAGTGGCGTCCTTTTGGATAACTGGGACCTCAGTGCCAAACGTGCCACATCCATCGTGAGGATTCTTCAGTCCGATTTTGGGGTGGATCCCAAGCGTATGACCGCCGCCGGAAGGAGCTTCTATGTGCCATTGGCCAGCAATGATACGGCTTCGGAACGCGCCAAGAACAGAAGAACACGTATCGTGGTACTACCGAAAATCGATCAATTCTACAATATGATCGAAGAAGGGATGAAAGATCCAGCTATCGGCGGTACCGGAAATTAAAAAATAGCGTAGACAAATACAAAGGAAAGCGGTCTCCCAAAGGGGCCGCTTTTTTTAATAGATGACATCGGGATCTCCCTTACCTTCACGAATGACCGTGGGGGTATCGCCGGACAAGTCGATTACGGTCGAGGCCACATTACCACCATATCCACCATCGATGACTACATCGACCAAATGACCCCACTTTTCGAGTATCAATTCAGGATCCGTTGTGTATTCGATGATATCATCCTCGTCATGGATTGAGGTCGAAACGATCGGATTTCCCAAAGTGGAGACCAATTCTTGCGCAATGCTATTGTCGGGCACCCGTATTCCTACGGTTTTTTTCTTTTTGAAGTCCTTCGGAAGCTTGGAGTTTCCAGGCAGGATAAAAGTATATGGGCCAGGTAAGGCCCTCTTCAGTACCTTGAAGGTCGTCGAATCGATTTGTCGCACATAGTCGGATAGGTTACTGAGATCCGCACAGATAAACGACCAATTGGCCTTGGCAAGCTTGATGCCCTTGATGCGCGCAATAGCCTCCAACGCCCTCGATTTTGTGATATCGCAGCCCAAACCGTAAACCGTATCGGTCGGATAAATCACCAAACCCCCAGAGCGAAGTACGTCTACACACTCTTTGATCCGCTTCGGGTCCGGGTTTTCTTCATAAATCTTGATCAATCGAGCCATGAAAAATATATAAGAATTTTATTACATTTTTTACAATTAAATCTTTCTTCTATCGTTCTTGTTGTGCCCAAACTCTATCCATGAAAAGCATTAAAGGTCGTATTTTACTTGCCTTTTTAGCATTATGCTTGCTTATTACCCCACTTTTGTTGTTTTCGTATCGTTCGTTACGAAAAATCAACTCGGTCAAAACCTTGAAGGAACAGCTCGCTGAATTCAACACCAATCGACTGAATTCGATCATCACCTTTTCACTGGTTCTTGATAATGATACCAAAATAGACTCTTTTTACCAGTTTGGTACCACACAAAATATTAAAAAATACCATGAGTTCATTGCCAAGGCGGCGGCAAACGTCTCTAGGATCGATCCCACCGACCATGAGTCGGAAGCCGTAATGGCTAGGCGCTTGTCGGATATGCAAGGTCACATCCACCAATTGGATTCGGCCATCGTTCGGGCTTTGGGCAACCGTCGTGAGAGGGGTTTTCGAGATTTCGGGATCGAAGGGGCGATGCGTGATAACATCCAACGTTTGGAATTTGAAGCCCAAGGCATTTCATTGGCGGAAAACCTTTCCATCCGTCGAAGCGAAAAAGACTTTTTCCTTCGCGATGATTTGGACTATGCCCAAGAAGTCGTTCAGTTATGCGATAGTATTTTGGACCGTATGGCCCTGGATCGTGAAACCAATGAGGCATCCATAGCCATCCTCACCGCATACCGACGGAATTTCGATCGTATCATGGTTCTGGAAAACGAGCTAGGGAATAAAAGTTTTGGGTTGATTAATGACGTCTATCTGATTAACGGTCAGATTGATAGTGAGATATCAAAATTATTTGAAATCGTAGATAGCGACCTGCGCTTGTTGACCGAAAGCGTTAAGTCATACCTCATTCTGTTCTTTATGATCACGACGGCTTTTGCCGTGATTTTCGCCTTCGTTTTTTCCGGTCATATCGCTAAACCCATCCAGCGGTTGATTGATGATATGGCTTTTATTTCGGAAAAGGATTTCAGTGGCGATTTCGGCCTGAAGTCACCTTTGCAGATCCGTGAACTACAGCAACTGACGAAAACCTACAACAGCCTGGTCCAAAAAATCCGTTCCCAAATCGAAAGTTTGAACAAGAAGAACGGGGAACTCAACACCTTGAACCTCAAGCTTAAGGAATCGGAAGACGAGATCAAAGAGGCATCGGTCATGAAAGACAAGTTCTTTTCCATCATTTCGCATGACCTGCGTGGGCATACCGCCAATATCGTTTCCTTGGCCCAGGTTTTAGGCAATAAAAAAGCAGACTTGCCCGAAGCCCAAAAGGAAACCTTTATCAAGTACCTGTCGGACGCTTCAAAAAATCTGGAATTGCTTTTGGACAATCTTCTGAATTGGGCCAAATCACAAATGAAGAACCAAGAAATCGTCAAAAAAGCCTTCGATATCAATAAGCTGATCCAAGCGAACTTCGAGCTTTTCAATGAAAACGCTGCCAAAAAGGGTATCGAATTGGTTTTCAACTACAACTCGGTTCACCGGGCCTATGCCGACAAGGACATGATCGATTTCGTTATCCGGAATTTACTCTCGAATGCCTTGAAGTTTACGGCCAGCGGTGATATGATCCGAGTCGACGTCTTTGAAAAGCAGGAATTTCTGGAAATCAACGTTCGCGATACAGGAGTGGGCATGACCAAGGATCAAATCAAACGCTTATTGGCTTCGAAAGGGGAAGGATTCACGACCACGGGTACGGACAATGAAAAGGGAACCGGTCTCGGGTTTTCCATCTGTAAGGATTTCATCGCAAAGAACGGGGGTTCCATCCAAGTGAGGTCGGTTAAGGGACAAGGCAGTAATTTTAGTTTTACAGTTCCAACCAGTCTGACCAAAGAAGCGATTTTCGCCTCTTAAGAACCGACCACCTCAAGTTTGGCAAATCGTAATAATAGTTTCTTGACGGCTCCTGAATCGAATTGGATCTCAGCTTTTTTGTCCTGGCCCCTACCCTCTATCTTCAATACTTTGCCCCGACCGAAACGCGAGTGATTGACCAGGCTCCCTTCGACCAGGTCCGCATCGACTGCCGTATTCGTACTAGACGGGTTCGCCAATTCGGGTTTGAGTTTCCGTAGTTTGCGCAACTGGTTTTCGGAGGGGCGGTTCGTAGCCGGCGGTGTTCCGCTACGCGGTTTTACCTGTCGCAGTTTGCTCTTATCTACCTCTCCCCAAATGGCGTCGTTGATCATGGATTTGTAGCGATATCCATCATTGACCGGGGTTAGGTTTTCCACAAAGGCCTCATCGATTTCCTCTAAGAACCGGCTCGGTTCGGCATCGATAAGCTTGCCCCATCGATAACGGTTTTGGGTATAGGTGAGATACGCTTGTTTTTCGGCCCTTGTCAAGGCCACATAGAACAGACGTCGCTCTTCTTCCAGCTCACTTCGGGTGTTCATACTCATAGCCGAAGGAAAAAGATCTTCTTCCATCCCGACAATGAATACAAAAGGAAATTCCAGTCCCTTGGCCAAATGGATGGTCATCAGGGCGACGCGGTCATCGTCCCCTACTTCTTTGTCCATATCCGTCGCAAGGGCCACATCCTCCAAAAACTCAGTCAGGCTACCGGTAGCATCCGCCACTTCTTTTTGCCCTTCGACGAAGTCTTTGATCCCGTTCAATAGTTCTTCGATATTTTCCATACGCGCGACACCTTCGGGCGTACCGTCCTTTTTGAACTCCAACAACAGGCCGGTCTTCTTGGCAACGTGTTCTGCCAAAGCAAAGGCATCGGCACTTTGCTCCATGATCTGGAAGCTTTTGATCATGGTCGCGAAATTGTGCAACTTCGATTTGGTCCCCGAATTGATCTTCAGATCCAGTTTGTCCAAATGTTCAATGACCTCAAAGATGGAACGACCGTAGTGGTTCGCGGCCACCAGCAATTTATCGACCGTCGTCTGGCCGATACCCCGTGCCGGGAAATTGATGATCCGTTTCAGGGCCTCCTCATCCTTGGTGTTGATCGTCAGACGTAGATACGCCAAGACATCCTTGATTTCCTTGCGCTGATAAAATGAAAGACCACCATAAATGCGATATGGGATGTCTCGTTTCCGCAAAGCGTCTTCGATGGCCCTTGATTGCGAATTGGTGCGGTATAAGACCGCGAATTCCCCGTTCTGGAGCTGCTGGTTCATCTTCAATTCGAATATCGAACCGGCCACATATCGCCCTTCTTCCGCATCGGTCGGACTTCGATGTATCTTAATCTTGTTGCCGTCGTCATTCGAAGTCCAGACCACTTTTTCCAATTGGTTCTTGTTCTTGGCAATGATCGAATTGGCGGCATTGACGATATTTTTGGTCGAGCGGTAATTCTGTTCCAGTCTATAGACCGCCACATCGTCATAATCACGTTGGAAGTTCAAGATGTTGCTGATATTGGCACCGCGAAACGAATAGATACTTTGCGCATCGTCACCGACCACACAAATGTTCTGATAACGATCCGCCAGGGCCCTTACGATAAGGTATTGCGAGTGGTTGGTATCTTGGTACTCATCGACCAAAATGTACTTGAACCGCTCTTGGTATTTCATGAGAACGTCAGGAAAACGGTTCAATAGTTCATTGGTACGCAACAGCAAATCGTCAAAATCCATGGCCCCCGCCTTGAAACAGCGGTCGACGTAATTCTGGTAGATTTCTCCCATTCGCGGTCTTTTGGCCATGGCATCGGCCTCGACCAGTTCAGGGTTTTGAAAATAGGCCTTGACCGTGATCAAACTGTTTTTATAGGAGGATATGCGGTTTTGGATCTGTTTGTACTTATAAATATCCTTATCAAGCCCCATTTCCTTGATGATCGAAGCGATAAGTCGTTGTGAATCCTGGGTGTCGTAAATGGTGAAATTGCTCGGAAAACCCAATTTATCCCCATCGTAACGTAGCAGTTTGGCGAAAACCGAATGAAAGGTCCCCATCCAAAGGTTTTTCGCTTCGGAATTCCCCACGATCGTGGCGATACGCTTCTTCATTTCCCGTGCCGCCTTGTTCGTAAAGGTCAACGCCAAGATGTTGAACGAATCGACACCCTGATCCATTAAATGGGCAATGCGATAGGTCAACACCCTTGTTTTCCCGGAACCGGCACCGGCAATGACCATTAAGGGGCCGTCTTTGTGCAAGACCGGTTGGCGTTGGGCATCGTTCAGTTCTTCGAGGTATGACATAAGCGTAATGGAAACAAGGGTTGAAATTAGCTAAACTTAATGGCTTGTTGAAATGCATTGACCAATACTTTTGAACAGCATCTTGTCATCTGCCCCATTTTAAATACCTTAGGACATATGAAACACCGTATACCCCTTGCCTTTCTTCTTTTAACCCTTGTCGTACAAGGGCAAACCAAACGCTCCGGACCGGTCATTGCGGATTATGGCAAGGTTTGGGAGGTGAAGGATACCGATTACCGAATAGCTCCCGACACGGAGCTGCGTGTGGTTTTCGATATCATGGCCAGTCCCGAAAACACGAATGTACGTAACAGCAGTATCGAGACCGCCGCACGATTTTTGAACATGCATGTACAAAGCGGCATCCCGAAATCGCAACTGAAAGTGGCCCTAGTGGTCCATAACAAAGCTTCAAAGGATATCATTTCCAATGCCGCCTACGAAAAGCGTTTCGGTCACCGCAATCCGAATGCCGAAATGGTCGCCCAATTGTTGGCCGCCGATGTGGATATCATTTTCTGCGGGCAATCCTCTTTATCTCGGGGGTACCCGAAAGACGAATTGATCCCGGGGGTGCAATTGGCCCTTTCCGCAATGACCGCTTTGATCAGCCTACAAAACGAAGGATATCGATTCATAAAATTTTAAAATAGGACCTATGAAAATCAATTACAGCTTACTTCTTGGCCTAATCGCTACCAGTGCATTCGGCCAAACCGTAAATCTGGAGTCGGATTTCAACGCCGTCGAACCCAAAGTGATCGAATGGCGCCACGACATCCACCAACATCCCGAGCTGAGCAATCGGGAATTCAAGACCGCTGAAAAAATCGCGACCCATTTGCGCTCATTGGGCATTGAAGTACAGACCGGGGTGGCCCATACCGGGGTAGTCGGGGTATTAAAAGGGGACCTTCCCGGAAAGGTCGTGGCCTTGCGGGCCGATATCGACGCCCTACCGGTCACCGAACGAAACGACCTGCCCTTCAAGTCAACCGTTACCTCTGAGTTTTTAGGGCAAAAAGTCGGTGTCATGCATGCCTGCGGCCATGATACACACACGGCCATACTGATGGGAGTCGCCGAAGTCCTTTCAAAGAACAAAGCCCACATCAAGGGTACGGTCAAGTTCATCTTCCAACCGGCAGAGGAAGGACCTCCACCTGGTGAAGAAGGCGGGGCATTACTCATGGTCAAGGAAGGCGTTTTGAAAAATCCCGATGTCGATGCGATTTTCGGATTGCATATCAACTCCCAGACCCCAGTAGGGATGATCCGTTTCAAAATGGGGGGCACCATGGCGGCGGCACAGAGCTTCACCATCAAAGTCAAAGGCAAACAAAGCCATGGATCGCAACCTTGGTCTGGGGTCGACCCCATTTTGATCAGTGCCAAGATCATCGATGGCCTACAGACCATCATCAGTCGGGAAGCCAATCTTACCAATGAAGCAGCGGTCATCACCGTGGGTAAGATAACTAGCGGGGTGCGGTTCAATATCATTCCTGAAAGCGCTGAAATGATCGGTACCATTCGAACCTTGGATTACGGAATGAAAGATCACATCAACAAACGAATGAAGGAAATGGTCGCGACCATTGCAAAAGCCTATGGTGGTGAGGCGACATGCGAGATCATCGACGCCACCGATATTACGTACAATGACCCTGAACTGGTCACCCAAATGTTGCCAACCCTGAAACGGGTGGCGGGTGCCCCCAATGTCATCGCCCAAAAAGCCATTACCGGTGCTGAGGATTTCTCGTATTTCCAGCGTGAAGTCCCCGGGTTTTTCTTCTTTTTAGGAGGGATGACCCCGGGCAACACGGAGTCATTTCCACATCATACCCCGGATTTTCTAATCGATGATGCAGGAATGATCTTAGGGGTCAAGGCCATGACAGGTTTGACGTTGGACTATTTGAATATGGGACAATAACGAAATCGCTCACAATTTGGAAACACTAATAGCAACGCTGGGTAACCTGCCTTGGTGGCTTTGGGTCATTATGGGATTGGCCGTCATCGCCATTCGCGACATTTTTTTACAACGGGCCCATACGATTACCCATAATTTTCCGATTATCGGGCACCTGCGGTACTTGTTGGAAAGTATCGGACCAGAGATGCGGCAGTATTTCGTGGCCAACAACCGTGAAGAACTTCCGTTCAACCGCATTGAACGCAGTTGGATCTACGCCTCGGCCAAAAGGGAAAACAATTATGAGGGTTTCGGCACGGATCGTGACATTTATGCGCATCAACATATCTTCGTGAAAAATGCCATGATGGCCTTTCAAACCCCGGAAGGACATCCGAATCGTCAGGATCCCTATTTTTTACCCTGTGCAAAGGTCATGGGAGGGCATAACAAACGAAGAAAGCCCTACCGACCCGCCTCGGTCATCAATGTCTCGGCCATGAGCTTTGGGTCATTGTCGGCCAATGCCGTCGAAGCGTTGAATCTTGGTGTCAAAAAATCAAATGCCTATCACAATACCGGTGAAGGGGGACTCTCACCCTATCACAAGCAAGGCGGTGATGTCATTTTTCATTTCGGAACCGGCTATTTTGGGGTTCGGTCGGAAGAAGGTGGGTTCTCCATGGAAAAAATGAAAGCCTTGGTCGAGGCAAACCCCTGTATCAAAGCTATTGAAATCAAATTGTCACAAGGGGCGAAACCCGGCAAGGGTGGCGTACTACCCGGGGCCAAAATCACCAAGGAAATCGCACAGATCCGCGGGGTTGAAATAGGCAAGGACGTCTTGTCACCAGCAACACATTCAGCCTTTTCGAACGTTGCCGGCTTGTTGGCGTTTATTGAGGACATCGCGGAGAACACGGGGCTGCCCGTGGGTATCAAAGCGGCTATCGGAAAACTGGATCAATGGGAATCCTTGGCCGATCAAATGAAGGAATCGGGCAAAGGCCCGGATTTTATTACCGTTGACGGCGGTGAGGGTGGTACTGGTGCCGCTCCTCCAAGCTTTGCCGATCACGTTTCGCTGCCGTGGGTCTATGCCTTTAGCAGTCTGTACAAAATATTCCAAGACCGCGGGTTGACCGAACGTATCGTTTTTGTAGGCAGTGGAAAGCTGGGGTTTCCGGCCAAGGCGGCCATGGCTTTTGCCATGGGGGTCGATTGCATCAATGTGGCAAGGGAGGCCATGATGGGAATCGGCTGTATCCAAGCACAAATATGCCATACCAATCGATGTCCGGCCGGAATTGCGACCCAAAGCAAGTGGTTACAAGCCGGAATCGACGTACCTTTGAAATCAGAACGATTGGCGCAATATTTCAAGACCTTTCGAAAGGAATTCGTCGAATTGACCCATGCCGCGGGATATGAACATCCTTGCCAGTTTACCATGAACGACGTTCAAGTGAATGTGGACGACGATTATTTGAGCAGTGATCTCAAGGCGGTCTATGGATATGAAAAAAGTCGGGTGCCTTTTGAAGGGATGCAGGCCTACGCCGATTGTATGTATTTGGGAAACAAAGAGCAAAGCGTATGAAAAAAATTACTCTAGTGGTATTGGTGCTATTGGCTGGATTGACTGCCGCAAACGCGCAAAAGAAAAGTGAACTCTTCGCCAGGATCGATGCCCTCGAAGCGACCATTGGTAGTTTGAACGATTCCATTTCAAAAGCCAACCGTCAAATCAATGCCAGCGAATCAAAAGCGGAACTGTTCGAAAAGGAAAATACCGAACTCCGTGACGCAAATGCCACCTTGCTGCAAAACCTGACCAGTTTTTCGAAGATTTCGAAACAAAACAATGAAACGGTCAACAAAGCCCTCGAAAGCTTGAATGCCAAAGAGCGACAACTGCGTCAATTCACCGATAGCTTTACAAAAAATGACTCTTTGGCCGTGGTTTTGGTCGGTCAGACCAAACAGACATTAGGGGCCGACACCCAGGTAGCCATTGCCGGGGGCGCCATCGTCATCACCCAGAAACTGGATTTTCTCTTTGGTTCCGATACGGGAACGGTCGTTATGGAGAGCGCCAACGACTGGTTGGCGAACGTTGCGCAGATTATTTTGATGAATCCCGACCGCAGTGTCACCATTGAAGGGTTGAACATCACCGGAGAGTTCGAAGTTTCGTTCAATCAGGCACAAGCGATCGGTAACACGCTTTGGAAAAACCATGCCGTACCGGTGGCCCGTTTGAAACTGGTCGCCAAGGATGGGAATTTCAAAGAAGGCATCGCCATTCGTCTTGGTCCGAACTACAAAGCCTTCTATAGCGAGGCGAAAAAGACCCTTAAGAGTCAATGACCATACTTTTTGGTGAAATCTTCCGTTGTAGTTTCATCAAAAACAAACTGACCCAGCATGAGCGGAGATGACATCCTTCAACTATTCGCCTTTTTATTGCCCGCGGTCGTCACCGGGGCAGTGGCATTTTATTTTTTCAGATTACATACCCGAAACGAAGAAGGGAGACGCAGGTTCTTACTGCACAAGGATTCCCAAAAGGAAACCTTACCGATCCGCCTTCAGGCCTATGAACGAATGGCCTTGTTCTTGGAGCGTATTTCCGTTGCGAGTCTCGTGGTTCGCGTAGCGCCCAAATCAAAAAACAAGAACGATTACGAAAACCTGTTGATCAAGCAGATTGAAACCGAATTCGAACACAACCTATCACAACAAATCTACATGAGTGATGAGTGTTGGAATATCATCAAGGCCGCCAAAAGTGCGACCATACAGCTGATTCGTTCGGCTGGGATGAGCGAATCCGATTCCGCCGATAAATTACGGGAAGATATCCTCAACGAAACGATGGAAAAACAATCGCCATCGGCAACGGCTTTGGCCTTTGTCAAAAAAGAGATATCCGTACTGTGGTAATCCGCTACCGGTAGCGTTCCTTATTCTTGTATTTCGGGCTGTATCGGCATGCTTTCCGCATTTTTGTTCTTAGCATACAGATAGCCCCGTTTCCACCAGCGGGTCATTTTTTCCTTATCGAAAATCAAGGAGTTCGTGGTTAAGATGGTCGGGGTATAGTACAGATTGATGATGGCGTCCTTTTGATTGGCCACCAACTTACCGACCCTGATGTTCTGATGTTCGATCCGATCAAGGATGAACCCAATCATGGTCGTGATCAATTCGAACGGGTTTCGAGAGGGCATGCGGTTGTAATAGCTCACTTCGGTATGCAAGACTACCACATCGACTTCGGTCGCTCCCCGTTGTATGGCCTCTTCGATAGGCACTAGACTTCCTAACCCACCATCGGCATATTCGCAACCGTTCTTTCGCACAAGACTCATAAACGGGGTGTAATTCGATGATATCCAAATCCAATCACAAAATTCGGCATAGCTACATTCGTTGATCGATTTATACTCGACTTGGTTCAACGATAGGTTGGAAACGGTCACCACGATATCTTTGGCGCCGTTTTTCAATTGCTCGAATTCCGCTTCGGTAATGCTGCGGCGTATCAGATCGCGGAGGTTTTCACTTTCCCCGAAAGTCTTTTTGCCTTTGATCAGGTTTTTGAAAATGTTCCAATGGTTCATCCCGATAATATCGGAACCGTGTTTCTTTTTTATCGTAAACGGGCAATTGTTGAAGATACTCTCTTGGTTGACCGAAGAATAGATCTTTTTGATCTTGTCCAACTTGCCTAAGGCCAAATGGGATATCAGCAGGCTTCCGGTCGATGTCCCGACAAAGATGTCGTAGTCGCGCCCCAAACCCTCGATGAGGTACTGGGCGACCCCACCGGCAAAAGCGCCTTTACTACCACCGCCTGAAATGACCAATGCTTTCATTTGTCCAATATTTGTTGCAATAGTTTCGCTTCGGGCGGATCCATTGCCAAATTCCCTAAGCGTTCCCTTCCTTGGTCGGAATCCCGGAATTCCCTTAATAGCATACGGGCCATTTTTTTGAATTGCCAAACATGGTGGCCGCTGGCCTTGACCAGATTGACCAAAGAACCGTCATCGATTGCTTCCAATTGATATAAGTACTTAAATGCCGTCAACCGGGTTTCAAAATTGTATTCTTCGGCGGTATAGCCGTTCAACTCTTTATAAAATCGGGATTTATTTTCAGGACGGTAGCCGGGTGTGACCAAAGCCAAGGTCAACCACAACAAGCGAACATTGTAATTCGGAAGCCCATTGACCTTATCAAGACGATCCAAATAGATCGTTCGCCTTTCAGGATAGGCCTCCCAAAGCTTGTATAAAGCGGTTTCTTGAGTGAGGTAACTAGCATCGTCCAAAAGCCCCTCGTACAGCTTTTGGGGCCCTTGGGGCAATCGCTTCAGGGTACCCATGACCACAGCCTGTCTTACGATGACCGAGCTTTCCAACAATACCCGTTTCAAGCTTGCTTCATCGAAACGATCTACATGGTCCAAAACCACTTGTTTTCGATAGAGATCAGGCGTACTTTCCTCGAAGAAGTAGGCATCCAGCCCGATTTGGGCGACATCTTTTTTATCGGTCTCTTGCCCTTTATTCTTAAGGTACACCGCTAGGGATGGGTTATTCCGTATCAACAATTCCTTGACCGGCTGCCAAGGAAAGGTATCGTCGCGCAACCATTGCTCTTCGAACGACTGCAACGAACTACCCGAAACCGACTCCATGACCTCCAAAAAATCAGCAATGGTCGCATTGCCATAGGCTTTTGAGGTCAAGAACCTTCGAATTCCCTTTTTAAAATCGGCATCCCCCAAACGGTCTCGCAACATGACCAAGGCCCAGGCCCCCTTCTCATAAAACGTCAAGCTATTGGCATTGGGGTCGGTCAGGGCTTCCCCTCCCCCATTTTCAGAAACATTGTGGAGGGTATTGGCGGTTTCGTACAGACGCCAATAGAAATGATCATCCCCAAAAAGCATGCGCTCCGTAAGATAAGCGTAGTAGGTGGCGAACCCTTCATGCAGCCAATGGTGTTTCCCGCTTTGCTCGGTGACCAAATTACCGAACCATTGATGGGCCAGTTCATGGGCGTTCACATTGACATAGTTCTTATCGACAAAGGCCGTGCTATCGATTACGTATTGGTTCGAAAAAATGGTACATCCCGTATTTTCCATGCCCGCGTAGAGAAAATCCCTAACGGGCACCTGTTTGTAATTCTGCCAAGGGTAGGCAACTCCGATTTCCGCTTCGAGAAAATCGAAAATGCGTTGGGTATACCGGTAGGTAGGCTCGAATTTCGCACTGTCATCCGGATGGTAGTACAGTTCTATCGGGATGCCTGAGGCCGAATGCACTGTTTTTTTGCTTAAACCCCCAATAACAAAGGCTGCTAAATAGTTGCTCATCGGGGCCTTCATATCGAACTTCCAAGATACTTCCCCAGAGTCCCTCAGCCGTTGGGTCTCTACCAATTTTCCATTGGCCACCACGGTATGGTTCGATGCAGTGATAATGGTCAAATCGTGTTCGACCTTCTCGTTCATATTATCGAAGGAGGGCAGCCAATTGCTGGTATATTTTCCTTGGCCTTGGGTCCATATTTGCTCGTTTCCTTCGATAGCATCGTCAAAACCGATAAAATAGACCGTTTTTTTGGGAACGGCCCGGTACGAAATGGTTATCGAGTGCCCGTCGCTTGCGAACGGGTTGGCAAGGATCACCTGCTTGCCCGTGTTCTTGAATTCCAAGGGTTGGGTACCATTGCTGACCCCTTCGATTTCCATGGCTATCGCGTCGAATACAATGGAATCTACCGGCGCAGTAACGTCAAAATCATAAGTGACCCTACCTTCAATGGCCTTTTCTTCGGCAACGACCCGTATTTGGGCATGCAACCTCGTCGCATCGACGGGATTTTGGAATTGCGGAAAAGCCCACTGGAAGCAAAAAATAAAAAAGGGAAGCACTCGCCTCATAGTCATACCACAACAAAAGTCACACCAATTTAGCTATTTTCGTTAGATGCAAGCTGGAATTCTCCAAACTCCCTTAGTCTATCTGAAAGGTGTGGGGCCCAATAGGGCCGCCCTACTCCAATCAGAACTAGGACTCCAGACTTTTGGGGATTTGTTACAGTGCTATCCGAACCGGTATTTGGATAAGACCCAGTACTACAAGATCAACAGCTTACAAAACAGTGGTGCCGAAGTGCAGATCTTAGGGAAGATCGTCCATCTAAAAACCGTCGAGCAGAAAAGGGGATCACGCTTGGTCGCTACCTTTTCCGATGAAACGGGGGAAATGGAACTGGTTTGGTTTCGAGGGCAAAAATGGATCCGTGAAAACCTAAAGATCAACGAACCTTATGTGGTTTTCGGCCGCATCAACCGATATGGTAAGTCGTTTTCGATGCCGCATCCCGACATGGAGTTGCTAAAGCAGCACCAAGCCGGGCTAAAAATCGCCATGCAACCGATCTATCCTTCCACGGAAAAATTGGGGAACTCGGGCATCACCAACAAAGTATTCAGTAAAATGATCCAGCAGTTGTTCTTGGAGACCAAGGCCGACTTTCCCGAAACCCTCAACACCCAATTGCAAAACGAACTTAAGTTGATGCACCGTGCCGACGCCTTGTTGAACATCCATTTCCCGAAAAACCAAGAATTACTGGCCAAAGCGAAATTCCGTCTTAAGTTCGAGGAATTGTTTTTCGTACAATTGCAGCTCCTATCGAAAAAAGCGGCCCGTAAACAAAAAATCAAAGGGTTGCCCTTTCAAATCGTGGGTGAACATTTCAACGGATTCTTCAAAGACCACCTTCCTTTTTCGTTGACGCAGGCCCAGAAAAGGGTCATCAAAGAAATACGGGGTGATTTGGGCAGCGCTGCACAAATGAACCGTTTGCTACAGGGTGATGTTGGCTCGGGCAAGACCATCGTCGCCCTCATGTGCATGCTTTTGGCTATCGATAACGGATTTCAAGCCTGTATCATGGCACCGACGGAAATTCTGGCCCAACAGCACTACCACGGCCTCAAGGAACTTTTGATCGACATGAATCTTAAAATGGCACTTTTGACGGGCTCGACCAAGAAATCGGAACGGACGTTTCTACACAACCAATTGGAAAACGGCAACCTGGATATCTTGGTAGGCACCCACGCCGTTCTCGAAGATAAGGTGCAATTCAAGAACTTAGGCCTTGCCATCATCGATGAACAACATCGTTTCGGGGTGGCACAACGGTCGAAACTATGGAAGAAGAACCGGATTCCACCCCATATCCTCGTGATGACCGCCACACCGATCCCAAGGACACTTGCGATGAGCCTCTATGGCGATCTTGACGTTTCGGTCATTGACGAGCTGCCTCCCGGGCGGAAGCCGGTCAAAACGGTGCATCGTTTTGACAACAACCGATTGAAGGTATTTCGATTTATCAAGGACGAAATCAAAAAAGGCCGGCAAGTCTATGTGGTCTACCCCTTGATCAAGGAAAGCGAGGCCTTGGATTATAAGGATTTGATGGAGGGATACGAAAGCATCGCGCGCGAATTTCCGATGCCCGAATACCAGATTTCCATTGTTCATGGCCAAATGAAGCCCCAAGACAAAGATTATGAAATGGAACGCTTTGTCAACGGGGATACGCAAATCATGGTCGCAACCACGGTCATCGAGGTAGGGGTGAACATTCCCAACGCTTCGGTGATGATCATCGAAAGTGCCGAACGCTTCGGACTTTCGCAATTGCACCAACTTCGTGGCCGTGTTGGACGTGGTGCGGAACAGAGTTTTTGCGTCTTGATGACCGGACACAAATTATCGGAGGATGCCAAAACCCGTTTGGAAACCATGTGTCGTACGAACGATGGGTTCGAGATAGCCGAGGTCGATCTGAAATTGCGCGGTCCGGGAGATTTGATGGGAACCCAACAAAGTGGTCTCTTGAATTTACGTATCGCTGATATCGTTAAGGACAATCAAATCCTGAAAACCGCCCGACACCATGCCATAGCCCTATTAAGAGAAGATCCAAAACTCGAAAAGGCATCAAACCAGGCTATCCGACAAACCTATGCCCTATTGACCAAAGACAACATGCTGTGGGGATATATCAGTTAAAAAAAACGCCCGACTAAGTGCCAGGCGTTTTCAATCCATAGGTAGGATGGATCAATTGATCGCTTCCCCTTTTTCGGCCTTATCGAGATTCGCTTGAACCCGATCCCTATTGGCTTGGGCCGGTGCGTTCTTTAGCGCCAATTTTAAGTGTTTCACAGTCGATTTGTGATCCCCTTTTGCTGAATATGCCCGTGCCAGCCCATAATGTACCGGCCATTGTCCTTTGTTTTTTTTCGCGTTCCATTCAAAAACCTCCAAAGCCTTATCAGTTTGACCTTGCGCGATAAGCTGCCTGCCATAGCCATGCACTTGAAAGACCGTTCCGAGCGGCATGGCCTCTTCCATGACTTGTTCGGCATCGCCCCCTTTTCCTTGTTTGGCCAAAATCTGGGCCTTGATGGCCATATTGTTGAAATTCTTCTCACTAAAAAATTGACCTTCAATGGCCGCATTGATCCACCCCAAGGCTTCATCAAGATCACCGCCGTTGTTCAGGGCAAAGTTCGCGGCTTGCTCCCAGGTTTGTCGATTGAACCCGGGTTGGTTTTGCATTTTGGAACGGATATCGGCCAAAACGATTTCACTGACCGGTACTTCGATCTTAAACGGGATCTCCTTCTTCTCCCATTTTAAGGAAGCGACCCCTGAAGTGGCATCAATGGCATTGAATTCATAGCGTAGTTGTTCGACATGGGGGGTTTCGGTCGTTGTGACATCCACTTGAATGACATCTTCCGAAGGCTCGTAAAAATAACTACCCCAAGCCCCGTAGTTCTTTGAAAAAATCACTTTGGCACTACCGTCCTCATTAATGACCATATGCAGCCCGTATTTGCCCGCAGGAAGTTTTTTGCCTTCTACCATGACATCATGGGTGGTCTTGAAAATGGTGTTTTCATTGGCCCCTGCGCGCCATGGGGAAAGTTCAGCGGTGCCGAATCCAAAATTGTTCATCCCGTAAGGTACCAAGGCGCCCCATATTTCACGACCGTTGACACTGGGCCTGGAATAGACTATGCTCAAGTCGGTAATCCCGATGCGTTGTGAAACTTTGGCCATCTGGCTCCCTCTGGGTAAATCGAGTTGTCCGAATGCGGAACTAGTACCCAGCACGGTTAGGCACAGTGCACAAAGCACTGTGCTCAAGTAGCTTTTTTTCATGAGTTCGTTTTTTATTGTTAATGAATAAACTGGTTGTCGAACCAAAGTATTAACAACTTATTACACATGAAGTTAGCGTACTGTTAAAGTAGATTATGATATGTTAAAGATAGTGCGCTTCGCTCGGCGGTGTCTCCCGCTTACAAAATATAATCCGTACTCAGGAAATTGCTCACCTTGGCATCCAGCAACTGTTCGACCGTTTCATTGTTCAAATCGTTGTCTTTGAACGCGACGAAAGTCCGAATACTGAAAGAACGCAATGCATCATGGACACTAAGGGTCGATTGGGCAGAATCTTTACGTCCGGTGAACGGGTAGACATCCGGTCCGCGTTGACAGCTGCTATTCAAATTCACCCTACAGACCAGATTGGCCAAGGTATCGATCAACGGCGACAAAGTGTAGACGTCCTTTCCGAAAAGACTGACCTGCTGACCGTAATTGCTTTCGGCCATATCATCCAAAGGACTTGAGATGTCAGAGAAGGAAACCACCGGGATGACCGGTCCGAACTGTTCCTCTTCATAAACATCCATGTCTTTGGAAACCGGATAGATCACGGCAGGCCAAATGAAGTTATCGGAATGCTCCCCTCCTTTTTCGTTTTGGATAACCCCTCCTTTGGCCAGGGCATCATCGATCAACCCTTGGATATATGTGGGTTTACCGGGTTCGGGTAGCGGAGTCAATTGCACGCCTTCGTCCCAAGGATTCCCGAATTTCATCGCATCGACCGCTTTAGAAAAACGGGACAGGAACTCGTCTTTTATCGCTTCATGTACATAGAGGATCTTTAATGCGGTACATCGTTGACCATCATACGATAGGGTCCCTGAAATACATTCCTTAACGGTCAGGTCCAAATCGGCATCGGGCAGTATGATGGCCGGGTTTTTAGCTTCCAAGCCCAAAACCTGGCGCAATCTGTTGCTCTTAGGATGTTGCTCAACCAAGGCATTGGCCGATGAACTGTGGCCGATCAAGGCCAACACATCGATTTTCCCGGTTTTCATAATAGGTCCCGCAATGGCCCTTCCCCTACCGAATAAAATATTAACCACGCCTTTGGGGAAGCTGCTTTGGAACGCTTCCAATAGCGGGGCGATCAACAGCACCCCATGTTTGGCAGGCTTGAAAATAGCGGTATTGCCCATAATCAAGGCCGGTATCAACAGCGTAAACGTTTCGTTCAAGGGATAGTTGTAAGGGCCCAAACAAAGCACAACCCCTAAAGGTCCCCTTCGAATGTGGGCATACACCCCATCATGTTTATGGAATTTGGCGGAATCACGATCCAATTTCTTATACTCTTCAATGGTATCGTTGATATAATCGACGGTACGATCGAATTCTTTGCGGGAGTCGGGCAGGGATTTTCCGATTTCCCACATCAACAATTTGACCACTTCATCGCGCTTGGTCTTCATTTTACCAACGAAGGCTTCCATACATTCGATACGGTCCTTGACCTTCATGGTCGGCCAGGTCCCTTGTCCTTTATCAAAGGCGCCACAGGCGGCGTCAAGGGCCAATAGGGCTTCTTTCTCTCCCATGGTAGGGATGCTGCCCAATACGGTCTGTTGGTAGTCTTCCGTCGAGGAAATGGTCGAAATGACCTCAGAGGTAGGGCCGTCCCATTGGAGGAGCTCCCCGTCGATCAAATAACTTTTTTGATGGTAAGGTTCGGTTATCGCGAATTCTTTTGGAATGGTTTTCATAGTGTTCTTTTTCATTGTTCGCTCCTTAGCACCGTTTCGCTGCTATTCCTTTAAATCAGGTACTGGAACAAATCGGGTTTATCATTCAAGTAATCGCCGTAAAAGTGCCTGGCTTTCATCCTTTGTATCAAAGGTTCGAGGTCGGCTGGGGATTTCAATTCGATCCCAACGACGGCCGGGGCATTCTCCCGACTTGATTTTTTTGAGTATTCAAAATGGGTAATGTCATCATCAGGACCCAATATTTCGGCCACGAACTCCTTCAAAGCCCCCGGACGTTGCGGAAATCTGATGATGAAATAGTGTTTTAATTTGCCATAGAGCAATGCCCGCTCCTTGATTTCAGCGGTACGGGTGATGTCGTTGTTGCTTCCGCTCACAATGCACACCACGTTCTTACCTTTGATTTCTTCACTAAACGCATCCAATGCGCTGATTGTCAGCGCTCCGGCTGGTTCGACTACGATGGCATCACGATTGTAAAGATCCAAAATCGTTTGACAGACCTTACCCTCTTCCACCGTGACCATTTGGTGTAAATGGGCATTACAGATCGGGAAGGTATAAGCGCCCACTTTTTGGACCGCCGCCCCATCAATGAATTTGTCGATTTCAGGGAGTTCGACCAAGGCACCTTTTTCCATTGCGGACTTCATCGAAGGCGCACCGGCAGGTTCGACCCCTACGATTTTGGTATGGGGTGATAGGTGATGGAACGCCGCGCAAAGTCCGGAGGCCAATCCCCCACCTCCTACGGCGACGAAAACATAATCGATCGGCTTTTCGCTTTGTTCCAGCAGCTCCAATCCTACGGTACCCTGGCCTTCAATGGTTTTGGGATCGTCGAAGGGATGCACAAAGGTCTTTCCTTCATCATCACAGGCTCTTTTTGCAGCCGTGTAACTGGCATCGAAAGTATCTCCTGCCAAAACCACTTCGACCCATTGGCCGCCGAACATCTTGGTCTGGTCGACTTTCTGTTTGGGGGTGACCACCGGCATATACACCGTTCCGTGCACTCCAAGATGATTGCATGCGAAGGCTACCCCTTGGGCGTGGTTTCCGGCACTGGCACAAACGATGCCTTTTTCGAGTTGCGCTTTCGACAAAGAACTGATCTTGTTGTAGGCCCCTCGGATCTTGTAACTACGAACACGGTGCAAATCTTCCCTTTTCAACAAGACATTGGCCCCAAAACGCTTTGAATACCGAATACTTTCGGTCAGCGGGGTTTCTTTCGCGACCTGCCCAATGGTTTGGGCCGCCTCGCGAATCGCCTCGATTTGTGGAAAATATGTGGTCGTAGTTTGCCGCATCATTTAAATCCCGTGGGTTATACGATGGGTTTCATTGCCGTCATAGCCTCACGAAGACGCGCTCCGACGATCTCGACATCATGTTCGCGGATCGCCTTGTTGACGGCTATTAATTTTACATTGTCAACACCGTTTCCGTCCGAACTTGCAAACGCGGTTCCGATCACATCGATGTCGATGTCTTTCATAAAGGCCTCCAATAAGGGTTTACATGCATGATCGAAAAGATAGCATCCATATTCCGCCGTATCGGAAATCACCCGATTCATTTCGAACAATTTCTTTCTGGCAATGGTATTGGCGATCAACGGCGTTTCATGAAGCGACTCATAATAGGCCGACTCGCCGATAATTCCGGATTCGGTCATGGTTTCGTAGGCCAATTCGACCCCGGCTTTCACAAAAGCGACCATCAAAACCCCATTATCGTAATACGCCTGTTCCGAAATTTCGTCAGCACCGGCCGGTGTCTTTTCAAAAGCGGTCTCTCCAGTGGCAGCACGCCAATCCAACAAGTTCTTATCGTCGTTCGCCCAATCTTCCATCATGGTCTTTGAAAAATGACCGCTCATGATATCGTCCATATGTTTTTGGAACAAGGGACGCATAATGACTTTCATCTCCTCGGCCAAATCAAAGGCCTTGATCTTGGCAGGGTTTGATAGCCGATCCATCATGTTGGTGATTCCACCATGTTTCAATCCCTCGGTAATGGTTTCCCAACCATATTGGATCAGTTTGGAAGCATAGCCTGCATCGATCCCTTTCTCGACCATTTTGTTAAAACTCAAAATCGATCCAGTCTGCAGCAAACCACATAAAATCGTTTGCTCACCCATTAAATCGGACTTCACTTCAGCGACAAAGGAAGATTCCAATACCCCGGCTTTGTGTCCACCGGTTGCAGCTGCATAGGCCTTGGCTTGGGCCAATCCTTTGCCTTCAGGGTCATTTTCAGGATGCACGGCGATCAAGGTCGGGACCCCAAACCCCCTTTTATACTCTTCGCGAACTTCGGAACCCGGGCTTTTTGGGGCCACCATAATGACCGTAAGGTCTTTTCGAACTTCCATCCCTTCTTCAACGATATTGAAACCGTGAGAATAGGATAAGGTCGCTCCTTGCTTCATCAGGGGCATTACCGCACCTACGACATTGGTGTGTTGTTTGTCGGGAGTCAGGTTTATGACCAAATCGGCATGGGGTACGAGTTCTTCATAGGTACCCACTTTGAAATTATTCTCCGTCGCGTTTTTATACGATTGTCGCTTTTCCTCAATAGCGGCTTTACGCAGTGTGTAGGAGATGTCAAGTCCAGAATCCCGCATGTTCAACCCTTGGTTCAATCCTTGGGCACCACAGCCCACGATTACGATTTTCTTTCCTTTCAATGCAGAAACACCATCAGCAAACTCCTCGGCTTGCATGAACCTACATTTTCCCAGCTGGGTCAATTGATCTCGTAATGATAGTGTGTTAAAGTAGTTTGTCATTTTCTGTTCGTATTTCGCTATTATCCGTTTAGTTGAAATTCTTCCAAAAGTTCCGTTATGGGCATTTTCGCCTTGGTGACCGCAATACGTCCTGAACGTACGAATTGCATGATTCCAAAAGGCTCCAGTGCATCGTGCATCTCATCGATTTCGAAGCGCCTCCCTGTTTTCGCCAAAACAAAGAAGTCCCTCGATACCGTAACGATCTGCGCGTTGCTTTCCTTGATGATATTTTGGATCTGCCGCTCATCAAAAAGCAGGTTCGAAGCGATCTTGAACAAGGCCGATTCCTGATAAATGGTTTCCTCGTCCTTGTGGTAAAAGGCCTTGATCACTTCTATCTGTTTTTCTATCTGGTTGACGATTTTACGCGTCCAATCCTCCGTAGTGTTGACCACGATGGTGAATTTTGAAACGTTCTCGATTTCAGATTTCGATACGTTGAGGCTCTCGATATTGATATGGCGCTTCAAAAAGATTCCCGATATGCGGTTGAGAAGCCCGACATTGTTTTCAGAGTACACTGAAATGGTAAACCATTGTTTTTCCATTACCTTATTTTTTTACGGCGATGACCACCCCGGTCGACCAATTCATTTCGGCCAAGTCGATGTCTTCGCGTTGATTTAGATGTTGTAATAGGGCCGCCGCCTTTTCGTCATGCCCTGAAGGCCAGTTCGGCTGTTCAAGCATATCATCGATAACATAATACCCGCCTTGCTTGATGTGGGCCAAGGTCTGGTCTAAATGGCTGTACTTGCCTGGCCAGGCATCGGCGAAAACCAAATCGAAGGCCGGTCCTTGATACGTTTCAATCCAGTGCCCACCATCTTCACAGATACATTGCACGTTCGTGTAAGCTTCGAAATACGCTTTGACGATTTCGATCAGCTTGGTATCATTGTCGATGGAAACCATGGTGCCAGACGTTCCCATACCGGCCACCATCCATGAAAGCGACAATCCCATACCCGTGCCAAGCTCCAAAAACCGTCCGTTGGGCTTCGACCGGACCAAAGTCCGAAGCAATCTGCCCACACCGATATCAGAAGGCATGTCAAAGCCGATTTCATTCGACTTATCGACCAATTGGGGATACATTTCAGGCATGTTCGAAAATTGGGAAACTTGCATGGCCATTTATTTTAAGCGGATGTCGGAAACCGAAGCCCCTGAAGGGATCATCGGGAACACGTTATCTTCCTTCTCACATTTGACTTCCAAAAAGTACGGATTCGGAGAGGTCATCATTTCTTTGACCGCTGCTTCAAGATCTCCACGCTCCGAAACCCGTTTGGCCTCGATATGATAGCCTTCGGCGATTTTTACGAAATCAGGATTCGTCATGACCGTTGAGGCGTAGCGACTTTCGAAGAACAATTCTTGCCATTGACGCACCATTCCTAGGTGGTCGTTGTTAAGGACCACGATTTTCACCGCTACATTATGTTGGAAAATCACCCCTAGTTCTTGAATGGTCATTTGATAGCCCCCATCGCCGATGATGGCGACGACCTCCCGTTCAGGCGCACCCATCTTGGCACCAATGGCCGCTGGAAGGGCGAAGCCCATGGTACCCAGTCCTCCTGAAGTGATATTGCTTTTACTTTGTTTGAATTTCGCATATCGGCAGGCGATCATTTGATGTTGACCAACATCGGTAACGATAACCGCTTTATGGGCCGAAGCCTTGTTGATTTCTTCAACTACTTCACCCATCGTCAACCCGGGTTTTGTCGGGTGCAGGTCGTTTTTGATCACGGTATCGAACTCCTCCTCATATTTCTTATCGAATTCGGCCCGCCATGCCTCATGGGAATTCTCATTGACCATGGGCAACAAAAGTCCGAGGGTTTTCTTTGCATCCCCTAGAACCGCGACATCGACTGTGACGTTCTTATTGATTTCCGCTGGATCGATTTCAAAATGCACGATTTTGGCTTGTTTCGCATAGGTATCCAAGCTTCCGGTGACCCGGTCATCGAAACGCATACCGATGGCAAGTAACAAATCACATTCGTTTGTCAATACATTCGGGCCATAGTTACCATGCATACCGACCATACCCACGTTCAATAGGTGGTCCGTATCCATGGCTGAAAGTCCGAGGATCGTCCAGGCTGCGGGTATGCCGGTCTTTTCAACCAAGGCTTTCAATTCCGCTTCGGCCTCGCCCAAAATGACACCTTGTCCGAAAACGATATACGGTTTCTTTGCCTTGTTGATCAACTCGGCCGCAGCTGCGATGGCATCGGTATCCGGGGCTGGTACCGCTTGATAACTGCGCACCCCGACACATTTTTCATATGAAAAATCCAACTCATCGAACTGGGCATTTTTGGTGATGTCGATCAGTACGGGACCCGGCCTACCCGATTTGGCGATGTAAAAGGCCTTCGCCATGATCTCAGGTATTTCAGAGGCTTTGGTGATTTGGTAATTCCATTTCGTAACCGGTGTCGAAATTCCGACAATATCGGTTTCTTGAAACGCATCGGAGCCCAGCAAGTGTCTCGGCACCTGACCGGTGATACAGACCATGGGGGTCGAATCAATTTGTGCATCGGCCAGGCCGGTGACCAAATTCGTTGCCCCGGGTCCTGAAGTTGCCATGGCGACTCCGACCTTACCGCTTACACGGGCATAGCCTTGTGCGGCATGGGTCGCCCCCTGCTCGTGCCTTGTCAGGATATGGGTCAGTTTGTCTTGGAATTTATAAAGTTCGTCATAGACCGGCATGATCGCTCCTCCGGGATACCCGTAAATCAAGTCGACCCCTTCTTCCAACAAGCAATGGATGATGGCCTCCGCACCGCTTATGCGAATGCTCTTTTCGGATTCTTGCGTTTTCTTCGCTGCTTTTAGCGTTTCCATAGGTTTCAATTTTTAACCAATCGCACTTCTATTTTTTTGGCTTACCAAATAATCTTTACAGTTCATCGGTCACACATCCTTTTGATGCGGACGAGACCATTTTGGCATATTTATACAGGCTCCCTCGTTTCACTTTCAATGCGGGGGCGGTCCAGTTCTTTTTTCGTTCTTCCAATTCCGCTTCACTAAGGGCTACTGATATGGTGTTTTTTTCGGCATCGATGGTTACCAGGTCCCCGTCTTGCAGCAATGCAATGGCACCACCATCTTGGGCCTCGGGCGCGATATGCCCCACCACGAATCCATGGGTACCACCGGAAAAGCGACCATCGGTGATCAATGCGACCTCTTTGCCAAGCCCTGCTCCCATAATCGCTGCAGTGGGTTTTAACATTTCAGGCATGCCAGGCCCTCCTTTCGGACCTTCGTAGCGTATGACTACGACATCCCCTTTGTTGACTTCCCCGTTTTTAATACCGTCATTGGCTTCGAATTCACCGTTGAACACTTTTGCAGGACCGGAAAAATACACGCCTTCCTTTCCGGTGATCTTGGCTACGGCTCCTTCTGCCGCAAGGTTTCCGTATAGAATCCGAATGTGGCCCGTCGCTTTGATGGGATCATCCAAATCATGGACGACCGCCTGCCCTTCGGTCAAGGAAGGTACTTCAGCCAGGTTTTCCGCCACCGTCTTGCCGGTGACCGTCATACAGTCACCATGCAACATGCCCTTTTCCAACATGAACTTCATCACCGCGGGAATACCTCCCACCCGATGCACGTCCTCCATTAGGAATTTCCCACTGGGTTTTAAATCGGCCAAAAATGGTGTGGTATCACTAATACGTTGAAAATCATCTAATCCGAATTCGATATCGGCTGCTTTGGCAATAGCCAGAAAATGTAAGACCGCATTGGTCGAACCGCCTAAGACCGTGATCAAGCGTACTGCGTTTTCCAAAGACTTCTTGGTAATAATATCGGAAGGCTTGATGTCCTTTTCCAACAATTGTCTTAAAGCACGTCCTGACGCTAGACAATCTTCTTTCTTTTCACTCCCGGTAGCGGGATTGGAGGAGTTATAGGGCATGGCCATACCGAGTGCCTCAATGGCCGAGGCCATGGTATTCGCCGTATACATACCCCCACAGGCTCCAGCTCCAGGACAAGCATTCTGGATGACCTGCTTGTATTCCTTTTCATTCATGGTACCCGCCACTTTCTCTCCCCAGGCTTCAAAGGCCGAAACGACATCGAGTTTACGATCGTTAAGGCAGCCGGAAGCAATAGTACCCCCGTAAACCAAAATGGAAGGACGGTTCAATCGGATCATCGCCATCAAAGCCCCTGGCATGTTCTTGTCACAGCCTACCACGGTTATCAACCCATCATAGTTCATCGCCTGAACGACCGTCTCCATGGAGTCGGCAATGATATCACGGGAAGGCAACGAATAGCGCATTCCGTAAGTCCCCATTGAAATCCCGTCGCTAACCCCGATCGTATTAAAGATCAATCCTACCAAATCGGTTTCTTGGATCCCTTGTTTTACATGGGTCGACAAGGTATTCAAATGCATGTTGCATGGGTTGCCCTCATAGCCGGTACTCCCGACACCGATGAGCGGTTTACTCAAATCCTCCTCACTTAATCCGATGGCATGCAACATGGCCTGCGCAGCGGGCTGGGTGGGGTCTTGGGTAACATTTTTACTGTATTTGTTCAATTCCATTAAAAATCACTTTCCGATTGCCAAAAAAGCTTGAAATTCCTTTAACATTCAAAGATATATGTTTCCAATACCTTAGAATTTTAACATAAAATCGCACTTTAGGCTCATTTGACACATTAGGTTTACAACTCCTTGTTTTACAGGGTTTTAAATTAAAAATATTACCATATTCAATTCTTAACCCTACCAAAGAAAAAGGCCTGTATCAGTGATGATACAGGCCTTTTTCGATTAACGTCACGGTCCGTATCATTCCCGGAAGGGAACAATAATCACCACGTCGCTAATCAGTTTGCCGTTTCGCATACACAATAGTACTAAAGAAAAACCAAACGGCCAATAGGGCAATGTGTATCTTTGGCGCTTATGGAAAAAACAGTTACCGAAGCCATTCGATACCGACGTTCGGTCCGGATATTCAAAGACATGGCGCTCGACACCGAAAAAGTCAAGGCTTGCTTACAAAATGCTGCCTTGGCACCGACCAGCAGCAATTTGCAACTTTGGGAATTTTATCATGTGACCGATCCTGACAAGTTGAAACAACTCACCAAGGCCTGCTTGGGACAAAATGCCGCGAAATACGCCAATCAAATGGTAGTGGTCGTTGCTCGAAAAGACCTATGGAGAAAACGGGCCAAAGCCAATATTTCCTTCTTCAAATCGAATTTGGGTGACAAGCCGCGAAGTGCCTATACCCGACGTGAAAAGTTCGCCTTATCCTATTATGAGAAATTGATCCCCACGGTGTACACTGATTTTTTAGGTATTTTGGGATGGATCCGGTTCTTGGTCTTTCAGGTCATCGGACTTTTTAAACCCATCTATCGACAGGTCAGGAATTCGGACATGCGAATCGTCGCCCACAAGAGTGCCGGCCTTGCCGCCCAAAATTTCATGGTGAGCATGGCCGCCATCGGCTACGACACCTGCCCGATGGAAGGAAGTGATACCTTATTGGTCAAGCGGGCCTTGGGGCTCGGTCATGGAGCGGAAATCAATATGGTCATCGGTTGTGGTATCCGTGATGAAAACGGGGTTTACGGTCCTCGGTTCAGGGTACCCTTCGAAGAGGTCTATCACCCGGTCTAAGAGTGGACAAAACGGATCGCATCGCCGAATTTCTTTTGGGCCAATAGGCAAATGGCCTCCTCCGACAATTGCAAAACACGAGGATAACCACCGGTGGTCTGGCCATCTTTCATCAAGATGATGATCTTTCCTGACGGGGTCAGCTGTACCGTTCCCGGCAGGGTTGCCGAAGTCAGCATGCTCATGGTATGGGAACCTATGGTTTCGTTCAATTGATAGGCCATGCGGTTGTTCTCTTTCGATATCGTAAAGACATCGTTGTAAAGCTTCTCCAATTGCGCAGCATCCAACAAGCCATATTCAGGCCCTGGTTGCACTTGAAGTCCGTCCGCACTGAAATTCGATTTGGCTTTCAACTCCGTGATCTTCGGTTCAAAATCGGCGCTTGGGCCATATTCGATTTCCGTCTGATCCGCGATACACTTCGATTTGGTCAAGGGCATATATTGTGATCGGCTGCCCAATATCTTTTCCCCGAGCAATCCTCCCTTCACTGCCAAATATCCCCGGAATCCTTTTTCCAACCTCCCGTAAGACAAGATATCACCAGCCGAAATCCTGTATACTTTATAGTTTTCAATCGGTTCGTTGTTCAAGGTTGCCGATAAGGCAGCTCCACCAAGACAAATATGTGTAGGTTCTTCAAAAACCAAGGTCGGGCCGGTCATGGTGATTTCGAGACCTGCCGCATCGGTCGGATTTTCCAACAATGAATTCGCCCTAATCAACGACTGGGTGTCCATGGCGCCTGATACGGGCACCCCTTTGTCACGCAAACCAAAGCGCCCTTCGTCTTGAACGGTAGTATAAAAACCAGATTTCAACACTTTAAGCATCCAGTTCCGTTTTTTTGAATTTATAGACCCCGACTTCGGCTTCGATTTTGTGCAATTCGTATTCGGCGCGCGGTATGGCCACGAATTTTATCTTGTCTCCAACATTTACGAAACAGGGATCTTCCGCTTCTTGATTGAAAATCGGGATCGGGCAGCTTCCAATGATGTTCCACCCACCCGTTGAATCTTGAGGGTATATCCCCGTTTGTTTGCCTGCTAAACCAACGGCCCCTTTGGGCACATGCAAACGAGGGGTCTGTTTTCGTCGGGTCTCCAACGATTTTGGGAGACCGCCCAAATACATAAAGCCCGGTAAAAATCCGATACCGAATACAGTGTATTCGTAACTGCAATGCCGTTCGATCAATTCGTCGACACTGCATTGCAATTGCTTGGCCACTTCTTCGATATCAAGACCGAATTCGGAATCATAACATGCAGGTAGCTTCCAAAGGCTTCGGGAGGTCGTCAATACCTGCTCCATTTCTTGGTACATCACCGACAATTCGGTTTCCCATCGTTTGAAATCGAAATCGACCTTCCTTCCGATCAATGCCAGCGAGTTGTACGAGGCCACGTATTCAAAACGCGGACCATATGTGTTTTGCAGCACTTCCTTGAAGGAAAGAATATCATCGAGGATGTTGACATCGACCTCATTGGGCCATTCCAATAAAAGGGTGTGGTTGCCGAAAGGCTTGATTGTAATGGGGTACTTTTTCACTTTTCGATGCTTAGCCCATGAGTGGGTAAGGTGTTCGAAAGATACACTAATATTTCCAATGCCGCAGGGGTATCGCCATGAATACAAAAGGTATCGGCCCGAATTGCCAATTCAGTGCCCGCAATCGTCAGTAACCTTCCTTTTTTGGCCATGCGCACCACATGATCCAACGCATTTTTTGGATCTTGTATCAAGGCGTTGGTTTTTTGGCGCGAAACCAGTTGTCCTTGGGCGGTATAATTTCTATCGGCAAACACCTCATACGCCACTGTGACGCCCTGCGAACCGGCTACTTCGGCTAGTACCGAACCATAAGGTGCGTAAAGTTTGGCCCCATTCTTAAAAAAGGGAAGAAGTGCTTGCAAATAGACCTCCGATAGTTCGCGATCGATCGCCATCGTATTGTATAAGGCCCCATGTGCTTTGATATGGTGCAATGGGATGTTTTCTTCGGAAAGTATTCGTGTAAAGGTATTCAACTGCTGTTGCAGGCTTTCGGTCAGCTCCTTTTCGGTGAGCTCCATCTGCTTTCTTCCAAAGTTTTCCTTATCAGGATACCCCGGATGTGCTCCGACCTTAACTTGATGAGCTGTTGCCAAGCGGGCAATATCGCGCATGCTCTGTTCGTCACCGGCATGCCCGCCACATGCGATATTACAGGAACCGACCAACGGGAAAAGATCGGCCTCGTTGCCGACACCCTCCCCTACATCACAATTGATATCCACGTATTCCATTTGTATTAGAATGCCCCTAGCACCTTCATGATGGTCCGCACCCCTAGAAATAGGGTGAATAGGACGATCAATCCGCCGATCAGGTTTTGAAGCTTCGTATTTCCATAACCTTTCATGACCCCCGCTTTGTTGACCATAAAGAGCAATAAGATGGCAACGACCGGCAAGAGGGTCCCGTTCGCGATTTGCGCCATTTTAATGATCTCAATCGGTTTGAAATCGAATGACAGCGAAAGCAATCCGGCGAACAAGACTAGCATCCATACCGCGCGAAATCGCCAATCCTTGATGCTGGTTTTCCATCCAAAACAACTGTTGGCTACATAGGCGGCCGCAAGCGGTGCCGTTATGGCCGACGTAATACCGGCCGCGAATAGTCCAATCCCCATAAAATACCTTGAAGAACTTCCAAACAGGGGTTCCAAGGCTTTGGCGAGGTCTAGGGCCGAATTCACTTCGGAAGCTGGAATTGCCGCGGCGGCGATGATGATCGCCATGGAAACCACGGCCCCCAAAGCGATGGAAATGAAGGTGTCCCAACGGGCGTATTTCAAATCAGAGGTCTTCTCCCATTTTTCATTGACCAAAGCCGCATGTAAAAACAAGTTGTACGGTACTACCGTGGTGCCGACCAGGGCGATTACGGTCAGTAGGTTGGCATCGGTGATCTTCGGAAGGAACATCCCTTCGATCAAGGCCATGAGCTCTGGCCCCGTTAAGACCGCGGTAATCAGAAACGCCAAACTCATCAAGCCTACCAAGGCAACGAAAACCCGCTCTAGGAGTTTATAGGAACCGATAAACAACAACGCAAAAGCAATGGCCGCGATCACCCATGGGAAATACGCAGTATGCTGTTCACCCAATAGGGCTTGCAAGCCCAAGGTCCCACCACCGATATTGCCGCCTTCATAGGCAATATTGCCGCCTACAATGGCCAGCAAGACAACGGTGAGTACGAGCATGCGTACCACCTTATTATTGAATTGCCCGCGCATCACCTCGGCCAAGCCCTGCTTCGACACGATCCCGACCCGCGACGCCATTTCTTGAAGCACCATGGTTGCCAAGATGGATACGATCATGGCCCATAATAAAGAGTAGCCGAACCCTACCCCGGCCAGGGTACATGCCGTGACCGTTCCTGGGCCGATAAAAGCGGCCGCCACCAAAATTCCCGGACCTAGTTTCTTGAACATCTTATTTTTTTCACCACAAAAAATAACACTTTCCCAACAATGCGATTTGCATTTCGTCTAAAAAAGTGCATTTCATCTAAAAGTGGGGTGCCGTTCATCGAATGCGCATACGATTTGAATTTTATGCCAGTTATAATAATCCCAAATCTTAGAATAGACCAAACTTAACTGATTAATGACGTGTAAAGACTGCGAAAAGCATATTGGCAAAGAGGAATACGAACACTCCAAATCGACTTTAGGAGTTCCGTTGTGCGAACGGCACACCAAACTCATCAAGAAAGTCATTTTGGAGAACGGTACCTCTCTCGAGACCATTCAACTATACTACGCCCTCAAAGAAGCCGGGGCCAACCCCATGCTCGAATGGTGGGATGGCACCAAATCGATCGATATCGCCATATCAAGGGTGAAATTGAACATCGAAATCGACACCGAATACCAAATGATCACCCACGAACAGGCGATCCTTGATCTTGAAGAGGCGATGCATTCGTTCAAGAACGGGTTTACGACGATCCGAATTCCGCATATCGTGGTGAAGTATTACCTGAACGATACCGTAAAAAACATCCTCGGAATCATTCAAGGCCTTAAAGCCAACTTAAAAGTGATCTAACATCCCTATCACGAATTCCATTTATTAGTATCTTTCGACCAGAACAAAAAATGCCTCTGGTCTATGGATAAGAATAAGGCCCTCTCCAAAAAATGGTGGAAGGTCGCGCAATACTTGGCTGGATATCTAGTCGCCGCGTGGACCTTCTTACAATTTTTGGAGTGGATTTTGAACCGCTATCAAATCTCACCCCATTGGGTCGATATCTTTTTGTGGTTCTTCGTAGGCATTATCCCTTCCTTGATCATTTATCTCTTTCACCAAGACCGGATCAACCAGCGGATTTTGAAACTGCGTGAGAAAATCATTTTCCCCATTAATGTGATTTTGGTATTCATCGGCCTGTACTTCGGTTTTGGCACCACAGACCTTGGGGCCACGACCAAAGAAATCGCCTACGTCGATGCCTTGGGTGAAATGAACCAGACCACCATTACCAAAGAAGAGTTCAGGACCGAGGTCCCCATCTACAATTTCCAACAGCTGAACGAGAACGACGAGCTCAAATGGATGGGCGAAGGCATCTCGGAATTGCTCTACTACGATCTACTGCAAGACAAGAACATCACCCCTAGCTTGAATTGGGCACGCAGCACGGCCGATAAGGTGCTGGAAGCCAGTGTGGCCGCCTCGATCTATGTTGATGGCACCTATGAAAAAAACGGGGATACCTATACTATTGAAACCAAAATAAGAAATAGCAAAAACGGCAACGTCAAAGAAAGCCAAACCTTTACCGGCGATGATTTCTTAGATCTGATCGATGAGGTCAGCGTTTATGTTAGGGGGGCGATCGCCCTTCCTGAAGGGGACCGGATGCAGTACTTGGATCTTAGTATCAAAGAATTCGTGAGCACTTCCTTGCCGGCCATCAAAAATTTCGTGTATTCCAATTTTGAGGAAGCCATTGCCCAAGATAGTACCTTCGCCCTAGCCTACCTTAAAAATTCACGGAGGGACATTCGCTACAGCCGTGGAAAGATCGATGAACAGGCCTTGGCCGATAAGGCCTATCAATACCGCGAGCGTCTGCCGTATGATCTTCGCATGGAAGCCATGGCCAATAAGTATTTGGCATACAATCAATTCGATAAGGCTAAAGAGTTGGTCGAGATGCAATTGGAAATCTCCCCCCAAAACCAATCATTGAACAACATCCTTTATGGCATTTATGGAGAGACCAAGGATGCCCAAAGTTTTTATGACACCGCACTGAAACGATTTAGTGCTTCAAAAAGCTTTTATAACATCCAGAACATCGCCGACGCCACCTTGGTCAACGGTGATTACGAAGATTACCTGAAAATGGTCAATCTGTATGTTAAATTGAATCCGGGTAACAATTTCATTTTCCCGTTTTCCTTGCCCCCATTGATTTTAAAAGGGGATGAAAAGGCAGCGCGCAGCACTTATGACAAGGTGCGCTTGGTGCATCCAAACCAAGACAATATCAACAAAGCGTTCGAACCCGCCATTGATTTTCTTGCCGAAGATAAGGTCGACCAAGATTATTTGAATTCGTTTGTCGGGGTATACCGTTCCCATCAAAGTGAGGCCACCGTAGATCTTTGGGTAGACGATGACCGCTTGTTGAATTATTATTCCAATCAAACCATACGCATCATGATCCCTTCGGGCGATGCTGAAATGGTCATTGGGGAACCCAACCAATACAGCGGCTTTTATAGTTTCAAAAAAGACGATTCCGGCGAATTTTACTGTGCGAAGGTCGACGAGAACTACGATAATACCACCATTCCCTATTGGATTTGGAAATTAGACGACACCATTACCGAAGCCGAGGAATTGTTACAGCAAGGCGATTATGAAAAAGCCGAGCCTGCCTATGAAGCCGCAATTAACGCAAACCAGAACCACTATTATTTGAAATATGCCCTACAGCATATCCAATATGTAAAGGACAAGGATTCGACCCAGCTGATCGAGCAATACAACAAGGTGGTCGGCACCTATTCGAAAGAAGGGGTCGAAAACACGCGAAAGCTCTTCGTCAAAGACGGCAAGCTGATGTACAAGCGTTCGGGGATCCCCAGTAAGCAGCTTTTCCCTATTTCCGAAAACCGGTATTTGACCTTATCGTCCTACCGTTTGCATTTCGAATTCGAGTTCGAAGGGGATGAGGCCGTGGCGAGTTTTTCATGGGTGTACGATCCTGAAAAAGGGGAATGGGAAAACTATGGGGCCGAATTGAACTACCTTTTCAAGGAGTAAGTCGGCGATAGGGTGATTTCATGTCCTGATAAGATAAAAACGGTCAAATAGCAAACTACTTGACCGTTGAAAAAACTACCATCATCCAATATACCCTATCATTGAATAATCTTGTCCAGGTTTCGGGATGGATTTTCATTCGAATACCAATCAAGGCTTGGGTCCGATTCCACAAAAGTCCTAAAGTCAGGATAGGCTTCCAAAATATCCACCCCTTCCTTAGGCCATTCCCACTCTATAGGCACCACCATGCCCCAGGGAAACCCTTCATCCGTTTTGAAATCCACTACTTCCCCTTCATGGCAGCCCCCGACGCTCGTACTCAAAAAAGAAGAGGCACCTGAAATACCATCAGTAACGTTCGGGTGTATTTCCATAGTCACATCCCCATCCTTTAGTATAAATACATCATAAGCCCCATCAACACCGGCAACCGTGCCTTCCATCTCTAACACTGTGGGATATGTTTTTTCACGAGTGTTGATAATGGCACTTTCATTTGCGGTATAGAAAGATTTTAAATTTTCAAAATAGAACAATGTGCTTTGGTTGACTGCATCATGCACACGGTTGACCACAATGTTCTGACCATCATTTCGCACCATTACGGCATTATCGTCTGGATCATAAACCCGAAGTACAGCATAGTTATTATATGCCCCACCCAAGGCAGGAACCTTAAATCCAAAGTCGAATTCGGTGATCATATTGTCGCCGTTCAATCCTTCTGAAAAATTATAGTTCATGATAAGGTCATTGAAGTCATAGTCCCCTTGACATGGCCATAAATCTTCAAAGATGACCGAATAAAAGCCATCCATACCCTGTGGGTAGTTCCTGCTCACAACGTTTGGATTGGAGTCATCCACATCGATGCCACCGCTTTCAATCGAAGCATATCCATCTCCATCCGCATCGGTAGAAGGTGAATAACAGCTTGGTTCACAAGACTCCGCCGAGCCACCTTCCGTTACGTTTCCACCACTACCATTATCGATATCATCGTTTCCATTGCCACCGATGAGTTCATCAGAAGCAAACTTCCCTATAATCTTATCTTTTCCGTTTCCTCCATAAATGATGTCCTTCGCGCCATCTGAAGCGGTAATTTCATCGGTACCGTTTCCTAGGTTGATCAACGAGGGCTTTTGGGTCGACCCCATCTGTACCTTGTCTTTACCATTTCCTAGGTAAACGAAAATACAGTCGAAATCCGCATTATCGTACTGGGTGTCGACCCGCGTCGTACCATTGGTCTTTAAAATGACCTTGGTATTGCCGTTATCTTTGTCCATGTCGAGCTCATCATCGAATACCGACCCTTTGATGACCAATACACGGTTGTAGATTTCAACGGTTCCGTTGCTCCCGCCGTGCTCACAAAAGGTATAATCGTTCCGTGAGGTGGCGATCTTTGCAAATCGTTCCGTATTGATAAAATCCCCAAACCCAAAAGTTGCGGTGATATCCGTTTTTGCGCGGATCAGTTCCACTTCGACTCCATTGAAGGAGGCTAGAATCAGGATGTATTCAATGTGATTGGGAATCTTGAACGTTGTTTTCAAGGCATTCTCCTTGTTGATAAAACCATCAAAAATCAATTGTCGTGCGGCTTCTCGCCCTTGGTGGAATAATCTGATCTTGACATTCTCATCGGTAAACGAGCCGTCAAGTTGGATATTGGACATTGAAGAGGTGGTGGATTCGAAGGCAAATCCATCCGGGATTTGGAGTCTGGATTCACTTGCCACATCATCGATACTTGAAATTTCCTCACTTATACCGATCTCTGGTGTAGCCGGTTGTGATTCATCTGTGGTACATGCCATAAAGAAGCTGGATATCAGTATGGCTAGGGTAGCTTTTTTCATGATTTTCACGCTTTTTTCTTTTTCAATTTCCGGCAAGTCAGAAAAAAGCATGTATTGAGAGCGCTTATAACTCAATTAATGAAGGTGAATATCGCGTTTTGTTCGATGAGTCGTTCGACCAAAACCAAAATCAAGACCCATCCCTTTCGATAAATCGTGGCGTTTTATCGGGTAACCGCAAGACACCATTAAAGCCCGTGGAGATTATATTTTAGATATTCGTGGGATTCATTGCTATTGTGGAAAACGGTTTTAAACCAAGCCAAAGCTTATCACCCCATCCAACCCTCACGATCGAGACTGCGGTATTGGATGGCCTCCGCAATATGCCGGTTTTTGATGTGGTGTTCGGCCTCCAGATCAGCAATGGTTCGTGCTACCTTTAGAATCCGGTCATAAGCCCTGGCAGACAGTCCCAGACGATCCATAGCTTGTTTTAGGAGTTGTTTACCCGCAGCTTCCAACCCACAATAGGTCCGCAATTGTTTGCTGTTCATTTGGGCATTGTAATGGATGTGCTCCAATGATCCGAACCGATCGTGCTGTATGTTCCGTGCCGCCACGACCCGTTTCCGGATTTCTTGGCTGGTCTCCCCTTTTCGCGATTCGGACAGCTTTTCAAAAGGCACAGGGGTGACCTCGATATGCAGATCGATCCTGTCAAGCAGCGGGCCCGAAATGCGCGAAAGATAGCGGTGCATCGCTAGTGAAGACACCGCATTGGCCTTATCCGGCTCGTGAAAATACCCACTGGGACTCGGGTTCATGCTGGCGACCAACATAAAACTACTGGGATAGGTTACGGTGAATTTGGCTCTTGAAATGGTAACTTCCCGATCTTCTAGGGGTTGTCGCATGACTTCCAAGACCTTGCGTTCAAATTCGGGTAGCTCATCGAGGAACAGCACCCCATTATGGGCCAGGGAAATCTCTCCGGGCTGCGGATAACTACCCCCTCCTACTAAAGCAACCTCCTTTATATAAGCAAATGATGAGGTATTAAAATTAGAGTATAATTGTACGCTAACACACTTGAAAACAGTAAATAATGATAAAATGGTTAAAAAAAGTGTACTAATCATACCGACCCTAAAATAATACAAAAAAATAAAATTTATTTAGATATGAGCAAAGCACGATATGTAAGAGTTAGCACAGGCGGACAAAAAATAGAAAGACAATTAGTAAAACAACATCCAAACGAATTACTATTTATTGACGTTGTTAGTGGTGCTACTCCATTTTCACAAAGAGAAAAAGGAATTGATTTACTTTCTAAAGTCAGAAATAACGAAATAGAATATTTATCAGTGCATAGCATAGATAGGTTAGGCAGAAATTTATTTGATATACTGGAAACTTTAGAAGTCTTAAACTCTTTTAAAGTAGTTTTAAAGGTAGATAACTTAGGAATTGAAAGTTTGATTGACGGTAAACCAAACTATGCCTTTAAACTTATTATTTCTGTTATGGGCAGCATTGCAGAAATGGAAAGAGAAACATTATTAGAAAGACAAAAAGAGGGCATTGCACTTGCAAAGGCTAAAGGCGTATATAAAGGACGTATTAAAGGCTCTAAAGAAAACGACAATCAATTTTTAGTAAGGCATAAGCGAACTATTAAGCTGCTCAATCAAAATCATTCATTGCGAAATATTGCAAAACTTTGTGATATTAGTTTAGGTACTGTTCAAAAAGTTAAGAAAGTAAGCCAATCAAAAGGGCTTTTAATGACACATGAATAGTAAATTTAGTTAGTTTACATCTTACTTTTCACATGGCATAAATTCGTTTATGTTTCTACATTTAAACGCCTGTTAAATACAAGGGTTAAGTATAATTCCCCCTATCTCTAGGACAGTTTTTCAATAAAAATAAATATGATAATGATGTTGAAAAGAGGGGGTCCGG
>JABSPK010000004.1:0-339542 GCA_013214065.1 Flavobacteriaceae bacterium
ACAAGCAGTTCAAGGATCTTGAAGGTGAGATCTACACCGCTGAGGTACACCATATCCGCCATAAGGCCATCATCCTTTTGGATGACGAGGGTAATGAGATCATCATGCCCAAAGACAAACAGATCCCGTCTGACTTTTTCAGGAAAGGCGACAATGTAAGGGGGATCATCGAGAGTGTTGATTTGAAAGGCACCAAACCGTCGATTATCATGTCTCGGACCTCTCCTAAATTCTTGGAGCAGTTGTTCTTTCAAGAAATCCCGGAAGTCTTCGACGGTCTGATCTCGATCAAGAAGGCGGTTCGTATTCCCGGAGAAAAGGCAAAAGTGGCCGTAGACTCTTATGACGATCGAATCGATCCAGTAGGAGCCTGTGTGGGTATGAAGGGATCGCGGATCCACGGTATCGTCCGTGAATTGGGCAATGAGAATATCGATGTCATCAATTGGACCAACAATTCCCAATTGATGGTCACAAGGGCTTTGAGCCCGGCAAGGGTGACTTCGGTCAAACTGAACGACGAGAAAATGACCGCACAGGTCTATCTCAAACCGGAAGAGGTTTCAAAGGCCATCGGCCGTGGAGGGCATAATATCCGTTTGGCAGGCCAGTTGACCGGTTATGAGATCGATGTATTCCGTGAAGGTGTCGAAGAAGATGTCGAATTGACCGAGTTTTCCGATGAGATCGAAGGATGGATCATCGAGGAATTCAAAAAGATCGGATTGGACACCGCGCGAAGCGTTTTGGAGCAAGATGCCAACGATTTGGTGAAACGTACCGATTTGGAAGAAGAGACAGTGGCCGAAGTTGTGCGGATACTGAAAGAGGAATTTGAAGATTAAACTTATATTAGCACCGAATTTTAGAGGGATAGCAACGAGTATATGGCAGGAAACCCAACAATACGATTAAACAAGGTTCTTAGGGAATTGAACATTTCACTAGATCGGGCCGTTGACTATCTTGTGGCACAAGGTCACGAGATAGAAGCAAGGCCTACGACTAAGATCTCTGATGAGGTGTATCAAGTACTGTTGGATGAATTCCAGACAGATAAGAGCAAGCGTGTTGCGTCCAAAGAGGTCAGCGAGGAAAAACGCAAGGAGAAGGAAGAACTTCGATTGCAGCTCGAACAAGAGCAAGAGGAGCGTCGTTTGGCCCGTGAGCAGAGCATGGCCGCTGCCGAACCTGTAATTAAGGCGAAAGCTGAATTGACAGGTCCGAAAACCGTCGGCAAAATCGACTTGGACAAGAAGCCCGAACCGGTCAAAGAAGAAAAACCGGTCGAGCAAAAGGAAGCTCCGGCACCAGCCCCTCCGAAAGAAGAAAAGAAAGAGGCCCCTAAAAAAGAGGCCCCGGTCGTTGAAAGCAAGCCAGAGGCCCCGGCGGCGACCCCTGAGAAGCCCCAGGCCATCGAAACGAAATACCAAAAGCTTTCAGGACCGAAGATTACGGGTGACAAAATCGATCTTTCCAAGTTCGAGAAACCCAAAAAGAAAAAAGAAGAAGCCAAACCGGCAAATGGCCAAAACGCTGAACGTAAACGCAGAAGAAAGCGTATCGTCAGCAATACCAACGGACAGTCCGATAATCGTGGCCGTCCGGGCAACCGCCGTGGCAACCAACGTTCTAATGTACCCAAGGTAGAGCCTACCGAAGAAGAAGTACAAAAGCAGGTACGGGAAACCTTGGAGAAACTCCAAGGAAAAGCCAACAAAGGCAAGGGTGCCAAATACCGCCGTGAAAAGCGGGATCTGCACCGCCAGCAGACCGAAAAAGACCTCGAACAACAAGAACGCGAAAGCAAACTCTTGAAAGTGACCGAGTTCGTAACGGTCAACGAAGTGGCTACCATGATGGACGTGTCGACCACCGATATCATCTCGGCTTGTATGTCGCTGGGCATGATGGTGACCTTGAACCAACGTTTGGATGCCGAAACCCTATCCATAGTCGCTGATGAATTCGGGTTCGAAGTTGAATTCGTCACTGCCGAGATCGAAGAGGCCATCGAGGTCATCGAGGACGATCCGGAAGATTTGGTCGGTCGTGCACCGATCGTGACCGTTATGGGTCACGTCGATCACGGTAAGACCTCTTTACTCGATTATATCCGTGAAGAAAACGTCATCGCCGGCGAGAGTGGGGGCATTACCCAGCACATCGGCGCTTACGGTGTCACTTTGGAAGACGGTCAAAAGATTACCTTCTTGGATACACCGGGTCACGAAGCCTTTACCGCGATGCGGGCCAGGGGTGCACAGGTGACCGATATCGCGATCATCGTAGTCGCGGCCGATGATGACATCATGCCGCAGACCAAGGAAGCGATCAGCCACGCGCAAGCCGCTGGTGTACCGATCGTGTTCGCGATCAACAAAATCGATAAGCCAACGGCGAATCCCGATAAGATCAAAGAAGGCCTAGCGGCTATGAACCTCCTGGTCGAAGATTGGGGCGGTAAGATCCAATCTCACGACATTTCGGCCAAAACCGGTCAAGGGGTCAAAGAACTATTGGAGAAAGTCTTGCTCGAAGCGGAACTGTTGGAATTGAAGGCCAACCCCGATCGTTTGGCTTCAGGTACCGTCGTCGAGGCGTTCTTGGACAAAGGCCGTGGATACGTCTCTACCATCCTGGTACAGACCGGAACCCTGCAGATCGGTGATTATGTCTTAGCGGGTACTTGCAGTGGTAAAGTCAAGGCCATGCAAGACGAACGTGGTAAAAACATCAAAAAAGCCGGTCCGGCTACCCCGATTTCCATTTTGGGTCTCGATGGTGCCCCTCAGGCCGGTGATAAATTCAATGTGTTGGAAGACGAGCGTGAGGCCAAGCAAATCGCGACCAAGCGTTCCCAACTCCAGCGCGAGCAATCGGTGCGTACGCAACGACACATCACCTTGGATGAGATCGGACGTCGTATCGCATTGGGCGATTTCCAGGAATTGAACATCATCTTGAAAGGGGATGTCGACGGTTCGGTGGAAGCCTTGACCGATTCGTTCCAGAAACTCTCTACCGATGAGATCCAAGTGAATATCATCCACAAAGGGGTCGGGGCGATTACGGAGTCCGACGTCTTGTTGGCCAGTGCTTCCGATGCGATCATTATCGGCTTTAACGTTCGCCCTATGGGTAATGCCCGTGCCGTTGCCGATAAGGAAGAAATCGATATCCGAATGTATTCGATCATCTATGACGCTATCAACGATTTGAAAGACGCCATGGAGGGCATGTTATCGCCTGAATTGAAGGAAGAGATCACCGGTAACGCCGAGATCAGGGAAACCTTCAAGATTTCGAAAATCGGTACGATTGCAGGATGTATGGTGACCAGTGGTAAGATCTTCCGAAACTCGCAAATACGATTGATCCGTGATGGTGTGGTGATCTTTACCGGAGAACTTGCTTCTTTGAAACGTTTCAAGGACGATGTCAAGGAAGTATCCAAAGGATACGATTGCGGACTTCAGGTAAAAAACTACAACGACATCCGTATCGACGATACGATTGAGGCCTTTGAAGAGGTGGCGGTCAAGAAGAAGCTCTAAAGACTTTCCGAAACCACGATTAAAAACGAAAGCGATCAGTTGCCGGTCTGCTCAGGTTTGAGCAACATGGCATTGGGATATTTTTTGCGTACTTCGAGGTATTTGCGCTCGGCTTCCAAAGCGTCCTTGAATTTCCCGACGCGCACCCTATAGGTAGGCTGGAAAAACTTGATCTCGGCATGCCATCCAGGGAAATCGACGCGTACTTGGTCGTACAGCCTTTGGGCAGCCTCATCATTGCTCTTGAAACCCACTTGTATTTGGTAAAAACCCGTCTTCGAATTGACTGATTTATAGACTTCCAGAAGCTCTGAAATACGGGGGTCCTGCTCGATGACCACCCGTCCTTCCTGGGCGCGGGCGTTACTGAGGAAAAGTACTGAAATGACTAGGAATAATGGGGTTTTCATAGCGCTTAAGATGTTGTAAGTAAGCCGTTTGCACAAAAGTAATTTTTTCGTTCGCAAACTTCTAAAAAAATCGTTATTTAGAATCCGTATAAATTATTAATTATAAATCCCTTAACATTTCAAAAATACGCGCTGTGTCGTATTTTTGTCTGCAATTTGAGCACCGGTAATAGCTAAATTTCACAGTATCAGAAGAAATTATCGTGCCAAGATTTCGATTGAAATTACACAAATATGAAAAAGGTTCTAAACCGTATTCAATTTTCAAAAGTTTTTGGTCTTAGTTTACTCCTACTACTCCAACTTTTTTCATCACCCATAACAGCACAAGAAGCAAGCGAAGCAGCTGCCACTGAAACGGCGGATCTGGGTGGTGATCCCGTTGCCGGGAAACAGCTTTTCAATCAGAATTGTGCGGCCTGCCATGCCTTGAACCGCAAGATGACCGGCCCGGCCTTGGCCAATGTCGAGTCGCGTTTGGCCGAAGATGAAGGATTGGACAAGGAATGGTTGTACGCTTGGATCAAGAACAGTCCGGGCATGATCAAGTCGGGTGATGCGTATGCCAACAAGATTTACGCGGAGTATAACCAAGCGGCCATGACCGCTTTTCCGACCTTGTCGAATGCCGATATCGATAATATTTTGGCCTACACGGCCGCCCCGGCGCCAACTCCGGCCGTAGTCCCTCCAACTGGTGGAGGAGGTGGAGAAGGAGCTCCTGCGACAGGGGGTATTTCCAATGAGATCATCCTTGGGGCCCTCGCCCTAGTCTTCGGACTATTGGTGGTGATGTTGTTCTTAGTGAACAGCACCCTGCGCAAAATTGCAGAGGCCAATGGGGTAGAAGTGGTCCGTGCCGATGCCGAAAAGCGCACCCCGCTATGGAAGGCTTTCGTGCAAAACCAGTTTTTGGTGTTCTGTACCGTTGTCGTCTTTTTGTTGGGCAGTGCGTACTTCGCTTACGCCTGGATGAGCCAGATCGGTATCGACCAAGGCTATGCCCCGGTGCAACCCATCCACTATTCCCACAAAATCCACGCCGGTGATAATAAGATCGAGTGTAAGTATTGTCACTCCTCAGCACGGGTATCGAAGCATTCCGGCATCCCATCACTCAACGTGTGTATGAATTGCCATAAGTCGATTTACGAGTACACGGGTAATCCTGAAGGCCCAAGCGCCGAAGATTTGGCCAACGGCTATACCAACGAGTTCTACACCAAGGAAATCAAGAAATTGTACAAAGCCGTCGGTTGGGATGAGGAAAACCAAAAGTACACCGGTGAATCGCAGCCTGTGGAATGGGTGCGTATCCACAACCTACCCGATTTCGCTTACTTCAACCACTCACAGCACGTTGAGGTCGGTAAGATCGAGTGTCAGACCTGTCACGGTCCCGTTGAGGAAATGGAGATCATGTACCAATACTCGCCCTTGACCATGGGATGGTGTATCAACTGCCACCGTGAAACCAACGTTCAAGTGGCCGATAACGAATACTACGCCAAGATCCATGAAGAGCTTTCCAAAAAGTACGGCGTCGAAGAGTTGACGGCAGCGCAGATGGGTGGATTGGAATGTGGAAAATGCCACTATTAATTTTTAAGAAGATATTGCAATAATCATATGGCATCAAACAAGAAATATTGGAAAAGTGAAGCGGAGTTGAATCCGAACGATTCCATTGTTGAGACGCTACGACAAAACGAATTTACCGAGCATATCCCCGTAGATGAGTTTTTGGGAGACCAAAAGAACTTGGCCGATTCGAATACTTCGCGAAGGGATTTTTTGAAGTATGTCGGGTTCAGTACCGCGGCGGCCTCATTGGCGGCCTGTGAGGGTCCGGTAAAAAAATCGATTCCTTACGTCGTTCAGCCGGAGAGTATCGTTCCTGGTGTGGCGAACTATTACGCCACCTCCATTGCCGATGGCTATGATTTTGCCAGTGTTTTGGTCAAGACCCGCGAAGGGCGTCCGATCAAAATCGAGAACAACGATTTGGCCATGACCAATGGTGGGGCCAACGCTCGGGTCAATGCATCCGTATTGAGCTTGTATGATAGCAAGCGTTTGCAAGGACCGACCTTCAATGGGGAGGCGATCGCCTGGGAAGATTTGGATCTTCGGGTCAAAGGCACCTTGACCGCTGCGAAAAACTCAGGAAAGCAAATCGCTTTGTTGACGCAGAGTTATGCCAGTCCCACAACCAAAAAATTGATTGCCGATTTTACTGCGGCCTATGGCAACGTGACCCATGTGGCTTATGATGCCATTGCTGAAGATGCGGCATTGAATGCATATGAAGCGGCTTATGGCGAACGCGCCTTGGCCGATTATGATTTTAGCAAAGCATCCGTCATTGTTTCCTTTGCTGCCGATTTCCTTGGCGACTGGCAAGGTGGCGGCTATGATTCAGGCTATGCCAAAGGTAGGGTGCCCCACGAAGGCAAGATGTCGCGACACATCCATTTCGAATCGAACATGTCATTGACCGGCGCCAATGCCGATAAACGTGTTCCTTTGAATGCTGCAGGCATGAAGGTCGCCTTGGCTAAATTGTTCGGTAAGTTGAACGGCAGTACGGTCAGTGGGGGTAGCTCCGATATCGACGGTATCGTCGATCAAGTCGCAGCTGAGATCCGCAAAGCGGGTAGCAAAGCCGTTGTGGTTTGCGGGTTGAACGATAGCAATGCCCAAGCCGTGGTATTGGCCATTAACGCATTGATCCAAAGTGAGGCCTTTGATGCCGAACGCCCAAAATATGTCAGGGAAGGAAATACGGCAAAACTGAACCGCTTGATCGCCGATATGAAAGCCGGTAAAGTGGCGGCTTTGTTGATGGACGGGGTCAATCCTTTGTACACCCTCCCGAACGCGGCCGATTTCCAAGAAGGAATGGGCAAAGTCAGTATGACGGTGAGCTGTGCCTTCAACAATGATGAGACCGCAGAAGCAGCACAATATGTAGCGGCCGCTTCACACTATTTGGAGTCATGGGGTGATGTCGAAATTAAGAAAGGCCAGATGAGCCTGATGCAGCCCACCATCCGTGAGCTGTTCGATACCCGACAATTCCAAAATTGCCTACTCCAGTGGATGGGCAGCGAACAAAGCTATTACGAGTATTTGAAATCCAATTGGGAAACCACCGTACTGAACGGTTCGGGGTGGAACAAGGCGCTGCAAGACGGGGTATATACCATGACCGCTTCGCCAACGGAAGAGGCATCGACCGATGCGGCCGACGAAGACGAGGCTGAAACAAACAATAGTGTCGATTCCATGGCCGCTGCCGTGCGTATCTTGGCCAACTCGACCAGTTCCGGAATGGAATTGATGTTGTATGCCAAAGTCGGTATGGGTGACGGTAAACAAGCCAACAACCCTTGGTTGCAGGAATTTCCTGATCCAATTTCGCGAGTCTCTTGGGATAACTATGTGACCGTTTCAAAAGCCGATGCCGAAAAGCTTGGTTTCGTAAACGAGAACGTGGCCAACGGTGGTTTGGACGGAAGTTATGCCAATGTGACCGTAGATGGGGTCACCTTGGAAAACGTGCCGGTGATCATCCAGCCTGGGCAAGCCAATGATACGGTAGGACTATCTTTCGGTTACGGCCGAAATTCCGGTATGAAGTCTGAAATGAAGACCGGTGTCAATGCCTACAAACTCTATAAAGATTTCAACAACGTACAATCCGTTTCGTTGAGCAAAGCGGACGGTAACCACGAGTTCGCCTGTGTACAGTTGCACAATACCTTAATGGGACGTGGTGATATCATCAAGGAAACCACCTTGGAGATTTTCAACACCAAAGACCATCACGTATGGAACCCAGTTCCCGAAGTGTCTTTGGATCACCAGGAAGTACCGGCTACCTCCGTAGACCTGTGGCAAGAATTCGACCGTTCGATAGGGCACCATTTCAACATGTCGATCGACCTCAATGCCTGTACGGGTTGTGGGGCTTGTGTCATCGCTTGTCATGCAGAGAATAACGTTCCCGTGGTCGGAAAGCAAGAAATGCGCCGTTCGCGCGATATGCACTGGTTGCGAATCGACCGTTACTATTCTTCCGAAGATACCTTCGACGGTGATAACGAGAAGAAAGACAGTATGGACGGACTTTGGGGCGACAATGGGTCCCTTGGTGGGTTCGGCGAGATGGAGAATCCATCCGCAAATCCCCAAGTGGCCTTCCAACCGGTCATGTGCCAGCACTGTAACCATGCACCTTGTGAAACGGTTTGTCCTGTGGCCGCTACGGCCCATAGCCGTCAAGGTCAGAACCACATGGCCTACAACCGATGCGTCGGTACCCGCTACTGTGCGAACAACTGTCCGTACAAAGTACGAAGGTTCAACTGGTTCCTATACAACAACAACGACGAGTTCGATTACAATATGAACAACGATTTGGGCAAAATGGTCTTGAACCCTGATGTCAACGTTCGTTCAAGAGGGGTCATGGAAAAATGCTCCCTATGTATCCAAATGACGCAAAAGACGATTTTGGATGCCAAACGTGATGGCCGTCCTGTAAAAGACGGGGAGTTCCAAACCGCTTGTTCTTCTGCCTGTAGCAGTGGGGCGATCGTTTTCGGTGACATCAACGATTCTGAAAGTAAAGTTGCTGAGTTGAAGGAAGATGATAGAATGTACCACCTGTTGGAGCATGTTGGCACCAAGCCGAACGTGTTCTACCATGTGAAAGTGAGAAATACCAACGAAGCATAACCAAACAATAAGCAAGAAACTAGATATAGATTATGGCGTCGCATTACGAAGCACCTATTCGAAAACCCCTAGTACTTGGTGACAAAGGCTATCATGATGTCTCTGTTGACATCGCCAGACCGGTCGAGGGAAAAGCCAACAAGCACTGGTGGATCGTCTTTTCCATTGCCCTTGTGGCCTTTCTTTGGGGTCTAGGATGTATTATTTACACCATTTCTACAGGAATCGGGGTCTGGGGATTGAACAAGACCGTGAACTGGGCTTGGGACATTACCAACTTTGTATGGTGGGTCGGTATCGGTCACGCGGGAACCTTGATTTCCGCAGTACTTTTACTATTCCGTCAAAAATGGAGAATGGCCATCAACCGTTCCGCGGAGGCGATGACGATTTTCTCGGTAATCCAGGCCGGATTGTTCCCGATCATCCACATGGGGCGTCCTTGGTTGGCCTACTGGGTGTTGCCCATCCCGAACCAATTCGGTTCCCTATGGGTGAACTTCAACTCGCCACTCCTTTGGGACGTATTCGCGATTTCGACCTATCTCTCCGTATCCTTGGTGTTCTGGTGGACGGGCTTATTGCCTGACTTCGCTATGATCCGTGACCGTGCGGTAAAACCGTTCCAAAAGAAGATTTACAGCCTATTGAGCTTCGGATGGACGGGCCGTGCCAAAGACTGGCAGCGTTTCGAGGAAGTATCCTTGGTATTGGCCGGTTTGGCCACCCCACTGGTACTTTCGGTACACACCATCGTATCTTTTGACTTCGCCACCTCGGTCATTCCAGGATGGCACACCACGATTTTCCCACCTTATTTCGTCGCCGGTGCGATTTTCTCCGGCTTCGCTATGGTGCAGACCTTGTTGATTATCATGCGTAAAGTATGTAATCTCGAGGCCTATATTACCGTACAGCATATCGAATTGATGAACATCGTGATCATGATCACCGGTTCGATCGTAGGTTGTGCCTACATCACCGAATTGTTCATCGCTTGGTACTCCGGTGTCGAATACGAACAATACGCCTTCTTGAACAGGGCGACAGGTCCTTACTGGTGGGCTTACTGGTCAATGATGACCTGTAACGTATTCTCGCCACAGTTCATGTGGTTCAAGAAACTGCGTACCAGCATCATGTTCTCGTTCTTCATTTCCATTGTGGTGAATATCGGGATGTGGTTCGAGCGTTTCGTGATCATCGTAACCTCCTTGCACAGGGATTACCTGCCATCATCGTGGACCATGTTCTCTCCGACCTTCGTCGACGTGGGGATCTTTATCGGAACGATCGGGTTCTTCTTCGTACTCTTCCTATTGTACTCAAGGACCTTCCCGGTCATTGCACAAGCTGAGGTAAAATCCATTTTGAAATCTTCTGGGGAGCGCTATAAGAAATTAAGGGATGCCGGCCAACCATTGTACAGCATGCCCAATGGTACCGCTACCGTTACCGAAACCCCAAAACAGGAAGAAGCTGGTGATACGAGTGAAAAAGTAGCCTCTTTGTTGGATACTATCGGGGTGTTCGATAAGGACAACGATACCCCTGACGAATTGCAGAAGGTCAAAGGCATCGGACCGCAAATGGAAGAGATCTTGAACCAAATCGGGATATTCACTTTTGCCCAGGTCAGCAAAATGACCCAAAAGGAATACGATTTGTTGGATTCGATTACGCAGAAATTCCCAGGAAGGGCCCAGCGTGATGATTGGGCTGGCCAGGCGAAAAAACTAAATAAGAAAGACTGATTATGGCATCGAAAGTGATACACGCCGTTTACAACGATGATGACATATTGATGCACGCCGTCAAAAAGGTACGTGCCGCGCATCACCATATCGAAGAGGTATATACCCCTTTTCCGGTGCACGGACTCGACAAGGCCATGGGCCTTGAAGATACCCGAATCGCCATCACCTCGTTCATGTACGGCTGTTTGGGCCTTACCGTGGCGATAACCATGATGAACTACATCATGATCGAAGATTGGCCGCAGGATATCGGTGGTAAACCGAGTTTCAGTTATTTGGAGAACATGCCGGCTTTCGTGCCGATCATGTTTGAGTTGACCGTATTCTTCGCCGCCCACTTGATGGTGATCACCTTTTACTTAAGAAGTAGGATGTGGCCCTTCAAAAAGGCAGAGAACCCCGATGTACGTACGACCGATGATCATTTCTTGATGGAAGTCGGGGTACATGGCAACGAAAACGAATTGAAAGCACTATTGGTCGAGACCGGTGCGATCGAAGTAACAGTTAAAGACAAAGAAGAATAGCATGAAGCGATTCGCATCATTAGGTTTAGGGATAATGGTATTGGTCATGGTATCGTCTTGCTTTGACAAGAACGAACCGAATTACCAATACATGCCGAACATGTATGAACCGGTCGGTTACGAGACCTATCAAGGGGTCGACAACGGATTGTTCCCACAAGGAACGGAGGCCATGGTGCCCCCGGCGAACACCATTTCCAGGGAATGGATGCCCTACGAATTCGCCAACGATCCCGCAGGAAAGGAATTGGCGCGTTTGCAGCCCAGTCCGTTGGATTCGTTGAGCCAAGAAGCCAATTTGGCCAAGGGTAAGGAGCTGTATGACGTGTACTGCGCCATCTGCCACGGCAACAAAGGAAAAGGCCAAGGAACCTTGGTCAAGCGTGAGAAAATATTGGGTGTTCCCAGCTATGATGACGTAGCGCGGAATATTACCGTCGGAAGCACATACCACACCATGTACTACGGATTGAACTCTATGGGATCCTATGCGGCCCAGTTCAGTAGCGAAGAAGAGATGTGGCAAGTTGCCGAGTACGTGATTAAACTAAAGGAAGACCTATCCAAATAAGAAAACAAGCATGAAGTACACGTTTTCAAATAGATTGAAGATTACATCATACATTTTGATGGCCGTTGGGGCGATTTGCCTGGTTTCAGGTTTTCTAAGTGCACCTTCTACTGTCGAAGAGGCAAAGGCCATTGTGGCCGCCGCCCATGATGATGGACATGGTGGCCATGGAGAGGCCGCCCATCACGGTGAAGAAGCCGGTCACGATACGCATACCGTAGCCGACGCCCATGGCGATGGTCACCACGACGCTGCCCATGATGAGCACGTTTTCCACCAATTACAGAACCGCCCATGGTCGGCCTTGTACGTAGCGGCCTTCTTTTTCTTTATGATATCCTTGGGTACCCTGGCCTTTTACGCCGTCAATCGCGCGGCACAGGCAGGTTGGGCGCCCTTATTGTTTCGGGTCATGGAAGGGATTACCGCCTATTTGGTGCCCGGAGGGATCATCGTTTTCGTCATCTTGGTACTTTCCGTCCTACACATGAACCACATGTTCACTTGGATGGATGCCGATGTCGTGGCACACGATAAACTGCTTCAAGGCAAGAAAGGCTATTTGAACCCGACCTTTTTCTTGGTCAGGGCCGCCATCTTCCTAGGAGGTTGGATCGCCTACCGCCAATATTCGAGAAAGCTGTCATTGGCGCAAGACGCGTCCGACGACAATTCAAAATTCAAATTGAACTTCAGGATATCGGCCGCCTTTTTGGTCTTTTACCTGATTTCCGAATCCATGATGTCATGGGATTGGATCATGAGCCTTGACCCACACTGGTTCAGTACGCTGTTCGGATGGTATGTGTTCGCCAGCATGTTCGTCAGTGGGATCACGGTCATTGCCATGGTGACCATTTATCTCAAGTCAAAAGGGTTGTTACCTGAAGTGAACGATAGCCACATCCACGATTTGGCGAAGTTCATGTTCGGGATCAGTATTTTCTGGACCTACCTATGGTTCAGCCAGTTCATGTTGATCTGGTATGCGAACATCCCTGAAGAAGTCACCTATTTCGTGACGCGGATCGAACATTACAAGCTGCCGTTCTTCGGTATGTTGGCCATGAACTTCATTTTCCCCTTGTTGGTGTTGATGAACAGTGACTACAAGCGGGTGAACTGGTTCGTGATCATGGCGGGTATCATCATTCTATTCGGACACTATTTGGATGTTTTCAATATGGTAATGCCGGCAACGGTAGGGGAGAACTGGCATATCGGTATCCCTGAGATCGGGGGTATCCTCTTTTTCGCCGGGCTGTTCATTTTCTGGGTATTCAATGCTTTGACCAAAGAAGAGCTCACGCCGAAACGCAATCCGTTTATTGAAGAAAGTAGACAGTTCCATTACTAAAATTGATAGAGAAAGTAAGTAAGCAATGACGACATTATTGGTATTAACGGTTCTAGTTCTGGTGGCCATCGCAATTTGGCAGATGACCAAGATATTCGAACTGTCCCAACTCAAAGCTGATCAATCGAAATCAGAAATCGCAAACGACTCCGACAATAAGACCAACGGCTACCTTTTGTTCGCCTTTTTGATCTTCATTTACGGAATCACCATTTTCAGCTTTGCGAAGTATACGAAAGTATTGTTGCCCGAAGCGGCCTCGGCCCACGGTGGCAACTACGACCTGTTGATGTGGATTTCCTTCGCGGTGATCTTCTTCGTACAGACCATTACCCAAGCCCTTTTGCACTACTTCGGATACAAATACCGGGGCGAGGAAGGGAAAAAAGCCTTGTTCTATGCCGATAACGACCGTTTGGAGTTCATTTGGACCATCATTCCCGTCATCGTATTGGCCGGATTGATCATTTCAGGATTGTATTACTGGACCGAGATCATGGACGTGAACGAGGAAGACGATCCGCTGATCGTCGAGCTTTATGCCCAGCAGTTCAACTGGACGGCACGTTATGGAGGCGATGACAACGTATTGGGAGATGCCAGCGTGCGCTTGATCGATATCGACCGAGCCAATGTTTTGGGTCTCGATGAATCGGATCCCAACGGGGCCGATGATGTTATTGTCAAGGAATTGCATTTACCGGTCGGCCGCAAGGTGAACTTTTACATGCGTTCACAAGACGTATTGCACTCGGCTTACATGCCCCATTTTAGGGCCCAAATGAACTGTGTGCCCGGTATGATCACCCAGTTTTCGTTTACCCCTACCATCACCACCGAAGAAATGCGGTTGAATCCCGATGTGGTCGATAAGGTGAAGCGTGTAAACGCTATCAGGGCGCCAAAAGCGGCCAGGGGAGAACCGAATTCAGATCCTTGGGAATTCGATTATGTATTGCTCTGCAACAAGATCTGTGGAAAGTCCCATTACAACATGCAGTTGAAGATTATTGTGGAGACCGAGGAGGAATACAACAAGTGGATTGCCGAACAAGCAACCTTTGGGGACACCATGGCACCCGCGGAATAAATTAGGCTAGAAAAAGAAACAAAATAAAACAAACGATTATGTCAGGCACTGGACACGACAATCACGGACATCATCACAAGGAAACGTTCATAACCAAGTACATCTTCAGTCAAGACCACAAGATGATTGCGAAGCAGTATTTCATCACTGGGGTGTTGATCATGGGCTTTATCGGAATCGCAATGTCATTGCTGTTCCGTATGCAGTTGGCTTGGCCAGGGGAGTCCTTTTCGATTTTTGAAGCCCTACTAGGGAAATGGGCCCCAGACGGGGTGATGGATGCCGATGTCTATTTGGCCTTGATCACCATGCACGGAACCATCATGGTATTCTTCGTGCTCACCGCCGGGTTGAGTGGTACCTTTAGTAACCTCTTGATCCCATTGCAAATCGGTGCGCGCGATATGGCCTCTGGGTTTTTGAACATGATTTCGTATTGGTTGTTCTTCATCTCTACCGTGATCATGGTCATTTCGATTTTCGTCGAAGCCGGACCAGCTGCAGCGGGTTGGACGATTTACCCACCATTGAGTGCCCTGCCAATGGCCCAACCGGGATCTGGCGCGGGGATGACCCTTTGGCTGGTTTCGATGGCGATTTTCATTGCATCGTCCTTATTGGGATCATTGAACTATATTGTGACCGTACTCAACCTGCGTACCAAAGGGATGTCAATGACCCGTTTGCCTTTGACCATCTGGGCGTTCTTCATTACCGCCGTTATCGGGGTAATCTCGTTCCCGGTCTTGTTGTCAGCGGCCTTGCTGTTGATTATGGATAGGAGCTTTGGAACCTCGTTCTTCTTATCGGATATTTTCATCCAAGGGGAGGTCTTGCATTACCAAGGAGGTTCTCCGGTATTGTACGAACACCTGTTCTGGTTCTTGGGGCACCCCGAGGTATATATCGTCTTGTTGCCCGCCTTGGGGATTACCTCCGAGGTCATGTCGACCAACGCCCGTAAACCCATCTTCGGGTACCGTGCCATGGTCGCTTCGATTTTGGCGATTGCCTTCCTTTCGACCATCGTTTGGGGGCACCATATGTTCATTTCAGGAATGAATCCGTTCCTAGGGTCCGTATTTACCTTTACCACCCTATTGATCGCGATTCCATCCGCAGTAAAAGCATTCAATTACATCACCACCCTATGGAAGGGGAACCTGCAACTGAACCCGGCCATGCTCTTTTCGATCGGCTTGGTCTCGACTTTCATCACTGGGGGATTGACGGGGATCATCCTTGGGGATAGTGCCTTGGATATCAATGTGCACGATACGTATTTCGTAGTAGCCCACTTCCACTTGGTAATGGGTATTTCGGCCTTGTATGGACTATTCGCAGGAGTATACCACTGGTTCCCGAAAATGTTCCAAGGGCGTATGATGAACAAGAATTTAGGATACATCCACTTCTGGATTACCGCGATTTGTGCCTATGGGGTATTCTTCCCAATGCACTTTGTCGGTATGGCGGGTGTGCCAAGACGTTACTATGAGAATACCGCTTTTCCGATGTTCGACGATTTGACCGACGTTCAGGTCTTGATGACCACCTTCGCCTTGATCGCTGGTGCGGCCCAATTGATTTTCGTTTACAACTTCGTCAGAAGTATTTTCTACGGCAAACGTGGTCCGATGAACCCATGGAGCTCGAATACCTTGGAGTGGACGGCCCCAATGGAGCACATCCATGGTAACTGGCCAGGTGAGATCCCAGAGGTACACCGATGGGCATATGATTATAGCAAGACCCATGAAAACGGGGAATATATCATTCCAGGGCAGGATTTCGTGCCCCAACACATTCCCTTACAGGAAAACGAAGAAGAATTGCACCACTAGCGATTCAGACCTAATAAAAGAAACCCATCCTTGTGATGGGTTTTTTGTTTTTTACTTTTGGCATGGTTCTTTCAGTAAGACCGTATGTCGATTGAGCCGTTTCCGACGTTATATGAATACGAACCTATATTTGAAACCATGAAAAAATTGATTCTCGTATCAGCGATGGTGCTGCCATTGCTGGTCATGGCCCAGCGCCGACCCAAGATCAAGGGCAATCGAACCGTTACCGAAGTGCGTGATGAACTGCCTCCCTTCAATGCCATCGAATTAAACGATGACCTTGATATTCGACTAAAGAAGTCATTCGGTGAGGGTTATGAGATCGTTGCTGATGATAACCTCATCGATATTCTGAAATTTGAAATCGTAGATAGCACCTTGGTCATTTCGAGTTACTACACCGTAACCACCAAGAAACAATTCGATATCACCATCAAGTACAAGGATCTTAAAGCCATTACTGTACGTGACGGTAAAATCAAGGGCGAAGATGAAATTGCGGCCGATGCCCTGTACCTTAATGTGTTCGGGCCGGCCTCTTTAGAGGTCAGGGCCAATGCCTTTACTATCGATTTAGCCATGGAAAATACTAGTAAAGGGGAGTTTTGGATGGATGTCGATTCCCTGAACGTGAGTCTGCGCAACCGTAGTGATGCGAATATTTATGTCGCTGGGGGCACCAGCAAGGTAACTTTACAAGACAACGGTGCGGTAACTATGGAAGGCACCACCGAAGATCTCGAATTGATAGCTGGTTCGAATACCAAGTTCAAAGGGGAGAAGTTCGAATCCGGCAATGCCAAGGTACAGGTCGATATGGCCGCGGTGGCCCGGGTCAAAGCCCTCAAGACCTTTGAACTCGCTTCTCGTGACAATGCCAAGACCTTTCTCTACGGCGACCCGCAAATCGCGGTTAGCGAGTTTATGGATACCTCGCAGTTGGTCAAGAAAAAATCGGACTAGTTGGCGATCGGAGCGCGCAGCAAATGATCGGCGATGCCATAGCCATCGACCAATGCATTGCAATGTGGTCGGAGCTCGGTACTCAAACGTTCGACACGTTGTCGAATGGCCTTTGATTTGGTGCCGCTGATATACCCGGATTCCAAATACCATTCGGCATGGGTTCGCAAGGTCGAAAGGCTGTGCAGGGTCCCTAGTTTGTATAAAAGCGCTTGATAGTCAGGATCGGGGATTTGATCGACTTTTTCGTAAAACCAAGCCAAAGCCAAACCTTCGCTGTAGGCTTTGCCTAATTCCAATAAATGGGTCTGCACCTTTAAGAAAGCCTGGTAACTCGGCATGCCTTTTTTGATATAGGAGCGAATGCGCATGGCCGCTGAATAGGTGAGCCGACGTGTTCGGAAATCATGGGCGTGCAAATGGAACTTCGGATTGTACAGGTGGTCTTTATCGACCTTATTGGCGTAGACCGGGTTCAAGGTACTCATGGTATCTGAAAGACGGGTTCCCAAAAGTTTGAGGACACTGACAAAGCCCCCGGAATTGAATTCCGCGCGAAAATCGGATAGTACGCCCTTCGCGGTCAATTGCAACAATACCGTATTGTCACCTTCAAAGGTGGTGAAGATGTCGGTGTCGTTTTTGAGATCACCGAGGCGGTTTTCCGATAAGTACCCTTTTCCGCCACAGGCTTCTCGGGCCTCTTGAATGGCCTGGGTAGCGAACCAGGTGATACAGGCCTTCAATCCGGCGGCCTGGGTCTCGATTTCCCTTTTATCATCACTGGTATTGGCGGCATAGCGTTGCATGGCCGTGCCCAATGCGATTTCGTAGACATACGAAGTGGCGACCTTGGGTAGCAGGCGTAGCTGATGGGTCGGGTAGTCGAGCAAAAGGTCTTCTTGGATTTTTACCGAATCGTTGAACTGCCGCCTTCGTAGGGCATGCTTAACGGCAATGGCCAAGCTCATTTTGGCTCCGGCCAAGGCCCCTTTGGCCACACAAATGCGGCCTCCGACCAAGGTACCCAACATGGTAAAAAACCGTTTGTTCGGATTGTCGATAGACGATCTGTATTGTCCTGCCGCATCGATGCCCCCATAACGGTCAAGAAGATTGGCGACCGGTACTTTGACCTGCGAAAACCATATTTTTCCGTTATCGACTCCGTTAAGGCCGAGTTTGTGACCGTTGTCTTCAATGCGGATACCGGGCAATAGCTGGTGGTCGGTATCCCGAAGCGGAACCAAAATAGCGTGAACCCCGCGGTTTTTTCCTTCGACGATCAATTGGGCGAAGACCGTTGCCATAGTGGCATGCAAGGCATTACCGATATATTCTTTGTTGTCGTTCTTGCCCGGGGTCTGTATGACGAGTGTCCGATCGTCGTGTACATAGGTGGCTGTGGTTTTAATGCCCCTGACATTGCTACCGTGACCCGTCTCGGTCATGGCGAAACATCCTAAAAGATCGGCCCTTCCGGCCGCTTTCAAGTAGGTTTCAAGATGCCGCTCACTGCCCAAGTTTTGGATGCTTCCGCCGAACAGTCCGAATTGTACCCCGAATTTTACGGCCAGGCTACCATCCACAAATAACAATTGTTCAAAGACCGAGGCATAACTCTCAATGGTGTTCTTGCCCCCATAGGCTTCAAGATAAGCTAGCGCTCCCCAACCGTTTTGGGCAATCGAAATCAATTGCTCTAAGACCAGTTCGCGGTGTTGTTCTTTATTTCGGGGAATCTCTCGTTGAAAAAGCGCCTGATTGAGAACCGCCTGGAATTCGGTAATGGTAGTTGTCTTTTCCCCTTGGATCAGTTGGAGTATCCGCTGTCCATCGTAGTGATCGGAATACGGTTGGTGTTCGACCGCCACATGGAACAGATGGTTGTAGTGATTGGGTTGGATGCCCAAGTTGATTTCTATGGTTCGCAAATGCGCGTTCACCGCACAAGAACCACAGTAAAATTGGGCCACTTTCTGTGAAAATCGCTCGAGCGGGTAGGTCTCACTTTCGATCAAAGCGGCTTTGCTATGCGAAATGGTGTTCTGCCAAGCTTTGATGATCGAATCATCAGGTGGATCGTTGCGATCTAGCCAGGAATTCAAAAGGTGTCTGTCCGCTTCATCGAGGGAGTCGTCTCCGGCGATCGCTTGTTGCACGACCTGGATTTCGGAAACGGAGAGCAGATCATCAGACCAGATTACGTAAAAAAACGGGATATAAGGGAGGATGCCCTGCGGGAAAGCTGTTGTAGTCATGTGATGAATTTACGACAAAAGCGGCAGATGATCCCCCCGGTAATGGAACGGCATCCAAAAGGTCGAATTGCGCTATATTTGTGATGTGATGAATGAAAACCTAGACCCGACTTCAGACGGATTTTCGAAAGAGGAATTGGATATCGAAAGGGCGTTAAGGCCTGTTTCCTTTGATGACTTCACGGGGCAGCAACAGGTCTTGGAAAACCTGAAGGTTTTCGTTCAAGCCGCGAACATGCGCGGTGAGGCCTTAGATCATACCTTGTTTCACGGCCCTCCAGGGTTAGGTAAGACCACCCTGGCCCATATTTTGGCCAACGAGCTCGGTGTGGGGATCAAGGTCACATCAGGTCCGGTTTTGGACAAACCAGGCGATCTGGCCGGTCTGTTGACCAATTTGGAAGAGCGCGATGTGCTCTTCATTGACGAGATCCACCGTTTGAGCCCCATCGTCGAAGAGTACCTCTATTCGGCCATGGAAGATTATAAGATCGACATCATGATCGAAACGGGTCCGAATGCCCGTACGGTCCAAATCAATTTGAGTCCCTTTACCTTGGTCGGTGCCACCACCCGATCCGGCTTGTTGACCGCTCCGATGCGGGCCCGTTTCGGCATTTCGAGCCGCTTGCAGTATTACGATACCGAATTGCTTTCGACCATCGTGCAACGAAGTGCCGATATTCTGAACGTACCCATTAGCAATGAAGCGGCCATTGAGATCGCCGGTCGAAGTCGGGGTACGCCAAGGATTTGCAACGCCTTGTTGAGACGGGTACGTGATTTCGCCCAAATCAAAGGCGACGGCAACATCGATATCGAAATCTCCAAATTCGGCCTGCAGGCATTGAACGTTGATGCCCATGGTCTAGATGAAATGGACAATAAGATCCTGTCGACCATTATCGATAAATTCAAAGGGGGGCCAGTGGGGATCACCACCTTGGCCACGGCGGTTTCCGAAAGTGCGGAGACTATAGAGGAAGTCTATGAGCCCTTTTTGATCCAACAAGGTTTTATCATGCGAACCCCCCGTGGGCGTGAGGTCACCGAATTGGCCTACCGGCACCTTGGTCGCGTCAAGGGAGGCACACAAGGAGGGTTGTTTTGATGGTGAAGGGCGTACCTAAGGTTTCTTTTTTCGACTTTGTCCTACGGGCTTTTGAAATCGTCAAAAACCCACTGCCTTTCCATCACAAGCACTTTGAGGAAAAGGGGGAGACCTTTCTCCTGCATCTCGGTTTTCAAAAACGGATTTTGTTTTCTAGGGACCCTGCTTTTTTGAAGTATACCTTACAGACCAACCAACGGAACTATACCAAGTCGGAAGTACAGACCCGTGATGTCGCCAAATATTTGGGGAAGGGCTTGTTGACCTCCGAAGGCGAATTGTGGAAAAAGCAGCGCAAGCTCATCCAGCCAACCTTTCATAAAAAACAGTTGGACGGCCTTTTGGAAGGTATGCGTGCCACCATCAAGGAAGAATTGGCGACCATACCCCTCGGAAAACGGATCGATATCGAACCCTATTTCGGACGTTTGGCCTTCAAGGTAGTGGCGAACTCGCTGTTCAGTGGGGCCGTAGAAGAGAAAACGATAGCCCGCCTGCAGTTCATTCTCGAGTCGTCGCAACGGATGCTCGTCAGGGAATTGCGGCAGCCCTATTTGGGGTGGTGGTTCAAGCTAAGTGGCGTTCTTAAAAAGCATATGGATTGGGTCACTGAAGCCCGCGGACTGGTACGCGAACTGATCCATGAACGCCAACAGGCGACACAACGACATGGCGATCTGCTTGACCTACTGTTGGATGCCCGCTATGAAGATGGGGGTCCTATGGACGAAGAGCAGATGATCGACGAGATTTTGATCCTGTTCACGGCCGGCCATGAAACCACCAGTAATGCCCTGACCTTTAGCTGCCAATTGCTGGCGCGTCACCCTGAATACCAAGCCAAGATCCGAAAGGAATCGACACAGTCAGAAAATGAGGGTATTATGATGTTTCTTCAAGGTCAAAAAATAGTGAAGTACGTCATTGAAGAATCCATGCGGATGTATCCCCCTGCCTATTTTATTGACCGCATGAACCTAGAGGCCGATGCCTATTGCGGGATCGAATACCCAAAGGATACCGCTGTGTTGTTCTCTGTCATTGAAATCCATAGGCACAAGGCCTATTGGAAAGATCCCGAAACCTTTCGCCCCGAACGTTTTGAAGGGCCACAGAAAACCTATTCCGATTATTATTTTCCGTTCGGTGCCGGCCCCCGCATGTGTATCGGCAACAACTTCGCCATGTTCGAAATGCAGTTGGTGATTTCCGAACTGCTCAAAGGGCTACGCATCCAACCGGAGGAAGGTCCGATCGAGATCCTTCCGATGATCACCTTGAAACCCGAGGACGCCTACATGGTATTCGAAAAAATCGAAGCGTGATGCGGCAGGCTGAATATTCACGAAAAATCAAGGAAGAGGCCAAACGCTTGGGCTTTCTATCCTGTGGTATTTCAAAAGCAGGCTTTCTCGAAGAGGAGGCCCCGCGTTTGGAAGAGTGGTTGAACAAGAACTACCATGGCGAAATGGCCTATATGGAAAACCATTTCGACAAACGCCTGGATCCGACCAAATTGGTCGAAGGGTCCAAATCGGTGATTTCGGTCTTGATGAACTATTTTCCGTCCGAACAGCAAAACCCCGATAGTTACAAGATCTCGAAATACGCCTATGGAATGGACTACCATTTCGTGGTCAAAGACAAGCTCAAGGCCTTGTTACATTTCATACAGGAAGAAATCGGGGAGGTGCATGGTCGGGCCTTTGTCGATTCGGCCCCGATCCTTGAAAAGGCTTGGGCCGCTAAAAGTGGACTGGGTTGGATCGGCAAGCACAGCAACCTGTTGACCAAAGAGCAGGGATCCTTTTATTTCATCGGTGAACTGATCCTCGATATGGACTTGGAATATGATGCCCCGGTAACCGATCATTGCGGTACCTGCACGGCCTGTATCGATGCCTGCCCGACCCAAGCGATCGTTGCCCCGTATGAGGTCGATGGATCCAAATGCATTTCCTATTTTACCATCGAACTCAAAAACGAGATCCCCAACGATTTCAAAGGACAGTTCGACGATTGGATGTTCGGTTGCGACGTCTGTCAAGACGTATGCCCTTGGAACCGCTTCTCCAAACCACATCGCGAGCCCTTGTTCAACCCCCATCCAGAATTGGTGGCCATGTCCAAAAAAGATTGGGAAGAGATTACTGAAGAGGTCTTTCAGGAAGTCTTCAGGAAATCAGCGGTAAAACGGACGAAGTTTACCGGATTGAAACGGAATATCGAATTCCTAAAATGAGGTTTCCTCAAAATTCAAACGTTTTCGTTTGCCACAATCGAATTTTTAAGGGATAATTTTCAAGGAAGATTCAAGAAAACAGTATATTGAGAAGGCGAAGTGGCGTAGATACGTCTATATCCAAGCACCAACTAACTCCATACCAATGAAAATAAAAAAGCCTAAATTAAGTTTCTGGCAGATCTGGAACATGAACGTCGGATTCTTGGGGATCCAGTACAGTTTCGGATTGCAGCAAAGTGCCATTAATCCGATTTTTCTTTTTTTGGGGGCCAAAGAAGAACTCTTGCCCATTTTGAACATCGCAGGTCCGATTACCGGTTTGATCGTGCAGCCCATCATCGGGGCGGTTTCCGATAAGACGTGGTCACCACGATGGGGTAGGCGTAAGCCCTTCTTTTTGATCGGGGCCATCTTAGGCAGCCTCTGTCTCTTTGCCTTTCCATTGAGTCCAGCACTTTGGTTTGCCGTGGGGCTATTATGGATCTTGGATGTGGGCAATAATATGGCCATGGAACCCTATAGGGCCTTTGTAGGTGACAAACTGCCCGACAGCCAATTGAGTATCGGATATCAAATGCAAAGTCTTTTCGTCGGAGCGGGGATCTTATTGGCCAATGCCTCGATCTTTCTTTTTCAAGATTGGTTCGGAGGCGGTGAGGAAATTTCCGGTGAGATCCCGAAATGGTTGTACTACTCCTTTTTCATAGGATCCTTTTTATCGATCGTCACCATTTTATGGTCGGTGTTCAAGACGCCTGAAATACCGCCTAGTGATGAAGAATTGGCCGAAATCAATAAACACAAGTCACTTCCCTTTATCGAACGCTTTAAGCTACCCTTCATTGAGATAAAGCATGCCGTCAAAGACATGCCGAAGTTCATGTGGAAGCTCTCGATCGTTTACCTTTTTCAGTGGTACGCCCTTTTTATCTACTGGCAGTTCATTACCCCTTTGTTCAGAACGACCATGGGCTATGATACCTCACAGGCAGCTGCCCAGGCAGCGAAGATGAGTACGACCTATAATATCGTAACGGCCGTTGTAGCCTTGATATTGGTGCCCTTGACCGTACGTTTCGGTGGCAAGAAGATCTATGCCCTGAGTCTGTTCGGTACGGCCATTGCCTTGTTCGCCATCCCCAACATTGCGGATCCCATACAGGTATTGTTCCCGATGGTCCTGTTCGGTATCGGTTGGGCCGCCATGATGGGGATACCCTACAGCATGGTTTCCAAGATCGTTCCGCAAGAACGGCGAGGGGTGTATATGGGGATTTTGAACATGATGATCGTGATCCCAATGGGGATCCAGACCCTGACATTCGGGCCGATTTTCAAAAACCTATTGGGCGGTAATGCGGCGAATGCCATGTTGTTCGCGGGTACCTTCTTTGTGTTGGCCGGGGTTTTCGCACTCCGTCTCAACGTCAAAAAAGATGCGGTAGCTACCGAATAGCAACTAGATAGGGATTTAGAACCGGAATCCGGATTGCAAAACCGAAAGGATGCTTGTCCGAAACTAGTCGAATACCCTTACCTTTATCCCTCATTTGAGCACTATATGAGCAATGAAAAACAGCGCCGGGAAGCTTTGGTCTACCATGCCAAGCCCCAACCCGGTAAGATCAAGGTCGTACCTACCAAACCCTATGCCACCCAAAGGGATCTCGCCTTAGCTTATTCGCCTGGCGTAGCAGAACCTTGCCTTGAAATCGCAAAAAACAAAGAAGAAGCCTACCGCTATACCTCAAAAGGGAATACGGTCGCCGTCATATCGAACGGTACCGCAGTGCTCGGTTTGGGCAATATCGGCCCTGATGCCTCAAAGCCCGTGATGGAAGGGAAGAGCTTGCTCTTTAAGATCTTCGCCGATATCGACGGGATCGATATCGAATTGGATACCGAAGATGTCGATAAATTCGTCGAGACCGTCAAGACCATTGCCCCGACTTTCGGGGGTATCAATTTAGAGGACATCAAAGCGCCTGAAGCCTTCGAGATCGAAAGACGGCTGAAGGAAGAGCTGAATATCCCGGTCATGCACGACGACCAGCACGGTACGGCCATAATCTCAGCGGCCGCCTTGTTGAACGCCCTCGAATTGACGGGTAAGAAGATGGCCGATGTCAAGATCGTTGTCAGTGGGGCCGGAGCGGCCGCGATTTCTTGCACCCGCTTGTACAAGGCCTTTGGCGCCAAAGGGGAGCACATCGTAATGTTGGATAGCAAAGGGGTGATCCGCAGCGATCGCGATCAGCTGACCAGCCAAAAAGCGGAGTTCGCCTCTGACCGAAAAATAGACACTTTGGAAGAGGCCATGGTGGGTGCCGATGTGTTCATCGGACTCTCCAAAGCCGACATCGTTTCTCCTGACATGTTGAAGACCATGGCCAAAGATCCCATCGTTTTCGCCATGGCGAATCCTGACCCGGAAATCGAATACAACCTGGCCTGTGCCACCCGTGACGATATCATTATGGCCACGGGGCGTTCCGACCATCCGAACCAAGTGAACAATGTATTGGGTTTTCCGTTCATCTTCCGCGGGGCGCTCGACGTACGCGCCACCAAAATCAACGAGGCTATGAAAATGGCCGCGGTACGTGCTTTAGCCGAAATGACCAAAGAACCGGTGCCGGAACAGGTAAATATTACTTACGATACCACCCGATTGACCTTTGGTAAGCACTACATCATTCCCAAACCGTTCGATCCGCGTTTGATTGCCAAGATTCCGCCGGCCGTTGCCAAAGCGGCCATGGACAGTGGTGTGGCCAAGGCCCCTATTAAAGATTGGGTCGCCTATGAGGAAAAACTGCGTTCCCGATCAGGAAATGACAATAAGGTCGTGCGCATGCTGCACAATAGGGCCAAGGTAAACCCAAAGAAAATCGTCTTTGCCGAAGCCGAATTGTTGGATGTGCTCAAAGCCGCCCAAATCGTTTATGAAGAAGGCATTGCCATTCCCATCCTACTCGGCAACCGGGAGACCATCGAACGTTTGAAAAAAGAATTGGAATTCGATGCCGATGTGACCATAATCGATCCCCGATCCGAAGACTCGAGGGAGATCCGCAGAAAATACGCGGCAAAGCTATGGGAACTTCGAAAGCGAAAAGGAGAGACCGAATACAGCGCCCGGATCAATATGGGCAAGCGCAATTATTTTGGTTCGATGATGCTTTTGGAAGGGGCCGCCGATGGCATGATCTCCGGTTATTCACGCTCCTATCCCAAGGTACTGAAACCCGTTTTCGAGGTTATCGGTAGGGCCTCGGGGGTAGGCAGGGCCTCTACACTGAACATCATGATTACCGAGCGTGGGCCGTTGTTTTTGGCCGATACCTCGATCAATATCGACCCTGATGCCAAAGGTCTGGCCGAGATTGCCCAAATGACGGCCAATGTCGCTACTACCTTCGGTTTCGACCCTGTGGTCGCCCTACTTTCGTATGCGAATTACGGCTCTTCGAACCATCCGGGTGCACAAAAGGTTCGTGATGCGGTCAAGATATTGCATGAACAGAACCCGGATCTTGTTGTCGATGGTGAGATTCAGACCGATTTTGCCTTGAGCCAAGAACTTTGTCACAACAATTTTCCATTTTCAAAATTGGCGGGTCGTAAGGTGAATACCTTGATTTTTCCAAATCTCGATTCCGCGAACATTACGTACAAACTGCTCAAAGGTTTGAACAATGCCAGCTCCATCGGCCCGATCATGGTCGGCTTACGTAAATCGGTACATATCCTCCAGCTAGGTGCCAGCGTTGATGAAATGGTCAACATGACGGCAGTGGCCGTCATCGATGCCCAAGAAAGGGAAAAGCGCAAACGAGCCAAAATGAACCCACAATGATCACACAACTTCGAGGCAAGCTGGTTGAAAAAAATCCGACTTATGTGATCATTGATTGCGGAGGCGTCGGATACTTCTGTAATATTTCATTGCACACCTTTTCCTTGTTAAAGGATGAAGAGCTGATTTTATTACACACCCACTTGCAGGTCCGTGAAGATGCCCATACGTTGTTCGGTTTTGCCGAAAAGACCGAACGCGAAATATTTAGGTTATTACTCTCAGTATCAGGCATCGGGGCAAGCACCGCCCGAACGATGCTTTCGTCCCTAAGTCCACAACAGGTCAAAGACGCCATTGCCCATGGCGATGTACCGACGATACAGGGGGTAAAGGGTATCGGAGCCAAAACCGCCCAGCGTGTAATTTTGGACTTGAAAGACAAAATTCTTAAAGTCCAGGATATGGACGAAGTTTCCCCCGTTTCGAACAATACTACCAAAGAAGAAGCGTTATCTGCTTTAGAAGTTCTTGGTTTTGCCAGAAGGCAATCTGAAAAGGTCGTCGACAAGGTACTTTCACAAGACACTTCGCTTAGCGTCGAGGGCATTATTAAGCAGGCGCTGAAAAATTTATAACAAGTTTGAAAAGAGGGGCATCACCATTCCCTGGATCGCAACGATCCTGGGGGGTTTTCTTAATATTGGCATTGGCTTTCGTTCTTCGGGTACATTCCCAAGAAACGAACGAACAAGCGACCGACTCGGTAAAGACCGGCATCGCTTTGGGCAGGTTATTGCTCGAGGATCCCGATAGCCTGGTATCGAAATATGCCTATGACCCCAAGATCGATCGTTACGTCTATACCAGGAGCATTGGGGAATACAATGTTGACTATCCTATTTTTTTGACGCCTGAGCAATACTACGAGCTGGTCAAAAAGGAAAACATGAAATCGTATTTCAAAGAGAAGATCGATGCGTTTTCAGGTAAAAAGGAAGGAAGCGAGGAGGCCCGTAAAAACCTCTTGCCGAATTTCTATGTCAACAGCAATTTCTTCGAATCGATATTCGGGGGCAATACCATCGAAGTCATCCCTCAGGGATCGGTGGCTATGGATCTGGGCGTCATTTGGCAGAAAAACGACAATCCGGCCCTATCTCCTCGAAACAGGACCAATCTCTCCTTTGATTTCGACCAACGTATCAGTTTGAGCTTACTCGGTAAAGTGGGCGAACGCCTTCAGATTACCGCGAATTACGACACGGAAGCCACCTTTGATTTTCAGAATCTCGTCAAATTGGATTACACGCCGACCGAAGACGATATCCTCCAAAAAATCGAGATCGGTAACGTCAACATGCCCTTGAACAGCTCCTTGATTACCGGGGCGCAAAGTCTTTTCGGGGTCAAGACCCAACTGCAATTCGGAAAAACCACGGTGACCGCGGTCTTTTCAGAACAGCGTTCACAGAACAATACGGTAGTGGCCCAAGGTGGGGGCACGCTGACCGATTACTCTTTAACGGCTTTGGATTACGATGAGGACAAGCACTTCTTTCTTGCCCAATATTTTAGGGATAGTTATGATGATGCCCTTCAAAACTATCCCTTCATTCAAAGTCAAGTGCAAATCACCCGATTGGAAGTCTGGGTGACCAACCGGACCCAACAGACCTTGAATGTGCGAAACGTCGTCGCCATTCAGGATTTGGGGGAAGCCGTTTCCGAACAGACCCGGATCGGGCGACAGGGCCTTGCACCCCCTGGCTTTTTCAACATCTCGGCCGGAGGTGGATTGCCACAGAACAGCAATAACGATTATGATCCCGCCTTGATCGATGCAGGTGGGGCCTTGACCGGAGCGATCCGCGATATCGCCACGGTCGACAATGGTTTCAATATTCCCGGGTATACCTCCAACCAAGGTTTTGATTATGCGATATTGGAGAATGCCCGCAAGCTCGAATTGGGTCGTGATTACCAATTCGATACCCAACTCGGGTACATTTCGTTGAACCAACGCTTGAGCAATGATGAGGTGTTGGGAGTCGCTTTTCAGTACACCTTCAATGGGGATGTTTACCAAGTGGGTGAATTCGCCAATGGAGGTATCGAAGCCACAACGGTGACCGGAGGGGCGAATCCGATCATTGAGAACAACACCCTGATTTTGAAATTGCTCAAAAGCAACATTACCAATGTCGATGATCCGATTTGGGATCTGATGATGAAGAACATCTATTCAACTGGGGCTTTTCAGTTGATCCAAGAAGACTTCAAACTGAACATCCTGTATTCCGATCCGACACCAAGAAACTACATAACGCCTGTCGAACCCTTTCCGGCATCGGCTTCGAGCAATGGAAAACCTTTGGAAGAACGGATTCTTTTAAACGTCTTCAATTTAGACCGTTTGAACGTGTATAACGACGTGCAGGCAGGGGGTGATGGCTTTTTTGACTACGTACCCGGTATTACCGTCGATACCCAAAGCGGTCGCATCATATTCACCAAAGTGGAGCCTTTTGGGGAATTCCTTTTCGATCTTTTGGGAGGTGGGGTCTATGATGTGGAGAACGATCAAGGGTACAACGCCAACCAGCAGCGCTATGTGTTCAGGAACATGTATGCCAAGACCAAGGCGGCTTCCCTCCAAGATGCTGAAAAGAACCGTTTTCAGCTTAAGGGGCGCTACAAGTCTCAGGGCAACAACGGTATTCCGATTGGGGCTTTCAACGTGCCTAGGGGATCGGTTCGGGTAACTGCCGGTGGGCGACAATTGCAAGAAGGTATCGACTATACGGTGAACTATCAGGCCGGAACGGTACAACTATTGGACCCTAGTCTGGAAGCATCGAATACGCCGATCAACATTTCCGTAGAGAATAATGCGGTGTTCGGCCAGCAGACCCGAAGGTTTACCGGGATCAATGTTGAACATAAGATCAACGAGAACTTTGTTTTGGGCGGTACCCTGCTCAATTTGAACGAACGTCCGCTGACCCAAAAATCCAATTTTGGGATCGAGCCGGTCAACAATACCATTTTTGGTCTAAACGGGAATTTCAGTACCGAACTGCCCTTCTTGACCCGATTGGCGAACAAATTACCGAACATCGATACCGATGTGCCATCGAACCTCTCGTTGCGGGGTGAGATTGCCTTTTTACAACCGAATTCACCGAAGAACGCCGATTTCCAAGGTGAAACGACGACCTACCTTGATGATTTCGAAGGAGCCCAGGCCTTGATCGATATCCGTTCCTCTTTGGGGTGGAGTTTGGCGAGTCCGCCCGAGGAATTCGCCACGGGATTGCAAGATCTTGAAGTGGGTTATGAGCGCGCTAAATTGGCCTGGTATACCATCGACCCTATATTCTATACGAACCAACGCCCAGGCGGGGTGACCGATAATGACATTTCATTGAACAGTACCCGCCGTGTGTTCATCGATGAGGTCTTTCCGCAGGTCGATATCGCCCAAGGTCAGACCACGGTACAAGGCACCTTGGATTTGGCCTATTACCCAAACCAAAAAGGGCCGTACAACGCCAATCCGACTTTTGACGGTACACCACAAGACAATTGGGCCGGGATCATGCGATCGCTGAGCAGTACCAATTTCGAACAGTCGAATGTGGAGTTCGTACAATTTTGGGTATTGGATCCCTATGTCGATGGGGAAACCTTGAACGGCAATTCAGGGGAACTCGTCTTGAACCTGGGGAACATTTCTGAAGATATCTTGAAAGACGGCCGAAAACAATATGAAAACGGTTTGCCCGGTGGCACGAATACCGAAACACCGCGACAGACCATTTGGGGGCAAGTTCCATCGACCCAAGCCTTGGTCTATGCCTTCGATGCCGATGAGACCAATCGCTTGGCCCAGGATATCGGATTTGATGGTTTCAATGATGAGCAAGAGGCGCAGATTTATAACGGTCCGGCAGAAGACCCTGCCTTGGATAACTACCAATACTACCTGAACCGCGAGGGCGGAATTCTGGAGCGTTACATCGATTTCAATAACCCAGATGGAAACTCGCCGGTAACGGTGACCAATACCGACAGGGGGTCGACAACCTTGCCCGATGTGGAGGATATCGACCGCGATTTGACCATGAACACGGTGAACAGTTACTACGAATACCGCATCCAGATCCGGCCGAACACCACGATCGACGATCAATATGTGACCGATATCCGTGAAGGGATCACACCGACCTTGCCGAACGGAACCGAATTGAACCGCAGATGGATCCAGTACAAAATCCCACTGAGTGATTTTACGGATGCCGTGGGCGGAATCACCGATTTTCGTTCGATCAGTTTTATGAGAATGTACCTCACTGGTTTTACCGATGACGTGGTGTTGCGATTCGCAACGCTTGATTTGGTGCGAGGCGATTGGCGGACCTACACGAACTCACTTCAGCCTGATATCGATAACGATCCCAGTGATGACGGTACCATCACGGATGTGAACACCGTGAATATCGAAGAGAATAGCGGGCGTATACCGATTCCTTATGTATTGCCTCCAGGGGTCATCCGTGAGCAGCTGAACAATAACAACACCATCATCAGGCAGAACGAACAATCGCTTTCGTTCGTTGTCGAGAATTTGGAATCGGAGGATTCACGGGGGGTGTTCAAGAACGTGAATATCGATGTGCGACAGTACCAAAGGATCAAGATGTTCATGCATGCCGAGGAAATTTTAGATGGTGACTATGCGAATGACGATACCCCTTTGGTCGGATTTTTACGGATCGGAACGGATTTCTCGGAAAATTTCTATCAAATCGAACTGCCCTTACAGTTCACCCCATTCGGTTCGACAGCGGCTGATATCATTTGGCCCGATGTCAACGAGATCGATATCGCCCTGAGCGATTTGAACAAAGTGAAATCACTGGGCATTGCCGAACAGACCCTTGATCAAATCAACTATTACGAGGTCGTCGATGGGGAAGTCTTTCCGGTAGATGAATTCGCACCGCGGACTTTAGGGCGCTTGCGTATCGGGATACGGGGTAACCCGTCTTTGGGAAGTATTCGTAGCATGATGGTCGGTATCAAGAACGTTGACGACCTGCCCGCCCGGGGTGAAGTTTGGTTTAACGAATTGCGTTTGGCAGGTTTGGACAATAATGGGGGATGGGCCGCCATCGCCGCATTGGACGCCAATATGGCCGATTTTGCCAACGTGACCGCCACGGCTAGTAAAAGTACTTCAGGCTTCGGTACCATCGATCAGATCCCTAACGAAAGGTCGCGGGAAGATTCCTTTTCCTATGATGTGGTGACCAATGTCAATGTAGGGCAGCTCTTTCCGAAAAAATGGGGGTTGCAAATCCCCTTTAATTACGGGATTTCGGAAACCTTGATCACACCCGAATTCGACCCCGTCTATGATGATTTGAAATTGGACGATCGTATTGCCGCAGCAGAGACGGCCGCCGATGCCGAGACCATTCGTGAACAGGCCGAAGACTATACCAAACGTACCAGTATCAACTTGATCGGGGTACGCAAAAACCGAAGTGAGGAAGCCGATGCGAATTTCTACGATATTGAGAACTTCACCTTCAACTATTCGTATAACGAGACCAACCACCGCGATTTCGAGGTGGCCGATCTTAGGGATCAGAACGTCAATACCGGTTTTGTCTACAACCACAATTTCAAACCGGCCCCGGTAGCACCTTTTGCCAAAAAGGATTCGCTGTTCACAGGGAGGTATTGGCAGTGGTTGAAGGATTTGAACTTCAATGTCTTGCCGACCAGTATTTCGTTGAACGCGAATTACAACAGGGCCTTTAACCAACAACGTTTTCGCGATGTTTTGGAACCTGGGGTAGAAGCCCTGGATCTGCCCTTGCTACAGCAGCGTAATTACTTGTTCAACTGGCAGTATGCCTTGAACTATAGCCTGAGCAAATCGTTGCGTGTGAATTTAACGGCGTCGAACAACAATATCGTTCGGAACTATTTTAACATCGATGAAGACCCGAATTCGGGAATCAACCAAGCCTTGGATCTTTGGGATGGTTTCTTCGATATCGGGGAACCGAACAGGCACTCGCAACAAATGCAGCTTAACTATGAGTTGCCTTTCAGTAAAATCCCTTTCTTGAGTTTTATCAATGCCCAATACACCTATACCAGCAATTTTGATTGGCAACGAGGTGGTGATGCCTTGGTAGAAGTCGCTGAACAGGAATTGGGTGAAGGTGCCCAGCTGAACACCGTACAGAATGCAAGCACCCACAATTTGACGGCCAACCTTTCCATGCAAAGTTTCTACGATTATATCGGACTTAAAAAGCGAGATGGAAAAATACCGACGCGAACGGCCCCGGTACGACGTGATAAAGCGGGCAACCCTAGGGAAGGTGGCGAAGACGAAAAACCGAAAAAGAAAACGAGTAAGGCCTTCAATACCTTAATCGATATTGTGACCATGGTCAAACGGGTCAACGTGAATTACAGTGAAAACCGTGGTAAGGTGCTCCCTGGGTATACCCAAAGCATCGGGTTTATCGGTACTTCACGGCCTACATTGGGCTTTGTTTTCGGAAGCCAGGCCGACGTGCGCTTTGAAGCGGCAAGACGAGGTTGGTTGACCGAATTCTCGGCTTTCAACTCGCAATACCTGCAGAATGCCTCCAAGCAATTGAGTATAACGGCTACGGCCCAACCCACCCCGGATCTTACCATAGATTTGACCGCCGATCGGCAGATTTCGAACAGCTTCCAAGAGAATTTCGAGGTCATCCCCGATCTTGTGAACGGCGGTTTGCAATACAACCCCTTATTGAGCAACAACTTCGGCAATTTCAGTATTTCGACTGTGATGATCGGAACCGCATTTGGGAAGAGTGACGAATTCGACTCGAGCACCTTCGAAGAATTCAAGGCCAACCGCACCACCATTGCGAACCGTATCGTTGCCGATCGTGGTGCCAGCACCATTGACGCCGATGGTGATGGATTTCCTGATGGCTACGGGCCAACCAGTCAAGAAGTATTGTTGCCGGCCTTTTTCGCCGCCTATACCGGTCAAGACGTCAATCGGGTCAATTTGGATGCCTTCCGTGAAATCCCCATTCCGAACTGGAACATCAAGTATACCGGTTTGATGAAAAACCGTTGGTTCAAAAAGAAATTCAAACGATTCTCCTTGACCCACGGATACCGTGCCGCCTATAGTATCAATTCCTTCCAAACCAATTTGGAACGGGTCCAGTTGGTCAAAGACGGCCTTCCACCGGTGAACGCCGAAACTGGTAATTTCCTTCCTGAAGACATCATCAACAACGTGGTCTTGACCGATGAATTCAATCCGCTGATGCGAGTGGATTTTGAGATGAAGAACTCCTTGAGTGTTTTGGCCGAAGTTCGCACGGATCGTACGCTATCTTTGAGTTTCGATAACAACTTACTGACTGAGATCAACGGAAGGAACTATACCTTGGGCTTGGGTTACCGATTCAAAGACGTCAAGTTCGTGACCAATATCGGGGGCGAGCGTACCCGTCTGAAGGGTGATTTGAATTTGAAGGCCGACCTTTCGTTGCGCGATAATATCACCATCATCCGAAATCTGGATATCGACAACAACCAGATCACGTCAGGTCAAGAATTGTGGTCGATCAAGTTCACCGCAGATTATGCCTTGAGCAAAAGCTTGAACGCCCTCTTCTTCTACGACCATTCCTTTTCACAGTTCAAGGTGTCGACCGCCTTTCCGCAGACCACCATCAACGCCGGTTTCACCATCCGTTACAATTTCGGCAATTAAGACTTGATCATAAGCTGTTGAAAATTCGATTGCGAAACTTTGAATTCAAATGGGCGATCCATTACATTTGTTGTCCATCAAAAATGCATATCGATGAATTTACCAGCTGACTTAAAATACACCAAAGACCACGAATGGGTGAAGATCGAAGGCGATGTTGCCACCGTTGGGATCACTGATTTCGCCCAAGGGGAATTGGGGGATATCGTTTATGTCGAAGTCGAGACTTTAGACGAGACGCTAGACAAAGAAGAGGTATTCGGTACCGTTGAGGCGGTCAAGACCGTTAGTGATCTTTTCTTGCCCTTGAGCGGCGAGATCATTGAGTTCAATGAAGCTTTGGAAGACGAGCCTGAAAAGGTGAATTCGGATCCTTATGGTGAAGGCTGGATGATCAAGATCAAGATTTCCGATAGCGCCGAGATCGAAGACCTTATGAGTGATGCGGCGTACAAAGAATTGATCGGTGCTTAACAAGCATCGCAGCGCTATTCTATTTTATGGCTGGATAGGTTTTGTGACCTGTTCCAGCCTTTTTTCATTTTCGGGAGGAGTTGGTGATTCCTGGGAAATACCCCATTTGGATAAGGTCGTACATGGCGTGTTTTATTTGGTCATGGTCTTGTTCGGGGGGATGCATTTTATTAAGGAAGGCGTCGTCACAGTGAAACGTCGAAGGCGAATTATCGCCTTGGTGGTCTTTGCGATCGGCTTCGGGATATTGATGGAATTCCTGCAAGGCATCTTGCCGGTGGATCGAAACCCCGACCTCTGGGACGAACTGGCCAATTCGGCAGGGGCCGTTTTGGGCGGTTTGCTCACTGAAAGGTACCGTTCCCTAAGTCACAAGTTAAATTGAGTTGATTAATTGCGGATTTCTCAAATTAATATTTAAATTAGCGAATACTAAAATCGAAAACGCATGGAACCAAAAAAGAATCCAAAAGCTGATGTAGGAAGAAATAGCAGCCTCTTTTTCGTTATCGGGCTAGCCCTGGTAATGTTCTTGGTATGGCGAGGTCTGGAATGGAAGAAATATGACAAGACCAATGACTATGACATTGCCTTGAACGTTGAGGATCAATTAGATGAAGAAGTTCCCATGACGGAGCAGATCAAGACCCCTCCACCGCCACCACCTCCGGCCGCACCTGAGGTCATCGAGGTTGTCGAAGATGAGGAAGAGGTCGAGGAAACGGTAATCGAATCTACCGAAACCAGCCAGGAAGAAGAAGTAATGGAAGTCGAGGACGTGGAGGTCGAAGAGGTCGAAGAAGACATTTCGGTACCTTTCGCCGTGATTGAGGATGTACCCGTTTTCCCCGGCTGTGAAGGTTCAAGCAATAAGAAAAAGTGTTTCCAGGATATGATGCAGAAACACATCCGTAAAAACTTCCGCTATCCTGAAATTGCCCAGGAAATGGGAGTTCAAGGTCGTGTGAACGTGATTTTCGTTATCCAAAAAGACGGAAGCATCGGAAATATCAGAATGCGTGGCCCGGATAAGAACCTAGAGGCCGAAGCACTTCGGATTATCAACAAACTGCCAAAAATGACACCAGGTAAGCAACGGGGTCGGGCGGTTAAGGTTCCATTTAGTATTCCGATTACCTTCAAGCTACAGTAAGTAGTACGAACGAACAAATAAGAAACCCCGCTAGACCATAGCGGGGTTTTCTCTTTCCCTACGAAACGAATCGCTTGATTTAATTGCAAATACCGCCCGGCAGCTGTATCTTTGCCAGTCGATAATTCAGTGAATGAAGTCTGCTTTAGGCACCCTTGAAAAATCTAACTGGTCGCTGGTGGTTTCCGATGTTAAGGAACTGACCAAAGTGCGATTGGCGGTCAGCGTCGTTTTCTCTTCGATCGCCGGTTATTTTCTAGGGGCCGAAACCCTCGATATCGGCGCCATGGCCTTATTGGGCTTTGGAGGATATTGCATGGTGGGCGCTTCAAACGCTTTCAACCAAGTCATCGAAAAAGACCTTGATGCCCTAATGAAGCGGACCCGGAACCGACCGATTCCCGCTGGGCGCATGACACCCACGACCGCGCTCGCCATCGCTATCGCCATGACGATACTCGGCGTGTTGGCCTTATTTATACTCAGTCCGAAAACGGCACTTTTCGGGGCGATTTCGATTTTTTTGTATACCAGCGTCTACACCCCATTGAAAACCATTACACCGCTATCGGTATTCGTGGGGGCCATACCCGGGGCCATCCCGTTTATGCTGGGTTGGGTGGCCGCGACCAATGAATTCGGGATCGAGCCCGGCACCCTGTTCATGATTCAGTTTTTTTGGCAATTCCCGCATTTTTGGGCTTTGGGCTGGATGCTCGATGACGATTACAGAAAAGGCGGGTTCAAAATGTTGCCCACCGGTAAAAAGGATACAGGTACGGCCTTGCAGATCATTTTGTACACCATTTGGATGATCGTCATCTCTATCATGCCCGTTTTCGGGTTTACGGGGCGGCTTCACTTAAGTATGGTCGGTGCGGCCATCGTCTTGATCATGGGCTTGGTCATGTTGGCGTTCGCATTTCGACTCTTCGAAAAACGCGATAACAAGACAGCGAGGAAGTTGATGTTGGCCAGTGTCAGTTACATCACTTTGGTACAGCTGGTTTATGTAATCGATAAATTTCTTTAAGGATACTATGGATTTAACCCAAGGAACGAACAAGGAAAAACAAGTAAGGGCCAAAAAGATGATGCTGTGGTTCGGGATCGTGAGCCTGATTATGGGGTTTGCCGGATGGACCAGTGCGTATATCGTAAGCAGCAAACGTAAAGACTGGTTGGATACCATTGAATTGCCACAGGCGTTTTTCATCAGCACCGCGCTGATCGTCCTAAGCAGTCTCACCTATATACTGGCCAAGCGGGAAGTGAAAAAAAACACCCAAAAACAAGCCACGATTTGGTTGTTGGTCACCTTAGGGTTAGGGATTTCCTTTATCGCCATGCAGTTTTATGGGTTCTCCCAAATGTTGGGCAATGGCTATTATTTTACCGGCCCGACGAGTAATATCAAAATGTCATACGTCTTTTTGATCGCTGCCGTTCATATCGCCCACGTTGTTGCGGGTTTGATATCGCTTTTGGTGGTGCTGGTACAACAACTTCGTGGCAAGTATAGTCCGGCGGATCATTTAGGACTTGAATTAGGGGCGACCTTCTGGCATTTTTTGGATGTGTTGTGGGTGTATTTGATCCTATTCATGTTCTTTGTAAAATAATTTGGGACAGGCCGTGTTTTCAATACGGAATGTCTTTTTCAATAGCACAAAAGGTGTAAATTTGTGAAAGTTTTATTAAAACGTAAGTTTTTATGGATACAACGGTAACGACCGGTTCTGAAGAAAACGTTTGGGGTGGGGGCAATAGGCCCTTAGGAGCGAGTTATGGGAAGATGATGATGTGGTTTTTCATCGTCTCCGATGCCTTGACGTTTTCGGGTTTTCTTTGCGCTTATGGGTTCTCAAGGTTCAAGTTCATAGAGACTTGGCCGATTGCCGATGAGGTGTTTACGCACGTTCCGTTTTTCCATGGTAACTATCCCATGATTTACGTGGCCTTCATGACCTTTATCCTGATCATGTCTTCGGTCACGATGGTACTGGCAGTGGATGCAGGGCATCGCATGATGAAGAACAAGGTGGTGTTGTACATGTTCCTGACCATCATCGGAGGTGCGATTTTCGTCGGATCCCAAGCTTGGGAATGGGCAACCTTCATCAAAGGGGATTTCGGGGCGCTTGAGACCAAAGGCGGTCGGGTACTCCAATTCGTCGATGCCTCGAACGATAACCAAAGGGCGGCTATTGCCGATTTTGCAAAGGTCCTGCCTGAAGCAAGGGTGCAGAATACCCGTGACAAAGGGGTTTGGTTTACCGATGAGGCGAGCTTGACCACCTATTCACTCAACGAGGTAATCGAAGGCTTTAAGGCCAATCCGAACATCTTGATCCGTACGGAGAAAATCAACGAAGACGGTGAAAAGACCCTCTTGAACCGCAGTGAATCTTTGGCCCGTTTGAAAGATGCGGTCCGCGTGGTCGAAGGGGCCAACTTGGTACGCAACGAATACGGAAGTCGCTTGTTCGCCGATTTCTTCTTCTTCATCACCGGTTTCCACGGTTTTCACGTGTTTTCAGGAGTAGTGATCAATGTCATCATTTTCTTCAATGTCATCTTGGGTACTTACGAACGCCGAGGGCATTATGAAATGGTAGAGAAGGTCGGACTGTACTGGCACTTTGTGGATTTGGTATGGGTATTCGTATTTACCTTCTTTTATCTGGTCTAACTTTTTCGAAACACACAACTAGCAATACAATAGTCGTATGGGACACGAACATAAATTAGAAATCTTCAGGGGTCTGTTGAAATTCAAATCGAACACACAAAAGATTTGGGGCGTTTTGATCTTTCTTTCGATCGTCACAGCCGTTGAAGTCGGTTTGGGTATCGTAAAACCGGAATTCTTGACAAAAACCTATTTCTTGGATATGAAGCTCTTGAATTGGATCTTCATCATCCTTACCCTGGTCAAAGCATATTACATCGCATGGGACTTTATGCACCTTCGCGATGAAAAGAGCTCCCTAAGAAGGGCCATCGTGTGGACACCGATTTTCTTGGTCGTTTATTTGATCACCATATTGCTTTTTGAAGCGACTTATATCTACGATGTCTTCAAGAACGCGTTCATGGCATGGGAATTCTAATTAACACGAGGAATAGCATCAAAAAAGGCGGTTTTATGACCGCCTTTTTTTATTTTTGCATAGCAGCTCATGAAAAAGACACTGGTCCTTATCGTATTGTTCATTTTACCTCTGGTAGCCTACCTTTTTTTCGCCTCAGGGGTCAATAATTTCGGGCGGTTGCCCACGCTGTCCGAGGGTGTGGTCGAATTGCCGGCGAATGCGGATAACCATGCCTTGGAAGGCAACATTACCGTGCTGGGCTTCTTGGGTGAAGGACTTGAAACACGTAAAGGCAACGCCTTCAATCTCAACCAAAAGATCTACAAGCGGTTCAGCGGTTTCAAGGATTTTCAATTCGTCATGTTGGTGCCTAAGGGTACCCAAGAAAAAGTAGCGGCTTTGAAAAAGGAATTGGGCGAGTTGTCCGATGCTTCGAAATGGCACTTTGTATATGCCGATTCATCCGCCATAGTCGAGGTATTCGAAAGTTTGGGCAGCCCCGTAGGATTGGATGCCGATTTAGGTACCTCCTATGTGTATATCATCGATAAAGACAGGAACCTTCGCGGTAGGGACGATGACATCGACGATGGGGTCAAATTCGGGTTTGATTCCAATTCCGTTGCTGAATTGAACAACAAAATGGAAGATGATGTCAAGATAATTCTTGCCGAATACCGATTGGCCTTAAAACAGAACAATGCCGACAGGAGCAAATAAGAAGAAGAAATATACCTACGTCTGGGTATCCTTGGTGGTTTTGGTATTCGGTATTTTCGCCGTTCGGGAAATCGGAAAACGTTTTGCGGATGGCAGTGTGGTCGAATTGGACCGCATGCACGGAACGCCCGATGCCGATGCCCTCTCCAACATTACCGATACGAATGGAAGACGCAAAGTACCCCGCTTTTCCTTTTTGAACCAAGATAGCGTTCGCGTGACCAATGAAGATTATGCGGGAAAGGTCTATGTGGTCGATTTCTTTTTTACGACCTGCCCGACCATCTGCCCGGTTATGACCCAGAACCTGGTCGAGATCCAGGATACATTTTCTGGTTCGGATGCTTTTGGGGTAGCCTCCTTTTCGATAAACCCTAGGTACGATGTGCCCCATGTATTGCGAACATATGCCTCGAAATACGGGGTTGTCGATCCGGATTGGAACCTCATGACCGGAGATCAGTCTGAAATTCATCGGTTGGCCAATGAGGGTTTTTACATTTTGGCGGCCGAGAATGGCGAAGCCCCGGGTGGCTTTGAGCATAGCGGCCTTTTCGCCCTGGTCGATAAGCAGGGCTATCTGCGGTCCCGAACCGATAAGTTCGGAAACCCATTGATCTACTATCGTGGAATGATTCCCGAAGCGCAAGGAACGAATGCAGAAGGGGAGGCCCAACAGATCACCATGCTCAAGGAAGACATTAAAAAATTATTGGCGGAATAAATGGAAGCACAGTTACGGAAAGAGAAAAAAATCAAGGTTTGGATCACTATTTTGTCGATTGCCATCCCCCTGGTAGTCGTCCTGCTTTTCGGGTATAAGATACCCGATGCCGAACCTTTGGGTTTCCTACCCCCGATTTATGCGACGATCAATGGATTGACGGCGGTTCTTTTGGTAGTGGCCGTTTCGGCCATTCGAAAAGGGAATAGGAAATTGCATCAACGTCTCATGACCACGGCCATTGCATTTTCAGTAGCTTTCTTGGTGATGTACGTCGCCTATCACATGACCTCCGAATCAACTACCTATGGAGGTGAAGGTTGGTTACGCTACTTGTATTTTTTCATCCTGATTTCGCACATTTTTCTATCAATCGCGATCATTCCCTTGGTCTTGGTCACCTATTCAAAAGCCTATTTGAAAGACTTTGAGGCCCATCGAAAATGGGCAAAATATACCTTCCCTGTATGGCTGTATGTTGCCGTGACCGGGGTGGTGGTTTATCTAATGATATCGCCCTATTATGCGTATTAGACTCCTTGTTACGATGTTGTTGGTGCTCCTAGTGCTACCCGCCGATGTGGAGGCACAATGCTCGATGTGTAGGGCGGCATTGGAGAGCGAGGCCGATACCAGTACGGCCGAAGGTGTGAACAATGGCATTGTATACCTGATGGCCATACCCTACGTTTTGGTCGGAGGGCTCTTCTATCTTATTTATCGCAAATTAAAAGGCTAGTCGCGTTATTTAACATTTTTTTGGTGATGAAACTGTAACAAAAAAAATAAGTTACAGTCTAATTAACATACGCTTGCGTATTCATCAATCAAAAAAACCAACCCAATGTTTGACATCGAAAGATGGCAAGAGATCTTTGATACGATCCGTAAAAATAAATTACGGACGTTTTTGACCGGACTTTCGGTCGCTTCAGGGATTTTCATCCTCGTCATTTTATTAGGATTCGGCCAAGGCATGCAAAACGGAATCGAGAAGGAATTCCAAACCGATGCCGCAACCAGTATTTGGGTCTGGCCAGGGCGGACTACCATTGCGCACAACGGACTCAATCCGGGGCGGCGCGTCCAGCTACGAAACAAGAATTACGACGTCATCACCAAAGAATTGGGTGTCGATTATGAAAAGGCCTCCACCTTTTACTTCCCAAGAAACCTGCAAGTACTGTATAAAGAAAACCTTTTGGTCTATGAGATCATCGGCACCACCGGTGATATCCAAAAGATAGAAAATGAGTACATGATCGAAGGGCGATTCATTAATGAGAAGGATATCGAGGATTATGCCAAGGTTGCCGTCATCAGTAAAAAAATCAAGCGGGAAGTCTTCAAGGATGTCGAGTCGCCCCTAGGCGAATACCTGAATATCTCAGGAGCCGGTTTTAAGATCGTGGGGGTGTTCAGTGAAGTCGGCCTTGACGAAGACGAAGAAGAAAGGATTTGGATTCCGTTGTCGACCGCCCAATTGGCTTTCAATGGTGGTGACAAGATCAACAACCTCACCTTTATGCTGCCTGAAAAAGAAAGCTTGGATCAAACCGTGGCTTCATCGCTCGAATTCGAGAAGGACATTAAGGAATATCTATACGCCGCCCATGGCATCGCATCCGAAGACGAAAGGGCCATTCATATCTGGAATCCTATCGAAGAGGCCAAACGCTACTATGCCTTGACCGGAAACATCAAATTCTTCTTTTGGTTCGTCGGGGTGTGTACTATCATCGCAGGGGTCGTCGGGGTCAGCAATATCATGTTGATCGTCGTTAAGGAACGGACCCGTGAGATCGGGATACGAAAAGCATTGGGGGCGAAACCCTGGGCCATCGTCGGGATGATTTTACAGGAATCGATTTTCGTGACCGCTATCTCCGGATTTTCCGGTTTGATATTGAGCATGGGCATTCTTGAATTCGTCGGGCCCAATATCGAGGTCGACTATGTTGTCAACCCATCGGTGAGCTTTAACGTAGCCTTTACGACCGTCTTGGTCTTGGTGACGGCAGGGGCAATAGCCGGCTTTTTTCCGGCATGGCGGGCTGCGAAGGTTCAAGTCATTAACGCATTAAGAGACGAATAGCATGTTCAACAGAGATCGATGGCGAGAAATATTGGAAGTGCTGACCAGTAATTGGTTTCGAACCGTTTTAACGGCCTTTGGCGTCTTTTGGGGCATCTTCATCCTCATTTTGCTGCTGGCCGCCGGAAAAGGGCTTGAAAACGGCATCAAACAGGACTTTAGCGGGGTAGCGACCAATACCATGTTCGTTTGGACCCAAAGTACCACCATGGCCTATGAGGGACTGCCCGAAGGAAGGCGGTTCAATTTCAAGCTGGAGGATGTGGATCTTATTCGGCGTGACGTACCGGGCTTGAAGATCATTTCGCCACGAAACGCCGCTCGAAGCAATGAGGGGGATAATGTGTTCTATAAAACTGAAAGCGGATTATATCGCATTTTCGGTGATTATCCTGAAATATTGTTCCAGAATTCCATGTACGTGAATTACGGGCGATTTTTGAACCATAATGATATCAACTTGAACCGTAAGGTCGCGGTAATCGGTGACGGCATTCGACAAGACCTTTATGAGGAAGATGAAGATGTCTTGGGGACCTACCTTCGTATCCAAGGCGTGAACTTTATGGTCGTCGGCACCTACAAGGAAAAATCAAGTAACGGCAACGGCCAAAATGCCGAGCGACAGATCTATGTCCCTTTTACGGCATTCTCGCAAGCCTTCAACAGGGCCGATAATGTGGGTTGGATGGCGATTACGGCCCAAGATGGGCAATCGATCTCAGAAAAGAGCGAAGCCATCATCAATACCTTGAAACAGAGCAGAAAGGTCCATCCTGACGATGAAAGGGCCATCGGGTACTTTGACTTATACCGCGAATACAACCGCGTTGAAAGTCTGTTCATGGCCATGCGTTGGGTCGCCATTATCGTGGGTACTTTGGTCCTGATATCAGGCGTCATCGGTATTAGCAATATCATGCTGATCGTCGTGCGCGAGCGCACTAAGGAAATCGGGATCAGAAGGGCGTTGGGCGAACAACCTTGGTCAATCAAGAAACAGATTCTAATGGAATCCATCTTTTTGACCATCATGTCGGGCATGACAGGAATCGTTTTCGGTGCCCTATGTATCTATGGGATAAATGCCCTGCTCGATAGTGTGGGGCCCGTCGATATGTTCTTAAACCCGAGTGTCAGTGTCTCGGTAGTCGCCAGTGCCTTGGGCATCCTAATTTTGTCTGGGCTTTTCGCTGGGTTCATACCCGCACAAAGCGCCATCAAAGTACGCCCTATTGAAGCCCTACGAACGGAATAATCATTAAAATCAATCAAAAACTATAGCAATGAAAAAATCAGTAACCATAGGGATCTTGCTCTTTATCGTAGTCGCGTTCTCAGCGGCCATGTATTACCTCTATCAAAAGAACAGCCAAGACCCGGTAGTCTACGAGACCGAACAGGCTTCGAAACAGAACATCGTGAAAAAGACGGTTGCGACAGGTAGTATCCTTCCTTTGGAAGAAGTCTTGATCAAGCCCAATATCTCAGGGGTTATCGAAGAGGTCTTTGTAGAAGGCGGCGACTATGTCAAAGAAGGCGATTTGATCGCTAGGATCAAAGTGGTACCGAACTTGAATGCCTTGAACGATGCCCGTGATGCCATCGACCAAGCCAGGATCAATCTTGACGACCAAAAAAGAAACTATGACCGGCAGAAAGCGCTCTTTGATAGAGGGGTGGTCTCACAAGCCGATATGGATCGTGCCCAATTAACTTTCAATCAAGCGAAACAGACTTACGGTGCCGCGAACAAACGATTCGATATCGTAAAGACCGGAACGACCAGTGGTTTCCGCAACCAAGCGAATACGCTCATCAAATCAACGGTAAGCGGAATGGTACTCGACGTACCCGTCGAAAAGGGGAACCAAGTCATCGAAAGCAATACCTTCAATGAAGGAACTACCATTGCGGCCGTGGCCGATATTGAAAAAATGATCTTTGAAGGAAAGGTCGACGAATCGGAAGTGGGCAAGATCGAAGAAAGCCTGCCTATGGAGATTACCGTGGGAGCTATTGAAAACCAAGTATTCGATGCCGTTCTCGATTACATCGCACCCAAAGGGAAAGAAGAAAACGGTGCCATTCAATTCGAGATTAAAGGCACACTCAATAAGTCCGATACCACCTTTATCAGGGCTGGACTCAGTGCGAATGCGTCCATAATTTTGGCACGGGCCGATAGTGTGTTGGCTTTGAAGGAAGCCCTGGTGCAATTCGATGAGGAGACCAAAAAACCGTTTGTGGAAGTGGCCAATGGGGGTCAGAATTTCGAACGCAAGGATATCGAGCTCGGTCTAAGTGATGGCATCTTCGTTGAGGTCAAATCGGGACTCTCTGAGGAAGACGATATCAAGATCTGGAATACCGATCAAACCAACGATTCCGGCAATTGATCATTTAACAAAACTTTTAACCTTTTCTTGTAACATTTCGGGAACTTGTCAGTCCTATAAGCGGATTTCAAGTCCAGATAGCTAACAAACCAATCATGATAGAAATCAAAGATCTTCATAAGTCCTATAAGATGGGTAGCAATTCGCTTCACGTCTTAAAAGGAATCAATTTCAGTGTAGAAGAAGGTGAATTAGTAGCCATTATGGGTTCTTCGGGATCCGGAAAATCAACCTTGTTGAACATTCTTGGAATGTTGGATGGGGCCGACTCCGGCGAGTACCATTTGGACGAAGTTCCTATCAAGGACCTGAATGAAAAGAAAGCGGCCCAATACCGTAACAAATTTTTGGGCTTCGTTTTCCAATCCTTTAACCTGATCAATTACAAATCAGCGCTAGAGAACGTTGCCTTGCCTTTGTATTACCAAAAAGTAGGGCGTAAGGAACGTCATGAAAAGGCCTTGAACTATTTGGATAGGGTCGGATTGAAGCCCTGGGCGACGCACTTGCCAAGTGAGCTATCAGGGGGGCAGAAACAACGGGTCGCCATTGCTAGGGCCATGGCTGCCGAACCTAAAGTATTGCTTGCCGATGAGCCGACAGGGGCACTCGATAGTAAGACATCATACGAGGTCATGGACCTCATCCAAAAGATCAACGACGAGGGCAACACTATTTTGGTCGTGACCCACGAAGAGGATATCGCACACATGTGCAAGCGCATTGTACACCTTAAAGATGGGGTGATCGTAGAAGACAAGAAAATAGAACAAGTAAGGGCCGAGCAGTATGTTTGATCGCGACATTTGGCAAGAGATATTCAATACCATCAAGAAGAACAAGCTTCGTACCTTCTTGACCGGTTTTTCGGTAGGATGGGCAATTTTCATCCTGGTCATGATCTTGGCTTCCATCAATGGAATGCAGAACGGCTTCTACAGTCAGTTCAATGACGATGCCACCAATTCCATTTTTATCCGTCCCGGTACGACATCCGAAGCCTATGCAGGTTTTGAGGCCGGTCGTAGGATCCAATTCAAGAACGATGATATTGCGTATATCCAAGCCAGTTTCCCTGACGATTTTGTCGAAATCAGTGCCCGTTATTACGCCAATGCCGTAGCCCGTTATAAAACAGAAACAGGTACTTATTCAGTGCAGGCCGTACATCCGGACCACCAGATTATCGAAAAGACGATCGTAACCAAAGGGCGTTTCGTCAATGAGGCAGACCAGGTGAACAAAGCCAAGGTGGCCGTTATCGGACGCAAGGTCGCTGAAGACCTCTTCAAAGACGAAGACCCATTGGGCAAGTTCGTTGAATTCAACAACCTGCCTTTCAAGGTAATCGGGGTATTTACGGATGAAGGCGACGACAATGCGGAACGTAGGATCTACGCTCCGATCAGTACCTACCAACGCATCTATGGGAATACCTCGGATATCAATGCGATTTTATTGACCTATAATCCAAACTATGACCTGACCAAGGCATTGGAATTTTCCGATAAGTTGGAGTTGGTCATGAAGCGCAGGCATAATGTATCTCCTGAAGACCAATCGGGCTTGTTCGTATGGAACTATGCCCAAGCCTTTGAGGATATTAGCAGTTTTACCACAGTATTACGGGTCATCGGAATTTCTGTTGCCTTTTTGATATTAATTGCCGGAATTGTCGGTATCGGGAACATCATGGTCTTTACGATCAAGGAGCGAACCAAGGAAATGGGCGTGCGAAAAGCACTTGGTGCACAGCCTGGCCAAATCATCAATTTGGTGATTTTAGAGTCGATTTTCATTACTACGATTTCAGGTTTTATCGGACTATTGTTCGCCTGGGCGATTTTAGCCCTTATCGGTCCGACAATTGAGACACCTGCCTTTACTAATCCCAATGTGAGGGCGTCGACAGTGATTACGGCAACGGTCATTTTGATTATCGCCGGAGTACTGGCCGGATTGATACCCGCGATAAAAGCGGCGAACGTGAAACCGATTGTAGCATTAAGAGATAAATAAGAGATCATGTGGTTATTCGATAGGGATTTATGGTTTGAAATATTCCACACGTTAGGGAAGAACATGTTCCGTACTTTCTTGACGATGTTGGGGGTGATTTTCGCAATGATCATTTTGGTGCTGCTTTTGGGGTCGGCCAATGGCATGAGCAACGGCTTCGACAAGATTTTCGCAGGTACGGCTTCCAACAGCCTTTTCGTTTGGGGCCAGCGCACCTCCGAACCGTATAAAGGTTTTGAAAGAGGACGCCGCATTCGATATAAAATCGAAGACGCGGCCATTTTGAAAGAACAGATTCCAGAAATTGAAGTATTGGCCCCTCGCATCGAATTGGGGAACCATAGAGGAGTGGTCACTGTGTATAGAAACGGACAGACAAGCGGCTCTTCGGTGTATGGCGATTATCCGGAAATCGATAACATCACTAAAAAGAAACTGGTCGAAGGTCGTTTTCTCAACGACAATGATATTGACGAATCGAAGAAAGTCTGTGTCATTGGGGAGGAAACCTATAAACTGCTTTTCGAAAAAGGGGAGGAAGCCATCGGGGAGGATATTCGTATCAACGGGGTGTTCTTTACCGTTGTCGGAATCTACAAGCCCAACAACAATATTAATATCGATGGGGAAAACGCGGTTTTCGTACCCTTCACCACCTTCCAGAAAGCCTTCAATACCGGCGATCGAATGGGGTGGATGGCAATTGCCGTAGAACCGGATACCAAGGTGGCCATCGTTGAAAGTCAGATCAAGGCGATTTTGAAGAACAAGTACAACATCGCTCCAAAAGACGAAAGGGCCATCGGTAGTTTCGATATGTCTGAAATTTTCAACAACATTTCCGCCTTTACCAATGTACTCAAAGGATTTTCCTTCTTTGTTGGAATATTTACCCTGCTGGCAGGGGTCATCGCGATCAGTAACATTTTGCTGATTACGGTCAAAGAACGAACCAAGGAAATCGGTGTGCGCCGGGCGCTAGGAGCAACCCCTATCGTGGTCAAACGGCAAATCGTCGTTGAAGCCATCGTATTGACCGCTTTTGCGGGCTTGATCGGCTTTGCCATTTCAGTCGGTATTTTGGCAGTCGCAAATAATTTATGGGGCAGTGGGGATGATTTTCCCTTCGTGAACCCGATGATCAGCATACCCCAATTCAGCATATCCTTCTTGCTCATGGTCAGCTTAAGTGTCTTGATCGGACTATTGCCGGCCAATCGGGCGATTCGGGTCAAACCTATAGAAGCGTTACGAGAAGAATAACCAAATAGAATTAAATAACAATCAAATAAATTGAAATGAACAAGTATGTTAAGTACGGATTGATAGGCATTGTATGTGTAGGGATCTTATATGCCGTCGTACACTTTCTTAAAAAGAACAGTACACCGAAACAACTTTATGATACGGAAACCTTAGAGCGCAAAGACATTGTGAACAAGGTTATCGTGACCGGAAAAGTCATTCCTGAAGACGAAATCAACATCAAGCCCCAAATTTCTGGGATCATCGATCGCATCTACCTTGAAGAAGGAGCTGATGTGAGGGCCGGTGATTTGATCGCTGTGATCAAAGTCGTGCCGAACGAACAGTCATTGTTCCAAGCCCGTGGTCGTGTGAACAACGCCAAAGTCGCATTGAACAATGCAGAGTTGGACTTCAACAGGAACAAAGACTTATTCTCTAAAGGGGTGGTAGCAGCCCAAGATTTCCAAAACATCCAGTTGGCATATGATCAAGCCAAATTGGAACTGCAGAACGCCCAAAACGATTATCAGATTATTTTGAAAGGTTCCGCAGGAGGTTCGGCAAGTGCCAATACCAATATCAGGGCCACTGTTTCTGGGACCATCTTGGAGATTCCCGTCGAAGAAGGGGATCAGGTAATCCAGAGTAATAACTTCAATGATGGTACCACCATCGCTACTATTGCCGATATGACCAAAATGATCTTTGAAGGCGAAGTCGATGAAGCCGAAGTTGGGAAGTTGAACGTAGGAATGCCTTTGGAAATCTCCTTGGGAGCCTTGGAAAAAGACAAGTTCGATGCCGAGTTGAAATTCATCGCGCCTAAAGGGGTCGAAGAAGAAGGAGCCGTACAGTTCAAGATCGAAGGTGACTTGGTCATGAACGACAGCACCTACGTAAGGGCCGGTTATAGCGCGAACGCCTCGATCGTTTTGGAAGAGAAAAAAGATGTCTTGGCCATCAAGGAAGCCTTGTTGCAATTCGACAAGGAAACCGATAAGCCTTTTGTTGAGGTAGAGGTCGCCGAGAATGAATTCGAAAAGAAAGAATTGGAATTGGGCGTAAGCGATGGTATCGATGTCGAGATCCTATCAGGGATCGAAGAAGATGCCAAGGTCAAGGTTTGGAACAAACTTGAACAGCCCAGCGACGAAGATTCTTAATTGACCAACCCATAGATACGAACCAAAATCAAAAAACGAATGAAGTATAGAATATCCATACTGCTGGTTTTCTGTGCCCTATTTGTAGGAAATGCGCAGATGCGAAAGTGGACACTCGAAGAATGTGTCACCTATGCAGTTGAAAATAACTTGACTATAGAACAGTTCGAATTGGATCTTGAAACGGCCCAAATCGACAAGTCGGACGCCATTGGGGATTTCTTGCCAAGTTTAAACGGGCAAACCAATGTCTCCGGGAATACGGGTCTGATTCTTGATCCTACGACGAACAACCTGGTCACGGGTACCATTTTGTCATCGAGCGCGAACCTGACCTCTGCGGTGACCCTTTTTAACGGTCTACGAAACGTGCACCGTTTGAATCGGGCCAAATTGAACGCCATAGCGAACCGATACCGTTTAGATGATTTGAAGGACGACATTCGATTGAACGTCGCCAATGCCTATTTGCAGGTGTTGTCGAACAAAGAGCAATTGAAGACCTTTAGGGCGCAATATGCGGTTACCGAGCAAGACTTGAAACGCACCAGGGAATTGGTCGAATCAGGCGTCTCACCAAGAGGAGATCTTTTGGAAATCGAAGCCACGGCCGCGAACCAAGAACAACAGATCATCAACGGTGAAAGTTTGGTGTTGATTTCACGGGTCAGTTTGGCGCAGTTGCTCCAAATCACCGATTATCAGAACTTCGACATTGCCGATGAGGCTTTTGATATTCCACCCTCCGATATTTTGGATAATTCGGCCAAGGTGATTTTCGACAAGGCCTTGACCTTTAGAAACGATATCAAGTTTTCGCAATCCAATGTTGATTTGGCGGCGAAAGACCTTCAGATCGCTAAGGGAGCGGTGTATCCTACCCTTTCAGCCTTCTTCAACTACAATACCCGATACTCCGATCAGAACTTGGATCCCCTAACGGGAGAACAGATCGGATTTGTCGATCAGTTGTGGATCAATGACGGTATTTCGTACGGAGCCCAGTTGGATGTACCCATTTTCAATGGATGGGGCACCCGCAATGGTATTAGAAGGGCGAAAATCACCTTAGAACGTGCCAAGCTACAGTACGAACAGGATAAGCTGAATTTGGAAAGTGATATCCAACAGGCTTATGTCGACGTCACCGTGTTCTTCAAGGCGTATGAAGCGGCTTTGAAGACCTTGGATGCCCGAAGGCTCTCGTACCAATATGCCAAAGACCGTTTTGATGTCGGTTTGATGAACGCCTTTGACTTCAGTCAGGCCCAATCGCGGGTCGACAATGCCGAGGCCGATGCGATCCGAACCAAATACGATTACATTTTCCGATTGAAGATCCTGGAATTCTATTTCGGTATTCCGATTTCACTGGACTAACGGTATCTTTGTGGCCCTATGGGCACGATATTGAATTTAGAGACCGCAACGACCAATTGCTCGGTAAGTGTTTCCGTCAATGGAGACTTGGTTTCCCTGGTGGAGAACAATGCAGCTAATTATTCACATGCCGAGCAATTGCATCAATTTATAGAAGAAGCCTTGAAAGAGGCTTCTTTTTCTTTTTCCGACCTCGACGCGATCGCCGTGAGCAAAGGACCGGGTTCTTATACCGGACTCCGGATCGGGGTATCGGCAGCCAAAGGGCTGTGCTTTTCTTTGGAAGTCCCATTGATATCCGTATCCACCTTACAAAGTATGGCTTGTCAAGTGCAGACCGCGGTAGACCATCGGATCATATCGGTTTTGGACGCACGCCGTATGGAGGTGTATGCCGGGGTATTCAATGGTCGATACGAAGCCCTTGAGCCGGTCAAGGCCGTAGTAATCGAATCCGATTCGTTCGCAGAGTACCAAGAAATCGAAAAGGTGGTTTTCGTGGGTAATGGGGCCGAGAAATGCAGTCAGGTCTTGAAGGGCGGTTCGTTTGAATACCTACCCCAGCTCATGCCATCGGCACGTGAAATGGCGGTGCTGGCCCAGCGGAAATTCGAGGCGAAGGACTTCGAAGACCTTGCCTATTTCGAACCGTTTTACCTTAAGGATTTTGTGCTTTCCCATAAAGGCAAATAGAATGATGTAGAAAATAATCGTAATATGTAGTAAAAAAACTATATATTCGAATTACAAAATCTCTACATCATGAAATCAGTTATTATTTTACTTTGTTTATTCTTCATGGGAACCTTCGGCCCTATCGACATCAAGACTGATGCTACACTAATGCAAGTTGCAAAATTGGAAAGTAAGTATGTGGCAAAATTACTTCATCTTGATAACATGAATTTATTATCAGAAATCGATGTGAATCGTTTGAATGATGAAGATTTGAGAATTCTTTCCTGCGAAATTTTTGGACTGGCGAACACAAATCAGTTCGTTGTTGAAATGGAGCAACTGACGAGGGCACATAATTTTTTGAACCAAGAAAGCGGTTATTATGGTAAAGTGCAACAGGAAATAAACCAGCTTGTTATGGTCGAATTAGCTCAATTGGAATTTGGCTTTAAAGATGATTGTGACGTAATGGGAACCGCCTGTGCAAATACTGTAATAGCCCAAACTTGTGCAGCTTGTGGAGTTGGTGGTGCAATTGCGCGTATCATAGGGCTAGGGGTTTGCTATACCCAAACAAATGTTTGCTATGCTAATTGTGGGTATAAATAAAATACAAGTAATCAATTGGAATTAAATGAGATGCCCTGGCACAAATAGAAATTAACGCGAATTAATTCTAATTTGTATGCACCACCCGTTGTGGGAAGGGGATTTCGATGCCCGCGGCCTCAAACCGTATTTTCGATTGTTCGATGACATTGAACCGAGCGGGCCAAAACACCTCGTTCGGGGCCATAAAACGCAAGGTAAGATCAACCGAACTATCACCAAGGCTGTTGACATAGACCTCAGGGGCCGGATCCTTTAAAATACGCTCGTCTTCTGCGCAGATTTCCAATAAGATGTCTTTCGCCAATTTGATATCCGATCCGTAGCTGATCCCGACGATGTAGTTTTCGCGCCGGTTCGGCTCTGCATTGTAATTGACGATATTGCCATTGGCCAATTGGCCATTGGGGATGATGGCGATTTGATTGCCGAAAGTGGTCAACTTGGTGTTGAAGATGGAAATTTCCTTGACGGCCCCATCGACCCCCTGGGCCGAAATCCAATCCCCGATTTTGAACGGTTTGAACAAAAGGATCAATACCCCACCGGCAAAATTCGCCAAAGAACCTTGGAGCGCCAAACCAATGGCGAGTCCGGCCGCACCGATCATCGCGATCAAAGAGGAGGTTTTGACCCCCAATTGGGTGATGACCAATACAAAGAGCAACACCTTTAAGGTGATGCCGATAAAGCTTTGTAAAAAGCTTTCAAGGGTCGGGTCGTAGTCTTTGTGGTCAAAGAATTTTTTGACCAAGCGATTGAACAATTTGATGACCCATAACCCGACTACCAAGATAAAGAAGGCCAAAAGCAACGAAGGTAAAAATCCCCAAAACCAGGCGATGGCCTTTTCCAATAACTGTTCGTAATACGTCAAATCGTGTTCCATGTTCGTTTAAATTGGGATGAAACGGGTTTATAGTTGCCCCAAGGCCGCTTCGGCCGAAGTGACGGGCAATTTGCAACTTCCTTCGATACAGACATAGACCAAGGTCTGTCCTTCGTTATAACGGCTCTTTAGAAGATCGATACGACCTTCGGTACGATGCCCAACCAGAATGCTGTTCGGTACATAGACCTGGTGCAATTCCTTACCCAGTTGCTCCATATCTTCACCGACAACGGCGATTTCATAGAAATTGCGGTTTTCGTAGAGCACCAAATGCAGCCAATTCGAAAAGCTTTGGCCGTTTTCGATAAAGTTGGATTGTACGTTGCGCACCATTTGGTCGACCAACGCCCCATACCCATCTTTCGAAAAAAGTTTGTGTAGTTTCAATAGGTTTTTGGCCATGATGCTGTTCGAAGCCGAAATGATATTGTCGTTTACTTCGATGGTCCTTCGGATCAGCGAAGCATCCTCATCGGAAGTGAAATAGAACATGCCGTTTTCAGCATCCCTAAAGTGGGCTATGGCATAGTCGGCCAATTTTTTCGATAAGAACAACCATTCGTCATCAAAAGTGACTTGGTACAGGGCGATAAAACCTTCGATCGTGCTGGCATAGTCTTCCAAAAATCCGTTAATGCTACTGTTGCCGTTTTTGTGGTTGCGGTACAATCCCCCATCCTCGCGCAACATGTTGTTTTTGATGAATTCGGCGTTTTTCAACGCGGTTTCCAGATAGTGTTCCTCACCGAGATAGCGATAGGCATCGACCAAACCGGTCAGCATCAATCCATTCCAAGAGGTCAAGATCTTGTCGTCCAACCGGGGTTTGTGGCGGGTGTCACGCTCCGCTTTCAAAATAGCGAGTGCCTTGTCGATCCTTTGGTGGAATTCGCTAAGGGCAACCCCATGTTTGTCGGCGATTTCCTGGGCGGTTTTGTCCCGTATCAGGACGTAGTGCCCGTCTTCCCATAAGCCGTACGGATTGATGTTGAAATAATCCTTGAACAACTCGAAATCACTTGTCAAAAGGCCTTCGAGCTCGGCCTTGGTCCAGACATAATAGGCCCCTTCCTCTAAAGCTCCTTCGGCGGTTTTGCTGTCGGCATCGAGTGAAGAATAGAATCCGCCGCTGGGATCGAGCAATTCTTCCTTGACAAAGTCCATAGAACGGGCTACGATTTGCTCGTAGAGCGGGTTTTTGGTCAGGGCATAGGCTTTGGCATATAAACTGATCAACTGACCATTGTCGTAGAGCATTTTTTCAAAATGGGGTACGTGCCATTTGGTGTCGACCGAATACCTTGAAAAGCCGCCACCGACTTGGTCGAAGATCCCGCCGTAAGCCATACGGGTGAGGGTAGTGTTGACGTATTCCAAAACCGCATCGTCCTTTTGAACGGTGCCGTAGTGCAAAAGGAAATCGAGGTTGTTCGGCATCATGAATTTGGGAGCGCTCTTATAGCCTCCCAAAAAGGTGTCGAAATAAGTCGTCCACTTGGTGACCGAAGCCTGCAGTTGGTCTAGATCGAAGGCATTGGGATCTTCTTGGTTTTCGACCAGATTGATCGATTGGATGCCCCGTTGTAAGTCACTGGCATAGGTCTTGACCCGTTGGGGATCGGTGTTGTACAGTTCGATCAGACTGTTTAGTGATTTGGTCCAATTGTCCTTGGGCAAATAGGTCGCTCCCCAAAACGGCCGACCATCGGGCAGGGCCACGATGTTCAGGGGCCAGCCCCCGTTGCCGGTCATCATTTGGATGGCATCCATATAGATTTGGTCGACATCGGGCCGTTCTTCGCGGTCGATTTTAATGTTGATGAAGTTGTCGTTCATCAGTTGTGCCACCGCTTCATCTTCGAAGCATTCGTCTTCCATGACATGGCACCAATGACAGGCGGCATAGCCGATACTGATCAGTAAGGGTTTGTTCTCTTTTTGGGCCCGTTCGAGTACCTCAGGGTGCCAGGCTTCCCAGTTGACCGGGTTATGGGCGTGCTGCAACAAATAAGGGCTTGTCTCCTCGATCAGGGCATTGGTATGTGCGTAGGCCATTTTTTCCTTCTTTTGGGCGCATCCGAGAAGTAGTACAAACAACAAAACGGATATGGGTTTCATTTTCATCATAGGGCTCGAACGGCATAAAAAAAAGCGCCCCCCAATAGGACGCTTTAGCATGTTTTAATTGGGATTATTTTACTTCGAACGTGATTTTCACGTTCACACGGTATTCATCGACCTTGCCATCTTTGACGGTAGCGCTCTGTTCGTTCAGATATACCGAACGGATATTCTTTACCGATTTGGAGGCTTGCGCCACTGCTTTGTCCGTAGCGTCTTCCCAACTCTCGTTGGAGTTGGCCAAGACTTCGATTACCTTTAATATTGCCATGGTTCTTGTGTTTTAAATTCCTTCAATTTAGCGAATTATCAACAAAAATCGGACAATGGAATCCCAAAAATCACCCGTTGAGGGCGACGACTTCCTTGACTTTATCGCCCATCATGTTCTTGAGCATGGTCTCGATCCCGTTCTTCAAGGTAAAGGTCGAAGACGGACAACCGCTACAGGCGCCCTGGAGCACGACGTTCACGGTACCACTTTGGGCTTCGTAGGATTGGAACAAAATGTTGCCCCCGTCACTGGCTACAGCAGGTTTCACGTACTCTTCCAAGATATCGATGATCTGGAGTGAGGTGTCGTCGTATGCCTTTCCCTCCGCAACTTCCTGTGCTTCGGCCTTGGCTGTTTGTTCCGCGCTCTCAGCAATGACCGTTTTGCCATCCATGAGGTAATCACGGATGAACTCCCGCACCTGCATACTCACTTCTTCCCATTCGGCCACCTCATACTTACTGATCGAGATGTAGTTTTTGTCGAAAAACACCTCCTTGACGAACGGAAAATGGAACAACTCTTGGGCCAATGGGGAATCTTTGGCCTCGTCGATGTTCTTGTATTCGAAAATAGCGGGCACGATGGCCTTGTTGACCACGAATTTCATAACACCCGGATTGGGAGTAACCTCGGCATAGACCGTAATGGCCACTTTTTTAGGTTGTTCGGTCTCATTGACTACCGGTTCACCGGCATTCAAATATTCGACCAGCTGTTGGGCCACGGCATCCTTGACATCGTCCCAGGTGACGATATCGAAACGCTCAATGGCGATGAAATTCCCTGATATGTAAACGGTCTTTACAAATGGCAGGTAAAATAGCTGTTGGGCCAAGGGTGAATTTTTGGCCTCGTCGATGTTTTTATATTCGAAATTTGACTGGACCAAAAAATGATTGGTCTCGAATTTTAAAATCGCTGGATTATTGGTGGCTACAACGGTGATGTTGTACTCTTTCATAGCTCGAATTTTGGGCAAAAATACGAACTTATTACGGTAACGATTGCCATAATAATGTTACATTTAGGACGTTTTAGTATGTGTTCGCATACATTATAACTAACACTTAGCCCCATTGCCTACATGAAACGATTGCTAACTCTATTGCTTTTGGCCTCCTTTATGGGACCAGGGCTCAGCGCCCAAGAAGGCATTCCGGTATACTTCGATTATCTATCCGACAACTATTATTTGGTCTATCCGTCAATGGCGGGTATCGGACAGGGGGGCAAAGTACGTCTAACGGCGAGAAAGCAATGGTTCAATGTCGATGAAGCTCCGAGTTTGCAGACCTTCAATGCCCATTTCAGGGTAGGGGAGCGCAGCGGGGTCGGCGGTATTTTGTTCAACGACTCGAACGGATACCACTCCCAAGTGGGTTTCAAGGGTACCTATGCCCATCATTTGAAATTAGCCGGCGACTTCAGGAGTTTGAATCAATTGTCCTTCGGGTTGAGCGCAGGGGTTATCCTGAGCAGTTTGGATGAAACGGAATTCCGATCGGTGATTCCAGATCCGATTATCACCGGTACCAAGAACACCACGAGTTACTTCAATCTCGATTTAGGGGCCTCATACAACTATTTGGAATTTTATGCCCATGCGGCCATTTTGAATATCCTCGGCAGTGGCCGTGATCTATATACCGCTGCTGAGTTCGATAACCTACGCCGGTATTTATTCTCTGTGGGTTATGTGTTCGGAAGGAGCAAATGGCGGGTCGAGCCATCGGTCTTATTTCAACTTACCGAGTTTACCGAAGAAAAGACCGTTGACTTCAACGCCAAGGTATATCGTGATGTCGGTTTCGGCACCATTTGGGGCGGATTGTCCTACCGCCGTAGTTTCGACGGGGCACAGTTTCAACAGAACGGCCAGTTCGGAGAGCAACGCTTGCAATTGTTCACCCCGATCGTTGGGGTCAATGTGAATCGCTTCATGTTCTCTTACAATTATTCATACCAAACCGGTGATATCCGATTTGACAATGGTGGTTTCCACCAGATTACCTTAGGGTATGATTTCGGTGAGAAAGCGGAGAACCGCTACGATTGCTATTGTCCTGCGGCCAATTATTGATGCCTTGAAAAAGGCAAGCTGCCAGTACGAACGCCCGACAACTTGCCAGCCTCACTCAATGGGTTATTCCCAGCGATAGTTCTTGTCCGCAGCCTGTTTTTTGATCGCTTGGATCATGGCGTTTTCCAGACCACCTTCTTCGTTTTTATTCTTTTCAGCAATGAAGGCTTCCCGCTTTTTGTTCAAGATCTGGATTTCTTTTTGGATGTTTTCACGCGCCTCTTTTTTTGCTTGAACGTAGGCCTTTAATTCTTGTTCCGATTTGTTCCGGAGTTCTTCGGGCAAGCTGCTTTTAGGTACTTCGGACAGTTCGACTTCGTCTTCTTCGACCGCATCGACCAGGTCCCACATGCTGTTTTTGTAAAGACGGGTGCTTTTGCTCACCGCCCGTTTTACCGAAACACCGGCGGCAATGTCATAGGCTTCCTTGTCTTGGGCGGCCTGGGCAGCTGCTTTTTGCCTCCCCATGGAGCCATACGATATGTAGGTTTTGTTCAACTTGGCATTCAGTTGGATGATGATATCGTCATAAGGTGTGGCGATATGGACGACTTGGCGGTTGTGGTCGATGGCCATATAATCGCCCCCGGCAAGTACCGCACCTTCTTTCCATTTTCCATTCACCCCTTGATCGTAGTTCCCACAGAATATGGTATTGACGACCACGTCGTTTTCTTTGGCCTGCAGGGCCGCATCCCTAAAATGCAACTTCCCTTGTGTAAAGGGTTCGTTGCCCGCAATAAAAATCAGTTTGAGATCGTCAGGGTTCTTGCCCCATTCCAATTGCCTGAGCGAACGATCGATGACGGCACCGCAGAATTCCTCACCACCGTTGGTGGTCAAAGAGAACAGCCGTTCCGATATTTCATCCAGATCACTGCTGAAATTAAGTACTTGCCTGATGTACCCTTCACGTGAGGCCAGGTCGTCGTTGCCATACTCGTAAAGGGCGATCTGTAGCTCGGGGCGCGTGGCATTGCCGCATCGAGCGTGGGTGAACTCATTGACGATATCCCAAAGTTGGCTTTTTGCCTGGTCGATGAGTCCGTCCATGCTGTTACTGGTATCCAATAAGAGGGCGATTTTGACAAACTGGGTTTTTGCCTCCCTTTCCGTTTTGATGTTCTTTTTGACTTGCTTGGGTGTGCCGTCCGCATCAGCTCCTATCGCGGTCATCGCCGAGAACAGCAATACGGGTATCAAGAATTTCTTTGCATTTTTCATTTGCTTATTTTTTTGTTTTACGGGATAAAACTAGGGGGGTGTCGCATGCTATTCCACTATAAATGAGCAAACGCACCTTTTCGATGAGCCATGGGCGGGCCTCGTTTCGAGAAACAGCTGAAATACACCGTGAAATGGCCGTTCTGGGCAGGTAGCGATTTTTTTGTGCGCACGAATTCCACTAAGTTTATCCTATGTTCGAATTCAAATCCCATACTTGGGGCCTATTGGCATTCTTGCTGCTGCTGTTTAGCGCGGTTTTCGCACAGCATCCGGCTACCCCGGATCCACTGCGCATCGAGGGCTCAGTGCGGGGTAAGGAAAACAATGAATCGATATCGGGGGTCGAGGTGACAACGGACAAGGGGGCGTTTACCACCACGAATGCCTTGGGGGAGTTTGCCATAGAGGCCGAAATCGGTGATTTGCTCATTTTCCAAAGTCCCGATTTCGAAACCGTACGCCATCGCATCACTACGGATGAGAACATTCTGGTATTGGTCGAAGATTATGCCGTATCCAGAAAACAACGCCAATCGAATACCCGGTCCCTGGTCGATCATGCCAAGTATCTTGATTCAGCGGAAACCTATAAGAAAACCGATATCAAAAAAAGTATCGACTATGTGACCCGGTCGATTGCGGTCTTGGGTGAACAAGCGAATAAAAAGGCCTTGTCGGAGTCCTTTACCAAATTGGGTGAGATCTACAGCTTCCATGAGCAATACGACTTGGCCATTTCCAGTCTTGAAGATGCCTTGTTGAACCGCAAGTCGGTCGCTACGGCCTTGCTACTCGCTGAAGCCTTTGTCAGCAATGGCGAATTCGACCAGGCGGAAACCGAATATGCCCGCTTGACCCAACTCAAGAAAATGACTCCGGCCCAACGTGTCCGCTTGTATGAAGGACAAGGCAACGCCGCACTTGGCAAAGGGGAGACCGAAAGGGCGCTACGGTTTTACAGGGAAGCCCTGACCATTGCCGAAAAAAACCAATTCACTTCAGAGATCATTGATTTGAACTCGAAAATCGGCGATACCTATGCCACCGAGAACCGCAACATCGAGGCCGAAGGGTATTATGACAATTCCCTCGAACTTTCCAAGCAGCAAAACCCCGAAAGGGCGATCCAGGAAAGCGATAAAGTAGCTGATTTTTACCGACGCTCCAATCGGTATCAAGATGAAATCCAACTACGGAAAAAGAACCTCCGCGATTTGGAAAAACTACCCAACAAATCGTTCGTTGCCTCCAATGGGATTTCCAGTCTCGATTCGATTACTTCCCAAAAAATCAACTATGAGATCGCCAATGCGTATATCGCCCAGGATCAATTGAGCGAGGCGATCCCGTATTTGGAAAAGAGTATCGTGCAGGCGAACAACGGGAATGATCTGGTCATTCAGAAAGACGCCACCCGCAAACTTTCCGAAGTTTATGAATACCAAGGCGATTTCAATAGGGCCTTCAGCACGTATCAGGCCTACGTCAAGTTGGTCGACAGCCTTTATGCTTTGAAAGAGCAGGAAATCTCTCGGATCGCCCGATTGAATCGCGACATCTTGGAGAAGCAGAACAGGATCGCTTCATTGGAGCAAGATCGTGAATTGTCGCAAAGTAAATACGACTTGGCGGTTACCGAGCAGGAGTTGTTCGAAGAAACCACCCGGCGACAACAATGGGTCATTTATTCGCTCCTATTGGGGATTGCCCTCTTGGCCATGGCCGTCTACTTTTTCTATCGAAGCGGACAACAGCAAAAACTGGCCAATAACCTATTGGCTTTGAAATCACTGCGCTCGCAAATGAATCCGCACTTCATATTCAATGCCCTTAACTCGGTGAACAACTACATTGCCCAGAGCGATGAGCGTAGCGCGAATCGGTATTTGAGTGACTTTTCGGTCTTGATGCGTTCCGTACTGGAGAATTCGGAAGAGGATTTCATCCCCTTGTCCAAAGAGTTGGATCTTTTGGAACTCTACGTGAAATTGGAACATTCCAGATTTCCCGACAAGTTCGATTATGAGCTACAGATCGATCCTGCCATTGCTATCGAATCGTTCCAAATTCCGCCCATGCTATTACAGCCCTATATTGAGAATGCGATTTGGCACGGCCTACGGTATCGTGAAGAAAAGGGCTATTTGAAAATCGAGGCCGAGCAGATCGACGCTGCGGTCTTACGCATTCGAATTGCCGATAACGGCATCGGTAGAAAGCGATCCATGGCACTGAAGACCAAAAATCAAATGCGTCAAAAATCGAAAGGAATGGGGAACATCAAGAAGCGCATCGCCATTCTGAACGATATGTATAAGAACAAGATCGATGTGACCATTGAAGACCTCCTTGATGACGGAACGGGAACCCTGGTCGTATTGAACCTAAAAAAGGACTAATGGAACTAAAAGCGATGATAGTTGAGGATGAGGCGAACAGCCGTGAGATCCTTGCGAATTATTTGAACAAATACTGCCCAACGGTGAATTTGGTGGGTGAGGCCGCAAGCATTAAGGAAGGTGTCGAATTGATCAAGGCAAACGATTTGGACCTGGTTTTCCTAGATGTTGAAATGCCTTTCGGCAATGCTTTTGATCTTTTGGATCAATTGCCCGATCGTAACTTCGAAACGGTATTCGTCACTGCGTATGACCACTATGCCAAAGATGCCTTGAACAGTCATGCGGCTTATTATTTGATGAAACCGATCAATATCGATGAACTCATCAAGGCCGTTGACTATGTTGAAGAAATCAAGAAGCGCGAAATGGCACTTGACGGTAAGGTTTTACATTCGAAATTGAAAAAAGCCGAAGGTAAGATCACCATTCCCCAACAAGATGGATTTCAGGTTTTGGATGTGGCCGATATCTTTTTTTGCAAGGCGGATGACAACTATACCGAGATCTATTTGAAAGAGCGCAAGATCTTGGTGAGCAAGACCTTGAAGTATTTTGAAGATGCCTTGACGGAGTTTTCCTTTTCGCGCATCCACAAATCGTATGTGGTCAATGTCAATGAAATCGTCAAATACCGAAAGGGGAAAGGCGGCAGTGTGGTGCTTTCGAATGGAAAGGAACTGTCGGTATCGGCTTCGAGAAAATCAGGGTTATTATCTTTCTTTAAATAAGTACTATGATCATTCAAGAGGTAAATGGGAAACATCCCCAGATCGGGGAAAATTGTTTTATCGCGGCCAATGCCACTATTGTCGGCGAAGTCTCCATGGGAGATGAATGCAGCATCTGGTTCAATGCGGTGCTTAGGGGTGATGTCCATTTCATCAAATTGGGGAATAAGGTCAACGTGCAGGATGGGGCGGTCATTCATTGTACCTATAAGAAAGCCCCGACGACGATCGGCAACAACGTCTCCATTGGCCACAATGCCATGGTTCATGGATGTACCGTAAAAGACAATGTCTTGATCGGAATGGGGGCCATCGTTATGGATGATTGTGTCATTGAAAGCAATTCGATCATCGCAGCCGGTGCGGTGGTCACCCAGGGCACCACCGTACCCTCAGGAACCATCTATGCCGGAATGCCCGCCAAAAAGCTCAAAGATGTCAGCAAAGAACTGAGTTCCGGCGAAATCGACCGTATTGCGAACAACTATGTAAAATACGCCAGCTGGTTCAAATAATTGGCTATTTTAGCCCCTCAAACCAATAGGAAATGAATGCATATGTTTTTCCCGGTCAGGGAGCCCAATTTGTAGGGATGGGATTGGATCTTTATGAAAATCATCCGATCGCCCAAGAGCTGTTCGAAGACGCTAATGATATTCTAGGATTCTTGATAACCGATACCATGTTCGAGGGTACCCCTGAAGATCTTAAGCAGACCAAGGTGACCCAACCGGCGATTTTCCTGCATTCGGTGATCATGGCGAAAGTCATGGGGGATGCCTTTCGACCCGATATGGTGGCTGGTCATTCCTTGGGGGAGTTTTCCGCCCTGGTCGCGAACGGTACCTTGAACTTTGAAGATGGCCTTTCTTTGGTCGCCAAAAGGGCCATGGCCATGCAGAAGGCTTGCGAAGCGGCCCCGAGTACTATGGCGGCCGTATTGGGACTTGACGACGGGGTCGTTGAGAAGATCTGTTCCGAAACTTCGGGTATCGTAGTTCCTGCGAATTATAATTGTCCGGGCCAATTGGTTATTTCAGGCGAGATCGAAGCAGTCAACACCGCTTGTGAAACGCTCAAGGAAGCAGGTGCAAGACGGGCATTGGTACTACCGGTAGGGGGTGCGTTTCACAGCCCATTGATGGAACCTGCGCGAGAAGAACTGGCGGCGGCGATTTCCGATACCCAATTCAATGAACCCAACTGCCCGATCTATCAAAACGTGACCACCACTGCGGTGTCGAGTTCATCTGAAATCAAAGAGAACCTGATCGCCCAATTGACCGCTCCTGTGAAATGGACCCAGAGCGTACAGCATATGATAGCCGATGGGGCCAAGCGATTTACTGAAGTCGGTCCGGGCAAGGTGCTACAAGGCTTGGTCCGCAAAATCGATCGTGAGGCGGAAAGCGGTTCAGCTACAGTAGATTAAAACGGTTTGGGGGATTCACGTAGTTTGTCCAAGAAACGTCGATTTAATCCCTAAAGTTCGTCCGTTCCTACATTTTTTAGTAATATTGAAGCTAGCCAAAATTCAACTGGAGACTTGATTTGAACAACACAAAACCGGTGCCCTTTCCATACCCAAAAGCAGTCACTCATATGGGCCGATTTATGATTGGCCTGGCCTTACTATGTGCCACCTGGGTCCAAAGCCAGCAAATTTCAATTGACGATCCTACGGATGTCAATGAGGGCGACGCCGGAACCGCTACGATCACCTTTTCCGTCACCTTGGATCAAGCCGATATCGTTTTCCCCTTCGATGCCGTTACCGTGCAGTATATCATTAGTGGCGGAAATGAAAACGGGACCGGGGGTACGGTTACTTTTCCTGCAGGTTTGACCACCACACAGTTTATCGATGTCACCACGAATGGGGATAGTGTTTTCGAAGCGGATGAAGGAGTAGGGGTTACTTTATTTTCGGCAAGTGCCAATGCGTCGATTTTGAAAGCCACTGGCTCTAGTTCGTTTTTGAACGACGATACGGTGGGCATCAATGTAACGCCGACTACGGGTACGACCGACGAGACAGGAGGCCAAGCGACCTTCACCTTTACCTTGGACAGTGAGCCTACGGCTGCTGTGACCATACCGATCACGGGCTATGACGGTTCGGAAGGTAGCGGTGCGGCGAGTGTGGAACTCGATAATACGAACTGGGACACCGGGGTGGACCTGGTGGTTACGGGATTGGACGATGCGATCGTCGACGGCAACGTGGACTATACGCTGACTACGGGTGACCCGACCTCCGGCGATGCGAACTATGATGCTTTGGGAGCCGGCGATGTCGACGACCTTACGGTGACCAACATCACGGGCTATGACGGTTCGGAAGGTAGCGGTGCGGCGAGTGTGGAACTCGATAATACGAACTGGGACACCGGGGTGGACCTGGTGGTTACGGGATTGGACGATGCGATCGTCGACGGCAACGTGGACTATACGCTGACTACGGGTGACCCGACCTCCGGCGATGCGAACTATGATGCTTTGGGAGCCGGCGATGTCGACGACCTTACGGTGACCAACGACGATGACGATTTAGCAGGTTTTACCATTACGGAATCTGACGGGAATACCATAACGTCGGAATCGGGGTCAAGTGATACGGTGTTCGTTGTTTTAGAGTCTGAACCCATAGCTAATGTCACCATAAACATTGCTTCCGATAATACCGATGAAGCGACGGTTTCCCCTAGCTCGATTTCGTTCAATGCAGCTAACTTTTCCTCGCCCCAGCCGGTAACCATTACCGGTGTTGACGACAATCGTGTTGACGGCACCCAGAATTACGACATTACCTTTAGTGTGGATGACGCATCCAGTGATGCCGCTTATGATGTCTTGGCCGATCAACAGATAACCGGATCGAATACCGACGATGATACGGCTGTTGTAACAATTGCCGATGTAGCTTCATTTGAAGATGACGGACCGATTACCGTCACCGCTTCTTTGGATATTGAGGTAGTCGGCGGATTTACCTTGAGGGTATCGACCAACGATGGCTCGGCCACGGTAGCCGATAACGATTACAGTGCGGTAACTAATCGATTGCTCAATTTCGATGGTGATGCGGGCGAAATGCAGACGTTTACGGTGACCCCGACCGCTGATGAGGTCATCGAGGCCGATGAATCGCTGTCAATCATTATGGCCGATTTACTTCCGGCGGTAGCCATTGATATTTCAGATACGGCAACGATAACACTTCAGAATGATGATAGTTGTGCCGCAGGTACGAATGCGCCGGTTTTGGACGTTGCCGAACCCACCATGTTCTGTGATACATTCAATAAGGATTTGGATGATTATGTGGCAACCAATGCCCCGACTGGTGCTGAATTGAAATGGAGTACTTCAAACACGGGCTTGGACAATGAAAGCAACCATTTACCGTCTAGCGTTGTCAGTGCGGGCGGCACGTATTTCGGGTTCTTTTTTGACGATTTAAATGATTGTGTGAGCCCCACCTTGACGGTGACCATTGAAGCCAATCAAACCCCTTCGGCCGGAATTACCACGAATGTATCGGCCTGCAGTGATTCGGATGATGGGGACAGTGTCGTTGATCTTGATGATCAGATTACGGGGGAGGATGCGGGAGGCTGGATGTTGACCAGCGCACCTGCGGGAGCATCGATTGGTATCAATGCGAACAACTTGGTCAATTTCAATAATCAACCGGAGGGTAACTATGAATTTACCTACACGACCACAGGTGCTACGGCCCCTTGCGTAAATCAATCAGCTGTTTTGACCGTGACGGTCATAGATTGTTCGATTCCCTGTGATGCTGGTGATAGTGCACCACAGCTAAATCCGGATCAGCCTACCAATTTCTGCGATGTTTTGGAGGCCGACTTGAACGACTACGTAACCAATACGGCACCCACAGGAAGTGTCTTGACCTGGAGTACGAGTTCGGATCCCTTACAGATCAGTGCCCATCGTAGTAGTATGGTAAGTGCACCGGGCACCTATTATGGGTTCTTTTTTGATGATGCCGATACTACCAATAATGTGGATTGTTCGAGTCCGGTACTCGAGATAACCTTGGTCCTGAACAGTACCCCTAGCGTCAATAGTACCACAGGAGCACTGCGTTGCGGCACGGGTACGGTTGATTTGGAAGCCGAGGCGACTGTTGGGGCCACCATTAATTGGTACGACTCCCCAACAAGCGATACCATACTGGGAACGGGAACTACATTTACTACACCCAGTATCGATGCGACCACTTCATTTTATGTCGAGGCTACCGCGAACGGATGCCCGTCAGCTCGGGTCGAGGTAGTAGCCACGGTGAACTTAGAACCATCAACAGGCACACCAACGGATACCTTTGCATGTACCGAAGCTGGTGAGGGGGAAGTGACCACCCTGGATCTTGATGAAACCTTGGAAGGTGAAGATAGCGGTGTTTGGTCGATCATAACGGATCCCTCTGGCGGTTCGGTCTTAATCGACGCGGAAAATGTTATTGATTTTGCCGGTCTACCCGAAGGGGATTATGTTTTTCGTTTTACCACGGTTGGGGCCGAAGCCCCATGTACCGATCAATTTGTTGACGTTACGGTCACGGTAATCGATTGTGTGTTGGATGCCGATAATGATGGCCTGACCGATGAGATCGAGGAAGATCTTGGAACGGATCCCAATAATCCGGATACGGATGGGGATGGGATTTTGGATGGACAGGAAGTCACCGATGGTACCGATCCGTTGGATGATTGTGATTCGATCGGAGGGATGGCCCTACCCGATAGTGATTGCGATGAAGATGGGTTGACTACCGCCGAAGAAGGGGATTTGGGAACGGATCCCGATAATCCGGATACGGATGGAGATGGACTGCTCGACGGCGACGAAGTGATGGATGGTAGTGACCCCTTGGATCCCTGTGACCCTAACCTTACCGAAGATTGTAATCCGATACCCATTGATCTGTTGGTTGAAAAGACGGTTGATTTCGATACCCCATTGGTCAATACCAACGTGGTCTTTACCATAACGGTCACCAACCTGACTATGGATCGGGTCATCGACATCACGATATCGGATTTGATCGATGATTCCTCCGGCTTTGAATACCTATCACATTTCGCTTCTTCGGGTCTATACGATGTGGGAACCGGAATATGGAGTATCGATGAAATGCTGGCCGAGGCATCGGTGACTTTGGAACTGACCGTTGTCGTTAGACAGGTCGGTAACCTCCAGAACAGGGCCACACTGATCAGCTCACTACCTTCGGATTTCGACAGTGCGAACAACATGGCGACGGCAATCCTGACCGTTAGCCAAAGTGAATGTCTGGATTGTGGAACGCTTTGTAACTTATTTTCGCCAAACGGTGACGGGGTGAACGACTTTTTGGTGCTCAATTGCCCAGAGCTGTACCCCAACAATACCTTCGAGGTTTTCGACCGTTATGGCAATAGCGTTTTCAAAGCGAACGGATATGATGGAAGATGGGATGGAACCGGGGATAATGGCGAATTGCCCAAAGGGACCTATTTCTATATCCTTGATTTAGGGGATGGGTCGGAAGTAACGAAAGGCTGGATTCAGATAATACGATAAGCAGGAGAATCAGGATGCAAAGTAGGATAAGACATAGTATGGTGGTATTGCTGTTGTTGGCGGGCTTGACAAGCGTTGCCCAAAGGGAACCGCAATATACCCAATACATGTACAACATCGGGAGTTTCAATCCTGCCTATGTCGGTACGGTCGAAAGTCCTGAGATAGCGGCCCTTTACCGCTCTCAATGGATCGATGTGCCAGGAGCCCCGCGAACACTTCGATTTGGCGCGAATATCCCTTTGGCCAATGAAAAAATGGGCTTGGGCTTTAACGTCGTCAACGACGCCCTTGGTCCTACGACCCAAACCTTTATCGACGTATCCTATTCGTACCAGGTCGTCTTATCGGAAGAGGCATGGCTTTCATTTGGTGTCAATGCTGGAGGATCCTTATTGAACCTTGACTTTTCAAAGGGGAATTTCCAAAACCCGGGTGAACCCCTGATCACGGGCCAAGATCTCAGTGACTTCTACCCAACCATAGGGGCCGGTGCCTTTATGTATTCAACGGATTGGTATTTGGGGATCTCAGTGCCCAACTTTTTGACCGATGGCATTTTCAATGACGAAGTCGCCACCGTTGTTGACGGAAAGAACCAGTACAACTTTATCGGGGGGTATGTCTTCGAACTATCGGACCGAACCAAATTCAAACCCGCCTTTTTGATCAATTATACCGATGGGTTGCCGGTCAATGTCAACCTATCGGCCAACTTTTTATTCTTGGACGCCTTTACCTTGGGTGCGGCCTACCGAATTGATAATGCTGTGAGTGGACTGGCCGGTTTCCAGATTTCTCCGGGACTGTTTTTGGGCTATTCCTACGATTACAACACCAATGGACTTGGGGAGTTCAGTGGGGGGTCGCACGAAGCGATCCTGAAGTTTTATTTAGGTAGGGGAGGCGATTCAGGGGCCTCAAGGGAGCGCAATAAAAAGTTAAAAGGGAAGCCGAAACAAATTGATTCGCCACGATTTTTTTAATTTCACTTAGATGTCGATACGTTGTAGCATAGCACTTTTTTTCATGGGTCTGACTTTTACGGCTGCCCAAGAGAAGAAATCAAAAGGTGACGCTTACTTTTTCCAATATGCCTACGAACAGGCCATTGCCGCTTATGAAAAAGATATTGCGAAAGGATATCAGTTGAGTTCGCAACAATATTTGAACCTTGCTGACAGCTACTTCAACCAAAAGGATTTCGAGAAGGCTAAAACGTATTTTATGGATGTCTTTACCAACGACTCCATCATGGGCAACCATCATTTCAATAAGATGTTGCAAAGCCTCTCAAAGACTTCGGGCAATGAACAGGTAAATGCCTTTTTGAATACCAAGAAAACCCAGTTGTCCTCCGAATTGATCGAGAACAGCGAGTTCAACCAAGATGTATTGCATTCGGCCTCTGATTTGGAAGAAATCGAGTTCAGGGTGTTCAATTTGGAGAGTAATAGTCCGCAATCCGATTTCTCACCGGCCTTTTTCAATGATCAGTTGCTTTTTACCAGTGGTAGGCCTTTGGGTAAAAAGAAGAGCTATATACCCAGTGGGGAAACCTATTTGGATCTTTTTTCGGGAAAGATCGATGAGGTGGGCCAAGTAGGCAGCACGGGCATGTTCATCCATGTGAAACAATCGAATTTCCATAAGGCGACCCCCTTTTTTTCCAAAAAGCTCAATGGGGTCTTCTATGTACTTTCGAACGCGATTGATGGCAAATTGGAATTCGATGACAATGGCAAGAACACCTTGGCCATTGGGTTCCAAAAACTGAACGGTGATTTTCAATATTTATGGAAAGATCTCAGTACTTCTTTTTATTATCCGTTCTTCGAACCAGAGAGCGAACGCTTGTATTTCGTGGCTGAATTGGAAGGTGGCTACGGTGGTACCGATATCTACTACGTCAATACCAATGCCGGCCAGATCATGTCGGCACCGGTTAATCTCGGCCCAAGGATCAATTCTCCCGGTAATGAGATCGCCCCTTATTTTTACGATAATAGCCTCTATTTTTCATCGGATGTTTTTTATGGGATGGGCGGTATGGATGTCTACAAATCCAATTTGGATGTCGAGAACCGATTTACCATCCCCATCAACTTGGGTGCACAGATCAATTCCAATAAAGATGATTTTGGCTTTATCATCCGTGACCACGGTGAAGGATTGCTTGGGTACTTCTCCTCCAACCGCGAAGGCGGTAAGGGCGGTGATGACATCTACGGGTTCATGGTCGATGAAAAACCGGGTATCAAAACCTTGGCCCTATACGGTAAGGTCATCCAGCCGATCAACAACAGTCCCGTAGAACGTGCCATCGTTCGTTTGAAAGACGCACAAGGCCAGGTATTGAAAGAAGTAGTGACCGACGAAGAAGGGGATTATCGTGTCGAGGTGCCTTGGCAAGAGGAGGCCACCCTTGAAGTGGTGAAAGATCGGTTTTCGGTATTTTCCCAAACCTATTCCGAGATGGCCTTGGAACAATTGCAGGAAATGCCTTCGAATATCGGGTTGACCGATTACAAAGATATCGTTGAGGAAAAAGAGGGCCAAACGGTCATCAAACTTCGTAGTTTTTATTTTGATCGTGGTAAATCAAAGATTACCCCGAGTATCGCCATTGAATTGGATAAGGTGGTCGAAGCGGTCAAACTCTTCCCGGAAGTACAACTGCGTATCGAGACCTACACTGATAGTCGCGGCGGCAGTGCCACCAATTTCAGACTGACCCAAGCACGCTCTGATGCCATCAAAAACTATTTGGTGAGTCATGGTGTCGCGGCATCCGCTATTCCCTATGCGGTCGGTTTTGGTGAGAAAAACATCCTCAACAACTGCAAAAATGGGGTGTATTGCTTAGAAATGCTGCATCGTCAAAACCAACGATCTCTGATCGTCGTTCTAAACGACAACCTTCTTTTTGAGTAATTCAAACGAAGACGATCCAACAGTAATACAAGGCGAAGGCCGTTAAGAAGAACATTCCTAGATAGGTCAAGGTTTTCATTCCTTTACCTGGTCGATAGCGTTCTGGAAAGTCGAGGCTCGTCACCGTTTTTAAATTCATCCATCCGATCAAGGGCGCCATGACGAAGGAAACGAAGGTGGCCAAGGCTACCAGATTGCCCATATTCGCACTGAAAAGGGTGATTACGATCCAATTGATTAGGGCCAGCAAAAGGACGGTAACGGCAAAAGCCCAATTTTTGGTGAACCGTTGTGAATCGACGAAGAGTTTGTCCAAAATATCCAGACTGACCCTTGAAACCGCATCATGGGCGGTCATACAGGTGCTGAACATGGTCGCAAAAGCAGCGATGGCAATCAAGAAATACGCCCATTGCCCAATATGTGAAGTGAACAAGGTGACCACTTGGTCGGCAAACACCACGGCGTTTCCACTGAGCACGGTTCCCGTTCCGTAAAGGGTCATCCACCCGATGATCAAGAAGAAAACGGCCAATAAGGCGGTCAGGAAATACCCTAGGTTGAATTCTTCAAGGGCTTCCTTTACGGTAGGGGGCGCATCCATGGCCTCCAATTTTTCAACGCTCCACATGCTGACCCATCCCGAAGCTTCGACGGCCGTCGGCATCCATCCCATTAAAGCGATCAAGAAGAGGATACCCACTTCGTTAAACATCGGAGGGGCCGAGAAATCAGCTACCGGTGCTACTTGGCCTTGCCAAACCACCAAAATAGTGGTGACGACCAAGGCAACGAAAAGGATTCCGACGACGAACTTCAGCGACAGTTCGAGAAAGCGATAACGACCGATAATCAATAAGCCGCTGATGAAAGCGAACAAGCCTAAGGAGACCCATCCGATCGAAGCCTGATCTATGGCGAACAAGTTCATGAACAGTCCGGCGGTAACGACGTATAGGGCCGCCAAAATCGTAAAAATGCTGACCAAAGTAACCAATACATAGAGCCAGAGGTAGGTTTTCCCCAATTCAAGATACCCTTGAATGAGCGTCTTTTTGGCGGCATTGGTGTAGCGAACACCAAACTCGAAAAAGGGGTATTTCAAGACATTGGCCAAGACGATAGGAATGATCATAATCCACCCGTATTGGGCCCCTGCCTTCGTGGAGAGGACCAGGTGCGAGGTGCCGATCGCCATACTGGCGAACAACAATCCCGGACCAAGATTTTTCAGTAAAGTTTTGGTTTTCAATCGGCTTCGGTTTTGACATGAAATTTAAGATAATTTGATTCATATGAAAAATCGTATTTTTGGGCCGCTATGAAAACAACAATTTTTGCGCTATTCATGTCGGGCATTTTACTTTGGTCGTGTTCGAATGATGCCTCCGATACCGAAGACCAAATAGTAACCACTCCCACTAATGATGAGCCCGTTATCGCCATGACGGCCATTCCGGATATCGAATTCGAAAGGAATTTGATTGAATTGGGCTTCGATGATGAAGAAGACGGAATGGTCCGTACTTCGAATATACAAGGGATAAAAGAACTGATATTGAACGATAAGGGCATTTCAAGTTTCGAGGGCATCGAAGATTTCGAGATGCTCGAAAACCTATGGGCCGTCGAAAATAACCTGACTACCCTGGATCTCACCTCGAATACCCTTCTCAAATTCGTGTTTGTCGATGACAATGCCCTGACCGAAATCAGAGTACAGGGTTTGGGTATTTTGGAGAAGATCAGCGCCTCTAGAAACCAATTGACCGCCATTCCGGTTTCAGGCAATGCGGCCTTACAGCTTTTGGTGGTCGATGGCAACCAGATCGAGTCCATCGATGTGACCAGTAATTTTGATTTGAACAACTTCGATGTAACCGACAACCCGTTGACCTGTATCAAGGTGAATTCGACCCAACTGGAAACCATTCCGGAAACTTGGGTGAAGGATGATGAGGATAGGTATGCCTTGGATTGTAACTGATAAAACATAAGACTTGTGAAACGCATATTGAAAGGATTGCTGGTAGGCATTGCATTATTGATCGTTGTCTATTTGCTCGGACCCCGGGTCGATCGACCTGATTTGGGTAAAACACTTCCCGAGGTCACTAGTGATCTAGTCGCCCTTGAAGCCGGTATCGTAGCGGAGGAGAAGGCCACACCCAATATCCGCCCCGATAACCACGCCAGGATCATCTGGGCCGATAGCGTTCCTACAAAGACTCCTTACAGTATCGTGTATTTACATGGTTGGTCGGCAAGCCAAGAAGAAGGCGACCCCTTACACCAAGAAACCGCCCGACGCTATGGCTGTAACCTTTACTTGCCCCGTTTGGCCGGTCATGGGCTGCAGGAAGATGATCCCATGTCGGATCTTACTGCCGATCAAGTTATCGCTTCCGCTAAAGAAGCTATTGCCGTGGCCAAACAACTCGGTGATAAGGTCATCGTAATGGCCACCTCTACCGGAGGTACTTTAGCCTTACATTTATCAGGAGGGGATCCCGATATCGCAGCCCTGCTACTGTATTCGCCCAATGTGGCGATTTTCGATCCCAGTGCCACACTTTTGGCCAAACCATGGGGCCTACAGATGGCGAAATGGGTCACAGGGAGCGAATACCATGAATTCGATACCGATATCGACCTAAAGAACCAATATTGGACGACCCGCTATCGTTTGAAGGCCTTGACCCATTTGCAGGCCATGGTCGATGAGACCATGTTGCCCGAAACCTTTGAAGCGGTGAAACAACCTGTTTTTTTAGGGTATTTCTATAAAAACGATTCCATCCAAGATAATGTGGTCTCCGTACCGGCCATGTTGACCATGTTCGATGAACTAGGCACCCCGACGAATCTGAAGGAAAAGATCGCTTTTCCTGAAGCGGGTGACCATGTCATGACTTCCTACATTACGTCGAAAGACTTAGAGGGAGTCACCAAAGAAACCAATGAATTTCTTGAAACGGTGTTAAAATTGACTCCAGCACCACCTTCGGTTGCCCCCATATTGGAATAGCAAATACCTTGAAAAGGCATCTCTTTATCATAAAATTGTAAAATAAACTTTACATTTAGTAAAATTAAGTTTACTTTTACTGCAAAGTGTAGGCTATGAGTGACTATTGTGAAACCGAACGAAAACGAATCCATCGCTGGGCGAACTTCCAAATCGCCCATTCTTATAAACGTCTAGGGTTATGGGCGGCCTTATGTATCGTGCTACTGATGATCGGAAAAAAGTTTATCGATGCCCCAGTATGGGTAAAGCCAGTACTGACCAGTAGTTTGATCATCGCCTTGTTGGTGGTTTCTTTGGCCAAGGAACGGATTGAGGACGAGTTCGTCAACAGCATTCGCGCCCTATCATATCGTTGGGCTTTTGTTATGGGCGTGTTGTATGCCTTGATACAGCCCTATATCAACTATGCCGTTGATTGGGTGTTGGGAGAGACAAATCCTGAGCTTGACCAGGGATTCTTTCCGGTATTGGTCTTTATGTTATTGGTTCAGCTGGCATCGTTCCATCAGTTGAAACGGTTGGGTTGATGTTGCGCAATACCCTTAAAGTGCAACGGGCCATGAAGAACCTGACCCAAGAACAGTTGGCGAAATTGCTCGGGGTGTCAAGACAGACGATGAATTCCATTGAAAAGAACCGCTATGTGCCATCGACCGAATTGGCATTGAAGCTCTCCAAGGTCTTTGGCGTTTCGGTCAATGACCTCTTTGAATTGGAGGAATGATGGTATGGTACCCAAAAGTGCCATCGCACCGGTTCAGTAGCAGGTTGGGCGACTTGATTTGCCGCGACTTCGCATTTTTCGTATTATTAGCGATCTATCACAAGACTATCGATGCAATTAGTTGACTTTATCATACAACTCGAAGACGTAAACGCACTCTCGAAGCACGAGCGTTTGGTCTTGGGTATCATGGAGGCCATCGATGCGGGGAATTTGCCTATTGGGAGTCAATTGCCATCGATCAATAGTATGGTCGAAGAACTGGGTTTTGCCCGAAAGACCATCGTAAAGGCTTACGAAGAGCTGAAGGATCGGGGTTTGGTCGAATCGAAGAAGACGAAAGGCTATTTCGTGGTCAGTAACGAGACCAAAGTGTTTTTGAAAATCGCCCTGTTGATGTATTCCTTCCAGCGGTTCCAACAGGAGTTTTACAATACCCTTCGCGAGCAGTTGGGAGAGAAGGTACAGATCGATGTGTTTTTCCACCACAACAACATGGATGTGTTCGAGACTATTTTCCTGAACATCCGCGGTAAGTATGGGATGTACGTAGTCGCTCCGATAGAAGCGGATGCGGTCAAAGAGCTGCTTTCGACCATTCCGCCGGAAAAATTGGTGGTGGTTGACCGATATATTGCCCTGGGCGATGCCTATACGTATATCACCCAGGAGTTCGAACAAAGTACGTACGTCAATCTAAGCGGTTTGCTCCCCAAGATCCAGAAGTATAATGAAGTCATCCTATTTTTTCGAAACGATCTCGATTATCCAGAGGGGATATTGAAGTCGTTCGTGAGGTTTTGCGAAGACCATGGCTTGACCTTTAAGGTCGAAAAGGCCTATCGTGCCAATTCGGTAAAAAAGGGGACTTCGTATTTGTTCATCAGTGATTCCGATCTTTGGTTGTTGCTTAAGGATTGTCGCAACTCCGATTACCGTATCGGCAAGGATGTGGGCGTTCTTTCGTTCAATGATCATATCGTCAAGGAAATCGTATCAGGGGGCATTACCACCATATCGACTGATTTCGATCGTATGGCAGCGACTACTGCGGAGCACATCCGTAATATTCAGGCGGTGAACACCGTGGTTCCTACCACGCTTATCGAAAGAGACTCCCTGTAAGGTATTTGCATAATTCTTTTTTTACAACCCATAATTTTAGCGAAGAGTTAAAAAAATACCCTTATAATTTGTTTTTAACAATATTTTTATATTTTTGAAAAGTAGCATAGACTATCATAGCACAAAATCATTAACTAAAACTTATTTTTATGGAACGAACCTTCCTCCAAAAGCTATTGTTTTTCGGGCCCCTTGTCTTTACCTGCTCGACCATGGCCCAAGAACTAGCGGTTTCAGGAACAGTCTCCGACACCGAAGGGCCATTGCCCGGGGTCAACATCGTCGAGAAGGGTACCACCAATGGGGTGACCACTGACTTTGATGGAAACTACACGATCTCGGTCGCCAGCGATGCGGTCTTGGTATTCAGTTATATCGGATACATGACCCAAGAAGTGCCGGTAGCCGGAAACACCCAAATGGACATTGTACTTCAAGTGGATGCCCAAGCCCTCGATGAAGTAGTTATCGTTGGTTTCGGTTCACAGGCGAAAGTCGATGTGACGGGTGCCATTTCCCAAATCAAGCAAGAAGAAATCAAACAAATCGTGAATTCCGACCCGACCAATGCCCTTCAAGGGCGCTTGGCAGGGGTGCAGGTCGAAAGCGGCGGTGGTGAGCCCGGCGCGCGTACCAACGTTATCGTAAGGGGAATCAGCTCATTGACCAATACCTTTCCGCTATATGTGGTCGATGGGGTGGTGGTCGATGACATTACCTTTTTGAATTCCAAAGACATTGTCGATATCCAAGTATTGAAGGATGCGACCTCCGCGGCCATTTACGGTACCCGGGCCGCAAACGGGGTGATCATCGTATCGACCAACCGGGGTAGGGCCAACACGGCCCCGAGGGTATCCGTTGATATTCGGGGTGGTTTCAATGCCGTTTCCAAGACCTTGGATTTTCTCAATGGTCCGGAATTCGTGGCTTTTTTGAACCAGCGAAGTATCAATGAAGGGCAACCGGCCAATATCGCCGATCCGGGAGTCAACACCGATTTCCAAGATCTTTCATTGAATTCCGGAGCCATTCAGGATTACGGTTTCAATGTCAGCGGAGGTGGTGAGGATTCGTCCTATTACTTTTCAGCCAACTACTATGATGAAGAAGGGATCGTGATCAGTAGCGAATTCCAGCGCATCAATGCCCGTTTGAACAGTAGGTTCAAAATCGGGAAATTTACCATTGAGGAGTCCTTTGCTTATAATCAGATCAATAGGGATCAAAACCCTTTTTTTGGCAATAACACCTTCACTGCACCGGTAGTGCGTGAATCGGCCCCTGAGAGACTCGGAGGCTTTGAAGCCATCGATTCGAATCTTTTCAACGGATCGGGGGGTACCAATAACTATGCCTTGGCCCAATTGGTAAAGGATCAAACGACCCAACGCAACATTTTGGGGAACGTGAACGTAAAATATGAAGTGATCGAAGGCTTGACCGTAGGCCTGAACATGGGTGTCGATTATCGAAATACCTATATCAACACCTTTCAGCCGACCTTCGACCTTAGCCCGACCGATCAACAAGTCAATTTCAATCCTTTGAACGACTTGACCGAAGTACGGGGCGAGATCTTATCGACCAATATCGAACCGACCATTAACTATAAAAAGCGATTTGGCAAACATGACATCGATGTGTTACTCGGTGGTGCCCGTCAAGAAATCGATAACAATTCCTTGGCCGTATATGCCGAAGGTTTGCCGTCGAACAACATCACCAACATCGCCACCTTCGCCGATCAAATCGTCAACAGTGGGGGAGGACGTTTCTTGTCCCGTATTTTCTCTGCCTTCGGTAGGGTGAATTATAAATACGATGACAAGTATTTGTTTACCGCCATTGTACGTCGTGATGCTTCATCGAGGTTCTCCGACGACAACAACAGTATCGTCTTGCCGGCATTCTCTGCGGGTTGGGTGATAAGCAACGAAAGTTGGTGGCCTGAAGATTCCTTTTTCAATACCTTCAAAGTACGTGGGGGTTATGGGGAGTTGGCTTCACAGAACATCGGTGATTTCCTTTTCCAATCCGTATTGAATTCCTCATCGAATGTGAGCTTCAACAATACGACGGCTTCCGGGTTCGCGATCACTTCTTTGGTTGATGAATCGATTTCATTTGAGACCGCCGAATCGACCAGTGTAGGTATCGATGCCGCCATGCTCAACAACAGTCTTACCGTCAGTGCCGATTACTACGTGCGTAACAACAATGATGTATTGGCACCGGTATTCGTACCGTCGACTACGGGCTCGGCCACTCCGGTAACCCAAAATGCCGCCTCGATCCGGAACTCCGGTTTTGAACTACAAGCGAATTACAACCATGATTCGGGTAGTGACTTTAATTTCAATGTCGGTTTGACCTTTGCCACTTTGAGCAATGAACTCACTGATCTACCGAATCCATTGGTCGGTCCATCGATCGATGAAGAGGGCAATAACCCGAACCGATTTGAGTTGGGGCAACCGATCGGTTTCTTCTTTGGGTTCCAAAATGACGGAATTTACCGAAGCCAAGGCGAAATCGACAGTGATTCCGGTTTGGCGAACGATCCCGAACGCCGTGCGATCTTGCAGCCCGGTGACTTTAGAAGGGTCGATGTCGATGGTAACGGGATCATCAACAATGACGATCGCGTAAACCTGGGCTCTCCGGTTCCTGATTTCACTTATGGATTGACCTTTAACGGTACCTATAAGAATTGGGATTTCGGTATGGCCCTCAACGGGGTTCAAGGCAACGAGATCTTCAATGCCACGCGTTTCACCGGTACCTTCTTCTTGGATGGTAATAAATTCGGATATGTACGCGATGCTTTTGTTTTAGGACAAAATGAAAACACCAATATTCCGAGGGCCTCTTTGCCGAATGCGGCGGGTAACCAGCTTCCTTCCGATTTTTATGTGGAAGATGGATCCTACCTTCGATTGCGTTCATTGGAAATCGGATATGACCTGACCAGTGCCCTTGACATTCCATGGGTGTCCAATGCACGGGTTTACTATAACATGCAAAATGTATTCACCATCACCGGATACAGTGGCTATGATCCTGAAATCGGATCCACTGCGGCTGGTACCGGCGGCGGATTCTTCGGTTTCCCTGCCCAGACCACACCCATTTTCGGAAGGGGTATCGATTTGCGTGCGCAACCTAGACCGACGACCTTGTTGCTCGGACTCCAGGTCTCATTTTAAAAAGCTAATGAATCATGAAAATTAAAGCAATGAAAATCAAGACGAGTAAAATTTTGATGCTCTTGGTCGTAGCGACCATGCTACTGCCATTGAACGGTTGTGATGAAGATCAATTGCAGATCGCCAATCCGAATACCGTATCGCAACTTGACTTCTTCAACAACGAAGCCGATTTCAGGGTAGCGGTTAATGGAATGATCCACCCGATTACCGCTGTGTTCTTCTGGGGCCGTGTGGTTCATACCGGACCGCTATTACGCTCAGATGCCTTTAATGTCGTACCCTTTGCCAACAACACCACCCTATCGACCCTTCAAGGGGTGCCTGGGGTCAGTCGTTGGTCGGTCGATATGTTTCCGCAACTCTATCAGACCATTTTTCGGGCGAATACGATACTGGAAGAGGCCAATGATGAAAACCTTCCGGACGGCAGTGCCCGTGATGAGATCCTAGGACAGGCTTATTTTATGCGTGCTTTTGCCAATTGGTATTTGGCGGCCTTTTGGGGAAATGTCCCTTTGGTGTTGAACACACCGGTGACCCAAGAAGATTTCTTTCCGACCCAAGCCACCCAAGCACAGATGTACGATGCGGTCATCGATGATTTGACCATGGCGGCCAGTATGCTTCCGGCTACCTGGTCAGGAAACGATGCTGGTCGACCAACAAGTGGTTCGGCACTGGCCTTACGCGGTAAGACCCATCTGTACATCAATAATTTTGCAGAGGCGGCGGCCGATTTGAGGGCCGTAGTCAACAGTGGGGTGTACGATCTACTGCCAGCGGCCCAATACGATGAGAATTTTACAACGGCCAATGAGAACAACATCGAATCGGTATTCGAATTACAGTTCGCCCCTCAAGACAATTTCGTTTGGGGGTCTGATGTGCCGTTGACAGGGTCCCAAAGTAACTTCTATATCGATTATTCACCACCGACGGTAAGTCTTGATCGTAGCCATTACATCAATCCGCATATCCTTCAGGTTTTTGAGGATAATGGGGATGTAGTGCGACGAAACGCGACCATCGCTTTCGATTACCCTGGGGCGACCGGGTATGGGGGAGTGCCGTTTTTGGAAGATTTCGCGCCCGATATCGAAGCTGCCCAGGTGGCTGGTGTCGATGCCTTGTTTACCCGTAAGTATGCCTTCCTGTTCGCAGGAACCCGTCAAGAACTGCCTGGGTTCGGGCAAACGACCGGAGTGAACTGGCGTTTGATCCGTTATTCGGATGTGCTGTTGATGCTCGCTGAGGCGGAAAACGCTTTGGGGAATGGTGGAGAAGCTTTGAACTTGGTCAACCAAGTGCGTCAGCGGGCCGAGATCGCCGATTTGCCCGCCGGCCTCTCGCAAGATGACCTCTTCAACGCCATTGTCGATGAGCGTATCATGGAATTGACCGGTGAAGGCCATCGCTTCTTGGATTTGGTCCGTTGGGGATTGGCCGATGAGGTTATGGGCCAAGGATCGACCATTGCAGGGGGTAGACATCCGAAATCGTTGGCAGGTGAATCGGCCTTTTTCACGGTAGGTCAAGATGAACTACTCTGGATTCCGGTGCCGCAATTGAATGCCAATCCAAATTTGGTACAAAACCCCGGTTATTGATAAAGTTTTAAGTTTGAGTTAGTTTTAAGTTCAGTAAGTGAGGAAAAGGCCAAGATGAAACACTTGGCCTTTTGGCTAACCGAACCCCTCATGATAACCGTACGACAAACGACTGCCGACAACCCAGCGATAAACGAACCGATACATGAAGCAAGTGCTCAATACGATTTACGATCAGGTACGCTTGAAGTCCAATGCGAACCCCATGGCATGCAAAGTGGAACGCATAGAAGACCAAAGTGGCGTCTCCATATATGGGCTGAACATCGAAAACGAAACGGAATTTATACCCAAACCCATTGAATTGGAATGGTCGATTCCCGCAGTAGACGTCAAAGGGGTCTGGAAGCCCACAGCCGATTTTTCAAAACGCATCGAAGCCGACTGGGAGCTCGACTATCACGAATCACGCATCTCCATCGATGCGCCGATCCTATCCCTATTCGGGGGTAACGATCAAAATGTGCTGACCTTCTCTTGTTCAAATGCCATCAATAAACTGGAGATGGCGGCCAAATACCGAGAAGAAGACAACAAATTTTACTGCAAGATCGTCTTCTTCACCGAGTGCAAATACCCGATCAAGGACTTCAATGTTCGTATCCGACTCGACTATCGACCGCTTCATTTTTCAGAGGCCATTGCCGATACCGCAGGTTGGTGGGAAAGTTTCGATCATCTAAAACCGGCTTTTGTACCTGCTATAGCCAAGCTACCGCTTTATTCGACTTGGTACCAATTTCATCAAGACCTCGAACGCGATACCTTGCTCAAGGAATGCGGGCTGGCCAAGGCAATGGGGTTTGAGGCCATCATCATCGATGATGGTTGGCAGACCAAAGACAACAACCGGGGCTATGATCATACCGGGGATTGGCGACCAGAGCATTTTGATGATTTTCCCGGACTGGTAAAGGACATCCAAGAGTTGGGTTTAAAAGTCGGACTTTGGTTTTCGGTGCCTTTTTGTGGGGTAAAGTCGGACGCCTATACAAGGTTCAAAGGTAAATTCTTGACCGAAAACCACCGTTGGGCCCCTGTTTTCGACCCCAGATATCCGGAGGTGAGGGCGTATTTGACGGGTATTTATGTGAATGCCGTCAAACACTGGAACCTCGATGGCCTGAAATTGGATTTTATCGATGACTTCAAAGGTTATCCCGATACGGATTTTCGACCGGACCCCGCTCGCGATTACGCTTCGATAAACGAGGCTGTTGACGCCTTATTGACCGGTGTGAGCACGGCAGTGCGTGAGTTGAAACCCGATATTTTCATCGAATTCCGTCAAAAATATACCGGCCCGGCCATGCGCAAGTACGGCAATATGCTCCGTGCTTTTGATTGCCCTGGTGATTATGTCATGAACCGGGTGCGCATCGCCGATATCAAAATGCTTTGCGGCTCGACCGCGGTACATTCCGACATGGTCACCTGGCACTTTGAAGAATCGGTAGAAACCGCCGCTTTGCACTATATGAACACCTTTTTCGGCGTGCCCCAGATATCGGTTATGTTACAGGATGCACCAATGGCCCATCGCCGGATGATTTCTTTTTACACCCAATATTGGACTCAGAACGCCTCCGTCTTCCTTTCCGGGAAATTTATACCGACGGCCCCATTGGGCAATTATCCCATACAAAAGGCCAACCTTGATGGAAAATGTATCATTGGGGTATTTGAAGCACGATATTTTGATTTGGATACGACAGCATATCAGATTGATGTATTGAATGCCTCGACAAGTGAATCGGTGGTCTTTTTGGCATCCGAAGAGCTGCTTTTCCACCTCCAGGTATATAGTTGTGTGGGGGAGTTGTTGGAAGAACGATTGCTGGCCGTTGCCCAAGGGATCAACCTTCTTTCAGTACCCAAGGGTGGATTGGTCAAATTGTCGAATGCGAAGCAGGTTTCCAATTGATTCGATAACCCCTAATTTTAACTATGGAACAAGCTGCGGATGTTGTCATCAGCTCTCCCGGACGGATCAATCTGATCGGGGAACATCTTGATTATAATGGTGGGCTGGTGTTACCTGCCGCCATCGATTTGACCGTCGGGTTACGTCTTTCCAAAAAACCAGGTCGGTTCTGTTCAGTGTATTCAAAGAACTACAATGCCTCCTTTGATATCGACCTCGATAAGCTTGAGGTCAGTAATGAGGAATGGCATAATTACTTTTTGGGGGTCGTCTATTTTATCGAGCAGGAATTTCCAGGAAGCGTTGAAGGATTCGAATGTGAAGTCGAGAGTAATCTGCCTATAGGTTCAGGAGTGAGCTCGTCGGCCGCTTTGGAATGTGGTATCGCCAAAGGATTGGATGCGCTTTTCGGTATCGGACTCTCCGATGATCAACTCATTGCCGTGGCCCATCGCGCGGAACATCATTTTGTGGGGACCAAATGTGGTATTATGGATCAGTTTGCCGTTGTCAAAGGCAAAGAGGATCATCTGATCCAATTGAATTGTTTTGACCGTTCCTTCCACTATGTACCTGCCGCCCTGTCACCCTACGCCATCGTTTTGATGAACTCCAATGTTTCGCACAACTTGGCTACCAGTGAATATAACTTGAGACGTCAAGAATGTGAAACGGCGTTCGCACTTATGCAACAACAGCATCCTGACCTGAAAGCTTTGGCGATGATACCACGATCGATCGTTGAGGCGAACAAAGCGAATATGGCCAAGAAACTCTACCAACGGGCACGGTATGTGGTCGAGGAGAACCAACGCACCAAAGATGCCAGCAAGGCCTTGGAAGCAGGGGATTTGGTCGGATTCGGCCGTAAATTGTTCGAATCGCATCAGGGCTTGAGTTCCTTGTATGAAGTCAGTTGTGCTGAACTCGATTTTCTGGTAGCAGAGGCCGAAAAACAACCCGGGGTCATCGGTTCCCGAATGATGGGCGGCGGCTTTGGGGGATGCACGATCAATATCGTACACCAAGACCATGTCGATGCCTTTATCGCTACCGTTTCGAAACGGTACCTGCAAACTTTTAAACGACAGCCCACCCCCCATATCGTTGCCATAGGTGATGGTGTCAGACAACGGAACTAACTTATGGATACCGAATTTAAAGAACGCCCGCATCGACGCTACAACATTTTGACCGGTGAATGGCTATTGGTCTCTCCGCATCGTACCAAACGGCCTTGGCAAGGCAAAGTCGAGAAGCTGTCCCTTACCTCAAGACCATCGTATGATCCCGATTGTTATCTATGTCCGGGTAACCGAAGGGCAAATGGTGCAATCAACGAAGTCTATACGGATACGTTCGCTTTTGACAATGACTTTGGGGCGATAACCTTCGACAGTAGTACGGATTTGTATGAAGATGGACTGTTACGTGCACAAGGCGAACAAGGCATCTGCCGTGTCATTTGCTTTTCTCCAGACCATAGTTTGACACTGCCCATGATGTCGGTACCCGCTATTCAAAAGGTAGTACGGCTATGGAAGCAGGAGTATAGTGATTTGGGTAGCCGCCCTGAAATCAACCACGTGCAGATTTTTGAGAACAAAGGGGAATTAATGGGATGTAGTAATCCCCATCCGCACGGTCAGATCTGGGCGCAATCATCGATCCCCGAAGAACCTTTGAAAAAAGGGATACAGCAATTGTCGCATTTTACCGCTAAGGGCCAAAGTCTTTTGGGTTCTTATCTTGACCAAGAGTTAGCGATGGGTGAACGGATCGTTGCCGAGAATGCGCATTTTGTGGCCATAGTCCCTTTTTGGGCCGTTTGGCCTTACGAAACGATGATCGTTCCGAAACGCCACATGCAACATATCGGTCAACTCAATCCAGAAGAAGAAGCGGATTTAGCCGAAATGATCAAAAGGGTCACGACGAAATACGACAACTTGTTCGAAACCTCGTTTCCGTATTCGGCAGGGATCCATCAGGCCCCAACTGACGGCCAACCCCACCCGGAATGGCATTTTCATATGGTCTTTTACCCACCCTTATTGCGATCGGCCACGGTAAAAAAATTCATGGTCGGGTATGAACTGTTCGGCAATCCCCAGCGCGATATTACCGCCGAACAGGCAGCGGATACCTTGAAGATGCTTTCCGAAGTCCATTATCTGAAAAAAGTAAGGAGGTCATGAGCAAAGATGCTACCTTGCCTTAGGGTCAATACGATATCGAAACTTCTGGATAGGGGACTTTTTCGATGATGGCATCGTGGTTTGAATCAACGGATCTACTGTACAGATCCCGGCTTACGGGATGGGCCTGTAACGCACCTTCCCATAGATCGTTATCGATGAGGTTTTGGACCTCCTGTTCCCCGTTGCCATCATAAAGCCATTCGTCTTTGTCTTGCAAATCGATGATGACCGGCCGCCTTTGTTTGTCATTATGGATACTGGCGAACATGGGGGTCGCGGCCTTGGTCAACACGGTAAAGGTGCGTCTACCATCGAGCGTGTTCGTATAAATGCCTGCCAGTAACAAAGGGTCGTTGTCTTTACGACTGAAATAAAACGGGACTTTGAAATCGCGGCCTTTTACCTTGACCCTGGTATTATGGGGTTCGAAGAACCCATCTACCGGAATAAGGCAACGTTGGTGGCGCCAAGCGTGACGATAGATGAAATGGTCGAAAAGTTTTTCCGATTTGGCATTCAGTCCACCAAAGGTTTTTGGATTCTTAAAGTACTCAGCGAAATCTGCTTGTCGCCGATTCGAGGGCATGATGCCCCACATGTTGGGGGAGAGGTGATCTGGCCGTTCTTGGGTAATGGACCACATGATCGGGTGCGCCCATCCGTTGGCGTGGAACAGGATGAGTTCAAGGTCATCGGGGATTTCCCCTAATCCGGCTTCCAAATTCGCCCAACGTTGGATGGAGGCTTTTTTCCGTGATTGTCTGGTATTGTAACACATGCTGATGACTCGGTCGATGAAGGTTGCGAAACGGCTGGTTATTCGTTGATCCGGTTGTACTTTTTCAAGGTGGCGATCAAAAGATCGTGCGGTATGGCATAGGCGGTATTGCCGTTGATCCCCTCCATGTCCTCTGCTGCTATCATGGCATTGATGATGGCTTCTTCCACCGCTTGCACCGTGCTTTGAAAGATCCAATTCATCTGGTCGTTCGGAAGGCTTTCGACTTGAACGATTTCGTTTCGATCAAAGGCACCTTCATTGGCCGTTGAAAAAGCGATAAAGATATCCCCTGATCCGTTAGCACCTCGGCCACCCACATTGCCGATACCCAAAGGCACACGCTGCGCCACCCGTTTTAGCTGATGCGGCAGCAATGGGGCATCGGTGGCAACGACAACGATGATCGAACCATCACCCTCTTGCCGATTGGCCATAGGGGGTTTATTTAGCTTGTAATTCAGGGTATCCCGAAGTTCTTGGCCGACAGGGACGCCAGCTATGGTCAAATTGGATTTAAAACCGAAATTGGCCTGCACCAAGGCGCCGAGGGTGTAGGTCGAGTCCTTGATTTTGAATTGTCTTGAAGCCGTTCCGGTACCGCCTTTGAATCCCAAGCACATCATTCCCGTACCTCCGCCGATATTCCCTTCTTGGATCGCACCGGTCTTGGCATCGGCAATGGCCTCGAGCACATGTTCTTCCTTCACATGAAAACCATAGATGTCGTTCAAAAACCCGTCGTAGGTTTCGGCGACTACCGGGTAGGTATACCACCAGTCTTCACCGCGGTACCAGTCAGAGTCGACATACCACTTTAAAACCGCCTGGCGAACGGTACCCACACTATTGGTATTGGTAATCATTATGGGTGTTTCAAGGAAACCTGATTCGGTGACCCAAGTCGTACCCGTCATTTCGCCATTCCCGTTCAAACTATACCAATTCGCAAAAACAGGACTGAATTTTTTGGCTTTTCCGCGAGGAAAAATGGCGGTGACCCCGGTACGGATCGGTCCTTTACCTACAATATTCGACCCTTCCCCTTCGATAATAGTTGCATAGCCCACCTCGAGACCATTCACGTCGGTGATGGCGTTCAATGGACCGGGTTTTCCGAAAAAGGGAATACCCAGGTCACGTGCCCTGGGTTTTTGGGCCAAGCAATGGGCCGTAGCCAATACGAATAGTAAAAAGATGGTAGTGCGTTTCATGGGTTTCGGTGTTTTTGGTGTTCAGATGCACCAGTAAGCTACCGAAAATCAATAAAACAACAAATCTGCCCGGGTCATTTTCGAGAAGTCCACAACATCATAAACCCGATGAACATGAATATGGTAGCCCACGAAAGGGTTTCCATTTCCAGGATCTTGTGCGATGAGAAGGTGATAATACCTAGACCGCACAAGAGATAGGCGCTTGCCAAGTATTTCCAGATTTCTGACCGGTAAACGAAATAATCAAGGCGTTGGCTTAGGCTCCGACCTAGATGAAGTGCCTTAGGAATATCCTTGGTGTATTCTTCGGTTTGAACGCCGGTCCCTTTCGGACGCTCAGTGGGTTGGTTCAAGATTTCTTGGGCTTTTTCCAAGTCTTCCTCCCCTATGGTGATGGTGTAGGTCGTGGGATTACCTTGATACTTTTTGATAAGGGTACTTAGACCTGCGTTCCTTAATTTTTGTGACGTTAGGATGGCGGTAGTGACGTTGTGGTATGAAATTAGGGCTACCATGATCGTGGTTGTAGGTTTTATAGGTTGAATTTGTAGACGGCAGGAGTCGGTCTATGCTAGAAAATCGTTTGGGGAACAAGGCATAATGGAAGCTAAATCCACTCAATTAGAGGTCGAAATCGCCCATTTTTCAAGCAATTCAGTGACAACTTGATCCAATTCCTCCGGTGTCAATGGAGTATGGAAAGCAATGACCTCATGATAACCGAATTGACCGTTTTGTCCATTGCCACTAGAACCGAGAAAGAAAGCATTCGAGAGATCTTTATCGTCGGTCTCGGCATAAAAGAGATGGCGCCCATCATTGCCCGGAAGGTCGGCTGCATCAGGATTGACTTTTTCCGTTCCACCATTGAAATACCCTTCGGGCATACTTCCGAACCGTTCGGTGTTTGCCTGTCGTAGCAGGTAGCGTGATGCATCGCCGAAATCGATAAGGCTGTTCCCGAGTATGGTACTATAACTATCGGATTCGATGATGGTACCGACCAGCAAAAAGGCGGTTACGTTTTGGCCAAGATCCTCAACCCCCAAGACCCCGTTGAAAAACCCGATGACCTGATCGTTTTCGGCATCGAACACCATACGTTCGGCTTGAGGGAGTGCCATGACATCACCGATTTCACTTTGCCAACCCGATACGAGCTCACCTTCCAAGGCCAATGCCCCATGGTTTGAAGCATCCAGCCAGAGCAGGACTTTTCCTGAAATATCGAATCCACTGGGATCATCGGTGTCGGAATCGGAATCGTCGTCGGAATCCATGTCATCATCCGAATCGGGGTCCGTCGGTTCGTCCATTTCGCCGGTATCTTCGGCCATTTCCTCTTCCACCGGTTCCTCACTGACAATTACGGCTTGGTTATCATCGCTGCCACAAGCGAACAGCAAGACCATAAGGCTAAGCAGACCCAATACCGCTAATTTGGATTTTAGACCGATCATCAATTGTATGATGTCGCTGTTGGCATTTTTCTTGGCGTAGAATTCGGCGGCTAATCGAGCATGATCCATAGGGAAAGTTTTAATGATTTGGAACTTCAATTTCGCTTGAATCGTTGAATGGCCATAATGCCATGTAGCCGATGGGTCTGATTATGGTATGGACGGGCTTGAAAAGTTAACAAGTGGGAAATGAGGGGGTGTTACATTAAGCAGCCGATTTTCGAAGGATCTTGCGGCCGATCCGAATGCCTAAAAAGACTTGGACCGGTACACTAAGTACCCATATGATACGGAACCAGGTAGCTACGGGATTTAAGGGTCCTAATGCGGCGTAAAGATCAATGGCCAGGCCAATGGCTAAGAAGAACAACGCGATAACCAAGCTGTATTTTTTTGCGATGACCAGCGCTAGAAAAGGCCCGACGGTTCCCCCGATGAAAGCCGAGACCAACATGCCGATTTGTTGGGGTAAAGTAAAAGGGAGGTTTTCAGGACCCCAATGTATACCAAAACTGTTCCATATTCGAGTCAATAATCCTTGAACGATGAAAACACTTAGCAATCCTATAAGGATGGCCAGCGCGATTCGAATACCAGGTGTTGTTTTCATTTTGCCTTTAGTTGTAGGAGGTCCCAAAGATTGCCATAAAGGTCCTTAAAGACGGCAACGGTACCATACGGGGCTTCTTTGGGAGGGCGTTCGAATTCGATCCCCTGGGCCACCATGTCATGGTAATCACGCCAAAAATCGTCCGTATTCAAAAACAGAAAGACCCTGCCCCCGGTTTGATTGCCGATGCGGCTTTCTTGTTCAGGTGTGCTGGCTTTGGCCAATAACAGCTTGGTGCCGGATCCGTTCGGAGGCGAAACTACCACCCATCGCTTGTTCTGCTCGGGCTGATCACCGTCTTCGATCAGTTCAAAGCGCAATTTTTGAGTGTAAAATGCAATAGCTTCGTCATAATCTCGTACTACTAGGGCCACATGTACGATGGATTGTCGCATCCGTTTGATTTCGCGTTCGTCGCTAAAAAATACGAATTGTGCGGCGAAGGGCAAGGAGGCCTCCAGACTTTGGCTTGAAAACGAGCCCTTTATTCACAATCGTCGAGCAGGGGCAGGGCGAAGTCGAGCAAGAACTGGTATTTATCGGTATTATCGGTTTCACCGATGCTATGCACCAAAGCCGCTTTTTCACCGATACCTAAGTCTTCGTAGGTTTCCATGATGATGTACCCGAAATCAGGGTCGTGGATGTCGGGATCGTCAGCATCGGTCGAAGAACCCGGTTCTCTTCGGTAAACGAATTGGATCGGTGGCGCGTCAGCCGAAACATCATTCGGGGGGTACCACCAGTCGGGATCGCCCCAGGTGTTGCCCGGTAGGGCATTGTACATATAGAGCCCTTTGATGCCCGCGGTCCCGTTGTGACTGTATTTCCAACTCAAGATGCTTCCCCGTGAAGAACCGCCAATGATGATGTTCGAGGTGTCGAAGTTGTACGCTTGGGCATTTGCCATGACCCAGGCGAACATCAATTCGGCATCGTTCCATCCGGTTTCAACTTCTTCCTGGGTATTGACCGCGGTCAACGATTCCCAGGCGATTACCGAAATTCCAGCCGCATTCAATTCCTCAACGATCGAGTTCGGCATGGCCGTCGTACCGCCATTGCCGTGGGCATCGAAATAAAGTGGTGTCGGGCAGGCGGAGGCCGCCTTGTAAATATCGACAAATTGTCGGGGATCATCACCGTAAGCCACGCCTAAGGCCACAAGGCTTTCGGTCGATACCTGTCCGACAGGGTTTTGATCACCTTCCGGTGCTGGGGCGTCGATGGTGTTATCAGATGAACTGCAGGCTATAAGCAGGCACAGGGGTAGGAGTATCCAAAGGTTTTTCATGGCAGGTGTGTTTTTGTAAGCTTAGACCCGAAAGGCACCCTAAGGTTTAATTACGGGCGATTTTGATTGGATTTTGGGAGTCGGGCCGCCCATAGGACAACGGTTTAAAACGAGAATTCGTATGGATGGTAACGGATATGGCTGTAAAGGAGAACCCCGAAGCTGGGGGACAGGGTATTCGAAGGACTCAGGTTTTTCGCTTTTTATATTGGGACGGGGTCATGGATGTGTGTTTTTTGAAAATAAGATTGAAGGAAGACTTTGAGCGGAATCCTGCTTCTTGCGAAAGCGCCTCAAGGGTGAAGAACTGGTATTTCGGGCTTATCCATTAGCGCTTTGACCTTTTCGACCCAAAAATGGTTGATGTAATAGGATACGTTGCTTTTATGCACGGTATTGATATGGTCGAAAAGTTCTTTATTCGAAACCCCGACGGGGTTCGCGAGTTTGGAAAGGGAGAATTCAGTATCGGAAAAATGCTGACCTTTTTCCATGATATCGACAAGCCGATCCTCAATTTGTGACCGTTTGGCCATTGCTTCGGATTTCCATATTGATGCGGTCTGATGTAAAAATTATCGAAGTTGTCAGGATCTTGGATTCGGAATTCAACTCCCGGAAGGTTCCTTGATGGATCAACCGCCATTTGAGTTCATTCAATGGTCGCCAACCATTGCGTCATGGCCTCCAAAAATCCAACGCAGTTCTCGAATTCCAAACCGGTATCCTGGTATTCGTAAAAAGCCCCGGTATTCACTTCGGCAAGGTTATGATTGCAATTGGGAAAGGATTTAACCGTCAAGGAAGTATTGGGGGCGATCGTTTTTTCGTAAAGTGCTTTGGTCTTCGTCCAATCGACGTTCATATCCTTTTCGCCGAACAGTGCCAATACCGGGCAGTTGATCTTTCTTAGGGTTTTATCAAAATCCTTGATGTACACTTGTAGCCCACTGGCTTCATCCAAGATTTCGTTTTTGAACTCCTTTTGAAAGGCATAATAGCCCGATTCGGTCACCCCGCCATTCGTAAACCTTAGCCAGAAAGGATCCTTGGCTAGATGGGATGTGGCTTTCCTATAGGCTTCGTAACTGCCCCCTTCATGGCTGATTCTAGTACCTTCGACCAGTTCCTTTCCGATTTGTTCGATATAGTCGGAATCATATCCCGCGATCCGTAGGTTCTGTGCGATCAGGTAATTGAAGTTCTCCTTGTCGTCAACACCGCTTACTGAAATCCAAAATCGGATATCGGAATAGCGTTCCATAATGATCGGACAAATCCAGCCTGCCCTTGAAATGCCCCATAGACCGATATCCGACGAACCTTCGATTTTCGCTTTTTTAAGGGCGTGTATCGCTGCAATGGCCTCATCGGCACTGTTGGCAACAGGTTGGTTGTAATCGAAGGTTCCTTCACTTTTACCACAGCCCATTTTATCCCACATATAGGTAGCATATCCGGCTTTAACGAGGGTTCGCCTTACATGTCCCCATGTGTCTTGGGCCACCGCATCAGTGCGGCCGGATCCGTGTACGATTAAAATAATCCCTTTGGGAGGTTGTACTTGGGGTGCGTTTAAAATTCCATTAAGGGTGACCCCTTCAAAAGAAAATTCAAAAATGCGTTCACCTTGTTGGGCGTTAATGAATGTGAAACATAACAACGCCAGCAATCGAATGGTTGATTTTGTGATCATGGGGGTATCGTTTATTTTGAAGCCCCGGCAATCAAAGCCAGGGTGAATTCCAACTCAGTGTCTTTTCCCTCATACCTATCCATAGGATTCGGTACAACCTCGAAATCGGGAATCAATCCGCGGCCGTAAGGGATGGCGTTCCTTTCGATATGGTTATGGTATTCGATCAGGTTCAAGGTGACCCTTAGTTTACTATTCGGTAAGGTCAGTCTCACTGCATAGCCGCTGGTATTGCCATAGTATGAGCCGCCGGTTTCCCTGCCGATGAATGTGGCCCGTTGTCTGTCGTGGGCGATGGCGCAAAAATCACTGGTGACCGAAAAACTCATTTCATTGATCAAAACGAACACCTTGCCTTTGAAAGGATGGGGTCTTGGTGAATGCACGTTTCCTGGTTTGACGAACCCGAAATGGGCCGGAGGGTCCAATACGATTTTCCTGCCTTGCTCGTCTATCGAGACCAAACTCGTAAAATCCTTCAAGAATCGGGGCTGGTTAAAATAGGGTGCCAATGGGATGCTATCCTGTTCAGGTGCCAATTGGGTTATCATGCGTTCGTAATAACGAAACGGGCTTTCGGCCAAATAAGAGAACAGATCCACTCCATAAGAGTCGCGTCCTCCACGATTATCACGCAAGTCTAAAATGAGGTTTTGGGTTTGCTTTGTTTTAAGCGCTTCAAAACTTTGGGCCAAAAACTCAGGGATGCCCTTGTTACTAAAATTCCGTATCGTCATGACCGCCGTTTCACGATCAACAAACTTCAGTTCAAAAGCCTTTTTTCGGCTTGCAACCATGGCTTTGTCCAAAACGGCATCGGAAAGTCCCATGACTCTGGCCAAAATTGGTCTTCGGTCGCCAGGAGCCTGAACTTCCACAGCAAATTGCGGAGTATTAGGAAAATGATAGGAATAGTGGTAATGGAAGTTGGCTGCCAACTTGGCCGATTTATAGGATAAGCTGCGTCCATCTGACGGCATCGTTGGTAAAAGCGTGGCATAAATTTCAGCGAACGGCTTACCATTAATGGAAAGGATCTCGCTGCCAGGCGCAATTTTGGATTCCGGGGTGAAATCTTGTATGGCATAGGCGTGACCATCCGTAATTTGAATGCGTATTGGGAATTTTTTGATGTTGACCTCGGTATGGGCCAAATAAGCCGATGAAGGGGTGATTTTCGAATGTCCGTTCCCTACCCGGGCAATAATAGCTTTTAAAAAGGTGAAGTATTCCATTTCGGACATAGCTCCGGTCAGCTCATCCTCCTTTTTTTCAAGATAAGCATCCATAACACCAGCGGTTGTGTAACGGTATAACGAGGGTTGGATGTCATGTAGCGCTTCACGGAGGATGTCGAAGTCTTCTTTGAGTTTTGTTACCGGGAGTTTTGACTCTTGGTAGACCACTTGTTCTTGGGAAAAACCATGGCCCATCTTCACTAGGAGCGTAATAACAAGGATAAAAATTGACTTTGGCATTTGGGCTGGGATAAATATTCCGGAAAAAATAGCCCCGATTATCCATGAATGAGCCTTATCCCATAGTTTAATCAGTATCAATGTATACAGGTAAACCATGTGAGTGTCTAACCCATCTGATGGAATGGTTTAGAGGATAGGTCTTTTACTCGCCCAATTTTTTCTTTCCGGTTGTAAAGTCCTTGGTGATGACCGCTCGATCGTATTCTTCACCCAAAGCCGTGTAGGCTACATAGGTCAAGGTATTGCCTTCGATCGTGATGACCTGATAGAACTGGGTCTGTTCCGCAGCTTTGTCCAAGGTATACCCTTGTGCGGTATAGGCTTTCATTTGTTCCTCATCAAGCTCGTATTGTTTCGGGCCACTGACCGAGGTCACGTAAACGGTGCTGAGGTCCTCATCGGAGGTGCTATCGGTCGATCGCACCGGCACATGCCCCCGGGCGTACGTATGGTCATGGCCATTGAGGACCAAGTCGACGTTGTATTGGTCGAGTAAGGGTTTCCAATGTTCACGTGCGAATTGGAAATCGCGCCCCTTGGCGGGTGAAAAGACCGAATGGTGACAGGTAATGATGTTCCATTTGGCCGTTGAATTTTTCAGTTGGGTTTCCAAATAGGCCGTTTGGGCTTCCAATTGGTCGTTCGAGTTCAACACGATGACCCGTATGTCTTGGTAGTCGACCGTATAGACCGTTTCATGCAAGGCCGCTGGCATGTCGTTTTCGACGGGCAGGGTGAATTGTGGGCGCCATTGGATGGCCAATTGGCGTGCGTCACCCCTTGACAGAGATCTAAATTCGTGATTGCCCACAACGGGTATGGCCGTCCATTGGCTGTGTATGAACCCACCTGCCTTGTACCATTCGGCCCATTCTTGGTCGTGATGGGCATCGTTGATCAGATCACCGGCATGTATTACGAACGATGCATGGGGCGCCGTTTGAAAAGCCAGCCGAATGACACGTGACCAATGCTCGAGCACGTTGTTCTGGGCATCACCGAAATACACGAATTGGGTCGGGGCGTATTCGGCCTTCGCGGTTTTGAATTGGATCCATTCCGACCAGTGAGATTCGCCGTCACCAACCCGATACACGTACTGGGTATCGGCTTTCAAGCCCTCAAAAACCACACTGTGGTAATGTACTTCTAGGGAGCTGTTTCCTTTGTACAACCCTAAATCAAAACTTTCGGTAGTTGCCGCTAGGGTTGCCGCATTGGCCGTAAAGTTCGAATTGACCATAGCCTCGGCGATTTGGGCCACGGCACTATCGATACTGGTGTCGGTTCGCCAGGTTACCGCCCTACTGGTCGCAGGATCGCCCTTGAAGGTAAGTATGATCCGATCCGGATCTTTACTCGGAATTTCCCAGTGGTGTAACCCTTCGTGCGTATGGCTGTGTTGGGCCGAGAGGGTAAAGGTCAATGCAAGGGCAATACATAAAGTTAGCGGTTTAGCGGTAAGCGAAGCGTTCATAGAAAAGGTCTTATGGTGGTGTTTGATCCGATGAAGATACCGCTTCTTTCTAAGTTAGGGGTGGATTTGGCCTTTAAGAATTGGTTAATTACTTCAGCCTCTTACCCTGCACACCAAAATCCAATGCGCAATGAGCCGGCACAGTGGCAAACCGGACCAATGCAAGTCCATGGTTTTTGCTCGACTTCTTTGGTGTGGGCACGCCTTAAAACCTTGTTAACCCCCACCTTACAGCATCGGGATGATTTCTTTCAATAGCAGATCGAACGGAAGTTTACCGCGCCAGCTTCCATAATTGCTACCGGTAAAAACAACCGCTGCATTGTAGTCTTTTAGGATCATCATGTATTGGCCACCGTTACCGGAGGCGAAAAGAACCTCCGTCCGTATTCCCTCATATTCCAATAGTTCACGGTACCAAAAATACCCGTATTGGGCCGTAGTATATTTCGCGTTTGCCGTTCGTGCGAAGCGGGTAAACGACATTTCGACATCGATAGGGCAATCGGTCGATTCGGCAAGCCATTGCGGACTGATCAGTTGCTTGCCTTGCCATTTGCCATCATCCAAAACCATTTGGGCGATTTTGAGCATGTCTTTCGGGGCCATCATAAAGGACCCGGCCGCATAGCCGTTGCCATTCGGGGTGATGTACCAACGATAATCGGTAATCCCCAAGGGGTCGAACAGCCGGGTTTTGGTAAAATCAACAAGACTGGTATTGGTCGCTTTGGCGATGACGTTCCCCATTAGTTCGGGGGGAATGGAGGAATACGACCAATTCAATCCGGGTCGGTGCTTCAGGGGGATGTCCATGATATACCCAAACCAATCGTCGGTGTCCCACATTGACGATTCGCAGTCGGGGCCGGATCCGAAGAATTCCTCACAGTCCAGTCCCGATTTCATTTGCAATAGGTTTTTCACGGTGATGTTCCCCCTTGGATCATCTTTCCATGCGGTGAGGTAGTTTCCAATGGGATCATCGACCGAAAGCATGCCTTTTTCGATGGCGATACCGGCCAGCATGCTGGTGATGGATTTAAAGGCAGAGCGAGTATCGTGCAAACTATCCCTTCCGAAACCATTGAAATAAGCTTCGTATAAGAGGGTTCCATTTTGGGCGACCAAGACCCCATCGATATTCGGATAAGCGTCAGAAGCGATCAAAGCGGTCAGGGCTTCTTTTTCTTTTTCGCTAGGATGCTGCGCGTTACAACTGAAGATCAATGTGAAGAGGGTGATGGGTAACAAGAGGTGCAGATGGAATCGGACGTTCATGGTTTTTGATTTAACGGCTATAGGTAAAACTACGCGATTTTTCGAACCCCAATATGATCATCATGGGCAATTAGGGGCATCGTGCCCGATGCTACCACAACAAATACGATTGGTATGTGCGGATCGAATCATTCTTCGACCATCATATCGATTTCCGAAATGACCTGGGTGCCCAGGGCGCTCAATTCGCTATACTGGCCAACCATGGCATCGATTTGAAAGGCGGCTAGACTGATGACGTTTCGGTACGGGGCCGATCGGGTGTATTCGATAAATGCGGCATCGATTTCTTGTTGGGTGGTCGCCCGGTTCTTGAGCGAATCTTGGGGCATAAAAGCCGAAGCCAAGATCAAGGAGCGATCGTATTGGGTCGAAAGGAACCCCTCTTGGTCCACCGTGTAATCGTTGTAGCTCTTTTCGTTTTCGGCAATGGTCTCGACCATGGCGTGGTATTTGGCCAAAAGGGAATCCAAGGGCGTGTTGTTGATCTTACCGAAATAATCCGAATTCTTCAAGGCTTCATACCCGCCGACATTGGGTTTGAAGTAGTAATCGGCGAAGGCAAGACCACTGAACATAAAGAGCAGGAGGTTCTGATCTTCGGTTTTGTCCAAGATGCTGTTGCGTGCCTTTTTACAGAGATCGGCGATGCGTTTGCGGCCTACGGTGATGTCTTCAAGCTGGCGCAGGTCTTCTTGCGTATGCGATTTGATTTTGACCAGGTATTCTTTCAGGGCTTTTTCTTCTTTGCGGGCTTCGTTCCAGTTGTTGATCTGCAGTGCGATCAAGATGCCGATAACTACCAGGGCGATCTCTCCTAGCGCGTACTTGAGGTATTGGGCGGACTTGCCTTCGGACAACAACTTACGGCGAATGGTCGTAAAAAAACGTAGCATGGTATTAAGATACGAAGAAGTGGTCGATGAAAGCGTTGGGGCGGCAATTATCAGAAAATGCGGGTGTGGGACCCTAGTTTCATTCCGAATTAAGAATTAAACGAAACGCTATGAAGCATTTTTATCCAACCCTGGTTGTTTCACTACTACTGCTTTTTTTGGGCTGTGAAGAACCGATGAACGAGCCTGTCTTAGAAGACGGTTCCACTCAAGAACCAGCTTCCTTGCCAACGACCACCTTCTTTACGGAAACGGTTACCCTTGATGAAATCCCCGAGATAGCGGATATTATCAATGCCCGGGCAGGAAAGGACATGCTTACGGGTAAGGGTGCCAATGAGGAAGCCGTTTTCGATATCGAGCATATCGCAAAGGTCATCGATACCCTGAACAATACCTTGTACTCTTTCGGCTTTACTCTTCCCGATACCCCTAAGACCGTTGTCCATAATCTCGTGGTCGGGGTCGACTCCATAGGGGGGCAATACGCCCCCATCATTTTAAAGTATAGCTCTGATGAGGCTACCTATGATTCTTGGGCAGAGAGTGGATTCGACTTTGGTCATTTCACCGGTTCGGTGCAGCAACATGCCTTCAGCAGTTATTTCGATGACGGTCTGTTTTCGAAAACCGATTGTGAGGCGCAATTCGATGCCGTAGGAGATCCGATCCCTTGCAACGAGGATGTCTTTTCTGACGGAAGCGCCGGTGGCGGGTCTGCTAGTGGGGGCAGTGGATCTGGTAGTGGCAGTAGCGGTGGTTGTGTTTACGACAATACATTCGTTCCATGTGGCGGTTCGCATCAATACACTTTGCATGGATCCGATTCTTGTGGGGGCAACGGTGATGGGTCGTATTGGGTGTTGGATGCAAGCTGCCCCAATGGAGGCAGTACCCACATCTTGAAAGGTGTCAACGATGCGTGTGACGATTGCGAATCGGGTCCATCGGGTGGCGCCGCGATCAACATCGACCTGGCGATGGCCGCTCGCATCTCGCTCTTAGTTGACACATTGGATCTCGATATTGGTTTGACGCAAGAGCAGATAAGTTTTTTGAACCCGCCTGAAAATTGGCCCCTTTCCGAATTGTTGACGGACTTTTTGAGGGACAATGAGTCGAGTGAAGAAGCGATCAATGCATCGCACATCACATTAAGGGCATTTCAAAATGACCTTTTGGAAGCACCTTTTGATGAAAGTATTATGGAGGAGGTCTATTGTTGTAGTCCTCATCTGATTACTAGTTCAACATTGGGATTGAACTACTATAATTACATGGAGGCCCAAGTGGCCATTATAAAATCCCAGTATCCTGAAGGTCATGAATTTACAGGATGGGATTTGACCAAGATTTATTTTGAGGCCAATTTGGACGCATTACAGCTCGGGCTGGATCTAATAGGCCTGATTCCCGCTTTCGGTGAAATTGCCGATATCGCAAATGGGGTGATTTACATTATTCGTGACGACGGTAAGAATGCGACCTTGAGTATGGTCTCGGCCATACCTATCGCGGGTTGGTTTTCTACCGGTACAAAACTTGGTTATAAGGTCGTGAACATCACTTCGGACATTTCAAGTCGCGTCACCTTGAAATGGATCGTCAAGGCCGACGGACTTATCGAGTTTGGCAGGTCAAGTCAATTACGAAGGGTGCTGAAAATAACGGACTCTTCATTCCAAGCCCATCATATAATACCTTGGGCCAAAAGAAACCACCCTGCCGTACAAAAAGCTGCACAATCAAATAGCGCCTTTCACATGAATGAAGCTTTAAACGGAATACCCTTGGATACCTCCATCCATTTAGGCTCGCACCCGAATTACAGCAACCTTATCCAACAAAGACTTGACGAAATCGACATAAATCAATCACCGGATGAAATTTATGATGATATTTCGGCAATTATTTCTGACGTGCGTAATGCAATTGGTAATAACCCTGACACTCATATCAATAATTTGGTATTTTAGGAAATGAATTTTTTTGTAATTAGACCTTCGACAGATACAAGGGTTATCGGAAATTACCCTCAGGTAGAGGAAGTCATCCACAATTGCCACGTTTGGAATGAACCTAGGTTTATTGAACATTATCAATTCGAACAGGTTCTCGGGGAAGAACCCATTACTTCAAATGCCCGGCTTTATGATTCTTCCAAACTGACGGATCTTATCAGTGTTAGTGGGATTGGATTTACCAAAAGATTATTGATTTCCGACAAATTGAAAAACCTCTTGGAAACCCACCGAAGCCATGGGGTCCAATATTTCCCTTCCGACGTCATACAGAATGGGCAAAGACATACTGACTATTGGGTAATCAATTTCTTTGAGTCTGATGAAGAGCATGTCGATTTTATGGAGTCGCAGGTTGTAGTTCGAGTCCATAATCAAGATGGAGGGACAAGCAAAGAGAAAAGGGAGATAGACTCTTTGGGTGCGTTTCGAAAATACAAACCTAACAAAGATCGGAAAGAGAAACTTTTCATCGAAGGAGTCTGTCTTAAGAAGGAAACTCCTTTCGACTTTATTTGCTTACCCTATGTTGAAGGAGGTATAAAATATGTTGTTTCTGAAACCTTAAAGCAAAAAATACTGGCGAATAGTTGTACCGGAGTAGAATTTATGCCTTTGCACCTGTCGCTAGCAGAATGGCAATTGTCCCAAACGTCATGAACGCTATCACTAGGGCATCGTTACAAATAAATAGGTGGAAGTGCTTAAGACAACGGGGACAGAACAGCAAGCGCACCATATCATCCCATGGGCATTCAAGGATTCGGATATTGTTCAAAAAGCGGCGAAGTCAAGGAACGCATTTCATATGAACGAAGCGTTAAATGGTATACCTTTACCTTCGACCAATCATTTGACCGGGCATAATTCTTTTGGGGGATATAATGATACAGCCTGAGTCAATATTCTCAACGAACGGACCGGATATTGACAATATGACTCCTGATCAGGCTTATGATTTTTTAAAAGGCCTGGCGGATCATATCAGGGATTTGATCGAATCGAACCCTGCCAAGAACTTGGGTGAGATTGCGGATTTAATCAATTATCCCTAATAACGAAATGAATTATTTTCAGTTAACACATATCGGTGCCAACAGAAGGGAGACAGGTGTTTCCCCTCAATGCACCGATTCCATATGCATTGGGGATATCCAAAAAATACGGGTGCCCTCGCAAGGCAAGATTCATGATGCCTTTGCACTTCCTGTTCCCAGACTTGAAAAAAGGGCAAGACCCTCAACGATGTTGAGTGTTGTTGCCGTACCAACTCATTTTCTAGTGGTAAAAAGCCACTTTATTGATTTTTTAGAAGGATTTAAAGTTCCCGGTTTTCAAAAATGGAACATAGCCGTCCATCATAAAAAAACCGTGATTCATGACTATAATCTATTCTTGATCAACAGTTTACTTCACCAGGACATCATAGACTTTGACAAAAGCGAGTTTTGCCTGGGTTCCTTTAAAGATTTTAGGTGGAACGGAGAGAAAATCAACGTCACCAATTATGAAAATTATTTAAGCCAACAAGAGATACTTAGGGAAGAAAATTTAAGGTTAAAAACGCTCAAGGTGGTTTTAAACTTCAAAAGTGTCCAAGCGGATATGTTTCGTATGAACATTACACCCCTTTCTGGTTATTTTATTTCAGAAAGACTTAAGGACGCAATAGAACAAAGGCGGTTTACCGGCATGGCGTTTCGAGAAATTGAAAGCCTAAAAAAGATTGAAGTCATCAACAAGTAACTTTTCAATTTACAAGAATTGAGTCGGTGAAAGTTATTTTAATTGAGTTCGGGGCACTTAAATTTGCTATTCAGACGCTATGACACTACTACAATGAACTATTTTTCAATACAGTTTTGTTTAGATGAAAAAATCCTAGGGAAAATACCTCAAGTGAAGAACGTAGTCCATAATTGCCATGTATACGATCACCCCGATTTCATTGATAGGTTTATATTTTAAAACCGATTCTTCCTTTCTTTTTCGGTTTGAAGAAAATGCTTAAAAAAAACGTAGCATGGCCTTAAGATACGAAGAAGTGATTTAAGCCCGTACATCGGACAAATCCAAAAAACCATGAAGTAAGAGGTCTGTTTTCTTGGCTGAAACCCTTAAGGTTCCAACGATTTAAGGTATGCCGTCGGGGTCTGGCCGGTCACGTTTTTAAAGACCGCATTAAAACTCGATTTGGAACGAAACCCCGCTTGCTCATAGACCGCGGCAAGGTTGTAGGTCTTCAATACGTCGGACTTCAACAATTCTTTCACCTTTTCGACCCGGTATCCATTCATATACTCCGTAAAGGTCATGCCATAGGTTTCCTGTAACAACAATGAAAGTTGGTTGGAAGGCATTTCCAAGGCCTCGGCAAGATCCGAGGCCCGCAACTCTTGTTGGGTATACAAGGCTTCGACTTGCATCAAGTGCTCCAGTTTCTCGATTTTCAACTGAAGCGCCGTATTGACCGCACCTTTCGAATCGGACAGCTCGAATCTGGGAAACAACAACTTCGATTTTGAAAAGCTGACAAATCCCACCCAATAGATATAGAGGGAATTCAGTAAGAGCAAGATCAAATAAAATTCCCCTTTATGTTGTAAGCCGAAAAGGTTCGCTATGATCTGATGTCCCATGTTCACTGCGATGAAAATGAAATACACCGTAGTGAACCGTATGATCCAGTCCCAATTTTGAACGGCCTTTTTGCCCCCTTTGACCTTAGGGCGTTCTTTGTTGTACCGTACCAAGGCATAGCCTATGAGTATTAGGCTGAAGCCCAGGTACACGAATTCATTGTAGTTGAAAAAACCGGTTTGGTACACCCGATAAAACAGCTGTTCATCACCGCCCAAATGCATGTTGACATACCAATAGGTCCTTAAAATCGCATAAGCGAGGGCAGGTACGAAGAGCAACAATTTCAAGTCGAACTTCGGTCGGTCCTTGCTCAAGATCAAACGGTCAAGGTACATGAAAAAGCCGGTTGCGATAAGGTATTTGTAGGGGAAGGGTAAGGAACTGATCGGGAGGTCACCGATGGTCTCGATCCCCATATAGGTCAAAAAATAAATGAGATTGAAATAGGAAAGGGAAAAAAGGAACAAGAGGTAAAACCAGAATGCCGCCCTATTCTCCCTTTTGATACGAAAGAGGTAGAGGCAGAGGGTGAACCCTTGCACGGCCCCAAGCAAAACGATAATTAGGATGAAAAGCAGACTAATGGCGACCTGGTTTTGGGTTGATAACGGGCAGTGTGTTCATTTACGAGGTGAAAATACGATTTTTGGGGATGTCACTAACCCTCATGAAGCATCACTTCATGACACCGGGGCTCGCCTCATAAGCTTTCATAGTAAATAAGGGAAAACAAAAAACCAGTGCAATCGCACTGGTTTTTAGCTTTTCGTACTCGAGGCGGGACTTGAACCCGCACGGGCAAATGCCCACAGGATTTTAAGTCCGGCGTGTCTACCAATTCCACCACTCGAGCCATTGGACTTATCAAAAAAAAACTCCACCCGTGTGGACTGAGCGGAGTCATGTCGAGCGAAAAACGGGATTCGAACCCGCGACCTCCACCTTGGCAAGGTGATGCTCTACCAACTGAGCTATTTTCGCATAAGAATGAACATACACTTCTTAAAAGTGCGGACGCAAAGTTAACATATTTCTTTAAAATCAAAAGAATTTCGCAAACGAAAATTCGCTTAAGAGCTGGCCTTTTTTTTGCGGTCCAAAAGGCGTTTGATTTCGTTGAGTTTCATCAAGGCCTCGACCGGGGTGAGGGTATCGATATCTAAATGGAGGATTTCTTCCTTGATCTCTTCCAACAACGGGTCGTCTAAATGGAAGAAACTCAGTTGCATTTCGTTTTGGGCCGCCTGTAGGCTATCAGCGATTTTCTCCCCACTATGCGACTGTTCCAACTTCTTCAACATTTTACCCGCTTTTTGGATGACATGTTGCGGCATGCCCGCCATTTTGGCCACATGGATCCCGAAGCTATGTTCGCTGCCGCCGGCGACCAATTTGCGCATAAATAACACACGGTCTTTTAATTCCTTAACGGCCACATTGTAGTTTTTGATACGCGCGAACGATTGGGTCATATCGTTCAATTCGTGATAGTGCGTGGCGAAAAGCGTTTTCGGTTTGCTGGGGTGTTCGTGTAGGTATTCGGCAATCGCCCAGGCAATGGAGATGCCATCATAAGTGCTGGTGCCGCGACCGATTTCATCGAGCAATACCAGACTGCGGTCTGAAAGGTTGTTCAAAATCGAAGCCGTTTCGTTCATTTCGACCATAAAGGTCGATTCGCCCATAGAGATGTTGTCACTGGCCCCGACGCGGGTAAACAATTTATCGACCACCCCGATCCTGGCCGATTCGGCTGGTACGAAACTGCCCATTTGGGCTAATATGACGATTAATGCGGTTTGTCGTAAGATCGCTGATTTTCCACTCATATTGGGCCCGGTGATCATGATGAGCTGTTGCTCTTCGCGATTCAGCTTGAGGTCGTTTGCGATATACGCTTCGCCAAGAGGCAATTGTTTCTCTATGACCGGATGCCGCCCACTGACGATTTCGAGTGCCGTGCCCTCATCGATGGTAGGCCGGCAATAGCTATTTTCTTGTGCCAATTGGGCGAACCCACAGAGGCAGTCGAGCTTGGCGATGCGTTGGGCATTGCCTTGCACGGCTTGGATATGTGACTGCATCCAAACCAGGAGCTGTTCGAACAATTGTTGCTCCAGACTTAAGATGCGTTCTTCGGCCCCCAAGATCTTGGCTTCGTATTCTTTGAGTTCTTCGGTGATATACCGCTCGGCGTTCACCAGGGTCTGCTTGCGGATCCACGATTCGGGCACCTTGTCTTTATGGGTGTTGCGCACTTCGATATAATACCCGAAGACATTGTTCGAAGCGATTTTCAACGAACTGATTCCAGTGGTCTCCGTTTCTCGGGCCAACATGCGGTCGAGATAGTCTTTGCTTGAAAAGGCCAGCTGGCGTAATTCGTCCAACTCTTCCGAATAGCCTTCGGCGATGGTGGTGCCTTTTCCGATCTGCACGGGCGCCGATTCATCGAGCCGTTCCTTGATTTTGCTACGAAGGTCCTCACAGGCATGCAGTGCCGAGCCTAAATGTTGTAAGGCTTCATTATCGGCCGCCATGGCCCACTCCTTGATCGGTACGACCGCTTCGAGCGAGTTTTTCAATTGGACGACCTCTTTCGGGCTGATCCGGCCCGTAGCGATTTTGGCGGTCAAGCGTTCGAGGTCGCCCATTTTCTTGATGCCTTCGCGAATGCGATGCAACAAGGCGTTTTCCTTTTGCAGGAAAGAGACGATCTCAAGCCGTTCGATAATGGGGTCCTTCAATTTCAACGGTAGGGCCAACCAACGTTTCAACAGCCGCCCACCCATGGGTGAGATCGTTTTATCGATTACCTCCAAAAGGGTCACGGCATTGACGTGGTTCGAGTGGTATAGTTCGAGGTTGCGCACCGTGAAACGATCCATCCAAACATAATGTTCATCGGCTATGCGTTGGATTTTGTTGACATGCTGTAGTTGGCGGTGCTGGGTTTCAGACAGGTAATGCAATACGGCCCCCGAAGCGATAATGCCCTGTTCGAGCTTAGCGACACCGTACCCTTGTAGTGATTTCACATTGAAATGCCCGGTCAATCGTTCAAGGGCATAATCTTCTTGATAGACCCAATCTTCAAGGTAAAAGGTATGGTAGGCCTGTCCGAAAAGCTCGGTGAACTCCTTGCGGTGGTCTTTGGAGACCAAGACCTCATTGGGCCCGAAGTTCTGTAGCAGTTTGTCTAATTGTTCGGCACTGCCTTCGGCAGTTAGGAATTCGCCGGTCGAAATATCCAAAAAGGCGACGCCCAGTTGCTTACGTCCAAAATGGACGGCCGCTAGAAAATTGTTCCTTTTGGCTTGGAGGATATCATCGTTCAAGGCGACACCCGGTGTAACAAGCTCGGTAACCCCCCGTTTGACGATGCTTTTGGTCTGTTTTGGGTCTTCAAGTTGATCACAGATGGCCACGCGTTGCCCGGCTTTGACCAATTTGGGTAAATAAGTATTCAACGAGTGGTGCGGAAAGCCCGCCAATTCGGTCTGGTCGCCCCCGTTGTTGCGGTGGGTAAGTACAATGCCCAAAATTTGCGCCGCCTTTACCGCATCTTCACCGAACGTTTCGTAAAAATCGCCTACACGAAACAACAACAAGGCATCGGGATGCTTGGTCTTGATCGCATTGTACTGCTTCATCAAAGGGGTGACTTTCTTTGTCTTAGTGCCAGCCAAATCGAATACGTGTATTTTTGTCGAAAATAAAAAGTTGTACAGGGTCTCTATGCCATTGTTGATATTTCGGGCCCAAAAGTGGATAAATTATGCGGAAGCTGGCCAATAGCGAGTTGGATCGATTGAATACGGAAGAATTCAAAAAAGCCGACAAAACCCCCTTGATCATTATTTTGGACAATATTCGGAGTTTGAACAACATCGGTTCCGTCTTTCGTACCGCCGATGCCTTTCTGGTTCAAAAAATCTACCTCTGCGGCATCACCGCTACACCACCCCATAAAGACATTCGCAAAACTGCCTTGGGGGCGACCGAAAGCGTAGCATGGCAATATCGTGAAAACACCCTGTCGTTGGTGCACGCCCTGCAGGCCGATGGGGTAAAGGTCTTGGCCATCGAACAGGCCGAAGGGGCCCAAATGCTCCATGATTTCGAGCCAAAACCGGGCCAACCCTACGCCATTGTGTTCGGTAACGAGGTCAAAGGTGTCGCCCAAGACGTGGTGTCTGCCTGTGATGGGGTGATCGAGATCCCCCAGTTCGGTACCAAGCATTCGTTGAACATTTCAGTAAGTACCGGAGTGGTGGTTTGGGATGTTTGGACGAAGCTTGACAAGCTCCAAAAAAAAAGCCCTTGAAGTGAATCAAGGGCTAAACATATAGTTTGAGTTAGTTAGTTTCTGTCTTAGCAGGGTGCTAATAAAATAAAACCTTTCTTGATATCCAAATAAATCCTAAAAATTATCTTAACGGGATAGTTCCAGGATTTTGGCACCCAAGATGTCGAGAAGTGCGGTATAATCTTCAATCCGTCCTACGAAATCCTTATTTTCCATGTCGATGATCAAGCTGTTCTTTTGGGGCAGGGTACGCATGAATTCCATATACCCTGAGTGGATGCTGTCGAGATAGTCGGCACTGATCGATTGTTCGTAGTCACGCCCTCTTTTTTGGATGTTCCGGAGCAACTGCGGTGTACGTTGGTAGAGGTACACGTAGATATCGGGTTTGCGCACTTCCTTGTACATGAAATTGAACATGCGGCGGTATAAGTCGAACTCTTCGGTCTGTAAGGTGATCTGGGCGAAGATCAAGGATTTATAGATGTCGTAATCGCTCACCATAAAGTTCTTAAAGAGGTCGAATTGTGAGGTGTCGTCGGTAAATTGCTGGTAACGGTCCGCCAAGAACGACATTTCCAACGGAAAGGCATAGCGCGATTGGTCTTCATAGAATTTGGGCAAGAACGGATTGTCGGCAAATCGTTCCAAAACCAGTTTAGCGTTGAATTCTTCGGCGATTCGCCCGGCCAAGGTCGATTTTCCGGCACCGATATTCCCTTCAATGGCCAAAAAAGGACAGGATGCGAAAAGTTCGGTGCGCCCACTATGGAGCTTAAGATCCGTTTTGATCAGGTCGTTCGATTCGCGTAACTGTTGCAATAAGTTCCTCGTGTCTTTTTTTAGGATGGGATGGTAGTGCTGCGGAGCGATGTCGGCCAGGGGTTTGAGAACGAAATCGCGTTGGTGCAAGCCGGGGTGGGGTACCGTTAAGAGATCCGTCTGCAAGACCGAATCTCCATAATACAATATATCCAAATCGATGGGTCGTGCCTCATAGCCGGAACCCGGGGTGCGACCGCGTCCCATACGCGATTCGATCTGCAATAGACGCGCTAGGAGTTCTGAAGGGGAGAGGGTGGTTTCGACGCCACAACAAGCATTGAGGAAATCGGCCCCTTCGAAACCCATGGCACGACTTTCATACACCTTGGAAATGGAAAGGAGGGAACCACAGTCCCCTGCTATTTCGAACAGGGCCTTTTGTAACGACCAATGCCGGTCGCCCATATTACTTCCCAACGAAATATATGTAACAATTTTGCCACTCATACTACTAACTGGCAAAGTACGTAAAAGATAGGCACATTGGTTATCTTTGCAACTTTACAAAATGTAGCTACAGCATGAAGTTTTTGCGAAATTTATTGGCGTCGATATTGGGAAGTATGATCGCATTCGGCATTCTGTTCGTCTGCTTTTACCTCTTGCTGATCATTTCAGCGGCAATGATCGGGTCGAGTGATGGCGGGGTGACCGTACGCGGTAATTCGATCCTGCGGATCAGCTTTACCGAACCCATCAGCGATTATGTGGGAAGTACCGATTCGGATCCTTTTGGTGGACTATTCGAAGAAGGACAGGGGTTAGACGACATCCTTCACGCCTTGAAGGTCGCGAAAAGCGATTCACGCATCGAAGGGATCAGCATCGAGACCAGTTACTTGTTGGCCGGGATCGCCCAATCACAAGAAATCCGAAGGGCCTTGCAAGACTTCAAAGACACTGGGAAATTCGTGTATGCCTATTCCGATTTCTATTCACAGAAAGACTATTACGTGGCCAGTGTGGCCGATGAAGTGTATCTGAACCCGCAAGGGGTGCTTGATTTCAAAGGGTTGGCGACCGAAGTGCTCTACTATAAAGACTTACAAGAAAAAACAGGGGTCAAAATGGAGGTGGTACGTCACGGCAAGTATAAAAGTGCGGTAGAACCTTTTTTAGCGAATGAAATGAGTGCCGAAAACCGTTCGCAGATCAAGGAACTGATCGGTTCGGTCTGGCAATCGATGTTGGAGGATATCGCCGGTGACCGCGAATTGACCGTCGATGAACTGAACCGCATAGCGGATACCTTAGGGGGACGTACCCCGGATCTTGCCGTCGCTTCCGGATTGATTGACCAAGTCGGTTACTTTGATGAATACGAAGCTCATTTACGTGAGACCATGGGGCAATCCGAAGATAGCAAGTTGACCTATATCGGTCTTTCCGATTATGTGACGGCGGCAAAAAATCGAGGGCGTCGCTCCGGAAAGGACAAAATTGCCGTAATCTACGCCCAAGGGGAGATTTACTATGGAGAGGGCGATCGTCAGTATATCGGCCAAGGCATGATGGTCAGGGCGTTGAAAAAGGCACGTGACAACGACAATACCAAAGCCGTGGTCCTGCGGGTGAATTCGCCAGGGGGCAGTTCACTGACTTCCGATATCATTTGGCGCGAAGTGGCCTTGACCGCTGAGGTGAAGCCCGTGGTCGTTTCGTTCGGGAACGTTGCCGCCTCGGGAGGTTATTACATCGCGGTGGGTGCCGATAAGATTTTCGCCGAACCGACCACCATCACAGGGTCGATCGGTGTTTTCGGAACCATACCCAACATCAGTGAATTGGCCGGCAATATAGGCGTGAACGCCGAACAGGTGGGTACCAATGAAAATTCGATCGATTATTCGGTGTTCGAGCCAATGACCGATCGTTTTAGGGAACAGATTTTAGAAGGCATCGAACAAACCTACGATACCTTTTTAGAGCGGGTGGCCGACGGCCGTAACATGACCAAGGAAGAAGTCAACGAAATCGCCCAAGGACGGGTTTGGAGTGGGGTAGAAGCCCAGCAACTCGGACTCGTAGATGAATTGGGTAATTTGGATGACGCCATCGAGGCGGCCGCTGAATTGGCCGAATTGGGTGACTACGGCATCCGGAAATACCCGAGATACCGATCGGACTTCGAAAAGTTGATGGATGATCTCGGTGGGGCCAAAGCTAAAATTGGTAGCGACCTCATCAAAGAAGAAATCGGCGAGGAAACCTATGAAACCCTAAAACAGCTGAAGACGATGACCGAACGAAAAGGGATACAGGCACGCATGCCCTTTGTGTTGAACATCAAATAACCCCATGAGTCCGAAGGACAAGAAGACCGCTTTTTCGATCTACCTCTATCTCGGGGCGCTGTTCATCACCTCTTTGGTAGTATCGAACCTGATTTTCCAAAAGTTTTTCTACTGGAATCCCTTCGGGGAGGTCACCGTTTTCGGGGCACCTTTATTCGAGGTTTCGGTAGGTATTTTACCGTATCCGATTACCTTTTTGATTACTGATTTGATTTCGGAGATTTTCGGGAAGAAAAAAGCCAACCAAGTAGTGGTCGCGGGCATCTTTGCCTCTTTTTTCTCTTTGGCCATCGTGTACACCGCATCTGCCGTACCGGCCACCGATTGGTCACCTGTAGATAGCGGCCTGTTCAAGCAGGTTTTCGGAAATACGATAGTTGCGGTCTTTGCCTCGATGATGGCCTATCTGTTGGCCCAGTTCGTCGATATCCAGATCTACCATTTCTGGAAAAGGGTGACCAAAGGGCGCTATTTATGGTTGCGGAACAACTTTTCGACCTTTTCGTCACAGTTCATCGATACCTTTACCGTGGTCCTGCTATTGTGCGCTTTTGGGGAAATTCCCTGGGAACTTTTTTATGGTTTGGTGATCAGTGGCTTTATTTTTAAGATTTTTATTGCATTCCTTGACACCCCTTTGCTGTATCTTTTCGTATATCTAATACGAAGACGTTTTAACCTAAAGGTCGGTGAGGAAATCGTATTGGAATAACGCCCCATCACCTTTGCCCCAAAATCCGAACAATGCGCAAAAGAATCCTTAGAATCCTAGGGGCCTTATTGGGCCTTATCCTAGTCCTATTGGTGGCCCTTCCTTTCTTTTTGGAAGACAAACTTGCCGAGGTCATCAAGACCAAAGTGAATCAAAATATCAATGCGACCTTTGATTTCGAACAGGCCGAGATCAGTTTGATCAAGGACTTTCCGAACGCCTATGTCGACCTACAGGGGGTGCGCTTGGTAAACCACGCCCCATTTGCCGGTGATACCTTGTTCGCTGCCGACGATATCGCTTTGGAACTTTCTTTCGGTCAGTTGTTCAAAGCTGCCGATGACCCCATACAAATCAAAGAATTCGTGGTCAACCGACCCTATTTGAATATCGTAATCGATTCTTTGGAACGGGCGAATTATGATATCACGAAGACCGGGAGTGAAGAAGAAACAAGCTCAGAGGAAACAACCTCAGGGTTCCAGTTGGATGTGAAACATTACGAACTGCAACAAGCCCGCTTGCGCTATGGGGATCAAGGAACGGGCATGGTGCTCGAGATCGACGATATGGTACATATCGGTAACGGTGACCTGGCGTTGGATCGATCTACCTTATCTACGCATACAGAGGCGATGGTGTCCTTTGTAATGGATAGCGTCACCTATCTCAATGCCCAAGCCGTTACCTTAGATGCCGACATCGGTATCGACCTGCCGCAAAGCAAGTATTCCTTTAAAGAAAATAAGGCGCTCATCAATCAGTTGCCCTTGGTGTTCGATGGGTATGTGCAATTGCTTGAAAGGGGCCAAGAGGTACAACTTAGTTTTGAAACCCCGACTTCGGATTTCAAGAACTTTTTGGCGGTGCTTCCAGAAACCTACTCCAAAGACCTAGCCGAGGTTCGGACTTCTGGGAAATTCGAAGTGGTAGGAACGGTTTCCGGAATATCCGACGAAACCCGGGTACCACATTTCGACATCAACCTCATGGCCGATAATGCCTCGTTCAAATATCCTGATCTGCCCAAGGCGGTGACCGATGTGGCCCTAGTAGCCAAGATCGCCAATAGTACGGGCCTGCTAGAGGATACTTTCGTCAAGGTCGATCGATTGGGCTTTCGAATCGATGAGGACGTTTTCAAGTTGAAGGCCTCCATTCAAAAATTATTGGGAAACCCTCTGGTGGACTTTGAAGCCGACGGGCGCATCGATTTGGCCAAGATCTCACAGGCGTATCCCTTGCCCGATTCCTACGATTTGACCGGCCAATTACAGGCCGATATCCGTTCCTCTTTCGATATGGCGGCTTTGGATGAACAGGCTTATGAGCGGACTTCGACCCAAGGGGAAGTGCAGTTGCAAGACTTTCGCTACGGATCGGAAGCATTGACGCATCCTGTGATGATCGATAAGGCCGCCCTTTCATTTACGCCGACCGTGGTACGCTTAAACGATTTTGAAGGCCGCACCGGAGCGTCGGATTTCAAGGCGTACGGAACGGTAAGCAATATGCTCGGGTATCTATTCAACAAAGAAGACCTCAAAGGCGAATTTACCCTAAGCTCCAATCAATTTACGGTTGACGATTTCATGGTCGAAGATAGTTCGACCGAAACTGCGGAAGCATCCACGGAACCGGGGTCGCGCGTCAAACTTCCGGCTTTCTTGGATTGCACGATTCAAGCCAGCGCCACAAGAGTGACCTATGACGATTTGACCCTCGACAATGTACAAGGTCGGTTGCGTATCAAAGATGAGACCGCGACCTTAGAGAACGTATCCTCTTCCATATTCGGGGGCCAATTGGGATTGAACGGGAATGTCGCCACCAAGGCAGAAACCGGAACCTTCGATATGGCCTTGAATTTCGATGCCGTCGAAATCGCCGAATCGTTCAAATCCCTGAAATTGTTCAAGGCCTTGGCTCCTATTGCCAATGCCCTACAAGGTCGAATGAATACCGAAATCCGTTTGTCTGGGAACCTTAATGACGATTTGACCCCCAACCTTGCTTCATTGACCGGTGATGTGCTCGCCCAATTGTTGGCTACGAAAGTAAGTTCGCAGAACACGCCACTTCTGGCCTCGCTGGACCAAAATTTGAGTTTCGTGGATTTGGAAAAGTGGAACCTCAAAGATCTTAAAGCCGCACTTGAATTTGAAGACAGCAAAGTCAAGGTGAAGCCCCTGACCTTTGCCTATGAAGAGCTAACGTTTACGCTCGATGGTTCGCATACCTTTGCCAACGAATTGGCCTATCGGGTCAAGGTTGACGTACCGGCTGAATATTTGGGAAACGAAGTACAGGGGTTGATTGCCCAAATCGGCGATGATGACCTACAAGGCCTGACCATTCCGGTAACCGCAACGATTGGGGGAAATTACTCCGATCCGAAGGTCCAAAGTGATTTCACTAGCGGAGTAGGTGAATTAACGAAACAGTTGGTCGAGATCCAAAAGCGGAAATTAGTTGCCCAAGGAAGCGATGCGGTCAAAGACCTTTTAGGCGATGTTTTGGGGAATGCATCCGATAGCACCAAGACGGATTCCACCACCACTTCGGGAAATGCGGTAGGGAAAGTGCTTGGAGGACTGCTTGGGGAAGGGAAATCCGATTCCATCCCAAAAGATTCTACCCAAGGCAATGAGGTCAAGGATGCTGCCAAAAGCATTTTAGGCGGGCTACTCGGTAAAAAGAAGAAGAAAAAGGACTCGGTGGACTGACCGCGGTCAACCAGGGGCTCATTTCGTTCAACAGTCCGACAAGTAGCTCAAATTCAAAGGTTTGAATTATTTTTCGTATCTTACTACAATGGGATTACCAGAAGAATTTTATCAAATCTTGATTTCGATCATACTCATTAGTGCCCTCATGGTCGGGGTCCACTTCATGACCAGGGGTAGTCGTAATTTCAGGAGTAGCCGAAATAAAAAGGCCAAAAGACCTTTTTAGACCAATACCGCTTGGTCTGACTAGTTGATGTCGATGCCGACATACAAGCCTTCGTTCGCCCGCACGTTAAAAACCGTTTGGTCTTCAAAAATCAAGTATTGCCCTTTGATTCCTTTTAAGACCCCTTCGTAGGATGGGGTTTTCTGCAAGTTCAGACTTTTTACTTTTTCAGGATACTGCAGCACCGGGAATTCGATTTCGGTTTCTTTACTTTCGTTGATGAAATAGTCGATGGTCTCTTCAGGGATATAGGGTTTGAGTTTCTCGCGCCAGGCTTTCAAATCGACATCCTCAATATCGTTTTTAAGCATTTTCTGCCAACTTGTTTTATCGCTCACATGGGCTTTTAAGGCCACTTCCGTGATTCCGGCCAAGTATCGGTTGGGCACTTCGACGATTTCGATGGCCTCGTGTGCCCCTTGGTCGATCCAACGTGTGGGCACCTGGGCCTTTCGTGTTACACCCACTTTTACATTGCTGCTGTTCGCCAAATAGACGATATGGGGTTGCAATTGCATCCGCTTTTCATAGTCGAGATTGCGATCTTCCTTATCGAGATGCGCCGTGCTCAGTTCCGGTCTCATGATCCAATCGCCGGCCAAGGGGGTTTCAAAAAAACACTTGCGGTCGAACCCCTGACGGTAAATAGGGTTGTTCTCGCCACAGTTCAAACATTGGTATTTGATGAATGAAATCGACAGCCGCTTGTTCAGCGCCTGGTTCATATTGATGAAATCATTGTCGAATACCAGGTAGTATTGGATCGGTTGCCCCCATTCAGTGCGCATTTTGCGCAAGACGCCTTCGAATAGCATAGGTTAGGTGAGTTTGAACGAAATTGAAATAAAAGTTATTTTAGCTAAAAGCCAACTAAAGATACCGAAAATGCAGATACCGTTGTTTAACTCCATAGCCTCATGGTTGCTAAAAAAACGGTACCATCAAATTGAGCTTTTCCTCAAGTATCCGGCCGATGTTCAAGACGAACTGTTGCGGCAATTGATCTATGTCGCCAAACATACCGAAATCGGCAAAAAGTACGGCTTTGATTCCATACCGGATTATGCCACCTTCGCGTCAAGGGTGCCGATAGTTAATTATGAAGGGGTGGCCGAGCTGATTGAAAAAACACGTCGCGGCGAACAAAACCTGTTCTGGCCTTCCCCGATAAAGTGGTTCGCGAAGAGCAGTGGAACCACTAACGCGAAAAGCAAGTTCATACCCGTAAGCTCCGAAGCTTTGGAAGATTGCCACTATAAGTCGGGAAAGGATTTGCTATGCCTGTATTTGAACAACAACGAGAATTCACAGTTGTTTACGGGCAAAAGCCTTCGGTTAGGGGGTAGCAAAGAGTTGTACGAGGACAATGGAACGTTTTTCGGTGACCTTTCGGCCATACTGATCGACAATATGCCATTATGGGCCGAATACAGCAGCACGCCAAGCAGCAAGGTCTCCTTGATGAGCGAATGGGAATCGAAGCTGGCAGCGATCATTGAGGAAAGCATCAAGGAAAACGTGACCAGCCTAGCCGGAGTACCCTCATGGATGCTGGTCTTGCTCAACAACGTACTCGAAAAAACAGGGAAGAACCATTTGTTCGAAGTCTGGGAGAATCTTGAGGTTTATTTTCACGGGGGAGTGAGTTTCGCCCCTTATCGAGATCAATACCGCAAGCTCTTGCCCCGAAAACGATTCAACTATTATGAAACCTATAATGCCTCTGAAGGGTTCTTTGCGATCCAAGATCGAAACAATTCGGAAGACCTGTTACTGATGCTCGATTATGGCATTTTCTATGAGTTCATCCCCATGGAGGAATTCGGATCGGCGGATCCCAAAGCGATTCCGATCTGGGAAGTCCGAACCGGAAAGAACTACGCCGTGGTCATAACGACCAATGCCGGATTATGGCGTTATATGATCGGTGATACCGTTCGATTCACCTCAATTGATCCGTATCGTATTCGAATTACGGGCCGTACCAAACACCACATCAATGCGTTCGGTGAAGAATTGATCATCGAAAATGCCGAAGAGGCCTTAAAACAAGTCTGTAAAAAAACGGGATCCGAGATCAAAGACTATACTGCTGCACCGGTATTCATGAACGGGAGCGAAAAAGGCTCACACGAGTGGATCATCGAATTCAGGACCCCACCGGATGACATTGCCTACTTTACCGAATTTTTGGATAATGCCCTGAAATCACTGAACTCCGATTATGAGGCCAAACGTTATAACAATACGACCTTAAAGATGCCCATGGTACATCAGGCGCGGCCCAATCTGTTCTACGATTGGTTGAAGACCAAGAACAAATTGGGAGGGCAACACAAAGTGCCACGACTTTCCAACGAACGGGAACATTTGGAAGAATTGCTACATCTAAATGCACATTCCGTACAGTAAATACCCCTTCTTATACAATTCCCCAAAATTTCACGAAAACGTTTTCGTAATTTTTGACGGTTTATCGAAAGAAAATTCGAATTGAACCAATATTTTGGTTTATCCGACGTTTTGTTAACACCTTTAAACCACCAAAAACTTACATTCAACACGATTATGGCACAAAAACTTGTTGTTTTATCCGACATGTGGGGCGTTAAGAAAGGCCTCTGGATTACCTCTTATTTTGGTTACCTGCAACAGTATTATGACATTACGTTCTATGACTGTCAGCAATTGGCCAATATCAATGAATTGGTCAATACCAAAGAGAATTTGCATAAGGCTTTCGTGGATGGTGGTATTGCGACCGCAGCCGCACATTTGCTGCGTAAAGAAACCGAAGCCAGTCATTATTTAGCCTTTAGTACCGGAGGAACCATTGCCTGGAAAGCGGCATTGATGGGACTTCCGATGAAGTCGTTGACCGCCGTTTCACCAACGCGTATCCGCATGGAATCGCAGAAACCCGATTGCGAAATGAACCTGATTTTTGGCGGCAACGATGCGTTCAAACCCGATACCAATTGGGAGAGCCGACTAGGGGTCGATTTGGAAGTCATCCCTAATTTCGGTCACGAACTCTATTCTGACGAAAAGATTATCGGTGATGTATGTATGGATCTTTTGAACAAAGTGACCCGCAAAGCCGTTTGATAGCATAGCACCAAATAAAAAAGGGAGCATTCGCTCCCTTTTTTATGCATTGAAGTTTGATCTAAGAGACCGCTTTCAATTTCTTGATGGTTTCATGCGAAAGTTTTTCCTCGGCATAGGCCTTTGAAACCTTGAATTCTTTTTCCTCACCACTGGGCATGGTGAACATTGCGTCGGTAAATACGGCCTCACATAGTGAGCGTAGCCCCCTGGCCCCTAATTTATATTCGACCGCCTTGTCAACGATGTAGTTCAAGGCCTGTTCGGTAATACTAAACGAAATATCGTCCATCGCGAACAGTTTCTCATATTGCTTGATGATCGCGTTCTTGGGTTCGGTGAGAATCGCCCGAAGTGTTTTCTTGTCTAGGGGGTTCATGTGGGTCAGCACAGGAAGACGACCGATGATTTCAGGGATCAATCCGAATTCTTTCAAGTCTTTCGGAATGATATACTGTAAGATGTTCTCACTGTCCAGATTGTCTTCGGCTTTAGAAGCGCTATACCCGACCGCTTGCATGTTCAAGCGCTTGGTAATGATGCGTTCGATGCCGTCGAAGGCACCCCCGGCCACAAAAAGGATATTTTCGGTATTGACTTCGATGAATTTTTGATCAGGATGCTTTCGTCCCCCTTTGGGCGGTACGTTGACAACGGTTCCTTCCAACAACTTCAGCAGTCCTTGCTGTACCCCTTCACCGGAAACGTCACGTGTAATCGATGGATTGTCGCTTTTACGGGCGATTTTGTCGATCTCATCGATGAAAACGATACCTCGTTCGGCCTTTTCCAAATTGTAATCGGCGGCTTGAAGCAAACGGGTCAAGATACTCTCGACATCCTCACCGACGTAACCTGCTTCGGTCAGCACCGTCGCATCGACGATCGCCAAAGGTACGTTCAACATGCGGGCGATGGTTTTCGCCATCAAGGTCTTACCGGTTCCGGTCTGCCCGACCATGACGATATTACTCTTTTGGATCTCAATATCGTCTTCCTTGCCTTTGGGCTGAAGCAATCGTTTATAATGATTGTAAACCGCGACCGACATCACCTTCTTCGTCCGTTCTTGGCCGATGATAAAGGTATCGAGAAACGATTTGATCTCCATGGGTTTGCGCAGCACCAGTTCTGAAGACAAATCATTGTTCTTAGACTGTTTCGATTCTTCAGCGACTATACTGTGGGCTTGTTCGATGCATCGATCGCAAATATGGGCATCGAGGCCTGCGATCAATAAATTGGTCTCAGATTTCTTTCGCCCGCAAAATGAGCATTCCAAGTTTTCTTTTGCCATACTGCTTCCTATAAACGGCCTTCAAGGTTACATAACGTAAAAAACGGACATTTGGTGTTCGTTGTTTCCCTAAAGGTGTTCGTGTTAAGGGTTAGTTCGCGATTAGGAACGATCCCTTACCAAAATCTCGTCGATCATCCCATAGGATTTGGCTTCATCGGCCTTCATCCAATAGTCGCGATCACTGTCTTCATATACTTTATCATAGGTCTGCCCTGAATGGTTCGCTATAATATGGTAAAGCTCTTCTTTCAGTTTCAATATTTCCTTGGCCGTGATTTCGATATCACTGGCTTGGCCCTGGGCCCCGCCCATGGGTTGGTGGATCATCACCCTTGAATGGGTCAGCCCACTTCGTTTACCAGGTTCACCGGCGCAAAGCAATACGGCTGCCATCGAAGCTGCGATACCGGTACAAATGGTAGCTACATCGGGTTTGATGAACTGCATGGTATCGTAAATGCCCAAACCGGCATATACGCTTCCACCGGGGGAGTTGATGTATATCGAAATGTCTTTGGAGGCATCGGTACTTTCCAAGAACAACAACTGCGCCTGCACGATGTTGGCTACTTGGTCATTGATACCCGTACCCATAAAAATGATGCGGTCCATCATCAATCGTGAAAAAACATCGAAAACGGCAATGTTCATTTGACGTTCTTCGATAATGTTCGGTGTCATGTTCACCGGTAGCATGCTGCTCACGATTTGATCGTAATACATGCTGTTTATGCCCTGATGCTGGGTAGCGAATTTTTTGAATTCTTTTCCGTAATCCATAGGATTTGAAGCACTTATTTTAAACAAAAAACGGTTCTGGAACCCAAAATTCCAGAACCGTAAAGATAAACATATTTTAGGATGCTATCCGTAGACTTCCTTGACGAAGTTCTCGTAGCTGATTTCCTTGACCTTAAGGTTGCCTTTTTCTTTGTACAGGTTGAGCAATTTTTGGCTCATCAATTGTTCCGACATCCTTTTGACTTCTTCTTGGTTGCCCATTACGCGGGTGGCGATGGTCTCCAATTCTTCTTCTTTTGGGTCAAGATGGCCGTATTGCGCCATTTGCGACTTGATAAACCCTTTGGCGAACTCCTTCAACTCGTCGAATTGGACCTGCAGGTCATTTTCTTTGATCAACTTGCCTTCGATCAGTTGGTAGCGCAATCCTTTTTCCGATTTTTCGAATTCCTCAACGGCCTGCTCTTCGGTCAATGGGTTCTCTCCGCTGATTTGGATCCATTTCTTCAAAAAGGTAGACGGTAGATCGAACTTGGTATCCGAAATCAACTTTTCGGTAATGTCGTTCAGCAATTTTTGATCGGACTGTTGTTCGAATTGTTTTTCGGAATCCTCCTTGATCTTTTCGCGCATTTCCTTTTCAGAGCTTACGGCATCCTTTCCGAAAAGTTTATCGAAGAGCTCCTGGTCTAGAACGGCGGCTTCCCTTTCATTGATCTCGTCGATGGTGAAGGTTACCTCGATGTTCAACTTTTCCGCTTTTTCGCGATTAATGCCCAAGGCTGAAGCCAGTAGGTATTCTTCTTTGAACAAGCCCTTGGTCTTCACCGTGACCGAGTCACCCGATTGTTTGCCCAAGAAGGCATCCAAAGCCTTTTTGGCTTTGACTTTATCCAATTCAAGGGTGGTTTTATTATCGATTTCCTCCGCCTCGTTCTTGAAGGTCCCGGTCAATTCGAAACCTTTTTCCACGGTACTTTTCGAAACGATTTTACCGTATTGTTTCTTGATGCGGTCGACCTGCTCATCGATCATCTTCTTGTCGGCCACGATTTTATAGTGGGTAATTGATTTGCGGGTTTTGACCTGTACGTCGAATTCCGGGGCCAGGCCCAATTCGAATTCAAAATCAAGGTTGTCGTTATCCCAATCGAAGTTTTCCTGTTGCTTGGGGAGTGGATTGCCCAAAACGTCCAATTTCTCTTCCGTAAGGTATTTGTTCAGGTTGTCTTGAAGCAATTTGTTCACCTCGTCGACCAATACCGCTTTACCGTATTGTTTTTTGATCAAGCCCATAGGAACCTGGCCCTTACGGAATCCGGGGATATTGGCTTTTTTTCGATAATCGTTAAGAATGGTATTTACCTTTTCCTCATAATCGTCCTTCGTAATCGCTACTTTGACCACTGCATTCAACGCATCGATCTGCTCTTTCGTAATATTCATCAATACTGCAATTTGCTTTTCTAAAATGGGACGCAAAAGTACTACAATTTAGTTTGCGTACCAAGTTTTCAAACAATTGAAAATCAAAACGAACGCTACTTCTTTTTGTCTTCTTTAAGTAGGCCGAAAAACAGCGACTGCAGGAGTGAGAGTGATAAACTGAAAACGATGGCCCAGAGCAGTCCGTCGACTTGGAAACCCGAAATGAAATAGTCGGCAAGCAAGATGATCAGGGCGTTGATGACCAAAAGGAAGAGTCCTAAAGTCAGGATGGTCACCGGCAGGGTTAAGATCACCATGATCGGTTTGACCAAAAGGTTCAATAAACTGAGTACAACGGCCACGATTATCGCCGTTACGTACGAATCGACACCGACACCTGGCAGCAATTGGGCCAAGATGACAACGGCCAGGGCGCTCAATAAAATTCGAAATAGTAGTTTCATAACATAAAAAAAGCACCGCGAACGGTGCTTTAAAATACGATTATTTTTAGACTATTCGATATAGAGTCCGGTAAAGTCCAATGGGTTTACCCCGGGTAGGTTCGAACCATAGCGGGCGTTGATGGCCTCGACAAAGGCATTGGCCAAGATCGCATATCCACGTGGTGAGGGGTGTACCCCGTCCAACGAGAATCCGCCTCCTGTACCGAAGGTGGTAGTTACCGAACTACCATCGGCCAAAGGAAATCCATTCTCACGAATTCCATCGAAAAGGGCGTTCGTATCAACGAATGCAAGATTGTATTGTGCTGCCAAAGCCGCAATGGCTTGGTTATAAGCTTCCAAAGCGTTGTTCGCTGCCATTTGCTCTTGTGGTGTCAAGACCCAATTGTCAGCCAAGGGTACCGCCACACCATTGATGGAGGTCGGGTCCATTGGGTTGGCCAAAGTGCCGATAAACGAGCTGGCCGGCAAGACGATCAAATCGTCAGGGGTCGATAAACGCATATTGATCAAGGCCGGATTGAAAGCGGTCAAATCGGTCAAATCCTCGTCGAGTAAAACAACAGGGTTGGAATCACCGGCGGCAAAGCTGATGGTGCGTTGGGCCACTTCTTCGGCTGAAATCAAATTCAACGCTTGTAATTGTGCCAATCCACCATTGTATGCGGCATAGGCCCCGTTCAACAAATCGGCGGTCGCCTGATCCAATGGAACAGGGTTGTAAGGTACTGTGGTCAAGAACGGAATGCTTCCTACATCAGGCAAGTTGGCAATAACCCCACCGGCACCTCCGGCTGTCATGGTCTGAAGCACCGCATCAATAGATCCGGCAACCACATTGGGGTCTGAAATATCGGATCCGCCATAAGTGGAAGGGTCCAGGTTTCCGGTTTGGTCGACCCCGGAACCTCCAGAACCAACATAACCGAGTACGTCGTTATTACCGATCCACAGCATGAAGAACGAAGGACTTTGTGCAGCAGCGTCGCCGAGTACCGTGGAGTTGGAATCTGAAGCGAATCGCGCGAAGTACGGATTGGCCAACCCGGCTGCGACACCGGCAACGTTACCATAACCAGGTGCTAAAAGATGGTAGCTTTTCGCTCCGGGTACCCCCATATTATTAAAAGCTCCTGACAATACATTGGATACCTCGGTCGCCCCTTGACCCGCTACCGGTACCGGTGCAGGTGAACCTGAAGCGAAGGACAGGATCAATCGATTGCCCGATATCGGGGTACCCCCAAGGGTCAACCCTCCGAGATTATCGGCCATCAAAGGCTGGGTAAAGGCACCACCACCCGCCAAAGCGAAGTTGGAAGCCAACATATTGGGCAAGGAAGCCTCTTGCCCTGCGATGAACAAGGCGTTATCTGAAAAGCCCGCGGTCAGTGAATTACCAAGGGCAACGAAATTCGAGAAGTTTGCAGAACCACTTGTAAACGTTATGGGATCGTCCATCATCCCACCATTATCGACGATGACATCGTCGTCATCCGAACAAGAAACAAGAACAAGCCCCGTCATCAAAAGAAGGGCAGGGAACTTTTTCATATCAAAAGTGTTTGAGTTAGTTTGAGTAAATAAATCGTTATTCCAGTGCTACCAAATCTAGAGGAAAATTGTCATACATACAATAAAAGGGACAAAAAAATTATGCATGCATAATAAATTAGCCCTTAAATTACGAAAGTAGAAATTCCATTGACTTGTCGAAGAACGATTTGGGATTTTCGGCATGTACCCAATGGCCTGCCTTAGGAACCGTGTCGATTTGGGCATTTGGGAAGTGTCTGTAGATGCCTTCATAATCGTTCGGAAGGATGTATTCGGAACGTTCACCCCTTAAAAACAAGGTCGGCCCATCGAAACTATCCGTACTGCCGATGTTTTCACCGACTTCGTCCATGCGGTAGCGTAAAACATCCAGATTGAAACGCAAGGCCAATCGACCTTTTTCTTTCCAGTACAGGTTCTTCAACAAAAACTGCCGTATCCCGATGTTTGAGAGCCGTTGTGACAGGCGTTGATCGGCGGTAGAACGGCTATCTACACTGTCGATATCCATGGCGACCAAGGCATCGATGATTTCTTGATGGTGTGGAGGATAGTATTTGGGGGCGATATCGGCAACGATCAAGCGGTCGACCATCTTGCCGCGGTTACAAGCGAACTCCATAGCTGTTTTACCGCCCATCGAATGCCCTATGATGCTTGCTTTTAATAGCTTATGATGCTGTAAGTAGGTCAAAAGGTCGTTTGCCAAAAAGCCATAATCGAAGTCTTCGGAATGAAAACTTTTCCCGTGGTTGCGCTGGTCCATCAGATGGACTTCGAACCCTTTCTCCGCATATTGGTTGCCCAAGGTCTTCCAGTTGTCCGACATCCCCAGAAAACCATGTAATACCAGTAGGGGTTTACCTTCCCCCAAAACCTTTGCATGCAGTATCATGGGCGTAACCGGTGTAAATACATTGAAATGACATTCTCAAGACCTAGGTAAATGGATTCACAGATCAAGGCATGACCGATCGAGACCTCCAATAAATGGGGAACCTTGTCCTTGAAAAAGGCGATGTTGTCAAGACTGAGGTCATGGCCCGCATTGACACCCATGCCCAATTCATGTGCCAACTGGGCCGCTTGGGCAAAGGGAGCCACACTATCAAAATCACCTTCGGCATAACCTACTGCAAATGACTCCGTATACAATTCGATACGGTCGGTACCGGTAGCTGCGGCACCTTCTATCATGGGAAGTACCGGATCGATGAAAATGGAGGTGCGAATGCCCGCCTCTTTGAACGTTTTGATCACATTGACCAAAAAGCTGCGATGGGCTATGGTATCCCAGCCTGCATTCGAAGTCAGGGCATCTACCGCATCGGGCACCAGGGTCACTTGGGTCGGGCGTACTGACAAGACCAAGTCGACGAAACTATCGATGGGATTGCCTTCGATATTGTATTCGGTGGTCACAACGGACTTCAAATCACGGGCATCGGCGTACTTGATATGTCGCTCATCGGGCCTAGGGTGGATGGTGATCCCCTCCGCTCCGAAACCCTCAATGTCGCGGGTTGCCGTGATCAAATTCGGTACGTTGCCACCCCTGGCGTTTCGCAAGGTGGCCAATTTATTGATGTTGACGCTTAATTTCGTCATCGCTTTCTTCGATTAAGCCGTAAAAATACAAAATGGGCACACCTTTTGCGAGGGATTAATTTGTAATTTGCAACCCGTATTACGTTATGCACATTCAAAATCACATCCTCGACTCGATTCCCGTATTTGAAGTGTCTGAACCGTTGGAAAAAGTCATCCAATTTTTCGATGAGTCCACTTTTTCGCATATCGCGGTCACGGAAAACGGTTTTTTCCTAGGCTTGTTGACAGCCGAGGACCTGGCTTGCTTTGAAGCCGAAAAGACCATTGAGGAATTCCGCTACGAGCTGGAATCTTTTTTTGTGACTACCGAAACCTCATGGCTCGATGTCTTGGAAAAGTTCGCAAGGAACGAAGCGAACCTATTGCCCGTTTTGAACGATTCGAACCGTGTGATGGGGTATTACGATTTAAATGACATCGTGGCCCTTTTCATCGGCACTCCCTTTTTTACCGAACCCGGGGGCATCGTGGTCGTGGCCAAGGGGATCAAGGACTACTCGTTCAGTGAGATTTCGCAAATCGTAGAGAGTAACAATAGCCGCCTTATCGGGGCTTTTATTACCGAAAGTCAAAACGACGTCGTACAGATTACCGTCAAAATCGGTGGTAGTAACCTGAATGAGGTGATCCAGACGTTTCGTCGTTACAACTACACCATTCTTTTCGGGAATAACGACGATCAGTTCATCGAAGACTTAAAACAACGATCGGACTATTTGGATAAATACCTAAATGTCTGAGATGAAGGTCGCGATCTTTGGTCAGGTTTTGATGGAACAAGACGTTCCTTTCGTCTTGGAATTGCTCGAAGAATTGGCTAAAGTAGGGGCAGAGGTCCATATTCTCACTGACTTCAAGGAAAAGATTACCGGTCAACACGAATTCATCGAGACCGGCACTTTCGATATGCACCATGGACTTGACGATTCTTTTGATTTGTTCATCAGTTTTGGGGGTGACGGAACTATGCTGCGCGCCGTTGCCTATGTCAAGGACTATGGCATCCCCATCGTTGGGGTCAATACCGGTCGATTGGGCTTTCTGTCTACCTTCAAAAAAGAAGATGTCCGTAAAGTAGTTACTGAATTTATCAATGGCGCTTTTACCATTGAAGAGCGGAGTTTGGTCGAAATCCTTATGGAAGATGGCGATAATGGATTCGGACCACTGAATTTCGCCCTAAATGAAATTACCGTCAGCAGAAAGGATACCACTTCGATGATCACCGTTGAAACCTATTTGAATGATGAGTACTTAACCAATTATTGGGCCGATGGCCTCATCATTTCGACCCCGACCGGATCGACCGGTTATTCGTTGAGTTGTGGTGGGCCCGTAATAGCACCCACGGCAAAAGCACTGGTGTTGACCCCCATCGCCCCGCATAACCTCAATGCACGTCCGTTGGTGATCGATCATGATACCAAAATACGCCTTAAGGTCTCGGGCCGCGAAGAGCATCATTTGGTTTCCTTGGATTCGCGTATCGCAACGATTCCCAACGGGAAAGAACTCTTGATCCAAAAAGCTGATTTTAGCATTAAAATGATCGAATACAAGTCGGAAAGCTTTCTCAAGACCCTCCGTAACAAACTCCTCTGGGGCGAAGACCGCCGCAATTGATCGTTAAACAATAAATACGGTCATTTCCAGTTTTACAAAGAGAACATTATATAGCGGCCGAATTCCATTTTAGGTATTGTTTTTGCTATAGCAGCACGAAAATATGAGGAGAACATTCATACTGGTAGTTTTATTGGCAAGTTTTGGGCTTCAGGCACAAACCTATGAAATCGGGTTGTTTGCCGGAGGTGCGAACGGAATCGGTGATGTGGGGCGAACCAATTTCATTTTACCGTCGAACCTCGCCTTTGGGGGGGTCTTTAAATGGAACCGCAGCAAGCGCTACGCATGGCGGGCCAGTGTGTATCGGGGTGACCTTTCGTTCAAGGACTCCCAATCCGGCTTCGCTTCAAGGCAGCAGCGCGACTATGAAATAGACAATACGATCTTGGAGTTTTCTGCTGGACTCGAATTCAACTTCGTCGAATACAACCTGCACAAGCTTGGTCCTGCCTTTACCCCATACCTTTATACCGGGGTAACCTATTTTAGATACGATTTTAACTATTTTGATGCCCAACAGGTACAGAGTATTAACCAAAAAGATGGTAGTTTCGCGATTCCAATGACCATTGGGGCGAAATATCGCCTGAGCCAGTTTTTCATCTTAGGTGCTGAAATTGGCGCTCGATACACTTTTACCGATAATTTGGATGGAAGTAATCCAGAAGGTTCTAACTTTGAGCAATTTAGATTTGGAAATGTGTTTAGTGACGATTGGTACGTGTTCTCGGGTATAACCCTCACCTATACCTTTGGGCGCAAGCCATGTCAGGATTGTTTCGAATGACATGAACAGCCTTACCGACATCAACGAAGAAAGAATGCCGAGGCATATCGCCATCATTATGGATGGCAATGGCCGTTGGGCGAAGCAACGCGGCAAACTTCGTGTTTTCGGGCATGAGAACGGGGTCAAGGCCGTACGCCAAACCGTCGAGAACTGTGCCCGTCTGCGCGTGGGTTATCTTACCCTTTATGCCTTTTCGACCGAAAACTGGAACCGCCCCAAACTGGAGGTCGATACCTTAATGCGCCTTTTGGTCACCTCGCTGCGAAAAGAACTGAAGACGCTGAACGAGAACAACATCAAGTTGAATGCTATAGGAAACATCGACTCCTTACCTGCAAAGGCTTCCCAAGAGTTGAAAGAGGTCATCGCGAAAACGGCGACCAACTCCGGAACCACCTTGACACTGGCCTTGAGTTACGGTGCTAGGGAAGAGCTGCGGTCGGCTGTTAAGGCTATCAGTACCAAAGTTAAAAATAATATAATTTCACCTGGGGATATTGACGATACCATTATTAATACTCATCTTTACACGCATGACCTGCCCGATGTGGACTTGCTTATTCGAACAAGTGGTGAACATAGAATAAGCAATTTTTTATTATGGCAGATCGCATACGCTGAATTATATTTTATTGACGTATTTTGGCCCGATTTTAGTGAGCAACATTTGGTAGACGCGATTATCAATTACCAGAATAGAGAACGACGATTTGGAAAAACAAGCGAACAACTCCATTAAAGGCTTAACAAAGGCAACTTCATATTTTAGACTTCTACTCCTTCTTTTAATCATTGTCCAAGCAACTTACGCACAGGAAACCTCCTATGACGCTGGAAAGAAGTATATTTTAGGAGGACTTGAAGTTACCGGTCTTCAAAGTTACAATGAGCAAACCGTAAAGACATATACCGGCTTGAGGGTGGGGCAGCCCATTACCATACCGGGTGAGGAAATCAGCGCCGTAATCAAAAAATTATGGGGTCTCGAACTCTTCAGCGATGTCTCTATGTACCAGACCAAGGTCGAGGGCGATAAGATCTTTCTTGAATTGAACATCCTCGAACGGCCTACCTTATCCAATGTCACCGTTTATGGGGTCAAGAAGCGTAAGGTTCAGGGTATCCTCGATGATACGGATTTGAAAAAAGGCAAAAAAATCACTGAAAGTCTTATTGCGAACACCAAAGGCTATTTGGAAAACAAATACCGCAAACAAGGGTATTTGAATACCCGGGTCACCATAGCGACGGCCAAGGATACCTCAGGTACGAACTCCGAAAGTATGGTCATCAACGTCAACAAGGGCGACAAGGTGAAAATCAAAAGCATTACGTTCGAAGGCAACGATAAGTTATCTGCCAAACGCTTGCGTAAGGCGATGAAGAATACCAAGAAAAAGAAGTTCTACCGCTTTTGGAAGAAATCGAAGTACATCGAGGCCGACTACGAAGAAGATCTGTCGAATCTCGTCGATGCCTATGCCGAACGTGGGTATCGTGATGCCCGGATCTTATCGGACACTTTCGTCAAGATCGACGACAACAACATCGCCTTGAAACTCAAGGTCGAGGAAGGGGATAGGTACTATTTCGGAAACATCGATTTTGTTGGAAATTCGGTCTATTCAGACCGTATCCTTTCCCAAGTACTCGGAATCAACAAAGGGGATACCTATAATGGGGTCTTATTGAAAAAGCGGATCGCCGACGATACCAAACCGGACGCTGAGGATGTGACCAACCTTTATCAGAACAACGGATATCTATTCTCCAGTATCAATCCGGTCGAGGTTTCGGCAGTCAATGATACCATCGATTTTGAAATCAGGATCATCGAGGGTAAGGAAACATTTTTAGATCACGTAACTGTAGTAGGTAACGACAAGACCAACGACCATGTGATCTTCCGTGAATTGCGTACGCGTCCCGGACAGAAATACAGCAAAGACAATATCGTACGAAGTGTTCGTGAATTGGGACAACTTGGGTTTTTCGATGCCGAACAGATCGTACCCGATATCGAGAATCCAGATCCGAACTCAGGTACGGTCGATATCAAATACAGCTTGGTCGAAGCCGGTTCGAGTCAGATAGAATTGCAGGGAGGCTACGGTGGTGGCGGATTTATCGGAACTCTGGGACTATCGTTCAATAACTTCTCCTTTCAGAATATATTCAATGGGGAAGCTTATAAACCGGTACCTATGGGTGATGGGCAGACCTTCTCGCTCCGCTTGCAGGCCAGTAGGACCTTTAGGGTCTATAGTTTGAATTTCGCCGAGCCATGGTTGGGGGGGAAGAAACCGGTCCGTTTCAATCTTTCCTTCTCGAGAACACAACAATTCGCCTCGAATTTCAATGGGCAAGGGCAGATCGATGTCGATAAGGACCGTGGTTTCTCCATTACCGGGGTTACCGCCGGATTGGCGAAACGGGTGCAATGGCCTGACGATTACTTTACGATTTCCCACTCTTTGGGCTATCAATTGTACGAGTTCAACGATTATAATATCGGACTCTTCAATTTCGGTAACGGAACCTCGAACTCCCTAGCCTACACCATCGGTATTTCAAGAAGTTCGCAAGGTCCGAGTCGGATTTTCCCGTTGACCGGGTCAAACTTCGAGATTACCGCCAAGTTTACCCCGCCCTATTCCTTGTTCGGTAGTAAGGATTTCAAGGCGATTTCGGATGAAATCGATGAAATCGTGGAAAATGCCAATGGGCAACCGTTGAATTCGGTCGATACCAACAGATTACAGGAATTGGAGGAAGAGCGCTTTAAATGGCTCGAATACTACAAAATCAAATTCCGTGGTGATTGGTACACCCGTTTGGTAGATAAGTTGGTATTGCGTACCAATGCCGAGTTTGGGTTCTTGGGTAATTACAACAACGATATCGGTGACGTACCCTTCGAGCGCTTTTTCGTCGGAGGTGACGGCTTGGGGAACTTTACCCTGGACGGCCGTGATGTCATCCAGTTACGAGGGTACGATAACAGTTCGTTGACCCCTTTTAGTGTGAATCCGATTACCGGAAGGCAAGAACAAGACGGAGGAACCATCTACAACAAATTCTCACTCGAATTGCGTTACCCCTTGACTTTAAAACCTTCGGCTTCCATCTACGTCCAATCTTTTATCGAGGCAGGAAACGCCTTCAACAATTTTAGTGACTTTAATCCGTTTCAGTTAAAGAGATCTGCTGGAATGGGGCTACGTATTTTTATGCCAGCGTTCGGACTTCTAGGTATCGATTTTGGGTATGGGTTTGACGAAGACCTGCGACCACAGTCGATCGGACAAGGACCTAGCGGTTGGCAAACCCACTTCATCATAGGTCAACGATTTTAACCTTATAGAAATTCATGTAAATTGTAAGCAACTGATTGTTAGTAGTTTGCTATTTTTGGCATGATATTTTCTATACAAATAGCGGAAACATAAAATGAAGACCAAGGGGCTTTTAGTTTTGACCATTTTGGTTTGTTCCATGCAGGTAATGGCACAACGTGGCGTACGGATCGGGTATGTCGATATGGAGTATATTTTGGAAAATGTCGAAGAATATCGGGATGCCACTGCGCAACTGAATGCCAAAGCTTCCAAATGGAAGCAAGAGATCGAATTGAAATTGAGTACGATCGAGCAGATGAAGAAAGATCTGATGGCCGAAAAAGTACTCTTGACCGATGAGTTGATCGCTGAACGGGAAGAAGAGATCCAGATTCTCGAAACCGAGGTGCTTGACTACCAACAAGATCGTTTCGGCCCGCAAGGTGATTTGGTGTTGCAAAAGCGGTTGTTGGTGCAGCCGATTCAAGATCAGGTCTTTGTTGAGGTGCAGAAAATCGGTAAAAACAAGAGGTACGACTTTATTTTTGATAAATCTGCCGATGTCGTTATGTTGTATTCCGAAAAAAGGCACGATATTAGCGACCTCGTTTTAAGGGAGATAGGGCGAACCAGAAAGGTGAGCAAGTCGAACAAAGAGCAAAAATTGAATAACAGGCTGAAGGAATTCCAAGAACAGGAAGCCGAAACCGACAAAGAAATAAGCGAGGCGCTCCAAGAACGTCGCGATAAGGCGAAAGCCAGCAAAGATGAAAAGGCGAAAGCCTTAGCAGATCGAAGGGCCGAACAGTTGCGACTGCGTGAAGAACGGAAAAAGGCCTACGAAGAACGAAGGAAGAAGTTGCTGGAAGAACGGGAGGCCAAAAGAAAGGCGAAACAAGAAGAACGCGCTAAAGAACAAGCAAAGGATACTGTAAATCAGTGAAGATAACTAAACACGAAATTTAACACTCAAATTTAAGTTACTTAGAATTATGAAAAATGTAAAGAGAATCGTTTTGGCGATCGTGATGGTGGTGGCGATGACTGGTTTTGTGAATGCCCAAAGTAAGGTAGCACATATCGATGTCAATAAATTATTGCAGGAGATGCCTGAGATGAAGGCAGCCCAGGCCGAGCTCAAGAAGCTTCAAGAAAGCTATCGTGCCGATTTGGAAAGCAGCATGACCGAGCTTCAGAACAAATACACCCAATATTCGAACGAAGCGCCATCAAAGTCTAAAGAAGAAAACGACAAAAGGGCTTTGGAACTCCAAGGTTTCGATAAGAATATCAAGGATGCCGAAACGGCAGCATTACAAGAAATGCAGAAAAAGCAATCCGAGTTGTTCGCCCCGATTTCCGAAAAGGCCAAAACGGCTATTGAAAAAGTCGCCGCGGCCCAAGGGTTCGATTATGTGATCGATGCTTCGCAAGGAGGGGGTCTGATCGTCGCCAAGGGTAAAGATCTACTTCCTGAAGTAAAGCAGGAACTCGGATTCTAATCCGGATTGCCTAAAAAAACCAAAACCGTTCTTACCTTAGTAGGGACGGTTTTTTTATGTCGATGAGTGAACAACCGATAGGACTTTTTGATTCAGGACTTGGGGGTACGTCGATTTGGCGCGAAATCGTCGAACGCATGCCCGACGAGCGCACCATTTATCTGGCCGATAGCGCCAACGCGCCTTATGGCCTCCGTTCCAAAACCCGCATTCGTGAATTGGCAGTCAAGAACACCGAATATCTGCTGGCCCAAAACTGCAAAATCATCGTTGTGGCCTGCAATACGGCCACTACCAATGCCATCTCCTTTTTGCGTGAGCGTTTCGATTTGCCCTTTATCGGAATCGAACCGGCCATAAAACCGGCCGCTTTGGGTACGAAAACCAAGAAAGTCGGGGTATTGGCGACCAAGGGTACCCTCAGCAGCGAACTTTTTCACCGAACGGCCACGACCCATGCGGCCGAAATCGAGATCATCGAACAAGAAGGGACCGGATTGGTCGAGCTGATCGAGGCCGGACAATGGGCCTCCGAAAAAACCAAGGTCCTATTGGAAAGCTACGTGCGACCCATGGTCGAAAACGGGATCGACACCTTGGTTTTGGGATGCACCCACTATCCTTACCTTATTCCGTTATTGCAAAAGCTTTTGCCGCCATCGGTGCGGATCATCGACTCTGGTTCGGCAGTGGCCAAACAGACCCAAAACGTGCTCCAACGGCACGACTTGTTGAGCCCGACCCGTTCGCAAGGTGGCGATAGGCACCGCTTGTACACCAATTCGGTCATCGAGCCGTTGAAAGCATTGGTTTCCGATCAGGAGGTCCATGTGGGTTTTCTCGAATTTTAAGCTATTTCCTTACGTAAGTGAGGTACGTAAAATCGTGGGCATGTGCTCCATCTTTAGGATGGTATTCTTCATGCACCAACTCCCAATCAGCCAAATCGATTTCAGGGAAAAACGTATCGGCCTCAAATTGGGCGTGTACCCGGGTCAACTCGATCTTTGTCGCGAAAGGTAAGGCGAGGCGATAAATCTCACCCCCTCCGATGATATAGGCTTTGTCATCGTTTTCGGCTAAGGCCAAGGCGGCCTTCAATGAATGTACCATGGTGCATTCGAATTTCGGCCGGTATCCTTTTTCACGGGTAATGGCAATATGCTCGCGTTTGGGCAAGGCCCGCGGAAAGCTCTCCAAGGTCTTTCTACCCATAATGATCTTGTGTCCGGTGGTCAAGGCTTTGAAACGCTTGAAGTCATCAGGTAAATGCCAAGGTAGGTCGTTGTTGATGCCTAGGGCGTTGTTTTCAGCCGCTGCGGCGATAAGGATCAATTCACTCACTCCTCTTTTTTTTTATTGACGTTCGAAATTGGGAACTCGGTCTCGATTTCTTTCTGAAGGGTACTGATGCGTTGCTTCTGCTTGGCAACTAATTTTTCGCGTTGGCGCCGTTCCCATTCCTTGCCAAGGAACTTTTGGGTGACGAATACATTGAAGGCATGCATGGCGAACAAAAAGGCCCAAAAGGTTATCGCCCAAACGAACCAGTCGTACGATTCGCCATACTTCAAAATCTTATTGATGAGCACCAAAAAAACGCTGCCGATCAAAAACACCACGAAATGGGTATACAACCGTTTTTTTTGCCGAATCCGTTTTTGGGCATGCTCCAACAGCTCGTGTTGCTCGCGGTCGACTTCGGTTTCGGGCTTATTTTTTGAGAACATTTGGCCTATCTTTAACAACAAAGATAACCGAAATGGATAGGAATAGTTACTGCTGTGGATAGGGTCCGCGATCAATTTCCGGCCTTACGACATGGTATTTATGCCAATACTCCGGCATCGGGCTTGCTGTACGACGACCTTTTGGAATGGCGACAATCACATGAATTGGACCAGTTGGTTTCAGGGAGTGAGCATTTCGCCGAGTGTCTGGAGACCATTGAAACCACACGTCATACCGTAGCGCGTTGTTTTAATGCCATGGTCGAGGGGGTTTCCTTGGTTCCTAATTTCAGTATCGGAATGAACCTGCTGATGGAAAACCAGCCCGGCTCACAGCGGGTATTGTTGGTCGAAGATGATTATCCTTCAGTGAATTGGCCTTTTGAAGATCGGGGTTTCGACATCGAATACGTGAAGGTTTCGACCGATTTCGAAGATGAAATCGCAAAGAAACTTCGAACGGACCATTTCGATATCCTAGCGTTAAGCGTGGTGCAATGGTTGAACGGGGTTTTGGTCGACCTAGATTTTATTGCCGGTTTGAAAACCGAATTCCCTGATTTGTTGATCATCGGCGACGGCACCCAATTTTGTGGGATGTTCCCATTCAATTTCAACGCTTCCGGCTTTGACGTGCTGGGGGCCAGTGGGTATAAATGGATGCTTGGGGGCTACGGCTGTGGTTTCCTATTGATCAAACCTTCGGCCATGGCTCGGTTCACACCGAGATCGGTCGGTTTTGGTTCCGTAGTGGGTGATATGGACAAAAGGGAAGGGATGACCCTCTCAAACCGATTGGAACCGGGGCATTTGAATGCCCAATGTTTCGGAAGTATGGACTTCTCCCTGAAATTCATGGAAAAAATCGGTTTAACGAAAATCGGGGACCACAATACCGAATTGTCACGAATACTCAAAGAGACCCTTGCCGCGATGGGATTGATAGAAGATTCCGTGGTGTCCCGTACCGCCCACAGTACCATCTTTAGTATTACCAATGAGAACGATCGATACCGCGCATTAAGACGCAATGATGTGGTTTGTTCGCTTCGTGGAGGTAGAATTCGGGTCGGTTTTCATTTTTATAACACCTTTGACGAGATCGACCGCTTGGTGAAGATTCTTAAAAAATTGGATTGAGTTGAATGTTAGGGTAAAAATCCTACGCTTTTTTGCCAAAGTCAACAATTCGTAATCCATATTTTACCAAATTGATAATTCGAACGTAACCTATTGACAGCTAATTGTTTTATGATTTGCTTTGTCCCTTAATTTAGTTTGAAAATTAGTTTACCATGGCAATTAAAAAACAGTATTTGAAAAGCAAGCCCGTTTGTAAAGTAACCTTTACCGTACCGGCAGAAGAAGCGAAGAAAGTCGCCGTTGTTGGTGATTTCAACAACTGGAACCCAAAAGGGAGCACCTTGAAGAAATTGAAGAACGGCACATTTAAAGGAACTTTCGATCTACCGAAAGAGAACTCCTTTGAATTTCGATACCTGATCGATAATACCTACGTCAACGAAGCTGAGGCCGATAGCTATCAGTGGAATGACTACGCCGGCGCCGAAAACGCCGTTTTGGTACTTTAAGTGGACGAATCGGTCATCATCGAGGTTTATTCCTCGATGGTGACTCCTTTCCAAAAAGCGACGTAGCCTTCGAATTTTTTGGCTAAAGCGCTGGTCTCAGGATAATACCAGGCCGCGTCTTGGTTTTCTTTTCCGTCGACATCGAGGGTATAGTACGAGGCTACCCCTTTCCAAGGGCAGGTGGTATGGGTCGAACTCGGCTTGAAGTAGTCGGCGTTGATACTTTCCGGTGGAAAATAATGGTTGTTTTCAATAACTACTGTTTCGTTGCTTTCCGCAATGACTTTATCGTTCCAAATGGCTTTCATAGCTTACTTTTTTCTAAATATGTAATTTTTATAGTGTTGATCAGCATCTGCGAACCGGTTGATGATCTCCAACCCTGATTGTTCGGCCAACCATGCAACCACTTGGTCGTCATATTTCTGGGAAATTTCAGTATGTATGGTTTCCCATGCCTTGAATTCGACCTGTAGGTTTAATTCATCAATAGAAACCTGTTGGGCTTCTTTCGAGACCAAGTAGCTCTTGGCCGTACCCGATTCGGGGTCATAGACTTCCCAGTGTAAGAACTTATCCAAATTAAAATCGCCGCCCAATTCGTTGTTGATCCGGGTTAGGATATTCTTGTTAAAAGCTGCCGTAATGCCCGTTGGGTCGTTGTAAGCATCCAAAATGGTCTGTGGGTTTTTTTTCTGATCGAACCCCATGAATACCATATCCCCATCATCCATGGCCTCTCTTAATTGAATCAAAAAATCAATGGCCTGGGGGTGAAGCAGGTTTCCGATGTTCGAACCGAGAAAGAGGATGACCTTTTTTGTCGAAGCTTCGGCTTGGATGTTTTTCAAAGTGTCGAAGTAGGTGCCTTGTATCGGTTGTATGTCCAATCCGGGGAGTTCGGCCCGTATGGATCCTTCCAATTGATCGAGCGCATTCTGGCTGATATCGATGGGGCGGTAAGTGAACTTTAGGCCTTCCGCCAAGAAATGCGAAAGCAACACTTTGGTTTTTTTACCGTCACCGGCCCCCAACTCAAAAAGCTGGAATCCCGTTGTACCGTTTGCGAACAAGTTGGCGATTTCCAGTTTATGGGTTTGGAGGATCTTGTACTCGCGATCCGTCAGGTAATATTCCGGCATGGCCATGATATCTTGGAACAATTTGTCACCGATGACATCATAGAAGTATTTTGATGAAAGGTATTTTGGATAGGCCGTCAGGCCTTCATGGACCTCTTTGGCGAAAGCTGTACCCACAGCGTTTGGTTTATTTGGCATAGGTTGTTCGTCGTAATTAGCGTACCAACCTTATACCGGTGAACTGCCACCGAAGCTCAGGTTGGAAAAAGTTGCGATAGGTATGTCGGGTATGTTGTGAAGGGGTGGCGACCGATCCACCACGGAGTACTTTTTGATTTACCATGAATTTTCCATTGTATTCACCGAGGGCACCTTCGGCCTTTTTGTAATTCGGATAGGGCAGATAGGCACTTTCCGTCCATTCCCAACGTTTGCCCCATGGAAAATAGGCCTGGGCGGTCTCCCATTCGAATTCCGTTGGCAAGCGGCATCCTTTCCATTGTGCGAACGCAAAGGCCTCGAAATACGATATGTGGGTCAGCGGGGCCTCAAGATCAAGGGGTAGCAAGCCTTTCGCCGTATAGTGCATCCAGACTCCGTCGACTTGGTGCCAATATAGCGGTTGGGTGATCTGGTGTTGGTTGACCCAATCCCAGCCTGCCGCATGCCAAAGGTCGAATCGGCTGTACCCTCCCGCTGTGATAAACTTCAGAAACTCCCCATTGGTCGTCAGTTTGTTGGCGATCTCGAAGGCGTTCAAGAAAACACGGTGGGTGCCTAATTCGTTGTCATAACAAAACGAATCCGAAGTATGGCCTATAGGGTAGAGGCCCTCTGCAATGGATAACCACTCCCGTTCATGGCTTTCGACCAGATGGTCGTCGAAGGCGTCACTGTATCGTGGTAAAAGTGGATTGTTGCCCAAGATGTATTTGATATCGGTGAGCAACAGTTCTTGGTGCTGCTTCTCGTGATGGATGCCGATTTCCAAAAGGGCGTGCAGTTGCGCTGAGGCGGTATGTTCAAAAAGGTCAGCTATCGCTTCATTGACGTAGGCCCGGTAAGCGTATACCTGTTTGACCGACGGCCTGCTCATATTACCACGGTCGGCACGAACAACGCGCTTGCCCATGGTTTCATAATAGCTGTTGAAGACAAATGAAAAATCAGGATCGAATTCGCGATACCCTTTCGCATGGGGAATCAAAATAAAAGCCTCGAAAAACCAGGTGGTGTGCCCTAGATGCCATTTCGGTGGACTGACATCTACGATGGGCTGAACGACATAGTCTTCCGTTTCAAGCGGCTCACATATCGCTTCCGTATGGTTTCGGGTGGTCGTAAAAAAATCAAGTAGTGATTTGATTTGGAGCATGCTGGGTATTTACCCTTAAAGATACATAATTGCACCCAGTTCAAGCCATCAGGCCGCGCTGTATATCGGTAGGCTGAAACTGAATGCGGTACCCTCGTTCGGTGCGCTCAGCACTTTGATGCTGGCGTTGTGCAACTCCATGATCTTTTTGGCAATAGCGAGCCCTAGACCGGCACCTTCCTTTTGTTTTCCGGTCTTGGTCTGACGGTAACGTTCAAAAATCAAGGCTTGGTTGGCTTTAGAAATTCCCGGACCTGAGTCTTTGATAACGATTTCGACCTGGGTTTCGCTCGGAACGATGTTTACCGTAACCGTCCCGTTCTCCGGGGTGAATTTCAAAGCGTTGTCCATCAGGTTTTGAATGGCTCGCTCGACCAGGGAAATATCACCGAAAACCAAAGGGACCTGTTCGTTCATGACCAGTTCGAGACGGATGCTTTTTTTTGCCGCCAGCACCTTGTAGTTGCTATGGATGTCATGCGCCAATTCAGAGATTAAAAACGGTTCTTTTTGCGGTTCGATCTGATTGGCTTCCAATTTCGAATATTCGAAAAGTTGTGCGATCAATTTTCCCAAACGTTCACTGCTATTACCGATGGTTTCCAAATAGCCCGAACGTTCCTTATCGGTCAAGTCGCCATCTTTCATTTGCAGGGTTTCGATATAGCCTTGGATAATCGATAATGGCGTACGCAGATCATGCGATATATTGGCGATCAATTCACGCCTTAACTTTTCAAGCGATTTGATTTTTTCAATATCCGTCAAAATGGTATCGGCCATTTCGTTGTAGGTGGTGGTCACCCCGGCCAAATCGCTTTTTTCCGCTTCGGCGATACGATAACTGAGGTCGCCCTCTTGAAAACGTTTGGCGGCATAGACCAACTCGCGCAGGTTTCGGGTGAGGTACCAGACCGAAAGAATGCCTAACAAGGCGGCGAAAAACAAGGTGAGCAGTGAGGTGCCCAGCCCCAGTTTCAAGGCATAGCTTTTGAACAGCATGTTGCGGGTCGATAAGTATTCTTCGCCGGCCAGGATAATATAAATGATACCTTCTTTACCCCCTTTTTCGAATTTCGCGGCTGAAAACACTTTTTGGTTTTCAGGATTTTTAGGATCATCACCCAAAACATAGGTCTGCCCCCCATTGGCAATGAACTCCTGTATAGGGGCCAAAGCCACCCGTTTTTCATTCGTTTCAGGGGCATTGTGATCTAAGACGACGGAATACTGCACATAGCCATCCATATCTAGCAGATACACCTCGATCGCTCGGTTCACGGCCATCATGTCGTGCATGATGTCGCCGAAAAGCGCCTTGTTTATCGTTTCCGAACTGTCAATGGGGTGTGCATCGGTGAACTTCTCATCAATGAGGTCTTGGGCCAAGTTCGCGTGCAAGCGCTGGGTGGTTTCATAAAAATATTGGTTTGAAAAATATAGGGTGGCAATGGTATAGCCCGCCCCGGCCAATATCAGGATCGCCAAAAACGAAAAGGCCAATTTTTTGATCAGTCGGTTCGATAGTACTTTTCGGCTCATAGTTCTTCATTGAATTTGTATCCGACGCCCCATGTGGTCAAAATGAACTTAGGATGGGCCATGTCGGGTTCGATTTTGGATCGCAATCGGTTGATATGCGAATTCACCGTATGTTCATACCCTTTAAAATCATAGCCCCAGATCATGTCGAGTAATTTGGTCCGGTCATAACTTTTACCAGGGTTCGACGATAACAAGGTCAAGAGTTCGAATTCCTTGGGTGATAGATCGACCCGTGCCCCGGCTAGGGTCACTTTTCGCATATCGATGTCGATTGCTAGATTGTCAAAATGCATGACACTGCCTTGGGCGGCGGAGCTTACTTTTTCGGCACCCATCTTTTGTCTTCTGAAAATGGCCTTGACGCGGGCAATGAATTCGCGGACGCTGAAGGGTTTGGTCAAATAATCGTCGGCTCCGACCTCAAGACCCAAGACCTTATCGATTTCCTCCGATTTCGCGGTGAGCATCATGATGGGGGAGGGGATGTCGTTGGCCCTTATTTTTTGGCAAACTTCGATGCCGTCCATTTCTGGAAGCATCACATCAAGTATGACAAGATCGGGCTGGGTATTGATCACCGTTCTCAGGCCGGTGTCACCTTGGTTTTCGACTTGTACGTCACAACCAAGGTCTTTGAGGTGTATTTCAAGCAAATGCACGATTTCGGGATCATCCTCGATGATTACGACCTTTTTCATAGGAACGAAGTAAAAAGTAAACTATCACGAAAAGTTCACGGTTCCGTATGCAAAACGTGAACATTTCACCATAAAGGTCGGTCTAGCACACCAATACTTGCAGACATCGCTTTGTTTTTATTCTAAATAGCTAATAATCAAGGTGTAATAAAAATTGATTTTTCTGTGATCTTTTTGCAACACCTTCTCGATTCCTTTGGGGAAACATTAAAACATAAGCTATGAACAACTTAAAAACTTTCGCATTCATCGGGCTTTTGGGCCTTTTGGTGCTTTCTTGTGATGAGGATGACTCTGACGATACCCCGGCAATTTTAGATGCCGGTTCGCTTTCGGGGGGTCCGTATACCTTTACGGTTGATGGGGTGCCCGATATGGTCAGCCAAGTTACACTTTCTGATTTTGACGGCAACGGTGATAACCAATCCTATGTGATTACCGATGCCGAACGAAATATTCTAGGATTACCACCCACTATCGAAGCTGTTTTGGGTGTTGATTTCGATGGTGCCGGGGTCGGTTCCTGTTACATCTACCACATCACCTACAATACCGGTTTGACCGGATTGGCTATGGGGGAGAATTTGGATAACCTACAGGGCAATTTCGATACTTCGAATTTTATTATGGTTTTACGCAACGAATTGAATGCGGGTACCCTAAGTGGTGGACCGTATGAATTTTTGGTGGATGGATTGCCTGATATGGTCATGAACATCGCGTTGGACGATACCGACCTCACCGGTGATAACCAGACTTATGTCATCACCGATAGTGATCGGAATATTTTGGGAATCCCTCCAACACTGGAAGCGGTCATGGGTGTGGATTTTGACGGTGCAGGTGTCGGCGATTGCTACATCTACCATTTGACCTATTCCACTGGTTTGGAAGGCCTTGAAATGGGGAATAACCTCGATGCTGTAACCGGTCAGTTCGCTTTGTCGAATTTCGTTGAGGTGCGACGTTCCGCTTTGAACGCCGGGGTGCTCAGTGGCGGACCTTATGAGTTCGTCGTCGATGGATTACCCGATATGGTCATGAACATCGCCTTGGACGATACCGACCTTAGCGGTGAGAACCAAACTTATGTCATTACCGATGACAGTCGCAATATCTTAGGGGTGCCACCGACTTTGGAAGCCGTAATGGGTGTTGACTTTGATGGAGCCGGCGTCGGTGATTGTTACATCTACCATTTGACCTATTCTACCGGGTTGGAAGGTTTGGAAATGGGCAACAATCTTGATGATGTCACCGGTGAATTCGCCTTGTCGAATTTCGTGGAGGTCGGAAGAAGGGCTTTGAACGCGGGTACCTTGAATGGAGGGCCATACAATTTTACCGTGGATGGAAATCCGGATATGGTGATGAACATCAGCTTGGATGCTGCTGATTTAAATGGGGAAAACCAAACCTATGTGATCACCGATGACAATAGGAATATCTTGGGGATCCCCCCAACCTTGGAAGCGGTTATGGGTGTTGATTTTGACGCTGCGGGCGTGGGCTCATGTTATATCTATCATTTGACCTATTCCACTGGTTTGGGTGGTTTGGCCATGGGCAACAACCTTGACGACGTCACCGGGCTATTCGATCTTTCGAACTTCGTTGTAGTGAACAGAAACCCATTGAATGCCGGCGTATTGTCTGGCGGACCCTATATGTTCTCCGTCGATGGCACCCCCGATATGGTATCGGGAGTGGCCCTTGATGATACTGATTTGACCGGAACGAACCAAGGGTACGTGATTACCGATGACCAAGGGAATATTTTAGGGCTGCCACCTACCATCGCGGCTGTAGAAGGGGTCGATTTCGATGCCGCCGGGGTAGGGGTATGCCTGATATGGCACATCACCTATGAACCGGGCTTGACCGGTTTGATGGCCGGCAATAATGTCAGTGGGCTCGATGGCTTCTATGCCTTGTCCAATTCGCTACGGGTATATCGTAATCCCAGTGCGGGCACGATCAGTGGAGGGCCCTTCACCTTCACCGTTGACGGCACCCCTGACATGGTCAGCGGGATCAGTTTGGACAACAGCACGGCTACGGGATCGAACGGGACCTGGGTGATCACCGACGATCAAAACAACATCTTGGGCTTGCCGCCTAGCCTGACCGCGGTCGAAGGTGTCGATTTCGATGCCGCTGGCGTGGGGGTATGCTTTATTTGGTATATGCGATACGAAGACGGGTTGACCGGTCTAATGGCAGGGAACAATGTAGCGGATCTGGAAGGCCTTTACGGCCTGTCGAATTCCATTATGGTGACAAGACAATAAACTACGCTATGAAAAGGAAAGTCAGTGTTTTGTTTAATTAATCATGTTGGAATGGCCCGGACGAAAGTCCGGGCTTTTTTTTTATCGCAGTGCGAATGTCAGCGGAATCGCAAACGGGACACGCACAGGTCGTCCTTTTTGTTTTCCGGGGCGCATTCTCGGTAAGAGTGCCATGATACGCCGTGATTCTTCCATAAGGATGGGATGGGCGCCAAAAGTCCTCAGTTTAGCCACACTTCCATCTTTATCGACAATGAAGAAATTGATGACCCTCCCACTGATTTTTTTCTTTTGTGCCTTTCGAGGATAGCGGAAATTCGTTCTGATGTGTTCCTGCATTTTTTGCTGGAAACATAACTTTTTGTCCGTTGCCCCTTCGCATCCCGGAAAAACAGGGACCTCTTCAATGATCTCGTGACCGATCTTCCCAGAGAAGTAGGTATCACTATCCGGCAAGGGTTGAAGTCGGAGGGCGTCATTTTTTGAAAGAACGAAGTACAACTTCATATGAAGCAGATCGGCCAACGGTTGCCCACTACTATCGACAAAGGGTTCGAAGTTCCCTATCGTTTCCACAATCTCCGAATTGATGCCGTCGATGTAGGCATCACAAGATGAAATATCCGAATTCGCCCGGTCGATCGAACCATCTTCTTGAACGGCCAGTGCGACCCGTAATAACAGGGTGTCCTGTTCGTAAGAATCGGCGATCAATTGCAAAGACCTTTGGTCGTATTTTGAGACGATTTTCTGCTGTAGGGTACTGTAAAGGCAATCTTGTACGGAATCGCTTTCGATGCAAGGGAGGTAGACCGCTTGACGCTCCTCTTTTTCTTGGGCGTTCGCAAATGCGATGATGAACAGCACGAGAGCCGTTAAATGGAATTTCATACTTCGAGGATTTAAACGGCGACCGCCCCTTTGATGTGGGGGTGGGGGTCATAATCCAACAGCGTGAAATCATCGAAGGTGAAATCGAAGATGTCCTTGATCTCGGGGTTCAGGTACATTTTTGGCAAGGCCCGAGGTTCGCGCGAGAGTTGGAGCTTGACCTGTTCCATATGGTTGTTGTAGATATGGGCATCCCCGAAGGTGTGAATGAATTCCCCAGGGGCATAACCGCACACTTGGGCCATCATTAAGGTGAATAGGGCGTAACTGGCGATATTGAAGGGTACGCCCAAAAAGATATCGGCACTGCGTTGATACAGCTGGCAACTCAACTTTCCGTCAGCGACATAGAATTGGAAGAAGGCGTGACAAGGGGGAAGGGCGGCCTTTCCGTTGGCGACATTTTCCGAAAAAGAAACCGAGGTATCGGGCATGACGCTGGGGTTCCAGGCAGAGACCAACATTCGACGGCTGTTCGGGTTGGCTTTTAAAGTCGCGATCACCTCCTTGATCTGGTCGATTTCCTCTCCGTTCCAGTTGCGCCATTGATGCCCATAGACCGGCCCGAGATCACCGTTTTCATCGGCCCATTCGTTCCAGATCCGAACACCGTTCTCTTGAAGGTAATTCACATTGGTATCGCCTTTCAAAAACCACAACAATTCGTGGATGATGGACTTCAGATGAAGTTTTTTGGTGGTTACCATCGGAAATCCTTCCTGAAGGTCGAATCGCATTTGGTAGCCGAAAACACTCAGGGTGCCGGTGCCTGTGCGATCGCCTTTTTGGTTGCCTTCCTGAAGGACGTGTTCTAAGAGTTGGTGGTATTGCTTCATACGCTCAAAGGTAAAGGGTAAAGGGTTTTGGTTGAAGGATTTATATCGTGGATTTATAATATTTTATCAACGAGGAAATCCGCTTTTGCAACAATTGAATCCGTTTTATCAGTAAATCGCTTTCGGTAGCATTAATAAATTGTAAATCAGCGCACAAAAGGAGCTGTGTTTCCAATTCATAGGAGGATCCTAGACTTATTTGCAAGTACCGTACGAACTCTTTTTGTGAATATGTTGCGCTTCCCTCCGCAATATTCGAAGAAACGGAAATAACGCATCTTTTTAGTTGTGATGCCAATCCATATGTTTCGGTTTCCGGTAATTGCGACGTCAGTTCATATACCTTTTTGACCAAAACCCGGGCTTCTTGCCAAACCTTTAGTTTACGAAAATCACGCATTAGGTCGGAAAAGTAGGGAAAGGGACTTGTAGGTGAAGTCCTTTGACCTTAGACCTTCGCCTTTATCCCAATATCATTCCAGCAATGGTAGCGGAGAGTAAGGAGGCCAACGACCCTCCCAAAACGGCTTTCATCCCGAATTCTGACAGTACTTTACGTTGTCCGGGTGCTAAAGATCCAATTCCTCCGATTTGGATACCGATGGAAGCGAAATTGGCAAATCCGCACAGCATATAGGTGGCCATGATGACCGATTTGTTGTAGGTAAATCGTGTTGCATTTGTCAAATCCTTTAGCTCGGCTAGTTGTGTATAGCCAACAAATTCGCTAGCTGCTAATTTAATTCCAAGGAGTTGCCCCATTAAAAGCATATCCTCTTTTGCAACACCAATGAGCCACATTAGTGGTGCGAAAACAGTCCCCAAAATAGCTTCAAGTGAAAGTTTTTGATATGCTGAATGACTAGCGATCCACTGATTGATATTTCCGACTTCACCAATTAATCCTAAGATGCCATTTAACATTGCGATAACCGCCATGAACACCAAAAGCATTGCTCCGACATTTATGGCAAGTCGTAGGCCTTCGGAAGTTCCATTTGATATAGCGTCAAGAATATTTGAGCCGATTTTCTCATTGGAAACTCGAACATCCATATTAATTTCTTCAGTTTGGGGATAAAGGATTTTTGAAACAACTATCGCACCCGGAGCAGCCATGACGGAAGCGGCCAACAGGTGTTTGGCGAAGACCAACTTTAGAGCCTCGTCATTTCCTCCTAAGAAATCTATATATGCTCCCAATACGGCACCTGCTACAGTGGCCATCCCTCCGATCATCACCAAGAGGATTTCGGAGCGGTTCATTTTTTCCAAGTAGGCCTTGATTAATAAAGGTGCCTCTGTTTGTCCCAGAAAAATGTTTCCTGCAACAGATAGACTTTCAGCTCCGCTAATTCCAAATGTTTTTGTTAGCAACCAAGCAAATCCTTTAACGATTAGTTGAATAATTCCCAGATAATACAGTAATGAGGTTAACGCGGAAAAGAAGATTATCGTTGGAAGCACTTGAAAGGCAAAAATATAACCGAAGGTATTCGTGTCAGTAACAAGTCCTTCGAATAAGAATTTGCTGCCAATTTTGGTGAATTCTAGGATTTCTATGAAAATTTTACCAACGCTTTCGAATATGATTTGAATTGCCGGCACCTTCAGTACCCCAATGGCGATCAACAACTGGATGCCCAGGCCGATTCCGACGGTTTTCCAATTGATGGCCTTGCGGTTGGCGCTGAACGCAAAGGCGATGAGAATGAGTACGAACATCCCCAAAGCGCCGCGCCATAAGCTGTTGAAACTGAAGCCTTGGTTGGCCACCATCTCGGCGGGTAATTCGGTCAAGCCCGTCTGTAGGCTTTCCGCTGCTACGGAGGGTATGCCGGCATGCGCCGAAATAGGGATGATCAGTATGAAAAATAGCAAACAACCCCAATTTCGAATGGATTTCATACAGTGCGTGTTGGTTATTTCCTTTTTGAAATTTCGTCGCGGAGCTTAGCGGCCTTTTCATAGTCTTCGTTGGCCACGGCCCTGTCGAGTTCTTTGTGCAGTTCTTCCAAGGTCATTTCACGATACGCGTCACCCACACCCGAATCGATTTCGACGGTTTCCCCTTCTTGTAGGATTTCGTCAACCACGATGCTGTCATCGTTGCCTTCGTCATCTTCATTTTCCTTTGACGAGAACTTCAAGAAAATCCCGGCCTTGTCCAAAATGGTTTTGTAGGTAAAAATGGGGGCGTCGAACCGTAAGGCCAGGGCGATGGCATCACTGGTCCTGGCATCGATTATCTCTTCGACTTTGTCACGTTCACAGATGACACTGGAATAGAAGACCCCATCGACTAGTTTATGGATGATGACCTGTTTGACGACGATCTCAAAACGATCGGCGAAATTCTTGAACAGATCATGGGTCAACGGCCTTGGGGGTTTGATTTCCTTTTCTAGAGCGATGGCGATCGATTGGGCTTCGAAGGTTCCGATCACGATAGGAAGTTTACGGTCTCCTTCAACTTCATTCAAAATAAGGGCGTACGCACCGTTTTGCGTCTGACTGTAGGATATTCCCTTAATTTTCAACCGTACTAGACTCATAGCTATCCTCCTAAACAAAAAAAGCTGTTCAAATAAGTGGCTTCTCCCTTATTTGAACAGCCGCTTCAGCGAAGCAAATTAACAAAAATTAAGCGTTCTCTGCTTTAAATTCCTTTAATTTTTCGATGAGTTTTGGGACGACTTCAAAGGCGTCTCCGACGATGCCGTAATCGGCCGCTTTGAAGAACGGAGCTTCAGGATCATTGTTGATCACCACTTTGGTTTTTGAGGCACTGACGCCTGCTAGGTGCTGTATGGCCCCTGAGATTCCAATGGCGATATAGAGGTTGCTGGCCACCGGTTTTCCGGTTTGCCCAACGTGTTCTCCGTGTGGTCTCCATCCCAAATCGGAAACTGGCTTCGAACAGGCCGTTGCCGCGCCCAATACGTCGGCCAATTCTTCGACCATTCCCCAGTTTTCAGGACCCTTTAATCCACGGCCACCGGAAACGACCACATCGGCATCGGCGATGGTCGCCTTACCGACTACTTTATCGACTTCGACCGATTTCACACCGAAGTCATTGTCATTGATGTTCGCGGCAAAAACCTCGACTGCTGCATCGGTCGGATTTTCTACGATGCCGTAGGCATTGTTCGAAAGCCCGATGATCTTGCTGTCCGACCCGATTTCGGTTAGGGCGAATCCTTTGTTACTAAAGGCGGTACGCTTGACCACGAACGGAGCCGTGCTTTCAGGGGTTCCGACCACATTAGGGACATAACCGGCATTCAATTTCGTCGCCAAAAGGCCGCTTAGGTATTTGCTGTCGGCACTTGAGCTGAGGATAACGATCTTGGCCCCTTCGGCTTCGGCCGCTTGGGCGATACAATTCGCAAACGCCTTGGCATTGAAGGTGTCCAATTTTCCATCGTTGATGCCCAATACCTTGTTGACCCCATAAGTGCCAAGGGCGGCATTGTCATCGGCATTGATGCTGACCGCTGTGACGGTCTCACCAAGTGACGCCGCGATGGCATGGGCATAGGAGGCTACTTCGAAGGCATTTTTTTTGAATGCTCCTTTATCTGATTCTGTATATACTAATACTGACATGATGTTTTACTTAAATTACTTTGGCTTCGGAATGCAATAAATCGACCAATTCACCGACATTTTCGGCATCGACCAGTTTTACCGGCCCTTTGGCCGCTGGCTTTTCAAATGATTTGTCGGTGGTAGGGTTTGGTGCATCCACGGGGTCTACGACATTCAGGGCTTTTTTTCGGGCCATCATAATGCCGCGCATGTTCGGGATACGGAGATCACTTTCTTCGACCAATCCTTTTTGTCCGCCGATAACCAAGGGTAGGGCCGTACTTATTTTTTCCTTGCCTCCGTCGATTTCGCGTTCGGCGGTAGCCGTGGTCCCATCGATTTCAAGACCGATGCAGGTGTTGACGAAGTTCATATCCAATAAGGAGGCGATCATTCCGGGTACCATACCACCATTGTAGTCGATGGACTCCCTGCCGGCGATTACGAGATCATACCCACCGTTTTTGATGACTTCGGCCAATTGTCGGGCTACGTAAAACCCATCTTTGGCTTCGGCATTGATTCGAATCGCCTCATCGGCCCCGATGGCCAAGGCTTTTCGCATGGTCGGTTCGACCGAGGCGTCGCCTACGGTGGCCACATGAACGGCGGCTCCTTGTTTTTCTTTGAACCACATGGCGCGGGTCAACCCGAATTCGTCATTCGGATTGATGACGAACTGAACCCCATTGGTATCGAATTTGGTATCTCCCTCGGTGAAGTTTATCTTTGAGGTAGTATCCGGTACGTTGCTGATGCAAACTAAAATCTTCATAGGATGCGTTAATTTTTTCCAGGTGTAAAGATAGCCAATAATTCCCAAATTTATTATGCATGCATAATAAATTTTTGTTGTTTTTTCGAAATTTAAGGGGAATCATTTCCTATATAATTTCCTATTTTTGCTTGCATTTTTGCATGAGCGCGATTGATTAACCAGCTCCGAAAACAACTATGAAGACACTACAATTCAGAGAGGCCGTTTGTGAGGCCATGTCAGAAGAAATGAGACGCGACGATTCCATTTACCTTATGGGGGAGGAAGTCGCCGAATATAATGGTGCCTATAAAGCGTCAAAAGGGATGTTGGATGAGTTCGGTCCGGATCGGGTGTTGGATACTCCCATTTCCGAATTGGGTTTCGCGGGAATAGGTGTCGGTTCGGCCATGAACGGCAATCGACCGATCATCGAATTCATGACCTTTAACTTTTCATTGGTCGGTATCGACCAGATCATCAATAATGCCGCCAAGATCCGTCAAATGTCGGCAGGGCAGTTCAATTGCCCGATCGTTTTTCGGGGGCCGACCGCTTCGGCAGGTCAGCTGGCCGCCACCCACTCACAAGCTTTCGAGAGCTGGTATGCCAATTGTCCTGGTTTGAAAGTCGTGATTCCTTCGAACCCGGCCGATGCGAAGGGCTTGTTGAAGGCTGCCATCCGCGATGATGACCCGGTGATTTTCATGGAGTCGGAACAGATGTACGGTGACAAAGGGGAAGTGCCTGAGGGCGAGTATACCATTCCGTTAGGGGTGGCTGATATCAAACGCGCAGGAACCGATGTGACCTTGGTATCTTTCGGAAAGATCATCAAAGAGGCCTATAAGGCCGCCGATGAATTGGCCAAAGAAGGCATTAGCGTCGAGATTATCGATTTGCGTACCGTACGCCCGATGGATTATGATGCCATCATCGCTTCCGTCAAGAAGACGAACCGCTTGGTCATTCTGGAAGAGGCGTGGCCATTTGGAAACGTCGCGACTGAAATCATCTACCACGTACAAGACCGGGCATTTGATTATTTGGATGCTCCAGTGGTCAAACTCAATACAGCGGATACGCCGGCCCCTTATTCACCCGTGCTTCTGGCCGAATGGTTGCCCAACCATCAAGATGTGATCAAGGCTGTTAAGAAAGTGTTATATCGCGAGTAGCAACGAATTTGTATTCTATCTTCGCCTCGTTGATGGAATCAACGAGGTTTTTTTTTGCTTAAGAAATAAAAGGGAATAGTTTTTGAAAAAAAGTTACTTCGAAACCAAAATGACCAAATAGCACCTAACCGGAACAAACGGTTGGGTTTGCCAGATCTTGCTGCACATGAAAAAGAACCTATTCCTGTTTTTTTCATTACTATCCTTTGTCGTTTTTTCACAAACCAAAGTCGGGGGCATCGTTAAAGATGGTTCCGGAGCACCTATTGCATTTGCCAATATCGTCTTCAAGGGGTCTACCGAAGGAACGATCACCAACGATAACGGTCGCTTTTATTTTGAATCGGAGGCCACGTATGACACCATCGTAGTGTCCTTTATCGGTTTTGAAACCATGGAGTTGCGGCTCGAACGCAAGGTGAACTATGGCCTAGAGTTGGTTTTGACAGAATCGACCGAGCAACTTGATGAAGTGGTGGTCTACACTGGCAAGCAATCGAAAAAGAACAACCCCGCCATCGACATCCTAAGAAAGATCTGGGCCAAGAAACGTGAGAATGGGGTGCGTAAGTTCAAAAGTTATCAATACGATAAATATGAGAAGGTCGAATTCGATCTGAATACCATTGACAGTGCCTTGATCAAAAGCAAATTGTTCAGGGGATTGGAATTCATGTTCGCCGACCTCGACACTTCGCGGATTACCGGAAAGACCTATTTGCCCATGTTTTTGAACGAGGTTTTTTCAAAGGTCTATGGTGACAATCGTCTCGAACTCGAAAAGGAGGACGTTTTGGGCAACAAAAACTCGGGTTTCGGCGGCAACCAGGCCATCACGGCCTTTGTGGAGGACCTCTATTCGGATTATGACATTTATGATAACTATCTGAAATTTTTCGATAAAAGTTTTACCAGTCCCCTTTCGAAAACAGGGATCGATACCTACAATTATGTCTTGTCTGACAGTACCTACATTGACGATAAATGGTGTTACAACATCATCTACTACCCCAGGCGAAAGAACGAGCTGACCTTCAAGGGTGATTTTTGGGTCAATGACACCACTTTTGCGGTCAAGAACATCAACATGCAAGTGACCAAGAGTGCCAACATCAACTGGGTGAAGGAAATCTATATCGAGCAGGACTTCGATGTGGTCAACGATTCGGTCTTTCTATTGAAGCGGGACTATATGTTGAGTGATTTCGCCTTTTCGAAAAAGGAAAAATCAAGGGGGGTGTATGGCAAGCGAACCACGGTCTATGACAACTACCAATTCGATCGTGACCGCCCAGAGGCCTTTTATAAATCGAAATCGGATCCCTATGATCCCCGGGTCTTCGCCCAAGACAGTACCTTTTGGAAGAACGCTCGATTGGAACGCCTAAACGAAGACGAATCGGGTATTTTCAAGTTGCTCGATACCCTGCAGACCGTTCCGAAGTTCCGTACCTACTATGATATCGTGAGCATCTTGGGGTCGGGCTATGTCGAAATCGACAAATGGAATATCGATATCGGTGATATTTACAGTACGTTCGGCTTCAACGATGCCGAAGGCATTAGGCTGCGGGGTGGGGCCCGCACCTATTTCGGTCAAAACGATACCTGGCGGCTTGAGGGTTATATGGCCTATGGTTTTGAGGATAAGAAATTCAAACACGGTTTTTCGGGCAAGTTCTTGCTGGATCGTAAATCACGATTGATCCTTTCGGGGGGTAACCGTCGCGATATCGAACAACTCGGATTGAGTTTGACCAGTACGACCGATGTTTTAGGGCGTAGTATTGCCTCTTCGGGCTTGGTTACGGTGGGCAACAACAACCGGCTGAGTAATATCAACCTTTCGGTCTTGGCCATGGAGGTCGAACCGGTGCGCAACCTTAGATTTCGTTTCGGAGGGGCGTTTAGGACCCTCGGGTCGGCCCTACCCAACGATTTCAGTCTGGATTATCTCGATCCGGAATCACCGACGGGTATCGCCAGCGAAATCAAGCAGTTCGATATCAATACCACCCTGATCTACACCCCGGGCAAACGAACGATCGGTTACGGGGTCGAACGGGCCAGTATCAATGACAACCACAGTACGCTGGTATTGAACTATACCAAGGGCCTGGAGGGCTTTCTTGAGAGTGATTTCGAATACGAGCGATTGCAGTTCTCCTATACCCAACCCTGGCAGTTGGGTGGTTTCGGGCGTTTGACCAGTACGGTGGAGCTGGGGAAGACCTTTGGGGAAGTGCCATTGGGCCTGTTGAGCGTGATACCGGGCAACCAAACGGTATTCTCCTTATACAATACGTTTCCGAACCTTGATTTTTATGAGTTCGTGACCGATACCTATGCGACCCTTCATTTGGAACATAATTTCAATGGGCGCTTGTTTTCGCGCATCCCGTTTCTGCGCAAATTGAACCTGAGGGAAATCGTAGGTATCCGAGGGGCGTGGGGGCAATTATCGGATGAAAACATTTTGTTGAGTTCTCCGACCAACATCCCCTTGCAGGCCCCAGACGATGAAATTTATTGGGAGTATTCGTTCGGCGTGGGCAACATCTTCAAAATTTTCAGGGTCGATTTTAACTTTAGGGGCAATTACCTCGATAACCCGGATGCCAGGGCCTTTGGGATTACCGGCACCTTTGGCTTTAACTTTTAAGCTGGCACCCGCCATACTAAAGCACAAATTTTAGAGTTATTAATTGTAAGAAAAAACTTATAATTTAATAGCTATGAATAGCGAAGAAATCACCTCTTTCGATGTGTTGATCGAAATTCCCAAAGGGAGTCGTAACAAATACGAGTACGATTTCGATCTGAAGAAGATCCGATACGACCGCATGATATTCTCTTCCATGATGTACCCTGCCGATTACGGGTTCATTCCGGAAACCTTGGCGTTGGACGGGGATCCTTTGGATGCCTTGGTCTTGGTGACCGAGCCTACTTTTCCTGGTTGTGTCATGGAAGTCAAGCCGACCGGTGTGTTCCATATGACCGATGAAAAAGGTCCCGATGAAAAGATCATATGCGTTCCGGTCTCCGATCCGGTTTGGAACAAGGTCAACGACCTTGAAGAGCTCAATACGCACCTGATCAAAGAAATCGAGCACTTTTTCAAGGTGTACAAGGACCTGGAACGAAAGAAGGTGGATGTCGGTGGTTTCGGTAATCTTGAAGAAGCCAAGGAAACGGTCTTGACCAGTTTGGAACGTTATGAGAAAAGCAAGGTCACTTTTGAGGAATTGAGTTTGAAATAACGGTTTCCATCCTACCGATTTTATAGGGATTAGTTGGGTTTTTTGCTTTTTTTATTAGGTGGTATTTTACTACTTTTGCTGCCACTAAAAAAAACCTATTAAACTAGTACTTATGGAATTAATCGTAAAGTTTCTGCCCGCTTTCGGTGTTTTGGGCTTGTTGTACGTTCTTGTGAAGAACGTCTGGGTCGCAAAGCAGGAAGTCGGTGATGACAAGATGGCGCGTATCGCCAAGAACATCGCTGATGGGGCCATGTCGTTCTTGAAGGCAGAATACAAAATATTGGCAATTTTCGTTGCCGCCGTTGCGGTATTACTTGTCTTTAAAGGGGAATCCGAAGAAGGATCGAACTGGATGGTTGCCGTATCCTTCATCGTTGGGGCCATCTGCTCCGCCTTGGCCGGATTCATCGGAATGAAAGTCGCCACAAAAGCCAACGTCCGTACGACCAATGCCGCCCGTACCTCTTTGGGGAAAGCCCTTGAAGTGGCCTTCGCCGGTGGTGCCGTTATGGGATTGGGAGTTGTCGGACTCGGGGTTTTAGGCTTGAGCGGACTCTTTATGATCTACAGTGGTCAAGGTTGGGAATTGGCCGAAGTACTTAACGTACTATCCGGTTTCTCTTTAGGAGCCTCATCCATTGCCCTTTTCGCCCGTGTCGGTGGAGGGATTTATACTAAAGCTGCTGACGTAGGGGCCGACTTGGTCGGTAAGGTTGAAGCGGGAATCCCTGAGGATCACCCATTGAACCCTGCGACCATTGCCGATAACGTTGGTGACAATGTAGGTGACGTAGCCGGTATGGGGGCCGACCTTTTCGAATCGTATGTCGGTTCGATCATCGGAACCATGGTATTGGGTGCCGTTTTTGCCACCCTTCCTGAATTCCAAGGTGCGTTTGACGGATTGGGCGCCGTGTATTTGCCCATGACCCTTGCCGCAGCAGGGATCGTCATGTCGATCATCGGAACCTTCTTCGTTCGTGTGAAGGATGGAGGAAACCCACAGACCGCGTTGAACATCGGTGAATTCGGTTCTGCCGCGCTGATGTTGGTCGTTTCTTATTTCTTGATCAATGGAATGTTACCCGAAGCCTGGGAAGAAGGTGGTAAGGCCTACACCGCAATGGGTGTTTTCTGGGCTACCATCGCTGGTTTGGTCGCCGGATTGGCCGTGGGTAAAGTAACCGAATATTATACAGGTACAGGTACCAAGCCTGTCAATAGCATCGTGCGTCAGTCAGAGACTGGATCGGCCACGAACATCATCGCCGGTCTTGGGGTCGGAATGATGTCTACGGCCATTCCGATCATCTTGATCGCTGCCGCAATTTTGGTCTCACACCACTTCGCCGGTTTGTACGGTATCGCTATCGCCGCGGTAGGGATGTTGGCCAACACCGGGATCCAATTGGCCGTAGATGCTTACGGACCGATTTCTGACAATGCCGGTGGTATTGCCGAAATGGCCGAGCTGCCAAGTGAAGTTCGCGAGCGTACCGATAAGTTGGATGCCGTGGGGAACACCACTGCAGCTATCGGTAAAGGATTCGCGATTGCCTCAGCGGCCTTGACCGCTTTGGCCTTGTTCGCAGCCTATATGAAGACAGCCGGTGTTACGTCAATCGACGTATCCCGTCCTGATATCATGGCCGGTTTGTTGATCGGAGGTATGCTGCCTTTTGTTTTTTCAGCCTTGTCGATGAACGCCGTTGGGCGTGCGGCTATGGCGATGATCGAAGAAGTACGTCGCCAATTCCGTGATATTCCTGCTTTGAAAGCCGCTTTGGAAGTCATGGTAAAATACGATTCGGACATCTCAAAAGCATCTGCCGAAGACCGCAAGATCTTCGATGCCGCCGATGGGGTTGCCGAATACGATAAGTGTGTTGCGATTTCGACCCAAGCTTCCATCAAGGAAATGGTATTGCCCGGTTTGTTGGCGATCGCCGTTCCTGTGGCCGTTGGTTTCATTGGAGGCGCTGAAATGCTAGGAGGCTTGTTGGCCGGTGTGACCACCGCCGGGGTCTTGATGGCGATTTTCCAATCGAATGCCGGTGGTGCGTGGGATAATGCCAAGAAAACCATCGAAAGCGAAGGCCGTAAAGGTTCTGATGCACATAAGGCTGCCGTTGTCGGTGATACCGTCGGGGATCCTTTCAAAGATACTTCAGGGCCTTCTTTGAACATCTTGTTGAAATTGATGTCGGTCGTTGCCTTGGTCATCGCCCCTAGTTTGGTAAGCGTTGCCCCTGCAGATGAAGTGAGCATGTTGAAAGAAGACGGTACCAAGATTACCATCACCACTGAAGGTATGAAAGAGACCAAAGCTATAGAAAAGCAAGTCCGTGTTGAAATGAGCAACACCGAAGACGGTGCTTTCAAAGCCGTAGTCACTACCGTATCGGAAATCAACGGGGAAGCCCAGACCGAAGTGAAGGAATTCACAGGGGCTACCAAAGAAGAAGTAAAGGAAAAGGTCGAGTCCTTTACCAAAGATATCAGTATTGAATAAATGGCTAATTCAAATACCTGAGTTAAAAACCACGCCTAGGCGTGGTTTTTTTTTGCCCTGTTATTGCAAAACGAAAGTAATCGGAATCGCAAAGGGTACTTTGACAGGGGTACCTCTTTGTTTGCCCGGGGTCATCTGGGGTAATTTCGAAATGATTCGAGCGGCTTCCTCCTCCAAAACCTGATGCGGGCCACGTAGCTTGATTTCACCGATCTGTCCATCTTTTAGGATGGCGAATTGGACGAATACCTTGCCTTGCATACCCATTTCCTGCGCCGGGTCGGGATAACGGAATACTTTTCTGATGTGTTTTTGCATCTGTTGTTGAAAGCAGGCACGCTTATCCGATGCGTTCTCACAACCCGGAAAGACCGGGGCATCTTCGACGGTGACCCAAGTCACGGTCGGGTTTTCTTCGACAGCCTCGAAATCGACCTCTTGCATAGGAAGGATTTCGGTGTCTTGATCAGGTTCATTCGACTCAATGACCGTTTCGACGACCTGCTCATCACCTTCCTTGATATCGAAACTGGCAGGCACCAATATTTTTGGCGGTGGCGGCGGGGGTGGTTGGATCAAAGTGACGGGTGGGATTTCATCCAAGGACTCGATTTCATCCAATTCCGGGAAAAAGGCCAGATCCGGTTCGAACGTCTTCCATTCCAAAGCCAGGTAACTTAGGGCCAACACTAAGGTGAGCCCCATGACGAAGTAAAGCCCTGAGTTTTTTTCAAGACGGTGTTTCGGGTGTTTTTTGTTTTCCATAATCCTATGATTTAAGTTAGATTATGAAATTAGGGTCCTCCCCCTGTCCTTGCCAGTAGCAATTAGGGAACGGTAGCCTTCAATGAGCTAGTGGAACGGAAACTTTGAATTAAAACAGCCCGTGGATCTCGGCGTCGATTTTATTGATGACTTCACCCAGATCTTCCGGTTCGTCTACGAAATTGATGTTATCGACATCGATGACCAATAATTTTCCTTTTTCATAGGTATTGACCCAAGCTTCATAGCGCTCGTTCAATCTGCTGAGGTAGTCGATCGAAATGCTGTTTTCATAGTCGCGGCCGCGCTTGTGGATCTGGTTGACCAGGTTCGGGATCGAGCTCCGAAGGTAGATGAGCAAATCCGGGGGTTGTACCAAGGTTTCCATCAATTCGAACAAGCTTTTGTAGTTTTCGAAATCCCGATTGGTCATCAAACCCATGGCATGCAAATTGGGTGCGAAAATGTGGGCATCCTCATAAATGGTCCGGTCCTGTATGACGTTCTTGCCGCTTTCACGGATCTTCAGGATTTGCCGGTACCTGCTGTTCAAAAAGTAGATCTGTAAATTAAAACTCCATCGCTCCATCTGGGTGTAAAAATCATCCAAATACGGATTATCGACCACATCCTCAAAGTGGGCTTCCCATTTGTAGTGTTTTGAAAGTAAAGTGGTTAAAGTGGTTTTTCCTGCTCCGATATTTCCGGCAACGGCGATGTGCATAATGCGATTGGTTATTACAGAATTCGACTTCGGGTTGGTTCAAGTCGGTCCTTGCAATATACAACGAATAATGGGTTTGCTGAAAATTCCCCCTTATTATTCGACCAGGGTCAGCAAATCAACTTATAGCCATATCCGCGGACGTTCAGAATTTGGATTTGACCGTCTTTTTTGAGTTTTTTCCGCAGTTTGGTGATAAAGACGTCCATGCTTCGCGCATTGAAGAAATCGTCGTCTCCCCATAGCCGTTTTAAAATGGTCGAACGATCAAGGATCTCATTGCGTTGTTCGGTCAAGTGGAACAACAATTCGGCCTCACGATGGGTCAATGGAATGATTTCCTCTTCCCAAAGTAACTGTTGTTTGATATAATTGAAGCGAAAGCGCCCGATAGGGATCTCTTCCTTCGACTGGGTTTGTCGCGCCCTACCGAGAACGTTCTTGATCCGTACGATGAGCTCCTCCATGCTAAAGGGCTTTTTCAGATAGTCATTACCGCCTAGCTCAAAGCCTTCGACCACATCCTTGGCTTGCGATTTGGCGGTCAAAAAAATGATGGGGATGTGCTTGTCCTGTTTTCGGATGCGTTCGGCAAGTGCGAACCCGTCAAGTTTCGGCATCATCACATCGAGGACCAGCAGTTCCGGTTTTTCAGCCTTGTAGACCTGCATCGCCTGTGTTCCATCCTCACAAAGCAACACTTCGAAATCGCGGGTTTCCAAGCTTTCCTTCACGATCATTCCCAGGGCGGGTTCGTCTTCGGCCAATAAGATTTTTATGGGTCGGTTCATAAGGTCACTTTAAAGATCGTGTGGTTTTTGTTCGGTACCAACTCCAATTCGCCATGGTGCTTGTTGATGATTTTTTTGGAGTAGAACAACCCGATACCGAAGCCTTTCACATCGTGGCGGTTGCCCGTAGGAACACGGTAGAATTTCTCGAATATCTTTTCACGCTGTGCCGAATCGATCGGTATACCGTTGTCAGCGATGCTGATTTCGATGCCATCCAAAACCGCATTGATGTTCACTTCGATTTGATCCCCACCATATTTGATGGCGTTGTCGATGAGGTTGGCGATAGCGTTCTCAAAGTGGAATAAATCGATTTCAAAATCCAATTCCGATACATTGGTACTGAACAGCAGCTCTTTTTCGGGGGTGATCATGCGGTATTTGCCGACCAGTTGGGTAATCAGCTGCACCAAGTCGGCCGTTTCTTTATTGAGGAGGAGCTTGTCATTGTCCAAGGTGGCCGTTTCCAAGAGTTTTTCGACCATCTGATGTAGTTTTTGCAACTGTTGGTTCGAAATGTCAAGATACTTTTCGGTTTTGGATGGGTCATTGGCGCTGTTGAAATTCTTGATGCCCTCGATCGCGGTCGATACGGTGGCGATAGGGGTCTTGAACTCATGGGTAATATTGCTGATCAAATCGTTTTTGATCTCTGCCAACTGTTTTTGTTTTTGGATGATGTGCAATAGGAAGAAGAGGCTTCCGATGATCAAGGCCGAGAGCAAGACCGACAAGGAAATACCGGTCAGACTGCGCTTCAGTACGGCCAATGTCGGATTGTTGAACCGCAATTGTAAGGTCTCATCATTCGGAAGATAGGTCGATTTCGATAGGGTCGATAAGGCCAATTTTTTCCCAGGCTCCCGTTCTTTCCATTGGTAGATGCTGTCTTCGGTGGTATGGGTAAAGGAATACAGGATATTGATGTTTTTCCGATTGAGTTCACTTTGGAAATGTCCTTCGAGTTTCGGAAAATCCAGGGTGTCGCGGGCAATCGAAATAATGATCTTATTCGCCAGACCTTGTATATCACGTATGCTGTCCGCAGCTTGTCCGCGAAAAACCGATACGGCCGAGATATTGCCCAGACTATCAACGGTTACCCCCGAGGAAGAATCGAGAAGTTGGGTGAAGCCACTGGGTCGTCTGCCCATGGTGATGGAGTCGCGTTGAAACTCAAGGAAAATCGAATCGATGCTGTTGCCCTCGATTCTCGATAGAATGTTACCCGCCCGCTCAGGAAAGGTATTTCCCGAATCGGAAAGATCGACGAAGGCCATCACATCGGTCTTGGCAATTTCAGCGAAATAGGCCTCGATCCCATTGTCGAGGCTGGTCTGCACTTCGTTGATCAGCTGCTGCTTGTTGACTTGGTAGTGCTGAATGTTCCAATAGACCTGGATCGCTATGGTGATGGCTATGGTGATGCCGATCAAATACGCCAATCTGTTGAAGCTGTTCTGTTTCACATTTCAAATGTACTTACAAAAAACGGTCAGGCTTCTTACGGTTAACACACGTTAACGTTGGTTAACCCTTTTCCGACAATGCTTCGTCCAAATTTGCAGCATAGCAACGAACAAAAAAACAGCGCAATCATGAAAAATTTCCGAATGACCCTACTATTGTTGGCCCTAGGGATGGGCATTTCCACAACCGCCCAAGAATTCACGGGGATCGCAACCTACAAGTCAGCATCGAAAATGTCGATCACCATGGATAGCTCAAAAGTGTCCGCAGGAGAACAAGAATTATTGAATCAACGGTTGATGAAGGCCATGCAAAAAGAGTATGATCTGGTGTTCAACGCCACCGAATCGAATTGGAAGGAAGTGGAGAAACTGGACAATGCCGGTGCTGGAGGAGGCGTAGAAATCGTGATGATCGGCTCGGGTGGGGGCAACGGTCTCTTGTACAAGAACACCAAAACCAAGAATTCGGTAGAATCGACCGACGGGTTCGGAAAGCTGTTCCTCGTTTCCGGCACCTTGCAACCCTATGAATGGCAAATGACCGCAGAGACCAAACAAATCGGAAGGTATACTTGTTACAAGGCCATAGCTGAACGGGAAATCACCCAAATCAGTGTCTCCGAAGTCAATGGTGAAAAAGAGGAAAAGGAAGAAACCAAGACCCAGACCATCACGGCTTGGTATACCCTCGAAATTCCGGTAAACCACGGCCCTGACGACTATTGGGGTTTGCCAGGGCTAATCATGGAAGTCAGCAACGGCGGACGTGTTCTCGTCTGCAGCAAAGTAGTGTTGAACCCCAAGGATGCCGTTGCCATCGAAATCCCCGATAAGGGCAAGAAAGTGACCGCCGAGGAATACGAGGAAATTATGAAGGAGCAGGTTGAAAAAATGAACAAGATGTACGGTGGCGGTAAGCGCAAAGGCCAAGGAGCGAATATCGAAATTAAAATTGGCGGCTAATCACCGCAGCACATTTTCAAACAGTTAACATCAAAAAATGAACAGAAGTGTTTCAATGCTCATCAATGGGGCCGCGGTCTTGTTTTGCCTAGTTCTCAACGCCCAAAGCGTCACCTTGACCGGTAAGGTAACCGACTCGACAGACGCCCCATTGGAGCTTGCCAATGTGATTGCCCTGAACAAGAACACCAACGCCATGGCCTCCTATGGCATCACCGATAACGAAGGTCGGTACCAACTGCGATTGAAAAAGGATTCACTGTACACGATCCGGGCCAGTTATTTGGGATACGAGACCTTTGAAACGGAATTTAGGGCAGAGTCCGACCAAGTCAAGAACCTGGTTTTGAAAGGTGCACCCAATCAGTTGGAAGGGGTAGAATTGGTCGAGGAATTCCCCGTGACCGTTTCGGGGGATACCATTACCTACAACGCCGATTCGTTCACCACCGGCAAAGAGAAGAAACTGGAAAACGTTTTGGAAGAACTGCCTGGCTTCGAGATCACTGATGAAGGAGAGGTCAAAGTACAAGGCAAGAAGGTTGAGAAGGTGTTGGTCGAAGGCAAGGAGTTCTTCGATGGGGACACCAAAATGGCCACCAAGAACATTCCCGCCAATGCAGTCGATAAAGTACAGGTGCTGCGTGACTTCAATGAGGTAGGGCCGATGCAAGGCGTAAGTGATAGCGATGCCTTGGCCTTGAACATCAAGTTGAAAGACGGCAAGAAAAACCTGTGGTTCGGTGATGTCACCGTCGGTGCCGGACCAGATGGCCGGTATTTGGCCCATCCAAACCTATTTTATTATTCGCCGAAGACCAGCTTCAATTTCATCGGTGATTTGAACAATATCGGGGAACAAGCCTTTACTTTACAGGATTATTTCCGCTTTAATGGGGGATTGGCAGGTCTGGGTCGTCGTTCGGGATCTTCGTTAAACCTTTCACAAGACGATATCGGATTGTCGCTATTGCAGAACAATAGGGCACGCAATATCGAGACCCAGTTAGCGGCCTTGAACTTCAATCATAGCCCGAATAAAAAGTGGAAGCTTTCGGGCTTTGGTATTTTCTCGGACATAGATACCGACATCTCTAGCGTGTCAAACCGGACCTACATCCGTGAATCGGGTGATAATCAAGAGACCCTGGCTACGGGAACCCTTCAAAAGAATACGGCTACTTTACTCAAACTCTCATCGACTTTCGCCCCAAATGCGAGATGGTATTTCGATTATGATGGATTCTTGAAAAATGCCCGTATCGAAGACGATCGAAATTTGTTGTCTGAATTCGACACCTTCAGCAATACCATTGCTTCCAATGACTTGCGCAGGCCCTTTTCGATCGAACAGACCTTAAGTGCTTTTTTTGCGAAGAACGAAAAGAATGTGTTTTCGCTAGAGACCAATTATTTATATAAAGAGCAACGCCCTGATTTCGATCTGAACGCGACCCAGCAACCCTTTGTGGGTACGATCCCCCTGCAACCGGATACCATGTTCAGACTGTTTCAAGAACAGCGTACCGTAACCAATAAGTTGGATGCCGAAGTCAACTATTATCGGGTCTTGAACAACACCAACCATTTGAATTTCAAATGGGGTACCTCGTTGAATGGCCAGCGTTTGCGTTCTTCCTTGGCCCAACGCTTTAGTGACGGCTCTGAAACGACTTTCGATACCCCACAATTCGGAAATCAAGCCCGGTTTGATTTCTGGGACGTTTATATGGGGGTTTCCTATCGTGCCAAATTGGGGAAATTGACCTTGAGTCCCGGTATGAATTTCCACATTTACGATACCGAAAACACCCAGTTCGAAGAAACCGTAAATCTGGATAAGACCCTTTGGTTGCCCCAATTGCGTGCCAAATACGAGTTCAACAACACCCAAAGCCTTCGCTTCGATTACAGCGTGCAGGCCGAGTTCGCCGATATCCGAAACCTGGCCCAAGCCACCTTACTTTCAGGCTATAACGGTCTGTTCGCCGGAAATCCGGAATTGCGCAATGCCTGGTACCATAACCTGAGCCTGAACTATTTCAACTTCAGTATGTTCAGTTTTACCAATATCAATGGCGGGTTTACCTATGAGAAACGATATCAGGCCATAACCAATACCTTGCGATTTGTCGGTTTGGACCGTGAAGCTACCCCAATCAATATCGACGACCCGAACGAAACCTTTTCGGTTTTTGGCAATTATGAACGTCGTTTTCCCTTTTGGAAAGGAAAGTTCGAGGCAAACCTTCGGTATGCGAAATTCAATAACCTGATCGACGACCAGCCCAATTTCAACCGGTCGTTGACCCAGAATTATAAATTGGCCATGGAAACCCGGTTCAAAGAAGCCCCGAATGTCGAGATCGGATTCGAAAAAATATGGAACGACTACGAAACCGTGGCAATCGATAACCGCTTCGTGACCAACCGACCTTTTGCCAATATGGAAGCCTACTTTTTAAAGCACTTTGCCTTCACGATCGATTACCAATACAATGAATACAAGAACCGGGCCGGTGGGGTGAGCAGTTACTATGATTTTTTGAATGCCGCCCTTTATTTCGAAAAAGAGGACAGTCCTTGGGAAATCAAGTTGTCGGGCCTGAACCTTCTGAATACCGGCTCGATCCGCCAAGACGCCTTTAGCGAAAACTTGATCAGTACCTATGAGTACTTTGTACAACCGCGGTATTTCATGCTCAGTGTCAAATATTCGCTTTGATTTTTGTGAAACCGATAAGAAAAAGATTTCCTATTTTTGGCATCCGATAACGAGGATGGATTTGGCTGATTGCAACCTCAGTAAAAAATGCTAAAAAGTGGTGTAAACTTCTTTGGGCTTTCCCGTCAAATCCTTCCACAAAACCGATATGAATGCCCTATTTATTCACCTCCGAATCCGTTAGTGAGGGACATCCCGATAAAGTTGCCGATCAAATCAGCGACGCCTTGTTGGATAACTTTTTGGCTTTTGATCCCGATAGCAAGGTGGCTTGCGAGACCATGGTGACCACCGGTCAAGTGATATTGGCCGGAGAAGTCAAGAGCGGGACTTATTTGGACGTGCAGCACATCGCGCGTGACGTGGTGAACCGTATCGGCTACACCAAGGGTGAATACCAGTTCAGTGGTGATTCTTGCGGTGTGATTTCCTTGATCCACGAGCAATCACAAGACATCAACCAAGGTGTCGATCGGGCCTCCAAGGAAGAACAAGGGGCAGGTGACCAAGGTATGATGTTCGGCTATGCCAGCAAAGAGACGGCCAATTATATGCCACTTGCTTTGGATATTTCACATAAAATTCTCCAGGTCTTGGCCGATTTGCGGCGAGAGGGCACCGAAATTGGCTATCTGCGACCCGATGCCAAAGCCCAGGTGACCATAGAATATTCGGACGACAACCGACCCCAACGGATCGATACCATCGTAGTGTCGACCCAACATGACGATTTTGATGAAGACGGGGTCATGCTGGCGCAGATCAAAAAGGATTTGATCGAAATATTGATGCCGAAGGTGAAGGCCCAGTTCCCTGACGGGGTGCAGGCCTTGTTTACCGATGCGATCAATTACCACATTAACCCGACCGGTAAATTCGTCATCGGAGGACCCCATGGCGATACCGGTTTGACCGGACGTAAAATCATCGTTGACACCTATGGTGGTAAAGGGGCCCACGGTGGTGGGGCGTTCAGTGGAAAAGACCCGAGTAAAGTAGACCGCAGTGCCGCCTACGCCGCGCGACATGCCGCGAAGAACTTAGTGGCCGCCGGGGTAGCCGACGAGCTATTGGTACAAGTGAGTTATGCCATTGGGGTGGTCGAACCTACCTCGATTTTCGTTGACACCTATGGAACTTCGAAAACGGGATTAACGGATGGGGAAATCGCCGAAAAAGTAGCGGGACTTTTTGATATGCGTCCGTATGCCATTGAAAGCCGATTGAAACTCCGCAACCCGATCTATGCCGAAACGGCCGCCTATGGGCATTTCGGAAAGGAGCCCCGAAGGGTGAACAAAGTCTTCGAATCGCCTTACAATGGTAGGGTTGAAAAAGAGGTCGAACTCTTCACTTGGGAAAAACTGGATCAAGTCGAAGCGGTGAAGGCCGCTTTCGGACTTTGATAGTAGCTCTAGCTGTTTAATTCGGCTGTTTCGGTCACATCGAGCTGGCCGACATCAATGGTAAGGCCGCCATTCTCGCGGGTCACTGCATAAACGAACTTTTGGCCCCATTTGATTTCAGAAGCTTTATAGGAAGAACGGGAATACACATTCTGTGAAGTCGATTCGTCAAAAGCCTTCATGGTCACGATAAACTCGGCATCTTTGTCCACCAACTGTCCTTGCTCGATCCCATGGAGTGGGCTGGTCTCTGAAATCGGATGTACGATGGTCCACATATAGGGCATAAAGGCCACCCGATCGCGTTCGAGTTCCAAGGCATAAAAATCGCGTAAGGTGGAGTTTTCCCGTTGCATGAAAAGGTTCAGTTGTACTTCCAGTTCCAACAGATTGTTTTTTCGGGGGTTGACCACCCGAAACATGAAGCCGTTCTTATCCTGATAAGGGGCGATCACCCCGTGTTCGCTGTATTGGATCATGGTGGTCGGTCTTGAAAAACGCCCGTAGAGCAAACCCGTTGCCAGTGCGAAACCCAACAACCCCAGCATGGATTCGATGGCGGCTACCGTATTGGCAAGGTTGCCTATCGGAGCGACACGGCCATAGCCCAAGGTGGTGATGGTCTGTGCACTGAAGAAAAAGGCCTCGATGAAGCCTTCGCGGGTCGAACCGGCCGCTACCCCGGTCAGGTTTTCGACCCCGATCAAGGTGTAGGCCGTGGCGAAGATGAGGTTGATGCAGAAATAAGACAGCAAAACCACGATCAAAAAACGGTACCAAGGCATGGTGATCAAGGAGTGGAAATAGTTCAACCGCTCCCAAAAGGGGACGTTGATCTTTTTTAGGTTGAACGAGCCGTCTTTGTTAATGGCCCGATACCCGCCGACATCGGCTTTGGTACCCAGCCCGAGATCGTTGTATTTCCCTTTTTTTTTCGTTGCCATGGATGCGTTGCTATGGGGCTAAAGATAGCGACTCCTTTTTTGGGAATCCAGTCGTTTTAAGAAGGCTTCCTGAAAAATGTTTAGTAGCTTTAGTTCTCAAAATCCCATTCCATGAAAATGATAGCTCGCAGCTACCTTGTCGCCTTGGTTTTTGGCCTGGCGCTTAGTTCGTGTACGAAGACCACGAAAACCGCAACTGCGGTAGAAGAAAACTTTGTCGCCGACAACTATACCAAACAAGAGGTCGATATCGAAATGCGTGATGGTGTCAAACTCCATACCACCATTTACGCACCCAAGGATACCTCAAAGGAGTACCCGATCGTGATGCAACGTACCCCATATAGTTCGAGACCCTACGGTGAGGATGGATTCCGTTCTCGTATCGGCCCGAACGTAAACATGATGAAAGAAGGCTATATTGTGGTCTACCAAGATGTTCGCGGGCGTTGGTTGAGCGAGGGGCACTATGAGAACATGCGGGCCTATATCCCGAACAAAACCAGTGATGACCAAGTCGACGAAAGTTCGGATACCTATGATACCATCGAATGGTTGGTGAACAATGTCGCCAACAACAACGGCCGTGTCGGCTTATGGGGCATATCCTATCCCGGGTTTTACGCTACCTACGGTACCATCGACCCGCATCCGGCGCTTAAAGCCTCTTCGCCACAAGCCTGTATCGGCGATTTCTTTTTTGACGATTTTCACCATAACGGGGCGTATTTGTTGAGTTATTTCAGGGCGACATCCTTGTTTGGGACACCACGACCCAATAACGACAGTCCGATCGATACCGCCTGGTATACCCTGCCCGATATCGGCACCGAAGACCAATACCAGTTCTTTTTGGATGCCGGCCCGCTCGAAAACCTGAATACCTTTTTCGAGTATGAAACCGCAGATACCCCAAAACTTCGGCCAGAGGGGATGACCGATGATTATTTTTGGAACGAATTGAAGGAACACCCCAACTATGACGCCTTGTGGCAAAGTAGGGGTTTGATTCAGCATTTGGATAAAACCGACTCCCATGTGGCCACCATGATCGTTGGGGGGTGGTTCGATGCCGAAGATCTATATGGTCCTTTGGAAACTTATAAGAATATTGAAAAACATAATGAGGGCGCATACAATACCATGGTATTCGGTCCCTGGGACCATGGCCGATGGGCACGCCGTAGCGAACGTAACTTGGTCGGTAATTACTATTTCGGTGATTCGATTTCGACCTTTTACCAAGACCAGATCGAGACTAAATTCTTCCATCATTTCTTAAAGGGGGATGGTGGACCCGATAGCGGTTTGCCAGAGGCCTATGTTTTTGATACCGGGCGCAAAGATTGGCAGCAGTACGATTCGTGGCCTCCTGCCGGCGTGACCAAGCGTACCATGTACCTTTCGGAAGACAATGCTTTGACCACTGACTTGCAGGGGGATACGGGCATCCAGTTCGTTAGTAACGTGAAAAAACCGGTTCCTTATTCAGAAGATATCAAATCGGTCTTCACCCCGCGTAAATACATGACCGATGACCAACGATTTGCGGCACGGCGTTCCGATGTGTTGGTCTTTGAGACCGAAGTCTTGGAAGAAGATCTTACCCTAGCCGGTGATATCACGGCCCATCTTAAGGTGGCCACAACGGGTACTGCTGCCGATTGGATCGTCAAGGTCGTCGATGTGCATCCTGAAAATGTGGAGACCAATGGGGAAATGCAAGATCACTTGAAGATGAGCAACTACCATTTGATGGTACGAAGTGAGGTGTTGCGGGGGCGTTTCCGCAATAGCTTTGCAAATCCGGAACCCTTTGTGCCGAACCAAAAAACCAATGTCGATATCAAATTACAGGATGTATTCCATACCTTCAAGAAAGGACATAAACTGCAAGTGCAGGTGCAAAGTACTTGGTTTCCGCTGATCGATTTGAACCCGCAGACCTATGTCGATAATATCTTTAAGGCCAAGGAAAGCGATTTCAAGACCCAAACGCATACCGTTTTTACCGATTCGAATTTGGAGTTTACCGTATTGGAGTAGGGTGGGTATCCTAGTATCGTAGGTTTGCGCAAAACCTTAAGTTGAATAGGTAAAGAAACCGGGGATTAATTTAAACCGTTGTATTCATGAAAGTCACCGCTGAAAAAAACGAAAAAGTGGGAAATATGGTATTTGGATCTATTTACCCCCACTACGTGAACAAATTGGAGAAGAAAGGACGTACCAAAGAGGAACTGCACCAGGTCATCGAATGGCTGACCGGTTTCGATGAAGCCACCTTGCTCCGACATATGGAAGACAAGGTCACCTTTAAAACGTTTTTCGAACAGGCGAACATCCATCCCAACGCCCATATGATCAAAGGGGTCATCTGCGGATACCGCATTGAAGATATCGATGACGAATTCGAATTGTACCGACAATGCCGCTATCTCGACAAACTGGTCGATGAATTGGCCAAGGGCAGAAAGATGGAGAAGATCATGCGGCAATAAGTTCGTGTTGCTCTACAAGGACCATTGAATCCAAAAAAAGAAAAACATGATACTACAGTTCATCCGATTGCGGTCGAAGCTTCCTGAAGTCGATTAGTGATCAATCAATTTTGGTTCGGTCCGAACGGTAGCGTTTCATGACAAACCAGCATACGGTGCCAGGAACCGCAATCGTCTGGAAAAGAAAAAAGAACAATTGTTCCCATCCTCCCAGCTCTTGGCCATCCAAGTCGGGCACGAAGAGGGAATCCCCCAAAGGTCCCGAAGAAAATACCACGATACTCATGACGATCCATCCGAAGTGCAACCCAAGGGGTACAAGTAGCGATTTGCTTTTCGCGAAGGCATAGGCGAACATCCACCCGGCCGCTCCTGTCAATAAAAACACATAGGCCATGGGAATCACTCCCCGACCGAACATTTGATAGCTGAACCAGTGGTAGATCCCGAAAGCGGTTGCGCTGATCAGGCATGCCCATCGGTCTCCCAACCATTTCATCAACAGGTATAATAAGGCCCCACGAAAAATAAGTTCTTCGAACAATGCGGCTTTGAAGGTCCACCAAAGCGCGAAGGATCCTTCTGAAAGTCCGTATTCGGGGTTGCGCACATAGACGATGCCCTTGAAATAGGCTTGCCCCAGTTGGTTGAACGTACAGCAAAACGCCATAAAGAACATTCCGAGTACGAACAGGTTCAAACGATCTCGGTTCGGAACGATGCCTAAAACCGTAATGGGTTCCCTCCTTAAGATCCACAGCAACACGACGGAAAAGACAAAGGCGACAAGAACTCCTAGCATCGGACTATTATTGGGTTTAGGTTTGGGAAGATACCCATATTGTCGGATATACGTTTCGTTACCAATGGGAAGCTGTAATCAAGGTAGGAATCAATTTTCCTAGCTGGCATTCAATACATGCGACCGACTTTGCTTAATTTGGGACTTGCCAATCGATACCTATGTCGGGAATAACGGACCTGTTCAAGCGAAAATCAAAAGTGGTTTTGCCCTTATTCGCCCTTTTTTGTGCGGTCTATACTTTAGCGCAAGAAGAAGAAACCAGTTACGAGGCACAGTTTGATAAGGTACTGCAAGAAGGACATCCCGTTTATTTTAAGGGAGTTTCACAAATCTTGTTCGATTTTGAACAGCATTTGATTGACCGAAAGATTATCCCGAATGGCAAGCATGGGCACTATATCGATCTTTTGGAAATAATCGCCAAGAATGACTCGATACGTTTTCCGATTACCTACCACCTTGGCGATTCGATACAAAAATTGGAAAACGAACTTCAGTTCAAAGGAGTATCTCCTGAAGTTTTCAGTTCCCTTTACATGCGAACTCGCAACAAGGAACCAAAGAAGGCGCGATATGCAGCCATTTTGCAAGAAAAACTAGAGGGGACCAAGCGACTGGAGAGGGCTGAAATCGCTGCAGCCATGTTGTTGGTATATCGCCCGGAAGACCTGAACTTTTTGGTTTGTAAAAGGGATGTCTATGAGTTTCTCGACCCGAATACGGAAGGGGTACTATACTTGTATATGGGGAAACCCACCAAAGAATGAACTAAGGGACTGAGTGAGTGCCCTTTGATCAAGTCCAGTAGTACGCTTTTAATCCATCGGATATTTAGGTTTTTGTGAAATTTTTCAAAACGATTAGGAAATTCGAAAATTCTGCCGTTATCTTTGTGGCATAAGTTCAAACACGTATTGAATAGTTATCAAGAAAGGTGGAGGGAATAGACCCTATGAAGCCTTAGCAACCCTTGACCCCTCGTGTCAAGAAGGTGCTACATTCTATCCCCGCAAGGGAAAAGATAGCAACCGTCGATCATTATCGACCTCACTTTCTTATAACTTTTTGATTTGGTCAGCCCCACGGGGTAGGCTTCGTGTTTTTAAATCATTTGTAACTAAAAATTTAAAAACCATGAGTGATCAAAATTTTTCAAAAGCGACCAATGCCCTTCATGCGGGCCATGATGTCAAAGCCAATGCCGGTACCCGTGCGGTACCCCTTTACCAGAGTACGGCCTACGTATTCAACGATTCCGATCATGCGGCCAACTTATTTTCTTTGGCCGAATTCGGTAATATTTACACTCGGATCAACAATCCGACGAATGATATCCTTGAACAACGGCTTGCGGCCCTTGAAGGGGGAATCGCCTCTGTGGTGACCGCTTCCGGCACCGCAGCGATCAATACCGCCCTATTGGTGCTGTTGAAATCGGGAGACCATATCGTCGCTTCGAACAGTTTGTATGGCGGTACGTATAACCTGTTGAGCGTAACCTTACCACGTTTGGGAATTACCACCACTTTCGTCGATCCCAACGATCCGGAGAATTTCGGCAAGGCGGTCCAAGAAAACACCCGGGCCATTTTCGTTGAATCGCTGGGGAACCCGAAATTGGATGTTTTGGATCTTAAGGCGATTTCATCGGAAGCTAAAAAAGCGAAAGTACCGTTCATCGTCGATAATACCGTAGCCACTCCGGCCCTCTTGAATCCGATCGAGCACGGGGCGAACATCGTCATCCACTCATTGACCAAATACATCAACGGAAACGGTACGGCATTAGGTGGGGTGATCATCGATGCCGGAACCTTTGACTGGGCCAATGGCAAGTTTCCTGAATTTACCGAACCATCGGCAGGATACCATGGTTTGGTATACCACGATGCCTTAGGGGCCGCTGCCTTTATCGCAAAAGTAAGGATCGAAGGCTTGCGTGATCATGGAGCGGCGCTAAGTCCGTTCAATGCCTTCCAGATCATCCAAGGTTTGGAAACTTTGGAAGTACGTATCAAAAAACATAGTGAGAATGCCCTGGCCTTGGCACAATGGCTTGAAAACAGAAAGGAAGTTGCATGGGTGAACTATCCGGGATTGCCTTCAAGCAAATACAAGGCCCAGGCTGATGCCTATTTGCCAAACGGACAGAGCGGTATCGTCACCTTTGGGGTCAAAGGAGGATACGAGTCTGCGAAAAAAATCGCCGACAACACCCAATTGTTCTCACTATTGGCCAATATCGGCGACAGTAAATCATTGATCATCCATCCGGCGAGTACGACCCATCAGCAGTTAGACGATGCGTCTCAAGAAGCCACTGGGGTGACCAAAGACCTAATACGCCTTTCCGTGGGATTGGAGGCCTTGTCCGATTTGCAGGCCGATTTGGAAGCCGCCTTTGCGACCATTGATGCTTCCGTCTTTGCCTAAATAAAGAAAATCACCCTAGAACAGTGGGTTGAACCTAAACAAAGCGATCGATCAACATACCCATGCTGCAAAAACTGAACATACCCGAATTTACCACCCTCAGTGGGCATACCCAAAACTTGGAATTGTCTTATGAGACCTTTGGTCCGGCCCTAGGTCAGGCACCCATAGTTTTGGTCAACCATGCCTTGACGGGCAATTCACAGGTAGCAGGTGAAAACGGCTGGTGGTCCGATATTATCGGGGTGGGCAAACGCATCGATACCGATAGGTACACCGTTTTGGCCTTCAATATTCCCGGTAACGGTTATGACGGTTTTGTGGTCGAGGCTTACAAGGAGTTTGTAGCCGGTGATGTGGCGCGTATTTTTCTGGAAGGACTGGTGCAGCTGCGAATATCAAGGCTCTTTGCCATAATCGGAGGGTCTTTGGGCGGGGGCATCGCTTGGGAAATGGCCGTTCTAGATCCTGATATTACCGAACACTTGATCCCCGTGGCCTCCGATTGGAAATCGACCGATTGGTTGATCGCCAATTGTCAGATCCAAGAACAAATCTTGAACAACTCCAAAGAGCCCGTACATGATGCGCGCATGCATGCCATGCTTTGCTATCGCACCCCGGAATCTTTCAAAGAACGCTTTCAAAGAAGTACTAATGAAGAATTACAGGTGTTCAATGTAGAGAGCTGGTTGATGCACCACGGGAAGAAATTGCAAGAACGTTTCCAACTGTCGGCCTACAAATTGATGAACCAGTTGCTGAAGACCATTGACGTGACCCGTCAAGATGAACACGCTTTCGTGGCCCTGCAGCAAAGTGCGACCAAAATCCATATCATCGGGGTAAATTCCGATTTGTTCTTTAGCGCTGAGGAGAATAAAGAAACCTATCGTCGAATCGCCCAAACCAATTCCAAAGTGACTTATGGCGAGGTACAATCAGTACACGGCCACGATGCATTTTTGATGGAGTTCGATCAATTGGACCAGCTCTTGGCCCCGGTATTTCCGAAACCCGATGAAGGGCAGGCATGGAAGGTGCTGAAATTCGGTGGAAAATCCCTTCGAAACGATGGAGGTATCGAAAAAGTGATCGAAAGTATCATAAAGCAACTCAAAGAAGGGGAGCGTATCGCGGTCGTACTTTCGGCTCGTGGAAAGTCTACCGATACCTTGGAAAAATTGTTGGAAAGGGCCGCTAAGGGGAAGTCCGTTGAAGCGAAACTGGAAGAATTCATCGCTTACCAACAACAACCCGCTTCCGATTTTCTTTTGGATTCGGAAGTCGACGCCCTACGACAGAAGTTAGAAGGGGTCGGACTCATTGGTGATTACAGTCTGAAGACCAAAGATGCCGTGCTGGCCGTTGGTGAACTGCTTTCGACCCGTTTGGTGGTCAAGCTCCTTCGCGACAGGGGTATCAAGGCCGTAGCGGTCGATACCCGTGGGTTGTTCCATACCGATAGCGGGTTTGGTAACGCTACGGTCGATGAAGCGGTTTCCAAGATCCAGGTAATCCAACGGTTTTCCACCTTCAAAGCCGATGAGGTTCCGATTGTGACCGGGTTTATTGCGGCTAACGAAGCAGGGGAGACCACGACTTTAGGCCGGAATGGAAGCAATTATTCCGCCGCCTTATTGGCCAACTATCTCGATGCGGATGAACTGCGGAACTTCACCCATGTCGATGGCATCTATACGGCGAATCCCGATTTGGTGCCGGACGCCCAGATCATCGATGACCTCAGTTATAGCGAAGCCAATGAATTGGCCAATTTCGGAGCATCGATCTTGCATGCGAAAACAATCATTCCCTTGTTGGAAAAGAACATTCCCCTGCGTATTTTGAATACCTTCAATCCTGATTCGAAGGGTACTTTGATTGGGGCCGAAAGTAATCACGGTGGTATCAAATCGATTTCGGTGATCGAAAAGCGGGCGCTGATCCATTTGGAAGGACGCGGACTTTTAGGCAAGGTAGGGGTCGATGCTAGGATTTTCGGAAGCCTGGGAAGACGGGGTATCAATGTGGGCATCATATCCCAGGGTTCTTCTGAACGGGGCATCGGTCTGGTAGTTGATGCCTCTCGGGCCGATGAGGCCAAGCGAACCCTCGAAGAAGAATTCGATACCGATTATTCGGCACGTGATGTCAGCACCATTCGGGTCGAAAAAGAAGTTTCCGTTGTTTCTATTGTGGGCGAAGACCTGAGTTCCTTCCATAAGCCCTACAATGCGCTGATAAAGAATAAAATCGTTCCCCTGTTGTTCAACAATACCGTTTCAGGTAAAAATGTGAGTCTCGTGGTACGGAATGCGGATTTGAACAAGACGCTAAACGTTATTCACGGTCAGTTGTTCGGAATCGCGAAGAAGGTGAACTTGGCCGTTTTCGGTCATGGAACGGTTGGCGGCACCCTGATCGATCAGCTGTTGGATTCCAAATCCGATATCGAAGCACGCAAGGACATCAGTCTCCATATTTTCGCCATTGCCAACTCGAAAAAAGTGTTGTTGTCGGCAACCGGAATCGGCAGTGAGTGGAAATCGGAAATTGAAGCCCATGGTAGCCCTTACACCTTGGAGGATATCGTTCAATATGCACAAAACCATCATCTTGAAAACCTAATCGCCATCGACAATACAGCGAGTGGTTCGTTTGTTGGGCACTATGAAGACTTGATCGCCGCCGGTTTTGATATGGTGTCATCGAACAAGATCGCCAATACCTTGGGTATCGATTTTTACCGTGGGATTCGCAAAGCGCTGCGCAAAAACCAAAAGCAATACCTGTACGAGACCAATGTCGGGGCGGGCTTGCCCCTGATCGATACCATCAAACTCCTGCATTTGTCAGGAGAGAACATTACCCGGATCAAAGGGGTCTTTTCTGGTTCGCTAAGCTATGTTTTCAATACCTTCTCGGCCTCGGATATTGCATTTTCGGATATCGTTCTGCAAGCCATGGAAAAGGGGTATACCGAGCCGGATCCCCGAGAAGATCTTTCAGGTAATGATGTGGGCCGAAAATTGTTGATTTTGGCGAGGGAACTGGATCTCGCCAATGAATTTGAGGATATTGAAATTCAGAACCTCGTACCCGAAGCATTGAAAGACATCCCAGGGGATAGTTTCATAACACGGATCAAAGAACTTGATAGGCATTATGAGACCATTAAAAAAACCGTTTCGCCAGGTGAGGTGTTGCGCTATGTAGGCGAATTACACGGTGACCTCCAAAAAGAGAAAGGGATATTGGAAGTCAAGTTGATTGCGGTACCTCAAGAAAGTGCCCTAGGGCAAGTGAAGGGTTCCGACTCGATTATCGAGATTTACACCGATTCTTATGGCGACCAGCCCTTTGTGATACAGGGGGCCGGTGCCGGGGCAGCGGTTACTGCCAGAGGGGTTTTCGGCGATATTTTACGTATCGCTGAAAAACTATAATACCGGTCACAAAGCGAAATTGAACTGACCCTTGAAAAGTAAATATGGAAAACAGAAAATTCGAAACCGCGGCAATACGCGACCAATTGGAACGCACCCAGTACCTTGAACATTCTTCGCCCATGTTCTTGACGTCGAGTTATGTATTCGAAGATGCCGAGGATATGCGCGCATCTTTCGCCGAAGAGAAGGAACGGAATATTTATTCGCGCTACTCAAACCCGAATACCTCTGAATTCGTACAAAAGGTTTGCCGAATGGAAGGGGCCGAAGCCGGATTCGCCTTTGCCTCGGGCATGGCTGCCGTATTTTCGACCTTCGCGGCCCTTTTGAAAAGTGGCGATCATATCCTTTCTGCCCGAAGTGTTTTCGGATCGACCCACAGTCTGTATACCAATTTTTTTCCGAATTGGGATATCGACACCGCCTTTTTCGAAGCCGATGATCTGAGTAGGGTAGAAGGGCTGATCCAGCTGAATACCAAGGTGCTCTACGTAGAATCACCTACCAATCCGGGTGTGGATGTGATCGATCTGGAATCCCTGGGGGCCATTGCCAAAAAGCATGGTTTGGTCTTTATCGTAGATAATTGTTTCGCATCCCCGTACCTACAGCAGCCGATTCGATTCGGTGCTGATTTGGTCATCCATTCCGGGACAAAACTCATGGATGGACAAGGCCGCGTTCTTGCCGGTATTACCGTCGGTTCGGCCGAATTGATCGAAAAGATCTATCGATTCTCCAGGATTACCGGCCCGGCATTGTCGCCTTTTAATGCCTGGATCTTATCGAAAAGCCTTGAAACCCTCGCCGTACGCGTTGATCGACACTGTGAAAATGCACTACGCTTGGCGACCTTTCTTGAAGGGCACGAGCGGGTGAATTGGGTGAAGTATCCCTTCTTGAAATCGCATCCGAACCATGCCATAGCCAAAAAGCAGATGAAGGCCGGTGGTTGTGTGGTCGCTTTTGAGGTCAAAGGCGGATTGGCTGCGGGGAAAAGTTTTTTTAATGCCATACAGCTCTTGTCATTATCGGCGAATTTGGGCGATTCGCGCAGTATCGTTACGCATCCCGCATTGACGACCCATAGCAAGCTGACCGAAGCCGAACGATTGAAAGTGGGTATTACTGACGGCATGGTGCGGGTATCGGTCGGATTGGAGCACCATGAGGATATTATTTCGGATATTGGACAAGCATTGGAAAAATAACGAACCATGTTGCAAGACCAGGTCCATATCGTACCCTTTGAATCGGCCTATGCCAAAGACTTCGCGCGATTGAATATCGAATGGCTAGAGAAATTCTTCGCGGTTGAACCCCACGACGTGGAGTTGATGGAAGACTGCGAAGCCAATATCATTGGGAAAGGCGGACATATCTTCTTTGCGAAATTAGGTGACGAAGTCGTTGGTACGGTGGCTTTGATTCCACTAACCAAGGGGGTTTTCGAACTGGGTAAGATGGCCGTATCATCGCAGTACCAAGGCTTGAAAATCGGGCAACTGCTGATGAAGCGGTGTATCGATTTCGGGAGGGGACAAGGATGGTCGAAAATCGTATTGTATTCCAATACTACCCTACAAAATGCGATTTACATTTATCGGAAATACGGTTTCGTGGAAGTCGAAATGGAAGAGAACCCGCCGTATGAACGTGGTGACATCAAGATGGAATTCGTCATCGAATAAGCGCGTATCCCTTCGTGCAAAAGCCTTTGCGTTAATTTTTCATATCTTAGTCGGATGCTGTCCAAAAAGACCAAATACGGATTAAAGGCGTTGACGTATCTGGCCGCCCAAGAAAATCGAGATCCCGTTCAGATAGCTGAAATCGCATCCCACGAGAACATTTCCCAGAAATTTTTGGAAAGCATCTTGCTTACTTTAAGAAGAAATGGCATGTTGGGTTCCAAGAAAGGCAAAGGGGGCGGTTACTACCTTATCAAAGAACCCGAACAGATTCCGATGACGGCCGTCATGCGTATTTTGGAGGGCCCCATAGCCATGGTGCCCTGCGTGAGCTTAAACTTCTACGAAAAATGTGACGATTGCCCGAACGAAGGGGCTTGTTCGGTCTTCCGTTTGATGCTAAAGGTCCGAGATGCCAACCTAGAGGTTTACCGAAATACCTCACTGGCCGATTTAATCGCAAAGCAACCCTCCTAAGACTGAAAAAACCGCAATGCGTCTCCATATAAACAAATAATCTATTAAAACTATAGGATAAATAAATATTTATCGTGATTTTAACGAATTCAACGAAATATTTGTCCTATGTTTGTTATCCTAGTAAAACAGTAGAGAATAAGGAGCTATGGCGCTACAATTGGATTTGGAATATTATAACAGGCAGTTCAGGGGTATCCCCCCTGAAGAGATCATCGGTTGGGCGATCCAACTATCGGAACGTCGTATCGTGACCACCAGTTTTGGCAAATATTCCGCGGTGTTGTTGAATACGTTCAGCATCAATGACCCCAAAGTAAAGGTGATCTGGTGTGATACGGGTTATAACCTTCCTGAAACCTACGAGCACGCGGCGTACTTGACGCAACGGTTGAAGTTGGATCTGCATACCTATGTGCCCAAAGAAACCAAAGCGTATACCGAACACCGTTTGGGTTTTCCGACAGCAGATCAACCAGAGCATGCTGAGTTTTCCGAAATTGTCAAATTGGAACCGTTTAGAAGGGCCTTGGCCGAACACCAACCTGAAATTTGGTTTACCAACATCCGCATCCGCAAAACCGAGCTTCGAACTTCCAAAGACATTTTAAGCTACAGCAAAGAGGGTATTTTGAAGGTCAGTCCGTTTTACTATTGGTCCGATGAAGACCTCGATGACTATTTAGAGGCCCATGAACTCCCGAAAAACAGTACCTATTTCGATCCCGTCAAGGCTTTGGAGTCGCGTGAATGCGGCATCCACTTGACCTGATTCATGGCAAAAACCAGAAGGGAAACGTTTGTTTTAAAAGTCTATAAAAATAATAGGAAAAATAGGATAATGCAAAGCTTCAGAACCGAGATAGAAAATCCAGTCGTCGAACGCGACATCATTGATTTGGAACGAAAGATCAAGTTGTTCAATGAAGGGAACATCGATGAAGAAAAGTTCCGTAGTCTGCGCCTTGCCCGTGGGGTATATGGACAGCGACAGCAAGGAGTTCAGATGATCAGGATCAAACTGCCTTATGGTAAGGTGACTGCCGATCAACTGCTTCGTATCTGTGATGTTTCGGATGAATATTCCACCGGAAGGTTGCATATCACTACGAGACAAGATATCCAAATTCACTATGTCGACTTGGAGCGTACCCCAGAATTATGGGCACAGCTCGAAAAAGACCAGGTGACCCTTCGGGAAGCTTGTGGCAATACCGTGCGTAACGTTACGGCAAGTGAAACCGCAGGGATCGATCCCGATGAGCCTTTCGATGTTTCACCATACGCCCAAGCGGTTTTCGAGTATTTTTTGCGAAACCCCATCGGTCAGGAAATGGGAAGGAAGTTCAAGGTTTCCTTTTCGGCAACGGATGCCGATACCGGACTGTCATACATGCATGATCTGGGTTTTATCGCCAAAGTCGACAACGGAAACAGAGGGTTTAAAGTAATGATAGGCGGCGGATTGGGATCGCAACCGCGTCATGCCGATGTGTTGTATGAATTTTTAGCCGAAGATCAAATCATTCCCCTAATGGAAGGGGTCATACGGGTATTCGATCGGTATGGGGAGCGCAAGAGTAGGGCAAAGGCCCGAATGAAGTTTCTGATCAAGAATATCGGTTTGGAAGCGTTCAAAGCGCTGCTCGACAACGAGCGACAAGCCATTCCCATAGTCAGTCATCCCATTGCGGTGGAGAACTATCCCAAAGTACAGCTAGCCGAAGCCGAAGCCAAAGCCGCCAAAATCGACGATGAAGATCGCTACTTGGCGTGGAAATCGACCAATGTCATCCCGCAGAAGCAACAGGGCTATGTGGCGATAGGGGTCAAGGTACTCTTAGGGGATTTTTATACCGATAAAGCCCGGCAATTGGCCAACTTGGTCAAGCAATATGCCGCTTCCGAAATCCGTTTGTCCTTGCGACAAAACATCTTGATACCCCATGTTAAAGAGGCGATGCTTCCTTGGTTCTTCCAAGAACTAGACAAGTTGGGCTTTGCCGACCCTGGGTATAATAAAGCCCTTGATATTACCGCCTGCCCGGGTACCGATACCTGCAATCTTGGTATTGCAAGCAGTACCGGTATCGCCGCCAAATTGGAATCCGTCATCAAAGAAGAATACCCTTCCTATGTCAACAACCCTGATTTGGTCATTAAGATCAGTGGATGCATGAACGCTTGTGGGCAACACAACATGGCCCATATCGGGTTTCAAGGTATGAGCATCCGTACCAAAGACAAATTGGTGGCCCCTGGGTTACAAGTACTGTTGGGAGGGGGTAACCATGGCAATGGCCGGGCGACTTTCGCCGACAAGGTGGTGAAAATACCAAGTAAACGAGGCCCGGAAGCACTACGGTTGATATTGGATGATTACGAAAGCAATGGTCCCGCACTGGGTTTTGAGAAGTACTATGCCGAAAAGGGTGAAGCATATTTTTATGAGCTGTTGAAACACCTTTCGAACGTCGATAATTTGGTTGCCGACGACTTTATCGACTGGGGCAACGCGGAACGCTATAAAAAAGAAATCGGGATCGGGGAATGTGCCGGGGTCATCGTGGATCTTGTGGCGACTTTATTTTTCGAAAGCCAAGAAAAGATCGATCAAGCAACTGAAGCGTTCGATCAAGGCAAATGGGCTGCGAGTATCTATTATAGCTATCAATCGATGGTGAATTCGGCAAAGGCCCTTTTGACCGCCGAAAAAGTGAAAACGAACACCCATTCGAGTATCATCAAGGATTTTGACCGCTTGTTTATTGAAACGGCTAAGATTCCGGCGATCACGAATTTTGGGGATTTGGTATTGCAGTTGAACAAAAACCGGCCTGATGAGGCATTCGCCAAAGCCTATTTGGAAGATGCCAAGGCTGTTTTAGCGCAACTGGAAGCCTACCGTAAATTGGAATTGGAGCATGTTTGAAAAAGGAAAATTGAGTGTGGTAGGGGCCGGGCCCGGGGCGGTGGATCTGATTACCCTTCGTGGAATTTCGGAACTGCGAAGCGCCGATGTGGTCTTGTATGACGCTTTGATCGATAAACGATTGTTGGATCATGCCCCACAGGCCGAAAAGATCGACGTGGGCAAACGGAAAGGCTGTTACCGCTATATGCAGGAACAGATCAACGAACTGATCGTGCAACGTGGAACCCAAGGCAAACATGTAGTGCGGTTGAAAGGAGGAGATCCTTTTGTTTTCGGACGTGGGGCCGAGGAGTTGGCTTTTGCGGCTTCGCATGGGATGGAGGTAGCCGTGGTGCCGGGCATCTCTTCATCGGTAGCCGTACCCGCCATGCAACATATTCCGGTAACCAAACGTGGGGCCGCCGAGAGTTTTTGGGTCATTACCGGAACCACCAAAGAACACAAGCTGTCTTCAGATATCGCATTGGCAGCCCGATCGAACGCGACCGTGGTCATTTTAATGGGGATGTCTAAACTCGACGAGATCATGGCCTGTTTTATAAAAGAAGGAAAAACGGATACCCCGGTTGCGATCATTCAAGCGGGTACGACCGCGGAGGAAAAAATAGGAATTGGCACTGTTGCTTCGATTGAATCCAAGGCAAGGGAGCAACAGCTGTCCAATCCCGCGATCATTATCATTGGAGAAGTCGTCAACCACAGGCAACGACTCTTGCATATTGCGAACGAACAACAGGTCACCCATGAATGAACGGAATACGCTATATCCGATTTTTTTGAAAACCTCCCAACTCGAGATTTTGATCGTTGGTGGGGGCAATGTCGCCGAAGAGAAATTACACTTTCTGACGAAATCAAGTCCGGATGCCAAGGTGACTTTAATCGCTCCATTCGTTCGGGAAGCTACCTTGACCCTAGTAAGGGCCTTTAATGTCGATATCATCGAACAGCGGTATGATGCCAACCTGTTATACGGAAAGCATATGGTCATCGCGACCACCGATGACCCCCAAGTAAACGAACAAGTATATCAAGATTGTAGAAAATTGAACATTTTGGTAAACGTGGCCGACAACCCACCCTTATGTGATTTTTATATGGGCGGAATAGTCAATAAGGGCCATGTGAAAATAGCCATTTCAACCAATGGTAAATCACCGACAACGGCCAAGAGGCTCCGTCAATTCTTTGAACAGGTACTCCCGGAAAATATCAGCGATATGGTTGAATATCTTAACAACTATAGAAAACGGTTGACTGGTGATTTTGAAGAAAAAGTCAATAAAATGAATGAAATCACCGAGAAATTGGTGCAAAACACATAAAAAAGAACTAAAAATGATAAAAACGGATATTTTAATTATCGGCGCCGGACCAACGGGACTCTTTACGGTCTTTGAAGCGGGACTCCTTAAAATGAAGTGCCATTTGATCGACGCCTTGGCGGAGCCCGGAGGACAATGTGCCGAAATCTATCCAAAGAAACCGATTTATGATATTCCGGCCTATCCCGAAATCCTGGCCGGTGATTTGGTTTCACGCTTATTGGAACAAATCAAACCCTTCGATGCGGGCTATACCTTAGGGGAAAGGGCCGATACCCTCGAAAAGCAAGACGACGGATCCTTTATCGTAACCACGAATAAGGGTACGAAACACCATGCTCCTGTAGTGGTCATTGCTGGAGGTCTGGGTTCCTTTGAGCCAAGAAAACCCCAGATCGAAAACCTAGCATCTTACGAAGACCATGGGGTTTCCTATATTATCAAAGACCCTGAGGTCTATCGGAACAAAAAGATAGTGATCGCAGGCGGCGGGGATTCGGCTTTGGATTGGTCCATTTTCTTGGCAGATATCGCCTCGGAAGTCACCTTGGTACACCGCAGGAACGAGTTCAGGGGTGCTTTGGATTCTGTTGAAAAAGCCCGTGAACTTGCCCAAATCGGTAAGATCAAATTGTTCACCAAGGCCGAGGTCAAAGAACTGCATGGTGAAGAAGATCTTAAGGCAGTGGTCATCAAATACACCGATCCGGAAAAAGCGCCGGAATATCTGGAAGTCGATCACTTTATCCCCTTGTTCGGTCTTTCCCCCAAACTGGGACCGTTGGGTAATTGGGGACTCGAAATCGAGAAAAACGCCATTAAGGTCAACAACGCCAAGGATTATCAAACGAACATTCCCGGGGTTTTTGCCATTGGGGATGTCAATACCTACGAAGGGAAACTCAAGTTGATCTTATCGGGCTTTCATGAAGCGGCGGTCATGTGCCAATATGCCTACAAGATCATTAACCCTGACAAAAGGTTCGTTATGAAATATACCACTGTCGGAGGCGTTGAAGGATTCGATGGTACCAAAAAAGAAGCAAAGAAAGAAGTGGTGCAAAGCATCGCTTAAATGTGGGGTTATTCATCAGCGAGAAACCTTCCCGGATTCAGATCGGGAAGGTTTTTTGGTTTTAGATCAAAAATAGCGGGAATAATTTGGTTTTGATTTTTGCCTACCGTTACTTTGCCTTAGTTCATTATAGATTGAAAAGTTATCAAGAAAGGTGGAGGGAATAGACCCTTTGAAGCCTTAGCAACCCTCGACTTCGAGAAGGTGCTACATTCTATTCCGGTGAAGGAAACAGATGACGTCAACGGCCATTAGGTCTTCTGCACATTCATTTTCCTTGATAACGTTTCGGTCGATTCAAAAATGACCCAAAGGGTATGAGTGCGATTTATGACATTTTAGAGGAACGGATTTTGGTTTTGGATGGAGCCATGGGAACCATGCTTCAACAATACGGCTTTTCCGAAGCGGATTTTCGGGGAAGGCGTTTCAGCGAATGGTCGATACCGCTTAAGGGAAACAATGATCTGCTGTCTTTGACCCAGCCCCAAGCCATAGCCGAAGTACATCGAAAGTACTTCGAAGCGGGCGCCGATATCGTGGAAACCAACACCTTTTCAGGAACGACCATTGCCATGGCCGATTATGGGATGGAGGACTTGGTTTATGAATTGAATTTCGAATCAGCCAAAATTGCAAAACAGGTCGCTGATGAAATCACGGAAAAAAATCCGGATAAACCTCGCTTCGTAGCAGGAACCATGGGGCCTACCAACAAGACGGCCAGTCTTTCACCAGATGTTAACGATCCGGGCTTTCGGGCCGTTTCATTCGACGATCTTAGAAGAGCGTATAAGGAGCAGGCCGGGGCTTTGATTGATGGCGGGGCCGATATTCTGATGGTCGAGACCATATTCGATACGCTGAATGCCAAAGCGGCCTTGTTCGCCATCGAAGAGCTTAAGGAAGAACGTGGTTTGGATATCCCGATCATGGTCAGCGGTACGATTACCGATGCCTCAGGGCGCACCTTATCGGGACAGACTGCCGAGGCTTTTTTGATTTCGGTATCGCACATTCCCTTGCTCTCAGTCGGGTTCAATTGCGCTTTAGGGGCCAAACAACTGACCCCATATCTAGAGGTTTTGGCAGCAAAAGCGGATTTCTATATTTCGGCCTACCCGAATGCTGGACTTCCGAATGCCTTTGGTGAATATGACGAAACCGCAACGATGATGGCAGCACAGATCCGTGAATATTTAGAGAAACAACTGGTCAATTTCGTTGGGGGATGTTGTGGCACCACCCCTGAACATATCAAGGCGATGGCCGACATTGTGGCTGATTATAAACCACGTAAAAAACAATTGGAATCCTGAACCATGATTTTGGAGGTAGCCATATTGCCCGTCCAATTAGAACGGCAAGCAGCGTTTGAACGCAGTTTTGCCCAAGCGGAACGTATCCTTATTGGAATGAAGGGGTACATCGGCCACGAATTGAAAAAGGGTATCGAACGTAAAGACCAATACATATTGTTGGTGCGATGGCAAAGCTTGGAAGATCATGAAGTCGGTTTTCGAAAATCAAAGGAATACCAAGAATGGAAGCGGTTGTTACATCATTTTTACGATCCGTTCCCTGAAGTACTACATTATCACTGAATGGCAGATCGTAAAACGAAATATTTGAAATTAAGCGGCCTTGAACCCCTGGTCATCACCCCGGAAAGCAATTTCATCAATGTGGGTGAACGCACCAATGTGGCCGGATCCCGAAAGTTTCTTCGACTGATCAAGGAAGATCGCTATGAGGAAGCCCTTCAGATTGCCAGACATCAAGTCGAAGGAGGGGCACAGATCATCGATGTCAATATGGATGATGGGTTGATCGACGGTAAGGAGGCCATGGTCAAATTCTTGAATTTGGTGGTCGCTGAACCGGACATTGCCCGGGTGCCCATTATGATCGATTCTTCCAAATGGGAAATCATCGAAGCCGGACTACAAGTGGTCCAGGGCAAGTGCGTCGTCAATTCGATAAGCCTAAAAGAAGGTGAAGCGGCCTTTATGAAACAAGCGACCTTGATCAAGCGTTATGGGGCGGCTGTCATCGTAATGGCTTTTGATGAAGTCGGTCAAGCCGATACCCTAGAGCGTCGTATCGAAATTGCCGAACGCTCCTATCGAATTTTGGTCGACCAGGTCAAGTTCACCCCTGAAGACATTATTTTCGATTTGAACATTTTTCCCGTGGCAACGGGTATGGATGAACACAAACGAAATGCGCTCGATTTCATCGAGGGCACGCGATGGGTCTGTGAAAACCTTCCCTATTGCAGTGTTAGTGGGGGGGTGAGTAATGTGTCCTTCTCGTTTCGAGGTAACGATCCGGTTCGAGAGGCCATGCATTCGGTCTTCCTTTTCCACGCCATTGAGGCAGGTATGAATATGGGTATCGTCAATCCGGCGATGTTGGAGGTGTATGATGACATTCCAAAGGAGTTGCTCGAACATGTCGAAGATGTGATCTTGAACCGAAGGGACGATGCCACTGAACGCTTATTGGAGTTTGCCCAGACCGTTCAGGGTAAGGCCAAAGAAACCACGGTTGACCTCTCTTGGCGTAACGAGCCCTTGCAGGCGCGCATTACCAGGGCCTTGGTCAAAGGAATCGATGAATACATCGTTGAAGATGTTGAAGAAGCCAGACAACAAGCTTCACGACCCTTGGCCGTAATAGAAGGGCATTTGATGACCGGCATGAACGTGGTAGGCGATTTGTTCGGCAGTGGAAAAATGTTTTTGCCCCAAGTCGTGAAATCGGCCCGGGTCATGAAGAAGGCCGTTGCCCATTTGACCCCATTTATTGAAGAAGAAAAAGATGCCGATACCAAATCGGCCGGTAAGATATTGATGGCCACGGTCAAAGGGGATGTGCACGACATCGGTAAGAACATCGTATCGGTGGTTTTGGCTTGTAACAACTATGAAATCGTCGATTTGGGCGTTATGGTGCCCCCGGAGAAGATCATAGCAAAAGCCATTGCGGAACAGGTCGATATCATCGGTTTGAGTGGATTGATTACCCCTTCACTTGATGAGATGGTGTTTTTGGCCAAAGAAATGGAGCGTCAAGATTTCAAAGTACCCTTACTGATCGGTGGGGCAACGACTAGTAAGGCCCATACGGCAGTCAAGATCGATCCGGTCTACAGCCATGCGGTCGTACACGTAAACGATGCTTCCAGGGCGGTTACCGTTGTGGGCGATCTATTGCACCAAGGCAATTCCGATACCTATAAACATGCCGTCAAGCTCGATTATGAAAGTTTTAGGGAGAAGTTCTTGGGAAGAAAAAAACAACAATCGTTCTTGGATGTTCAAGCTGCGCGCAACAACAAAATCCGTTTGGACTTTTCGGGGGAGACGATTTCGAGGCCACGTCATTTGGGAGTCCAAGTTTGGGATGATTTCGATCTGTTGAAGTTGGAGGAGTTCATCGATTGGACCCCTTTCTTTCGGTCCTGGGACCTCCATGGTAAATACCCTGATATCTTGCAAGATGCCGTAGTGGGTGAGCAGGCCACGGAGTTGTTCGCAGATGCCAGGACCATGCTGGCCGAGGTGCTTGCAAAACGACAATTGAAGGGCAAGGCCGTATTCGGTTTGTTTCCGGCGAATCAGGTGGATGACGATGACATTGAAGTACGGGTAGCGAACGGAAACAAAGAATCCCTCTACCATTTTAGGACCCTGCGACAACAACTCAAAAAGCGGGATGGGGTGCCCAACATCGCCTTGGCCGATTTCGTGGCGCCCAAAAGTGAAGGCATACAGGATTATGTAGGCTGTTTTTGTGTGAGTGCCGGGTTCGGTACCCGTGAATTGGCCGAGGACTTTGAAAGACAACACGACGATTACAGTGCGATCATGATCAAGGCACTTGCCGATCGGTTGGCCGAAGCCTTTGCTGAATACCTACACAAAGAAGTGCGGACCACCCATTGGGGGTATGCCCAAGAAGAACGATTCGATAACGACGAATTGATCGAAGAGCGGTACCAAGGTATCCGTCCGGCACCAGGGTATCCTGCCTGTCCGGATCATCTGGAGAAATTGACCATTTGGGAAATACTCGATGTGTCGGCTACTATTGGGGTGACCTTGACCGAAAGTTTGGCCATGTGGCCAGCGGCAAGTGTAAGTGGCTATTATTTTGCCCATCCCGAAGCGAAATATTTCGGATTGGGTAAGATCAAGGACGATCAAGTCGCCGACTTCGCCAAAAGAAAAGGAATCGAACTTGGGGTCGCCCAGAAATGGTTGGCCCCGAATATAGCGGAAGAGCAATGAAAGTAACCGAGCATATCGAACAGGCCAAAGGGGATACCTTGTTCAGTTTTGAGATCATTCCCCCGGTCAAAGGCAAAAGCATCCAAGAACTTTACGACAACATCGATCCTTTGATGGAATTCGATCCACCCTTCATTGATGTCACGACTTCACGTGAAGAATATGTGTACATCGATCGCGATGGGCTGCTGGATAAAAAACTCACGCGAATGCGGCCAGGTACCTTGGGCATATGCGCCGCGATCAAGCATAAGTATGATGTTGACGCCATACCCCATGTACTTTGCGGTGGATTCACCAAAGAGGAAACCGAGTATCTCTTGGTCGATTGCCATTATTTGGGGATCGACAACGTCATGGCACTTCGCGGTGACGCCATGAAGGAGGAACGGTACTTCGAACCTTCGCACGGGGGGCATCTTTACGCTTCAGATCTGGTCAAACAGATCACCGACTTGAATCAAGGCAATTACTTGCATGAGGTCATCGAAACCGACAACTGTGCCGATTTTTGTATCGGGGTGGCCGGTTATCCTGAAAAACACATGGAAGCGCCTTCGCTCCGCTCCGATTTAAAGCGATTGAAAGAAAAGGTCGAATTAGGTGTCGACTATGTAGTGACCCAAATGTTTTTTGACAACAAGAAGTATTTTGAATTCGTCGATGCGGCTAGGGCTATGGGCATCACGGTACCCATTATACCCGGTATCAAACCCATTGCCGTAAAAAAGCACCTGCAATTGTTGCCCCAGGTATTTCGTGTCGATATCCCCGAACAATTGATAGAAGCCGTTGAACGCTGCGATACCAACAAGCAAGTACGTCAGGTCGGCGTCGAATGGTGTATCGAACAATCCAAGGAACTTAAAAAGGCGGGAGTACCCGTATTGCACTATTATTCCATGGGAAAATCAGACAATATAAAAGCCATCGCCCAAGCGGTTTTCTAGTGTTGCAATCTTGGTCGATGCCCCATTTGGTTGCTTCTAAACAGCTACCTTTGCGCAGCATGCGAAAGTTCGTCAAACTTCTTCTTGTCTTCGTTTTGGCCATGGGCTATGCCCAAGAAAAAGAACCTGGTCAGAAGTACGTGCTCGATTTCAATCGATTCAACGGTTCGATTTTATTGCACAATCCTGATATTTCCCATTTGATAACTTCCCGTCCGAGTGGGTATCTTTTGAGCATCAACCGAAAACGATATGGCAAGCGTGAATGGGAAGCTGCTTACGGCTATCCTGATTCCGGTTTCACCTTCATCTATCAAAACATGAACAACCCCACTTTGGGAGAGCATTTTGGGCTCTACGCCCACTATAATTTCTATTTTTTCAAACGCAACCTTCAATTCAGGGTGGGACAAGGAATAGCATATAACACCAATCCGTATGACCGCGAAACGAATTTTCGGAACAATGCGTATGGTTCACACCTTTTGAGTTCGACAATGGCCATGTTGAATTACCACAGAGAGTCCCTGTTTTATGGTGTAGGTATTAAGGCAGGCTTGGCCTTGATCCATTATAGTAATGCCAATTTCAGGGCTCCCAATACCTCGACCAATACCATGGCCTTTACTATCGGGTTGACCTATGATCTCAATCAAGAAATCGATCCGACCTATATTGCTTATGAAAAACAGGATTTCGAACCGGGCCCAATCGCAGTGAACATCGCACTAAGGGCCGGGGTCAACGAAAGTGATGTCGTCAATTCAGGACAATACGGTTTCTGGGTTGTTTCGGCTTACGGAGAAAAGAAGCTCGGGCGAAAAAGTGCCGTTCAAGTGGGAGCCGATTTCTTCTTCTCGAACTTCCTGAAGGAATTGATTCGCTTCCAATCGACTTCATTTCCCGAGTTGGGGGTCGCCCCGGATACCGATTTTAAAAGGGTTGGGATGTTTCTCGGACATGAATTGTTCATCAACAAACTTAGTGTGATTACCCAGTTAGGATACTATGTATACTATCCTTTCGATTTTGAAGGTCGGGTGTACAACCGCATTGGGTTAAAACACTATTTTGGCGACCGATGGTTTGGTGCCGTAACCTTGAAATCACACGCGGCCGCAGCGGAGGCCGTCGAATTCGGTATCGGTATAAAGTTGTAATAAATTACGATCATGAGAACGCTGATGAAATTCCCGCTTCAAAGTAAAACCCAGATCATCCAGTTTGGGTTTTCATTAGTGCTGTTGCTTTTTAATGGGTGCAATACGGAAAGTGCCCCCGATTGTTTTCAAAATGCCGGAGACCTTGAACGCTTGACGGTTGAAGTACCGGAGTTTGATCGCATTACGGTTTTCGAAGGATTGAACCTGGTCATTCTTCAAGGTGACCAACAAAAAGTTGAATTGGAGTCCGGTCGTTTTTTGTTGGATGGGATTACGGCAAAAGTGGAAGGTGATCGATTGATCGTCGAAAACAACAATGGATGCAATCTTTTTCGGGATTTTGGAATTTCAACGGTTTACGTCACCTCACCTGATATTAAGGAAATACGAAGTAGCACTGGCCTTTTGGTGTCGAGTGGTGGTCCTTTGGGTTTTCCGGATCTGACGCTGATTTCCGAAAGTTTTTCCAATCCCGATGCGGTCACAACGGATGGTGCGTTCGACATCGAAGTTGCCAATTCACGGGTCAGGATCACTGTTAACGGAATCGCCTTTTTAAAGCTTCGGGGCCGTACCGAAACCCTAGACGTTTTTGTTGCGGCCGGTGATTCAAGAATCGAGGCGGACGACTTGATCGCAAACACCGTACAGGTCAACCATCGGGGGAGCAACGACCTTTTGGTTTATCCCGAATCAACCATCGAAGGGGTGATACGGGGGTATGGTGATGTAATCAGTTTGAACCGCCCGGATACCGTTGATGTAGAAGAGCTATTTGAAGGGCGACTTATTTTTAGGGATTGATGGGACCTTTGGAAAACATTCGCAATTGGTTCTTTAAGCCTGCTGAAAACCAACCCAAGGAGCTTTTAATGGGGGTCGAACATGCGGATGCCGTATTTGGGCAATTGGCGGCGACGAAAGCGCTTCCGGGTTTGTCGGCAACCATAGCCCATCATGGGGAAACGGTACTCCAGAAAGGGTATGGATGGGCTGACATCAATAAGGCATCCAAAATCGACCCGGCCCTGACCTTGTTCCGGGTGGCCAGCATTTCTAAATGTATCACGGGCTTGGCTTTTGGCAAAATGGTCGAACAAGGTTTGCTGGGCTGGGATGACTCCATCTATGACCATGTGCCGTATTTTCCTAAAAAGAAATGGGATTTCACCCTAAGGCAACTTGCTAGCCATCAAGCGGGAATACGTCCATATCGTGGTAAGGAATTCGGATTGGACCAAGCCCTTTCCATCAAACAAGGGATCGGGGTCTTCCAAGAAGATCCCTTGCTGTTCGAACCGGGTATGGGGTATCAGTATAATTCCTTTGATTTCGTACTCCTGGCCCTCGCGATGCAAGAAGCAGCGGGCATGCCCTTTGAAGAGTATGTCAAGCAAGAAGTATTGCTGCCATTGGATATGCGACATACCTTGACACCAAAGGAAATCGATCCTTCGAATGCCAAAGCGATGGAAAGCGCCCTTTTTTATACCAAGCGTTCGGGTAGGGGGTTTCGGGAAGCGATTCCCGTCGATAATTTCTATAAATTGGCCGGTGGAGGCTATTTGGCCACTAGCGCCGACATCGCGAAATTAGGTCAAGCGGTCTTAGCGGGTAAACTGTTGCGAAGCGACACCTATGCCGTCCTTTTTGAGGCGGGTTCGGTCAATGGTAGGTCTACCTATTACGGCTTAGGTTTTCAATCGAGTTTCAACCCTTCCGGGTTTCGTTTTGTAGGCCATGTTGGCAATAGCGTTGGGGCCTACACCAACTTTTTCGTCTTTCCTGATCAAGGGGTGGTCGTTTCGCTCCTGATCAATTGTTCAGATCCAGGGGTGCAAAAAGAGCTTAATGGGGCAATTGACTCCGTGTTACAACTATTCAATTCGCACTCGCTATGATTTCGCAAACGCTGTTGGAACGCTATGGGGCCGTCAAAATCCAATTGGATCCCAAGGAAATACTATTTGACAACGGGAATCAAGCACGCTATTACTTTCAAGTGATTTCCGGAAAGGTCAAAATGAACAACTTCAATAGTGAAGGCAAGGAGTTCATCCAAGGCATGTTTACTTCCGGAATGGGATTCGGTGAACCCCCTTTGCTGGTCGACCTGAACTATCCGGCCGGTTGCGAAGCTATGGAGAAAAGCTGTTTATGGCGTCTTTCTTCCGAACGATTCTTCAAGTTGCTTCAAGAGAACCCCGATGCCCATCTTGAACTGACCAAAAGCTTGGCCCATCGCCTGCACTATAAGGCTACTATGGCCGCGGAAATATCATCGGAAAATGCCGGACATCGGATCTTGCGGTTGATCGATTATTTAAAGGAGCATGTACATCATAAATCCAAGGAGGAGGTCTTCATTGTCGATTTATCAAGGCAGCAGCTTGCCGACTTGACCGGACTGCGGGTCGAAACCGTGATCAGAACCGTAAAAGCACTCGAACATCAAGGGGAGTTACGCTTAAAGGCACACAAGATCATGCGATGATCGGTGAAAATCAGATGGATATGACATAAGTCATAAAATCAAGCTGAGGTGGCGGAATACCTTTGCTTCATCATCTTTAAACACCAAGATCATGAAGACGTACCTGACCTATCTAGAGGAATTCAAAAGAAACGAAAAAGGATATTCGTCCATTTTCATCATCATCCAAAGTTGCTTGGGATCCATCGCCGCCATGTTCATTCTCATGCAGGGCACGAGTATATCCCAGTTGTTTCAATTGTTTTTGGTGACCATCACCTGCATGGTATTCAACGCCTCCATTTTGTCACAACAAAAACCGAAACTCATTTTTGAACTGTTCTTTATCGGTTTACTGGTCAACACCGTACTTTTATTGTTGAATAGCTTATAAATGGGATTGACCGATATCCAAAACCGTAGGCATATCGATGAGGTGGTGCAAACCTTCTATCGGGAAGTTCGGGCCGATGCGGAACTAGGGGCGTTTTTCGAAACCGCTATATCCGATTGGCCCGCACATTTAAATCGGATCGCTGACTTCTGGGAATCCCAACTATTTTACACACGCAGCTACATTGGGAATCCGAAAGCCGTGCATTCTAGACTGGCAGCGGATCATACCGGAGGGATTACCCCGTATCATTTCGGACTGTGGCTTCGGCATTGGATGCAAACCATCGATACCGCGTTTGAGGGCCCTAATGCCGACAAGTTAAAGCATGTAGCCCGTGCGATGGGAACCCAACTAATGCTTTCTATCCATAAAACCCAAAAGGAATAAGAGTTGGATTTCAATGATCGAATCGCACGGTATTTTGTAAAGTAAGGAATCCTTACTATATTTGTTTTGCGATTTTGCACAACTTAAAAAAAACAACATGGAACAATCAATTTTTTATCATGCGGGCTGTCCGGTCTGTGTGGAAGCGGAAAATGAAATTTTAGACCTAATCGGTAGTCAGAAAGTACGAGTAGTCGATTTATCAAAGGATAACGATGCTATCGAAAGGGCGGCATCCTATCAGGTTAAATCCGTTCCCGCCTTGGTCACACCAAAAGGGAATGTGCTTCATATCAACTTCGGGGCGTCGTTGGATGATCTGAAAAAGTAAAAATTTTTAAATTATAAAGTTAGGAATCCTAAATATAAAGACAATGCATAAACACAAGTTCTATTTGGCAATATTGGCCTGTACCGTTTTGGTATCGGCCTGTGCGCAAGAAAACAACAAGAAAAACATTGATTTTCAAATCAAGAAGGTCAAGGTGACCCATCATGCTGACCTTGCCGTTACGGTTTGGCAAATGACCTTAGCAGGTACGGCCGGGAAAACCGTTCCTCCGGCAAAGGGCCAATTGGATGGTGCACCGGTCTTAGGTTATGTGTTTCCAACCAGTTTGGGTGCCTCTGATGTAGGTTTCGGTACAACGGAGGGAATCGTTGCCTTGGCTTTGACTTCGCACCCAGATTTCGACGATACGCCGCTTTGGGACGAGAATAGTGATCAAGACTACGATAATGATGGATTGGTCTGGCATCCGCATTGGGTCGTATTGATAAAAGACGAACGGGTTTCAGGTGGATTTTCAGTCAAGCAATTCAAGCAGGGTGATGATTCGGTGGTTTTACCGAAAACCAATCCGGGGATGCCCATGTATATGGATTCACCCGGGTTTGGGGTGCGTACCTCGAAACAAACCATCCAGGTGGTCGTTCCTGATTATCGGATCAATCATAAAACCGATTTCAACTATGACGGGGTTACGGCTTTCATGAAAGTCAATACCTCTGATGATACCCTGCCCTTATTGGGGGTCTATGAAGTTTATGGTGTGGCCAGTGGCGATCTTTCCCTTCCATATCGAGTCGAATAATCTTATGGAAATAGCAGTTTGGGACACCTATGTAGCACGCGCTGGCAACAAGACCATGCACTTTGACATTTTGGTACCTAAGGATGTCATAGACACTGAGACGGTATTGCGCTATGGTCGGGATTATTTAAGTGCCAAAGCGTATGAAACGGGTACTTTGACGACTAGCGAATGTCGATTATGCCATATCGCTATGGCCCCTGAGCCCTTGGCGTTTTCTATTCGCAAGAAAGGATACCATATCATCGAAATCGAGAATTGCGATTAATTTGATAAGGATAGCTAACTTTGCCTGTCGGCCTAGGCGGACAGGCAATTTAATCTGATGAAGAAAACAGCATTCGATCCCCATTTCCAAGAATCGGACCTTCCGGCAAAGATCGTCGCAGGTTTGGAGCGCGTTGGGCAAGCGTATAAAGTGCTGTTATGGGATCATGCGAAAAAGATGGGTCTGAGTCCCATCCAAATCCAACTTTTGATTTTCATAGCATATCACCCTGCAGCATTGAACAAAGTGAGTGGTTTGGCGCGGGAGTTCAATGTTACCAAGCCGACCATCAGTGATGCCATCAAAGTCTTGTTCAAAAAAGGGTTGATCGAGAAGCACGCTACTAGCGAAGATTCCCGAAGTTATGTCATTGGTCTTTCACCAAAGGGAGCGGCCATCGTATCCGAAACCGAAGCTTTTGCAAATCCGGTTTACGAATCCATCGAAGGTTTATCGGTCGAACAGCAAAAGCAGTGGTACCAAATGCTGTCAAAATTGCTCTTTCGATTGAAAAGCAAAAACGTCTTGCAGTTGCAGCGCATGTGTCAAACCTGCCGTTATTTTGAAAAGTCGGCTGATCGTGCGTACTGCCAACTGTTGGAAAGGCCGTTGACCATTGCTGAAATGCGAATCGATTGTTTGGAACACCGACCCCTTGGGCAATGACCTCCGAACCCGCGAAAAGGGGTATCCATCGCTCGAAAAACGCCAATTACCGACAGTTCATCCCAAAATACTGCACTTCATAGGAAATTTACCCGAGTTGTCCAGCTTCTCAATACTTTGGAGGGAGATAAGCGTTTCTATGAGAAAAAGTGTACTCTTGTTTTTTCTTTTATTGGTAGCCATTTTCCTTTGGAAGGTTAGCGAAGTCGCTGAAGAAAATCAATGGAATGAAACTGCCGTTGATGAATTGGTTACCGAATCCAATGATGGTAAAATCGCCAAGAACTAGGGCCACGTCATCCTTCTGAGCTTGATTTTCGGCAATTAGCCCCCACTTTTAGTATCTTCGATTGAAATCCACTTGGTGGATTTTAAAAGTATACATTATGTTCGTAGGTCATTATGCGGCCGCACTGGCGCTCAAGGGAAAAGAACCGAAAACACCGTTGGGGCCGTTGTTCATTGCGGTCCAGTTCGTTGATATCCTTTTTTTTCCATTCGCCTTAATGGGGATTGAATCCATAGAATTCGTTCCGGGGTATACCGCCGTAAACGACTTTAAAATGGAATTCCCATTTACCCACAGCATCGTCGGAACCTTGTTTTGGTGTCTGGTTTTCGCAACTGTTTATTATGTGCTGGCCGGCCCCAAACGTACAGATCGAAAACGGATTGCATGGGTATTGGCGATCGGGGTGGCTTCCCATTGGGTTGCCGATTTGGTCGTACATACCCCTGATTTGCCTATTGTTGTCGGCGAACCGAAGTTGGGTTTTGGCTTATGGCAGTATAAGGTGGCCACGGTTTGGTTAGAGGCCTTGTTGCTGATCGCCGGATTGGGTTATTATTTGAAGAAAACCACCTCCCGCTCAAGAACCGGTAAATTCGCGGCCATCGCATTGGTCGCTTTTTTGATCGCAGTGAATTATTTGAATTATTACGTATTGCCGGCCAATAACGACCTGATGGGTTTAACCGTTTCGGCCTTGGTCACTTACTTTGTACTTGCCGGAATCGCTTTTTGGGTTGACCGGCAGCTGGCGTGATCCCAATGGGGTCAAAGCAGGTAATTACTAAAAAACACACTATGCCAAGAATCAATTATGTTATCGCCTTGCTATTGGTAGCCTTTCAGTTGGCTGCCCAAGACCGTGAAGGGTCGGCCAAAGAACTTTTCGGGTTTGAAGACACGGCTTTTCAAGAATTATCCTTATCCGAATGGAAAAAATTCAAGGCCTTCGAGCAAAAATTGGCCGATTCCAAAATGGCAAGTCCGTCAAAAGAACAACGGTTGATCGGATATGCAAAGGATTCCATCCGTATTCTCGGGGTAAAACTCATGGCGGTAAAGCTCTTGGATGAAAAGGCCCTGTTGCGAAAGGATATTGCCGAAAATGTCGGTTATTATCAAAATCTTTTGCAAGAGTTGCGGCTAAGTGCGATTCCACCCGTTGAATATGTCTTTTTGGAAGAAAAGATGGCCCTTTTGAACCAACGCGAATTGGAGCGACAACTAGGTTGGAGCCAAGGATTGAATTTGGCCTTGTTTGGAATTTTGTTGGTTTTGGGATGGTCGGCCCATCGCTTGATTCGATCGAGAAAGCAAGTCAGGCCCGAACTGAGCAAGCAGGAAATCACGGTGCGCCAGTTGATTTTGGAAGGCAAGACCAACAAGGAAATCGCCAATGAGTTGTTTATCAGCTTAAGCACCGTCAAATCGCATATCACCAATATCTACGCCAAGTCGAAAGTCTCGAACCGAAAAGAATTAATGCGAATGGGTACGGGTACTAGTACCTAAATCATACCCCTGCTTTTCGGGTAACCAAGGTCTTCGGCCGTTACTTTGCATCGAAATTCCTTTGATGTGAAACGACTGCTGGTTCTCTTTCTCTTGTGTTCATTACAACTCACAGCACAGCATGCTGCCCGACTATCGGGTAGGGTCATCGATACCCAAGGAATACCGATTGCCATAGGTGACGCCTTGCTTTTCGACCAAGACCAAGAGCGACTCCTCCAATATTCCACCGTAGTCAATGGCGCTTTCAGTTTGGATGGGGTTGCCTTTGGGGCGTATGTCTTGAAGATTTCAGGATTGGGCTACGCAACCTTCGAAACACCGATTACTATCAAAGAGGATCGCTTTTTGACCGTGACCTTACAGGAGGATATTACGGAATTGGATGGGGTTTCGGTCATCGCTGCAAAGAACCCCATCTCCTATGCATCCGGAAATGTGAAGGTCGATGTTACCAATCCGTACTTTAATACCATCTCAGACCCTGTTGAATTGATGGCCCGGATACCGACCGTTCAATTGGCCACCGATCGTGAATCGTTTACCTTATTGGGAAAGGGGACACCGTTGATTTATTTATCCGGGCAACGGATCAGTATGGAAGAATTCTTGAACTTGCTGGTCACCGCTATCCAATCCATTGAACTGATCAACAGTCCATCCGCGAAATATGAGGCCGATGGGCGTGCCGTGGTCAAAGTAACTTTATCGCGGCAGCAGAACCTGGGTATGCAGGGTAGTATTCAAGAAACCGTTTCCTTCAAACGGAATTTCAATAATTACCTGGCGTCGAACCTCACCTATGCCAATGATAAACTGACGCTAAGGGGCAATTTGGCCTATAACAAACTCCAACAATGGGAGAGCAACAGTTTCCTTTTTGAAATCCCGGAACGGGAGCTTGTGGTCGACTATGCAGTACGTATCCCGAAAAACCAACGTGTACAATGGAATGGTGGATTCGGGGCTTACTACCAATGGAACGAAACCGATTATATTTCATTGAACAGTTCGGTGCGCTTGCAGACCGATGAAGCCCCATTCGATACGGAGACCTCGATCAATGATCGGGGAGACCTATCCAATGTGTTGACCGATACCCGTAACGACAATCGAAAAGACTACTATAGCGGTTCGGTAAATTTCAACAAAAAAGGGTCGGGGGGACTCGAATACTTCGCTGGTTTGCAGTATTCCGGCTTTCGGCAAGAACTGGAGACCGAAATTGATAATGTCGAGCAAGGGCAGACCACTGCCGAAGGGCAGTTTCGGGAACAGGAGTATGCAATCAATGCTTTCGGATTTCGAATAGATCTTTCGAAAACATTCCATGAAAACTTCAAATGGGAGGCCGGTATCAATGCCAGTAGGGCCAAAGCGGAAGCTTTCACCCAAATTAGCGAAGGAATCGACATAATGGATCCTATAGATTTCGCTTATGACGAAGCCCTTTGGGCTGGATATGCCTCCGTATCGGGTAAATCCAAGCCCAAAATCGATTTCGAATTAGGGCTGCGGATCGAACACAATGAGGTCGATGGGGTCTTGGCTTCGGAAACATCGCCGCTAATCGCTAGGGAGAACACCAATCTATTTCCAAAAGCCAAATTCAATATGACTTTGGATAGTACCCAGACGCTGAACCTCAGCTACGCCCGAACCATCCAACGCCCGGATTTTTCAAGATCCAGTTCCATCACCGTTTTTATCAATCCGTTTCTCGAGGGTACGGGTAACGTCAATTTAAGACCGACCTTGACCGATGAGGTTTCCTTGAGTTACCAAAAGGGCTCCAAAACGGTTTTCCTAAACCTCTATAAAAGTCGATACCCGACCAATTTTACCATTTCCTATGATGCTACCAATGATATCGCCTTATTGTCCTTGGTCAATCTCGATAAGGAAATCGGAGGGTACCTCGGTCTCACCCTTCCATTCACCAAAGGGATATGGACTTCAAACAATACCCTTACACTCAATTACAATGAAATCAAGGACGAAGGCGCGGGATTTTCATGGACAAGGCCCTTTATCTATGCTTATACCAACCACCAACTGCAAATCGCGAAAGACACCACTTTGGTCTTGGGGGCCTGGGCGATGGGGAAACGACGTGAAGGGATTTTTGAAAGAAATGGATTGGTCGTTTTCGAAGCCGCGGTCTCTAAACGCCTTTTCGAACATTGGGATCTTAGTGTGCGTTTCAACGATATCACCCGTGCGATGGACTTTGAAGAGCGCTACGCCCTGAACGGGGTCATCGCGGATGGGGTTTACTTCGGTGACGTACGTGAAGTTGCGGTAGCCTTGAAATACCGCTTTGGGAATTCAGGCAATGCCAAATTCAAAAACCGGAACGTCGACGCCAATTCGGACCGCATAAGATGATTCGGATCAAGAAGCGGTCAATTCGGTGAAAAGTGTTTCGAGGTTTTTGTTCTTTCGACTCAATTGCAAGGTTTTTAGCTGGTTGTCATGGGCGAAATCGAATACGGCCGGGCGCATGTCGGTGTCGGTATCGAATTCGATTTCATAGACGAAACCACCTGTGTTTTTCACCTGCTTTACATGCCCAAGTTGTTTGAGCAACACTTCTTCGACGCGATAATCAAATTCGACTTCGATGATTTGCGAGGTCGCCTCACGTAAGGCTTCGATTTTTTTATCGGCAACGATTTCCCCTTTGTTGATGATGATGACCCGATCGCATACGGCCTCGACTTCTTTCATGATATGGGTCGAAAGTAAAATGGTCTTGTGTCGCCCAATTTCTTGGATCAGCTTGCGGATTTCGATCAGTTGGTTGGGATCGAGCCCGGTCGTGGGTTCATCCAAGATGAGTACTTCGGGATCGTGTAATAGGGCAGCGGCCAAACCCACCCTTTGGCGATAGCCTTTCGAAAGCTGTCCGATTTTTTTATGGGCTTCTTGGCCTAGTCCCGTTTTTTCGATGGCTTCGGCTATCGTAGCCTTATCGACCCCGTAAACCTTCGCATTGAACGCTAAATATTCCTTGACGTACATGTCGAGATAGAGCGGGTTGTGTTCTGGAAGGTACCCGATACTGCGCTGAACCGATTTTGGGGTTTGTAAAACGTCGAACCCGTTTACTTGCGCATCACCTTCATCGGCACTGTAATAGGTGGTCAGGATCCTCATCAAGGTCGATTTGCCAGCGCCATTGGGTCCTAAAAAACCAACGATTTCCCCTTTTTCAATGGTGAAGGAAACCGATTTGAGTGCTTGTTGCTCGCCAAAGGATTTCGAGATGTTCGAAACGGATATCGACATGGGAGTGGTTTTGATTTCAAAAATACACTTTCCATTCCATTTCGATATTCTGAATTCTTGGCGGATTCGCGAGCGGAATATTTACCGAAATCCCTGATTTGCCTAAAAATCCAAAAAATTCCGGGCATTGCTTTGAATTCTCGAAGGAATGGATAATCTTAGCCGGGAATTACGGATTATGAACCATACTTATTTCTGGACCGGCTTTTATTTTTACTTCTTTGAGGGAGGTAAGGGGCTGTGCTAGTATAAGATAACGATACAACACTGAAAGTCCCGAAATCATTCGGGGCTTTTTTTTTTGAATGAAACCGAAAATCGCCATACAAGGAGTAAAAGGAAGCAACCACCACCAGGTCGCCCTCGATTATTTTGGTCAAGACATAGCCTTGGTCGAGTGCCTTTCTTTTGATGCTTTGGTGCAACACCTTCTTGAAGGTACCGCCGATCAAGGGGTGATGGCCCTTGAGAACTCCATTGCCGGTTCCATTATCCCGAATTACAACCTGATCTATCATAACGATTTACACATTATCGGGGAGTACTATTTGGGTATCCACCATAACCTCATGGTACTGAAAGGCCAAACGATGGCCGATATCGAGGAAGTGCGTACCCACCCCATGGCATTGTTGCAATGCAAGCAGTATCTAAAACAATACCCGCAATTGAAACTGGTTGAGGACGTTGACACGGCCGAAACCGCGCGTCAGATCCAAAAGTCCCAGCTGGGGCATGTGGCTGCCATTGCCCCGAAGGTCGCTGCTGAATTATATGGGTTGGACGTCATTGCGGCAGACATTCAAACGATCAAAAACAATGCGACCCGATTCATCGTATTAAAACGACAGAACAAGGTCCTTCCAAAAGAGGCGATCAACAAAGCCTCTTTACGTTTCATAACCGACCACAAAAGGGGAAGCCTTGCCACGGTGCTCAATGTGATGAGCGATTGCAATCTCAACTTGACCAAGATACAATCGCTACCGGTTATCGAAACACCATGGAAATATGCGTTTTTCGTTGATGTGACCTTCGATGACTACGCCTCGTTTGAAAAATCAAAAGCCCTACTCGAAATCATGTCGGAAGACTTTCGGGTCTTGGGGGAATATCAGAATGCCTTGAAATGAAAACAGCGAACCGGTTACATAGCGTTCAAGAGTACTATTTCTCCAAAAAATTGCGAGAGGTCCGCGGATTAGTTGCTGCAGGTCGATCGATCATCAATATGGGGATCGGCTCTCCTGACCTCGCCCCATCTGAAGCGGTGATTGAGGCAATAAGCTCCGCATTGACGGATCAAGGGGCCCATCAGTACCAAAGTTATCAAGGATTGCCGGCTTTACGCGCTGCCATGGCCGAATTCTATGCCGATAAATTCGGGGTACGACTCGATGCCGATAAGGAGATTTTACCCCTTATGGGTTCTAAAGAAGGGATCATGCATATCAGCATGGCGTTTTTAAACCCCGGTGATGAAGTACTTTTACCGAACCCCGGCTATCCGACCTATGCCGCGGTCACCCGATTGGTAGAGGCCGCACCCCGGTTTTACGACCTAAAGGCCGCAAACGGGTGGTTTCCTGATCTGGAGGCTTTGGCGACACAAAACCTTTCAAAAGTGAAATTGATGTGGTGCAGCTATCCGCATATGCCCACAGGGGCCACGGCCGAAAACGAACAGTTCGAAGCCCTGGTGGCTTTTGCCAAATCACACGACATCCTTTTGATTAATGACAATCCGTATAGTTTCGTTCTGAATCCCAGTGCTAAAAGTATTTTGGCAGTGCCTGGTGCCGCAGGACAGGTATTGGAATTGAATAGCCTGAGCAAAACCTTCAACATGGCCGGATGGCGTGTGGGGATGCTTATGGGGGACCAAGAACATATCAATGCGGTTTTAAAAGTAAAGAGTAACATGGACTCGGGAATGTTCTATGGCATCCAAAAGGGGGCGATAGCCGCCCTTGAAAGCGGTCAGGAATGGTTCGAAGCGCTAGATGACGTCTATTCGCGAAGAAGGAGCGCGATCTATGAATTGGTCGAAGCCTTGGGCTGCTCATACGACCCTGGGGCAGTGGGGATGTTCGTTTGGGCCAAGTTACCGGAAGGCGCCAAAAAAGCCGAGACTTATATTGACGAGCTGCTCTATGATAAGAATATTTTCGTAGCACCGGGAACGATTTTCGGAAGCAATGGGGAAGGCTATATCAGATTCTCCTTATGTGTCACCGAAGAAAAGATAAAAGAGGCGATAGCCCGATTATAGTATGGAAAATGTAGTGATCATCGGAGTTGGCCTAATCGGCGGTTCTTTTGCCAAGGGAATCAAGCGACTGCACCCTGCGGTTTCGATCCAGGGGGCCGATGCCAATGCCCGACATTTGGAAGAAGCCCTCGCACAGGGCCTCATCGATGACAAGGCCGATACGGATGCCCTGAAAAAAGCCGATATGGTACTCCTTGCGATTCCGGTCGATGCCTTGGTCAGTGAATTGCCCAAAGTGTTGGATGCCGTCAACGATAGTTGTGTGGTCGTAGATGCAGGTTCGACTAAGGCCCTGATCTGCGAAACGGTAGCCGATCATCCAAAACGTCGCAACTACTTGTCGTGCCATCCGATCGCTGGAACCGAATTCTCAGGTCCTTCGGCTGCCTTTGATGGCTTGTACGATGGTAAGACGAACATTATTTGCGAGGTTGAAATGACCGCGTTTCAATTACAGGAACGGGCTTTGAAACTGTTTCAAGACCTGGGCATGCGCATCCGGTATATGAACCCCGATGCCCATGACAAGCATATCGCCTACGTGTCGCACTTGTCGCACATCAGTTCCTTTATGTTGGGCAAGACCGTCATTGAAAAGGAAAAAAACGAACGCGATATCTTCGATATGGCAGGGAGTGGTTTTGAAAGTACCGTAAGGCTGGCCAAAAGTTCACCGGATATGTGGACACCGATTTTCGAACAGAACAAGGCCAATGTTATCGAGACCTTGGACGAATACATACAAAATCTGGAAGCCTTTAAAGCGCTGATGCAATCAGGTGATTTCAAGGCGATCTACGATGAAATGAACAATACGAATCGAATAAAACAAATCTTAAAAGGAATACCCCTTACTAAAACAGCAGATTGAAAATGGAAAATTCAAAAAACTTACGGACCTGGTTAGATGAAATGGAATTACCGCACCCGTTGGTCATTGCCGGTCCGTGCAGCGCGGAAACCGAGGAGCAGGTGTTGAAGATCGCCCACGAATTGAAAGACTCCGACGTAAGCTACTACCGCGCCGGGATATGGAAACCGCGAACAAGACCCGGTAATTTCGAAGGGGTAGGTGCCATAGGCCTTAAATGGCTGCAAAAGGTAAAGGAAGAGACCGGATTGAAAACCGCTACCGAAGTGGCGAATAAAGCCCATGTCGATTTGGCTTTGGAGCACGATGTCGACCTGCTATGGATCGGGGCCCGTTCAACGGTGAGTCCATTTATCGTACAAGAGATCGCCGATGCCTTGGAAGGTACCGATAAGGTCGTTCTGATCAAAAACCCGGTCAATCCAGATCTATCTTTATGGCTTGGGGCTGTCGAGCGATTGCATTCGGCCAATATCGAAAAACTGGGGGTCATCCACAGAGGGTTTTCAACTTATCAAAAAACGAAATACCGCAACATTCCCGAATGGCAGTTGGCAATCGAATTACAGAGCAGGTTTCCTGACTTGCCTTTGATCAATGACCCTAGCCACATCACCGGAAAACGTGATATGGTCTTCGATGTATCGCAAACCGCCCTTGATTTGAACTTTGACGGTTTGATGATCGAAACCCATAACGATCCGGATAACGCTTGGAGTGATGCCGCCCAACAGGTCACCCCAACGGTGCTAAAGCAGATGTTCAAAGACTTGAAAATGCGAAAGGAGACCGATGAAGAAGCCGAGTATAATGCCCATTTGGCCAATCTAAGAGCCCAAATCGATGTAATCGACAATAAATTGATTGAAATGATGGGGGATCGTATGAAGGTTTCCGATGGTATCGGTGCCCTAAAAAAGAAACGCAACGTAGCCGTGCTTCAAACCAACCGATGGAACGCCATCTTGGGTAAGATGATCTTGGAAGGGGAGCAATATGGGTTGAGCGAGGAGTTCGTGCTCCGCATGTTCAAGGCCATCCACCAAGAATCGATCAATCATCAAGAAAAGATCATCAATGCTTAAAGCCTTTCTTGCTTAAAGATTTTAATGCCATTTCAAACGAAATGGCATTTTTTTTGATTGGTACTGTAACAAATCGAAAATCCGACAATCATTCAACAAACAAATCACTACAACATGAGAGCCATAATTACAGTTTGCTTCGTCTTATTCGCATCAACCTTGATCGCGCAACGTACCATCGACCGTGAAGTCGGTGAATTCAATAAAATCAAAGTATTCGACCTGATCGAAGTCAATATGATCCAATCCGATGAGAATAGGATCATGATCAAAGGGAGAAATGTGGATGACATCACCTGGACGAACAAAGACGGGGTATTGAAATTGCGCATGCAATTGGACAAGAAATTCACAGGGGAAGACACCTTTATCGAGGTGTACTATACTTCGGTCGACGTAATCGACGCCAATGAAGGCGCCCGCATTACCTGCAATGAGATGGTCGATCAAAATAAAATTGAACTCAGGGCCCAAGAAGGTGCCCAAATCCGAATCGGTATGGAAGTCGCGTTTGCCGATATCAGGGCGGTGACCGGAGGGATCATCGAAGCTTCCGGATTGGCCGAAAATCAAAACATCGTGCTAAATACCGGAGGTATTTTCGATGGCAGGGACTTGCGGAGCGCAACCTTGGAAGTAAAGATCTCAGCGGGCGGTGAGGCCGATGTGTTCGCCTCTGAAAGGGTCGATATCAATGTAAGGGCCGGTGGTGACGTTACCGTTTACGGGCAGCCCCAACAAGTGAACAAAAAGACATTCGCTGGCGGAAGGGTCCGCATAGTGGAGTAAATTGAGGTGATAAAGAAAAAGCCCCGGTCTTCCGGGGCTTTTTTTGTTGGCTTACTTTTTGAAAATGTATCGGGTGATGAATATCCCTTTTCCATCCCCTTTACCGCCTTCACTCTCAACGGCACTGGTGACGAAAACCAATTCCCATCCATTGGTGACCATGTCATTGATCATCGAAGTGATCAGGGCATCATTGGCCGCGATGTTCTGGAAACGGATGCCTCCTAGATTGTAGAAGTTCAACAATTTGGTCTCCTCGAAGTTCTTAACACGGATCTCACCCCTTTTCGATTTGTTACGGGTGTTGTCTTCTTCGGTCTGTACACTGGTGTATTCCCGATAATCCTTGTCTTCCAAGGCATTGATGATACGCGATCTTCCCAATCCGTTGGGTACGATCGATTCCACACTGGTAATGACCTTGAATTCTTGGGCTTCAACGCCGAAAGATGCGACAAGTGCCAAAACGACAAGTGATACGATTTTTTTCATGGTTGCTTATGTTTTATGAATTTGAATCCAATGTTAACAGGATTTTGTAAGAAAAGAAAATTGTTTCTTTGTTATTGTATAAATTGTTATCAACAAGCTATTTAATGCTCGGAACCGTATATAAATCGACAGGCAGCTGGTATACCGTCAAATCGGCCGATACGGGGTTCTATCAATGTAGGATCAAGGGGAAATTCCGTATCAAAGGCATTAAAAGCACCAACCCGGTGGCTGTCGGCGATGAGGTCGAATTCGAACTGGAAACCGTCGGAGAGGAGGCTCTTGGGGTGATTACGGGCATTTCAGAACGCCGGAATTACATCATCCGAAAATCGGTCAACCTGTCGAAACAGACACATATTATAGCGGCCAACCTTGATCAAGTGTTCTTGATGGTGACCCTATACAACCCGACCACGTTTACGAGTTTTATCGATCGCTTCTTGGTTACGGCGGAGGCCTATGGCATTCCGGCCGTCTTATTGTTCAACAAAATGGACCTCTATGACGACGAACAAGCCGTCGAGGTCGAATATTTGATCGCCCTGTATCGGAAAATCGGATATCCTTGTATTGAGATCTGTGCCAAGCAAGGAACGAATGTGACACAGGTGATGGAAATGATGAAGGGAAAGACCAGCATGTTCTCTGGGCATTCAGGGGTAGGCAAATCGACCCTGATCAACAAAATGGAACCCGAGTTGCGCTTAAAGACTTCCGAAATATCCAGCCAACACTTGCAAGGGCAACACACCACTACTTTTGCTGAAATGTATGACTTGTCTTTCGGGGCCAAGATCATCGATACCCCCGGAATTCGGGGTTTTGGTATCGTTGATATGGATAAGGAGGAAATCGGCGATTATTTCCCTGAGTTCTTCGCACTGAAATCAGCATGCAAATTCAACAATTGCCTGCATCTCGATGAACCCAAATGCGCCGTCAAAGCAGCTTTGGAATCAGGGGAACTGCCATGGAGCAGATACCGAAGCTATGTACAGATGCTGGAGGAAGACACGACTGAGAGTTATCGCGTGGATATCCATAAAATAGACTGATGCGCGCAGTGATCCAAAGGGTTTCGGAAGCAAGTGTCGTGGTTGAGGGCAAAACCGTTGCGGCCATGACAACAGGATTGCTGGTTCTGGTCGGTATCGAAGAAGCCGACGGGCAAGAAGATATTGATTGGTTGGCCAAGAAAATCTGCAACCTTCGCATTTTCAATGATGAAGATGGCGTAATGAACCGTTCGTTACTGCAAGAAGCCGGCGACGCCATCGTCGTTAGTCAATTCACCTTACAGGCGGCGACCAAGAAAGGGAATCGCCCTTCGTATATCAAGGCTGCGAAACCTGAAACGGCCATACCCTTATATCAAAGTTTCGTAAAGACCATGGAAGCCTATTTGGGAAAGCAGGTCGGAACGGGTATTTTTGGAGCCGATATGAAAGTGTCCTTGTTGAATGATGGTCCGGTGACCATCATCATAGATACCAAAAGGAAGGAATAACTTTTCTGACATTTTTTTCGTTCATTCCGTAAGAAAAAGTACTTTCATGTCGTTAAGCTATTACCTAAACCGACCCATACATGCGCTTGTTTTTTCTAAGCCTTGTTCTTCCTTGTGTGTTAATTGCTCAGCAAGAAGGACTTACCTACAATTCCATTGACCCAACCCTTCTTGAAAATGCCGATGCGGTGGTACGTCTAGACCAAACGGAAATTACCGTTGAGCGTCAAGATTACATGCAAATCGAATCCAAACGGGTCGTAACGGTATTGAACAAGGATGGTGAGCGTTTTGTGCATGCCTATGTCGGTTACGATAAGAACGATAAAGTTTTGGATTTAGAGGCCAGGGTTTATGACAAGCTCGGTAAGGAAATCAAGAAATTCAAGGAAAAGGACTTTGTGGATCAAAGCGCCGTATCCGGCGGTACCCTGTATTCCGATTCCCGAATGAAGTTTTTGAGGTATACCCCGACCGCCTACCCCTATACCGTGGTTTTCGAAAAAAAGACGGGCACGATAAACACGGCCTTTCTTCCGAATTGGTATTTTTTGGATGGGTACAATGTCAGTGTGGAGAAGAGTCATTATAAGCTCAATGTCCTTCCTTCGATCGCAGTTCGTCATAAAACCTATCACTTTGAAAAATTCGGTGTGCGTTCCGATAGTGGTCCAGTGACCTATGAATTCAGTGCTGGGCCCTTAACAGCCTTGAAAAGGGAAACCCTTTCACCTCCGTTTTCTGAAATCGCCCCATTGGTCAAGTTGGCCCTTGAACGTTTCCATATCGAAGGGATCGACGGTGAGGCAAAGGATTGGAATGGTTTTGGGAAATGGATGTACGAACGTTTGCTCAGAGATCAGGCGAATTTGGATGAGAGCACGGTTGCCAAGATCAGACAATTGGTAAACGGGGCGATGACCAATGAAGAAAAGGTCAGGACGATTTATGAATACGTCCAAAACAATACGCGTTATATCAGTGTGCAATTGGGAATAGGAGGTTGGATGCCTATTGCGGCTGACGAAGTCGATCGCGTTAAATATGGGGATTGTAAAGGCTTGACCAATTATACCAAAGCACTTTTGGACGCCGTCGGAATACCCTCCTATTATACCGTTGTCCATGCGGGCCGGCAAGCCAAGGATATCGACCCAAGTTTCCCGGCCATGCAAGGCAATCATGTTATTTTAAACGTACCCCTTGGAGAACGCGAGATCTGGTTGGAATGCACCAGTCAAAGAGATCCGGTGGATTTTCACGGCACCTTCACCGATAATCGCAAGGTTTTACGTGTGACCCCAGAGGGAGGTGAGATCGTTTCGACCAAGACCTATACAGCCGAAGACAGTGCCCTTAAGACCATTGCCCAATGCAATTTAGGAGCCGATGGATCGATCAAGGCATCGGTTGAATTGGAATCCACCGGCATCCAATATGCCAATCGTGACGATCTGCCGATGAAAAAGAAAGATGAACTCGAAACGTATTACAAGGAATATTGGAGCGATATCAATGATTTGTCTATTGACAACATTACCCTCGACAATGACAAGAACCAAATCGTATTTACAGAGAAGGTCGTGGTCAATGCCTCCAACTATGCCAGTGTGGTAAACAACGAATTGTTGTTTGCCCCGAACATGTTCAACAAGAACCGATATGTGCCCAAACGCCATCGACATCGAGAACAGGATATGGTTATCGCCAGGGGATATCACGATATTGATGAATTCATCATCCAACTTCCAGAAGGTTATTCGATTTCAAGCATGCTCCAAGACCTTGAAATCAAGAATGACTTCGGTATGTACCTCAGGAAAATCGAGCTGTTGGACCCCAATCGGATCAAATATAGTAGGGAGTTGATCATCAGGGCAGGTAGATATGATAAAGCTGATTACGAGTCGTACCGAAATTTTAAAAAGAAAGTCGCCCGCAGCGATAATTCACGAATTGTTTTAACCAAAACCGAACCATGAGAAAAAGTCTGTTGTTTTTTGCACTGGTCAGTGCATTGCAATTGAGTGCAAACGAAGTTAAATTCGGCAAAGTCTCCAAAGCCGAAGTCGAGGCGACGGAGCATCCTGTTGAAAAGGATGCCGAAGCCGCTATCTTATATAAAAAAGAACGGGTCTATTTCGACTACAATCCAGAAACCGGATGGTCGCAAATGCGGGAGGCGCATTACCGGATCAAAATTTATAAGAAGGAAGGCCTTGAAAGAGGTACTTTTCAAGTGCCGCTCTACGTATCGGGTACCGATGGGGAGCGTATCTCAGGAGTCAAAGGATATACCTTTAACCTGGCCAATGGTTCGGTCGAGAAGGTGAAACTTAAAAAAGATGGGGTTTTCCAAGAGGAAGTCAACAAATACAGAAACAAAGTTTCCATCACCATGCCAGAAGTCAAAGAGGGCAGTGTACTCGATATTGTATTCGATATTCGATCGACCCTGTATTGGCATATGGATGACTTTCAATTCCAATACGGAGTGCCGGTCAATGAAGTGGATGTGACCATCGAGATTCCGCAGAACTTCATTTTCAAGCGGTACGGAAGGGGTTTTTATCCCATAGATATCGCACAATCGCGAAAGAACCGCAAGATCGCGGTATTATACAGGCAATCAAGCGACCCGGGGCGATTGGTTCAAAGTTCAGGTGCAAGGACGCAATCCGGTGAGCTTGATTTTTATGAAAACGTCTATAAGGTCAAATCAACGGCCATCCCTTCTTTAAAGGAAGTCGATTATACGGATAACATCGATAACTACCGCAGTTCAGTCAAGTTCGAACTGGCATCCACCCAATTTCCAAACCGTCCGTATAAAAACTACAGCCTAAGTTGGGAAGATGTGGCCGAATCGATTTACAAGTATGATAGTTTTGGTGGTGAATTGGCAAAAGTGAATTACTTCAAGGGTGATTTAGATCCTTTATTGGCCGAAGCTAGTGACGATATGCAGAAGGTTGCCTTGGTCTATGGTTATGTACAAAATAAGATGACCTGGAACAATTTCAATTCCATCGGTAGTAATGGTCTTAAAAAGGCGTATAAAGAAGGGGTCGGGAATGTGGCCGACATCAATCTCATGTTAACGGCCATGTTGCGTCATGCGGGTTTGAAGGCCGATCCGGTCTTGGTCAGTACCAAATCGCATGGCATTCCACTCTTTCCCACACAAGATGGGTTCAATTATGTGATTACCGCTGTCCAGACCGATAAAGGAATGATCCTATGCGATGCCACCGAGAAGAAAGCCATTCCCGGGGTGTTGGCACCACGGGTAATGAACTGGAATGGGCGATTGGTGCGAAAAGACGGGAGTTCGACCTCGATCAAATTGACGCCGAACGGCAATTCAAAACTCATATCCTTTGCGCAGGTCAAAATCGGAGAGGAAGGCCAAATTGAAGGGAAACTGCGAAACCAGTTCACCTACCAACGGGCTTTCCAGTTTCGAAAAGGGTTCGATGAAAACAAGGAAGACGATTATATCGAACAATTGGAGAACCGGTATGGTGAAATGGAAATCCTGGATTTTGAGCTTAAAAACCTAAAACAAATGGGGAAACCCGTTTCCGAAATCTATTCGTTCGAAAAAGAGAACCAAACTGAAATCATCGGTAATAAGATCTACTTTAGGCCCATGTTGTTCATGGCCATGGACGAGAATCCGTTCAAGCTGGATTCACGGGATTATCCGGTCGATTTCTCTTATCCGAAAACCGGGAAGGTAACCATCAATTTTGAAATCCCTGAAGGGTATCAAGTCGAGACCATGCCCGAAACGGTATCCTTTGCTTTGCCTGAGGGATTGGGAGCTTTCAAATACAATTTGAAGGCCATGGGCAATAAACTGCAATTTTCCTGTTCGACCGAGATCAATACTTCGATCGTGCCACCTAATTACTACCAAGCCCTCAAGGAATTCTATTCGCGGATTATCAAAAAAGAAGCTGAGAAAGTAGTATTGACAAGGATATAAGGAACCGCAGCCTAGATTAAGGGGGTTAGTGCCTATTGAAAAGGATTGGATTGTAAGCGTTAATAGCCCATTTAATGGATTCCATAGGAAAGGGTCCTCCGATTTCGAAAGTATTGGGATCGGAACGGGTTCAATGCTTCGACTTGATCTGGGTGAAAGGAAAAACAGCAATAGACCCTTAACATTGCCTATATTGTCGTTGAAAACAAAAAGAACACCTAAAAGTTCGACTGATGAACATTGAAAATGCCCAGAAAGCGGTAGATGATTGGATCAAGGCACATGGGGTGCGCTATTTCAATGAACTGACCAATATGGCCCAATTGACCGAAGAGGTCGGTGAGGTCGCCCGGATCATTGCTCGTCGGTATGGTGAGCAGAGTGAGAAAGCTTCCGACAAGGACAAGGATCTTGGTGAAGAACTAGCCGATGTATTGTTCGTCTTGTTGTGTTTGGCGAATCAAACCGATATCGATTTACAGGCTTCTTTCGATAAAAAATTGGAGCTCAAGACCAAAAGGGATCATGACCGGCATCACAACAACCAAAAGTTAAAATAAATACCGTTCGGCTGAGGGCGATTCCTTAAATTTGGAGCTTCCGAAAACGGCGCATTTTGAGAATACAGCTTACCTATCCGTCCAGTAAAAAAATCAGTGCGAGCGTACAGATTACCGGCTCCAAAAGTGAGACGAACCGTTTGTTGCTCCTGCAAAAACTATTTCCGAATCTCAGTCTGACCAACCTTTCCAACAGTGACGATGCCCAGGTGATGCAGAAAGGTCTGGCCATCGATCAAGGAATAGTCGATATTTTTCATGCCGGTACGGCCATGCGCTTTCTGACCTCGTTCTTCGCCACCCAAACGGGTAAATCGGTCGAATTGACGGGATCGCCCCGCATGAAGCAGCGCCCGATTAAAGTGTTGGTCGATGCATTGACCGATCTTGGAGCCGATATCCGATATGTCGAAAACGACGGCTACCCGCCTTTGGCCATCAATGGCGTGAAGATTGTAAAGCAACAGGTTAGCTTACCGGCGAATATCAGTAGCCAATACATTTCTTCGCTCTGCCTTGTGGCCCCGAGTCTCGAAAACGGCCTTGAAATCGAATTGATCGGCAAAGTGACCTCGGTACCCTATATCAATATGACCTTGGGGTTGTTGGCCGAAATTGGGGTCACCGCGGATTTTGATGGGCAAACCATCCGTATCCAACCGAAATCGGAGGTTGCCGATACGACCATGGTAGTCGAATCGGATTGGAGTGCCGCGAGTTATTACTATAGCATCGCAGCGCTTTCCGAAGTAGGGTCGACCATTGAGTTGGCTTCCTATAAAGACCGTTCCCTTCAAGGTGATCGGGTCCTTGCGGAAGTCTATGCCGCGATGGGGGTGGTGACGGATTTTTTTGAAAACCATATCGTCCTGACCAAAACCGAAGCACCAAAGACGGCCCATTTGGTACTTGATCTTGCCAATGCTCCCGATATTGCGCAGACGGTAGCCGTAACCTGCTACGGACTTGGCATGACCTGTCATCTATCGGGCTTGCATACCCTCCCGATCAAGGAAACCGATCGTTTGGCGGCCATGAAGACAGAATTGGAAAAATTCGGCGCCACTGTCGTCATCGATTCCCAGAGTCTGCACCTGAAGGCCACGACCCTCCATTCAGATCCGGTCGCGGTCGATACCTACCACGACCATAGAATGGCCATGGCTTTCGCTCCTTTGGCCATGAAAAGGGCTTTTCAGGTAAACGAGGCCGAAGTGGTTTCAAAATCGTATCCTGACTTTTGGAACGACCTGGCCGGTATCGGTTTTTCGGTCAAAGAGGCCTAAGGTCAAATAATTCCTTGTTTTGCTTGACATCCCCTATAGCCAGATTGTATATTTGCGCTCTTATAAAATTCCGTAGATGAAATTATCAAACTTCAATTTTGAGCTACCCAACGAATTGTTGGCAGAGTATCCTGCAGAGAATCGCGATGAATCACGGCTAATGGTCGTTCATCGTGATACCGGAAAAATCGAGCATCGCATGTTCAAAGATATGATCGAGTATTTCGATGAAGGTGATGTGATGGTGTTGAACAATACCAAGGTATTTCCGGCCCGATTGTACGGCAATAAGGAAAAGACCGGGGCTCGTATTGAGGTGTTTTTGTTACGCGAATTGAACGATGAACAACGCCTATGGGACGTGTTGGTCGATCCCGCGCGTAAGATCCGAATCGGAAACAAACTCTATTTCGGGGAAGACGAAAGTCTTGTGGCCGAAGTAATCGATAACACCACTTCAAGGGGAAGGACCCTTCGTTTTCTATACGACGGTTCGTACACTGATTTTAGACGTAAATTACGCGAGCTGGGGCAAACGCCCTTGCCAAAATACATCAAGCGTGATGTTGAGCCCGAAGATGAGGAACGTTACCAAACGATTTATGCAAAACATGAAGGGGCCGTTGCAGCTCCAACCGCGGGCTTGCACTTTTCGAAACACCTTTTGAAACGCCTTGAGATCAAGGGCATCGATTTCGCCGAAGTAACGCTTCATGTCGGATTAGGGACCTTTAGCCCGGTAGAGGTCGAAGACCTTTCGAAACACAAAATGGATAGTGAGGAATTGGTAATCGATGAACGTGCCACTGAAATCGTAAATTCGGCCAAAGCCAAAAAGAGAAAGGTCTGTGCCGTGGGCACCACCGTCATGCGTGGTCTCGAAAGTGCGGTGTCTTCAGAACGCAGCTTGAATACCTTCGAAGGTTGGACGAACAAGTTCATTTTTCCTCCTTATGAGTTCAGTATCGCTGACTGTATGGTGACGAATTTCCACTTGCCGAAATCGACCTTGATGATGATGATTTCCGCGTTTACAGGACACGAATTGATGAAGAAAGCCTACAAACAGGCTATTTTGGAACAATACAAGTTCTATTCGTACGGTGATGCCATGCTGATCTTGTAGTCGAAACGAAACGAATACCAAAGATCCCGTTGCGATTCTCCGTGACGGGATTTTTACTTTCCTACCTTTGCTGCGATGAATGCCACCAAAAAAGATATCAGGGCCCTGACCAAAGACCAATTACGCGAGTTTTTCGTTTCGCAAGGGGATCAAGCGTTCCGAGGCAACCAGGTATATGAATGGCTTTGGAGAAAATCGGCCCATTCCTTCGAAGTCATGACGAACCTGTCTAAAGAGACACGTTCCATGCTCGAGGCGAATTTCACGATCAACCATATTGAAGTCGATACCATGCAGCGCAGTGGCGACGGTACGATCAAGAATGCCGTACGGCTTCACGATGGTCTCATTGTGGAATCCGTCCTCATTCCAACCGAAAATCGCAGCACGGCCTGTGTTTCCAGTCAAGTAGGATGTAGTTTGGACTGTAAGTTCTGTGCCACGGCGCGATTGAAGCGCATGCGCAACCTGAATCCCGATGAGATTTATGATCAGGTGGTAGCTATTGACAAAGAGAGCCGGTTGTATTTCAATCGTCCTTTGAGCAATATCGTGTTCATGGGTATGGGAGAGCCGTTGATGAACTACAACAACGTGTTGAAATCCATAGAAAAGATCACGTCTAGCGAAGGTCTGGGTATGTCTCCAAAACGCATCACCGTCTCAACTTCGGGAGTACCGAAAATGATCCGAAAAATGGCTGATGACGAAGTGCGGTTCAAACTGGCCGTTTCGCTACATTCGGCCATTGATGAAGTGCGTACCTCGATTATGCCGTTCAATGCGACCTTCCCCTTGAGTGACCTGAGAAGTGCCCTTGAATATTGGAATGCGAAGACCAAAAATCGCATCACCTATGAATACGTGGTCTGGAAAGGGATCAACGACCGTCAGATCGATATCGATGCTTTGGTCCGGTTTTGCAAATTCGCACCTTCAAAAGTCAACCTGATCGAGTACAACCCCATCGATGATGGTGAATTCGCCCAAGCCGACGAATCGGCCATTGCGAATTATATCGAAACCCTTGAACGAAAAGGGATCACGGTTACGGTCAGACGTTCACGGGGTAAGGATATCGATGCCGCTTGTGGCCAATTGGCCAACAAAGCCTGATTTGCAGGAAATCGATCCTTTGCCGCCACTAAGCGAAAACTGGGAACTAGGATGTTTTAGGAAGCTATTTTACCTAAATTTGATGTTCGAAACCATGTTGGCGTTTTACGCATTTTAATTGAAGGTCACAGCTCAAATACGAGAACCGATTGAGGAAGAAATGGAACTTTTCGAAGAGAAGTTCCGCGATTCCATGTCCTCTAAAGTGGCCCTGTTCAACCGCATTACCTACTACATCGTCAATCGCAAGGGCAAGCAAATGCGCCCCATGTTCGTTTTTCTGACGGCAAAAATGTTGAATGGTGGCGAGGTAGTACAACGCACCTATACGGGAGCATCCATTATTGAATTGATCCATACGGCAAGCCTCGTGCATGATGATGTAGTCGATGATAGTCTCAAGCGTCGAGGTTTTTTCTCTATCAATGCGCTTTGGAAAAATAAGATCGCCGTCTTGGTCGGGGATTATCTTTTCTCCAAAGGGTTATTGGTCGCTTTGGAGCATGGCGATTATGATTTGTTGCACATCATTTCCGAATCAGTGCGTTCGATGAGTGAGGGTGAACTGCTCCAAATCGAGAAAGCGCGACTTCTCGATATCACCGAAGAAGTATATTACCAGATCATTCAGCAGAAAACGGCCCGTCTTATCGCCTCATGTTGTAGTATGGGCGCCGCGTCGGTCAAACCCGATTCGCCAGAAGTAGAGAAGTTCAGACGGTTCGGCGAATTATGCGGGATGGCTTTTCAGATCAAAGACGACCTATTCGATTACGGGAATGAACGTATCGGTAAACCGACCGGCATCGATATCAAAGAAAAGAAAATGACGCTGCCTTTGATCCATGCCTTGAACCAATCGGATAAGGCAGAGCGAAAATGGCTCATCAATTCGATAAAAAACCACAACAAAGACAAGCAAAGGGTCAAAGAAGTCATTGCCTTTGTCAAGAGGAAAGGTGGTTTGGAGTATGCCGTTGCCAAGATGTTGGAATTCAAAGATGAAGCCTTGGCCTTATTGCAAGACTACCCTGACTCCCCCTATAAGCATGCCTTGATCCTGATGGTCGAATATGTGGTCGACCGAAAGAAATAGCCAAAGTCGAAGACCCAACGGATAAAAATTTCCTTGCCGATACAACCATTTCGAAAAAGGCTGCGTCTATAGAATAGAGACAAACCGAGAACCATTGAAGATCATTTCATTTTATAGCAATGAAAGACAGTTGCTGAAAAAAGCGACAGCTGGCCATCGTGCGGCCCAGCAGCATATCTATGACCGCTATGCGCCAAAAATGCTCAGTGTCTGTAGGCAGTATATCAAAGATCTGCAATTCGCTGAAGATGTGATGATCGGAGGGTTTGTCAAGGTGTTCAAACATTTAAAGGATTTTCGAAACCAAGGAAGCTTCGAAGGTTGGGTACGCCGGATCATGGTGAGGGAAAGTATCTCTTACCTGCGCAAAAAACAGTTTGTTGTTTATGACGACGCTACGGTTGATTTGGCTGGTGATCGCAATTTGCATGAAGATCATTTTGACGATGTTGAGCATATTCAGGCGATGATCGATGCCTTGCCCGAAGGGTATAAAATGGTGTTTGTTTTGTATGCGGTTGAAGGATACAAGCATCACGAGATCGCTGAAATGCTAGACATTTCAGAAGGCACTTCAAAGTCGCAGTTGTATAAGGCCCGTAAGGTCCTACAAGAAAATTTAAAACTAAAAGGCTTGGCCCCTAAAGGAACTGGCCAAGCGTAAACAAAACGATATGGGGAAATTGGAAGAACATATCAAAGCGAAATTGGAAGAGCGAAGTATCGAGCCAACGGATACAGGTTGGAAACGGGTCGCTTCGCAATTGGACCCGGAACCCCAAAGTGGTTTCAAATGGAAGTGGTATGCCGTTGCGGCCAGTCTGGTCGGTATCGCTATTGTGACCAGCATGTTCTTTCAGGGCCCATCAACGCAAGAGGAACAGATCAAAGTCGTTGAAACGGAGTCTGCCAAACCACCGGTCGACCCTGTCGTTGAACAACGGATATCTCCAGTAGAAGAAGCCTTGGCCGAAACACAGGATATTGAGGTTCCAAGGGTACGTGATCAGCGTACGGCAAAAGAAGAAAACGATCAGTTGGCCGCAGTGGTCGAAACACCACAGCTGGATCTGGATATTGAACAAAGTCAGGAAGGGCCTGGGCAGGAAAAGCTCGTTGACGACGGGATCATCGATGCCAAAATCCAAGAAGTATTGACCCAGGTAACCGCCCTTGAAGGGAACGCCATTGAAATAACCGAGGCCGAAATCGACTCCTTATTGCATGCGGCCCAAAAATCGATTTTACTCGATCAGCTGGTCAATGACAGTGGCAAGGTCGACGCCATGGCCCTTTTGGGCGAGGTAGAAGCCGAATTGGATCAGTCCTTTCGGGATCAAATCTTCGAACGTTTGAAGAGCGGTTATCTCAAACTGCGAACGGCCGTTGCCGATAGAAACAATTAAATCCATTCATCAATCAAACCAACCCATTCCATGACCTCCCGAAAGGGAGGCTGGCTGGGGCGGTCATAAATCGAAACACCATGAGAAAAAAAACCGGAGCCTTTATCGCGATCGTACTATTGATCACCTCTGTGCCATTGCTTGCACAAAAAGATTACAACGATCGAATTACCGTATTGAAAGAGCAAAAAGAACGCATCACCCAGCAAGAAAAAGATGCCTTGAAACTCGAAGTGAAGTCGATAAACGAGCGGCTCGAACGTGGGGCGATTTCAACTGAAGAAGCCGCTATCTTAAAAGAGGAGGCCGCCAAAAAGAGAGCCTTGAACATCGAAAACCGATTGGCGATCATCGAAAACCAAATTGCCTTGCTCGACCGTAACGAAGGCAAGACCTTGGTCTTGCTCGAGGCCGATACCATCTCCGATGACGACATCCGATTGAACCTTATGGTCGATGGTCGACCCTTCTTTAGCGTGAATTCGAAGAAGTGGAAAAAAGAAATCAAATACGATCGTCGTACCTATTCCGATTTCGTTATTGCCATTGGTTTGAACAATGCCATCATCGAAGATCAGTCTTTAGACGATTCGCCCTATAAAATCGGGGGAAGTCGATTTTTCGAAATGGGATGGCAATGGCGCACCCGGGTTTTTCGAAATTCCAATTTTTTGCGATTGAACTATGGTTTTAACTTTCAGTTCAATGGACTTAAACCCGACAATAACCAGTATTTCGTTACCAATGGTGATCAGACCGAGCTTCAGGAATTTGAATTTGAATTGAATAAATCGAAGTTCAGGATGGATAATCTTGTATTTCCGTTACACTTCGAATTCGGCCCATCGAAGTTTTATGAAGGCAAAGATCGTATTCGTTACTCCTTAGATCGACAATTCCGACTTGGAATAGGGGGGTACGGCGGTTTCAATATCGGTACCCGGCAAAAGTTGAAGTACACCAACAACGGTGATCGGATCAAAGACAAGCTTAAGCGCGATTACAACACCAGCGACCTGATATACGGTCTTAGTGCCTATGCCGGTGTTGGCGGTACCTTGTTGTACGTTAAATACGATCTCAATCCGATTTTTAGGGATGCTCCGGTCAAACAACGGAATATCTCCTTGGGCTTGCGCTTTGACCTTTGATCAAAGCGCATTGCGCATCGCCTCGGTAAACTCATTTTCAAGGTACGTCTTTTTGCAATGGGAACATTGTACCATTTGCAAACTACCGATTTTGAGTAAAGGTATCCAGAAGAGATGCAAATAATTGGTCTGTTGGCTATAAGTCAGACTGTTATCTTGTTGGCAAAAAGGGCAATTGACCGCTAAGCGACGGCTTTGTTTCTTTCCGGTGCGGGTTCCGAAGAAAAGAATCATATCTCGGGCGTTTGTGTCTTTCAAAATACGAATTTTGGCTACCTTTAGCGACTACAGTTTGCCCAATCGTGATATCGAAAAGTACCATAGATCAAGTTTATGAGACCGCCCGGGTCGAAGAGGTGATCGGTGATTTCGTCCAGTTGAAGAAATCCGGTTCCAACTTCAAGGGGCTTAGCCCCTTTAGCGATGAGCGTACGCCTAGTTTTATGGTGTCGCCGGTCAAACAGATATGGAAAGATTTCAGTAGCGGTAAAGGAGGTAATGTCGTGGCTTTTTTGATGGAGCATGAGCATTTCAATTATCCGGAGGCTATTCGCTATTTGGCCAAGAAATACAACATTGAAATCGAGGAGACGGAGCAGACCGATGAACAAAAGGAAGCTGCCAACGAACGGGAGAGCATGTATTTGGTCTCAGAATACGCGCAAAAATACTATGCCGATATCCTTTGGAACTCCACACTGGGCAAAGCCATTGGTTTGAGTTATTTCAAGGAACGCGGGTTCACCGATGAGACCGTGAAAAAGTTCGGTTTGGGGTATAACCTCGATGAATGGGGTGCCTTTACGGATACGGCCATCGAACAGGGCTATCAATTGGAATATCTTGAAAAAACAGGATTGACCATTGTAAAGGAACAGCAAAACGGGCCTGCCAAAAAGTTCGATAGGTTCAAAGGCCGGGTCCTTTTTCCGATCCATTCGATGAGCGGTAGGGTATTGGGTTTCGGAGGGCGTATTTTAGGGAATGACAAGAAAGCCGCTAAGTACTTGAATTCGCCCGAAAGCGATATCTACCATAAAAGCAAGGTGCTTTATGGTATTTATTTCGCAAAGCAGGCCATTGCCAAACAAGATAATTGCTTTTTGGTAGAAGGATACACCGATGTGATCCAATTCTACCAAAGGGGGATCGAAAATGTCGTCGCCTCTAGCGGAACGGCATTGACACCGGAGCAAATACGATTGATCAATCGCTTGACCAATAACATCACCGTACTATTCGATGGGGATGCTGCGGGCTTAAGGGCCTCACTTCGTGGTATCGATTTGATCCTCGAACAAGGCATGAACGTCAAGGTCTGTACCTTTCCTGAAGGGGAAGATCCCGACAGTTTCGCCAAAAACAATGCCCTTGAAGACGTGGTGTCGTTTTTAGCGGACAATGCCAAAGACTTTATCCAGTTCAAAGCTTCGATGTTGACCGATGAAGCAGCTGATGACCCTATCAAACGGGCCGATACCGTAAGGGACATCGTCAACAGTATCGCCAAGATACCCGATAGGATCAAAAAGGAGATATACATCCAGGAATGTGCGAAGATCATGAACGTTTCCGAAGCGGTCTTGTACAATACCATGGCCCAAATCGATAAAAAAGGGGTTCAGGAATCCACTAAGAAAATCCAACAAGAGCAAAAGGCTTTCGAGGTGGTCAAACACGATCCGGTAATCGAAAAGGTCGATGTGCAATACGAACTCGAACGAAAGATCATCGAAATGCTATTGCTTTATGGCCAGCAGCAAGAAGAATTCGAGGATTTGGTGTTGAAAGAGGATGATGAAGGTGAATTGGTCTTGGCTCCCGAAACCGTCAATGCCAAGGTATACGAGAAAGTATATCTCGACCTTCAAGAAGATGAAATCGAATTATCGAACGAACAATTCAAAACCTTATACTATCGGTTGATCGCCCAATTGAATGAGAACGATAGCTTTTCGGTGAGTACCTTTCTCAATGAGGTGGATCAACATATGGCGACTGAGATCAGCTCCATCCTAATGGAAGAGGAACGCTATGTATTACATGATTGGGAACGCAAGGATATCTATCCGAAAGGCAAGAAATCAGGGGTCGCCCAATTGGTAGGGGAGACCATTTTGACCCTACGTTGTAATCTGATCAAGAACCGAATCGCCAAACTACAGGAAACTACGGCCGCCCCTTCGAACGACAATGCCGAAGTGTTGGAAGAGATCATGAACTACCTCCAGTTGAACAAATTGTTGAACGCGAAATTGAACCGCGTGCTCTCCTAAAACAAAAACCATGGCCATGCCGGGGTTTTTGTTTAATGAAATGGAAGTACGTTTAGTACAGCTCCAAAGCTTTGGCTTGTTGCAACAAATCGACGAGATTATCGACATTCAATTTGCGCATCAATCGAGCCTTATAGGTGCTCACCGTTTTCTCGTTGAGGTTCAACCCTTCGGCCACTTCCTTGTTTCGCTTACCGCTGGCCAGAAGTTGGAGTACTTCCACCTCGCGGGTTGATAGTTTTCTGAAGAATCTTCTTGGTTTTTGAGTTCCTTCATCAAAGGCCAAGCGCTGGGCCAATTCATTGGTAATGAACATGTTTCCTTCTGCAACCTTCTTCAGGGCGGAAATAATGTAGTCGACCTCTGCGGTTTTTGAAAGGTAACCGAAGGCGCCGGCCCTGATCGTATTCAAGGCATAAACATCTTCTGATTGACCACTGTACATCAGTACTTTGGTATTCGGAAAATCTTGTTTGATTTTGCGGAGGGTGGCGATACCGTTGATTTCTGGAATATCCATTTCCAACATCACCACATCCGGTGAAACTTTCTCGAGCGTTTTGAAAAGCTCGCTTGTCGAAGACACATCACCGATCACTTCAAACTCCGTAGAGTTTTGAAGGACTTGTTTGACGCCAAGTCGCACAATTGGGTGACTGTCAGCAATTAATACTTGAATCATTGTGGTAGGATTTACTATATTCTGTTTGGCAAAATGTGTTTAGTAATCTAATGCTTACAATCGATGAAAGGCAAGTTAACCATTTTGCCTTACAAAATTGTGCTTTTTTTATTAAAACCACAGAATTTTTGTGGTTTTATTCGTTTTAATAGCAGGATTTAAGGTTGAGTGGTAACTTTTAGTGAATCAGGTATTTCACAAATGGGAATAGGAATCATCTTATGCTTGTTCGCGGTATTGAACTTTTTGTAGATTGTAAATACCTCTTTTTTTCTGTCAGAAAAGTCTTCTTCGGTTTTGCCCTGGTCATCCATCTGCATGGCCCATTCCAATTCAGGGTATGAGGCACCGATTTGATCTTCATCAGTACGACTATCGCCCCAGAGGCCATCGGTAGGGGCCGCTTCCATAATATCTTGATTTACACCGAGCACACTCCCAAGGGCATATACTTCCGATTTGAGCAAATCGGCAATAGGGCTCAGGTCGACCCCGCCATCACCGTATTTGGTGTAAAATCCCACTCCGAAGTCCTCGACCTTGTTCCCGGTACCGGCCACTAAATAGCCTTTTAAGGCGGCGAAATAGTACAAGGTGGTCATGCGGAGCCTTGCCCGGGTATTCGCCAATGACATGAAGCGTTCTTCCTCATCGGCTACCGCCGGTAATGCCGCTACCAAACTATCGAAAACCGGGGTCAAGTTCACCGGTTGCCGTTTGACATTTGGGAAATTCGATTGTAGCCAATCAATATGGCGGTCAGCGCGTGTGACTTGATTGGCCCCTTGATGGATGGGCATTTCAAGGCAAAGCAGGTCCAATCCTGTTTTCGCACATAAGGTAGAGGTCACGGCTGAATCGATCCCTCCCGAAACGCCGATGACGAAACCCTTGATGTTCGCGTTGTTCGCATACTCCTTTAACCAATTCACGATATGGGCGATGACCTTTTCTGTTTGCATAGCTGAGCTTTAATGTCAAAAATTTACCTTTGTGCCCTGTAAATTTAAATGCTAGGTCCTTAATAATGAAGTTGAACCCGAAATACTTTTGGCTAGCGGTCTTCATGGCCCTTGTTTTTTCTTGTAAAGAAGAGAACAAGCTAGAAAACCAAATCGCAGACATACCCGTTCAAGTAAGCCTGGCACGCTTTGATATCGAATTCGCCAAAGCGACACCGAAAGACCTTCCTGCATTGAAACGAAAGTATCCGTATTTGTTCCCCGAACGTTTCCCTGATAGTATTTGGGTAGCCAAAATGGGAGATACCATACAACATGAACTTTCCGAAGAAGTCGCTATGGGCTTCGGTGATTTTGAAACTGAGACCGAACAGCTTAGGGGATTGTTCCAACACCTTCGCTATTACTTTCCCGGTATGCCCTTGCCGAAGGTCGTGACCATGACCTCAGACGTTGAATACAACAACAGGGTGATCTTGACCGATTCCTTGCTGTTGATCGGTTTGGATAATTATCTAGGGAAGGATCATCGTTTTTATCAAAGAATCCCCCGCTATGTCGCCAAGGGGCTTGATAAGCAATTCTTAGTGGCCGATGTGGCCAGCGCCTTTGCAAAGGCGGTCAACCGCTATCCGCGAAACCGTACCTTTTTGTCACGGATGGTGTATCACGGTAAAGAACTATACTTGAAAGAGATGCTGTTGCCTGGTTTGTCGGAAGCCGCTATCATAGGCTATGAGACCGATGAAATGGAATGGGCAGCGGCCAATGAAGCGCAGATGTGGCGGTATTTTATCGAAAGGGAATTGCTGTACAGCACCGAATCCGGATTGGATCGAAGGTTTTTGGATCCCGCACCCTTTTCGAAGTTCCAATTGGAACTCGATACCGAATCACCTGGGCGATTGGGTCGTTATATAGGATGGCAAATAGTTCGATCATTCGCCAAAAACCGTCCTGAAGTACCCTTGACCAAACTTTTGGTCTTACCGGCCGATGAACTTTTCAAAGAAGCAAATTACAAACCGAAGAAATAAAATGGCAGTAGCACATACCTCGGAAATACGTTTAAAAGTGGGGCTCGATGAAAATCGGGTTCCCGAAGAACTCAGTTGGTCGGCCCAAGATGGGGGTATCGACAACGAAGAAGCCAAAGCCATGTTGTTGTCGGTTTGGGACAGCAAGCATAAGGAGTCGTTAAAAATCGACCTCTGGACCAAGGACATGCCGGTCGATGAAATGAAAATCTTCTTCCATCAAACCCTGGTTTCTTTAGCGGATACCTTCATGAAGGCCACCCAAGATGAGAAGATGACGGCCACCATGAAGGATTTCTGTGACTATTTCGCCGAGAAGTTGGAGCTGAAGTGATTTGCTTAGCCGCTGATCCGAGGCAACCACATGCCCAGGGTCGCGGCGAAGATACCGATCGCGGTTATCGTTATGGCCAAGATCATGATCAAGGTCGATACCAAGGGTTGCCATAGGCCACCGCTCTTAATCGCTTTGCGATACCCTTCATACACCGCTAGGGGAATGAGGTATTGCCCGAAACCGAGAACCACCAGAAATGGACCTGTAAAGGTTTCCGGATCGAATCCTACCGGTCTGCCATAGATCAACAGCCAAAACATCAGTCCAATCCGGAAAAACCAGACCCCGTTTGCCACCAGAAACAATCGAAAGGCCCATTGCCCATGTTTCTCGAATTTACGTTGAAGGGCGAACCGTAAGGTGAGATAGGCGAATACCAAGATCAACACCCCATTGATGCTGACGCTGATATCACCGACCAGCCCACTGATAGTACCTTTGGTAAGTACCATATAGATACCGCTGATGCTTACCAATACCATCGTGATCAGGTAGAACCTACCGTTCAAGCGATGAAAGGCTTTGAAACGATTTCTGATAAAAGGAATGAACTGCAATGGGCCACCGAACAAGATGACCGCTGCAAAAAACACATGGATGCCAACGGCAAGGTTGCCCATGGTTTCACCTTCGACATAGCCATGGGGCAGCACCCTGTTCCATTTCATGAAGTCATTGTTTATGGCCGCGCCGCCGTAAAACAAGGCGACATATGTGGCGAAGAGCCACTGCCCGATTACCGCTATGGCAAACCATAGTACTGCTGTTTTTGGCAGTAAATGACGTATAACATGCTTTATTGTTTGGTCTTGTTCCAAACGTTCGTTTTTCGAATGCATGGGATTCAATTTTTATTGGGTTTGAAAGAAATAGATCAATGGCAAACACTACATGCCAATACGGATCGGGTCTGGGGTTCGGAAACCTTTGATCAACAGCCAAGTAATGAACGTGATGAAATGGATGCCATTCTGTGCATACGCATAAATACTCACGGAAAAGCCAAGAAGCTGTAGCCAACTGGCCGAGAAGACGATAACCATCGCCATCATACCCCATACCGTCAGAATTCGCGGAACCATTTGGCTTTTGAACAAGAAAAACAGCAGTAGGAAATTAGCTGAAGCATACAAGATCAATGAGAAAATATGGGACCACAGGTAGTCTTTCACCTTGGCGAATCCTAAAATGCGAAAGGTTTCCGAAGTCGATCCCGATTCCGTAAACCGGGTTGCTAAATCGATTAGGGTTAGATGACTCATGTTTCCAATGACGATGAGGGTCAAGAAAACGATAAGCAATCCTAAAAAAATAGCAGCTAGGGTGTTGCTGTACCGCTTCATCCAGGGTAACATGATGCCACCGATAACAAGCCAAAGGGCCGAGGCCAAAACATCAAAGGGCATGATATAGCGCATGGCTTGACGCTGATTGAAAACCGTCTCCATAAAGTCAGGTGCTTCGGTCATCGTGGTATTGATGCCCCGAAATAGTGTGGAAGGAATGCCAAAGACAATAACGCCCAGCATCAGGAGCCCGACGGTTCTTCCGAATCGTTTTGAATTGTTCATACTATTCGTTTTTTGATTGATAAATGATGATAAAAATTACCCCCAGTGAAACAAGGGTCGTAGATAGTTGCGAAGCACATAACCCCATGGGATGACCAAAAGGTCCAACACCACACCGATGCTGTTGGCTTGGAATAATTCGATCGCCCCATCCGAAAGCATACCGTCCTCCCGCAGTGGGAGGTAGACCAAAAGCAACCAAATGCTTTTGTATGAGAGTTGCAAAAGGATCAATGGGAGCATTTTCAACGGATAGCGAATCCCTAGGCCCATCAGCAAAGCGAAAGCCGCCCAAAAACTAAAGGCGATGCCGTGTAAGGGGTCCCAAGGTTCACTGCTGGTAAATAGCGTGCTCCAAATTTGTATGCCGAATGCCAAGAATACGAAAAGGTAAAAGGCCTTTAGGAGGTACCACCGCCATTTGGGTATCCCTTTGGTTTCATAAAAGGTCAGGGTAGGGCCTGGGGCCCCGTGTGTCGTTTGCATGATGTTCGTTTTTTGATTGATGATTCATTGATTGATGAAATTGATTTGTTCCGTTGTCCCTTCCAGGGTAAGGTCGGCACCTTTTTCGTTGGCTACCTCCAGTAGTGGACTATCGAGTCGCAATCTGCAATGGCTTTTGTCGGCCATTTGCAATCGAAACGTTGTGCATTGTAAGGTTCCTGAGTTTTCGAAAGAACCATTTGTCAGCTCCAGTGATTCAAGTTTGGGGTTGTGTATCTTGATCAGGATGGTGTCTTTGCCCCGCTTTTTACCGTTCAGTGACAGGTAAAGGACCCGGTCAACGATCTGGGTCGTTACGGAGTCGATAATTTCTTCTGGTGCGGAGACCGCGATCGAACCGATCGAATCTTGGGTAAAGACCACATGGATCGGCGCCTCGATCCGAATACCCTCAAAGTAATCCAAAGGCCTATCTTGGGTCATTCGGGCACCGAAACCCGCTTTTCGTTCCTTTTTAACGTGGTAATGGACCCGCGACTGAAAGGCGATCGAAAGCATGAATAGCAACGCTACCCCTCCTAGGGCGATGAGATTACTTGTTTTCATCCTTGTTTTGTTCATATAGGGTTTTGACTTCTTCAAAGCTCACATCGAGTAGCCGCATTTTTTTGAACACATCGGGAAGGACGACTTCCTTGAATTCGTTTCTTCGGATGGATAGTACTTTTTGATAGCCATCTTCCGAGACGAAATAACCGATACCCCGTTTGTTGTAAATTATTTCCATTTCCTGTAAGTGGTTAAAGGCCCGTATGGCCGTATTCGGATTGACTTCAACCAGTACGGCGATCTCACGTACGGACGGAATCCGTTCGCCTTCCTGCCATTTCCTGATGAGGATGTTCTCGTAGAAGAAATCCACGATTTGAAGGTATATGGGTTTACTGCCGTCAAAATCCATCTTATCCTTCTTTTTCCTTCATTTTAAAATAGGTGGCCAGCACGAGTACCGGCCCTAAAACCGATAAAAACAGTAACCGACCGACCCCGCTGAAATCTTCTTGGGCTAAATCAAAGGCCTTAGAGCCCAAACCGTTTTGTTCGAAAACGTCCAAACCGTGGTTCAAGACCCCATAGAGGAACATATTGAAAAAAATCAAGGCGATTATCGTGATCACGACCAAGAGTATGGTTTTCGCCCTTCGGTTCTTACTGAAACTGGCCGCTCCGAAAAGGAAAACCGGCAGTAGGAATACATACGTCTTGAACATGGTCCAATAGTTTTCGAAGGTCATGTTGACAAAGTCGAGTTCCGCTCCGAAGAGCAGGCTTCCGAAGAATATGGAAACCCCGCCAAAAACAACTCCCAAGGCCAAAAACGCTAGGCTGTGCACCATTGTGGTACTGAGCCATATCGAAAGCAGGCGTTCGCCGGTAGAAATCGGTAAGGTCAAATAAAGGGAACGTTTCGTTTCGTCATGTAATTCCTTAAAATAGGAGAAACAGAGCACAATACCGGAGAGGATATATAACAGTGCCAAAACCGCATAAAACGTATCGGCCGAAAGGGACTTGTTCCAAAAGAGTTTGAGTTGGATAAAGACGAACAACAGGGCGGCACAAATGGCCAAACTGGTCAGCAGGGTACTGCGCAGCAAGATGATGTCCCGCTTCAAATGCGACCAAATACGATGTATTGTTCCGTTTGTTGTCATGGTCGTTGTCCGTTTAAAACCGAGTTGATCGAACTCGGTGCGTTAAGAATGCCATGGAACAAGAGTTCTAGATCGATTTCGGTTTCATCGAGATTTTTTTTGGCTAGAATGGACTTTCCGCCCAATCCACTTTCCGAATAAAGGGCAAGATTTTTCTGCGCCGCGCTGGCCTTTCCGAACCAGAGCTGCTCTGCCACGGCATCCAGTGAATGGTCAAAAGCCACTTGGGCACGGTCGAGAACGATGACATGGTTGATCAAACTATAGAGATCCCGAACTTGATGGGTAGAAATGACGATGCATTTTTGATCCGTGGCGATTGAGGCCATGACTTTTCTAAACTGGCTTTTAGAGGGAATGTCAAGCCCGTTGGTCGGTTCGTCCATGAACAAGAACCGTGTCTGGGTCGCCAGGGCAAAGGCAATGAGTGCCTTTTTCTGCTGTCCGAACGATAGGTTGCCGATCTGCGCATCCATGCGGAGTCCGAACTCTTGGATCAGGGTTCGGAAGCGCTCCTTCGAAAAACGGGGGTACAATGGGGCGTTGATGGCTTCATAGGTGCTGACCTTGATGTTCGGCAGACTGAAGTCTTCAGGAACCAAGAAGAGGTCCTGCAACCAACCCGAGCTTCTTGCGTTGATGTGGTTTTCACCCATCCGGTACTCACCCGCTTTGGGGTATAACAGTCCCGATAGGATTTTCATCAATGAGGTTTTTCCTTCACCGTTTTTGCCGAAAAGGCCATAGATGTTCCCGCATTCAAGTTGCAACGAAACCCCGTTTAGGACTTTTTGGCCCTTAGGATACCAAAAATCAAGATTGGAAATGGTAATCATATCTAGTGTATTAGATAACTAGTACACTGCAAATATAGAAAAGAAGATCGAAAATAAAAATCCAACTTCGAATTTTCTAAAAAAACGGGTGATATGGGGCCTTACAAGGCGAGCACATCGGCATTGATGAACGTCCAATACAAACAGGCGGTATGCACCAATTGATCGAAACCTTGCAAGATGAAATGTGTTTTAGGGCGTCCTTTGCTTGCTTGCATGGCTTTCTCGGTTATTAAATCGGTAAGCAAGTGCAAAACGACATTGAATACCCCATAGCCCAGGCCTACCTGCCATGAATACAGCAAGGTGCCCGTTGCGGTCATCACGATTCCATAGAGCACTACGTGCAAAAGCAACGATTTCATGCGTTGGTTCTCGCTTCTTTGGGCATGTGGAAGGGCATAATCGGCCAGCCAATGGGCAAGGAGAATGATCAAAAAGTCCATGAATCGAAGATAGTCTTTTTACAGTTGGATAATGTCAACACTGTTTTTTCAATGTCACAGACCCGAAACCTGCTGGTTGATACCATCGATGTATGTTAGCAATGCATCACCCCCGATGCGGTTTGAAGAAGAGGTGACGAAATAAGGAGGCGCCTCCTCCCAGGCAGTATCGAGCAGCACTTTGAGATAGGCTTCCGTGGTTTGCTTGATGGTATTGGGTTTGAGCTTGTCGGCTTTAGTGAATATCAAGGCGAACGGAATACCGTTACCGCCTAGCCATTCCATGAATTCCAGATCGATCGGTTGTGGTTCGTGTCTGATATCCACCAAAACAAACGCACAGACCAGTTGTTTCCGTTTCAGGAAATAGTCGGTAATATACCGTTGAAAAGTCTTTTTGTCCCTTTTTGAGACTCTAGCATACCCATAACCGGGCAAATCGACCAAAAACCAATTGTCATTGATCTTAAAATGATTAATCAATTGTGTTTTTCCGGGTCGGCCTGAAGTCTTCGCCAGTCCTTTTTTATTGACCAACATATTGATCAAAGACGATTTTCCTACATTGGAGCGGCCGATGAACGCATATTCGGGGATGGGGTCCTTCGGGCACTTGGCCACGTCGGAATTGCTCATTACGAATGTTGCACTTTTAATTTTCACAACTTGGGTTTAAGGTGTAGGATACTGCCAGGCCGGTCCGATGCCTTGTCGCTATTGATCAAAATCCCCGTTGGTCGAGCCAGGATTCCAATATCCTATTGAACTCGATCGGGTGCTCCATCATGGGGGCGTGACCGCATTTTTCGATCCAAAAAAGATCGGAATCCGGCAACAGCTCGTGAAATTCCTCAGCGACCTCAGGCGGGGTCACCGTATCGTTCTTGCCCCAAATGATACAGGTCGGCGTGTTCATGTTTGGCAGGTCCTTGGACATGTTGTGGCGTATGGCACTTTTGGCGATCGCCAAGGTCTTGACCAACTTCATGCGATCGTTCACGGTGGCAAACACTTCGTCTACGATTTCTTTGGTCGCCACTTTTGGATCGTAAAAGACGTCCTCCGCCTTTTTCTTGATGAATTCGTAATCGCCCCGTTTCGGATAGCCGTCACCCATGGCACTTTCATAAAGTCCCGAGCTTCCGGTGATGACCAGGGCCTTGACATGTTGGGGGTACATTTTGGTATGTAGCAAACCGATATGGCCGCCTAACGAATTCCCTAATAAGATGACGTTTTCCAAACCTTTGTGCTCGATGAATTGCTCGAGGAACTTGGCAAAGTTCTTTACCGTGGTCTTTAAGGTCGGCATTTCGTATATCGGTAGTTCGGGTACGAGTACTTTGTAATTTTTCCGGGGAAAATGGTCCGTTACCCCGTGAAAATTGCTCAATCCACCCATCAGCCCATGTAAAATGATGATCGGGGTCCCCTCACCAAACTCGATATATCGAAATTTCCCTTCTTGTTTAATCTGATCTTCCATCTACGACAGTTCGGTCTAGAGCGGCAAATATAGGCATTTCAGTACAATGGAAATTAGCGCTTTTCGTCTTGCCTTATGCCTTGTTCCGTAATTGGGCTCCGCGCTTTTTGACCCTAAGGAGTTCAGAAAAGCCATCATTTTATTAGTTTAGTGTCAAATTGAAGCGAAAAAATTCTGATTTTATTAACAAAGTGTTTTTTTGTGGTAAATTGTGGTAATAATATTTATATATTTGAGTTATAGAAAGTAAATAGGCTGGTTTTGGATATTTATTTCTTGGGTTCTTTTACATGCAAAGCTGACGCAAAGGGTCGGGTGATGCTTCCTATTGCCCTACGAAACCAGATGACACCGATACTCAAAGATGGGTTCTACATCAAGAAATCATACTACAACGAGTGCTTGGAGTTGTATCCTGCCTACGAATGGAGGCGCGTGATGGCCGAACTGAACGAAAAGAGTCGTTTCGAAGAGGAGAACGTCGATTTCATCAGGATGTTCACCGATGGTCTTCGCCAAGTGGAAATGGACGCTACCGGAAGGTTGCTGATACCGAAAGACGTTATCGGGCTCGTTGGGATCACCAAGGAAGTCAAGATCGCCCCGATCGGGAAGCACTTGGAGATTTGGGACAAAGCCGCGTACGAGAAAGCGATTACCGCTTCGAAAAAAGACAAAAAGGAATTGGCGCGTCGCGTAATGGTCGACGGTAAATCCAAGCCCGATGTATCATGATCCCGTCCTGTTGACGGAATCGGTTGATGGCTTGGACATTAAGGAGGACGGAGTGTATGTCGATGTCACCTTCGGTGGTGGTGGCCATTCCAAAGAAATATTGAAAAGACTTGGTGCAAACGGACGCTTGGTAGCGTTCGATCAAGATAAAGATGCGTTGCAAAACAGCATCGCCGACGAAAGGTTTCAATTGATCAATGAAAACTTTCGCTATCTGAAAAGGTATTTAAAGTTCTATGGCATTGTAAAGGTTGACGGTATTCTCGCTGATTTCGGCGTTTCATCCCACCAGTTCGATCAAGCGGATCGCGGGTTTTCGATCCGATTCGATGCATCGCTCGACATGCGCATGGATGCTTCCAGCGCGCTCTCCGCTTTCGAAGTGGTCAACACCTATGATGAAGCCCGACTGGCCGATGTGTTGTTTCAATACGGTGATTTGCGGAATTCGAGAAAAATCGCGGGCCTGATCGTTCGGTCACGTAGTGAGCGCGAAATCGGCACGACGGGAGCCTTAAAGGAAGTCCTGGGTCCCGTATTGCCCAAGGCACGTGAAAACAAAGTGCTGGCGCAGATTTATCAGGCCATCCGGATAGAAGTGAACCAAGAAGTCGAGGTGCTCAAGGAATTTTTACAGCAGGCACCCGGGGTTTTGGTCAAAGGGGGGCGACTCAGTATGATCAGTTACCATTCTTTGGAAGACCGATTGGTCAAACGATTCATTCGTTCAGGCAACTTTGAAGGAGAGGTCGAAAAGGACTTTTACGGGAACAGCAACCAGCCATTGAAGAAAGTAGGGGGTTTGATCGTGCCGAGTGCCGATGAGATCGCCAAGAACAACCGGGCCAGAAGTGCCAAGCTCCGCATCGCGGAGCGCATTTGAATGCAAAATCGATAAACGAACACTAAAAAGAACACAATGAAAAAAGGACTGTTGGATATCTTGAAGGGTAAATTCTTGGTCAGTGGCGATGCCCCCAAGAATTGGCTGTTCTTGTTGTTCGCTTCCTTTTTGGCGGTCGTCATGATTTCTAGTTCGCACCACGCCGATAAGCGGGTGCACAAGATATCCGAATTGAACGAAGAGGTGCGTGCGTTGCGTAGCGAATTCGTTCAGAATCGCAAGCAGCTCCAACAATTGCGTTTGGAATCGACCCTGACCGAATCGGTCGTTTTAAGCGGTCTGCGCCCTGCTGGCAATCCTCCTCAAAAAATAAAAGTCAAATCGTCTAACTGATGCCTATCACCGAAAAAAATATCATGAATAGGCTGTATCTGGTCGCCGCCGGCTTCTTTATTTTCGCCGTGGCGGTGGTGGTCAAGTTGGTCGATATCCAAATGGTCAAAGGGGAGACCTATAAGGAACTGGCGATGCAGAAGACCGAACGCATGTTCACAATTCAGCCTAATCGCGGCAATATCTATGCCGATGATGGAAGTCTACTCGCAGCCTCCGTGGCTAAATATGAGATCCGTTTCGATGCCAACACGGTCACCAAAAACGACTGGGATGACCATATTAATGCCTTAAGTGATTCATTAGGCCAACTGTTCGGTAGGCCCTCTTCGCACTACCTCAATCTTTTTCGAAAGGCCAGGGCCAACAAAAACGGCTACAAATTGATCGCGCGAAACGTTTCGTATTTGGATTATGCTCGAATTCGAAACTTCCCCTTGTTCCGATACGGTCCACATCGCGGCGGGTTCATTGAATCACACTGGGTAGTGCGTGAGTATCCGTTGGGAAAAATGGCGGCTCGGAGCATCGGTTATGAAAGGATAGACGGTGAAGGGCATTTTACCAGGGTCGGATTGGACGGTGCTTTCGGAAAAACCTATCTCAGGGGTATCGAAGGCAAACGCCTGAAACAAAAAAGTGCGGGCAGTGAGTGGAAACCGGTCGGTTTCGATAACATCATCGAACCCCAAGACGGAAGGGATTTGGTCACCACCTTGAATTCGAACATCCAAGACATAGCGCACCATGCGTTACTGAAGCAACTCGAATACTACAAGGCCGACCATGGCTGTGTGGTCGTCATGGAAACGGAGACCGGAGAGGTCAAGGCCATTTCGAATTTGGGACGTACCGAGGAAGGAAAATATTACGAACGCCTAAATTATGCCGTGGGTGAATCGCATGAACCGGGATCCACGTTCAAGCTAATGTCCTTGTTGGCGGCCCTTGAAGATAATGTAGTCGACACCAGCACGGTGGTCGATACCGAAAAGGGGAGATGGCGGGTCTATGACCGTACCGTTAAGGATTCCAAATGGGGTGGCTACGGTAAAGTGTCCGTCGCAGAAGCCTTCGCGGTTTCCTCGAACACGGCCTTTGCTAAAATCATCCATGAAAATTATAAAGACCGTCCAGAGCAATTCGTCAACCGATTGATGAATATGGATTTGCATAAACCTTTGAGCCTTCCGATCGTAGGTGAAGGTGAACCGGTACTCCGGTATCCTGGAGAGCAAGGATGGTCGGGGGTGTCCTTGGCGTGGATGTCACATGGCTACGAAGTCTCGATGACCCCTTTGCAAACCTTGGCCTTCTATAACGCCGTGGCCAACGATGGCAAATATGTGCGCCCGAAGTTCTTGAAAGAGGCCCGTGTCGGTGATCGCGTCTTAGAGCGTTTCGAGACCGAAGTGGTAAATCCATCCATCGCTTCGGCGAACAATATCGGTAAGGTCAAGCAACTGCTTAAGGATGTGGTTGAAAAGAAGAGCGGTACCGGACATGGCTTGTATTCGCCGGAATTTTCCATGGCCGGTAAAACCGGAACCTGTCAAAAGAATTACGTTGCCAAAGACCCTGATAAACTAGCGTATATCTCCTCATTCGTGGGGTACTTTCCTGCGGATCGACCCAAATACTCATGTATCGTGGTCATTCATGAACCCGATAAGAGTGTGGGGTATTACGGAGCCGACGTATCCGGACCTGTTTTTAGGTCGATGGCCCATAAGATCTATGCCAATTCACCCATCATCGATGAGGTAGGGGGGCAAACCCCTGAAGATGATGAGTTGGATTCCGATTACAATGCTTTTTATGCCCATGCTGCTGACAACGATCGCACCCAAATGCCCAACCTGAAAGGGATGTGCGGTATGGATGCCATAGCCCTACTGGAGAATTTAGGATTGAAGGTCGAGGTGCAGGGCAATGGTAAAGTGCGTTCGCAATCGGTGGCTCAGGGAACCGAAATCCATAAAATCGATAAAATCATCTTGACCCTTTCATGAAGTTATTGAAAGACATATTGTATGGGGTAGGCCTCTCGGCAGTCAGTGGTGGTACTGACGTTTTGATCAATGCCATTCATTTCGATTCCCGAAAGGTGGCCATGGACGATGTTTTCGTTGCGATCAAAGGGTTGACCGTTGACGGTCACGATTATATACAAAAGGCCATCGATTCGGGTGTCAAAGCCGTTGTATGCGAACAAATACCGGAACTGACCGTTGGGGGTATTACCTACTTGCAGGTCGATGATGCGAATAAGGCCTTGGCGATCATGGCGTCGAACTTTTATGGGATTCCCTCAAAGAACCTAAAATTGGTCGGAGTGACCGGGACCAACGGCAAGACCACAGTGACTACTTTATTGTATAACCTATTCAAAAAAGCGGGGTACAAAGTCGGATTGATATCAACCATCAAAGTACTGATAGACGATGCCGAATTTCCCACTACCCATACCACACCTGATGCGCTGACCATTAACAAGCACCTACACGAAATGAACGAGGCGGGCGTGGAGTTCTGCTTTATGGAGGTCAGTTCACACGGCATCCATCAGAAACGGGCAGAAGGCTTGACCTTTGCCGCTGCGATCTTCACCAACCTATCGCATGACCATCTCGATTACCACAAAACCTTTGCGGCCTATCGCGATACCAAAAAGGAACTCTTCGATAAATTGCCCAAAACGGCATTTGCCCTGACCAACCTTGATGATAAAAACGGTAGGGTCATGTTGCAGAATACCAAGGCCAAGACCTATTCCTACGCCTTGAAATCGTATGCCGATTATCGCGGGCAGATCTTAGAGCATCAATTGGATGGACAACTATTAAAAATCGATGACAATGAGATTTGGACCAAGCTCATTGGCAATTTCAATGCATACAACCTCCTGGCCATCTATGCCACAGCTGAACTACTCGGGCTTGAACGCCTAGAGATCCTAAAACTGCTCAGCGAGTTGGAAAATGTCGATGGCAGGTTTCAATATTACGTTTCAAAAGCACGCATAACGGCTATTGTTGATTATGCCCATACGCCGGACGCACTAAAAAATGTGTTGGTTACCATCAACGCATTGAGGACTGGAAATGAAAACGTCATCACCGTAGTGGGGTGTGGTGGTGACCGTGATAAGTCTAAGCGTCCGGTTATGGGTCATATCGCTTCAGAGATGAGCAACCAAGCGATTTTCACTTCCGATAACCCAAGATCCGAGCCTCCGGCGACGATCATTGAGGAAATGGAGGCCGGTGTCGAACCCCAAAACCAAAAAAAAGTATTAACGGTCGAGAACCGAAAACAAGCCATTCGAACGGCTTGTAAACTAGCCCATGCCAATGACATCATTTTGGTGGCCGGTAAAGGGCATGAAAATTACCAGGAAACGAACGGCAAACGTGTCGCATTCGATGACTTTAAGGAAGTAAGGAACGCATTGAACGAATTGGATAAATAACATGCTCTATTATCTATTCGAATTTTTAGAACGACAATACCAATTGCCTGGGGCGTCTTTGTTCCAATTTTTGACTTTTCGGGCTGCCTTTGCCGTCATCCTATCGCTATTGATCGCCATGGTATATGGGAAACGGATCATCCTTTTCCTTAAGGCCAAGCAAATCGGGGAAAGCGTGCGTGACCTTGGTTTGCAAGGACAGAAACAAAAGGCGGGCACCCCGACCATGGGAGGCGTCATCATCATAATGTCGACCCTGATACCTGTTTTGTTGGTCGCTGACCTGAAGAACATTTACGTGCTGCTGCTGATTATTACCATGGTCTGGATGGGGGTTATCGGCTTTATCGATGACTATATCAAAATCTTCAAAAAAGACAAAAAGGGACTTAAAGGCCGGTTCAAGGTGTTGGGTCAGGTCGGACTTGGATTGATCGTTGGTTCGGTCCTGTATTTCCATCCCGGAGTGACCGTGAAGGAGAAGGATACCTCTAGGATTACCGAACAGTTTACCGTAGAACAAGTGTACGGCAAAGAGATCAAGTCGGTACGCACCAATGTCCCGTTTTTCAAAAACAACGAATTGGACTATGCCGATTTTCTTGGTTGGATGGGTGAAGGGGCCAAAGACTATGCTTGGTTGATTTTCATACCGATCGTCATCGTAATCGTGACCGCAGTATCGAACGGTGCCAATTTAACCGACGGGATCGACGGTCTGGCCGGGGGTACATCGGCCATCATCGTCTTGACCTTGGGGATTTTCGCTTGGGTTTCGGGTAATATCGAATTTTCGGCCTACCTCGATATTTTCTATATCCCAAGGGTGGGTGAATTGGTCGTGTTCATTGCCGCTTTTGTCGGGGGCTTGGTGGGTTTTTTATGGTACAATGCCTTTCCTGCACAGGTGTTCATGGGCGATACCGGTAGTTTGACCATTGGAGGGGTAATCGCGGTCATCGCCATCATTGTCAGAAAAGAGCTGTTGATTCCGCTCTTATGTGGGATCTTCTTTGCCGAGACGGTATCGGTGATGCTCCAAGTCAGCTATTTCAAGCGAACCAAGAAAAAATACGGGGAAGGGAAACGCCTTTTCCTGATGGCGCCTTTGCACCATCATTATCAGAAAAAACTATACCACGAAAGTAAGATCGTGACGCGATTTTGGATCATCGGGATCCTTTTGGCCATTTTGAGTATCGTCACTTTGAAAATAAGATGATATGGGCCGTTTGGTGGTGCTGGGTGGCGGCGAAAGTGGTGTAGGAACAGCTCTATTGGGGCAACAGCAAGGATTTGAGGTCTTTGTCTCAGACAAGGGTCCGATCCAAGAAAAGTATAAAGACGTTCTTGAAAATTTTGGAATTGAATGGGAGGAGAACCGCCATACGGCCGAAAAGATCCTAAATGCCCAACTGGTCATGAAAAGCCCAGGGATACCGGATACGGTGCCCTTAGTGGTCGAGTTGGTGACTCAAGGGATTCCGGTGATTTCTGAAATCGAATTCGCCAGTCGCTACTCGGATGCGGTGGTCATTGGTATTACGGGAAGCAACGGCAAGACCACAACCACCATGTTGACGCACCATTTGCTGAAACAGGCTGGTATGGATGCGGGTATGGCCGGAAATATCGGTGATAGTTATGCCAAAATGGTAGCTGATCATGATTACGCGCATTATGTGCTCGAGATCAGCAGTTTTCAACTCGATGGTATTGTTGATTTTAAACCGCATATCGCGATCTTGACGAACATCACACCCGATCATTTGGATCGTTATGACAATCGCTTTGAAAACTACGTGGCCTCGAAATTTCGAATCACCATGAATCAGGGCCCAGAGGACTACCTGATTTATGATGCCGATGATGCGACGATCACCGACTGGTTACGAACCAATCCCATACAATCGAAATTATTGCCTTTTTCCTTGCAACAGCGATTGCAGGAAGGGGCGTATCAAGACGCAGATCGAATAATTATGAACGTGGAATCAAAAACCTTTGAAATGAGTACTGACACCTTGGCCTTGGAAGGGCAACACAATGTAAAAAACGCGATGGCCGCCAGTATGGCCTCCCTCTTGGTAGGTGTGCGAAAAGAAGCCATTAGAAACAGTATTCAAACGTTCCAAGGGGTGCCACACCGTCTTGAAAAGGTCTTGAAGATCAATCATGTCGAATACATCAACGACTCGAAAGCCACCAATGTGAATGCGACCTATTTCGCTTTGGATGGCATCAAGAAACCCATCGTTTGGATCGTTGGTGGCGTTGACAAGGGCAATGACTATAGTGAACTCATGCCTTTGGTGCGTGAAAAGGTCAAGGCCATCATCTGTTTGGGTATGGACAATACCAAATTGGTTACGGCTTTCGGAAACGTCATCGATCTCATGATCGAAACCTATTCTATGGAAGAAGCGGTCAAAGTAGCCTACAAGATAGGTCAACGGGGTGATGCGGTTTTGCTTTCGCCGGCCTGTGCCAGTTTCGATCTCTTCGAAAATTACGAAGACCGGGGCAACCAGTTCAAAGACGCCATTAAAAAACTATAGGGAAAATGAGGGCGCTGGCAAGAAATATTAAGGGGGATAAAGCCATTTGGGGCATCGTTGCGCTATTGGCACTGTTCTCTTTTTTGCCGGTTTACAGCGCCAGCACCAATTTGGTGTACGTCAAGGATACCGGAACGACCATTAGTCACTTGATCAAACATGGGGTCTTGTTGTTCTTGGGTTTTATGATCATCTATGCCGTACATCGCATCCCGACACATTATTTTAAAGGGCTTTCGTTGATCGCCTTGCCCATCGTTTTGCCTTTATTGGCCTATACCCTTACGGTCGAGACCCAGATCGGTGCGGTCACGGCCAACCGCTGGATCCGAATCCCGTTTATCGGGGTGAATTTTCAGACCTCGACTTTGGCGTCGGTGGTGTTGATGATTTGGATCGCCCGATACCTTTCGAAGATCAAGGACAAAACGATCAGTTTCAAAGAAAGCATTTTACCGCTTTGGGTTCCGGTAGCACTGGTGGTCTTACTCATCGTGCCCGAGAATTTCTCAACAGCGGCGATCATCACGGTCATGGCCTTGATGCTTTGTTTTTTGGGAGGGTATCCGTTAAAGTACCTGCTTTCGATGGTGGGTGTGGGCCTACTCATCGCCACCACTTTTTTGACCGTACTCTTCGTAGCACCAGATAAAATACCATCACAACGGGCTTTGACCTGGAAAAACCGTATCGAGACTTTCGTCTATCCGGAAAAAGCCTCGGCCGATGCCTCACGACAAGTAGAGTACGCCAAGATGGCCGTCGCCGAAGGGGGTCTGATGGGCAAAGGGGCCGGCAAGAGTGTCATGAAGAACATCCTCTCGCAAAGTACCTCTGATTTCATTTTTGCGATCATTATAGAAGAATATGGATTGATAGGAGGAATCGGACTTTTGTTTTTCTACCTCTTATTGCTGTTTCGTATCGTGGTGGTGGCCAATGCCGCCAAATCGATTTTCGCGAAACTGCTGGTCATCGGTGTCGGATTACCCATTGTGTTCCAGGCCTTCATCAATATGGCCGTGGTGGTCGAACTGTTCCCGACCACAGGGCAACCCTTACCCCTGATCAGTATGGGCGGTACCTCCATTTGGATGACCTGCTTGGCCATAGGGATCGTATTGAGTGCAAGTGACAAAGAACAGGAAGTCGGTCAGACGACGGTCGACGATAACAACCCTTTAGAAGTGTTGAGTGGGCAATTATAGGTTTATCATTTCCGGAGGGGGGACGGGAGGACATATTTATCCGGCAATCGCCATTGCCAATGAACTGAAGCGAAGGTTTTCCGATGCGGAGTTCTTGTTCGTTGGGGCGAAGGATAAAATGGAGATGGAAAAAGTACCCCAGGCCGGGTATCGGATCAAAGGCCTATGGATTAGTGGATTACAAAGGAATCTGACGGTCAAGAACCTGTTGTTTCCGATTAAATTGATAAGTAGTTTGTTTCGAGCACATCAAATCGTACGTCAGTTCAAACCCCATGTCGCGGTCGGTACCGGTGGTTTCGCCAGTGGTCCGGTCTTACGTATGGCGGCTATGAATGGTATTCCAACGGTTTTGCAGGAACAAAACTCTTTTGCGGGGATCACCAACAAATTATTGGCTTCCAGAGCAGAGAAGATCTGTGTGGCCTACGATGGTATGGAGCGGTTTTTTCCGGCATCCAAGGTCGTCATGACCGGAAATCCGATCCGCAAGGACCTTATCGATATCAAAGTGCCGCAAACCGAAGCCAAAGAGCGGTTCGGGTTTCAAAAGAATGCTACGGTCGTTTTGGTTTTAGGGGGAAGTCTAGGGGCCCGACGTATCAACCAATTGGTCGCTGACCACTTGACGCTTTTCGAACGGAAAAAGGTTCAATTGTTATGGCAATGCGGTAAGCTGTATTACAGCCAAAATCAAAACAACCAATCGGAAACGGTCAAAGTGAAGCCTTTTATCAAGGATATGGACCATGCCTATGCAGCCGCCGATCTGATCATTTCAAGGGCAGGGGCCGGTTCGGTCTCTGAACTCTGTTTGGTAGGGAAACCGACACTGTTCATTCCGTCCCCTAACGTGGCTGAAGACCATCAAACGAAAAACGCGCTTGCCCTCGTCAACGAAGGGGCGGCGGTAATGGTCGAAGAAGAGGAAATCGATGAACGGTTCGAAGCGGTTTTCCAATCGCTATTGGAAGATGCCGATTTGCAAAATCGTTTGGCGAAACGCATAAAAAGTTTGGCGATGCCCCATGCGACGACGGCAATCGTTGATGAAATCGAAAAAGTGCTGGTATGACATTGAAAGACATCCATAACGTCTATTTCATCGGTATCGGAGGTATCGGTATGTCGGCCTTGGCACGGTATTTCGAGTTCATCGGAAAGCAAGTCGCAGGCTATGATAGGGCGCGCACCCCGCTGATCGAAGAGCTGATGGCTTGTGGTATCGACGTGCATTTTGAAGACGACCTGAAGGCCATTGCCCCTCAATATTTAGAGCCGGCACATACCTTGGTGGTCTATACCCCAGCCGTCCCCAAAGCGCATTCCGAATTGGATTATTTCAGCAAGTCCGGGCACAGGGTGATGAAACGCGCCGAAGTTTTGGGGTTGATAACCAAAGACATTTTTTGCCTAGCGGTCGCAGGAACCCACGGAAAAACAACGACTTCAAGCATTTTGGCCCATTTGCTCTATGAGGCCGGCAACCCCATCATTGCTTTTCTAGGTGGGATTTCGGAAGACTTCAATAGCAATTTCGTGCTCAACGGCAATGAGTATGCGGTTGTGGAAGCCGATGAGTACGATCGGTCGTTCTTACACCTGCATCCGAACGTTGCCTGTATCACCTCGATGGATGCCGATCATTTGGATATTTACGGCTCGGGCGAAAAGCTGGAAGAATCCTTTAGGGCCTTTGCATCCCAGATCAAGCCCGGCGGTACCCTTATTGTTAAGAGCGGACTGCCTATTAACGGTTTGACCTATGGTATCGAAGACGGCTCCGACTATGAAATCAAGAACATCCGAATTGAACAAGGAACCTACGTATTTGACATCCAAACCCCGAATGAAACGGTTCGAGACATCCGTTTCAATAAGCCGGGCCAACACAATTTGCTCAATGGATTAGCTGCTTTCGCAATGGCGGTGCAAACGGGCTCACCGACGCACCGCCTAGCTGAAGCGATGGCCTCCTTCAAGGGGGTAGAGCGCAGGTTCTCTTACCGATTGAAAAATGAGCATATCGTCTTTATCGACGATTATGCCCACCATCCGACTGAAATCGATGCGGTGTACCAGGCAGTGGTCGAAATGCATCCCGATGCGCGGGTTTTGGTTGTTTTTCAACCTCATTTGTTCTCACGCACCCAAGATTTTGCCGATGCTTTCGCGGCGAGCCTTTCGCGGTTTGATAGCGTGCTATTGCTCGAGATCTATCCCGCTAGGGAATTACCGATAGCAGGGGTCGATTCGGCCTGGCTATTGGAAAAAATAAAGAACCCCAACAAAAAACTGATCGAAAAAGAAAATATCCTCCATGAAGTCCGATCCCAAAGCCCTGATATACTGATCACCATGGGGGCCGGCGACATCGGACTTGAAGTTGAACGAATAAAATCAGGATTGGCCTATGCGAGTTAATTGGAACCTTTTGAAAACGTTGACCCTGTTGTTGACAATCATCGTGTTATACGGTTTTGCCGACTATAGGAGCAATGCCAAAACAATCGATGGTCTGACCATTAAATTCATGGGCGACAACGACTTATATATCAATGAGGATGCAGTTAATAAATTGTTAATACAAAATTACGGTAGCGTAAAAAATAGGGCAAAAGAACAAGTAGTTTTGAATACCATAGAAACGGTAATCAGTTCCGATCCTATGGTCAAAAATGCCCAAGTCTACCTCACCGTCGAGGGTGAGCTTATTTCAAAAATTGTTCAGCGAGAACCTATAGGAAGGGTTGAAGGGGCCTCCAAATTTTATTTGGATGACATGGGGAAACGCATGCCTTTATCGAAGTTTCATTCGGCACGCGTTCCCATTATCACGGGTAAAATTACGGGGGAGACCCTTGAGGATGCCTATGCCATCCTGACCTATATCAATGAGGACGATTTTTTGAGAAAGAACGTAATCGGTATCCATATTGAGGATGTCGACAAGTATCAGTTAAAGCTCAGGGTAGAGAATTTTGTAGTGAATTTGGGTAGTGTGGATAATCTTGATGAAAAATTTAAAAATTTCATGGCATTCTACGTGAAAGCGGCCAAAGACAATTCTTTGGAAAAATATGCCATGGTCAATCTTGAATTTGATAACCAAGTGGTTTGCACAAAAATATAAGGTATGGAACAAGGTAATTATTCAGTTGGATTGGATATCGGTACGACCAAGATCGTAGCGATTATCGGACGTGAGAACGAATATGGAAAAATCGAGGTATTGGGTTGTGGTCGATCCAAGAGCCTTGGGGTCCATAGGGGAGTGGTGAACAATATCACCCAAACGATTTCATCGATACAACAGGCCGTGGAACAAGCGGAGCTTGATGCAGGCTTGAAGATCGGTTCGGTGGTCGTCGGTATCGCAGGGCAACATATTAGAAGCTTGCAACACAGTGATTACATTACCCGGACCAATGCCGAAGAAGTTATCGGTGAAGAAGACCTCGACAAGCTTTGCAACCAGGTTTACAAACTCGTCATGCTGCCCGGTGAAGAGATCATCCATGTGCTGCCCCAAGAATACAAAGTGGATGGCCAATCGGAGATCAAACAACCTATCGGTATGTACGGCGGGCGCTTGGAAGCGAACTTCCACGTGGTAGTTGGGCAGGTCACTTCGATTAAGAATATCGGACGGTGCATCAAAAGTGCCGGTTTGGATTTGGGGAACATCACTTTGGAACCCCTTGCTTCTGCCGACGCGGTCTTGAGTCAAGAAGAGAAAGAAGCCGGGGTCGCCTTGATCGATATCGGGGGTGGAACCACGGATCTCGCGATTTTCAAAGATGGGATCATCCGCCATACGGCCGTTATCCCTTTTGGAGGTAATGTCATTACAGAAGACATCAAAGAGGGTTGTTCGATCATCGAAAAGCAAGCCGAATTATTGAAGATGAAATTTGGATCCGCATGGCCTGGGGAGAACAAGGACAACGAGATCGTTTCCATACCCGGCCTACGAGGGCGCGAACCCAAAGAGATCACCTTGAAAAACCTTTCGAAGATCATCCATGCCCGGGTCGTTGAGATCGTAGAGCAGGTGTACGTCGAAATCAAAAACTACGGCCACGAGGAACAAAAGAAAAAATTGATCGCCGGCATTGTATTGACCGGTGGGGGTAGTCAATTGAAACACTTAAAACAACTGGTCGAGTACATCACCGGTATGGACACCCGAATCGGATACCCTAACGAGCATTTGGCGGGCGATTCCGATGAAGAAATCGCCAGTCCGTTATATGCAACGGCCGTCGGTCTTTTAATGAAGGCCCTAGATGGTAAACCCCGGTACAACCAGGAATCTGAAGAAGCCGAAATCGGGGTCACCGAAGAGGTCTTGGTCGGTCAAGAGCAGGTCGGCGAACCTGTTGCCCAAGGCACCGCGAAACAACGCAAATCGATCTTCGATAAATGGTCGGAGAAACTGAAGGATTTTTTGGATAACGCCGAATAAGAAACTAAGCCCACTATAAATAAGACAACATGAGTAAGAACACTGAATTTGATAATATCGCTTTCGATTTGCCCAAGAACAAAAGTAACGTGATCAAGGTCATCGGCGTTGGCGGTGGTGGTAGCAATGCCATCAACCACATGTTCCAAGCCGGGATCAATGGTGTCGATTTCGTGGTTTGCAATACCGATTCGCAAGCATTGGACAATAGTCCGGTCCCTAATAAAATCCAACTGGGCGTCTCTTTGACCGAAGGTTTGGGTGCCGGGGCCAACCCGAAAGTTGGTGAGCAGGCTGCCATGGAAAGCATGGAAGAGATCAAGACCATGTTGGAGCACAATACCAAAATGGCATTTATCACTGCCGGTATGGGAGGCGGTACGGGTACGGGGGCCGCACCGATCATCGCCAAGATCGCAAGGGAGGCCGATGTTTTGACCGTGGGTATCGTTACCATGCCTTTTCAATTCGAAGGGGCCATGCGTTGTAAACAAGCGCAGACCGGTATCGAGAAACTTCGTGCCAATGTGGATTCGTTGATCGTCATCAACAACAATAAACTACGTGAAGTCTATGGTAATTTGGGCTTCAAAGCGGGCTTTTCGAAAGCCGATGAGGTTTTGTCGACAGCAGCAAGGGGCATTGCTGAGGTCATTACCCATCACTATACACAGAACATTGACCTTCGCGATGCGAAAACCGTATTGTCGAATAGCGGTACCGCTATTATGGGGTCTGCCACAGCTTCGGGATCGGCCCGGGCCAACGAGGCCATTATGAAGGCTTTGGATTCACCCCTACTGAACGACAATAAAATCACAGGGGCCAAGAACGTGCTGTTATTGATCGTGTCGGGCAGTCAAGAGATCACCATCGACGAAATCGGTGAAATCAATGATCATATCCAGATCGAGGCCGGTCATGGTGCCAATATCATTATGGGTGTCGGTGAAGATGATGGCTTAGGCGATGCTATTGCCGTGACCGTTATTGCCACTGGGTTCAACATGGACCAACAAGATGACATCGTCAATACCGAAACGAAGAAGATCATCCACACTTTGGAAGATGAGCAAAAGGCCGTTCATGACTTAACCGCTGAACCTAGAATTAACAAAGTGGCCCCATCAGAACCGATAGAGGAACCGATGATCAAGCACGAGTTGGTCATGGAAGAAGAGGCGACCCTTCCTGAACCTCCAGCATCCGATTTGATAGAAACCACTAATTATATAAGAAACTTCCATGTGTTCTATGAAGAAGTAGTTCCAGAACCGGTAACCGAGGAATTGGCAACCGACGTGACCGATGATTTCATCATTATCGAGGCCAAGAACATTTTGAACGACATCGAAGTTGTCGATCCAGAAATCGTTTCTTCAAAGAAAACTGAAGAAGATCAGTTCGCCCTGACTTTCGATATGCCTTTGAACGAGGTGGCCAAGGAAGAGCAACAACATACCATCACCTTCGATCTCGATGAAGAAGTCAAGGATATCAGTGTTAACGAATATATCGAGGTAAGTCCGGTATTGGATTTCAACAAAGAGGGGGAGACCCGGTACGATCTGGAGGAGTATATGGAGTTGGAAACCCAACTTACCGGTGCCAAATCAGTAGCGGAGACCCACGAGCCCAAAATGGTCGAAGACGAGTTGGTTTTTGAGAAAAAGACCATCAAGGTCGACGCGACCCAGGCGGGTACCTCCAACGAAGGTGGCGCCGACCCTTTTAATAGCTCGATCGATGATTTGTTGAAAGAACGGGCCGATGAGCGCCGTAAAAAACTAAAGAGTTTCAATTACAAGTTCAAGAACAACCGCAGTAATATCGATGAAATCGAAAAGCAGCCGGCCTACAAGCGGCAGGGCATCGATCTTGACGAAGAACCGAAAGAACAAAAAGTATCACGAATGAGTTTGGGTAAGGATAGCAATGACGAAATCCAGTTGCGTTCGAACAACTCCTTCTTGCACGATAATGTTGATTAGTAGTGTTTAGTTTGTCTCCATTTTTAATGGAACGTTTGAACCCGAAAGTTGAAAAGCTTTCGGGTTTATTTTTTATCTTCGCAGCCCTGAAAAGTTTGAAATGGGTTTGCAAGAGCAAGTAATGACCGAAATGAAGGCAGCAATGAAGGCCAAGGACACCGTGGCCCTAGAATCGTTGCGTGCCATTAAGTCGGCGCTGTTGCTCGCCAAGACCGAAAAAGGGGGCGGTGATGGGCTTTCGGAAGCCGACGAGGTGAAGTTGGTGCAGAAATTGGTCAAGCAACGTAAAGACAGCGCGGCCATTTTCACCGAGCAGGGCCGTAACGATCTAGCCGAACCCGAATTGGCCCAAGTAGCCGTATTGGAGCGCTTTTTGCCCGAGCAATTGACTGAATCGGAGATTGAAAAAGTCGTCGTTCAGACCATTGATGCTATCGGTGCCGAAGGCATGAAGGATATGGGGAAGGTCATGGGCATCGTGTCCAAGGAATTGGCCGGACAAGCTGACGGTAAGACCATTTCAAACGTAGTAAAGGCAAAACTAAATTCATAAAGACATAAGGCCGCGTAGTTCAACTGGATAGAATATCAGATTTCGGCTCTGAGGGTTGGGGGTTCGAATCCTCCCGCGGTCACGAATAAATAAAGAAGTCCCACGTCAAATCAAGCTTGCTTGAATTTGTAAGTGGGACTTTTTTATTTTCAGCACGTAGTGCTGGAGGAATACCGAACGAAGTGAGGTAATCCGGTCCTTTCCTTAATTGGGCGTGTTGAATTTGTAAGTGGGACTTTTTTATTTTCAGCACGTAGTGCTGGAGGAACACCGAACGAAGTGAGGTAATCCGGTCCTTTCCTTAATTGGGCGTGTTGAATTTGTAAGTGGGATTTTTTTATTTTCAGCACGGAGTGTTTTACTGAAAACGTTTGCGACATGTCCAAACTTACCTAATTTTCGTAGTGTAAATCCTAGGAATAAGAAGGCGATATTTAAAGCCTGTCTAGAAATCGGGCGGCATGCGCATGGTGGGCCTCTTGCTTCTCTGGATGCATTTTGTCATAAGTACGCACCAGCATTCCCAAACGTGGGTTTTTAAGGAAGAAATCACGGTGTACATCCATAAACCGCCAAAATAGGCCATCCCAGACCTGTTGCCAGTCCCCTTTTTTATAATCACTCATTTTTATGACATAGTTGCTGCCACTGATATAGGGTTTGGTAGCGAAAAGTCCCCCATCTGAGAATTGGCTCATCCCGTAAATATTAGGCACCATCACCCAGTCATAGGCATCGATGAACAGTTCCATGAACCAACGGTACACTTCGTTTGGATCGAATTCGCACAAAAGCATGAAATTACCCAAGATCATCAAACGTTCGATGTGGTGGCAATAGCCGGTTCGGAGTACTTTTTTTATCGTGTTGTCAATGGGTTCGATACCCGTCGTGCCATCGTAGAAAGATGCAGGGATCTTACGGTTGAAATTCCAGAAATTACGGGTTCTGATTTCCCCACCGTGCACTTGGTAAATTCCCCTGATAAATTCGCGCCATCCGATGATTTGGCGTACGAAGCCTTCCGTCGAATTGATGGGGATCTGTGATGTTTCCGCAAAATCAAGACTGCTTTCCAATAGGTGCTGTGGAGTGAGTAAGCCAACGTTCAACATTGGGGTCAAAACGCTGTGGTTCAAGATGTATTCCGATTTGACAATCGCATCTTCATAGGTGCCGAATTCGGCGAAACGAAATTGTAGGAATTGGTCTAGCCAGGCCTGCGATTCGCTATATGTGGTCGGATACCAAGGGGTGGTCTCCAAGCTTCCGGGGTTATTGGCGAAATGAAGCTCGGTATAGGCCACCGCCTCTTCGTAATAAGGGTTCTTATCCGGGAAGTGGATTGGTGGGGGTACTTTTTTGGCGGGATATTTTTTCCGATTCTCCGTGTCGAAGGTCCACTTGCCCCCTTTGGGTTTTCGATCATTATCGAGCAAGATGCCACGCTGTTTTCGTTGTTCGGTGTAGAACTGGGTCTGATGATAGCGTTTCCTTCCTTTCTTGAAGTAGTACCCAATGGCCGTATTGTCGTTGAGAAAACATGGCGATTCGGAAATGTGCAATGAGATTCCGGTAGCGGTGCAAGCTGATGAGATCCGTCTGAGTAACCAATCATCGACCGGATCGATAATTTCAATGCGTCCTACTCCGGCTTTGGCCAAATCGGGAATCAGCAGTCGTATGTCGGAACGACTATCCTGTGCTTCGATATAGATTAACGAAATCCCTTGGGTTCCGGCATGATCTGCAAAAGCACGCATACTGGCCCTGTGAAAGGCTATTTTTTGTTTGTGAAAGGCATACCGTGTAAAAAACAGCTGTTCTTCCAACAAATAACAAGGGGCTTTGAAAGAAAACAACGGATTGTTTTCAAACAATTGATGTGGAAAAAGTAGGCAAACGGTCTTCATGCTTGTTTGTTTCTACGGCAGCGTTCACTGCAATACTTGACATGCTCCCAATCGCGTTCCCATTTCTTGCGCCAACGAAAAGGGCGCTGGCAGCGCAAACAGGTTTTCACGGGCAGCTCACTTTTTTTCATGGTTCACGCTTGAAATCAGGGGTTTCATCGACCCGGGCATACGGGAATTCGGCCAATTTGGTCAAACCGTAATAGCTGTTAAGACCAGAAATGCCAACGCCTTCAAAAGTCGAAAGGTCGATTTCGGAATTCGGGCTATACAAGTCGTCATCGACATGGATAAAATTGATTTCCCCAATAACCAAAAAGGTTCCGTTATGCTTTATCGGCATGATTTCAACCAATGCCAACCCGATCCTTATCCTGCTTTCGGCAACGAATGGAGCGGCTATGCCTTCAACGAAAGTAGGGGTAAGCCCGCAGCGATCGAATTCGGAAACCGTTCGATCGAATTTCGCGGACGTATAGTGGGCCTTTTCGATCAAGTCGGTATGGACGTGGTTGATAGTGAAACTGCCGGTGGTTTTGATATTGTCCAAGCTGTGCCGCGGAACAGTGTCCGGTCTACAGATATAGGCCATCAATGCCGGATCGCTACCCAAATGGACTACTGAACTGATTATGGCCAGATTCATTTGTCCTGAAGTCGAAACAGTGCCGATCAGGTTTGCGGGTTTGATGCCCGATAGGGCATTGATCAAGCGTAAACGGGGTACCCTATCCAATTTCGCGATGGCTAGTTTGTCCAGTTCCATACCGTGGCTTAAAGTTCTTTTTTACACCGTTTCCAAAATGCGAAAAACGAGCGATAATACCCATTTACCGAAAACATCCAGTCCCTCGGGGTTTCGATGCCTTCGTAATGACGATTGAGCGGATGTTCCTTGTAATGGAGTTGGGACATTCCCAAGTTTTGTTTCAGGGCTTCGAATTCCCCAACGAACACCTGAATGCCTGGAATGTTCTTGGCCAACGCCATCATGAAATCCACACTTTGTTGACCAATCGGGTATTGGGCGAAAACCGAGGGCTCCAAAAGTAAGATTCGGTTGGCATTCTTATCAGCCATCCAATTCGGATCAAGATTATAAAAATTGTATATCAGCGTGGGTCTGTCGGGTACTATCGATAGTGCATCCGATTCAGGAAAGGGGGTATAGAAAACCGGTTGCACGATTTTTTCTAGCGCATCGGGAACCGGAATCGAAACGATTTCATCGTAGGAAACGTCCAAAAAGGTACCATGTTGGTCGCTTTGGCAATAGGTGTTGATATTGCCTTGATTGGCGTAGTATTTTTTGCTGCTGTTCGCCCCAACGACCCATTGCCAGCTTAAGGCATTACTGGCCCAATCAGCGTCTAGTAAATGGTAGTACATCCATCGGGCGGGGAGCAACCAATGCGACTTCGAAATATTTCCCACGATGGAGGCGACGTACATGCGAAGGTGGTTGTGCATATAACCCGTTTCATAAAGGGTCTTGAGGCCGTTGTCGATGGCATCGATACCCGTTTGCGCATCCAATATCGCTTGGGCAATCCCTCGGTTTTCAACTCCCGACTGTGGCTGTCTGATGGCTGAGTTGATCTCATGGCCCATGGCGATCCAAAGTTGTTGCCAATAGTCGCGCCAAGCCAATTCCTGTAGGAACTTTTCGATGCTGTTCGGGGGGTAGCCTCGGTTCAACACGGATTCCATCACCATTTTGGTCGATAGGATACCGCGTGAGATATAGGGTGAAAGGTAGGTGACCGCCCCATCAAGGAAATTACGGGTTTTGCCATAACGGATGAGGTCAACGGCCAGCATCCGTTCGATGATGGTATCGGTATCGGTCGGGAACCTATGACGGGCCAAGACGTTCTCTGTCATGGTCTTTTACTGATTTTGTTGTTCGAAATGTGACGCTGTCGGCTGCATTTGAACCGGTCGATTTCAGGATTCCTTTTTTTTAGGTGTTTGCTGCTTACCCCACTGTTCACCCTCTTTCGCCAACGATTGAAACTGCTGCGTTTCAATTCGGAGCGCATAAGTTTGATGACTTCCTTTTCAGCCAAGCCAAATTGATATTCGATGGCCTCGAAAGGGGTGCGATCTTCCCAGGCCATTTCGATGATCCGGTCGACTTGTGCTTCTGTTAGGGCAGCGGACATGTCTTAAGTGAGGGCTTCGATCTTTTGCATCACCGCTTCGGCTTCCGCAACTTTTTCATCACTCAATTTTCGGTTGCTGGTCGACAGTCGATGTGCTTCGGCAAGCAACTTGCGATACTGGTCTTGCAATTTCTCTTTTTCAGTTTTTCTAGTAAAGAACCCCATAATGTTTAATAAATTATAAAAAAACTTAAACAAAAATAAGATATTATAGGCGCACTTGAAAAAAATGACCGTTGTAATCCTTAGCATTTAGGAAAATTTAACGGCTTCTTAAATCCAGCTTGCTGGGGATATTTCTATCTTGAAGCTTCCAATTCAAAATCAATCACTGTATGAAACGCCTATTATCCTTGCTTCTGTTGCTTTTTGTTGCTAATGCCTTCGCACAAGACAATCTCTCTTACCAACAGCCACCCCAGGAAATCCTGGAACTTGCCGATGTTGATCTAGCCCCTTTGGTGCGCATTGACAGCAAAGGCGAACGCATGGTCTTGATCTATCGGAACCAGTATAAATCCATTCGCGAACTTTCGGAAACCGAAATGCGCCTCGCCGGACTACGTATCAATCCAGTAACCAATATCGGCAGTCGTACGCGGTTTTATACCAATTTGAAGGTCAAAAAAGTGGCTGATAAAGAAGCTTTTCAAGTTGCAGGATTACCAGAAAATGCACGTCTTTCCGGTTTCACCTGGTCACCGGATGAATCCATGATAGCCTGTTTGAATACCACGGCGACCGGGGTCGAAGTCTGGGTATTGGATATCGCTTCCGCTTCCGTCAAGAAGATATCGGGTGCTACCATTAACGCGAACATGGGAAGTGCACTTCGTTGGTTCGGTGACAACCAACACCTTTTGGTAAAGGTACTTTCACCTAATAGAAAGGCTTTGATAGATACGAAGTCGGCGGTTCCGACCGGGCCGACCATCTCGGTCAGTGACGGTTCCAAAGCCCAGAACAGGACGTACCAAGATCTTTTGAAAACCCCTAATGATGAATTCAATTTCGAGCAGTTGGCTTTGTCCGAAATCAAAAAAATAGCCATTGACGGTACGGTTTCCGATTTTCTTCCAGAGGCCATGTATCGAGGTGTCAGCTTTTCACCAGACGGCCAATACGTCATGGTCAGCAAAATCAAGCGGCCGTTCTCTTATTTGGTCACCTACTCCCGTTTTCCTAGTGAAAGTAATGTGTATGACACCAATGGGAACTTGGTGGCCCAGGTAAACGATGTTCCTCTTGATGAGGTGCGCCCCAAGGGTTTTATGTCAACACGCATGGGAAAACGGAACATGCAATGGCGTGATGACCAGCCTGCAACTTTGGTTTGGACCGAAGCCTTAGACGAAGGGGATGCCGCCAAGGAGGTCGCTTACCGTGATGCCCTGTATCAGTTAAAGGCTCCATTTACCGGTAAATCCGACCTATTGTTGCAGACTGCCCAACGTTTCGGGGGCGTTGAATGGGGTGACGAGGATACCGCGGTCGCCTACGATTATTGGTGGAATACGCGAAACTTGAAGACCTATCTTTTCAATCCTTCCGATGCTTCCGAAGCTCCCAAGGTCATTGGCGACCGCAATTACCAAGACCGTTACAGCGATCCGGGAAATTTCGTGACCGCCAAAAACGCCTATGGTAGACGCACCTTGAAAGAAAGCGAAGGAAAATTGTTTTTGATGGGCGATGGGTATACCAAAGACGGACAGTTCCCATTCGTTGATGCCTTTGATCTACAAACCCAGGAAACCGAACGGCTCTATCAATCGGAGTACACCGACAAATTGGAAAGCTTGAATGCGGCGATCGATATGGATGCGGGTAAAATTTTGGTACGCATTGAATCACAGACCGAATATCCCAACTATTACTTCAGGAATATCAAAGGGGATAACGAACTTACTGCCTTGACGGCTTTTGAAAATCCGTTCAAGAGTTTGGAAGAGGTAGACAAAAGGGTCATCAATTACAAGCGGGACGATGGCCTCGACCTTGAAGGTACTTTGTATTTGCCCTTGGACTACGAGGAAGGTAAAAAATACCCAATGATCCTTTGGGCCTATCCTAGGGAATTCAAGGATAAATCAAGTGCTTCACAAAGTACGACCAACCCGAATGAATTCGTTTATCCATATTGGGGTTCCCCGATTTACTGGGTGACACGGGGTTATGTGGTCTTGGATGACGCTGCTTTTCCGATCGTTGGCGAAGGGGATGAAGAGCCCAATGATACGTTTAGGAGCCAGTTGGTCGGCAACGCTAAGGCGGCCATTGATGCGGTCGATGAACTCGGGTATATCGATCGTGAAAAAGTAGCTGTTGGCGGGCACAGTTATGGAGCCTTCATGACGGCCAATCTGCTCTCGCATTCCAACCTATTCGCTGCCGGTATCGCCCGTAGCGGGGCGTACAACCGTACCTTGACACCCTTCGGTTTTCAAAGTGAGGAGCGTAGCTATTGGGAAGCCCCTGAGGTGTATTACACCATGTCACCCTTTATGCATGCCGATAAGATGAAAACACCTTTGCTTTTGATTCATGGGGTCGCTGACAACAACTCAGGAACGTATCCCTTGCAAAGTGAGCGGTATTTCAATGCCTTGAAAGGTTTAGGGGCACCTGTGCGTTTGGTCATGTTGCCCAAAGAGAGCCATGGATATCGTGCAAAAGAGTCGATCATGCACATGCTTTGGGAACAAGACAGTTGGTTGGAGACCCACGTAAAAAACAAAAAGACGGAAACCGCGATCGAAAATGCCGAACAGTTCAAGGATTGACCTTGAGCTGTAGTCGGTGCAATGCGTTTCAGCACCTTAGCGATCGTTCTTCCTTAGATGCAATACGAAGGTAGCGTTGAAACCGAAAAAGAGGTTGCCGTCACGGGTATTGAAGTTATTCCTGGTTTGGGTGATGAAAGCGTCTTCTGCGATATTCGGCGCATTGCTCAAATGGAATTGGAGCATCAAATCTGTCATTTCCCAATTGACGCCAATGGCAAACGCATCAAATGTGGTGACCGATTCAACGGGGTTGGTGAGGTAATAGTATTCCGAGGAAATGGAAACATGCCCACCGATCCGGTAGCGTCCTCCAAAGCCGATCGCAAAATGGTTTCTAGGGTCTTCCGCACTCAATGAGGAGTTACGATGTATGAAGGTCGGTGCCACTTGGAGTGAGAGGTTCCTAGTGAATTTACGGGCCAATAAGGCTTGGGTGGTAAAGGATAACTTATCTGAAAAACCGTCACTGCGATTGATGCTGCGGTTCGGATTGGTGCGAACACTTGTATTTTGGAACACGGTCAAGCTAAAAGGTGCTCCTTTGCCTTGGGAGACCTGCCGAATCAATTTGTATTTCAAATGGCCATCCAAGATGCCATCAAAGGTGGTAGCACCCACCCCTAAAGTCAATCGATCCGAAATGGCATACGACAATCCAAATCGGGTGCTTACCCGATCGGCCAGAAAACCTTGGGTACGCTGCGGAATGTTCCAAAAACGGGTGTTGGCCGAAATCTCCAAGGTACCTTGTTTTCGGGTTTGTACGGATTGGCCCAAAGCCAAAACGGTCGTCTTGAAGGTCGCTTCGGTCAGAATGGTTTGATCATCGATTTCCCGTTCTACCTCATCCAACAGGGATTGTGCCCTTCCTAACGAAACGGTACATACGAATAGGACCAGCAGATAGCGTGCTTTATTTTTCATAGGATGCAAATTGGATTCTAAAGGTCACTTCGATGGTTTTCGCGATATTACCGGCCACAATGGGCGGTATTTTGATTTGGTAATCGGCCACGGTCATCGTAAAGGATCCCGTTAAGAGCAATCCTTGACCGACACGTTCAATGGTGGTTTTGATTTCTTTTTCTTTGGTCACCCCATGAAGGCTGATCATGCCTTTGACCAATTTGGTCTGGGTTTCGGGCAGCTTGGGATCGAACTCCAAAATCCTTCCTTCGAAAGTCGCTTTCGGGTGGATGTCCGATTCGATATAACTTTCATTAAAGTGCTCTTGCATCAACGCTTTCTTGAAGACAAAAGCGCGCATCAACATACTGATGGCGATTTCGTTCTTGTCTAAATCAATGATGCTGAAGACTTGGTTGTTGGTCGCTTCGATGTTCTCTACCGAGGTATAGGAAAAAAAGGAAACCTGTCCTTGTCTTGCCACCAATCGGTCTTGGCCAAAGACGAGCGTCATCGGAAACAGCAGTAATAGTATTAGGGTCGGTCGGTTCATTTTAGTTGGCGATTAATACACAGTTCAGTAATATGGCATCCATCAAAAAGCCTTTGCAGACCCCTTTAAGTTTTATGGAATCGCCCTTGGCGATCGATTGGATTTCTTCGACCATGCCACTGTCCATATCGCAAATCAAACAGGCATATTCACCCTGTCCTTGCAATAATACGGTATATCGGTTATTCAAAAAAGTGACTTCCTTGACGGTGCCGGCCACTTCGATGACTTTTTCAACATAATTTTCATTGGCTTTCGCCTCATCCGCAAGAAATTCGGCCAAGAGATCCTTAGAGCTGATCTTGATTTCAACGAGGGTGTCGGAATCGACGGTTTCAGGAGCCCGGTTCACGTAATGTGTCACCCATATGGTGAGAAGAACGACCAAAGTGAGGAAGCCGATTGCCGCAATGTAGTTTTTTCGGGCCATTTCAATAGGTGCCTTGATAACCGAAAGGGCCAGAATTATGGAAACTGGCCCTTTGGTTTCAGACTAAACTTAACTTAAAAAACAAGACATAGCAATTTGTTTCCCATCAATTTTAATGATCGTTGAGGTCGGTGGGTCGACTTCGTTTGCGGCATAGGCACTATCGTCATCATCATTACACGAGTAGCCCAGTACCCCTAATAAGATCATCAAGTACATTATAAATCTAGTCTTCATAATATGAAATTTAAGGTTCACGATTAGTTGCCGGTATCGGTTCCGTCATTGTATCCGTCATAACCGTCAGTGGAATCGTCGTTGCTTCCGTTTCCATTGCCGTTATTTTGCCCGCCTTGGCTATTCGATGAACTTGATGAGCCGTTTCCAGATCCAAGGGTAGGGGTGGTGTCTTCTGCCCAATCATCTGAGGTGAATCCTTCTCCATCATAAGCGATGCTGGATCCTGATGCTACGTTGGGCACAAAACCTCCCGCATTCCAGATACCCGCTTCGACGGCAACACTCTCCCTGACGTTTCCTGAGTTCCCCCATTGTACGAAACTCCTGATGTTGTCGGCATTACCGAATCCATTGTTATTGGCGTATAGACCCAAACCGCCAGCGTGGTTAGGAGCTTCCAAAGCTGCTGGGGTAATCACCAAGAAATCACCGGGGGCCAAATTGACATCACCAGAAACTATGGTGGTCATGGCTGGGTCACCGATCCTGAAGTATTGGCCAGGTCCGAAGCACATCCAGTAGTCCGATAGATCGACGGTAGTGTTTCCGTTGTTATACAATTCGATGAGATCTTCTACCAAGTATTCGACTTCATTGATGATGACCGAACGGATTTCAGGTGCGGTAAAGCTGTTGGCTGCACCGAAGGTCGTTGTCGTTGTCTCAGACCAATCGGCTGCTGATGAGCCTTCTCCGTCATAGGCGATGCTGTTGTCGGCACTGCCTACAACGTCGACGTATTCACCAGCGGTCCAGAGCCCAGCTTCGACGGCCACATTCTCACGTGGACTACCTGCAGCACCCCACTGGACGAAATCCAGGATGTTGGCGGCGTCAGCAAAACCATCGTTGTTGGCATAAAGGCCGATACCTCCGGTAGCGCTGGGCATTTCATAGGCAATACTCAAAAAGGCACCGGGTTGAAGGTTTAAATCGCCTTCAACGCTCAAGTCTCCGACCCTTCTATAGGTTCCAGGGCCGAGGCAAAGAAAGTAATCGCTAACATCAACGGCTACATTACCGTTGTTGTACAATTCTAGGAAGTTACCCAAGTAACCGACCTCGTTCAAGACGACAGAGGCTTCAGGGGTAACAGGTTCCGTGACGACATTGGAGCTTCCCAAAGTTACGGTAGAGGTCTCGGTCCAATCGGATGAGGCTTCCCCTTCGCCATCATATACAATACTGTTGGCAGCATCTTCAAGAACGGGGATAAAGTCACCAGCGGTCCAAATTCCAGCGGCAACGGCTACATTTTCACGCGCGTTTCCTGCATTACCCCACTGAACGAAATCGGCAATGTTCGCGGCATCTCCGAACCCGGAGTTGTTGATGTAAAGGCCAAGACCACCGGTAGCTCCTGGACGTGCATAGTTCAAGACCAAGAAATCACCGGGTTCCATAGTGGCATTACCCGAAGTGATCAAGGTACTGACCCGATCGTAAGTGCCTGGGCCAAGGCAAAGGAAATAATCGCTTACATCAATGGCGATGTCACCATTATTGTAGAGTTCGACTTCGGCGCTAAGGTAAGCGACTTCGTTGATGACGACCGAGGCCTCACCTACAGGCCCGTTATCAACGGGTGGGTTGGAAGTATCGTCAGGCACCTCGGTGACATCGTCTTCCGAGCACGCCATAATAGCGATAGCAATTGCAAATAGTGATAGAAACTTTTTCATTTTAATTGTTTTTATAGGATTTGTTAATTTCTGCTACAAAGCAACGATGCCTTGTGTGCTTCTTTCTTATAAATGTGTGTGAAAGGGAATTTTCGGCCTTAAAAGGGAATAAATTCAGTTGGCCGAATTCCACTTTTCACAAATGGTTTTAAGCGCATTCCCTTTGAATATCAAGTATTTGAGTGCATTCTATGCATGGAATGTCAAAACCGATCCGTTCTTCGCCCCGTTCGGGGAACCCTAAGTCGGAAAGGGCGTTCAATACCTTTGAAATTTCATTTGCCCTGATAAAATTGAAGACCACTAAGGCTTCCTCAGGATACAATCGTACATGGGTCACATCTTCAATTTGCGACAAGACGTTTTTGATGGTTTCGGCGCATCGCTGGCAAAAAGATTGCTGGACCGGAATACGGGCTGTGTGTGATTTCATCGCTTCCATCTTAAAAGACCCTTGATAAATTGAAGCCAAAGAAAATATCCAGTTCCGACCAATCACCGGTCGCCCGACCCAAAAAGCCATTGGTATTCATCGGTTGGGCGTTGGTGAAGTGCAGTTGGAAAACGTGTCCCCCGGTTTCGATATCGATACCGATCGATAGTGGGTTCTTGAACGGTGAGGTATCGGCGCGGTTCAAATGCAATCCGTAATCGACATTCAATGAAAGCCGTTTCGATAGTTTGTGCCTTCCGCCGAATCCCAGGGCGTATTGTGAATTTTCCTGTTCATCGATCGATACCAAATTATCGTGGAAAAGGGTGGGGATAAGTTCCAAGGAAAAATTCTTGTTGAATTTTTTTGAAATCAGCAATTGGGCGGTGTATCCCAAACGGTTTTGGAATTCCAACCCCGGAAGGTTCCCCTGATCCAGGGCACCGTTAATCAAAACGGTGCCAAAACCGACGAGGGTGATCGGAAAGCCCTTCTTTTGCTGTCGGGCCAAGCGAACTTTTAACGAACTCTCATAGGTTTTCAAGAAGGAACTACGTGAAACCCCTAGGGTGACCCCGTCTGAGATTCCATAGATAAAGTTCAATCGGGTGACCGCTTGGTCAAGACCGAAAAAGTCTTCAAAACCTGGTTTTATCGATCCAAAACGGTGCGAGACTACAAAGTAGAGTTCGTTTTTGGATACCATTTTGGTCGATTCGAAATTGACGATTTTCAAACCTTTGAACGCGGCACTTTCATATTTGTCGGTCGCATCGGTATCGATTTCGTCGAATAGATCGTCTTGTGCTATCCCACATAGGGGTACAAAAAACAGAAGGAAAAACAGTATTCTCATTGTTGGTGTTTTAGTTTGTTATCAATAATATGGCTTGGTCGACCTTGACCATTTCGAGCAGATCGTCATAACCGACATAGCGCCCTTTCATCACCACCATGGCCCCTTCGGACAACTGTGGGAGTTCCCGCTCGGGATCCAGGGCGACTTGAACGCTTCCATCCAATATGATGGTGTTGCCATCTTCTATTTCGGAGATGCCCCCGCTGATTTCGATGACGCTGTCGGCAAGTGCCTGTTCTTCGGAAACTGAGGCCTGGACCTTCTGCATGAGCGCTGCGGTCTCAATTCGCAATGCCGCTTTTTCTTCTGCGATATCGCGATGCCCGCCGAAGAGGTACTCATTGGCCGCGAAAGCCAACAAGGCAACCAGTAAGATCGAAACGACGGTTAGCGTTATTTTTCTTCGTTGTTTCATTTCTTTTGAAGTTTGAAATTGACGGCAACCAAAACCTCTTTGGCGATTTTGTTGCGAACGATTTTTGGGATTTCAATGGCAAAGTCCTGGGGTGTGACCTTGAATTCACCTTCTATAAAAATGGTCTCATCGATACGATGGATGTTCATGGTGTCGTCAAGTTCATGGGTGACCCCGTGAAGTTCAAGGGTGCCTTTGATGCGCGCGGTTTTCGGGCTCGCATCCAAACCGTTAAGGTCCGTGTCTAAAAGTTCGCCTTTGAAAATCGCTTTGGGGTAGGTATCCGATTCGATGTAATTCTCGTTGAAATGTTCTTGCATCAACGAATTCTTGAATCGAAATCCTTTGACCAGGGCAAGGGCGGCGATTTGATTGGTGGCCACATCAAGAATGGCCGTCGCAGATCCGGTGGTCGCCTTGACTTCTTCGAAGAGTTTTTCAGAAGCTTCGAAGGTAATCGAGCCGGTCTTGTCGATAAATTTCGATTGGGCCCGGCATATTTGGGTGCCGGATGTCGCTATGACCAAGCATAGTAATACTAAGGTTTTCAGTGTTTTCATTTCAGTTTGTTTAGAGGTTATTCAGGTGTTCCTTCCTCGATCCATTGTGCGATCAAATCGATAGATGCTTGAGGGATTCTCGCTGCCGGGGGCATCGCACCCGGTTCTCCGGTTTGCAAGGATGTCGTGCGAAGAATGGCATCGCTCCGAGAGCTGACTTGTGCAAAAGTGGTCAGTGAAAACGGTGCCCCGTTTCGTGTAGGGTTCGAATGACAACCCAAGCAGTTTCTGGTGATGATGGGTGCGATGTCGTCGCCATAGGTGACCGTGGCGTTGGTTCCGTCATCTGGGTCTACGGTTTCTTCGTTTTCCCCTTCTTCGACTAACAGGAGGTCACTTTCACTGTCATTCGTACAGCCGATCAAAAGGAGTACGAAAACGGCTTGGAAGAAGATTGCTTTTCTTTTCATACGTTTGTTTTTGGTTGAACATTTATTTTTTTGCTTCACCACAAAGCAACTGATGACCAAAGGATTACATCATATAAATGTTGGCGAAAGGGAACTTTGGGCCTTGAAAGGGAAAGAAGTTGTTTGAAAAGGGTGCCTAAAACCGATCATTTTCGATCGGCATACATTTGAACGGCAATCGAGGTTTTACTATTTTGGACGCATGCGAAAAGACCGCTTGTACTTTTTTACCTTTTTGGCGATTACCTGCATCTTTATTTTGATTGCCGGAATTTCAATTCGCTCAATTATCAAGGTCAGTGCGAATGAACTGCTCAAGACCCAATTGGAATCGAGCAAACGGGAAGCGAAAGAAGTGGCCACCCTCGTCGGTATGCAACTGGCGAACGGGATGAATCGGGATAGTGTGGTCGCTATGGTACAGAAAAGCATCGAACATACCGATATCGAGAACGGTTTTATTTGCATGTTCGATTGGTCGGGCAAGGAAATCTGCCATCCAGATATCACGAAAGTAGGGCAGCAGATCAATCCCCAGCAATCTTCGGTATCGTCGATTGATGGTGAAATGACCTCTGAAGATTTTTATGACCTCTTGGTAAACCGCCGGAACGTGGGCGGGTTACTTGATTTCAAGGAAGAGGATAAAGAATCGGAGATCATTTACCTCTATCCTGTAGCGAATTCGGATTGGATCATCGCGGCGCATGCCAACACCGAAAAGATCACCTCGCAAATCGGTGCGCTGCGTGGAAAATTCTACACCATCTTCAGCATCATGGGTTTTGCCATCATTTTATGTTCCGTCATTTTGGTGCGGTTGATTGGAAGTTCTTATGAAAAGCGGTTGGAAGCCAAGAACCAAAAACTCGAAGACGAGGTAATCAATTTGGCCAAGCTCAACAAAGACCTTGACAATTACCAACAACGGGTGACCGAGACGGATCCCGATGCGAAGAGCGAGGCCACCGATAAGGGCAAGAAGCGGTTCTTGACTTATGTCCGCAACGAACTAAGACCCATTTCGACCGAAGAGATCGCCTATATTTTTATGGAAAGTACGGTGACCTACGTCGTAGCGATCAATGGGGCACAATCTACTTCGAATTCCAGCCTTGATGAGCTGTTTTCCCATTTGGACGACACCCATTTTTATAGGGCGAACAGGCAATTCATCGTCGCGATTTCGGCCATTCGAAAGATCATTAAATACGGAAACAACCAATTAAAATTGGTCGTCGAACCCGATTCGGATTTTGATATCATCATCAGCAAGAACCGGGCAGCCGAATTCAAGCAGTGGTTGAATTCTTAAGTATCAATACTCCGCCTTCAAGGTTTTGATGTCGGCAATGAGCTGCGCTATGGCGGTCTTGTTCAAGCCATTGTAAATACCCCTGATGTGCTTTCGTTTATCGACCAAGATGAAATTCTCGGTGTGCAGAAAACCGGATGCCTCTTTGGAAAGCCCTAAATCCTCATCTACAAAATAGGCGTAATGCCCCAAATCATAGATAGTGCTTCGATCGCCAGTTACTAAATGCCATTTACCGGACTGCACACCCTTGGTATCGGCATAGCGCTTTAAAACAGGCACGGAATCGTACAAGGGGGTTACCGAATGCGAAATCAATATGATTTCCTGATCGGATTCAAATGCTTCTTGAACCAATTGCATGTTCGCCGTCATTTTAGGGCAAATGCCCGGGCAACTTGTGAAAAAGAAATCCGCAACATAGATTTTATCCGCAAAGGTGTGCTCCGTAATCGTATCGCCCAGTTGATTGATCAATTCAAAATTGGGGATGCGGTGCATCCCCCGGATCGAATCGCTGTTTTCTTCCAACCAAGTCGGGGTGAACGACGGATCATTGTAATAAGGCAAAACGGCCACGCGACTTTCTTTTCGTAGTGCTGTCCGCTCTTGGCATCCCCAAGAAACCAAAACCAGTAGGAGCATGCTATTTCTGAACCACTTCATCTTCCAATTCGTAACAGAGGTTCGCACGTTTCATTCCAAAGAACCGGCCGTTTCTAGCCTCATAGTTCACGTATAGTTTGCCGGTTTCAAGCCAAGCCTGTTGCAGGCCCTCCTCCTTACCTTGATTGAAATGCATCAATCGGGCCAGTTGCCCATTCGGATACCATCGTTTTTGTACGCCATGACGTACGCGATCGACATAATTCGATTCAGAACTCAAATACCCATTGGGCCACCAGGTCAATGAAGTTCCTTCTAGGCGGTTTGCCTTGTAGGTCTTTTTGCTTGCCAATGCCCCATCTTCGTACCAGCTGAAAGCGGTGCCTTGGCGCTTGCCCTCAATGAAGGGGATTCGTGATGCCTCTTGGCCATTGTGATGCCAGCTCAGGGCTTGACCGTTAAACGGGCTGCCTTTGTAATGCCAAACACCCAGTTGTTTGTCTAAAACCAAGGTCGAAGCATCGATTCTAACAAAAGATCGGTTGCGGTTTGGGGCCTGTCCGTCGGCATCGCCTTGTGGTGCCCTCAACGTTACGAACTAAATCAGGCCCATTACGCTAATTGATACTGCTAGGAGTGCCTTGGTAATCCCCTGGAAAAATGACATAATATTCATTGAGGTATAACTCATTTTGAATGTGGTAGTGGTATACGGGTTCATCGGAATGCTGGGTCAATCCGAAATGCCCGCCCGAGGCATCAAGGTCGGTCGGGTAATCACCGCTTTCAAAACACTTTCTTCCATATACAAAGAAGCCATCGGCAAGAATCCCGATAAGGGCATCGTCGTCGTCAGACCAAGCTTTGGGTTCCAAATGATAATGGTAGGCCGAAGGCCCGATATGGCCGCCACTCCAATCAAGACTCCCCGCGGCGCCGCTCAATGGCCCATTTCCTTCTTGGTCATTATAGATCGCCGCTCCGCTGACGGCGATGCCGATGGCCCCGAGATTGGTCGATGTACTGTTCGCCGCTAGTTGGGGATCTGATGGAACTACCAAAGTCGCCGAGCCATTGAAATTCGGGATAATACTCGGGGTCAGGGCCACATCCGGTTCTTCACGATACAGGGCATTGCCCTCGCCCCAATAGACGGTCTCATGGTTTGGGAAACCCGTAGTTTCTATCACGACATTGGTGCCGTCAAGGTAGATCGTGGTTTCGTTTTCATCGAATTCCGCGAAAGCGGCACTCAGGGTCCCACTCGAAATATCGTCATCGGAGCCCGTGGCATCGTCATTCCCCAACAGGGGGTCTTCACTGTCTGAACTGCAGGCCAACGCCGCCAAAAGCAATAGGGCGACACTGAAAATCATCGATTTGTTCTTCATCGGTGTCGTTTTTAATTACGGTTCGGTCTTTCCCTACGTTTCGGTTTGGGGGCCTTCTCCAATTCTTCCCTTGAAATAAAACCGTCTTCGTTCGTATCGACCTTGTCGAAGTCCCTACTAAGGGGTCCTTTCACCTCCTTTTTGGAAAGTTTGCCACCTTCATTGGTGTCAAGGTGTTCGAAAATCTCATCGACTGTTGGTGGCTCACGCCGCTCTCTATCTCCATTGTTTGCCTGCGCCATGAGGGTGCCACTGGCGAAAAGGAACACCAAGGTGGATGCTACTAGCTTCATACTGTTTGTTTTCATGATTACTCTGTTTGTTTTCATGATTACTCTGTTTGTTTAATTAGATGGAGATCGGTTAAAAAAACTTGCGCTTTGACTGCATTTTTTTGAAATCCTTTTATTTTGTAGCCACCTAAGACCATTGACTTTTGGAGGACAAGGACTTTTTGGACGCTTTGATCGCACAGAAACAGGAAGCCTATGCCAAGCTTTTGGATACCTATCAAAAAATGGTGTTCAATACCTGTTTGTCGTTTGTTCCCAATGCTGAGGACGCCGAGGATATCGCCCAAGAGGTTTTTGTTGAAGTGTACCGCTCCATAAAGAAATTCAAGGGTGACGCGAAGCTTTCAACCTGGATCTATCGCATTTCGGTAAACAAGTCGTTGGAGTTCATCAGGAAAAAAAGTGCGAAAAAAAGATTTGGGTTCATGCAGTCGATATCAGGCGGCGTGGTGCCGATCGATCGATCAGGATATTTTACCGAATTCGATCACCCTGGCATATTGATGGAGCGCAAAGAGCAGCAAGAAATCCTGTACAATGCCATTGACAAATTACCCGAAGCGCAAAAAGTGGTCTTTACCCTGAACAAAATCGACGGATTGAGCTATAAGGAAATAGCCGATATCACGCAGAAAAGTATTCCATCGATAGAATCCTTGTTGTTTCGCTCGCGAAAGAACTTAAAACGAATTTTAACGGCATATTATAAAAAAGAAGGTAGGTGACGCAAGGTTTTGATGTATCGTGCATCTAAATACGTAGAACCACCAACAAAAACCATGGATGAAAAAAAAACTACACCACAGTTGATCGAAGACCTCTTGGATTCGGCCGATCAGGTCGACCGCGTTGAGGTGCCCCCGTTCTTCAAGCACAAGGTATTGCAACGGTTAGAGCAGGAAACTCACCCCGATGAAGCCCCTCCCATCCCTTATGGCTGGTTCACACCCAAAATTCAAATGGCGACACTCGTCTTATTTGTGTTGATGAATGTAGGCGGCCTTTGGATATACAGCAACGCCAATGAAGCCGAAGAACTGCAAACTTTTGCCGAAAACTTCGGTTTGAGCACGTCAGAAGACTCCATCTTAAATTAAAGGCAATGAAAAAGAACGTATGGCTCCTAGTATTGCTGGTCTTTTTGATGGTCATGAACAGTGTTTTGCTGTATTTGGTATTGCGTGAACCGGATCGCGGACCCAAACGACCGCGGGAATTCATCACGGAACGCCTTGGTTTCGATGAAGCCCAGCAGCTTGAATTTTCTGAAATCGAAGTAGCCCATCGAGCGCAAATGCAACGTATAGACGAACGCTTCGTCAGCTTGCGTGCCCAATTGTTTTCCGATATCGGTGCACGACCCAGGGCAGAGGTCTCCCAAGATTCCTTGATCGGTCTGATTGGATCGGTTTCGGCAGAACGTGAGCTGGAACTGCGGTCGTATTTCAAGCAGATCGAGGCGCTTTGTACCGATCGGCAAAAACGTGAATTACAGCATATAATCAACGGGGCCTTACGCCCGGGCCCGCCGGGCAGACGACCTCCACGCAATGGTCCGCCACCCCCGCGATAGCACCAACGCCAATGGCACGTTTAAATGACAAAGTCCTGGAATTCCGATTCTTGGACTTTTTTTTGGTCCTTTACCGTATTAAGAAAATTTTAGCATAACTTAAGGCGTAATGTTAAAAAAAGGCTTGCGACCTACTGCCAAGCAACTACGAGAACCACCAACACCATGAAAAACAACCTGATCGAAATCGCTAAGATTTCAACCCTTAAAAGCAAACAACCCACCTATGCCCTTGTCCAGAATACCGACTTGGTCATTGTCAAACACGAAACGGGCATTTCGGTCTTATACGGTAGGTGCCTTCACCGTGGGGCACTGATGGCCGATGGCCACGTGGAAGGTAGTAATCTGATCTGTGGGGTGCATGGTTGGGATTACCGCTACGATACCGGGGTCAGCGAATACAATAACAGTGAAAAGCTACATAAGTTTCAAGAATATATCGAAGGGGATGCCTTGATGGTCGATGGGGATGAAATCGCCCAATTTGAAATCGATCACCCACAACCTTTCGATCGTGAGGCGTATTTGGGCCTTTATGCCGATACCCATCCTGAAGAAACCGAACCGTTTACGGGCTATATCAAAGAGTTGGCCAGAAATGGATTGAAGCACATCGGACACCATGGTTTTTCGGCTTCGATGGGCGTAGATCGTACCACCTTGCCCCAATGGAAAGACATCCAGTTTTTACCGGCCCAATTGGCTTCGAGGCCTTTGTTGGACCATGAAGCGGTGGCCACCCAAGTGACCATTGGGTCTAAAGCAAAGAAACCGTTGCAACTTGACATCCCGATTTTCGTAAGTGACATGAGTTTCGGGGCCCTGTCACGCGAAGCGAAGATCGCCCTTTCGAAAGGAGCTGAAATGGCCGGAACGGGCATTTGCTCCGGTGAAGGCGGCATGCTGCCTGAAGAACAACAAAACAACTCCAGGTATTTCTATGAATTGGCTTCGGCCCAATTCGGATTTTCTTGGGACAAACTTGATAACGTACAGGCGTTTCACTTCAAAGGAGGACAAGGAGCGAAAACCGGAACCGGAGGGCATTTGCCGGGCACCAAAGTCAGCAAAGAGATCGCTGAGGTCCGTGGATTGAACGAGGGGGAAACGGCCATTAGTCCGGCTACCTTTCCGGATTTTCATGGAGTCGATGATTTCAAGGCCTTCGCCCAAAAAGTCAGGGAGCGCACCGGGGGCATACCCATTGGATTCAAAATCGCGGCCAGCCATATCGAAAAGGACATCCAATTCGCACTCGATGTCGGTGTCGATTACATCATTCTTGATGGCCGTGGTGGCGGAACGGGTTCTGCCCCGACCATACTTAGGGACAATATCAACGTACCGACCATACCGGCATTGGCCAGGGCCCGAAAATACTTGGACAAAGTAGGCGCAACAGACGTGACCTTGATCATTACCGGCGGATTGCGGATCGCTGAAGATTTCGCAAAAGCCATGATGATGGGGGCCGATGCCATAGCGGTTTCCAATTCGGCCATCCAAGCCATAGGGTGCTTGGGCATGCGTGCTTGTGGTTCGAACAACTGTCCGGTAGGGATCGCGACACAAAAAGAGCATTTACGGCAACGATTGATCATCGATGCCTCAGCCAAACAATTGCATAATTTCTTTTCGGCGACTGCCGATTTGATCCGGGTCGTGGCACGTTCGTGTGGGTATGACGATATCAATAAATTCAACGCAGATGATTTGTCCACCTACGATATCGATATCCATCGCTTGACCGGAATTCCATATGCAGGGGTAAATCCGTAATCATGTTTCAGATTTTTACAGGCATCGTTGCCTTATCATCACTACTTAGTTTTTTGAATAAAAAGCTGCTTAAACTTCCCGATACGATCGGTGTTATGGTGTTGGCCATTGTGGCTTCGTTATTGCTCGCATTACTGGGCGTAGTCGATCAAGAAGCCTTCGTTTCGGTCTGTTCGATCATCGACACCATAGATTTTCGAACCATCTTGTTCGATTTCTTGTTGGGGTTTTTACTCTTTGCCGGATCGATTCATGTAGACCTCCATAGCCTAGTCGAAGAGAAAGGACCGGTTTTGGTCTACGCTTCGATCGGGGTATTGTTGTCCACGGCGCTGATCGGCAGTTTGTTCTTTTACCTGGCCCATGCCTTGGGTATGGAGGTGCCCTATGTATACTGTCTCGTATTCGGGGCCTTGATCTCGCCCACCGACCCAATCGCGGTCCTGGCATTGTTAAAGAAAGCTGGGGCGCCCAAAGACATGGAAATCAAGATCGTCGGTGAATCGTTGTTCAATGACGGTGTCGGTATCGTGGTATTTATTTCCTTATTATCCATTGCCACGATGAGTGGGGGCCATGGGATCGAACCATCACATATCGCCTTGGAATTCGTTCAAGAGGCTTTCGGAGGGGTAATGCTTGGTTTTGCTTTGGGATTTATGGGAAGGACCTTTTTAAAGCATATCACCGGATCTCCAATAGTAGCGGTCCATATTACTTTGGCCATGGTCATGGGAGGGTATTGGTTGGCCTCGATGATCCATGTGTCAGGAGCTTTGGCGATGGTCGTTATGGGGTTGATGGTAGGCAATTATTTGCATACGACCTGCAATGACGATCCATTGAAAGAGAACATGACCGTATTTTGGAGGGTGTTGGATGAAGTCTTGAATGCCATACTGTTCGTTTTGATCGGGTTGGAAATCGTCAGTCTCGAATTCCAAAGTGGATATTTGGTGTTGGGTTTGCTTGCCATTCCCTTGGTATTGGCCTCCCGTTTCGCTTCGATGACCCTCTCGAATTTGTTCTTGAAGAAGAACCATCGCAGTGATTCCAAGAAAATAGCCATATTGACCTGGGCCGGTCTCCGTGGTGGTATATCGATCGCCCTGGCCCTGACCTTGCCTGAAGGGGAATTCCGCGAGGCCATCATTTTCACTACCTATTGTGTGGTGGTATTTTCGATCATCGTGCAAGGCCTGACCATTGATAAATTGGTCATCAAACTCTTAAGATAAACCTATGGAAGATAAAAAACTGATTTGGCACAAAGTCCTCGATAACAAAAAGGACCTTCCCGAGGGTCGTGTAAAGACGGTTACGGCAGCCCATAAGGGAATTTGCCTGACCCATTTCAAAGGGGCTTTTTCGGCCCTTGACAACAAATGTCCCCATCAAGGAGGGCCATTGGGAGAGGGTTCCATAGAGAACGGCATGCTGCGTTGCCCTTGGCACGGGTGGGATTTTGATCCCTGCAGCGGAAAACCGCCCGGAGGTTATGACGATGGTATACCGACCTATGCAGTGAAAGAAGAGGGAGATGCGATTTATGTAGGATTGGAACCGGAGCCGGAACATGAGGCTACTGTTTCCGATATCATGGCAGAAACCATGGTGAACTGGGGGGTGACCAAAGTATTCGGAATGGTCGGACACTCGAATTTAGGCTTTGCCGACGCAATGCGCCGTCAAGAGGCCAAGGGAAAACTGAATTTCTATGGGATCCGACATGAAGGTGCCGCCGCCTTTGCCGCCTCTGCCTACGGAAAATTGACTGGGAAACCCGCGGCCTGTTTCTCCATTGCCGGCCCTGGCGCTACCAATATGTATACCGGGATGTGGGATGCCAAGGTCGATCGTGCCCCCTTACTCGCTTTGACCGGTCAAGTGGCCACCCAGGTAGTCGGAACAGGAAACTTCCAGGAAGTCGATTTGGTACGCGGGTTCAACACCGTGGCTGAGTTCAACCAACGGGTACAAAGCGATAGCAAGCACGCCGAACTGATGTCATTGGCCATCAAACATGCGATCCTAAACCGTGATGTTTCGCATTTGACTTTCCCTGATGAAGTCCAGGAACGAAAAGCCAAACCCAACGCCAAGGCACAATCTCCCGAGCAAAGGATTACTTCATTGGAGATCGCTCCCCCGAAAACAGCCCTTCAGGATGCGGTAGCATTGATCAAAAAATCGAAGCGGCCGGTCATTATCATGGGGCATGGGGCACGAAAGCACAAAAAAGCCATCATCGCATTTGCAGAAAGTATGAACGCCGCGGTGGTGACCACTTTTAAGGGTAAAGGATTGATTCCTGACGACCATCGATTGGGCGGTGGCGTCTTGGGCCGTAGTGGTACACCGATCGCCTCATGGTTTATGAACGAATCCGATCTATTGCTCGTATTCGGGGCCTCCTTTTCGAACCATACCGGTATTACTCCGAAAAAACCGATCATCCAAGTTGATTTCGATCCTCTGGCGCTCAGTAAGTTCCACAAAGTCGAAGTGGCGGTTTGGGGCGAGATTTCAAGAACTTTGGAGCAATTCACCGAGGCTTTGACCGGACAGATCGATACCGTCGATCAGACGGCATAAATCGCCGAACGATGGGACATCTGGAAGGCTGAAAAGGCCAAGCGACTTAAAGAGACTTCGAATCAAGGGGTCAGCTCGATCGCGGTTTTCGAAGCGATGAACGCGCTCACCCCAAAGAATGCCGTAATGTGTGTCGATGTCGGCAACAATGCCTATTCCTTTGGTCGTTATTTCGAACCTTCTGATCAAGACTTCTTGATGTCTGGATATCTGGGTTCCATTGGCTTTGCCCTACCGGCCGCTATAGGTGCCTGGACGGCAGTTGAAGGAAAACGCCCTGTGGTCGCCGTTGCCGGTGATGGTGGGCTGTGCCAGTATCTCGCCGAGATCACCACTTTGGTCAAGTATGGTATGGACGTCAAACTCATTGTATTGAACAACCACGAATTGGGCAAGATATCAAAAGAACAGCGGGCCGGGGAGTTTGATGTTTGGAAGACTAGTCTTTCCAATCCGAATTTTGCGGATTTCGCGGTTTCTTGTGGGGCTTGGGGCCAGCGTGTTGAAGAACAAGCGGGTCTGGAAACTGCCATGAAGGCCCTATTCGCGCAAGACGGTCCTGCCGTATTGGAGGTTATGACCGATGTAAACCTGATCTAATGGAACTAGTGATACAAATCTTCTTGGGGATTTTGGCCGCCTATACCGTCCTGGGCATTTTGGTTGCCTTGCTCCTTGTCTTTCGATCCGTTTCGAAGCTCGATCCGGTTTTGGCCAATAGCAAGAAAAGTGTCAGGATCTTACTGTTTCCCGGCATGGTGGCCACCTGGCCCTTCTTGCTGAAGAAAATGCTTAAATCCGAAGAGCGATGATAGCAACACAACGACGTGCACATCGATGGATCTGGGTCGGCCTTAGCCTGGTAATTATGCTACTCTTAGTGCAGATCATTCCACGGTTGGATTATGCACGAACCGATGCGGTTCATACCGATAAGACCGAGAATATCCAATTTTTTCGAGGCGAAGGCCATATCGAGCTGCAACTGAATACGCCGTTGAAAGGTGCTTCTGCGGTCGTTTATGGGCTATCCCCGAAAGGGAAGTCGGTGCTAGGTCAATTGCAGGGCGCGAAAAGCTACCGATTTAAAATCGATGATTCGGTGACAGGAATCCTGATCGTCGATGAATTGCGGAATAATGAACTCTTTAAAACCGAATTTTAATGGGATTGGATTATACTTGGGTACTATGGAACAAGCAGAAAAAGCGATATGATCGCTTCATTGCCATCGGTATGCTATCCTATTTGGTGTTGTTCTTTACCATCGGTTTTTTGACCAATCCTGAAATGATCGCTGAAACATTAATCATCCGGGCCTTTGGATCCCTGGCTTTGTTATTGCTTCACATCATCTTGGTCATCGGACCTTTATCGCGATTAAACCCAAAGTTCTTGCCCTTGTTGTACAACCGTAGGCATTTGGGGGTCAGCATGTTTTTGGCGGCCTTCATCCATGGGGTGATCTCGATCATCCAATTCCATACCCTGGGCGATACCAACCCGATTTATTCCATTTTTACTGAAAACCTGGATTATGGATCCTTGTGGGATTTTCCGTTCCAAGTCCTCGGTTTTTTGGCATTGCTCATCCTGTTCGTCATGGCATCGACAAGCCATGATTTCTTTTTGCATAACCTGTCGGCCCGGGTTTGGAAGCGCTTGCACATGATGGTTTACTTGGCCTATGCCCTGATTTTGATGCACGTATTCCTTGGGGCCTTTCAACAAGAGGCCTATACCGTGACTACCTTGGTCTTGGTCCTTGGTTTCATACTCTTATGCGCCTTGCACCTTAGCGCGGCTTTTAAAGAAGCTACGATCGATGGCCAAAAAGCCCAGTTGGTCGACACCAATTGGCAAAAGGTCTGTTCGCCTTCAGAGATCGAAGAAGGAAGGGCCAAACTATTTACGGTCGGTGGCGAACGTGTGGCCCTATTCAAACATCAAGGGGCCATTTCCACCGTTCACAATGTCTGTAAACACCAAGGCGGTCCGCTGGGAGAGGGTAAGATCATCGATGGTTGTATTACCTGTCCATGGCATGGATACCAATATTTACCGCATAATGGGCAATCACCACCACCGTTTACCGAAAAAATCAAGACCTATGCCCTAAAACTTGAAGACGGGTCGATTTATATCGATCCCCAGGGGTTTGAAGAAGGAACCGAAGTATCACCATTAGTTTGTTAGCATGCAGGAAAACGAGGAATTCTATGTGGGTTATGTCGACGCAGTAGGCAAAAAGACGAAAAAGCAGCTGAGACGCTTTGTGATGCTGGCCTTGGGGCTGTTGTTGTTGGCAGGTTCGACCTTTGCGTTTTTTCAACGTCCTGCGGCCAACAGTTCCTTTGATTTTGGGGCTCCCACCGAAGTGACGGGGGTTTTCCATGAATCACCATACCCGATGTTAAGGGTGCGTTTGGCGGAAAACGAATACAAGGAAATCGTCTTATTGGGATTTGGGAAATTCGGAGCGAACCCCTATTTAAAGGAAGTGCGCGTTAGCCATGGCGATCTCCATGGGAAGACCTTGCAGATCGAAGGGGAGTTGATTTATTATAACGGCAAAACCTTGTTGCAGATCGATGACAGCCAAAAAGTGACGGTCTTGGGTGATGCTGAGTACGATGAAGCGACCCTGGCCTTAGGCCAAAGATCGATCCAAGGGGAGATTATCGATCCCAAATGCTATTTCGGGGTGATGAAGCCCGGCTATGGGAAAATCCACAGAAGTTGTGCGGCCCTTTGTATCGCAGGAGGCATGCCCCCGGTATTGGTGAGCGCCGCTGAAAGTGGGGAGGAAGCATATTTTTTATTGACCGATTTGAAAGGAAAACCAATCCACAAAGACATATTACCGTATATAGGGCAACCCGCCCTTATAAACGGGGAAGTGGAGCAGATCGGGGATTGGAAGTTGATGAAGATTTCCGTGGATCGCATCTAAAAGTTGGATAAAACATCAACAATATTTTGAAAATGAAGTTACCATTAAGCTTTTTTGTCGTCTTATGGATAGGTTTCGCAGGTTTTGCCCAATCGATCGATTACAATACCAAGAAAGGGTATGTCGCCAATGGGTATGACGTCGTCGGTTATTTTGACGGAACCGCAATTCAAGGAAAAAAACAGCATACAGCGACCCATGATGGGGTCAAGTATAAGTTCGCAACGGCCGAAAATCTAAAGACCTTCAAGGCCGAACCTGGGAAATACGTGCCCCTTTACGGAGGATATTGTGCCTATGCCGTGGCGACCAAAAGCGATAAGGTGTCGATCGACCCTGAAACTTTCGAAATCCGCGATGGGCGATTACTTTTGTTCTACAATGCCTGGGGTACGAATACCTTGGAACTGTGGGAACAGGATTCACCGGAAAAATTGAAGGCCAAGGCCGACCAAAACTGGGAGAAAATCAAAAACGACTAAGCCAACGGATCAAGTGTTGCAGCTAAGGAACTTTATCAAATTAGTGATCGCAGGGATGCTCATCAGCTTTGTGGGTGCCCTTCCTTTGGGTTCGCTCAACATTACGGCCTTTGATATTGCTGCCAATGATGGTTTCAGCAGTGCCATAGGGTTCGCCTTAGCGGCTATTGTCGTCGAACTGATCTATGTACGCTTGACCCTATTGGGAAATCGCAAATTGGTCGTTGGCGATCGGTTCGCCCGCTATGCCTTACCTTTTGCAGCGGCCCTCCTTTTGTATTTAGCGATAGCCAGTTTTTATACGGCAAAGGTTTCAGTCGATGTCCCTGTAGGACCGATGCTGTTTCCCAAAATCGCTTCGCCCATTCTATTAGGCCTATTACTCAGTGCCTTGAATCCATTACAGATCCCGTTTTGGATGCTTTGGAACAAGTATTTATTGGACAAGGGTATTTTGGCCCATCAACGGTCTTCATACGCCGGATATATGATGGGCATTGGATCGGGCACCTTTTTAGGATTGCTGGTCTTTATGTTCTTGGGCCGGTTCATCGTATCGAATTATGAAGGGTACCATGTGGTGACCAATACCATTCTTGGGATCTTATACCTCGGTTTTTCATGTTATTTGCTGATATTGCTCTATAAAAAACATACAAATCTTAAAACACCCTAAACCAGAATGATGTTCGAATCTTCAATACAAACCCTTGAACAGTTCAAAGCCGTGTTGTGCCAGTTGCCGGAAGCGTGTTATTCACGGCCGATCGAGGTGTTATCGAATGCGACTATCGGTCAACACTCGAGACATGTGATCGAGTTGTATAGCTGTTTGATCGCCGGCTATGAAGGCAGCATGGTCTGTTATGACAAACGCCAGCGCAACAAAAAGATCGAACATGAGGTGGCCTATGCCATTGAACAGTTGGAAAGCATCCAAGCGCATTTGAAAAAACCGAACAAGCCTTTGCAAGTCGCCTATGAGTTAGCTGGGCAAGAAGTGGTTTTGGAATCCAATTACAACCGCGAGGTCATGTACAACCTGGAACATGCGATCCATCACCATGCATTGATCAAGGTGGGTATTTTAGACCAGACCGACATCATCGTTCCCGAAAGCTTTGGGGTAGCCCCCTCTACGATGCAATATCGAAAGGTATGTGTACAGTAAGCTATATCAAAAACGGACCGACCGTGTTGATCACGAGTAATCGCGATGAGCACATCATGCGCAAAAATGCCTTGGCTCCGGCCGAGCAGGATATCAATGGTAAAAAAGTCGTGTTCCCCAAAGACCCAAAAGCGGGTGGTTCTTGGTTTGCCGTAGCCGAAGACGGTGCGGTGGTCGTTTTGTTGAACGGTGCTTTTGAAAAGCATGTTTCCAGCGGACCTTATCGAAAAAGCCGCGGTTTGGTGGTGCTTGATGTAGCCTCACAAGAACATCGAAAGCCTTTTTTAAAGTCGATGGATCTTGAAGGTATCGAACCCTTTACCTTACTAGTGTACGAGCAGGGAGAACTAAACGAACTTCGATGGGACGGTTTGCGAAAGACGCTGTCAAACAAGGATATAGATCAAGCCCATGTTTGGTCATCAGCTACCCTGTACGACCCGGAAACCATAGCCCATCGCGAAGGACTCTTTGAGGAGTTTCTCAATCAGGGTGAGCGAAGCGCTGCAGGAGTAATCGCTTTACATTCGAACGACAATGGTGATTCGGAAAACGGCTTCATAATCGATCGCAAGACCGGTTTAAAGACTTTTAGCGTAACCCAGGCGATCATTTCGCAAAACACGGTGACTTTAGATCATCACGATTTGTTGAATGCAAAGACCTATAGAACGGTATTGGACGGCCAACAGCTTGAACCCACGAATTGATGGAACGATTGAAATTGACATGGCATCGCTTGACACATTGGGAGTATTGGCCCTTATGGGCGGTCTATTACCCGCTGTTTCCCGTGTGGCTGTATTTTTCGATCAAAGCACGTTCGTTTTTCTTTTTCAATACCGCCAACCCAATGATGAAAAACGGTGGCATGGCCATGGAATCCAAAAAAGATATTTATGAGATGATTCCAGACCGGTATATCCCCAAGACGATTTTGATCGAAAAAGGGAATACCGCAACCAAGATGCTCGATCGGGTCAAGGAGGCTTCCATTTCTTTCCCCTTGATCGCCAAACCGGATATCGGTATGAAAGCCTTTGGGGTCGCCAAAGTATATGACGAACAAGGGTTATCGGCCTATCTTAAGCAGAGCCCGGAGGATTTTTTGGTCCAGGAGTTGATCGAGTATCCTAAAGAAGTGGGTATTTTCTATGTGAGACATCCGGATGAACCCAAAGGGCGTATTACGGGTATCGTTTCGAAGGAGTTTCTCGCCGTAGTCGGTGATGGCTTTGCGACCATTGAGCAGCTGATCAAACGCAATCCACGTAGTCATTTACAACTCAAAGCCTTGCGCAAACGTTTCGGCAAGAAATTGCATTCGGTGTTGGGTGAAGGGGAACAGTTCATTTTGGTGCCGTTCGGAAGCCATACCCGAGGAGCTAAATTCATTGACTACTCCCACCGCATCAATCCGGATTTGGTCGAGGTTATCGATACGATCTGCACCCAAATACCCGAATTCCATTACGGTCGTCTCGATGTGCTGTATCGTTCATTTGACGAATTGAGTGCCGGAAAGCACTTTTCGGTCATCGAAATCAATGGGGCAGGTGGTGAGGCCACCCATATCTACGATCCCAAACATTCGCTGTTTTTCGCATGGAAAGAAATCACACGGCATTGGAACCAGTTGAATTTGATCAGTATCAAAAACCACCGACGTGGTTTTTCGTATTTGAGTTTTAAGGATGGGCGCGCTATGCTTCGCGAAAATGGGGCTTTGGAAGAACAATTAAAATTGGTATGAAATGAAGTTAGCACGGTTGATCTTGATTTTGATGGGATGTGCAGTGACCTCTGTTTCAGCCCAACAGGCTGATATGCCGAAAAACCAATTGGGGGTTTCGGCACAATTTTATCCGGCGGGTTTTATACCCACGGTGAACCTAGAGCATCACCTCAAAGGAAAGACCTCCTTGTTGCTCCGATTGGGGGCCAACATCGTCGACCGTCAAGACTTCAGCGATGAGAACCTGACAGAGGAAGGTACGGGTTTTGGAGGATCACTAGGGGTCCGAAACCGCTATCCCTGGGGCAAAGGGGATTTTATCGCCGGTTTGAATTTGGATGTGTGGAGCTTGACCATTGATTGGACCGATATCGCACCTACCGATGCCCCGCTTTCAGGGAGTACCTTTACCTTGGTCGTCCAACCTTGGTTGGAAGCCGGGTACTTTTTGCCCATAAAAAATAGCAATTCACAAATCGGATTTTCCTTGGGTTTCGGTCGTGAAATCAATGCGATAACCAGTGGTGAGGAGGTCGAACAAGGGTTTATCGCCAGCGCTTCCTTACAATTCCAATTTGGGCTATAGGGGATGAACTACTAGTTCAGGAGGTGAGTGCCTGAAAAGCGGCATCCAAAAACGAAACCACCGCTTCCTCATTATGATTCCCAACCGCTAATACCGCGCCTTTGAATCCCTCGTTTTTCCATTCTCCCAGCGGAAGCGGATCGAAATCGTCCGTTGCGATACCCTCCTGCCCATGGTATCCGCTGATATAGAAATAGTGTTGGTCGACCATGCTGTCAGGAATTGCCATTCCCATTCCCACCGAACGCCCAGAACCATCTTCCAAGACCACGAACGCCCCGGTATCGAAGTGATGCGGCCAAACGCGCACATCCGATGAGAGTTTGATTTTTTCCAAGAATGCCCCTAACGCATCATTGGCCAGTACCCGTATCGCGAGCAAGGCATCGATTTGATCGATATTTTTCTTTTCAAAGACAAAGTCCGCACCCCATTCGAAATCCAGGGCATAATGAAGGTCAAAGCGATAAGGCGTTTCGAAGCCAAGGTCTTTGGCCGACCGTTCCAACCAATGGAGGGCTTCTTGATGCGATTTACCATGCAATTCGAAATGGGTTTTTGCCGCATCCGTCCAGCATAAACTGAAATTAGGGACATCGAATCGCAATTGCAGCCCCTGGTCATTCAGTGGCCAGCTTTCAAAGCTTCGGCTTGAACTGTCAAAATTGACGTTCGTATGGCTGTCATCGGATTTGGCTGCCGAGAAACTCTTTCCGGCCATGGCCAAGAATTGGGAAGCGAGATGTAGTTGTCGGTTCATCATGGATCAATTTTGGTTTTGAGGATGGGTCGGTTTTTGAAGGAGGAATACGGCGCCAATAGTAAAGAACTCATCACTCAAGGCCCCGATTACCCCTTTGAATTCGGTAAACAACAATACTCCGCCGGTATTGTAGTGGAAGCCCGCACCATAATTGATGCCGGGAGCCGTTTCGCGTATAAGGGTTCCAGCCGTTGATGGAATGCGCTCTTGGTCTGAACTGAAGTTGAATCCCCCAACGGGATAGATTCCGAAACGCGGCGCCAGCTCGAAAAGGTAGTGCGCGTTCAGATTGACCTCCCAAACCGAAGTTTCATAGGTGTCATCGAGCTGTTGGTAGGGGAAAAAGGAAAACTCCGGACCAAAACAAAATCGTTCGTTCACCCCAAAATATGCCCTGACATTGGCACCGATCAACGAGGTAGCCGGTGCGGTGGTCGGTCCGATACCTACCATCCAACCTTCTTGGGCCGATAAAAAGGATGCGTGACATAAGAGGTAAAGGAGAAGAAGGCGTTTGGTCGGCGACATAGTTAAATGTAAGCAATTGTTTCAATATCAACGGTCTAGCGGCCGTTGCTTACGAGTCTAAAGTCGCAATGTAAATGGGAAACTTACGTTAGCGCACTGCTTTTCCTTCGCTTGATCGCCTCGATGATCATCGGGGCGTGTACCCGGGAGTTTTCGATAAACCATTTGTGGGTTTCCATCCCACCACAAATCACCCCGGCGAGGAAGAGCCCCTCGACATTCGACTCCATGGTTTCGGGATCGTATTGGGGAAGTTTCTTTCCATCATCCGAAAGGACGATACCCAGGGCTTCAAGGAAGTTGAAGTCGGGGCGATATCCGGTCAAGGCCAAGACGAAGTCATTGGCAATCGTCAGCGTGCCGTCAGAGGTGGTGATATCGAGTTCATTTTCCCTGATTTCGGAAACATTGGCATTAAAATAGGCTTTGATACTGCCTTCTTCGATGCGATTGATGATATCGGGCCGAACCCAATACTTGACCCGTTGACCGACTTCGGGCTGCCGAATGATCAGGGTAACCTCCGATCCTTTTCGCCAACATTCCAAGGCGGCATCAACCGCCGAATTACTGGCACCGATGACGGCCAGCTTTTGACTGGCATAAAAATGGGGGTCTTTGTAATAATGCGAAACCTTAGGCAGCGATTCTCCCGGCACGTCGATCAGGTTGGGCAGATCATAAAACCCGGTGGCCACGATCAAATTGTCGGCGCTGTAGCGGTCTTTGGACGTTTCGATATGGAAGCTTCGATCTGTTTTGGAGACTTGCTCGACCTTCTCGAACAATTTCATGCCCAGGTCGTTTGAAGTGACGATACGCCGGTAGTATTCCAACGCTTCGTTGCGTTTGGGTTTGGCTTCTTTACTGATAAAAGGAATTCCGTCTATTTCCAATTTCTCCGATGAGGAGAAAAACTGCATATTGATCGGATAGTTGAAAAGGGAGTTGACTATGGGGCCTTTTTCGATAATCGTATAGCTCAGGCCGTTTTTTTGGGCTTCCAGGCCACAGGCGATACCAATGGGTCCCCCTCCGATGATGACCACATCAAAATGCTGCATTAGGGCAATTCTTTTTTTAGGTTTTGAATCGTTCGGATCGGATTGTCACTACCGAAAACAAAACTCCCGGCAACCAACACATCAGCCCCGGTGGTAACCAACTTTTTGGCATTTTTCGAACCAACGCCTCCATCGATCTCGATCAGGGTCTTTGCCTCTTGCTCCGTAATCATCCGTTTCAGGTCGGAAACTTTTTTATAGGTGTTTTCGATAAACGATTGCCCTCCGAAACCAGGATTGACGCTCATGAGGCAGACCAAGTCGACTTCGGTTACGATGTCTTCGAGAACATGGGTCGGTGTATGCGGATTCAAGGCGACCCCTGCCTTCATACCCGCGTTTTTAATGGCCTGTACGGTGCGGTGCAAATGGGTGCAGGCTTCATAGTGCACCGTGAGCACATCGGCACCCAAGTCGGCAAAGGTTTGGATATAGCGATCCGGATCGATGATCATCAAATGCACGTCTAGGGTTTTCTTGGCATGTGCGGCTATGGCCTTGATTACCGGCATACCGAAAGAGATATTCGGAACGAATACCCCATCCATCACATCCAGATGAAACCAATCGGCCTCACTTTGGTTGACCATTTCAATGGCATCTTGGAGATTCGCGAAATCGGCGGCCAATAAAGAAGGGGCAATGCGTGCAGTGCTCATAGTACGGAAATATGGTACAAAAGTACGGAAATGCGGTGAGCTTGATTTGGGCCGGAAAAGTGCTTGGAAACGAATTTTTTAAAATTTGGTACGGGAGCTACCCTGCCCTCCCCAAAAAGGGGATTCCCAGTACCATGTGTCCAAATGATTGACAGTCCCAACCAGGGTAAGAACGGTCGGGGTTTCCTTCCGAAATCATATAGAATTTAAGGCAAAATGCTGATTGTGAGGTGTATATAAATGAAAAACTCCGGTAATCAGCCGGAGTTTATTCATCAATCAAAAAACGAACAGTCATGATAAACTGTTGTAGTGCTACAAATTACAACTTTAATACCAAAAAAACAATTTAAGGTTTATTTAACTGTAATTTGCTCGGGATTTATCCCAAATATGTCTTTAAAATCTTACTTCTTGAGGTATGTTTCAAACGTCTGATCGCCTTTTCCTTGATCTGTCGAACGCGTTCGCGGGTCAAGTCGAAGGTCTCCCCGATTTCTTCCAAGGTCATGGAATGTTGACCCGCCAAACCGAAATAAAGTCGAATGACGTCGGCTTCCCTTGGGGTCAAGGTTTCCAAGGCACGTTCGATTTCGGTACGAAGCGATTCGTGCAACAATTCCTTATCCGGGTTCGGTGATTCCCCACTGCGGAGTACATCGTATAGATTCGAATCTTCGCCATCGATCAAAGGGGCGTCCATGGATACGTGACGTCCTGAATTTTTCAAGGATTGCTTGACATCTTCGACGGTCATATCCAATTCCTTCGCGATTTCCTCTGCTGAAGGTACCCTTTCGTGGGCCTGCTCCAAGAAGGCGAAGGTCTTGTTGATCTTGTTGATCGATCCGATTTTATTCAAAGGAAGACGAACGATACGCGATTGTTCCGCCAATGCTTGAAGGATTGACTGACGGATCCACCATACCGCATAGGAAATGAACTTAAACCCACGGGTCTCATCGAAACGCTGGGCCGCTTTGATCAAACCCAAGTTGCCTTCGTTGATCAAATCGGGTAGGGTCAAGCCCTGGTTTTGGTATTGCTTGGCCACGGACACCACGAAACGCAGGTTGGCCTTGGTCAATTTCTCCAAAGCGATTTGGTCACCAGCCTTGATACGTTGGGCCAATTCCACTTCTTCATCGGCCGTGATCAGATCAACTTTTCCGATTTCTTGTAAATACTTGTCCAACGAGGCGGTCTCCCTATTGGTGACCTGTTTTGTAATCTTTAACTGTCTCATCTAATTTCCCTTCTAATTAAGTCGTCGAGCTTGGGGCTCATATGGTTATACGTAAGAATTCTGAAAATGTTACAATTTGGTAAAATTTATTCCGAAAAATTTTCGTATCCATAAAAAAACCCCCGGATACTTCCGGGGGTTTATCATTTGATCAAAGACGGGTTAATCCCTGTCCCTTCTTGGTTTCCTGTCGCGGTTGCCACCACCACGTCGATCACCACGATCATTGCGTGGAGGACGCTCTTTATACCCTTCAGGTTTCGGCAACAAAGCCCGACGCGATACTTTTTCTTTTCGCGTTCTTGGATCCAAACCAAAGTACTTAACATCGAACACATCACCCATGTTGACGACATCCGAGACTTTCTCGGTACGTTCCCATGCGAGTTCGGAGACGTGGAGCAAAATTTCGTTGCCCGGGGCCTCGATATATTCGACTACCGCACCGAAATCAAGCATTTTGATGACTTTGACCTCGTATACGCTACCCACTTCGGGTTTGAACATCAAGGCATCGATTTTGGCGATAACCGCGTCGATACCCTCTTGGCCAGTACCCAAGATCTCGACGATACCTTCTTCGGTATCGGGATCTTCGTTGATAACGATAGTGGTATTGGTTTCTTTCTGTAGCTCTTGGATGACCTTACCTCCAGAACCGATAACGGCACCGATGTATTCGTTTGGAATGATCTTGGTGACGATTTTCGGAGCGTAGGATTTGACCTCGGCATTCGGGGCCGCGATCGTATCGGTCAAGCGGTTCAAAATATGCAATCGACCATCTTTGGCTTGCATCAAGGCTTTTACCAAGATCTCATAGGAAAGACCTTTCACCTTGATATCCATTTGACAGGCGGTAATACCATCAGCGGTACCGGTTACCTTGAAATCCATATCCCCCAAGTGATCTTCATCACCCAAAATATCGGAAAGCACGGCATAATTACCTGAATCGGCATCGGAAATCAATCCCATGGCGATACCTGAAACCGGTTTTTTCAATTGTACACCGGCATCCATAAGGGCCATGGTGCCCGAACATACGGTTGCCATCGAAGAAGAGCCGTTCGACTCCAATACTTCGGAGACTACACGTACGGTATAAGGGCAATCATCAGGGATCATGCCTTTCAAAGCCCGTTGGGCCAAGTTTCCGTGACCGACTTCCCGTCTTGAGGTACCACGAATAGGTCGGGCCTCACCGGTTGAAAACGGAGGGAAGTTGTAGTGTAGGTAAAACGTTTCCTCACCTTCGTATGAAGGCATATCGATGATGTTGGCATCCCTTGAAGTTCCCAAGGTCACCGTTGCCAAGGCTTGCGTTTCCCCGCGGGTAAAAATCGATGATCCGTGAACCGAAGGCAAATAGTCGATCTCACACCAGATGGGTCGGATCTCATCGGTCTTACGTCCATCCAAACGCAATCCTTCGTTCAAGGTCAGGTTACGTACGGCTTCTTTTTCGGCCTTGTGGTAATATTTGGAAACCAAATCGCCGACTTCCTCCAATTCCTCTTCGGAAAAAGACGCTTTGATCTCTTCTTTGATCGCTCCGAAGGCTTCGCTGCGTTCATGCTTGGCCGATCCTTTTTTCGCGATTTCATAAACACGGTCGTACGCCATTCCGTGTACCTTTTGTTGCAAGGCCTCGTCTTCGGCTTCCGGTTCGTATTCACGGACGTCTTTCTTACCTACCGCTTCGGCAAGTCGTACCTGTGCGGCACATTGTACTTTAATGGCTTCATGGGCGAATTTAATGGCCTCGACCATTTCCTCTTCGGAGATTTCACTCATTTCACCTTCGACCATCATTACGGAGTCTTCAGAAGCTCCGATGACCATATCGATATCGGAATCCTTCAATTGGGCCCGTGTCGGGTTGATGATCAGTTCTCCGTCTACCCGTCCTACTCGGACCTCTGAAATCGCACATTCGAATGGGAAATCGGATAATTGGATGGCTGCGGACGCTGCCAATCCCGCCATTGCATCGGGCATGACATTCTCGTCATGCGACATTAATTGGATCATCACCTGGGTCTCAGAGTGGTAATCTTTCGGGAAAAGTGGTCGCAATACGCGGTCAACGAGACGCATAGTCAACACCTCGCCGTCACTAGGGCGGGCCTCACGTTTGAAGAAACCTCCAGGGTAACGTCCTGCTGATGCGAATTTTTCACGGTAATCAACGGTCAAGGGCAAAAAATCGACGTCTGAAGCCTTGTAGTTCGATACTACGGTACAGAGCATCATGCACTTGCCTGACTGGACCACAACGGAACCGTGTGCCTGTTTGGCCAGTTTTCCGGTTTCGATAGAGATTTCCCTACCGTCACCGAGGTCAATGACCTCTTTAAAAGTTTTTGGAATCATAATACATTAATACTACCCCTGAACAGGGGCAAATTCAACAATTGGTCTTCCGTCATCCTGACGGTCGGGTTGTGTTGTGTTGTCGACCAATGAAAAACTGAGTACAGCTTTTTGTGTTGCCTTTCCATGGGAAAGGACTTAAAAAAATAGGGGAGGCAAAAGCTGCCTCCCCAAAAAAAATTATTTTCGAATACCCAATTCCTTGATCAAGGAACGGTACTTTTCGATGTCTTTTTTCTTCAAATAGTCCAATAGACTACGTCTTTTACCTACCATCTTCACCAAGGATCGCTCGGTGTTGAAATCTTTGTGGTTTTTCTTAAGGTGTTGGGTCAAGTGGTTGATCCTATGCGTGAACAACGCGATTTGCCCTTCAGTCGAACCGGTGTTGGTCGCTGAGCCGCCGTGTTTCTTGAAAATGTCGGCTTTTACTTCTTTGCTTAAATACATTCCAATATTGTTTAAATGATTTTTATGTATCCGATTGGGTCTCCATCAGGGCGCAAAGATACTTCCTTTTTTTAAAATGAAAAATTGCGGGCCGATTAAACCTTTTCGATTTTGGTCGGTCATAGGAACGCATGTCAAAAATTTGATCTCCGGATTCACTATCAACAGATGCTAGCCAAGATAGTGAACTTCGGAAAAAAAACGCCCCAATACGATTTAGGGCTTTACGAATGTTAAACAATTAAAAAGCTACACAATGAAAAAGAGTCTCAAACCAATGAACTTTTCAAAACAGCTATGGGTAATGGCCGCCTTGGGCGCCATGACCTTCACCTCATGTGAAACGGAGGAATCGACGACCGAGGAATCCTTGACGACCCAAGAGGTCATCACCGAGACCGAACTGAACTACAGTGACGAATCGGATCAGATTGCCGAAGAAGTCGCTTCGATAGCCGAAGATGTCTACGCTACGGAGGAGATCACGGCGATTTCGAAAGGCAATTACCGTTCGGATTTTCTCCCAGACTGTGTGACCATTACGACTGTATCAACCGACACCACCCGAGAAAAAACCATCGATTTCGGTGCGGGTTGTGAATTGCCCAACGGCAATGTATTGAGCGGCATAATCGTTATGAGTTACGCCATTGATATGGAGTTGGCCGAAAAAACGATTACCCTGGCCTTAGAGGATTTTACGTTCAATGGAGTGGCCGTAGCCGGTGGAGCCGATATTCTTAGGATGCGTTCCAATGAGAGCGGCAACCCACAGGCCACAGCCAATGCCTCCTTTAACGCTACCTGGCCCGATGGGGAAACGGCTTCCTTTAACGGAACGCGTACCCGCGAATGGATCGAGGGTTACGGAAGTGGTTTTTGGGGAGACAATGTCTTTTTGATCACTGGGAACAGGACCTTCGTCAATAGAGCGGGGAATACTTTCGAAAAGGTGGTTACCGTACCACTTCGTCGCGAGCTTTCATGTCGATTTATCGTTAGCGGGGTCCTTGAAATTACCAGAAACGCCAATACCGCGAATTTAGACTTCGGTGATGGTAGTTGTGATGCCAAGGGTACCCTGACCTACCCTGATGGGAGTTCCGATGAGGTATTCCTTAGAAGGTTCTTGAAATAAGACCAATAAATAAAAAAAGAAAGCCCTGATCATCAGGGCTTTTTTTATTGTCGAACCGGATTGTTCTGGATAAGGTCGATATACAGATTGATCTTTCTTTTCAAATCCCTCCGGTGTGAAATGAAATCCAAAAAGCCGTGCTCCTTGACGAATTCCGCTGTTTGGAAACCGTCGGGCAAGTCTTTTCCGGTCGTATCCTTGACGACGCGGGGACCTGCAAAACCGATCAAAGCGCCAGGTTCGGAGATGTTGATATCACCCAACATGGCATAGGATGCCGTGGTACCCCCGGTAGTCGGATCGGTACAAAGCGATATGTAAGGTATCTTGGCTTCAGCCAATTGTGCCAATTTAGCGGACGTTTTGGCCAATTGCATCAAAGAAAGGGCCGCTTCCATCATACGGGCCCCACCTGATTTCGAAATCATCAAAAATGGGATTTTCTTTCGCTTGGCGACATCGATGGCCCTAGCGATCTTCTCACCGACCACACTTCCCATCGAACCTCCGATAAAACTGAAATCCATACAGGCGATGACCAACTCTTTCCCCAAAGATTTACCAACCGCGGTGCGAACGGCATCGTTCAATCCTGTTTTGGCCTTAGCGGCTTTCAAACGGTCGGTGTACTTTTTGGTATCGGTGAACTTCAAGGGATCTTTCGAACTCAATTTCTCGTCCAATTCCTTATAATCGTTATCGTCGAAAAGGATCTCGAAATATTCCTTGCTACCGACCCTGACATGGTAATCATCTTCAGGGCTGACATAAAAGTTTTTGGCGAGCTCTTCGGATTCGACGATTTTTCCGGTGGGCGATTTGTACCAAAGGCCCTTGGGAGTGTCTTTTTTCTCCTCCGTCGCGGTCTGTATCCCTTTTTCCTTTCTTTTGAACCAAGCGGTCATATGATTGAATTTAGGTTAGAGGGTATTGATGTTGTTCAGGTCTTCGAAGGCCTGTTTTAAGCGATCTCCGAATGACTTTTCGCCGTCTCGGAGCCATACGCGTGGATCGTAGAATTTCTTGTTCGGCTGATCATCACCATCAGGATTGCCGATCTGCGATTGCAAATAGCCTGATTTTCCTTGAACGTAGTCACGTACCCCGGCCATGAAAGCGTATTGTAAATCGGTGTCGATGTTCATTTTGACGACGCCATAACCGATGGCCTCCCGGATTTCCTCAAGAGACGATCCCGAACCTCCATGGAAAACGAAATCGATATGGTTGTGCCCTACGCCGTATTTGTTCGAGATAAACTCCTGTGAGTTTTTCAAGATTTTCGGTGTCAAGGTAACATTACCTGGTTTGTACACCCCGTGAACGTTTCCGAATGCGGCCGCTACGGTGAATCGTGGCGAGACTTTGGAAAGCTCTTCGTAGGCATAGGCTACTTCTTCGGGCTGTGTGTATAGTTTGGAGCTATCGACATCGGTATTGTCAACACCGTCTTCCTCACCTCCGGTAACCCCCAATTCGATTTCAAGGGTCATGTCCATTTTGGCCATGCGCTCCAAGTACTGCTTGCAGATTTCGATATTTTCTTCGATCGGTTCCTCTGAAAGGTCGATCATATGGGAACTGTACAAGGATTTTCCGGTCGCTTTGTAGTGTGCTTCACTTGCATCCAAGAGCCCATCGATCCATGGCAAGAGTTTTTTGGCACAGTGGTCGGTATGCAAAATAACCGTTGCCCCATAGGCCTCGGCCATTTCATGTACGTGCTTCGCACCTGCGATACCCCCAAGAATGGCCGATCGCTGGTTTTCATTGGAAAGACCTTTGCCCGCGTTGAATTGTGCCCCACCATTCGAGAATTGGATGATGACGGGTGAATTCAAATTGGCTGCGGTTTCCAAAACGGCATTAACCGTATTCGATCCGATCACATTGACCGCGGGAAGGGCGAACCCTTTCTCCTTGGCGTAGTTGAATATTTTCTGGACTTCATCGCCGGTAGCAACGCCCGGCTTGATGGAATGAGACATAGTTTCGTCGGTTACAGGTTAAAACAGTAAGCAAAAGTAATAAAATAATCAGGCTTAAAAAGGATAATTGATACCGATATTGAGTACCGCTTCGTTTAGGTTGAAGTTGGTAAACCAACGATCTGAACCGATCAATGCGGGGTTGTAGGTTTTAAAGCCCGTATCCAATCGGATGACGAAATAGGTAAAGTCGTACCGTAGACCAAAGCCGGTACCCAGGGCGATATCTCCCAAAGATTCAAAACCGTTGAAGGTAGCATCGGGGTCGTCTACATTATCGAACACGTTCCAAATATTGCCCGCATCGGCAAAGAAGGCCCCCTTGATATCCCCAACGATGGGAAATCGGTATTCAAGGTTAAAGGCCAATTTAAAGTTCGCTTCATTGAAATCGTTGAGGTTCTGAGTGCGGCCCGGACCTAAGGAATATACATCCCAAGCCCGATTGTCATTCGATCCCCCACCGAAATAACTGCGTACAAAGGGGATGTTGTCTGAATTGCCGTAGGGTATGGCCAACCCCATAAAGCCCCGAAACGCCAGTACATTGGTGTTCGAAAGGCTCCAGTGCTTGATGTAGTCGAATTCCGTTTTCACGTATTGGGAATAGGGTACGTTGAACACCAAGCCCTGTTCGCTATCGTTTTGGTTGAACGGGATGAAATTCTCGAAAAGAGCCAACATATTCCCCGCACTTTCCAACCGGATGCGGTATTGAAAGAAATTATTGTCTTTGATATCGACCCGATTGTCTTTCTGGTAGGTGAAGTTCGAACTAAAGATCAGGTTGTTGCTCGTCAACCGTACCCTCCGCTCTTCAATACTGCGCACCTGATCGAAATCATCTTGGTCCAAGGCCAGACCCTGGTTGAGGATGGCATCGGTGAACCCCGTGGTACCCTCGGTGATGATCAGTTCGGGTTCATCGTCCGGATCGGAGGCGGGGTCTACGTTCTCATCGAAAAATCCTTCGAATCCGGCAACGCCCTCATAGGCATCGGCAATACCGTCAAGCGAGTTGTAGGTGTTGCCATACACATTGTAAAAATCCCCAGTGTCGGTATTGCGAACGAACTCGATATTCAATAGTTCGAGGGTGTTCTTTTGAAAATTCGAAGGAGACCAGCTGTAGCTGACGATGGAATTCAGCGACTGGCGATCCAAACCGATGTTTTGCTGAAAGTTGGTACCGATCGATACCCGGGTCTGGGGAACCATATAATACGGGATGATCTTTTCCGTATTGATTGGGAACCATATTCTTGGAAAGGTGAGGTTGATGTCACCTCCGATTTCGGAGGTAAAGGTCTCATCGGACGCATTATCACTTAAAAAACCGATGGACCCCCTTGCCGACAAACTCAAGGTTTCGGCCCCGCCGAAAATATTTCTGGTGATGACCGAAGTACTAAAACCTGCGCCTAGCTGCTGGATATTGGACCTGCTGATGTCGAAATCCAAGCCCAACGAATACTTCGAACGGGGCACCAAATAGATGTTCGAGGTGAGGTATCGCCCGGTTTCATCAGGTACCAGCTCAAAACTGGGGTATTTGAAAGTGTTCAGGTTGACGATTTGGCGTTTACTACGTATCTCATCCAACTCCCGGTAAATGCTGTCTTTTTCAAAGAAAATCGCATCGGTCAAGGCTTCGGGCCGGTATTTGAGTTCATCTTGAAAGAAAATGGTGTAATTCTCATACGTAATCGAATCCAAGGTGCTTTTGTCGGTATTGAACCGATAATCCGAGTAGATGTTGATGTTTTTGAAGCGATTGACTTGATAAGCCAAGGTTCCGACCGAATCGCCCGGACGTTTCAGGTTTTCGATATTGAGTTCCACATCCATTTTCTGATCGTCGGCCAATTGGGTGGTATCCCTCAAAATATTATAATTGATCGAACTCTCTTGAAAATTGTAGATGCCTGAATTCCTGAACAAGTTGGTCAAGCGTTGGCGCTCACCACCGAATTTGGCCAAGTCGAATTGTTCACCCGCCTTGACCAATGAGCCTTCAACGTTTCGAGCCAAGATTGAATCGAGGTCTTTGGAGGCGATGTTCTGCGAGAGGCTATCGATAAAATAAGGTTTGCCCAAGGCCACGTGATAGTTGATTACAGCCCGTTTGCGTTTGCCATAGGGTTTGATCTCATAAGACGCTTGGTTGTTGAAGTACCCCTTGCTTCCGTAATAGGTTTCAAGGCGTTCCATGGACTTGTTCGTTCGAACGGTGTCGATAATCGCCGGTGCTTCACCAATGCGCTTAAAAAGGTTGCTATAGCCTTTTACAACAAAGGATTGCCCCAGTCGATCGACCTGTTTGTTCGAAAGCAAACGCCCCAATCGTTTTTTGCGTTTCGGTTTGCGCTGCAACCAATCTTGGTAAAGGGAATCCGGATTTTCCTTGGCGAGGTTATAGATGTTCAAACGAAGCGGATACCCCAGTACACTGCTGTTCGGGCGTTGTGAAATCAGGTTTTTAATGGCGTCATCGGTGACCTTGACACTATCGGCATAGATGCTGTTCTTCGTGAGCAGTAGCTCCTCGTCCCCGACCTTTTTGATCGCATTACAAGAAGCTAAGGCACATGCTAATAAGAATAAACCTATTTTTGCCTTACTTTTTTTAAGCACCAACCGTAGCTTCATAAAGGTCAAAATTACATGATTTCATATGGTTAGCAAAAACCGACTTAAGCTGATCAAAAGCTTACATCAAAAAAAGTACCGAAATCAACACCGCCTCTTTTTTGTGGAAGGAAAGAAAATGGTCGATGAGCTGTTGGAAGCCGGCATGCGACCCTTTGAACTTTTGGTGACCGAAGCCCAACAGGAATTTTTCAGTCATCCCGAACAGGTAAGCATACCTGACAAAGCACTTGAAAAAATTAGTGCGTTACGCAGTCCGAACGGTGTATTAGGGGTTTTCCACATGCCCGAGATCCGACCACCCGATACCAAAGGTTGGCTATTGGTTTTGGATGGTGTTCGGGATCCCGGGAATCTGGGGACCATCATCCGGCTTTGCGATTGGTTCGGTGTTGGCACCCTGATTTGCTCTGAGGATACGGCCGATGTATACAATCCCAAGGTGCTGCAAGCTACGATGGGTTCGGTCGCGCGGGTCAATGTGGTTTATTCCGATTTGGTTCCTTTTTTGGAACAGTATGACGGACCGATCTATGGAACCTTCATGGAGGGCAAGTCGATTTACAAGGCACGGTTTCCGGAAAAGGGGGTGTTGATCATGGGGAACGAAGGATCTGGAATCTCAACCGAAGTCACCCAACTGATCACTGAAAAAATCGGTATTCCATCGCACGGCGACAGTCTGGCCGAGAGTTTGAACGTGGCCAATGCGACCGCCATCTGCTTCAGTGAATTGCGCAGGTAGCCTATTCGAAAGTAAAATTGATGAAAATACCCCGGGTACGCATGGCATTGATGTTGCCGGTCCATGGGCTATTAGGGTCCTCATCCCGCACCAGTTCGTCATTTAGGGCGAATACGCCGCGGATCGAAGGGGTAAACTTGAAGTATTCGGTATAGAAATCGATCCCAAAACCCAATTCATAACCATAGACGTTCTTCTTCATCCGGAACTCCCCGCTGCTATTGTCTTCCAAACTATCTTCTTTGGCACCTAGGTTAAGTGCGGTATAGACCCCGCCGATGACAAAAGGTTTGATATTATTGAATCTACGGGTACTGACCTTGAGCAGGAACGGAAAGCGAATGTAGGTCGACCGGACTTCACGAATGGCATCATTGGCTTCCTCAAAGTTCGGAAAGCCCAAATCCCTTTGGGTATATAACAGGCCGGGCTCAAAGCGGAAATCCAGGAATTCATTGATGCGCAATTCCCCCAACACCCCGACATTGAAGCCAAAACTTTTATTGACCAAGACATCTTGCCCAATGTCGTTTTCATATTCAAATTGGAAATCATACTGGTTGAATCCGAGAAAGTACCCGAAATTGATAAGCTTCTTATCCTCATTTTGGATATTGAGGATCGGATCTTTTCCGAATTGGGCATGTATCGTTAGACAGCAGAACGCGGTCAACAACAAAAACGATGAGGTTTTTTTCATTCAGTTACTTTGACGCTACATAAATAGTGGCAACCCCGAACGTTTGGGGTTTGTTCTCTATAGCTATAAACCCCGTTTTACTTAAAATATTGTTGAACTCCTCACCATGTGGAAAGACGGCCGCTGATTTCGACAGGTAGCGATAGGCTGTCCGATCTTTTGAAAACCAACGCCCAATGGCGGGTAATAGGTAGCCTGAATACAGGTGGTACCCTTGTTTGAATGGAAATTTAACCGGTACCGAGGTTTCCAACACCACGAAAGAACCTCCCGGTTTCAATACCCGGTATATCTCGGCTAATCCTTTTTCCAAATTTTCAAAATTCCGAACCCCAAAGGATACCGTGATGGCATCAAAGCTGTTGTCGTCAAACGGAAGGTGCTCGCTATCGCCCAATTGCATGGAAATGGTAGCATCAAGCCCTTTTTTAAGGATTTTTTCCTTGCCGACTTCCAACATTCCAGGAGAGATATCGAGGCCAATGATCGTTTTGGCCCCCGTTTCGACCAAATTGACCGCGAGATCGCCAGTGCCCGTAGCGATATCAAGTACGCTTTCCGGTTTTGCTTTGGCGACTTCCTTGACCACCTTTTTACGCCACTTTACGTCAATACCCAGCGAAATCACCCGGTTCAATCCGTCATATTCTTTTGAAATAGCGTCGAACATCTGGGTGACCTGCTCCTTTTTCCCCTTTTCGGAATCGTCATAGGGTCGTACATTTTGCGACATAGCGGAATTTTGGGTGCAAAGATACAATCTCGTTGCCCATGCCCGGTAGTAGGGCAACAAAATAAATTACGTAATTTTGCCGAAAATCAACACTTTGGATTTTAAGAAGGGCATGCCCATGCCGCATGACAGACACGCTTTCCGAGAAACGTTAATGATATACGGTGATTCTTTTTAAACGTAGAAAAGCAAAATGAAGATAATCATTGCAGGAGCTGGTGAAGTCGGATTTCATTTGGCCAAACTCTTGTCATACGAAGCCCAGGAAATTACCCTGATCGATACGGATAAAGAAAGTCTCTCCTATGCCGATAACCATTTGGACATCAGGGTGCTCCGAGGTGATGCCACCTCAATTGAAGTACTACAGGACGCCAAGGTGGCGGCTTCCGATTTGGTCATTGGGGTAACTTCATCCGAAACCACCAACCTCACCCTTTGTTTGTTGGCCAAACAATTGGGGTGCAAGAAAACCATTGCCAGGATATCGAATACCGAATTCGTAGACAACCGGCAATTGATCAAATTCGACGAGTTGGGCATCGATGAGCTGATCTCACCCGAAGAATTGGCGGCAAGTGAGATCCAATTGCTTTTAAACCAATCCGCTTTCAACGATACCTACGAGTTTGAAGCGGGCCTATTGACCATGGTGGGAGTGTTCTTACCGAAATCAGCCCCTTTTGTCGGAAAGATGGTGAAGGAAGCGGCAAAAATCTTTCCTGAGATCCATTTCATGCCGATCGCCCTACAACGTATGGGCACACAATATACCCTTATTCCCAGGGGTGATACCGTCTTCAAGGAAGGCGATCAGGTCTATTTCATCACAGCTGCTGAAGGGGTCGAAGAGTTGTACAAGCTCACCGGGATGCAAAAGAAAGACATCAAAAACGTGATGATCTTAGGTGGTAGCAAGGTCGGATATAATACCGCACGAGATCTTTGCGCCAAGAAATTCAATGTCAAGCTGATCGAGAAGAGCAAGGAAAAAGCTTTTGATATGGCCGATGATCTTCCGAATGCCTTAGTGATCAATGGCGACGGACGAAACGTAGAGCTTTTGGAAGAGGAAAGCTTGGAATCGATGGATGCCTTTATCGCGGTCACGGGGAATTCGGAAACCAACATCATGTCATGCCTCGTAGCCAAATCGAAAAAGATCAAAAAGACCATTGCCTTGGTCGAGAATATGGATTATTTCCAGTTGTCGCAATCCATCGGCATCGACACCTTGATTAACAAAAAGCTTTTGGCGGCCAACAACATTTTCCGCTATGTCAGAAGGGGAGAGGTGCTGGCTTTGACCCGGTTGAACAGTTTGAACGCTGAAATTCTGGAGTTCGAAGTAAAGGCCTCATCCGTAGTGAACGGAGAGGTCATCCGCGAATTGAATTTTCCAAGGGAAGCCATCATAGGCGGGGTCATCCGCGATGGCAAAGGGATCATCGCCTTGGGCGATTTCAAGATCGCCGAAGGGGATAAGGTGGTGGTCTGTAGTCTACCGAAGGCCATTCCCCAGATAGAAAAGCTCTTTTTATGATGGGATTGAATTTCCGGATCATCGTTCACATCATGGGCCTGTTATTGCTTTGCAACGGCTCGTTCATGTTCGTGGCCGCGTTGGTCAGCGGTATTTACAAGGATGGGGCGACACTTGATATCACCTTGGCCGCTATCGTCACCATGTTGGTAGGGGTTATGGCTATGTTCTACACCCGGGGGCATCGCAAAGAGGTAAAACGTAAAGAGGGGTACATTATCGTGACTTTCGGATGGTTGATCATGTCGATCTCCGGGGTCTTGCCCTATATTTTTTCGGGCACTATTCCCAGTTTGACCAATGCATTTTTTGAGACTATTTCGGGCTATACGACGACGGGAGCTTCCATTCTCGATGATATTGAGGCCATGCCCAAAGGTATTCTGTTTTGGAGGAGCCTTACCCATTGGATCGGTGGCATGGGGATCATCGTCTTGGCCATAGCCATTTTGCCACTGCTCGGAATCGGTGGAATGCAGCTTTTTGCTGCAGAGGCTCCTGGACCTGGAGGAGACAAGCTCCACCCCCGAATTACCGATACCGCCAAACGGCTTTGGCTTATTTATGTCGGATACACCGTCGCCGAAACCCTTTTGTTGCGTTTGGCCGGGATGTCCTTTTTCGATGCGGCCAATCATGCGTTGGCAACCTTGTCTACGGGCGGGTTCTCTACCAAAAACGCCAGTTTGGCCTATTGGAACGCCCAGCCTTTGATCCAATACATAACCATGTTGTTCATGTTTTTGGCAGGGGCCAATTTCGTGATGAGCTATTTTGCTTTTACCGGAAAAGTGCAGCGGGTGATCAAGGACGAAGAATTCAAGGTATACAGCATTTTCATCATCATCTTTACCATTGTGGCGACCTTGATCGTCTATTTTCGGGCGAACGTGCCGGTTTCCGATTTTCATCCCCAGGTTTTCGGGGGCTTCGAAAGCGCGTTCCGACATGGATTGTTCCAAGTGTTGGCCATCGTGACCACCACCGGATTCGTTACGGCCGATTTCACCTCTTGGACCCCTTTTCTCACCATTTTCTTTTTTGGATTGATGTTCCTGGGGGGTTCTGCGGGATCCACGGCAGGGGGGATCAAGGTCATGCGGCACTTATTGATCATCAAAAACGGGATCCTGGAATTCAAGCGCACCTTGCATACCAATGCGATCATACCGGTGCGGTATAACAACAAAACTGTGACCGAACACATTGTCTACAACATCATCGCCTTTTTCGTGCTCTATATGTTGTTGTTCATTATCGGGGCCTTGGTATTGGGTTTGATGGGCCTTGATTTCGTATCGGCCATTGGTGGCGCGGCCTCTTCTTTAGGCAACGTAGGTCCGGCTTTGGGCGATTTGAACCCGGTCAGTAATTACAACAGCTTACCCGATTTGGGCAAGTGGTGGTGTGCGTTCTTGATGCTCTTAGGACGTTTGGAATTGTTTACCGTCTTGATTTTGTTAACTCCCTATTTTTGGCGACGCACCTAGAAACAATCGTTCCAATTTGCCGGTAAAACCGAAGCTTCACCCGCGATTGGATAGCTGTAAATCTCTGTGTACATTTAGGAGCGGTTAAGATCATCAAATCATAGCTTTGGATTTCCAAGACGCCTTATTTATCGGAAAATCGTTCATGGAGGAACACACCTCCTTTTCTGAATTGGTAGAACGCATCGGGGTTGCCTTTGCTACCGGTGCGGTCGTAGTACCGCCACGGCACCATCATGATTTCAAAAACCGGCCCGATGCACCCAACAATACCTTGCTTCTCATGCCAGCATGGACCTTGGGTCAAGACCTTGGGGTGAAGGTGGTTACGGTGAACCCGGAAAACTCCAAAAAAGGGATGCCGGCCATCCAAGGCAGCTATCTCTATATGGATGCCGCTTCCGGAACCCTGAAAGCGATTATGGACGCCAAAGTACTCACTGCGAAACGTACGGCAGCGGCCTCAGCCCTGGCTTCCACTTTTCTATCGAGATCTGATGCCAAATCCCTGCTGATGATCGGAACCGGCGCCTTATCGATAAACCTGATTTTGGCTCATGCTTCGGTACGACCATTGACTCAAATTTACGTTTGGGGCCGCGATATTTCCAAAGCAGAAGCCATAGCCCAAGCGCTGGACGATGCCACATTTTCCATTGAAGCCGTAGCCACTATCGAATCGGTGCTTTCATCGGTCGATATCGTTTCTTGTGCTACCCTTTCTCCTGACCCCTTAGTCTTTGGTACGCTATTGGTTCCGGGTCAGCATGTCGATTTAGTCGGTGCCTATAAACCCGATATGCGCGAATCGGATACCGATGTAATCACTGGATCGCAAGTGTATGTCGATTCCATGATGGCACTCGAAGAAGCCGGCGATCTCGCCATACCAATACGAAAGGGCATCATCGATGCTGCCCATATCAGAGCGGATTTGGCCGAATTGACCAGCGGTGCGAAACCAGGCCGCACCAATGATGGGGAGGTAACGGTTTTCAAGTCGGTCGGCCATGCCTTGGAAGATTTGGTGGCGGCCCAATATTATTATCAAAAATCCACCCATGGGTAATACCTATTTGAATAGCAAAGGTTTTAGGCAACCTGACCTTCCTGATGATTGGTTGCAAATCAAAAGCATGGACCTCCATACGGGTGGTGAGCCTTTACGGGTGATTTTGGACGGTTTTCCGGAATTGCAAGGGAACAACGTTCTTGAGTATCGCAACGATTGTCTTTTGAACCACGATACCTTACGCCGTACCTTGATGTTCGAACCAAGGGGGCATGCCGATATGTACGGTTGCCTCTTGGTACCTCCAAATGATGTTACCGCTGATTTCGGTATCATCTTTATGCATAATGAAGGATATAGTACCATGTGCGGTCATGCCATTATCGCCATTTCGGTCTTGGCCTTTACCCTAGGTTGGAAACCGATCCAAACAGGCACGAATACCTTGATTATCGATGCGCCATGCGGGCGGATCACTTCGTTTGTCGATTTCGATGCCCAAAAAAACGTACAAAACGTGGCTTTTCACTGTGTGCCGAGTTTCGTACTGGCCTTGGATGCCCAAATCGAGCTACCCAGTTTGGGGACGGTCTGCTATGATCTGGCCTATGGAGGGGCTTTTTATGCCTATGTCGATTTGGCGAAGAACTCCCTGGGACTCGAACTCGGACCGGATCATGTAACACGGCTTATCGATGTCGGTATGCGTATCAAAAACGGGATCATCGCAAGCGAGAGGGTCATCGATCATCCCTTTGAATCCGAATTGGGGTTTCTTTACGGCACCATATTCATCGATACCGCATCGAGAGCGGGCTTGCATAGTAAAAACGTCTGTATTTTCGCCGATGGTGAGGTAGACCGATGCCCAACGGGATCCGGGGTTTCAGGACGCATGGCCATTCATGATCTTCGAAACGAGATCCAATTGGACCAACCGATAGAAATCGAAAGTATTACGGGGTCTACCTTTAAAGGCAGTGTGGTCGAACGCTTACCTTATGGTCCTTACCGGGCAGTCGTTCCCAAAGTCGAGGGAATGGCCTATATCACGGGCAGCCACACTTTCGTAGTCGATCCCAATGACCCACTGAAAAACGGCTTCTTGGTGCGATAAGTTATTGGCCTACCGCTTTTTTAATCCGCGCAATGGCTTCGGTAATCTGGGCCTCAGAGGCCGCATAAGAAATTCGGATACCTGTTCCGTTTCCGAAGGCATCACCAGTAACGGTGGCTACGTTAGCATGTTCTAAAAGGTACAAGGAGAAATCGGAAGCATTGTTGATGGTGACCCCATTCAATTCCTTACCGAAAAAAGCCGAAATATTTGGAAACACATAAAAGGCCCCTTGGGGTTCATTGCATTCGAACCCTTCGATTTCGTTGAGCAACGACAAGATCAATTCTCGTCTGTTTTTAAACTCATCCACCATATATTGCACGCGATCCGGGGATTCGGTCAAAGCGGTGATTACGGCACGCTGGGCGATACAATTCGCCCCACTGGTGACTTGGCCCTGCAATTTGTTTGAAGCTCTGGCGATATAACTAGGTGCACCGATGTAACCGATCCTCCACCCGGTCATGGCAAAAGCTTTGGCCACACCGTTCACGGTCACCGTGCGGTCATACATGTCTTCAAAGGAAGCCATGGAGGCGTGCGGCGTACCCCCATAGTTGATGTGCTCATAGATTTCGTCACTGACCACGATGATCTGGGGGTGTTTTTGCAAGACATCGGCAAGTCCGCGCAATTCTTCTTTGCTATAAATCGAACCACTGGGGTTACACGGCGAGCTGTACCAAAGCATTTTGGTTTTTGGGGTAATGGCCGCCTCCAGTTGTTCCGGTGTCATTTTGAAATCGTTTTCCAAGGTAGTGGCCACTTCGACCGGCACCCCTCCCGTCAATTTTACGATGTCCGAATAGCTGACCCAATAAGGGCAAGGCAAGATCACTTCGTCTCCGACGTTCAAACAAGCTTGGGCGACATTGTACAGGGCTTGTTTCGCCCCAGTGGACACGACGATCTGTGAAGGTTCGTAATCGAGCCCATTATCGCGTTTGAATTTGGTGATGATCGCTTCCTTAAGTTCCACATAGCCGTCTACCGGAGTATACGAGTTGTAATTGTCGTCTACGGCCTGCTTCGCTGCTTCCTTAATGAAATCGGGAGTGTTGAAATCGGGTTCCCCCAAACTCAGTCCGATGATGTCCTTTCCCTCGGCTCGTAATTCCCTGGCCTTTGCGGCCATAGCTAGGGTGGCCGAAGGCACTAAACTATTAATGCGGTCAGAAAGTCGGTTGTCCATAAGTCGTGGTTTGCTAGTATTGCAAAACGGGCTGTTTGCCCAGTTCTTTCAAGTGTTTGAAGTGCGAAATTATAGCTTTTCTGGTAGTTTTATATTCATTGTACGGCAAATTAAATTCCTTGGCCGTCTGTTTCACAATTTTCGAAATTTTTGTGTAATGGATGTGACTGATGTTCGGGAAGATATGATGTTCGACCTGATGGTTCAGACCACCGGTAAACCAGTTGACGATCCGGTTTTTGGTGCCGAAATTGACCGTAGTGAACAGTTGGTGGATCGCCCAGGTATTTTTCATGGTTCCGCTTTCATCAGGCAATGGGGTATCGGCATCATCAACGATATGGGCCAATTGGAAGATGACGCTCAAGATCACTCCGGCAACATAGTGCATGATGAAGAATCCTAATAATACTTGCCACCAAGGTGCATCGACGAAAACCATCGGCAAAACGATCCAAACCGTGATATAAATCAATTTGGTCACTACCAAGGTGCTCCAATTGATCACCGGATTCGGCAATTTACCATATGACAGTTTGCGCTTCATATAGCGGTACATCTGTTGAAAGTCAGTCGTAATCGCCCAGTTGAAGGTCAATAGGCCATACAGCAATATGGAATAATAATGCTGGAACTTGTGGTGTTTGCGCCATTCGGCATGCTTGGAGAACCGAAGGATGCGACCCGCTTCCATATCTTCGTCATGCTCATGGATATTCGTATAGGTGTGGTGTAGCACGTTGTGCTGTACCTGCCAATTGTAAACATTGCCAGCAAGGATGTAGATGCTGCTTCCCATCAATTTGTTTACCCATTTTTTATTGGAATACGAACCGTGGTTGCCGTCATGCATGACGTTCATACCCACACCGGCCATGCCGACACCCATGGTGATGGTCAGTAACATATAGGCCCAGAAAGGGAGGTCTAAAGTGAGAATGAGAAAATAGGGGGTCAAGAAAATCGCGAACATAACGATGGTCTTGAGGTGTAGTTTCCAATTCCCCGTTTTTTTGATCTTATTTTCGTTAAAATAGGTGTTGACCCTTTTGTTGAGTGTTCTGAAGAATTGGGCGGAATCTTTTCTTGAGAATCGGATGGTCTCCTTTTCCATAAAATTATTTTTTACAAAGGTAACCAAACCTGCAGTGGGAAGGCCACCATTTTGAAAACGGTTGTAAGGTACCTAAAAGTATTATTTTTGGCCAAAATAACAATTGGTCGATGAATGCAGCCCTAGTTTATGAATATTTTACCACTCTAAACGACGTTCAAAAAACCCAATTCGAGCGATTGGCCGGACTCTACAAGGATTGGAACCAAAAGATCAATGTCGTTTCAAGGAAGGATATCGAAGAGCTATACCTGAGGCATGTGCTCCATTCTTTGGGTATTGCCAAGGTACAGCGGTTCAATGAAGGCGCCGATGTGCTTGACGTAGGTACCGGCGGGGGGTTTCCGGGTATTCCGTTGGCCATCCTGTTTCCAAAGACACGATTTACTTTAGTCGATTCCATCGGTAAGAAAATAAAGGTGGTCGAAGAAGTCAAAGAAGGACTGGGTCTTGAGAACGTAACTACTTTTCATGGCCGGGTCGAAGCACATCATGGAAAGTTCGATTTCATCGTGAGCCGGGCCGTGGCCGCCATGCCGACCTTTGTGCACTGGACCGAAGGAAAACTCAAAAAACGCTCGCTTCACGAACGCAAAAACGGTATTCTGTACTTGAAAGGAGGGGATTTGACCGAGGAGCTTGCCAACTTCCCCGAGGCGGAGATTTTTGATCTAAAGGACTTTTTCAAGGAAGATTTTTTCGACACGAAGAAAGTAGTGTATCTCGCCCAATAGTGGGCCAGCTCCCTTAAGACATAAAAAAAGCCCCAAACGGGGCTTTTGCGATTATTGTTGTTGGCTCCAAGGCGGTACCACACCGTTTGAGCGCGCATAGGCGATCAATTGGCCTTTGTGTTCCCCATTGTGCTCCATCAAGACCAGCAAACCACCAAGCATGTTCATTTTTGCAAAGCCGAAATCGACTTCTTCCCCGAGCTTTCCGGTTTCGACCAGGTCGATTTTTTCCAAAACGAAGGCATTCGATTTTTTCAAGGCAGCAATGACGTTGGCTTTACCTGTAATTTTCCCCAAGGCCATCATATCGACATCTTCAGGTGGCGGAAAGCCCATTTTGGATGCTAAAAAGTAATTGCCTCCCGCAACGTGCATCAAGGCTTCGCCAACGGAATTGACACCATCCATCGGCCGCCAATCGTATTGGTCTTCGGAAAAGGCTTCGGCCAGTTGAATGACCTGACCTTGATTTTGGGTCAAAATTCCTTTAATCGTATTCTGAACCATAGCGTCTTGGGCGAGAAGACCACTAGTGATCATGGTTAGAACAAGTACTGCAAATTTTTTCATTGTGATTGTGTTAGATTGCGTGTCACTGATTTTCAGCGAACCACCCAAAAATAGGGATTAATCGTATTGAAGCTGTCTTTTTTTGAAGGGAAATTCGGCGAATCAATCGAGGCCCGCTTTTGAATCCCCGTACCATGGGAGTGAAGGGTCGGGACGCAACAATCCGGGGTCGAAATTGTCAAAGGCCATACTATCGACCGCTATTTTATGGATCCACCGGCTCGTTTTTTTTAAGTGGTTTGATTGGATGATCAATTCGCGGGGATAGGTAGTTCCTGTCGCATCCTTATGGAAGCTTTCGAACCGTATCGAACCGTATTGGCTTTTTGGAACGGGGAATTTGAGGTCCCTGATCGTAAAGTTGGCAAACCGAAGCACCTTGGTTTCGGTATCGAAGTATAGCAAGTATTGGTCATTTTCCGGATGGGGGGCAAGCTGCTTCCAGCTGGCCAATACCAGTTCGTATCGGCGTCCTTCGAATTCCGTACTGCCCGCGTATTTTAAGATCGGTGCGTTGTGCAAACGTAAGGGGAGTTCAAAGAAATATTGGATTGCGGTCAGGCCAAAGACCAATTTTGGACGGTTTTTGAATCGGGTGGCACCCTCGTTTTCAAAACGATACGCTTTATGCGATTGCACGCCGTAGGTTCGATTCCGTCGCGTTTCGGTATACCGCAATTGTCCATCGAATGACCGGGTGCGATAGCGTAGTTCCATCGCTTTGTTGTCTTTCGGAAGGGGGTTAGACCATGCCAAGTAGCTGCGCCAATCATCCTTGGCCCAGACGGTATAGACCGTCGACGCGGCCAGTTGTTTGTAATAGGGTTGGGTCAGGGCTTCATCGAGTATCGCGAGGGCCTTTGGGTCACGATCCCTTTCAAGGTCGGCTAGGTCGGGGGTTCGAAGATCGGCAAGTTTACAGGCCGAAAGGCAACCCACTATCACCAGTGCTAAGAAGACGTTTTTATGGTCCAAAATAGGCTTTATTGCCTAAGACGATTTTCTTTTCCATTGCTTACATCAAGTGAAGAAAAACGACCTTGAACAATGAAGCTCAAGGTCGTGCGTTGATGTGCTTACCCTAAAAATGGATATCGGTAGTCTTCAGGGGTTACGAAGGTTTCTTTGATCAATCGTGGTGAAACCCAACGCAAGAGGTTTTGCGCCGATCCGGCTTTGTCATTGGTTCCAGATGCCCGAGCACCGCCGAACGGCTGTTGGCCGACAACGGCCCCGGTCGGTTTGTCATTGATGTAGAAGTTACCTGCGCAGTTCTGCAAGGCTTTGGTGGCTTCATCGATCGCATAACGGTCAGTGGCCAAAACCGCACCGGTCAAGGCGTACTCCGATGTGCCGTCGACCAACTCCAAAGTTTGGCTCCAATCGGCATCTTCATAGACATAGACGGTGACTACAGGGCCGAAGAGCTCGGTACACATGGTGGTATACTTCGGGTCTTTGGCCAAAATGACCGTGGGTTCGATGAAATAACCTTTTGATTTATCATAACCGCCACCAACGACGATTTCAGCGTTCGAATCTGCTTTTGCCCCATCGATATAGCTGGCCAATTTATCAAAGGAGCCTTCGTGTATCACGGCTGTGATGAAATTCGACATGTCTTCAGGCGATCCCGGCTTGTTGAAGCTCTCAACATCTTTTTTGACGGCCTGTAATATCGTATCGGCTGTCGATTTTGGGAGGTACACCCTGGAAGCCGCACTACATTTCTGGCCTTGGAATTCGAAAGCTCCACGGGTAATGGCCGTAGCAACCTGTTGTGGTTTTGCAGAGGGGTGGGCAATGATAAAATCTTTACCACCGGTTTCGCCCACGATCCTTGGGTAGGTTTTGTAGGTGTGGATGTTGGTTCCGATCTGTTTCCAAAGTTCCTTGAATACATGCGTCGATCCGGTAAAGTGAAGTCCGGAAAAGTCAGGACTGGACAATACCGTTTCCGTAATCATCACAGGGTCACCCATGACCATATTGATAACACCATCGGGCAATCCGGCCTCTTTAAATACGTCCATGATGACTTTGGCTGAAAACACCTGGCTGTCACTGGGTTTCCACAATACGACGTTACCCATCATCGCGGCACTTGCAGGAAGGTTTCCTGCGATAGCGGTAAAATTAAAGGGGGTAATGGCGTATACGAAACCTTCTAGGGGGCGGTATTCGACCCGGTTCCAAATGCCTTCTGCCGAATCCGGTTGTTCTTCATAGATCTGGCTCATGAATTCTACGTTAAAACGCAAAAAATCGATGAACTCACAGGCGGCATCGATTTCGGCTTGGTGAATGGTTTTTGATTGGGCGATCATCGTAGCGGCATTGATTTTCGCACGGTAAGGCCCAGCGATCAATTCGGCTGCCTTCAAAAATATCGCCGCACGCTGTTCCCAGGTCAAATCGGCCCATGCTGTTCGGGCTTGCAAGCAATTCGCAATCGCTTTTTCAGTCAAGGCTTTGTCTGCGGTATGATAGGTGCCGACCACATGTTGATGGTCGTGCGGGGGTGACATCGGTTTGGTCGCGCCGGTTTTGACGGCTTCCGGTCCGATATAGAGCGGTACCTCTACCTCACCGTTGAAATAGGCTTTGTATTGGTGCAGTACGGCTTCCCTTTCCGGGGTGCCGGGTGCATAATTTTTAACGGGTTCATTGATCGCTGTAGGAACATGAAAAAAACCTTTACCCATGGTCGAAATTTTATTAAGATTAGAATTTCGGCAAAGGTAACGAAACCGTTTTCGAATTTAAAGGATGTGCCTAGGTTTAGTTCTGCGCGAAAGGAGCGGCGAACTTGAAGGTCGGTACTTCGACGACGAACTCTTCGGAGGATACCAAATTGACCATCTCGTAATGTCCTTTCATCGCACCAATGGGTGAAGCCAAAAGGGCCCCTGAACTGTAGGTATGTGATTTACCCGGTTTGATGACCGGTTTCTTGCCGATCACCCCTTCACCATCGATGGTCTCCATCTCTTTCAACGAATCGAAAATGTCCCAATGCCTCAAGGTGAGCTGCATGGGCTCTTTGCATTGGTTTTCAATGGTAATGGTATAGCCGAAGGCATAGTGCATTTTGTAGTTCTTGAAGAAGGTACCTTCAAAACTGGTCTGCACCGATACTTTGATTCCTTTGGTAACTTGTGTGATCATATCAATACGTAAATACGCTTCCGGTAAACAACAAAAGCACCGTGAAGAATGCCAATATTGTAAAAACCGTATTCAGAAACAAATATTTAACAATCGTTTTAAACCTTCCTTGGCCGTAAAACCTCCGCATTGCCTTGTACAGGTAAAACCCGAAGATCAGAAAGAAGATGCCCACAGAGGCGGTGCCAAATATGGAATCTACCATCCAGCTAAGGATCAGCAAGATAAACATAAGGGACTGGTTGTGGAAACTAAAGATCAAATGATCGGTATAGGTATGGTTTTTACGGATGTAAACCAAATAAATGAAGATCGTGAAGATGGGAAGGAAGAAGAAAATCACCAGAGGGACTTTGGCGATCGTATTGTTCAAATAGGTGCCGGGTTGGGCAATGGCCTTTAGGGAACTCTTTGAACCGTTGAAGGCCATCCTGTTTTTAAAGCTGTCGTCAACGGCGAATTTTTCACGGGCCTCTTCGAAATTCTTGATCGAGTCTTTTTGTAAGAAGGTGAAGAAAAACTCCATCCGTTCCAAAAGACTTCCCGAACCATCGGTTTGTAGGGTGGCGAAATACCCTTTCGGGTCTGCGAGCATGAAGGAATCCTTGCGCGCTTCCTCGCGGATTCCGGTATTGATGATCGTTTGCAACGAATCGATACTGCCGATACCTGGGATGGTTTGCTCGGGGATATTCTCCAACGAATCGAGTTGTTGAAAGACCTGTTCGGTCGTTTCTTGGAAGGATACCGTGTCCTGTTCGGCCGTATCACCATCTTCGTTGAAGCGGAATGACATCGGGCCGGTCTGTTCGAACTTGTCTTCTAAGTCCATGTCGTCCAAATCCGACAAGCCATTGTCATAGGTCACCATCAAAAAATACAAGAAGGCCAGACTGAACAGAAATCGAAACGGATTGGTATACGAAATCCGTTTGCCCCTAATGTAATCCTTAGTAATCGTGCCCGGTTTCAATAGCAGGGTATACAATGTCTTGAACAATTTCGAATCGTAGTTGATCAAGCTTGAGGCGAACTCATCGAAGAAGTCCTTTAAGACCAGTTTTTTCGTACTGTTCGCTTGGCCGCAATTGGGGCAGTATTTATCGCTTATATCGATGATGTGGCCGCAATTCGTGCATTCGGTACCCCGGAATTTGAGTTCGTACCGTCCTTTGGATATCAGCCCACCCTTTTTATCCGCCATAGGTCGTTTGGTTACGGCCTTAAAGATACTTAATTGCTTATAGTTCTCGAATTGGTATTGCCGATGCCGATGATGCTGTCGTAGAGGTCGCCGAAATTGCGATAGTACACGAGGATCATGTAGTTGTTTTCGGTAAAATGGAAGTTGCCGCTTACATAGTTCAGGTCGATCGTACCATCTTCACGCTCAATGACGTATTTGTAGTTATAGAACCCCTGTTTTATCGGATAGCTCAGCTCCATATTCCCGCTCTCCTCATTGTAGGTCATTCGGTTTTCGTCGTTGAGGTCGTAGTTGTTGAACTTGCCGTAGACATAGACGTTGTCAAGACCCAATTCACTGGTGTAGGGCAGACTGAAGTGTACCATGGAGTATTCGGCTTCACGGGCCACATCATCCCCTTGAAGGGTGCGTACGATAAAATCCCCATTGATATCCGGAAAATAGGTGTACGGTTGGTCGTTGCGAAAAGGGTTGGGAAAAAGGTAATGGTGGTACAGATCTTTAAATTCGATATCGGATATCGCGAAAGTGGGTGCCCGGAGGTCTTTGGTGTCGAAATTCAAAAATTCGTTACCCCCGTAAAAACTCGTTTCTTGGTCGTATTTGTAAACCAGTTCATTGCCCAAGGTGAACTGGGGTTTGATGTTATAAATAGCGGTGGGCCAAAAATGGTTCTGGATTAAGGCGACTTTGATCTCGCGTTTCGGGTTGACGATCGGAAAACCACTGGTATTGATGTTGAACTGCACCACTTGTTTCTCGTTCAGGAATTCGAAATCACGTGAACGTTTGACGACTCCGCCCACGCGTACCAAATCGCGATAGATGACAAAGCGACGCGAAAATTGCAGTTCGCCATAACTGTTGTACACTTCGAGCACGTAATTACCGCTGACCTTGAACCTTATTTGGTCGTTCGGTAGGGTCAATCGATAGTTTGAATACGGTTGTAGGGTGGTATAACTGTTTTCATAATCGATGATGCGTTGATTGTCCATCCCCACCAAATACTGCGATTTAAGCAGTTGGGAAGGGGTCCAATCGTAATCGCAATGCACGATTTTATAATAATAATCCTGTTCGCTGGCCGTAAGGTCGTCGAATTCCAAAGTCAAGGATTCGTTGAGCTGTAAAACCGGGAATTGATCTTCGGTAGGTCCCTTGAAAACGATGGTCTTGATATGAGCGGGCGGATTGACTTCCTCCTGCACTTGCCCGTGCAGGAACTGGCCCAAAGCCAAACATACCATGAATTGTTTGATCAAAATGCGCATTTACATCGAATTTTCGGGGTAAAGGTAAACAAAAAGCATGCCTTGATAATTAAGCTCGACGTAATCCCAATTTTCTAGTCAATTATTATAATCATAATGCTTTAAGTAGTAAATTTGCGTGCAATTTTGATAACAAAAGGTCTACTACAATATGTCTAAAGACATCCGAATCAAAAAAGGGTTGGACATCAACCTTGTCGGGGCTGCTGAACAGACTACTTCCAAAGCCGTAACGAGCAACGTATACGCCCTGAACCTAAACGATTTTCACGGAATTACACCCAAAATGTTGGTCAAACAAGGGGCTGAGGTCAAGGCCGGTGAACCGTTGTTCTACAATAAGACCAACGAGGCCATGCAGTTTGTGTCGCCAGTCAGCGGAGAGTTGGTCGAAATCGTGAGGGGTGCCAGAAGGCGCATCTTGACGATCAAGATCCTAGCCGATAAAGAGCAACAGTTTGCTACCGGTAAGAAAGCGGCCATCGATGGTATGGATGGCATAGCCGTGAGGGAAACCCTTTTGGCTTCAGGCTGCTGGCCCTTTATCAAACAACGGCCCTATGCGATCATCGCCGACCCAATGAATACCCCCAAGGCGATTTTTATCTCGGCCATCGCGACAGCGCCACTGGCTGCCGACGTTGAATACGTTCTGGCAGGAAAGGAAGCAGAGATCCAAGCCGCAATTACCGCCCTAACGAAAATGACCCCTGGCAAGATCCATGTAGGGGTCAAGAACGCTTCCGGTTCCGTCTTTGCGAACATTGATGGGGTGAGCCTTCATCAAGTGAGCGGGCCTCACCCGGCTGGTTTGGTCGGTACACAGATCAATAAAATAGACCCGGTCAATAAAGGCGAAGTGGTTTGGACGGTCGACCCCCAAGATTTGGTCATTATCGGGGAATTGCTCTTGACCGGAAAATTCAACGCCGAACGTACCGTAGCGCTGGCAGGATCGTCCGTGAAGGCCCCGAAATATTACACGACCAAGATCGGCGCGGAACTTTCGACCTTTTTGTACGCCAGTGGGGTGAACGGTGATAATTTCAGATTGATCAACGGTGACGTCTTGACGGGCACCAAGGCCAGTCCTGATGGGTACCTTGGCTTTTACAACAGCACGGTTTGTGCTATTCCGGAAGGCGACGATTATGAATTCTTCGGTTGGAACAAACCCGTTTTCAACAAAATATCCTCGACCAGGGCATTGACCTTTTCTTGGTTGAACAAAAAGAAACAATACGATCTCGACACGAATACCAATGGGGAACATCGCGCCTTTGTGGTCACAGGCCGTTATGAAGAAGTATTTCCGTTGGATATTTACCCCATGCAGTTGCTGAAGGCCTGTATGGTCAAAGATTTGGACGAAATGGAACAGCTCGGGCTTTACGAAGTAGCTCCCGAGGATTTTTCGTTAACGGAATTCATTTGTATTTCGAAACAACCGCACCAACAGATTATCAGGGAAGGACTCGATTTGTTACATCAAGAAATTGGATAGTATGGGAATGAAAGAAAAACTCCATCAGCTAAAACTTAAGTATCAAGGCAAAAAAATGGCACCGGCATTCAATGCCCTCCATACGTTTTTGTACACGCCCAATGAAACCACCCATTCCGGTGGGCACATCAGGGCCGTCGACGATTTGAAACGTACGATGAATACCGTGATCATGGCTTTGGTGCCTTGTTTGATCTTCGGTATTTTCAATGCCGGATACCAACACTATTCGGCCATCAATGGCTTTCCTGCCGAGTTCTCGCTATTCGAGCATTTCCTGACATGGGATAACTTCTGGCTGGGCGCCATCACCGTATTGCCTTTGGTCATCGTATCCTATGGTGTCGGTCTGGCGATCGAATTCGTTTTTGCCGTCATCAAAGGGCATGAAGTCGAAGAAGGATATCTGGTAACCGGAATGTTGGTGCCGTTGATCATACCCGTTGATACCCCTTTATGGATGTTGGCCATCGCGGTCGCTTTCGGAGTGGTTATCGGGAAAGAAGTATTCGGAGGTACCGGAATGAACATCCTTAACCCGGCATTGACCATCCGCGCCTTTTTGTTCTTCGCCTATCCAACATGGATGAGCGGTGATAAAGTATGGGTTCATGGTGCTGTCGATCTCGCAGGTACGGCCGATGCCATATCAGGGGAAACCGTATTGGGGTACTTAGCGCAAGGCAACAATGCCGAGGCATTTGCCAAATACGATTTGATGGAAATGTTCATGGGCTTCATCCCAGGTTCGGTCGGTGAAACATCGACCTTGTTGATTTTGTTGGGTGGCCTGTTCTTGATTTTTACAAAAATCGCCAGCTGGAGAATCATGTTGAGTGCCGTTATCGGTTCCTTGGTCATGGGCTTGATGTTCAATGGCATCGTCGATGCGGGTTGGATCCCCGAATACAGTAAGTTTTACGGATTGATGAGTTTTGAATTCTGGCAGCATTTGATCGTCGGGGGGCTGGCCTTCGGAATCGTCTTTATGGCTACCGATCCAGTAACCGGGGCACAGACCAACCGTGGCAAATGGATCTATGGATTCCTTATCGGGTTCATCTCGGTCATGATACGGGTTTTCAACCCAGGATATCCGGAAGGGGTCTTTTTGGCCATCTTGTTGATGAACGTATTCGCACCGACCATCGATCACTATGTGGTTCGCGGTAACGTCAATCGAAGGATGAAGCGATTGAAGACGGTAACCATCCATCCGAAAATCACCGATGGGGAAGCAAAAGAATTAAAAGTAGAAACAGTTTAGCGCTATGGCAATCAATACCGAAAAGAATTCCTATACCGTCTTGTTCGCCGTGATCATGGTCGTGGTGGTGGGTACCATATTGGCCTTTTTAGCCTCCGGACTCCGACCACAAATCGATGAGAACGAACGGTTCGAAAAACAGCAAAACATCCTGTACGCCATGGGTGTCAATAACAATGAAGGCGCTGGTGATGTGAATTTTATCCCGACGACCGAAGTCGAGGAAGAGTTTTCAAAATATATCAAAGAGCAATTGGTCATCGTGAATGGGGAGGTGAAACCCCAAGAAGAAGCCTATTTGATCGATCTGAAGAAGCAACTTAGTGCCCTGAAAAACGGCGAGGACGCCAAGCTGCCCTTGTTCATCGGGGAAAAGGATGCCAAGAAATTCTGCATCATCCCGATGTACGGAAAAGGTCTTTGGGATGCCATCTGGGGCTTCATTTCCTTGGATGAGGAAATGGTGGTACAAGGCGTGTATTTCGACCATAAGGGGGAAACCCCGGGATTGGGAGCCAACATCAAGATGCGTTTTTTCATGGATGATTTCGTAGGGGAATCCTTGATGGACGGAAACAGCTATGCCGGTGTCAATGTGGTCAAAGGCAATAACGATCCCTTGAACAACGACAAGGCCGACAATGAGGTCGATGCGCTGGCAGGTGCGACCATTACAGGAAATGGGGTTTCGGCCATGATCAAAGAAACCTTGAAAGCCTACAAACCTTATTTAGAAACAATTAGAACCAAATAATATGGCATTGTTATCGAAAAAAGATGCGAATCTCATCTTGGATCCCTTAGCGGATAACAACCCGATCACCATCCAGGTTTTAGGGATTTGTTCCGCCCTGGCGATTACCGCTGAACTGCAGGCCTCGATCGTGATGGCCGTATCGGTCATCTTCGTACTGGGTGTGGGTAATGTTGTTATTTCCTTAATGCGCAACATCATTCCGTCGAAAGTTCGGATCATCGTACAATTGATCGTGGTCGCTACCCTGGTGATCATCGTCGACCAGGTGTTGAAGGCCTTTGCGTATGAATTGAGCAAGACCCTTGGAGCCTTCGTAGGATTGATTATCACTAACTGTATCATCATGGGGCGGTTCGAGGCCTTCGCTTTGGGTAACGGTCCGTGGAAGTCGTTTTTGGACGGCATCGGAAATGCCCTTGGTTATGGTGTCATATTGATCATCGTCGGGTTCTTTAGGGAACTTTTGGGTTCAGGAACCTTGTTGGGTATCCCGGTCTTGGGGGACCCCATTACGAAGACCGGACTGTATTCCATCGGTTATGAAAACAACGGTTTTATGATCATTCCACCAGCGGCATTGATTGTCGTGGGGATCATCATTTGGGTACAGCGTTCACGAAACAAAGCATTGATTGAGGAAGCTTAAAAGAGATAGCGATTATGTTAGAACATCTAGAATTATTTTTTAAGTCCATTTTCATAGACAACATGGTTTTCGCCGTGTTCTTGGGAATGTGCTCGTATTTGGCGGTTTCTAAAAAAGTAAGTACCGCCGTCGGACTTGGTGCGGCCGTAATATTCGTATTGGCGGTGACCGTACCCTTGAACTGGTTGCTCGATCAATACCTATTGCGCGACGGCGCTTTGGCTTGGTTGGGTCCCGAATATGCCGACTATAACCTGAGCTTCTTGTCCTTCATCCTGTTTATCGCTACTATCGCGACCATGGTTCAACTGGTCGAGATCGTTGTGGAGAAGTTCTCTCCGGCCTTATACAATTCCTTAGGGATTTTCTTGCCCTTGATCGCCGTGAACTGTGCGATTTTAGGGGGATCCTTGTTCATGCAAGCACGTGAGATACCTACCTTGGGATTGGCGTTCAATTACGGTGTCAGCTCTGGGATCGGTTGGTTTTTGGCCATTTTGGCGATCGCGGCCATTCGCGAGAAAATCCGCTATTCCAACGTTCCGGCACCGCTACGCGGACTCGGGATAACCTTTATCATTACTGGACTGATGGGTATCGGTTTCCAAAGTTTCGGGGGCATGTTGACCGGTGACAACGAACCGCCGGAAGGGGAGACCCAAACCGCTGAACAATCGGAAACGGTAATACCGGTCGATGAAGAAAAAATTGAAAACGAGATCGAGGAAGACGACAAAGCGATCTCTTATAACGAAGCAGTAAACCAAGGAAAATGATTTTAGCCACAAGTACGGGAGGGACCATCCTGATTACGGTCGTAGCCTTTTTGATCTTATTATTGCTTTTGGTGGCACTTTTGCTTTTCACCAAAGAAAAATTATCGCCATCCGGTCCGGTTACCTTGACCATCAATGGAGAGAAGAAAATCGAAGTACCTTCAGGGGGTACCTTGCTGTCGACCTTAGGAAACCAAAAGGTCTTTTTGCCTTCGGCCTGCGGTGGGGGTGGAACCTGTATCCAGTGTGAATGCCATGTGCATGCAGGAGGTGGTGAGGCCTTGCCTACCGAGACCCCGCACTTCTCACGTAAAGAGCTGCAACACGGGGCTCGTTTGGCGTGTCAGGTCAAAGTAAAGCAGGATATGGAGATTTCCATTCCAGAAGAAGTATTCGGAATCAAGAAATGGGCTGCCAAAGTAGTACGTAATTACAACGTAGCTTCCTTTATCAAGGAGTTCGTTGTGGAGATTCCGGAAGAAATGAACTATAAGGCCGGTGGGTATATCCAAATCGAGATCCCACCTTGTGAGGTCAAATACCAAGATATCGATATCACCGCGCATCCGGAAGAACACGAAACCCCTGATAAGTTCAAGAACGAGTGGGATAAGTTCAACCTATGGCCGTTGGTGATGAAAAACCCGGAGACCGTAGAACGCGCTTACTCGATGGCCTCTTATCCTGCTGAAGGACGTGAGATCATGTTGAACGTCCGTATTGCGACCCCACCATGGGATCGTTCGAAAAACGGTTGGATGGATGTCAATCCAGGGGTGGCCTCCTCCTATATTTTCGGGTTGAAAGAAGGAGACCCTGTGACCATTTCAGGTCCGTTCGGTGAATTCTTTATCAATGAATCAGAGTCGGAAATGTTGTACGTAGGTGGAGGAGCCGGAATGGCCCCGATGCGTTCCCATTTGTACCACCTCTTCAAAACCTTGAAAACCAATAGAAAAGTAACCTATTGGTACGGTGGTCGTTCGAAACGGGAATTGTTCTATATCGATCACTTCAAGCAACTGGAGCGTGACTTTCCGAACTTTAAGTTCTATATGGCCCTTTCCGAACCTTTGGAAGAGGATAATTGGACGGTCAAGAAAGACATTGACGATGAGGCAGGGGATGGCTTTGTCGGATTCATCCACAATTGTGTGATCGACAACTATTTGAACCATCATGATGCCCCTGAGGATATCGAGTTATACTTCTGTGGCCCGCCATTGATGAACAAAGCGGTTCAAAAAATGGGCGAGGATTTCGGAATTCCCGATGAGCATATCCGCTTCGATGATTTCGGAGGCTGATCGAGAATCCAAGAGCATCCAGAATACAAACAACAACACAACCGATACGACCAACGTATCGGTTTTTTTGTCAAAAGCTATGGGCAAACCCTTATCGGAACAAGAATTGCACAACTTAGCGATGAACATCGTCGGCCGCGAACTGGAAGCGGACGGCTTCGAATTCATGGCAGTCAATAGTAAACCCAAAAAGAACCCGCAGTTCGTATGTCTTAAGGACAAGATCTTGCATTTCATCATTGTGCGTAATGTGCCGTACCCTCAAGATCCAACGACCTATGATGTGGAACTGCTGCAAAAAATGAAAGATCATGCCGATAAGTTCGAAGCCAAGACCTATTATGCGGGTGTAGGCCTTTCGAACGCCCGGGATCGTATGGGTCCGGTACTGTTGGATGAAGAATATATCGTTGATTATAAAGGATTAGTTGAACTATGAAATCGAAGTTAACACCTTGTCTTATCGCCGTTTTGACCCTTTTGGCCATGAGCTGCGCCGATTCCCCCATATCAGAGAAAAGCCGCTATACCGGTAATGCTTTGGGAACGACCTATGCCATTACGTTAATCACCGAAAAAGATCATGCACTCCAAGAGCCCATTGATTCAGTGTTCCACGTGGTGAATAGCTCGATGTCGACCTATTGGCCCGATTCCGATATCTCGAGGATCAACAAAGGCGATTCTACCGTTGTGGTCGACGCCATGTTCCGTGAGGTTTTCGAGTTGTCAGCAGGGATATTCGAAGCCACTAACGGGTATTTCGACCCAACGGTCGGTACTTTGGTGAACGCATGGGGTTTTGGGCCCGGCGCACAACAACAAATGGACAGTACCAAAGTGGACAGTCTTTTGACCTATGTAGGTTTTGAAAAGGTACGTTTGCTGGCAGATGGTCGGATACAAAAAGCGCATCCGGCTATTTATTTCGACTTCAATGCCGTTGCCAAGGGGTATACCCTGGATCGGTTGGGTGTCTTGCTCGATGAGCATGCGATTTCCGATTATCTCATCGAACTCGGGGGTGAGATCCTCTGTAAGGGGATGAATACCATCAGCCAAAAATCGTGGACTGTTGGAATCGATGATCCCCAAGCCGAGGGGGTACGGCAATTAAAAAACGTAGTCGCGCTACAGGATGCCGCCATGGCATCGTCGGGCAACTATCGAAAGTTCAGGGTAGACCCTGAGACCGGTAAGAAATACGTACATACCGTAGATCCGAAAACCGGCTTTACTAAAAATGCAAAAGTACTCGCCACCAGCGTGATCGCTGCTGATTGCGCGACCGCCGATGCCTATGCTACGGCTTTTATGGCCATGGAGTTGGAGGCTACGAAACGGCTACTAAGTGAGACCACCGACCTGGAAGCGTACATCATCTATTTGGACGATGCCGGACTGACTTCGGAGTTTATGACTCCCGGCTTCGAATCGCGGGTTAGGCGCTAAATTATTTCTTGACCCAGGGTATGACCTCCGTAGGGGCGAGTCGGTAGGTTTCGATTTTTTCCGTCCCCAGTTGTTGGGCGTAGGGTACTTCCTTTACGGTAAATCCGGCCCGCCGGAGCTTGTCGAAGTAATCGCGTCCGTAAATGCGAACATGGTCGTATTGGCCAAAAATCTTGGCCCGTTCTTTTTTATCGGTGATGGAGTCGTCTTCAAAGGTTTCGGCCCTATTTAGATCCTGGGGAATTTGAAATATACCCCAACCCCCTTTTTTCATCACCCGGAACAATTCCGACATGGCTTTTTCGTCATCAGGGATATGCTCTAAGACATGATTGCAAAGAATAACGTCAAAACTATCCTCTTCGAAAGGAAGATCGCAGATATCGGCTTTGACATCGGCCAAAGGGGAATTCAGATCAGTAGTAGTATAATCGAGGTTCGCCAGTTTTTTAAAACGCTTGTAAAAGGCCTGTTCGGGGGCGAAATGCAGTAAGGACAAGGGCGCCTCGAAAAAATCCGTCTCGTTTTGCAAAAACAACCATAACAAACGGTGCCGCTCCAACGAAAGGGTAGAGGGTGACAATACATTTTCCCTAGGTTGCTCATACCCATAGGGCAAGAAACTGCGAAATCCTTTACCGTCAATGGGATCGGTGAATGTTGAGCCGCGATAGTACCATGCCAATACCGGTCGGATCCAATAACTGATCGTAATCAAAAAGGGTCTTGGAACTAAATTGAGGAAAAATTGAAAGACCTTTTTCATGTTCGGTTTCAGTTCTGGGTCAACGACTTTCGAAATTCGTTTTCCTCTTCACTTGTAATCCCCAAGGCGTCGTAGATGTATTGGAAGGTCGATAACAACTCGGGCCGCCCATCGATCAAGGCCACATCGTGCTCGAAATGGGCGCTAGGCTGGTTGTCGGCGGTCAAAATGGTCCAACCGTCTTTCAATTGTTTGATGCGTCGGGTGCCCCTATTGATCATCGGTTCGATGGCAACGACCATTCCGTCCTGGAATTTTTTACCGCGTCCCCGTTTCCCGTAATTCGGCATTTGGGGGTCTTCATGCAGTTCGGTACCCAGGCCGTGCCCGACCAATTCCCGTACGACACCATACCCGTGGGACTCGCAATGCCGTTGGATGGCGAAACCGACATCACCGACACGGTTGCCGACTTTGAATTCACGAATGCCGAGGTATAAGGATTCTTTGGCCACCCGCAACAACTTGCGGGTCGCTTCATCGACTTCACCGACTTCGAAAGTATAGGCATGGTCGCCGTAAAACCCATTTTTCAATGCACCGCAGTCGACAGAAATGATATCCCCTTCTTGTAAAACCTCATTGCCTGGAATTCCATGGACCACCTGGGCGTTCGGACTCCAGTTCAAGGTGTTGGGAAAATCATACATTCCCAAAAAGCCCGGCTCGGCCTGATGGTCGCGGATGAAATCCTCTGCCATTTTATCCAATTTGAGCGGATGTGCTCCCGGTTTGATTTCCGCGGCCAGCATTCCCAGGGTCTTTGAGACCACCAAGGCGCTTTCACGCATCAGTTCGATTTCCTCAAGGGTCTTGATTCGTAGCATGGCAGCAAAGATAGTTCGAATAAGCTAAAGAAAGTACCCTACCTGAGCAACGAATGTTGCGTCATGGCCTGCGGCTGTGCAATGCCCATAAGATCTAAAATGGTCGGGGCGATATCACCCAAGACCCCATTGTTGATGGCGCGCAACTCAGGGTCGACCAAAATCAAGGGCACAGGGTTGGTGGTATGGGCCGTATTCGGGCTGCCATCAGGGTTCACCATGGTGTCACAGTTGCCATGATCGGCAATGACCAGGGTAGTGTACCCATTTTCCAAGCCGGTGCTGATCACATCCTTTGCGCAGGAATCGACGGTTTCACAGGCCTTGATTGCGGCTTGCATATCGCCGGTATGCCCCACCATATCGGGGTTGGCAAAATTCAAACAAACGAAATCGGCCGTTTGGTTTTGGAGTTCGGGTAGAATGGTGTCGCGTATGTCAAAGGCGCTCATTTCTGGCTTTAGGTCGTAGGTCGCCACTTTTGGCGACGGACAAAGCAAGCGCGATTCCCCCGAAAAAGGTGCTTCACGACCACCGTTAAAGAAAAAGGTAACGTGCGGGTATTTTTCGGTTTCCGCGATTCGGATTTGTTTCTTACCGGCATTTGCGATCACCTCCCCTAAGGTCTCTTTGATGTTCTCCTTATCATAAACAACCTCGATACCCTTAAAAGAATCGTCGTAATTGGTCATGGTGACGTAATGCAGGTCAAGCTTTTTCATGTCGTAATCGGCAAAGTCCTCTTGACTTAAGACCTGGGTCAGTTCTCTCCCTCGATCGGTCCTGAAATTGAAGAAAACTACGACATCACCGGTTTTGATGGTGCCTTCTACATCGAGGAGTAAGGGTTCTATGAATTCATCAGTGGTGCCCTGATCGTAACTGGCTTGCATGGCCGCTCCCAAATCGCTGACCATGGTGCCCTGGCCCAGGGTCAATAAGGCATAGGCTTTTTTCACCCGTTCCCAACGTTTGTCGCGATCCATGGCGAAATAACGACCGATGACACTGGCAATCTTCGTTGGGGTCGCAGCGCAATAGCTTTCAATATCAGCCAAAAAGGCCTTGCCACTTTTGGGATCGACATCGCGACCATCGGTGAAGGCATGGATGAACGACCGGGCGACACCGGCTGAGGCGCTGGCATCGATCAACGCTTTAAGATGGTCGATATGGCTGTGTACGCCACCATCGCTGACCAAGCCCAGAAAGTGTACCGACTTGTCGTTGCCCTTGGCATAGGTAAAGGCATTTTTCAAAACCGTTTCGTCTTTCAAGCTGTCTTCCTTAACTGCCTTGTTGATTTTGGCCAAATCTTGGTAAACGATACGTCCTGCCCCCAAATTCATATGACCGACCTCACTATTTCCCATTTGACCTTCGGGCAGACCGACATGCATCCCATCGGTCAATAGATCTGCGCTTGCATAGGTTTTGTACAGTGAATCGATAAAAGGGGTGTTCGCTTGATCGATAGCGGAAACTTTTGGATCCGGGGATTTACCCCATCCATCCAAAATCATTAAAATCACACGTTTGGCCATAGCTTTTCATTAAGCTTCAAAAATAGGGTGTTTTATGTTTTTGACCGGTAAAAAGTGATGATTTCGGTTAAAAAATGACGGGAAAGTAAACAATCATCGGGAGGCTGTTAAAGTATCGTTATATAAGTGTTAAGGTCGTAACATTCAAGGTATTACGACAGTCTATTTGTATATCGAAACAATCTATAATCAAAAATTCGTTCATCATGAGAAAAACAATCCTAACCTTGGGGGCGGCCTTTCTGCTCGCGCTCCCGACCCTCGACGCCCATGAAGGCAAGAAAGTGTATGAAGTCCACCGCGAAGCAAAAGCGGTAGCTGCCTTCGAAATCAACACCTTTTGCAAGGCGGTCATGCAAGGCCAATTGGATATGGTCAAGAAGATGATCCAAATGGGAGAAGACGTCAACCGGAAATCATTGGGGAAAACCCCCGCGCATTATGCGGCTCGGTATAACCGGCCTGAAATCTTGAAACTATTGATCGCAAACGGGGCGGATCTGAAAAAACGCTGTGATATGGGCTATACGGTTACGAAGTACGCCGAACTTTCGAATGCTAAAGCGGCCCTAAAGGTCATTAAAGAAGCTATGAGGAGATAACGGAGTTTGTCCATCAATCAAAAAACCCATTGCATTGCAATGGGTTTTTAGCTTCCTTATAGTGTTCAAGTAAAAGGAATCTTAAAATTTAAATCCGGTAAAAGCTCTATATATAAATGCATAGAAAGCCATGGCAAGCATGGCCGCGCAAAATATCGAATAGATTTTCAAGATCAATACCAAGGATTCCGGTTTGCAGTTGTCAAACGCCTCGGTGTACAATTGTTTGAAATGTGTTATTGTTCCCATTGTAATGCCTTTAGAAGCATAAGCGATAGGGTCAAGTAATATGTATTGATTTGGGTATACCAAAGCTACGAAATTATGGCCAACGGCCATAGATTATCGGTGAGTGGGCTGATTTTATCGACCGCGATATTTTTCGATGGCCGCCTTTATTTTTTCAATACGGTTTTCGGGATCAGGGTGCGTACTCTGGAATTCAGGCACCCGATTAGGACCTGCCGCTTCTTTTAAAATCTGCATGACCCTGATCATTTCATAGGGGTCGTAACCGGCTTGCATCATGATGAAAACCCCAAGGTCATCGCTTTCCAGTTCGTCACCTCGGCCATTTTTTAACAAGGTGTTTTGTCCAATGCCTTGCACCAAGCCACCCATATCGGCCCCCACCGTGGCCCCCATGGTCAAGGTTTGCCAAAAACTGCTCTCGGCAATGCGCTCCGCTGAATGCCTACCGATGACATGGCCGATCTCGTGGCCCAAAACACCGGCCAATTGCGCTTCGTTCAATTGCTTGAATAGGGCATAGGTAATGAAGCATTGTCCGCCGGGTAGGGCAAAGGCATTAATGGTTCGGTCATCGGCCAAAAGATGGAACTCGTACCGATACGGGGTCTCCCTAGCGATACTGCTGTTTACCAATTTTTGACCCACGGCATCGACAAAAGCCTGCATCCGCTGGTCTGGGTACAGTCCGCCGTGCTGTTGTGCCATATCGGGCGCACTTTGAAGTCCGATGGCTATTTCTTGATCAGCGGTCATGTTGATGTTTTGAACCCGGCCGGTATACGGGTTCTCCTCTTTGTTGTTGCAACGTTGGATAAAGGCAAAGGCCACGATGGCCAGCCCGATGAATATGCGGATCTTCCAGCTACCCCTACTTCTCATGTGTCAGTGTTTTAAGCGATTTTCAAGATACGAAAAAAGCTTACAGCAAGACCGGATTGATATCAAGGATGTTATCGTGGATGTAAGTTTTCAAGAAGCTGGTCGTAAAATGCTCCACCCCTTCGAATTCCTCGTTTTGGATCAATTTGAAGATGTTCTTTTTTCGGAATTGTTCGAGCATCGGTATCGAATTCGGAGCGTAGCTGTAATGCCAAGGTTCGTATTTGAAACCCTTTCGGAAGTAATTATCGGTATACACCAGATAAAAACCGAAATCCTCCGAATTTTCGTCCATCCATTGCTTCAATCCCGCGAAGGGGCCTTCCCCTTCGAACTTTTCGGCCAACAACACGTCTCCAGTGGTCTTGCGGTATCCGTCGATAATATCGATTTCAGTGCCCCAATGGTGCCGGCTCGTGCCCGGAATGGTCGAGTATTCGATGATTTTGGTAATGGCTTCCATAGGGGCCATGCCGTCGACGTCGGTATATCGCAGGTATTTGCGTTCCCAAATGGCCTGCTGGCGATAGAAATTACGGTAACTCGATACGATCTTGATATCAAAACCATCGTTATATGCGGCTTTCTTCATTTTGAGGAAGGCCTCATAGGGTTCCTGGCGTAAGTTGATATCGGAGCCGAAAAGTTCGATATCCACTTTTCCCATAAGTTCGAGTACGGAATATTCGACTTCCTGTGCGAAGGCTAGGTAAGGAAAGGCCGTTGTGGCAAGCCCGGCGAGCCCGGTCGTTTTGATAAAATTTCTTCGTTGCATGCGCGGTGTTAAGGTGCTATGTCAAAGGTACTAAAGAAATTCCCACAAAAATGCCTACCGGCCTAGGAAGACGAAGCCTTGGTATTCGAGGCCTTCATCCAACAAGGATATGGTGTAATAATAGATGCCTTCGGGTAGTCCGATCTCCCGGTTTAAGATCACACCATTGACATTCGCCTCGCCTCTGAATTCGTTGGTGTAATCGGTTTGTTCGAAGACTTTTTGACCGGTTCGGGTAAATATGGCTACCTGATTGCGACCCGTTCCTTCCAATTCATCGAAAATCAGGTTTTCATTGATGCCATCTCCGTTGGGCGACATAAAGTAGTTGCCCAGGGTAGGGTTGTTGACAGCGAAGGTATCCAAGGGCAAGGGTACGCTCCCAAAGGTGATGGCCGCGAATTCACTGGGAATAAAGCTGTCGGAGGTAATGAAACCTTCGTTGAGATCGCCGCCCGCAGCGGTGTTACCCAACATGACCCATTGATTGGCGGTCTTGCTCCATCCTACGACGAAGATATCATCCAACTCCAAAGCGATACTTTGCAAATCACTCCGACCGTTCCAACTCAAGGTAACCGTACTTTCCCTAGTTGCATCCAGGACCCAAAATTCAACTGATGAAACTTCCCCGATATCGCGAACCCGTTCTTCGGTGTCGAAGCGTTCGGACAGGGTGTCGGGGTTGGAAGGGTCTTCGAAAAAATACGCACAACTTGCAAAATCGTTCACTGAACCGGAGTTCAAGGTCAAACTCCGCAATTGGCCGGCATCGCCAACCGGAAAAACAAACTCGCTTTTATCGGTAATGGCAGCATACCCATCGATATGGTTCGTATCGCTTTCGCCATTGTAAAAGGCAATTTCTGAAAATCCCAAGACCGTCGAGGGCGTATTTCTCGGGGTGTCGACCCGACCAAGGATGAAATTGAAGTTATTCGTTACATCGACGCTGTTCAATAAGGAGATGCCTTGGGTGTTGAGCAATTCAACATCGTATAGGCGCGGATTGAAAACTCCGGATACCGTAAGGAACCGATCCCCGTAAAAGCCGAAAACAGATCCCGTTTCCGCTTCCAAACTGCCGTTGTTGACCAAATCGGTATGCAAGCCCACAGCGGCACCATCGTGCAGCCGGAAGGCCCCGACGTTGTACAGGCCGCTCTGCCCTGAAACCATGGTCAAACCAAAAAGTGCAATTAAAAACGGTAGTTTGCTCATTCTCCCGAAGTTTTTGACAACAACATGGCTTTGATCAAGGCCATGTCTTTTTTCATCGCCTCCAGTTCTTCCGTCAATCGCTCGTTGTCGGTTTCAAGGGATTTTATTTTTTTCTCCTGCTCAATGGTGTGCAAAAAGAGTTCTTCGATTTTTTCCAGGTTTTGCAGGTTGGATTCGGTGACGTTCCAATAGCCGTCTTTTTTGGCTTGATCGACCGAAGTGATACCAGGTAGGTGTTTGTAGGTCTTTACGAAACGCTCGATTTCTTCTAGGCTTTTGAAATCATAGGCTTGGTTCAGATCCGAATGATCATCAAAGTACTTTTGGAAGACATAATCAGGGATCCCGATATTCGGATCGGTAGATAAGAAACTGCCATCGGCCCTAATGTTCCCGACCACATGGAGGTTTTCTTGGGGGTCAATGGTGCCTATCCCTACGTCGCCATCGTTCTTAATGGTCATCACCGCATCGGCCAGGGTAGGTGAAACACTGTTATTCGTGGATTCCTGTAAAAAGTGGAAATCACCTCTGGCAAAGGTATCCGTTCGCTCGTATACCAATCCGCCCTTTCCATAATCACTAACGGCTTCCACTGAAAATAACATCCCGGTTGCAGATCCGCCGGTATTGGTTCCATCGGAATTCTGCAGCTCCAAAGCGTAGGAAAGTGCATTACCCCCACTTTCATTGAGGTGGAGCAATGTGTTTGGTGTTGTGGTTCCGAGACCCATTTCCCCGGTATTCTTTATCGTCATTACGGCATCGTTCAAATTCGGGATATTCGTATTGGTATCCGAGTTTTGAAGGATATGGAAGTCACCACGGCCAAACCCTGCCTTGCGTTCATAAACGATTCCACCTTTTCCGAAATCCCCGACATCTTCCACTGAAAATAACATTCCAGTTGCCGAATTGCCGCTATCTACACCATCCTCATTTTGAAGTTGGAACGCATATTGAAGCTGGTTCCCGCCAACCTTACTAAGGTGTACCTGTGCATTGGCAGTCGGGGTATTCGTGCCGATCCCTAACCTGTTATTCGTCGCATCCCAAAATAATTCGGTGTCGTCAGAAGTCAATGACATATCGGTATCTCCGAATACGATAGCACCGATTGTCAATGTCTCGCCGGTCAAAATGGAGCCTTCGATATTCTGGTTATCGGTACCTCCCACCACAGAAAGGTCAAAGTCGTTTCCGTTTGGAGTGATGGTTACCGAAGCGTCATTCGAAGTAATGTTCTGAATTTCGTTCATATCGTCGGTATCCCCGTCAAGGGCATCTGAAGCGGCTATTGCAGCCGTAACGTCAGCATCAAGGGCGAATGTGGCAAGTGAAACGTCTTGGTTGTTTCCGTTCTCGATTCCGATTGTCAATGTCTCGCCGGTCAAAATGGAGCCTTCGATATTCTGGTTGTCTTGAATTCCGGCTAAAGCCGCAGTCAATTCCGTTTCCGTGATAAAAGTTGGGTCTAAATCTACGGACGGAAGAACATTCGCACCTTCCGCAATATCAAGTGAAGTGCCATTCAATTCGAAACTGGTAATCAATTCATCATTGGGATTCGCGGCCCCGCCCCCGGAAATTCCATCAATTTCCGTTTGTAATTCCTCAATGGCATCTTGTACGTTGGTACTAGTAGTATTTCCTGCTGCTGTGAAAGGTACACCTGCAGCATTTTGGTTGTCCGTATTCAATGGCGAAATATCTAAAGCCCCGTTGAATCCTCCTCCTGCGCCGGTAAAATTTAAATTTGCACCATCAAAAGTCACGTTCGAAACGACTCCGTCATTACCCCCTGCCAAAGCGGAAATATCAACGCTGCCATTAAATCCACCATTGGCTCCAGTAAAATCCAAATTACTGCCATCGAAGATTACATTTGAAACGACGCCGTCATCTCCACCCGCTAAAGCCGAAATATCAACATTGCCATTAAATCCACCGTTCGCCCCTGTAAAGTTCAAGTTAGAACCATCAAAACCGACATTGGATACAACGCCATCGGCACCTGCACCGGCCAAAGGGGAAAGATCAACGGTACCACCATCTTCCAGAATCAGGTTATTTCCGGAAAGGCTTAGCTGCTGATCATCAGTGCCTGTTCCTGCAAAACCAGAAAGATCAACCGTTCCCCCATCTTCCAAAATCAAGTTGTTGCCTGAGAGACTTAATTGTTGGTCATCGGTCCCAGTAGATGCAAATCCCGAAAGATCGACCGTTCCCCCATCTTCCAAGGTCAAAGTATTCCCGCTAAGGCTGAGTTGTTGGTCGTCAGAACCCGAATTATTAAAACTACCCAGATTCACCCGGGTCTCCAACCCGCCTTCGGTCAACACCAATTCGTTGCCGTCGATCGCCGCGCTTTCCAAGAGTTCATTAGTGTCATCCAAATCGTTATCATCGACCAAATGGTCGGCGATCAATTGGTTATTGGCAGTGATGTCGTTGCGCAATTGGGTGTCGTCGTAAAAAACCCCATTGTTGTCGGTCAGGGCGTTATTCGGTTCCGGACTTACCAGTTGGGCGCTGGTTATAAAACCGGCGTCATTGGTAAAATCATTCAAGGTGACCTGGCTGTAGTCTATCTGAAAATCGGCAACGGCGTTTTCTTGAAGCTCCGTCTGCCCCACGGATAAGGGTGCCAATTTATCGGAATCGATGGAATTGTCTTGAAGATCGACCCCGTTGATCGTGTTATCGGCAATGTTCTCGCCGGTAATCTCACCGACCTCGAAGTTGTAGTTATCCCCGGTTTGGGTAATAATGATCGTCTCCCTGAAGTTGACCACCGGATCTGCGGTAAAGGTCTGTAATCCAACCCCATCAAGCGTTACGGATACTGAATTTCCATCACTATCGGTCAAGACGAGTTCGTTATCGTTCAATTCAAAACTGACATTGGTGGTATTCGTTTCACTGCAAAGATCGACCCATTGCGTACCGTCGAAATAGAAAACACATTCGGCATCGGTGTTGTAGACCAAGGCACCACGCAATGGTGTCATGTCGTTCATCGTCGAGGTATCGACCCTGGTGATGACCAAGGCACGGGTACTACTCTCCAACTCAAGTAGGGAAGTCGCATCCAGGGTTTCGGGATTATCACCGATTTTGACCTGGGAAAATGCCACACTGGAAAATAACGCGAGAACAACGCAAATGGCTATTCGGTTTTTCATGACTTTGGGGGTTTGTTCAACTAACATGTAAAGCTAAGATTCTCATTTAAAAAAGGCCTTTAAAATACGTCGAAAGGTCAATCAACTAGTTGAACGGAAAGGGCTTTCGTTGAACGGGGCCACAACGGCCAAAAACCTGGGAAAACCTATTTTGCAGACAATTAACAAAAGTTTAGTTTCACATTCTTTTAAATATGGGGCCCATGGGCTTTCTTTATGGGCATCAACGCAAACACCATTTTATGAAAAACGCCATTTTTTTGCTCCTGATCCTATTTGCCACAAAGGGGTTCGCACAAGATGATGGCAGGCAACTCCTGCGGGGACAGGTATTGTACCGCGGCAACAACGTGGTCAACGAAAACGTCGTCAATACCAACACCCAATTTGCCACGATCACCGACGAAAACGGCCGTTTCGCCATTAACGTGAAATCAGGGGATCAGCTCGTATTTACTGCGGTAAATTACCAGTTGGAGATCATCAAGGTCACCGACGCCATTTTGGAGAAAAACCGCTTGGTGGTCGAAGTGACCGAAAAAGTGACCCAACTCGATGAAGTGGTCGTCGGACCCGAGAACCAACAGAAATTCCTCGAAATGAAAAACGAGAAATTCAAGGATTTCGAATACGAGATCGACCGGGGTACCGAAGTGGAAAACGTGGCCTATGCCTCGCAAAATGACCGCATCGAAGGTCGGGTGAATTTCGTCAATATCTTCAAAGCGATTTTCAAATCACGGAACCAAGATACCGGTGATGCCAATCCATTGAAAGTCAGTGAGGTGTTGCGTCAGGTATACGATGACGAATTTTTCGTTGTCGATCTGCAATTGCCTCAGGACCAAATCGATGCATTTCTTTTATACTGTGACGATAAGGTACCCTCGCAATCATTGTTACGCCGAGAAAATGAGTTCGAGTTGATCGATTTCTTGGTGACCCACAGCAAAACCTATTTGTCTGAGTTGAATGGGGAATAACCTCTTTCTTTTCTTTTTTTTCTTGGGGACGGTCTTGGTCTTTTCGCAGGACCGAATATCGAAGGTTCTGAACGGTAGGGTAATGGTACCCAATGTGGACGTTACCGGTGTGGCCATCCAGAACATCAGCACGGATAAAGCCGCGGTCACCGATGCCGTCGGTAACTTTTCGATACGGGTACGCTTGGGGGATACCTTGGTTTTTTCTGCCGTACAATTGAAACGGAAAATCTTACCTATCGGGGCTGATTTGATGGCGACGGATTTCGTGACCGTACCCATGGAAGAGTTCGTCAACGAACTGGAAGGCGTGGAGTTGAACCCGTTTGGATTGTCGGGGAATCTTGGCAGTGACGTCGGTACCTTGACTTTAGAGAAGGATGTCAGTGCAGAAGCGTTGGGGCTTCCCAATGCTGACGTCAAGATCATTACCCAAAGTGAGCGCAAGCTCTATGAGGCCGATGCTGGAAAGTTCTTTTATTACTACGTTATTGCAGCCTCTGTTAACATCAATAAGATCTTGAACCGGCTTACCGGTCGGACTAAAAAACTCAAGCAACGGGTCGAAATCGATCGTCGGTATGCCAACACCAATGCCGTGCAGGAATCGATCGTCGATTCGCTTTTTACGCAAGAATTGGGCATTCCCGAAGAACGAATCCCCGACTTCATGTATTTCTGTGAAGTCGACGGCGAGTTCCAGCGACTTTCGGCCTTGGGAGATCAACTGCAGTTGTGGAATTACCTTTTGAACCGTAGCAAATTATACCGAAAGAACAATGAAATGGATTGAGGGTGGTTTTCGGCATGGGAATTGCATAAATTTGGGCAACGCTATACGATTATCGATGAAGAAAACGAGTCTCTTACTTTTCTTGGCCATTGCCTGTAGTTTTGGGTTCGCCACGCATAAGTTTTATGTCAGTGTCACCAATATCAATTATTCGGAAAAGGACGATGCCTTTCAAATCACTACCCGAATTTTCATCGACGATCTCGAACAACTTTTGGAAGAACGCTACGGTGTCGATGCCCAATTGGGAACGGACCAAGAAGCGGTTATTGCCGGCGGATACATCGAAAAGTATTTTAAAGCGAAGTTGTTGATCCAATTGAACGGAGAACAGGTTTCCTATCGCTTTTTGGGTAAGAAATATGTCGACGACGTGGTGATTTGTTATCTTGAAATCGAACAGGTCAATTTCGATACGTTGAAATCACTGAGCATCCAAAACGAAATTCTGACCGACCTCTTCGATGAGCAACAGAACCTAGTCCATGTAAAATGGTTGGGTCAAAAGAAAAGTTTCATACTCATTAAAGAGAATAATAAAGGAATGTTAAACTTATAAGACTTTCTTAACGACTCGTTAAAAAGGATTATTTTCCCACATCAAATTAGTTAAAAATGAATAAGATCAAGTACTGTTTTGCTTCCATTCTTTTCTTGTTTGCGGCCGTTGCCATGGCGCAGGAAACCGAGGAGAAGGAAGAGCGCGAACCCGGGCATACCAATCAGAGCCGGTTCAAGCAACTTTATGAAGAATTTTCAAGCCCGAACACCTACCGTTCGGCCTCAGGTGCCCCTGGACCTGATTATTACCAACAACAGGCGGATTACAAGATGGACATCGAACTTGATGACCGCAATGCGAAGATTTATGGTGAGGAAACCATCACCTATTTCAACAACTCACCCGATGACCTTGAGTTCCTTTGGGTACAATTGGATCAAAACGTGCGCGCCAAGGATTCCAAGTCGCCACTTCGAAATGGCAATGGGGTGAATATCGCCTACACCGCCGGTAACTTCGCGCAGCGTTTCGTTACCGAACCTTTCGATGGAGGGTTCAATATCGATTGGGTGAAGGATGCCGCGGGCAAACCACTGTCGTACACGATCAATCAAACCATGATGCGGATCAATATTCCCCAACCGTTGAAAAGCGGGGCGAATATCTCCTTTTCCATCAAGTGGTGGTACAACGTGCCCGATCATACGGTGAACCGTGCGCGATCTGGTTTCGAATTTTTCCCGAAAGATGGCAACCGAGCCTATGTGATCGCCCAGTTCTTCCCAAGAATGGCGGTATACTCCGATGTTGAAGGTTGGCAAAACCACCAGTTTTGGGGCAGTGGCGAGTTCGCCCTACCGTTTGGGAACTATGAGGTGAACATCACCGTACCGGCCGACCACGTCGTTGACGCCACCGGGGTGTTGCAGAACCGTAAGGAAGTTTTCACCAAAGACATGATGAAACGCTATGAGCAGGCCAAGAAGTCGTATGACAAACCGGTCATCATCGTTAGTCAAGAAGAGGCCGTTGCCAAGGAAGGATCGTTCTCTGAGAAAAAGAAAACCTGGAAATTCAAAACGGAAGCCGGACAGCCTGTCCGTGATTTCGGATTCGCTTCTTCAAGAAAGTTCATTTGGGACATGCAGGCGGTAAAATTGCCAAACCGCGATGTCATGGCGGTATCCATGTATCCTAAGGAAGGTAATCCACTTTGGGAAGAGCAATCGACCAAGGCCGTGGTTCAGACCTTGATTACCTATTCTAAGCATACCTTTGACTACCCATACCACAAAGCGATTTCAGTACATGCCAAAAACCAAGGTATGGAGTATCCGATGATCTGCTGGAATTATGGGCGTCCGAATGAAGACGGTACCTATTCAGATCGTACGAAATATGGTATGATCAGCGTGATCATCCACGAAGTCGGGCACAATTTCTTCCCCATGATCGTCAATTCAGACGAGCGCCAATGGGGATGGATGGATGAAGGTCTCGATACCTTTATGCAATACTTGACCGAGCAGGAGTTCGGTAAGAACTATCCTGATGTCATCGCGCCCAATGACAAGTATCCTTCAAGACGTGGCGATGCTGCCAAGATCGTACCCTACATGGCCGGAGATCAAAGTTATATCTCCCCCATCATGTCGAACCCCGAGAATGTCTACCAACTTGGTCCGAATGCTTACGGCAAACCGGCCACTGCATTGAACATTCTTCGTGAGACCGTAATGGGCCCGGAATTGTTCGATCACGCATTCAAGACCTATGCCCAGCGCTGGAAGTTCAAGCATCCGACCCCTGAAGATTTCTTCCGAACTATGGAAGATGCCTCGGCAGTCGATCTTGACTGGTACTGGAGAGGTTGGTTCTACACCACTGATTATGTGGATATCGGTGTTAAGGGAGTAAAGAAATACTATGTTAGCAACGAGGTCACCAAAGAAATGCAAGAGTATATGGATGCCCGAAACCTGACCTTGGCCGATTTACCGCCTTTGGTCTACTTGGCCGAAGAGGGTAGTGACGATTATTCGGATGATCTTAAGGGCAAAGCCCCATCTGAAACTTCGACCAACCTGAACGAGTTCATGATGGACAATATGACCGCCGAAGAGCGTGCCCAGGTTGAAGAGCCCAAGTATTTCTATGAAATCACCTTCGATAAACCAGGGGGTATTCCAATGCCATTGATCGTTGAGTATACCTTTGCCGATGGCACCACGGAAAGCATTACCTATCCGCCTGAAATCTGGAGAAAGAACGATAAGGAAGTAAAAAGGGTCATGGCTACCCAAAAGGAAATCGTCGGTATCGTAGTCGATCCGAAATTGGAGACCGCCGACATCGATACGACCAACAATGCATGGCCGAAAAAAGAGGAAAAATCCGATTTCGACCAGTTTAAAGAAAAGGTCAAAGGATAATCCCTTGCTAAAGCACTTAATTGATAAGCCTCGATTTCTAGGAATCGGGGCTTTTTTTTAGTTACTTCATAAAAAAAGTACATGAAGAAGCTACCCTTTTTGATGTTGACCATCCTTGCTATTTCGGTATTGGCGAACTGTAGCGGGTCTGATGGCTCGGATGACTTCGACGATTGCAACTGCGGTGCGTTCTCTTCCATCAATATTGAATTCGACGGGATGCAGGCCCAAGCACTTGAAATGATCAACGAGGACTTTTTCGACGCCCAAGTGTTTGTAGAAGCCATACCCAAAGAACATCTAGTTTTAGAGGTCGATTTGCGTTTTTCAGAACGATTTATCGCATCGTTGGGCAATAAAAGTACCAGCTCCTCGAATAACGAGGCTGCCCAACGCTGTAGCTGTGCCTATCCGTTCAATGTCATCAACCGCTTGGAACGTCTCGAGGTTGCAATGCGATTGGAAGGGGAAATCAATTTCGTTGAGGTGACCGATCTTTTCGGGGTCGCCGGGTTTGAAACGAACGATAGGCTATTATCTATAGAAGAGGCACTGGCCGCCAGTCGCAAGGCCGAAGACAATTTTGATTTTATTTCCCGTTATTACTTAAGGGTGAAAGATCTTGCAGGTATTCCGGATGAAGCGACCTTCAGGATCCAGGTAGTTTTTAAGGACGAAAGCGAATTCCTTCAAGAAACCCAGCTGGTACGTTTCCAATAGGATTTTTAAATTTTATCTTTGTGGTATGTTGTTATTCATCAGCGGAGCCGAAATCTTCTTTATCATGTTCATCGTGGTCATGGTCTTCGGTGCCGATAAAATTCCCGGTATTGCCAAAGGTTTGGGCAAAGGCATGCGCCAACTGCGTGATGCTACAGACGATATCAAAAGGGAAATCCAGAATAGTGCTGAAAAACAGGGCATCGATACCGATTTTACCGCAGACATCAAGAAAGAACTTGATGAGGTCAAGAAAAATGTGGATGATGTCACTGGTACGATAAAGCGCAGTACCAAATAATCCATGATCGAAACGCTTGTTCGCTGGGACCGTGAGCTGTTCATCTACTTGAACGGTTTGGGTTCGGAACCCTACGACGCTTTTTGGATTTTACTGACCCAAATCCGCTCTTGGACCCCCTTGTTCGTCTTGTTCATCGTACTCTTTATGTTGAAGTTTCCGAAACGTCGCGCATTGATTTCCATCGGATCGGTCTTGTCATTGGCCGCTTTCATTACCCTCTTGACCCATTTGGTGAAGGAATTCGTAGGTCGCTTGCGTCCGAACAATGATCCGGCACTTTCCGATTTGATAAGGGTCCTACAACATCCAAACGATTACAGTTTTTTTTCAGGACATGCGGCCAGTTCGTTCGCCATAACGACCTTGGTCATCCTGTTGATGCGGGATCGGCTGAAATGGAGTTGGTGGTTTTTGGTTTGGCCCCTGCTCTTTGCCTATAGCAGGATTTATGTCGGGGTTCATTTTCCTTTGGATATTTTCATAGGTATGCTGGTGGGGGTGGTTACCGGACGCTGGTTTTTCACAATGACCAAACGGTTTATCGTACCCGACTCATCGTCAAGCCATCGCGTATAGGGAGTAACACGGTCTCAACCCTTGGATCTTCTTGCAATTTCCGATTGTAACGCAATAGTACTTCCGTGGCCTTATCCGATTTTTTTAAGGGTTCGATGACCTTGCCCGACCAAAGCACGTTGTCGGATAGGATAATACTGCCAGGGTGACATTTTTGTAAAACGCATTCAAAATAGGCTTCGTAATGCGTCTTTTCGGCGTCGATGAAAACCAAATCGAATTGGATATCCAGTTTTGGGATGACCCCTAAGGCATCCCCGAGATGCTGTTTGATTTGCCCACGGTAGGGACTTCGCTCAAAATAGCGATTTTGGATATCGACGAGTTCTTCATTGGTGTCAATGGTATGCAACATGCCGTCGGCCGGCAAGCCTTCGGCCAAACACAAAGCGGAATAGCCCGTGTACGTACCGACTTCAAGAATGTGTTTCGGAGTAATAAGTTTTGAAAACATACTCAATACCCTGCCCTGATAATGGCCCGTGATCATTCGCGGACGAACCACTTTCAAATGGGTCTCACGCGTGAGTTCGGTCAGTAATTCGGGTTCATTTTCCGAATGATCGGCGATGTAGTTTTCAAGCAGTGGGGATAAAAAATGCATCTCGAACTTTTAACAAAATTAAAGAATAAGGAGTAATTTAGGCACATGCAAACGGTACGTATCCGAGATGCCGAACCCGGCGATTTACCCACACTATTGATCTTTGAGCAAGCCTTGATCGAAGCGGAACGACCTTTCGACCCGACCATTGCCGATGACGCGATCAGCTATTATGATTTGGGTGCCTATATCGCAAGGGACGATGTAAAGGTGATGGTTGCCGAAATCGAAGGCCAGGTCGTGAGTTCAGGCTATGCCTTGGCCAAAACCGCCCGGCATTATCTCGATCATGAACAGTATGGATATTTGGGGTTTATGTACACCCTGCCCGAGTTCAGGGGTAGGGGAATCAATCAACAAATCGTCGAAGCCCTTAAACACTGGTGTCTTGCCTGTGGGCTACATGAAATTCGCCTTACGGTATACGAAGACAACCTCCCCGCGATCCGGGCCTATGAAAAAGCCGGATTTAAAAAACACTTGGTCGAAATGCGTATTGAATAAAAAATGGCTACTCGTATGGTTTTTGAAAATACATTGGATTTTGCACGTTCTTTGGACCGTGAAGATCGCTTGTCAGGCTATCGTGAAAAATTCCACTACCCTCAGGTCAACGGAAAGGATGTGATTTATTTCACAGGCAATTCATTGGGACTACAGCCGAAGTTAACGAATTCCTATGTCGATGCCGTAATGAAAGATTGGGCTGATTTGGCGGTCGAAGGACACTTTTACGCCGAACGACCCTGGTGGGATTATCACGAAAGATTGGCAGGCCCTTTGGCAAAGGTGGTGGGGGCGAAGCCTGAAGAAGTAACCGTAATGAACACCTTGACCGTCAATTTACATTTGTTGATGGTTTCCTTCTACAGACCCACACCTAAACGATTTAAGATCTTGTGTGAGGAAAAAGCATTTCCATCCGATCAGTACATGCTCCAAAGTCAGGTCAAGTTTCATGGTTTCGATCCCGAAGAAGCCATAGTAGAAGTGTGCAAGCGACCGGGAGAGCACTTTTGGCGTACCGAAGATATTCTTGCTAAAATCAATGAAGTCGGGGAAGATTTGGCCTTAGTGTTGATTGGAGGGGTAAATTATTATAACGGTCAGGTATTCGATATGAAGTCCATTACCAAGGCTGGTAAGGACGTTGGTGCTATGGTCGGATGGGATCTCGCCCATGCAGCGGGTAACGTTTCCTTGCATTTACATGACTGGGATGTTGATTTTGCCGCCTGGTGTAGTTACAAATACATGAACAGTGGTCCAGGTAATGCTTCAGGGGTGTTTGTCAACGAACGGCATTTGAACCGCAAGGATCTACCCCGTTTTGAAGGGTGGTGGGGTACCAAAAAGGAGACCCGCTTTCTGATGCAACCTACTTTCGACCCCATGGAGAACGCCGACGCCTGGCAATTGAGTAATGCCCCGATTTTAGCCTTGGCACCGTATTTGGCTTCCTTGCAACTTTTTGAAGAGGTGGGCATGGCATCCCTCTTGGACAAGCAAAGGTCGTTGACCGCTTATCTGGAGTTCATCTTAAAGGAAATCGATAAGGAAGTCGATTCGACCTTTGAGATCATTACCCCTGAAGCCCGTGGTTGCCAGCTTTCGGTCTTTTTACACGGTGAAGGTCGACCCTTGTTCGATTACTTGATGAAGCAGGGGGTTATCGTTGATTGGCGTGAACCCAACGTCATCCGTTTGGCTCCGGCGCCTTTCTATTGTTCGTATGAAGACATGTATCGCTTCGGACAAACCTTAAAAGCCGGTATCCTAGCCGTTTAATTTGTTTTTCGTGAGATAGTCCGAAGGGGTCATCTCCGTATATTTTGAAAATTGCTTGGCAAAGTAGGAGGGACTGTTGAACCCAGAACCGTACATAGCTTCTGTAATGGTCCGGTTTCCTTCGTTCAGTACATCGATAGCCTTGGCAATACGGAATTCGTTCACGAAATCGATGAATCGCCGATCTGTCATTTTTTTAAAGAACCTGGAAAAGGAATTCGGGGTCAACCCCACATGTTCGGCCATTGCTTCCGTTGAAATCTTTTGATGGTAGTGGTCGTTTAGGAAATCAAAAACGGTTTTCAACCGGTCGGTCTCCTTCTCCCTGAATTCATGGAGCATCGAAGTTCCAAAAAGGCCCTGATAGTCTTTTTCCTTCGCAAGCCGGTTTAGGATGTTTAGGAAATTGACCAAACGTTCTGCAGGTCCAAGGTTTTGAAAGTGTTCAAAATGGTCGCCCAGTTCCATTTTGACCGCTTCGCCGAATATCAAAACCTGACGTGAACGGGAAATCAAAGAAGCGATTCCCTTGAATTCAGGGAATACCTTTAATTTCTCCGAAACGAAATCTTTCGAGAATTGGATGACCACTTCTTTGTTGTTTTTGAAGGTTTTATTCCCCATGTCCGAGTGCGGAATATTCCCTCCCAAAAATACCAAGACCCCGTTTTCATAGGGTACGGTTTTCTGACCGATCTTAAGCACTCCGCTCCCGTTCTTCACATATACGATCTCAAATTCCGGATGAATATGCCACCCTGCAGATTCACAGGCCTCTTCCAAGCCATAGGTTTCTACCTTGAACGAGGTGCTTTCATGGGGGATAATGGCTTCGTATATGGGTTTCATGGTTTGTTACTTTACTTAGGGATTGGGATGCGTTAATGGAATTAAGGCATATATAGTCTAAAACTACCATAAATACAACTATCTGAATCAAAATAGGAATGTAATGTTTCTTTATTGGAATGTTTTGGCCTATGAAATCCGCAACATGCTACCGTTCTTTGTGTTAAAGTTAATGAGCCAATGAAATCATTAGGATTGATCCTTTCCAATAGGCGTTATTTCGCCCCTTGTTTCGTATTCGTAAGTCTGAACATCTGGTTTGGAACTTGGGCCATTTACATTCCGGCGGTCAAAGAACGCTTGCATATCGATAAGGCGGATTTGGGTATTGCCATTTTTTTCTTGTCGCTTGGTGTGTTTACCATTTTCCCTTTCGCTTCGAAGATCGTCAATAGGCTAGGCGTGGGTAGGGCAACCTGGTTTGGGGTCGTGGGTTGTAGTCTAACCGCCCTATTTCCATTGATCGCCCCAAGTTATGCCCTGTTGTGTGCCGCACTATTCGCATTTGGATTGATGAACGGGCTCACCGATATCGCCATGAATACGCTGGTTACTGAGATTGAGAAGAAAGACGGGCAAAAATTCATGTCCGCTGCCCACGGTTTTTTCAGTTTGGGTGGGGTGTTGGTCGGATTGGGAAGTTTTTTGATCGCCGCGATCGGCAGTCCTTTTCTCCATATGCTGGGAACGGTGCTATTGGTTTTTATTTGTAACTCCTTTTTCCGGAAGGAATATTATCATATTAAAGCTGAGCCTGTTGAAAAAGAAGGGTTTAGTATCAAACTGTTGGGCCCTTTGTTTATTTTGGGTTTCATCGGTTTCGTCAGTATGGGTGCTGAAGGTGCCATTGTTGATTGGAGTGCGCTCTATCTTACCGAGATTACCTTGGCGCCCGAACATTTGATCGGGGCAGGGTTCTTGGCATTTTCATTCACCATGACTTTAGGTCGCTTTTTGGGTGACGGGATCAGTCAGCGTATTGGATCGACCAAGATCGTCGCCTTAGGGGCTTTTTTGGCCGTCATCGGCTTTGTTATGGTATTGAGCATGAATACGTTTTTGGCCATTGCCGGTTTTGCCTTGAATGGCTTGGGATTTTCGGTCATGGTTCCGGAGCTGTTCCGAATCGGTGGCAACATCAAGGGCATTGAGTCTTCACAGGGAGTGGCGTTTATTGCAGGTACGGGCTATTCAGGATTTTTGGTCGGTCCGGTTATCCTGGGACTACTGGCTGAAAAGTATGCCCTGACCACGAGTTTTACAACACTTTTATGCTGTACCGTCTTAGTCCTCATTGCCATTCTGGCCATGAAAAAAAGAACTTGATCATTTTAGGTTCGAACGGATCTTGAAAGTTTTGTTCGCTTTACCCATTGCTTCGATAAACGCTTCGATTTCGTTGGTCAGCGGGAGAAAGTGTTGCCGCTCCCAAAAGGCTTGTTCAAATGGGAATTTCAACTTGAAAAGATCTTTTTTCGCGTTGGCGTTGGGCTTCACCACCAGGTTTTGGCCATTGTCATAGGTTTGGATGGTATATTCACAGGTGTACAGATCTTTAAAATCTTTTTTAGTGCTCGTGATTTCAATATCGAAACGCAGTTTGGCAAGGTTGAGATAGTATTTGCCCGTCTCCGTGGATTCATGGAAATGTACGACTTGATCCCGTTTTACGGTTCGGGATCGTATCGGGCCGTTCTTAAAATAACGATCACTATCGATTTCGGAATGGATGACCACGGATTCAATGGCATTGTTCGCCTTGTTGATCAAATAATGGCCGTTGGTGTTGATCCTGGGGGCACTGGGATCGCTTTGAAAGAATATCTTGGCCATGGGCTCCCCTTCGAACGAGCGCTCCGTAATTTCAAAACCCGGGCCTGTTGCGTTCAAGCGTACCGATTCAAGGAACAATTGACTTAAGGAGAAAAAGCGGAAGTAGACGTCGTTCTCGTCCTTTTCGATGCCCAATTTGCGCATGTGTTCGACTTCGAATTCAAAGTCCTTTTTCTCGATTTCCATTTCCTTGTTGTAAAACAAGGTCCGACGTTTCAATTTTCCGGCGACGTCTTGCACTCGGATGAGTTCGCCGTTTTTACGGAGTAGGCAGCGGATGAAAAACCGCTCTTTATAGGATGATAGTGTGTAATTGGCCCGAAGTGAATCGCCCACACGGTCCCAGAGGGTCTTGAGATTGGTCAAAACGACTTCTTCGAGTTCAAAAAGTCTCGGATTCAGGTATACGGTATCCGGAATACTCGAAATCGCGAGGGTCTGGCTTTCATAGCCGATTTTTTTAAAAGTCACCGAGTCGGAGGCCGCGACCAGGAGGTAACGCCCATCAGCGTTGGAGTAGGTAAGGTCGAAAGCGTCGTAGACATCGGCAAATTCAACCGGAGCTCCGGTTTCGCGATCGTAGATCAGACCGGTCTTTTGTTGTTGTTGGGCAAAGCTGTTCAGCGAATAAAAAAGGGCAAAGGCTAGGATTGATTTCATTCCTTAGATGCATCAACTACTATGCCATCAAAGAAAATGTTGAAGTATCCTTCTTTCTTTTTATGGTCGATAGCCAGTTGCAGCCCCTCGATACTTTGGTAATTTTCCCAACTTGTGATCAGCGAAGGCTCTTCTTGGTTCGCTTTTCTGAAAACCCACTCCTTGATCAAATGGTCTTCGCCAAAATAAAAGTCGTAGGCGTCTCCGGGGGTATACCCACCTTCATTTCCGTATACGATAGTCAGCTTTTGCATGCTGCTTCCACTTATAGGGGCTTCTGCTTCCAACTCATGACGGTATTCGAAGTTCTCTTGGTCCCAAATCAAATTAAAGGCCGCTAACAACCAGTATCGGTCATTGATAAAGCCAGCGTTGACCTGTTGGGCAATGCTATCCATTGCTTTTCTGCGGTATTGGATGGTGTCGCCCCCTCCGATCTTGGTTACCTCGTTTTTTTTGATATCCCAAATCCAACTGCGCTGGAAATGGGTAGAATCACGATCGACATTGAAGGTGAAAGCCACCCTATTGATTTTTGACCAATGGTCGTATCCGTGTGCGGTAGCCACTTTTTCAAGAATGGTCTGCGGTGGGGTCTCGACCGCTTTGGGAGCTTCTTTACAGGAACCAATCAAGAGCAACCCCATCAGGGATACATAGTAGAACGTTTTCATTCGATGCTTTTTTTCAAAGATAGGCGGTTTCGACTATATTGAACCCAGCTAACAGCCCTTGGTTGGCCAATTAATTCGCATCCAAAAGTGACTTTTTTAAAACGCCTGTTTCTTATTCTAATAAATCAAGGAAGGAAGTCATTGGGGAAAGACGACCCTTACAAGGGGTATACTGACGAAGAATTGGTACAAAAGGTGGTAGCGACCAATAACACATTGCTTTTCGGTGTGTTATATGACCGTTATGCCAAAATGGTCTACAACAAGTGTTACGGATTCGCCCGATCGCAAGACGAGGCCGAAGACCTGACACAGGATGTATTCTTACAATTGTTCATCAAATTGGCCTCTTTTAAGGGCAGGTCTAAGTTTTCGACTTGGCTGTATTCGTTTACGTATAATTTTTGTGTCAATTACGTCAACCGGAACAAGCAGCGCAAGATGAGTGATAAATCGATACCTGTGGATGATGCCGAATATCGTTTGGCCGAAGAAGTGCCTGATGAAAGCATCTATGAACTGAAAGCAAACCGATTGGAGTTGGCATTGACCGAAATCGGTGCGGAAGACAAGTCCATTTTATTGTTGAAGTACCAAGACGGAGCTTCGATCAAGGAGTTGTGCGAGTTATTGGATATCGGTGAAAGTGCGGTAAAGATGCGATTGAAGCGGGCAAAATCGAAATTATTGGAAATCTATAATAATACGGTGATAGATGGCTAAGGAGTTTGACAATCCGTTCAAGCAATTGAACACCAACTTACGGGAAGTACCTGCCGAAATGCGGCAACGCGTCATGAACGATGTGGCCATCGCCAAATTGATCTTGGATATGTCGATTTTGGTGACTTCTAACTATGCGTCCTTATTGGCCGGACTTTTCCGCACAAACAAAAGAAACAACTAACCCATAATAAAAAACATTCCGATCATGGAAGAATACAAACGTGTTTTAGAAGAAAGTCTCAATGACATCATGACGAGTTTCGTCCAATTGCTACCTAAGATCGTCTTGGGTATCTTGGGGTTGTTGCTCGCCTGGTTGGTGATCAAGATCATCTTGTTCATTGTCAAGAAAATCATGAAGGCGGCCAAACTGGATCGTCTATCCGAAAAGTTGACCGAATCAAAACCTTTGGGAGACCAAGAAGTGAAAATCGACTTGATCAAGTTGATTCTGGCCGTGGTCAAAGGTGTATTGGTGCTATTGTTCACGATCATTATCGCCCAGGTTCTGGGATTGAACGCGATTTCGGAGGGTATCATGGCGATTTTTGCCTACCTGCCGACCTTGTTCAGTGCCATATTGATTTTGGCAGGAGGGCTGTACTTGGCGAACATTGTAAAGAAAGCGACTTTGGCCTTATTCGAGTCCATGGGCATCGGGGGGTCGAAATTCATCAGTGGTACCTTATTTTATCTGATTGCCTTTTTTATTTCGATCACGGCCTTGAACCAAGCCGGTATCGATACCGAGATCATTACGAGCAACTTTACCATCATTCTTGGGGCCTTCCTTTTCGCGATAGCCCTCGGTTTTGGATTGGGTTCGAAAGAAGTGTTTTCAGATACCCTGAAAATGTTCTACGCGCGAAAGACCTTTATGGTGGGTGATGAAATCAGTTTCGGGAAGCATCAAGGCACTATCGAGGCCATTGAAAACAATACCTTGACCTTAAAGACCCAAGACGGAAAGATCGTGGTGCCCATCAACGATGTGGTATCCAAAGCGGTACGGATCAAGTAAAAAAGAAAAGCGCCCGGAGGCGCTTTTTTTATTTGGACTCGACCACGGCCTGTCCCTTGATCTGGATAACCGGGAATTCGGTCCTCCGGTTCAATTCCAGTTCTTCTGGCGAACAGTCTTGTTTACTGGTACATGCGTTGATCGGTTTGCGCTTTCCGAACCCTTTGTACGAAAGGATATGGTGTTTGGGTACGCCGTTGGCGATCAAATACTCATAGGTCGATTTCGCCCTACGTTCCGATAGCTCATCGTTATAGGCGTGACTTCCCACCGGGTCGGTGTGCGCTTCGAGACGGATGATCATATCAGGGTAGGTTTCCGTCATCAGTTTGACCACCTTGTTGAGCTCTGCTGCCGCGTCGGGCCTAATATCACTCTTGTTGAAATCAAAATAGATTTTGTTCAAACCAGCCAAAAGTTTAACGTCAAGCACCGGTTCCAATTGAATATCCTGCTGGATCAATTTGGTACTTCTCTTGGTGCCTTGGGTGCTGAAGAATACATTCTTTTTTGGATGGGTTTTACGATAGGCCTCGATCATATAGTTCCGTTTCCTGTCGATCAACATTTTGTAATTCCCGTTTTCGTCGGTAATGGTCTCCGCCACCAACGAGCCGTTCGATTGATCGAACAAAGCGATGCGGACACTATCCAAGGGTTGTAAGTTAATGGCATCGGTAACCGTACCGTTGACGGTCAACGAGGGTACGAATTGAAACTTGTAGATGTCATCACTTCCTTTTCCGCCATCGCGGTTCGAACTGACGTAGCCATCAATGCCGTTTTCAAGGGCGTAGTATCCAAAATCATCTTTATCACTGTTCAAAGGTTTCCCTAAATTGATGACATCCTTGATTTTTCCATCTTCATCGATGATCGTCCCGAAAACGTCCAATTGTCCGAATCCGACATGACCGTCCGAAGAAAAGAACAACTGGCCCTCGTTATTGATAAACGGGAACATTTCATTACCGGCCGTATTGACGATCGGTCCTGCGTTGATCGGTTTTCCGATACCTCCGCGCGGGTGGATTTTGGCATAGTAGATATCCGTGCCCCCAAATCCTCCTGGGCGGTCTGAAGCGAAATAAATCAAGGTTCGGTTCGAATTGACCGTGGCATGCCCGGTCGAATAGTGGTCGGCATTGGTCTTCAGGTTACGCGTAACTTTCCACTTACCGTCAACGTGCTCCGCCTTGTAGATTTTCAGGTTACTTAAGTTTTCGATTTGGTTTTCCTCCTTCCTGGTATAGAAATTCTCTTTGTTCTCGAAATAGTTGTTTCGGGTAAAATAGACAATGGTATCGTTCTTATAGTCCGTAGAGAATACCAAGGAGCTTTCATGGAATTTTGAATTGATCTCACCCGGGAATTTTTTGGGCGAGGCAGACCTATTGGTAGGGTCGATCATGTAGATGTCGAGCCAAGGTTCATTGTTCCAATCATAGCGTTCGTCAGAATCTTTTGAAAGCCTGGCCGAGCTGAAATACAGCTTTCCATTGTGCATGAAACCACCGAAATCGCTGAATTCAGAGTTGAAATGGACAGGTTCCAAAAAGTAGCGTTCGTTGCTGTTGAAAACGACGGATGCCAAATTGCCATCCTTCAAGAACTGCTTGACGCGCGAATCGTTTTTGTTCAACTTCTTGTATTTCTTCAACCAGCCCAATGCCTCTTTTTGATCACCGGCACTTTTAAGGGCCATGGCGTACTTGAAATAAAAAGTGGAAGGCGTACCTGGTTCGTTGATGAACCTTTTGAAGTACGGTAAGGCTTTTTGATGATCGCGCAGCAACAAGTAGCATTCAGCAAGACGCTGATACGCATGTACCTTGTTGAAATCGGCTATCACCAATTGCTCATACATCGGTATCGCTTTGGCATAGGCGAACTTACTGAAAAGCTCATCGGCTTTCTTTTGCAAGCTCTGTTGCCCGATTGCCAGCGAAAAACTAAGACTTAGGGCAAAGCCCAAAAGTAATTTCTTCGTGTTCATGAGGTCAAGTTTAGTAGTTGAGTGCTATTAGAAATATCGTGGTGACTTGTAGAGGTCCGTGCGTTTGTTCAATCGCGGTTCGAAAATCAAGATCACTTCATGGGTTCCACCAGTGTAGGGTCTTATCGTCGAAGTCGGTAGGTCATAAGCATATCCGATACGAATGTCCTTCGATACTTGATAGTCCATAAAGGCACCGAAATTCGATGCATCGTTGAAGCGATAGGAAGCTCCAAGCCAAAACTTTTCATAAAACAGAAAACTCGAGGTCAAATCATAAGTGGCCGGTGCCCCATTGGTGAATTTGGTTATGAAACCCGGACGGAATTTGATGTCCAATGAAAGATCCAAAACCAATCCCCCAACAGCATAATAGCTGTTTCGCTCCAAGGCTTCGAACTCATTATCATTCAAATCCGTATTCAAAATCCGTGGCGATGAAACCCCGGCATACCATCGGTTGGAACTTAGGTAAACCCCAGCCCCGAAATTCGGTTTCCAGCTATTGAAGTTCGAAGTAAAGAAAGGATCGTTGACATCCGGGTTATCCAATTTATAATTGGTGAAACCGGCTTTCAATCCGAAAGATAATTTGGTTTCAAAAGCCACTTGAACGGTATACGAGAAATCGCCATATACATAATTGGTATTTTCAAATCCCAATTGATCGGTGATGTACGACAGTCCTACGCCGACTTTTTCGTTTTTCAATGGGGTATGGAACGAGAAGGTGCTCGTAGTCGGATTCCCGTCAAGTCCGGCCCACTGGTTACGGTGTAAAGCCGTCAGGTTCATGGTCTCCCTACTTCCTGCATAGGCTGGGTTCACCGATATGGTGTTGAACATATACTGTGTGAACTGTGGTAACTGCTGCGCGGATACCAAACCGGAAAACAGTAAGGCGATGAGTACTATATTTTGCTGTAGGTTCTTCATGGTCAGGGTTTTATGAAGATTATTAAACACCTGAAAAAACAAACTACGGTTACAGGATCGTTCCTGTTCTTGTGAAGTATGCACTTTCAGTTGTATTGTGGTTCATTGTCAATTCGTTTGAAATAAGATTGGGGTCTTATATACGAATACAAAGGAAGCCAATACCCCTAAATACCGATAATTTATCCGTTTAACACAGGGCAAAATTCGATGTCAGACACCAAATTCGTTGAAGTAATTATTTTCCCCGATGAACGTATGTCATAAAAAAAGCCGATCGTCTGATCGGCCTTTTGTTTACTGGGGTTCGGAGCTTATCTTGAACCTAGATAGATGTATCCGTTGATCGGTTCGAGGTTTTGTCCGGTTTCTTTATCCAAGATGGAAATGATGTAATAATAGGTTCCTGAAGGCAAGGTTCCGGAACTACCGAAGGAACCGTCAGGAGACGTACCACCCCAATCATTTCTATAATCTGCTTGTTCGAAGACTTTATCGCCCCATCGGTTGAAGACCATGACATCGAACTGGAAAGCACAATATTCCACACCTGTAATCTCCAGGTAGTCGTTAATGCCGTCACCGTTAATGGTAATCGCATCATTGATCTCGATTTCACCACGATTACAAGGAACGCAATCACTGTTCACATTGATGGTGAATTCGGCAAAGTACTTACAGGGCCCTGTCTTAGCGCTATAGGCGATCAGATAAACCCCAACTTCAAGATTTGCCGGATCGAATATGCTTTCGTTCAAGACGATATCCCCTTGTCGAATTTCAAAGATCCCTTCCTTACTGAAAGGTTCAGGCAAGTAATCACGAAGATCGATCGCCTCGTCTTCCACACAGATATCGATGGTAATCTCTTCCAATTGGTACTGAAGTACGAATACGGTTTGTTCGAATACCGCGGTGTTTCCACAAGAATCCGTGACTTCCCATGTCCTCACGATCATATAATCGTCGGTATCCGGTAAAGACGTGATATCTTCCGAAAAGGTGACCTCGTAGTTACCACATCCACCGCTAAAGGTCAATTCAGGTACTTCAGGCAATTCGTCACCACACATGATGGTGATTTCCTCATCATAAGGTCCTGCCATGATCGGTCCGGTCGGCTCGATGGTGATTACCTGCGTGTGTGAATTGGTATTTCCTGCGCAATCGGTAACCGTCCATACCCGCGTCACCATGTACCCATCGGCACAATTGGCATCGTTGGTCACGGTCTCTTCAAAAACCACTTCTACGTCTGGGTCGCAATTATCGGTGGCCGTCAATACCGCAGCTTCAGGAACTTCATTACAGGCTACGACCATGTCTTCCGGCAAGGCTTCGACAAATTCGGGCGCTGTAGTGTCTTGTACGGTAATCACTTGAACATGTTCTATGGGGTTTCCTGCGCAGTCGGCAGCCGTCCATGTGCGCGTGATGGTATATTCCGTTCCGCAAGCACTTTCATTGCTGATCTGCTCATCAAAAATGACGGTAATATTAGGGTCACAACTATCCGTGGCCGTTAAGACATCGGCTGCAGGAACGGCATCACAAGAAACAACGGTGTCTGCAGGTAGGGCCTCGACGAAGGTCGGGGCATTAGTATCCACCACGGTGATGACCTGGGTGTGTACCCTGAAGTTTCCAACACAATCGGTGATGGTCCAGGTCCTAGTTAAGACATAGTCTAGCGCACATCCGTCGTCTTGTCCGACGATATCCTCGGTGAAGTCCACACTGATCGCACACGAACTGGTCGAGGTGATTTCGAAAGGATCCGGCAACGTATCACAAGCTTCTAACGTAATGTCTTCAGGCCAGCCTTCGTTGCCATCGTTGTCGATGATGTTGACGGTCGCGGTATCATTAGCCAGGAGGTATACCAAGCTGGTTGAGATATCGGTGAGCAACACCTGGAAATCCTCGGTACTTTCGATGATGATATCATCGATGATCGGGATGGTGATGGTCTGCGTATTCGGATTGGCCCCACCGAAGGTCAAGGTCTGGGTATCTTCCGGCACAGCGGTGTAGTCACCGGGTGCGACGGCCGAACCGTCGGTCGTATGGAACTCAACGGTGAACTCGTCCTGAACGGTGGCGTTTAAGCTGACATCCAAGGAAACGGTCCCTGCATCCTCATTGACATCGATACTGGTCAGGTCGAACTGAACGCCCAAAGAAGGATCGTTGTCGTTATCGATGATGTTAACGGTCGCGGTATCGTTGGCCAGGATGTATACCAAGCTGGTCGAGATATCGGTGAGCAATACCTGGAAATCCTCGGTACTCTCGATGAGGGTATCATCGATGATCGGAATGGTGATGGTCTGCGTATTCGGATTGGCCCCACCGAAGGTCAAGGTCTGGGTATCTTCCGGCACAGCGGTGTAGTC